>NZ_CP109013.1:3651282-4868376 GCF_036226745.1 Streptomyces sp. NBC_00683 | reverse complement strand
CCTCCCTGACCACGACGGCCACGGTGAGGATGAGCCCCTGGAAGACCAGATTGCTTCCCGCGATGATCAGCAGGGCGGTTCGGAAAAAGGCGCGATCCCATACCCACCGCAGCCCGACCGCGATGTCGGCCCGCATGTTGCGCCGCTTGTTGCCCGGCCTGGGGGGCGGCTCCTTCTCCCCCCGCAGCCGCACGAGTGTGATCAGCGAGAGCAGGTACAGCCCGACGCTCGACATGAACGGCATCCACGCCGACAGACCGAACATGGCACCGCTCACCGGATGTCCGATGAAGTTGACGCCCCGTGAACGTGCCTCGTTCGTCGCCATCGCCGCCCCCAGTTGCCTGGGCGGCACCACACCGCGGACCATGGCCCGCTCGGACAACTGGTAGAAGACCGTCATGCTGCTCTGGATGAACGCCACCGTCGCGATGTGCCAGACCCAGACGGTGTCCCCCAGCAACGACACAGCCACCGTGGCGACCGCGACCATGCGCACGATGACGCACGTCATCATCACCCGCCGACGGTTCAGCCGGTCCACCATGACACCGGCGGGCAGCTGGACCAGCAGCGCCGGCAACAGCCCCGCGAAGCCCACGAGTCCGGCCGCGCTCTCCGATCCGGTGTCCCACAGCACGAGCAGCGTGAACGCCATGCCCGAGCACCGCTCCGCCATGACGGACATGGCGGAGCCGGTCCACAGCAGCCGGAAGTCGCGGTAGCTGCGCAGCGTCGGCAGCGCGTGCTTGCTTCTTCGCCGTATCCGATACCCCCCCTCGTCACTCATGGCCGATCGGCCCAGCACCATTCCAGGACAGCCATCGCGCTGTGCAGCTTGTGCGTGGCCTGGGTGAAGGCGATGCTCGCCGGCCCGTCCAGCACCTCGGCGGTGACCTCCTGGCCGCGGTGGGCGGGGAGGTCGTGCAGGAAGACCGCGTCAGGGCTCCCCTGCCACAGCTCGCGGGTGACCTGGAACGGTGCGAAGACCTCCCGCCAGTCGGCGGTCGGCTTGCTGGTTCCGGTGGTCTGCCACCGCGTGGTGTAGACGGCGTCGAGACCCGACGGCAGGGCATCCATGTCGTGCTGCTCGGACACCTTCGACCCGCTGCGCGCCGCCTGTTCGGTGGCGGTGGCGAGGATCTCCGGCGCCAGCCCGTAGCCGGGCGGTGTCCGCAGCTCGAGCTCCGTCCCGGGGAACCGGGTCAGGGCGAGGGCCAGGGCCGCGGCGCTGTTGTTGCCCTCGCCGACGTACAGGACCCGCAGGCCCTCGACACGGCCGAAATGGTGCTGCAGCGTGGTGAGATCGGTGAGCCCCTGGGTGGGGTGCTCCTCCGCGCTCATCGCGTTGATGACGGACATCTGCCCGCCGGCCGCCCAGGTCCGCAGCTCCTCGGTGGCGTCCGCGGTTCGGGCCACCAGCAGGTCCAGCATGCCGGAGAGCACCCGGCCGGTGTCCTCGGTGGTCTCCCCCGTGTTCAGCTGCAGGTCGTCGGGACCGAAGGTCACCGCCTTCGCCCCGAGCCGCAGGGCGCCGCTGGTGAAGGCGGTACGGGTACGGGTGGACGTCCGCCGGAAGTAGATGCCGACGATCGCGTCCTCCAGGGACTTCGCCCGGGCCCCGGCGGCGAATTCCGCCCCCCGCTCGACCAGGCCCCGCAGGTCGTCGTCGGTCAGGTCGCAGATGGAGATGAGGTGTCGCATGAGCACGTCCTTCGTCTCGACGGAATCAGTGGGACTCGGTGAGCACGGCGTCGATCTCGGCCCGGATCCGGTCCTCGATCTCCACGGAGAGCTGCGCGATCGTCGGGCTCTCGAAGGCGACGCGCATCGGCAGGTCCAGGTCGAACTCGTTCTGCAGGCGCGAGACCAGCCGGACGGCGAGGATGGAGTGGCCGCCCAGGTCGAAGAAGCTGTCCTGGGTGCTCGCCTCCTTGCCGAGCAGGTCGCGCCAGATGGCTGCGACGCGTTCTTCGGTGGGCGTACCGGGAGCGATGAACGCGTCGGCTGCCGTGGCCTCGGGGTCGGGGAGGGCGCGTCGGTCGATCTTGCCGTTGGCGGTCAGCGGGAGCGCGTCGAGGCCGACGAAGACGGACGGGACCATGTACTCCGGCAGCGAAGCCCTGAGCCCCTCCGCCAGGTCATCGGTGCTGCCGACGACGTAGGCGATGAGCCTCTGTTCCTCCGACACCACCACGGTGGCGTCGGTGACCTGCGGATGAGCGACCAACGCGGCCCGGATCTCACCGAGCTCGATGCGATACCCGCGCACCTTCACCTGGTCATCGATACGGCCCAGGAACTCGACCGCACCATCACTACGCCACCGCACCAAGTCACCCGTGCGGTAGAGACGCGCACCCGCCGGCCCGAACGGGTCGGGCACGAACCGCTCAGCCGTCGCACCGGGACGGTATGCGTAGCCGCGTGCCACACCCGTACCGCCGACGAACAGCTCACCCACGGCCCCCACCGGGACCGGCTGCAGACCCGCGTCCAGGACGCGCATGGTCATGTTCGGCAGCGGACGCCCGATCGGCACCACACCCTCGAACGCCTCGACGAGCGGGAAGACGCAGGTCCCGACGGTCGCTTCGGTCGGGCCGTACTCGTTCAGTACACGGCCCTCACCCAGCAGCACCCGCCAGCGCTCCACCAGACCACCGGGCAACGCCTCACCCGCAACCACCACACGAGACGTCAAACCCTGGATCTGCTCGTCCGACAACTGCCCGGACAGCACCTCCAGATGACCGGGGGTCAGCTTCATGAAGGAGAACGGACCGGCTGCCACCAGGCTCTCACCCAGCTCCGTCAGCTCACCGTCCCAAAGCCACGCACGCTGACCCGCAGCCAGAGGAGCCCACACATTCGGCACCACCAGGTCGAACGCCACCGACGAGAACACCGGCGCACCACCCGAACCCGACGCCACCAACTCCCGCACAGCCCAGTCCACATGATTCACCAGACTGCGATGCGAAACCTGCACACCCTTCGGCCGCCCCGTCGAACCCGACGTGAACACCGTGTACGCCACCGAATCCAGATCCAGCACACCCGAAGGCACCGAATCCGGGAACGACGACACATCACCCTCGGCCAGCACCGTCTCCACACCCGGGAAACGATCCACATACCGGGCCGACGTCAACGCCACACCCACCCTGGCGTCCTCGACCATCCCCGCGATACGACCCGCCGGCAGCACCGGGTCCATCGGAACGAACCCACCACCCGCACGCCACACCGCCAACAACGACACCACCAGATCGACCGAACGATCCAGCAACACCGCAACCGTCGACTCCGGACCCACACCAGCCGCACGCAGACGATGCGCCAACCGATTCGCCCGCACATCCAACTCCGCGAACGACAACGACCGGTCACCCGCCTCCACAGCCACCGCACCCGGCGCCGCGGAGGACCGACGCGCCACCAGCTCCGGCACCGACACCTCCGGCACCACCACCGCCGAGTCGTTCCAGACCCGCAGGAGCCGGTGCTCGTGCACCGAGGTGATGTCGATGGCCGACAGTGCCGCCTCGGGCGCCGCCACCACGCCCTCGACCAGCCTCACGAAGTGGTCGGCCATGCGCTCCACGGTGGGCCGGTCGAACAGCGAGGTCGCGTACTCCAGCGCACCGTTCAGCGAGCCGTCGGCCTGGCGCCACACGAACATCGTCAGGTCGGTCTTGGCCACCCGCCAGGCGCCCTGGAAGGCGTCCATCAGTACCCCGTCGGCGGCCACCGATGTGGCGCCTTCGTCCTGCAGGTCGAAGGCGACCTGGTAGAGCGGGGTGCGGGACAGGTCGCGGACCGGCTGCAGTTCGTCCACCAGCCGTTCGAACGGCAGCTCCTGGTGCGCGAAGCCGGCCATGGCCGTGTCCTTCGTACGTCCCAGCAGCTCGCCGAAGGTCGGGTCGCCGGTCAGGTCGCAGCGCATGACGAGCGAGTTGAGGAAGAAGCCGACCGTGCCCTGGGTCTCGGGCCTGAGCCGCCCGGTGACCGGGCTCCCGATGCCGAAGTCGTCCTGCCCGCTGTGCCGTGAGAGCAGCGCCGCGAAGACGGCCAGCAGGGTCGCGTACTGGGTCGCGCCGTGCTTCCGCCCGATGCCGCTGAGAGCGTCGGCGAGACCGGCCGGAACCGAGAAGCGCACGCCCTCGCCCCGCCCGTCGCGCCGGGCCGGGCGAAGCCGGTCCGTGTGGAGCTGCAGTTCGGGCATGCCGCGCAGCGCGTTCTTCCAGTAGTCGAGTTCGCGGTCGAGGACCGTGTCGTCGGACCGGGCGGCCTGCCAGGCCGCGTAGTCCGCGTACTGCACAGGGAGCTCGGGGAGTTCCGGTGTCCGGCCCTCCGAGGCGGCGGCGCACAGCTCGCGGATCTCCCGGTCCATCAGCACCGTCGACCAGCCGTCACTGGCGATGTGGTGGGTCGTGACCAGCAGCACGGGGCCGCCGACGGGAACCCGTACGAGCAGGGCCCGCCACAGCGGCCCGTCGCTCAGGTCGAAGCCCCGGGCGAACTGCTCCCCGAACAGCCCCTCGATCTCTGCCTCGCTCGCGTCCACCACGCGCAGCTCGACCGGCTGGGGTCCGGCCACCACCTGGCGGGGCTCCTCGCCCTCCAGGACGTACCGGGTGCGCAGGGACTCGTGGCGGGTCTCCAGCGTGTCCAGTGCGGACTGCACCGTGTCGGCGGCCGTGCCGGCGGGCAGCCGGAGGAACAGCGGCGCCACCCATTCCGCGCTGCCCGGGTGCATGCGGTCCAGGAACCACAGCCGGTGCTGTCCGAAGGAGAGCGGCAGGGGGGTGTCGCGTCCCACCGGTACCACCTCGGGTACGGCGGGCCGCGCCTCCTCCAGGAGCTTGGCCTGGGCCTCGACCGTGGAGGCCGCGAAGAGCCCGCGCAGCTGGATGCTGTCTCCGGAGGCCCTGCCCAGGGCGTCGGCCAGCCGGGTCAGGACGAGGGAGGAGCCGCCGAGGGCGAAGAAGTCGTCGTGCACACCGACCCGTTCGACCTGGAGCAGCTGCTCCCACACCTCGGCGACGAGGCGTTCGGCGACGGTGCGGGGCGCGGTGTACCGGGGCCCCTCCCCCGCGGTCCGTGTGCCGGGCTGCTCGGGGTCGGGCAGGGCCTTGCGGTCGATCTTGCCGTTGCCGGTCAGCGGGAAGGCGTCCACGGGCACGAACAGGGCGGGGACCATCGGCTCGGGGAGCCGCTTGCGCAGGAAGCTGCGCAGTTCGTCCCGGGGTATGCGGCGGGCGGTCACCAGGTGGGCGACGAGGCGCTTTCCGCCGCCGACGGTGTACGCGCCGACCACGGCGCCCCGGATGTCGGGGTGCGCGTTGAGTGCGGCCTCCACCTCGGCGGGCTCGATGCGGACGCCGTTCACCTTGACCTGGTGGTCCACGCGGCCGAGGTAGGCGAGTGCGCCGTCGGAGCGCCAGCGCGCGAGGTCGCCGGTGCGGTACATGCGGCTGCCCGCCGGGCCGTGCGGGTCCGGTACGAACCTCTCCGCGGTCTGCGCCGGGTTGCCGACGTAGCCGCGTGCCACGCCGATGCCCCCGGCGTACAGCTCGCCGACGACACCGATCGGGACCGGGTCGAGCTCCTCGTCGAGCACGTACACGCGCATGTTGTCGACCGGCCGGCCGATCGGCACGGCCTCGGTGTGCAGCTCCGGGTCGAACTCCTGGCCCGTGACGTCGATGGAGCACTCGGTGGGGCCGTAGGTGTTCCACACCTTGGCGCCGGTGGGTTCGCCGAGCCTGCGGCACAGTTCGGCGTCGAGGGCCTCACCCGCGGACAGGACGAGCCGCAGCCCGGTGCACTCGGACCAGGCGGGCTCCTCGGCGAGCAGCCGCAGCACGGAGGGCACGCCCTGCAGGACGGTGATGTGCCGGTCGGCCACCGTCCGTACGAGGAGGGCGGGGTCCGATTCGGCGCCCTCGGGGGCCATCACGACGGTGCCGCCCGCGACCAGCGGCGCGAAGAGCTCCAGGGCCGCGGCGTCGAACGTGAGGACGGTCTTCTGCAACACCCGGTCGTCCGGGGTGAGTTCCTGGCGGGCGACCGACCACGACACCCGGTTGGCGATCCCGCCGTGCTCGACGAGCACGCCCTTGGGGCGGCCCGTCGAGCCCGAGGTGTACGTGATGTACGCGGCGTGCTGCGGGCCCGTTTCCACCGGTTCGGCGTCGGCCTCGCCACCGGCCGCGTCCAGGAGCACGACACCGTCGGGTACGACCCCGTCCAGAGCCCCGGCCGACTCGCCGATGGTCAGGACCGTCCGCGCGCCGCTGTCCGCGACCATCCAGGCGATGCGCTCGGCCGGGTGGCCTGCGTCCAGCGGCACGTAGGCCGCGCCGGCCTTCCAGACGCCCAGGAGCGCCGCGACGAGCTCGCGCCCGCGCGGCAGGCAGACGGCAACCCTCGACTCGGGAAGGACACCGCGCCCGCGCAGCAGCCGCGCGATTCCGTTCGCGCGGCGGTCCAGCTGCGCGTACGTCATCGACCCTTGTGCGTCGTCGACCGCGATGGCGTGGGGGGTACGGACGGTCTGCTGGGCGATCAGTTCGTGCAGCGGGACAGACATCTCTTCTCCAGAGGTGTTGATCAGTTGCAGCGTTCAGTGGCGGTGACCCGGGTTCGGGAGCCTTCCTAGGGCGTCGGCGCGGGAACGAACCCGTCGATACGGGTGCCGATGCCGCCCCTTCGTGCCTCGTCCCGGACGAAGCCGGCCAGCGCCAGGTCCAGGACGCCGAGGCCGAACGGGGAGTACACGAGCGGCTTTCCGGCCTCCGGTTCCAGCCGGGCGGTGCCGCGCAGCAGGGCGCCGATGGAGGCGTCGACGAAGTCGCGCCCACCGGTGTGCTGCTCCGCCAGGTGCGGTGAGGTCTGCTCACGGCATACGTGGTCGGGGTCGTCGACGATGTTGTGCGCGCCGAGTACGGCGGGCACGGTGAGGTCGCGCAGCGAGATGTGGAGCACGACGGTGCCGGGCGGGCAGGCGTCCAGGCCGGTGTACGGCGAGGCCGACGTCGTCGCGAAGGACACCAGGTCGTGGGCGGCCAGCGCCTCGTCGAGCGTGGCGCAGTGGCGGATCTTCGCGCCGGGCAGCAGCCTGGCGTGATCCGCGGTGAAGCGCTTGGCCCGCTCCATGTCCGTGTCGTGGACGGCGAGGGAGTCGAGCTCGGGCAGCTCGGCGGCCAGGAAGCGCAGCACCTCCCGGTTGATGACGCCGGTGCCGATGAGCGTGATCCCGGACGGCCTGCGGTCCCCGAGGAGCATCCGTGCGCCGAGTGCGGCCGAGGCCGCGGTGCGCATGGCCGAGATCAGGGAGCCCTCGATGAGCGCCTCGGGGTGCCCGGTCTCCAGTGAGTTCAGCAGGACGGCGGCGCTGGCGCGCTGCAGCCCGGCGGCGACGTTGCCGGGGAAGGAGGAGATCCACTTCATCCCGGCGACTTCGGTGTCGCCCCCGAGGTAGCCGGGGAGGCCGATGATCCGGTCCCTCGGACGGTCGGGGAAGCGCAGGAAGACGGAGTGCGGCAGGACTGTGCGGCCCTCGTCGTGGCGCTTGTAGGCCTCGGCGACGAGGTCGATGACCTCCTTCTCGCGTCCGGCCAGCAGCCCGGCCACTTCACCGTGCTTGATGATCAGCATGCGCCCACCGCCAATGTGTGTTCGGGTTCGTTCCACAGATGTGAGACCTCTCCGAAGTGGGCGCGCACCCAGTCGTCGGAGTAGATGGTGTCGAGATAGCGGTCGCCGCGGTCGGGGAAGATCATCACGCAGTTGCTGCCGGCCGGAATGCGGTCGGCCATCTTCCCGAGTGCGGCGGTCACCGCCCCCGAAGAGCCGCCCGCGAGGATCGCCTCACGGTGTGTCAGGGTCCGGCAGGCGACGACGCAGTCGAGGTCGTTGACGAGCACGACCTCGTCGGCCAGCGTCGGATCGAACAGCGGGGGCTTGATCGCGGCCCCGTGTCCGGGCAGCAGCCGCGGACCCGAGGGGCCGCCGAACAGCACGCTGCCCATGGCGTCGACCCCCACCAGCGTGGTGGAGAGTCCGCGCTCCCGGATGTACTGGGCGCAGCCGGTCATGGTGCCGCCGGTACCGGTCGAACAGAACAGGTAGTCCACCCGGTCGTCCAGTGCTTCGGCGATCTCTCGCATGGTCTGCACATGGGCCCGGGGGTTGAGCGGGTTGGCGTACTGGTTGGGCCAGTACGCGCCGGGTGTCGCGGCCACCAGTTCGCGAACCCGCGCCAGGCGCATGGGCAGATAGGCGCGGGTGTCCGGGTCGACCTCGGTCACCATCTCGACCGTGACCCGGTAGGCGCGCAGGATCGCCAGGTTCTGCTGGGTGGTCTTGGGGTCCACGACGCAGATGAAGTCGATGCCGAAGTACCGGCAGATCTGCGCGATGCCGATCGCCAGGTTTCCGGAGCTCGATTCCACGACCGTGGACCTGCCCGGTACCAGTTCCCCGCTGCGGATCCTGCCGAGCAGCATCGACAGGGCCGACCTGTCCTTGACACTGCCGCCGGGGTTGAAGGCTTCGAGCTTCGCGAAGACGCGGGACCCGAAGCGGGGCAGCAGCCCGCCGAGTTCGACGAGGTGCGTGTTGCCCACACCGTCGAGGATGCCGCGGAGCACGGGTTGCTTCATGATCCGTCGCCGGCGTTGCTGCCCAGGGCGAGCAGCGAACGCTTCTGGGCGGCGTCCGTCAGCGGGATCCGGGAGACCGGGCGCTCGGGTGTGTCCCCGGCGGCGGTCATGAAGCGGATGAGCTGGTCGAACAGCCGGTCCATGGTGTCCCGCTCGAAGAGCGCCGTGTCGTAGCGCAGGGCGATGGTGAGCCCCTGCACGTCACGGGTGACTTCGAAGGTGATGTCGCACTGGCCCTCGAGGTGCGGTATCTCCAGGTACGTGGTGGTCAGACCGGCCACGTCGAGGGGTACGCCGGCGACCGCACCGGCCAGTTCGGAACCGAAGCGGTCCGTGGTGACCATGGTCATGGAGATCCGGAACAGCGGCCCGGTCGCCGCCGCGGCCTGCGCGACCAGCGGGAACGGGTACGTGGCCCGCGCGGTCGCCTGCCTGAGGCGGTCGTTGGCCGCGGCCGTCACCTCGCCCAGCGGGGTGTTCCTGTCGAACACGGCCCTGATGAGCACCGGGTTGACGTAGTAGCCGACGACGTCCTTGGCGGCCGAGCGGCGCACCGAGGCCGGGCAGGCGATGAGGAAGTCGGACTGTCCGGTCCAGCGGTTCAGCAGTGCCTGCAGGGAGCCGAGCGCCAGGGCGAACTGCGAGATCTCCTGTTCGGCGGCGGCACGCTTGAGCCGCTCCGCGAGTTCGTCGGGCAGCCGGCGTACGAGGCTGGCACCGGTGAACGACGCGACGGCCGGCCGGGGCTTGTCGGTCAGCAGCTCCGCGGGTGCGGACCCTTCGACCTGCTCCTGCCAGAACTCCGCCTGCCGCTGACCGCGCGAGGATTCGAGCAGGGCACGCTCGCTCTCGACGAAATGGCCGTAGTCGACGGCGACGGGGGCCCAGCCGGGCTCCTTGCCCTCGGCGAACGCCTCGTACGCGGCCAGCAGGTCGCGCCACAGCATCCACTGGGAGATGGCGTCGGTCGCGATGTGGTGGGTGAGCGCCAGCAGCACGGCGTCGGTACGGCGGCGCCACAGCACCACCCGGAACGGTCCCTCGTCCGAGAGCCGGAAGGGGGTGCCCGCCTCCGCGGCGACGAGCCGCTCCAGCTCGTCGTCGTCCGCGTCCGGTACGTCACGGACGACGAGTTCGCCGATGTCACCCGGGTCCTTCACCAGCCGGCGGGGACTGCCGTCGGCCTCGACGTACACCGAACGCAGCATCGGGTGCCGTTCGGTGAGCGCCCGGGCCGCCCGCGCCAGGACCTCCGGGTCCGGCGCGGGCTCCATCCGGACACCACCCGCGAGGTTGTAGGTCGCGCTGTCGGGAGCCAGTTTGTGGAGCAGCCATAGCCCCTCCTGGCCCACCGACAGGGGCATCGCCCCGCCTATGGGGTCCGTGTGGCCCATGGGTCAGACTCCTGCCTTGTTTGCTGTCAGGAAGTCCGCGACGTCACTGACGCGCAGCAGGTCGCCGACCCGCTCGTCGGGCACTGTTTGGTTGAAGGCCTTCTCCACGGCCGCCAGGAGGTCGATGCGGGTGAGGGAGTCCATGCCGAGCTCGTCGAAGCTGGAATCAGCGGTGACCTCGCCCTCCAGGTCCGGCGCCGTACGCAGCGTGAGGTTGATGATCTCGACAATCAGTTCGTCTCTGGTCATGGCCTTCGTCTCTCCATAGGTGTGTGCGCGTGGATGTGCGTGCGGGGGGAGTGCGGGGGTTCTGGGGGTTCGCCGGGGCCGGTCACGGCATCCGGACGACCTGGCCGGCGTACGTCAGGCCGGCACCGAAGCCGAGCAGCAGGACGTTCTCGCCGGGGGTGCTGCGGCCGCTCTCCTTGAGCCTGCTCAGCGCCAGCGGCACGGAGGCCGCGGAGGTGTTCCCGGTCTCGACGACGTCGTTGACGACGCGCTCCGGCGGGAGGTCCAGGTTCGCGGCGAGCGTCTTGATGATCCGGTTGTTGGCCTGGTGCGGCACGAACCAGTCGATGTCCTGCATCGTGATCCCGGCGGCGGCGCACGCCCGGTGGGCGACGTCCGGCATGGTGGCCGTGGACCACTTGTAGACGAGCGGGCCGTTCATGGTGACGTACTCCCGGCCGTCCGCCTTCTCGGTGATGCCGAGCACGTCGTGCCGTGCGCCGTCGCTGCCCCAGACCGCCGGGCCGATGCCGGGCTGGTCCGAGCGGGACACCACCGCGGCTCCGGCACCGTCACCGAAGATGACGAACGTGTCGGGGTCGGCGGGGTCGATCCACTCGCTGGTCCGCTCGGCGCCGACGACCAGGACGTTGCGCGCCTCGCCCAGACGCACGGCGTTGGACGCCATGGCCAGCGAGTACGTGAAGCCGGCACAGACCGCGTTGAGGTCGTACGCACCCGAGTTGGGCAGTCCGATACGACTGGCCACCTCGGGGGCGATGCCGGGCATACGGCGACGGCGGGTGGCGCTCGCGACGATCGTCAGGTCCACCTCGCCCGGGTCGATGTCGGCCGAGACGACGGCCTTCTCGCCCGCGGCCGCCGACATCGTGACCAGGTCCTCCTCGTCGGAGGCGTGATGGCGGGTCTTGATGCCGGTCCGGCTCTCCATCCACTGCGGCGAGACCGTCGTCAGCGGTGCCAGTTCCTCGTTGGACACCAGCCTGGCCGGCCGGTACACGGCCAGTCCGGAGATCCGTGATCCGTACGTCTCGAACTCGAACATGTCTCCCTCAACTCCCGATAGATCCGTCAGCCGTCAGCCGTCAGGCTCAGGCGTCGGACGGCTCTGCCATGGCCACGGCGATGCGCCGCGGTCCGGTGAACGGCTCACGCGCGTGCGCGGCGAGCATGTTGTCGACGACCAGGACGTCGTCGCGCTGCCAGTCGAAGCGGACCGCAGCCGACCGGTAGGCGGCGCGCAGGTGATCCGTCACCTCGTCGGGGATGACCCCGCCGTCCCCGTAGAAGGTGTTCGTGGGCAGGTCCTCATCGGCGAAGATCGCGCGCAGACCGGCTCCGACCTCCGGGGCCAGGGTGCTGACGTGGAAGAACGTGGCGTGGTTGAACCACACTTCCTCGCCGGTGACCGGATGGCGGTGCACCGCCTGCCGTACCGCGGTGGTGCGCAGACCGCCGTCGGGCCGCCACTCCGCCTCGATCCTGCGTTCCTTGCAGTACGCCACGACGGCGTCCTTGTCCGAGGTGTTGAAGGCCTCCTGCCAGGGCACTCCGAACCCGGCGTGGAAGTTGCGCACGACCTGCCAGCCGCGCGCCTCGAACTCCGCTCGTACCTGCGGGTCGACGGACCTGAGCACCTGGCGGATGTCGGCGAGCGGGGTGGCGCCCTGCGTGACGGGCGGCTCGACGCAGAAGAAGTACAGCGTCCGCGGCCAGACCGCCTGGTAGGAGTTCTCGTTGTGGAGGAAGATCTCCTCGTTCTGCGGATAGTCGGTCGAGGTGTAGACCTGCCCCTTGATGGTGCTGCGGGGCGAGGAGCGCTCGGCGTACGCCAGCGGCGGCGTGCCGGAGAACGCCCGGACGGTGCCGTCGAAGCCGTCGACACCGCCGACCTCGAATCCGCGCAGCAGCAGTGCGCCGCGCTGGGTGAGCAGCTCGCGCAGCTCCGCCCGGTTCTCGGTGATGTAGCCGTGGATGCCGGTGCCGGGGGCCGCGGGACGTCGCATCCCGGGCACGGTCCCGCTCCCCACCCAGCCGGCGGGTGTCTCTTCCGAGGTGATGGTCATGGTCAGCTCGCTCCGTGGTCGAAGAAGTCGGGGCAGCCCTTGGGCCGGGGCGTCAGTCGGACATCGCCACGAGGACGCGGCGGTCCCCGGTGAACGGCCGCCGGCCGTGGGCCAGCAGGACGTTGTCGATGAGCAGCAGATCGCCCGTGCGCCAGTCGACGTCCACGGCCGCCTCCAGCCCGCGGTCGCGGACCTGGGCGACGTACTCGGGCGGAATCGGGCTGCCGTCGGCGAACCGCACCGACTGCGGCAGCTCGTCCTCGGACAGGATCTGGGCGAGCTCGGCCGCGGTGTCGTCACCGAGACCGGCCGGGTGCCACTGGTCGGCCTGGTTGAACCACACCTCGGCGCCGGTGACGGGGTGCCTGGTCGTGGACGGACGGTGGGACTCCACGCGCAGACTCCCGTCGCGCCGCCAGTCCCACTCGGCTCCGGCGTTCTTCAGGAACGCCTCCACGTCCGCCCGTTCGTCGGTCTCGAAGGTGTCCTGCCAGCTCTTGCCGAGGCCGTAGCCGTCGTGCAGGTTCTGCACGTAGCGCACGCCGCCGGCGAACGCCTCGCGGACCTCCGGGTCCAGGACGGCGAGCCAGCGCTCGGCGTCAAGCACCGGGGTGGCCCCGCCGGAGCCCGGCTGCACCTGGCAGAAGAAGGCCAGGCGGGACGGCCAGGCGTGGGCGTAACTCATCTCGTTGTGCATCGAGATGGTGAATTCCTGCGGGTACTCCGTCGAGGTGTAGACGTTGCCGCCGACCTTGGTGCGCGGCGAGTTGCCGTGCACGTACGCCAGCCGGTTCGGCAGCAGCCGGTCCAGGGCCGTGTCCAGCGTCTGCGGGGTGATCCCGAAGCCGCGGAAGACGAGCGCCTTCTCCTTGACCAGGGTCCCGGCCAGGCCGAGTTCCAGTTCCTCCAGGCGGCTCAGCAGTTCGCCGGTCCCGCCATCGTCCTTCGCTTCGATCTCCAGTGGTGCCCAGGACGTCGGACTCGTCACGGCGCCCCTCCTCTCGCTGTTGTGGTGAAGCCTTCGGCTATCAGGCCCGCAGGCCGGACGGGATCCGAGCCAGCCGCCCCGCGATGTCCGCGGTCAGCTCCGCCTCCCGGGGGGCGAGGTAGAAGTGGTCCCCGGGGAACGACCGCACCGCGAAGGCGCCGGTCGTCAACTCCCCCCAGGCCAGCAACTGTTCGTAGGAGATGCCCGGATCCCTGTCGCCCTGGTACGCGACGATCGGAGCGCGCAGCGCCACCGGGCTGTGCGGGTGGTAGGTCTCGATGAGCTTGTAGTCGGAGCGCAGCACGGGCAGCAGCAGCTCACGCAGCTCCGGGACCGCGTACGGGTCGCCGCCCAGGGTGCCCAGCCGGGACACCCCGGCGACCAGGACGTCGTCGGCCGCCCTGTGCAGGGTCGTGGGGGACGTCCGGTGCGGGGCGTTGCGCCCCGAGAGCAGGACCCGGACCGGACCCTCGCCCGCACCCGCCTCCTGCCGCACCGCGACCTCGTAGGCCACCGCGGCGCCCATGCTGTGGCCGAAGAAGGCCATCGGCAGGTCGCCGAACGGATTGAGCGCCTCGGAGATCCGGTCGGCCAGCTCGTCCATCGACTCGATGCACGGCTCGCCCATCCGCTCCTGCCTGCCCGGGTACCGGACGGCGAGGACCTCGATATCGGCGGGAAGCCGCGAGGGCCAGCCGTGGAACAGCTGGGCGTTGCCGCCGGCGTGCGGGAAGCAGACCAGCCGCAGCCGCGGTTCGCCCGTCCGCGCGTACCTGCGGAACCAGGTCTCCGAGGAGGCACTCACAGCGCCATGCCCCCGTCGATCCGGACCACCTGGCCGGTGATGTACTCGGCCTGCGGGGAAGCCAGGAAGGAGACCAGCGAGGCCACTTGCTCGGGAGTGCCGAAGCAGCCCATCGGGATGCGGGTCAGGGCGTCCTTCGCGACGGCCTCCGGTACACCGGCGACCATCTCCGTGTCGATGAAGCCCGGTGCGACGGCGTTGGCACGCACTCCGTAGCGGCCGAACTCCTTGGCCAGCGCCTGCGTCAGCCCGATGATCCCGGCCTTCGAGGCCGAGTAGTTCGTCTGTCCCGCGTTGCCGACGACCCCGGCCACGGACGAGAGGGTGACAACGGTGCCCGCACGGCGCCGGATCATCGAACGGACCACCGAGCGCAGCAGGTTGTACGTTCCGTCGAGGTTGGTGCGCAGTACCGAGTCCCACTCGTCGTCCGACATCAGCGCCAGCGGCCTGTCGCGGGTGATCCCCGCGGAGGTGACGACCGCCGACACCGGTCCCAGCCCCGCCTCGACGTCCGCGACGAACGACCGGACACCGACCCGGTCGGCGACGTCGACGCGGCGGATCAGTGCCCGCCGGCCCGCCGCCAGGATCTCCTTCTCGACCTGTTCCGCCGCCGCGTCGTCGGAGCGGTAGCAGATGGCCACGTCGAACCCGTCCCGTGCGAGCCGGGTGGCCACCGCCCGCCCGATCCCGCGCGACCCCCCGGTCACCAGTGCCACCTGTGCCTCTTGGTCCGGCATGCTGCCCCCATCCGTTCGAATGAGTCGAGCGTGCGTTCACTGGCTATATCTGGCCTATACGGCATCCAGCGCCGCTCGAGGGCGCGCGCCGGAGCCCGGTACCGTGACCGTTCATGACCTTGCTTCCGACCGGTGGCCCTGCTCTCGCGGGCCTACTGGCCCCGCTGCTTCCCCCGCTGGTCACCGCCGTCGACACCTTCCACGACAGCGCCGAACCCTTCCTGTTCCCCGAGGAGGAGGCCCTGGTCGCCAGGGCGGTGGCCAAGCGGAGGCACGAATTCACCACGGTCCGCCACTGCGCCCGCACCGCTCTGGCCAGTTATGGCTTGCCTCCCGCACCGATCCTCCCCGGCACCGAAGGCGCACCCCGCTGGCCCGACGGCATGGTCGGCAGCCTCACGCACTGCGACGGATACCGGGCGGCGGCCGTCGCCGAGAACACGACGGTGGCCTCCCTCGGCATCGACGCCGAACCGGCCGAACCCCTGAGCGACGAGGGCTCACTGAACCTCGTCACCCTCCCCGCCGAACGCACCGCGCTGAGCGAACTGGCGGCCCACCGGCCGGGAGTCCCCTGGGACAGGCTGCTGTTCAGCGCCAAGGAGTCGGTCTACAAGGCCTGGTCCCCGCTCACCGGCCGCTGGCTCGGCTTCCAGGACGCGCACATCACCCTGCGCCCGGACGGCACCTTCGCCGCCACCCTGCTCGTCCCGGGCACCACGACGGCCGGCCCCCCGCTCACCGGCTTCGACGGCCGCTGGCAGGTACGCCACGGCTTCGCGCTCACCGTCGTCACCGTTCCCCCGCGCGGCGGAACCGGCCCGGCGTAACCACTCCGGCGCCGGGGCGCCTCACGTCACAGCCAGCGGCGTATCGGCAGGACCGCCGCTTCCCGGATCCGCTGCACCGGCGAGCGGCGCTTCCACCGGGCGCCGTCGATCAGCACGCTGTCGGCGCGGTCGTCCTCGAAGTGCCCGTCCAGGGTCGCGGTGAACGCCGGGTCCAGCACGGCGAGCATCACTTCCTCGTCGTGGTCCAGCGAGCGGCGGTTGAAGTTGGTCGAGCCGATCAGCGAGGCGACCCGGTCCACGGTCACCGCCTTGGTGTGCATCATCGTCGGCTGGTACTGGTAGATCTTCACACCGCAGGCGACGAGGTCCTCGTAGTGGTGCTGTCCCGCCAGCTGGCAGACCCGCTTGTCCGTGTGCGGTCCGGGCAGCAGGATCTCCACGGAGACGCCCCGCGCCGCCGCGGCGCAGAGCAGCTCGACGAAGTACGTGTCCGGCGCGAAGTACGCCGTGGTGAGCCTCACCCGCTCCTCGGCGGACTCCAGGACGACCCGGAGCAGGGTCTGCATGTCCTGCCAGCCGAAGCTGGCCGAACCCCGTACCACCTGCACGATCGCGTCGCCCTGCGGCTGGAGCTCGACGAAGCGGTCGCGCTCGGTGAACAGCTCGTCGTGGCACTCCGCCCAGTTCTGGGCGAACGCGGCGGCGAGGCCGTCCACCGCGGGGCCGCGCAGCTGCACATGGGTGTCGCGCCACTCGCGCTCGTTACGGGCGTCGCCGCACCACTCCTCCGCGATGCCGACGCCACCGGTGAACGCCGTCTCCTCGTCCGTCACGAGGACCTTGCGGTGGCAGCGGTGGTTCTGCTTGAGCGGCGACAGGTACAGCGGCTTGCGGAACCACGCGACCTCCACCCCGGCCTCTTCCATCATCGCCAGCTGGTCCTTCTCGATCAGCCGGCTGCCGAAGCCGTCCAGGAGCAGCCGCACCCGCACTCCGGCGCGGGCCCGCTCCGACAGCGCCTCCGCGAAGTCGCGGGCTATGTCACCGCGCCAGTACACGAACGTCATCATGTCCACGGTGTGCTCAGCATCACGTATCGCGCCCAGCATCGCGGCGAATATCTCGTCGCCGTTGTGGAGGGGGACAAGGGCATTGCCCTCGGTGGCGGCGATGCCGATCAGCCGCTCCAGCCGCCGCCGCAACCGCAGGATGCGCTCGGGGTACCCGGTGTCAGGTCTGTCGTCTGTATGGGTGGACATGGAACACCTGACCGAATCGAGGGGGCGAGGACCCGCCGACTGTACTCCGCGCCCGGATCAGTAGTCGGGTTCCACCCACTGGGCCGTATCCGCCCGGTAGCGGTACTCCGGCCGCCCCTGAATGCTGCTCGTACGGAACGGCTTGCCGTTGTCGTCGATGCGCAGGGACCCGCTCCGGCCGCCGCTGCTCCACTCCAGCTCCAGGTACCAGGTCACATCGTGACCCTCCACATGCGCGTCGAGGTGGAACACCTCCACGTCCGTGGAGCTCACCCGGTACGGGAAGTCCTTCGCCGGGACGACGCCACCGCCGTCCTGCCCCGCGACCGGATGCGAACGCGGCAGGCTCTCGTCCAGGTCGATGTCGAAGCTCTGCGGAGTGATGCCGCTCCCGCAGCCCTCCCCCATCGAGTACGCGGTCCAGGCGAGCGCCGGTTCGCGCCCCACGACCCGCACATGCAGACCCTTGAGCACCACCGCTTCCTGCGATGCCCCCTGGAGGGTGAGTTCGAGCATCATGTCGCCCCCGTCCACACCACCGAGCGCCCTCGCCCAGTTGCGGGTGTCCTGGGGCGGAGGCGGCTTCGGTACGGTGCCGGGCTCACGGTCGAGCAGGTAGTACTGCCCGCAGGGCGACTCCCAGTTGTACGAGCTGATGACGGCGCTCACAGGGGTACCGCGGTCGTCCGCCCCACCGCCCTGCCGCGCCGGCGAACCGGGGGAGGCGGACGCGGAGGGTCCGGCGGTGGCGCTGCCGCCTGCCGACGGGGAAGCCGGCCGGCTCGGCGTCGCGGACGCGCTGCCGGTGCCGCTCCCGCTGCCGCTCGGCGTGACCGGAGCCGTCCCGGTGGCCGCGCCGGTGCGTCTGCCGTCGCCACCGTTGCCGTCCGTGAGGCCACGGAACGCCAGGGCGGCGGGAACGGTGAGCGCGACGACGGCGGTCGCCGCGAGCAGGACGCGCAGCCGCCGGGACGGCCGCCGGCCGGGGGCGGGAGCGGCGGAGGTGGTGGTGCCGGACGCCTCGGAGGGCGTCACGTCCTCGACCTCCGGTCCTGATTCCGTTTCCGTGCTCTCCTCCGGAACGGATCCGGGCTCCGCCGTGCCACCCGCGCCCGCCTTCCGCGCCCCCCGCCGCTTCGCCTCATCGGCCAGGATCCACTTCCGGTGCAGGCCGACCAGCTCGTCCGCAGACGCCCGGCACACCCGGGCGAAGCGTTCGACCGGCGCGTAGTCCTGCGGAACGGCGTCGCCGTTGCAGTACCGGTGCACCGTCGACGTGCTCATGTGCAGCTTCCGGGCGAGTGCCCCGTAGCTCAGTCCTGAACGCTCCTTGAGGCCACTGAGCTCTGCCGCGAAGTCCTGGATCTCCGTACCCACGCCGACCGTTCCTCCCACTGATCCATCCCGGAACCGCGTTCCAGGGAGGCCTCGTTCCCCCAGGTCAGAGGGCATTCAACCGTTCCACCGTCCCGAACCGCCCGGCAGCCGTTGCCACCGGAACCAGGCCCCGCACAAGATGTGGACACACCGCCGGACCGACCGTCGTCCACACCGGGAGACGCAGTGCGTACCCGCTTCGAACCGAGCCTGACCGACGCGGTCGCCGCAGGAGTACTGATCGCCGCCACGGCGACCGTCATCACACTCCTGTGGCACCTCTGACCACTCGTCATTCTCCAGCACAGCCGGCACCATCCGGCGCGCCCGAGCGGCGCCCCGGACACGACAGACCTTCTGAACGGGGAGAACCACCTCATGCGCAACCGTAACTTCCGTCGCACCGCCCGCACCTCCGCCCTCGGCACCGCCGCACTGCTGGCCGCGCTCTCGCTGACCGCCTGCCAGGAGGACGGCCAGGCGGCAGCGGACACCTCCACCCCGGCGACCGCCGCCCCGTCCGAGCAGCCTTCGGACAGCACGAAGGCGCCCGCGGACAAGGGCAACGGCAAGGACAAGGGGACCAACGGCTCAGGTGCGGACTCCGGTTCGAGTTCCGGTTCGAGTTCCGGTTCGGCCGACGCCGAGCCCGCCGCGAAGCAGCCGAAGGACACCGGCGACGACAGCGGACCTGTCACCCTCGCCTGCGACGGCGGCAACTCCAAGGTGAAGCTGACGGCCGTGACCCGGCCCGTCAACCACATGCTGCTCACCGTGACGAACACCGGCTCGAAGGCCTGCAACGCCTACTACCACCCGTTCCTGAGGTTCGGCGAGGCGCAGGCCGTCCCGCGGACCTTCGAGGAGAGCAAGCCGCAGGCCGTCGTCACACTCGGCCCCGGAGAGTCCGCCTACGCCGGCGTCATGACCGCGTCCGCCGACGGAAGCGGCACGGGCGGTTACTCCACCAAGGAACTGACGGTCAGTTTCCAGGGTCGCGAAGGTTCCGGCTCCAGCGGCCCGTCCTCGGACGTGCCGCTCACCAAGGCCGTCTTCGTCGACAGCACGCTGGCCGTCACGTACTGGCAGACGGGCCTGGACGACGCCCTCGTGTACTGACCGCGCCGGTGACGCACGGGTGGCACCCCCGCCAGGTGCCGCCCGGGGCCGAACGGGCCGTTGTCAGTGGCGGATCCTAGAGTCACCTGCATGGCGACGCTCCCGAATCCCCTGCCCCTGCTGGACCTTCCGCCGGGCACACTCGTGGACACCACGATCGACGACCCCTGGCACGAGCCCCTGCTCTGGTACGCCGACGAGTCGGCGCAGCCGGGCGACTGGGCCCGGCTGAGGACGACCGGCAGGCCGCTCGGCCTGCTCCCTGTGCTGGTGGACGGCGGGCGCCGCACCCAGTGGCCCGAGGACTGGGACCTCGATCCGGCCGGGACCTCGTATCCGGGGGACCACGACGCGGAGGACGTCCTCGGCGAGTTCTGGGAGGAGTACGCCTCCGACGAGTTGGAGGACGGGGCCGAGTGGTCCGGCCTGGCGCCCACCCCGTCCGCGAGCGCGTCCGAGACCCCCGACGAACTGGCCGCGGAGATAGCCGACCAGCTCACGGAGGGCGCGCGGATGGCGCTCGTACCCGCCCGGCGCAGCGCGGACATACCTGCGGCGATCGGCTGGTCGGGCCCGCTCAACCACGAGAACGACGTGGCCCGGCTCTGTGCGGTGCTGCGCTCCTGGGAGGACCGCTTCGACATCCGGGTCGTGGCGCTCGGTTTCGACACCCTGACCGTGTCCGTGGGACGGCCTCCCACGACTGCGGCGGAGGCCGGGGCGCTGGCAGCCGAGCACTTCGCGTTCTGCCCGGACAACATCGACGCGGCCCCTCCGAACGGCCTGGACGCCTATGCCGAGAAGTACCTCCTGGGCCAGGAGACGTGGTCGTTCTGGTGGGACTGAAGCCCGTTCGGCATGCCGGGCACCAGGGGTGGCGGGGTCAGCAGAACCAGCCGTTCTGGACCCAGCCCCGGCGGTTGATGTCGCCGTAGGCGAAGCCGTAGACCCAGTCCCCGCCGGCTTCCTCGACGAGGAAGGTCTGCCCGCGGTACAGCGTGCCCATCCAGGCCCCGTGGGGGGCGGTGACCCGGACGAAGAGGTCCTGGGCGCACACGGTTTCGCGCTGCCCCACGGTGCCGTTGGCGGCGGTGGCGGGATTGACGGTCAGAACGGCCGTGGCGGCGGTCAGGGCCAGGACGAGGGTGGTACGCCTGCTGGTGCGGGTCATGGGGGGGGTCCTTCACGGGTGTGGGGTGTGGGGTCACCAGGATCCGAAGCCACCCAGGCATTCCTGCCTGACGAAGCCCCAGTCGTTGGGGCCGAAGTCGAAGGTGGCTGCCCATCCGTTGTAGACGGGGTGGGCGCCGCGGGTGTGTCCGACCTTGTCACCGCGCAGCAGGGTCCGTTTGAGTCCGGCCGGTCCGGAGGAGCTGTCGTAGTTCGCGTAGAAGCTGGCGCTGTCGCAGACGATGACGGCGTGTTCCGGCACCGTCGGATCCGCGTGCGCGGATCCGGTGGAGATCAGGGCAAGGGCGAGAGCAGCGGTCAGGGACAGGGCAGGACCCAGTCGTGTCGTGGCCATGACAGACATGATGGGGTGTGGCCGCCGTCCCGTCGAGAGGGCCGGGCATGGAGTCCCGCGCACGGATCGGCCTTGAGTAGGAGCACTCATGTGCCGTGCCCGGGTGCCGCGTTGAATCGGGTGCATGCCCGATGACATGCCCGATCTGCTCGACACCCGCGCCCCGAAGGCCTGGACGACCCCTCTGGTCTCCACGGTCGTCACGCTGCAGGGAGCCGCTCTCGCCCTGTTCTTCGGCGGCCTCTCCCCCATGGCCTGCGACTCCTGCGAGGGCGCGCAGGAAGACCGGTTCACCCGCAGCTTCGACTCCGGATGGGCGGTGCTGTGCACGGGCCTCGTACTCGCCCTGGCCGTTCTGGTGGCGAGCTGGGCCCTGCCGTGGCACCGACGGCACGCGGCGAACCGCGTACTGCTCGCGGTGACCGCACCTGCCGTCGTGCTCTGCGCCTTCATCGCGTTCGTCGCCCTGGTCGACTGGCCCTGACGTGATGCGGTCAAGGCACTCGGAGCCCGAGCACCGAACACCGGGCAGGCGTCCGGCCCTCAGAGAAACCGTGAACTGCCCACGGGACCCGCTGACCTCAACCGGGCCCGATCGCCCTGGAGCCACGTGCCCCGCACGGCCGAGACGAAGTCCGTGAGCTTCTCGACGGGATCGGCGGGCGCCGACCCGTCCCCGCCATCGGGCGTGGGATCGGCCCCCACGATCTCGGCGGCGATCTCCGCCTCCGGCCTCCCGTCGGCCTCCCCGCGCTCCGCTCCGCCGTCGTCGCCCAGCCGAAGGACCTCCCCCCACGGAGGCACGACCGACTGGTGGAGCAGCGAGACGCTGTCGGCGGCGACGGCGGGCGGGTCGGTCCAGCAGCTCGCGTGCTCGTGCAGCACCTGCCCCGGCGCCCGGCGGAAGAGCTGCCCGAGCAGTTCGGGGCCCTGGTCGGCGCCCGCCGTGTCGTTCAGGTCGTAGGCGATCACGACGGTGTCCTCCCGTCCGGCCTCGAAGGGCTCCGCCGGGAGGCCCAGCACCCCCGCGGCTGCCAGACCCAGGATGCGGCTCCCCCGGTCCGGCAGCAGGGACACCGAACGAGGCCGCACCCCGGCGGCGGCGAGCACCGACTTCAGCCGCAACAAGCCCTGCAGGCACTGGTCGTGGGAGTCCTGGAACCACGCGTACCGGCCGGTCATCCCCGCGTCGTACCCGTGCGGGGACAGCGTGCCCAGCACCGTGCCGCCCATGACGTACTGCCAGCCCCGGAGGTCCGAGTGGTCCAGCGGGCTCACCGGCCCGGCGGTCGCGGCACGCTCCAGGACACGGTTCTGCCGGTCCCACGCACCGCGCCAGGTGTCGTCGGCGGGAGCGCTCAGACGCGCGTGCTGACGGCGGGCCAGCTCCAGGTCACCTGCCAGAACGGCATTGAAGACCAGGAGATAGCGGTCGGGCCAGTCACCGAGGCCGTCCTCCTGCGCGAGCAGCGCGTCGACGGCATCGCGGTGCCGTCCCTCGTCCTCGTACGCGGAGACCAGCTCACGCAGCATGCCGGAGGAACCCGGCGCCAGGCGCAGTGCCTCGCGCAGTGCGGGTATCGCCAGGTAGGACACACCGCGTTCCACGCAGGCGTACCCGTAGTCGTAGAGCGCGCGCACCCGGCCGGGGTGCGCGGCCAGAGCCGTCGCAGCCTTCCGGAGGTCGTCGAACCCGGCCGCCTCCGCGGCCCGGCCGACCACGGTCGCGACCTCTTCCAGCGGCGCCGAGGGTGCCTGCCGCAGCCTGCGCAGCGCACCCGGGACGTCACCTCCGTCGAGGCAGTCCGAGGCCTCGGCCAGTTCGGGGGACGTGGGACGGCGATTCCTGCGCGAGAACATGCGGGCGATCCTCCCCGTAACCGGGGACGCCCTCAACCGAATTGATCACCGGCGAGGGTTACGCCCCGGCACGGGACCGGGTCAGCGCCCCAGCCGCTGCGCGACCTCCGTCGCCCAGTACGTCAGGATCATCCGCGCACCCGCACGCCGGATCCCCGTCAGGCTCTCCAGGATCGCCGCGTCCCGGTCGATCCAGCCCTTCTCCGCGGCGGCCTCGATCATCGCGTACTCGCCGCTGATCTGGTACGCCGCCACCGGCACGTCCACCGCGTCAGCGACCTTCGCGAGGATGTCCAGGTACGGTCCGGCGGGCTTGACCATGACCATGTCGGCGCCCTCCTCCAGGTCGAGCGCCAGCTCGCGCATCGACTCACGGACGTTCGCCGGGTCCTGCTGGTACGTCTTGCGGTCGCCCTTGAGCGAGGAGCCCACCGCCTCACGGAACGGCCCGTAGAACGCGGAGGAGTACTTCGCGGTGTAGGCCAGGATCGACACGTCCTCGTACCCGGTCTGGTCCAGCGCGTCGCGGACCACCCCGACCTGGCCGTCCATCATGCCGCTGGGACCCACCACGTGGGCGCCCGCGTCCGCCTGGACCTGGGCCATTTCGGCGTACCGCTCCAGCGTGGCGTCGTTGTCGACGCGGCCGTCCTCGGTCAGCACCCCGCAGTGGCCGTGGTCGGTGTACTCGTCCAGACAGAGGTCGGACATGACCACGAGGTCGTCGCCCACCTCTTCCCGCACCGCCCGCAGAGCGACCTGGAGGATGCCGTCCGGGTCGGTGCCCGCCGTGCCGCGGCCGTCCTTCTTCTCGTCCAGCGGGACACCGAAGAGCATGATCCCGGAGACCCCGGCCGCGACCGCGTCGACCGCGGCCTTCCGCAGGGTGTCCAGGGTGTGCTGCTGCACGCCAGGCATGGCCGAGATGGCGACCGGGGCGTCGATGCCCTCGCGCACGAACGCGGGAAGGATCAGATTCGCGGGGTCCAGCCGGGTCTCGGCGACCATGCGCCGCATGACGGGCGTCGTCCGCAGCCGCCGGGGCCGCGAGCCGGGGAAGTTTCCGTAATCGGTCATCCTCCGAGACTAGACCCGCACACATCACCGGTTTACCGACAGTCGAGCCGGAAAAACGGACACACGAAAAGGGGCCCGGCCGCTTCACAGGGAAGCAGCCGGGCCCGCTCATCCGGTACCGGTACTCAGGTGGTCGTCCGACGGCGTCTCGCACCCGGGCGCCGCTCGCTCGGACGCGTCACCGGGTCACCGGCCTCCTTGGCCGCGTCCCGGCGCTGCGCACCGAAGTCCGCCAGCGCCTGGGCCAGCTTGTGGACCGACGGCTCCGGAGACAGGACGTCGACCCGCAGGCCGTGCTCCTCGGCGGTCTTCGCCGTGGCGGGACCGATGCACGCGATCACCGTCACGTTGTGCGGCTTGCCCGCGATACCGACCAGGTTGCGGACCGTCGAGGACGAGGTGAAGAGCACCGCGTCGAAGCCGCCGCCCTTGATCGCCTCACGGGTGTCGGCCGGCGGCGGCGAAGCGCGGACCGTGCGGTACGCGGTGACGTCGTCGACCTCCCAGCCGAGCTCGATCAGCCCGGCCACCAGCGTCTCCGTGGCGATGTCGGCACGCGGCAGGAACACCCGGTCGATCGGGTCGAAGACCGGGTCGTAGGGCGGCCAGTCCTCCAGCAGACCGGCGGCGGACTGCTCGCCGGAGGGCACCAGGTCCGGCTTCACACCGAAGTCGACCAGCGCGGCGGCAGTCTGCTCACCGACGGCCGCGACCTTGATCCCCGCGAAGGCGCGGGCATCGAGCCCGTACTCCTCGAACTTCTCCCGTACGGCCTTCACCGCGTTCACCGAGGTGAAGGCGATCCACTCGTACCGGCCCGTGACCAGGCCCTTGACCGCGCGCTCCATCTGCTGGGGCGTACGCGGCGGCTCGACGGCGATCGTCGGGACCTCGTGCGGTACGGCACCGTACGAACGCAGCTGGTCGGAGAGCGACGCCGCCTGCTCCTTCGTACGCGGCACGAGCACCTTCCAGCCGAACAGCGGCTTGGACTCGAACCACGACAGCTGGTCACGCTGGGCGGCAGAGCTTCGCTCCCCGACCACGGCTATGACGGGCTGGTGCCCGTCCGGCGAGGGGAGGACCTTGGCCTGCTTGAGGACCTGGGCGATCGTCCCGAGCGTCGCCGTCCAGGTGCGCTGGCGCGTCGTCGTTCCCGCGATCGTCACCGTCAGCGGGGTGTCGGGCTTGCGGCCCGCCGAGACCAGCTCCCCGGCGGCCGCGGCCACCGAGTCCAGCGACGTGGACACGACGGCCGTCGCGTCGCTCGCCCCGACCTCGGACCAGCAGCGGTCCGAGGCGGTACGGGCGTCGACGAAGCGCACATCGGCGCCCTGCGCGTCACGCAGCGGCACACCGGCGTACGCGGACACGCCCACGGCGTTCGCCACACCGGGCACGACCTCGAAAGGCACGCCCGCGGCGGCGCAGGCGAGCATCTCCACGCCCGTGTTCCCGTCCAGGCCGGGGTCGCCGGCGACGGCACGGACAACCCGCCTGCCACCCTTCGCGGCCTCCATGACAAGATTGGCGGCGTCCCTGAGAACGGGTACCCCGACGGCTGTTGACGACATGTCAACAACCGTCAGCTCAGGGGTGCTTACCCCTGCCCGCGCATGGCCGCGAACGACGTCGAGGACGTCGGGTTCGGCCACAAGGACGTCCGCGCTCGCGAGCGCCTCGACAGCGCGCAGGGTCAGCAGTCCCGGGTCGCCGGGACCGGCGCCGAGGAAGGTGACGTGCCCTGCGGACAGGACCGGAAAATCGGATGCGGCGGGGCCGTTGGGGCTCAAAGTGCTCGCTCCCCCATAAGACCGGCCGCACCCTTGGCGAGCATCTCGGCCGCGAGCTCGCGACCGAGGGCCGCCGCGTCGTCGTGCGACGTGGGGACGGGACCGGTGATGGACAGCTGCACCAGGGAGGCGCCGTCGGTGGAACCGACGACACCGCGCAGGCGCAGTTCGTTGACAGTCTGCCCGTCGACCAGGAGGTCGGCCAGCGCACCCACAGGTGCGGAACAGCCGGCCTCCAGGGCGGCGAGCAGGGCGCGCTCGGCGGTCACGGCGACCCGGGTGTACGGGTCGTCGAGCTCGGCGAGTGCTGCGGCGAGGTCCGCGCTGGTTGCAGCGCATTCGATCGCCAGTGCTCCCTGACCGGGAGCGGGCAGGACGGTGTCGACCGGCAGGAAGTCGGTCACCTCACCGGTCCGGCCGAGGCGGCTGAGCCCTGCGGCGGCGAGTACCACCGCGTCCAGCTCCCCGCTTCGTACGAAACCGATACGCGTATCGACGTTGCCCCGGATCGCCACGGTCTCGATGTCGAGGCCGTGCGACCGGGCGTACGCGTTGAGCTGCGCCATGCGGCGCGGCGAGCCGGTGCCGATACGGGCACCGGACGGCAGTTGCGCGAAGGTCAGCCCGTCCCGGGCCACCAGTACGTCGCGCGGATCCTCGCGCTCCGGTACGGCGGCCAGGACGAGGCCCTCCGGCTGTGTGGTCGGCAGGTCCTTGAGCGAGTGGACGGCGAAGTCCACCTCGCCGCGCAGCAGCGCCTCGCGCAGCGCGACGACGAACACGCCGGTCCCGCCGATCTGCGCCAGGTGCTCCCGGGACGTGTCTCCGTACGTGGTGATCTCGACGAGCTCGACGGCGCGCCCGGTCACCTCACGGACCGCATCAGCGACCATGCCGGACTGCGCCATGGCTAGCTTGCTGCGCCGGGTGCCGAGCCGGAGCGGCTTCGTGGTCTCCCCACCCAGGGGTGAGTTGTCGGTCATGACCGCCCTCTATTCGGGTCGTTCAGGTCTGCCCGGGAGACGGCGGCCACCGTCTGCGGGTCGAGGTCGAAGAGTTCGCGCAGCGCATCGGCGTACCCGGCGCCACCGGGCTCGCTGGCGAGCTGCTTGACCCGCACGGTGGGCGCGTGCAGGAGCTTGTCGACGACGCGGCGCACGGTCTGCGTGATCTCGGCGCGCTGCTTCTCGTCCAGGTCGGGAAGGCGTCCGTCGAGCCGCGCGATCTCGCCGGCCACCACATCGGCGGCCATGGTGCGCAGGGCGACGACGGTCGGGGTGATGTGGGCGGCACGCTGGGCGGCACCGAAGGCCGCCACCTCGTCGGCGACGATGGTGCGCACCTGGTCCACATCGGCGGCCATCGGGGCGTCCGCGGACGCCTCGGCGAGCGACTCGATGTCGACGAGGCGCACACCGTCGATGCGGTGGGCCGCCCCGTCGATGTCCCTCGGCATGGCGAGGTCGAGCAGGGCGAGCCTCGCGGGCCCGGAGGCCGGGCCCCGCACGGGTACCCGGCGCACGGCACGGTCCTGTGCGGCGGCGGTGGCGGAACCGTTCTCCACCCACGCGGCGTGCTGGTCCAGGTCCGCGGGGGCGGCCGCGGCGCGGGCCGCGGACGGCTCCGCGGCGGTGTCGAAGTCGACGCCGAGCGCCCCGGCGACGGCCTCGGCGGTCAGGACGAGCCCGGTCGCGCCGGTACAGGAGACGACCACATCGGCACGTGTCAGTTCGTCCGGCACTGCGGTCATTTCCACGGCTCGTGCCGTCGCCCCGCCGCTCTGGGCGAGGATCTCGACGAGCCGGTCGGCACGGCCCCGGGTCCGGTTGGCGACGACGATCTCTGCGACGCCGGTACGGACCAGGGTTGCGGCGGCCAGGGAGGACATCGAACCCGCGCCGATCACCAGGGCGCGCTTGCCAGCGGCCCATTCGGTGACCTCGGTACCGTCCGCGAGCTGCTCGAGGCCGAACGTGACGAGCGACTGCCCGGCCCGGTCGATCCCGGTCTCGCTGTGGGCACGCTTGCCGACCCTCAGCGCCTGCTGGAACAGGTCGTTCAGCAGCCGTCCCGCGGTGTGGAGCTCCTGGCCCAGCGCGAGCGCGTCCTTGATCTGGCCGAGGATCTGGCCCTCGCCGACGACCATGGAGTCCAGCCCGCACGCCACCGAGAAGAGGTGGTGGACGGCGCGGTCCTCGTAGTGCACATAGAGATAGGGAGTGAGCTCGTCCAGGCCGACGCCGCTGTGCTGCGCGAGCAGCGTGGACAGCTCGGCGACACCCGCGTGGAACTTGTCCACGTCCGCGTACAGCTCGATGCGGTTGCAGGTGGCCAGCACCGCCCCCTCGGTCGCGGGTTCCGCGGCGAGGGTGTCCTGGAGCAGCTTCGTCTGCGCCTCGGGCGACAGTGACGCCCGCTCCAGCACGGAGACGGGGGCGCTGCGGTGGCTCAGTCCTACGACAAGGAGGCTCATGCCGGCATCACGGCGGGCATGTCCCCGTCGGGTCCCTTCCGGTTCACGGGAGTGGCGCGCATCGGCGGCGCCTCGTCGGCGTCGTCGTCCGCGGCCGCGTTGCCTTCGGCGGCGGCTCCCTCGCCGGCCTTGCGCTGCTCGTGGAACGCGAGGATCTGCAGCTCGATCGAGAGGTCGACCTTGCGCACATCGACGCCTTCGGGCACGGAGAGCACGGTCGGCGCGAAGTTCAGGATGGAGGTCACACCCGCGGCGACGAGCCGGTCGCAGACCTGCTGGGCCGCGCCGGGCGGGGTGGTGATGACGCCGATGGACACACCGTTGTCGCTGATGATCCGGTCCAGGTCGTCGGTGTGCTGGACGGCGATACCGGCGACGGGCGTACCCGCCATGGCCGGGTCGGCGTCGATCAGCGCGGCGACCCGGAAACCACGGGAGGCGAAGCCGCCGTAGTTGGCGAGCGCGGCGCCGAGGTTACCGATACCGACGATGGCGACCGGCCAGTCCTGGGTGAGCCCGAGCTCACGGGAGATCTGGTAGACGAGGTACTCGACGTCGTACCCGACTCCACGCGTGCCGTAGGACCCCAGGTAGCTGAAGTCCTTGCGCAGCTTCGCGGAGTTGACCCCCGCCGCCGCGGCGAGCTCCTCGGAGGAGACCGTGGGCACCGAGCGCTCGGAGAGCGCGGTCAGTGCGCGGAGGTACAGCGGAAGCCGGGCGACGGTGGCCTCGGGAATTCCTCGGCTACGGGTCGCCGGTCGGTGAGTTCGGCCAGTTGCCACGGTGCTCCTGCGGGATGAGCGGGGCTGCAGGCGGCCGTATGTCCCAAGACCGCCCCGTCGAATGCAGGCTATGTCTTTGTGAACGCGTGCACAAAGATAGTGTCCGTTTTGTCTGGTCAAAGTGACCGGGGTCACGCATATTCCTCGCGCGATCCCGGAACCCGGGACCGCATCAGCCCGTTGCAGGCCCGAAGGGGGCAAAGCGGTACACACTCCTCATGTCCACGCCCCCCGAGACCACTCAAAACGCCCATGATGTTAACCGGGTTTCGACTGGGTACCCAGTGCCGTGCGCAACCTCGCCGGGTCCACCCGCCAGAACGTGTGCTGTTCGTCATCGATCAGGACCACCGGAATCTGCTCCCAGTACTCCTTGTACAGCTGCTCGTCCTCGGTGATGTCCTTCTCCACCCAGGACGCGCCGGTCTCCTCGCAGACGGCGCGCACCACCAGTCGCGCATCGTCACAGAGGTGACAGCCGGGCTTCCCCACGAGGGTCACCACCCGGTCGGCAGGCTTCTTCTTCGTACGCCGCAGCAAGGCACTCATGCCTCCATTCTGCGCCGCTCCGCACCACTCGCGGGGTCACCCGTTTAACGCGGCGGTCCCGGAGAGTTCACACGGTCGCATCCCGCCAGGTCGGGAAGGACCGAACAGAATGGCTATGCTCACGACATGGCCGCTCTTGGATGGCTCACACCCCGCAGGCGCCCCGCGACAGCACGGAGCGTGCTGGCAGGCGAGGCAGCAGCCGAGGCAGCGCGGAAGTCGACACTTCCCGCCGACGAGTCCCTTCTTCCCGCAGACGCCGCGGATCTGCTGACCGCGGCCGAAGGCGCCGGGGAGCCTGTGTTCCCGGTGGCCGGGGACGACCGGGCCGCCGCCTTCTTCGACCTCGACAACACCGTGATGCAGGGCGCCGCGATCTTCCACTTCGGCCGCGGCCTCTACAAGCGGAAGTTCTTCCAGCGCCGCGAGCTGACCCGGTTCGCCTGGCAGCAGGCCTGGTTCAGGCTGGCCGGCGTCGAGGACCCCGAACACATGCAGGACGCCCGCGACAGCGCCCTGTCCATCGTCAAGGGCCACCGCGTCGCCGAGCTGATGTCCATCGGCGAGGAGATCTACGACGAGTACATGGCCGACCGCATCTGGCCCGGCACGCGCGCCCTCGCCCAGGCCCACCTCGACGCGGGGCAGAAGGTCTGGCTGGTCACGGCCGCCCCGGTGGAGACCGCCACGATCATCGCCCGCCGGCTCGGCCTGACCGGCGCACTGGGCACCGTCGCCGAATCCGTGGACGGCGTCTACACCGGCCGCCTGGTCGGCGAACCCCTGCACGGCCCGGCCAAGGCCGAGGCGGTACGCGCGCTGGCGACGGCCGAGGGACTGGACCTCGACCGCTGCGCCGCCTACAGCGACTCGCACAACGACATCCCGATGCTGTCGCTGGTCGGCCACCCCTACGCGATCAACCCGGACACCAAGCTCCGCAAGCACGCCCGCGCCCTGGACTGGCGCCTGCGCGACTACCGCACCGGCCGCAAGGCCGCCAAGGTCGGCATCCCGGCCGCCGCCGGCGTGGGCGCCCTGGCCGGCGGCACCGCGGCCGCGGTCGCACTCCACCGCCGCCGCCGCTGACCCCTCTCCGCCGGCACGCCTCCCCCTCCGACCCGCGCCGCCCCCGGGCCGCCGCCGGTCCATGCCCCGAGGCGGCGGGCTGGCGGGCCACGCCCGGGGACGTACGGCCAATCGGGAGGGCGGAGCCGCCCGCACCCGCTCACCCCTCCGGCCAGTCGTGTTGACGTCGAGCGACCACAACCCGTCGCCCCCGCAGGCAGATCACGAAGCATTTCGATCAATAAGCGGTCACGATGTGCGACTTACTCCGTCACTTAGAGGTTACGGAAGCGACGGAATCGATGATTTGAGCAACTGGGTGTAGCACGGCCTGTACGAAGCGTTATTCTCCTCAGACGCACAAGGAGCCCGCCACCCGCTACCACGAGTGACGGTTTTCGAACTGCACGTGATGGAAGCTCTGCCTCTGGGAGTCCCGTGTACCCACACGTCGGGGTTGACACCTCGGGCCTGGCTACGCTGCGCGCAACGGTCCTCGACCACTTGCGCGGCTTCGTCCCCACCGCGTACGCCGTCCCCGCATTTGCCACCCCTGCACCTGCCGGCCCTTGCTACGCGTTGGCCGAACGCAGCGCGGCGGTCGGAAGACGCAGCAACCGCGGCGCCACGACCACGTCAGCCGTTCGCCGGCCCACGGCCGACAGCGACAGCGCGCGCATGATGGATCTTGTCGAGCGCGCACAGGCCGGTGAGGCCGAGGCCTTCGGCCGCCTGTACGACCAGTACAGCGACACCGTGTACCGGTACATCTACTACCGCGTGGGAGGGAAGGCGACAGCGGAGGACCTCACCAGCGAGACGTTCCTGCGCGCCCTCCGCCGCATCTCCACCTTTACCTGGCAGGGCCGCGACTTCGGCGCCTGGCTGGTCACGATCGCCCGGAACCTGGTCGCCGACCACTTCAAATCCAGTCGTTTCCGACTGGAAGTGACCACCGGCGAAATGCTCGACGCGAACGAGGTCGCGCGCAGCCCCGAGGACTCCGTCCTGGAGTCCCTCTCCAACGCCGCACTGCTGCAAGCCGTGCGACGACTCAATCCTCAACAGCAGGAGTGCGTCACCCTCCGGTTCCTGCAAGGGCTCTCGGTCGCCGAAACGGCCCGTGTCATGGGCAAGAACGAGGGCGCGATCAAAACCCTGCAGTACCGCGCCGTCCGAACGCTCGCCCGACTCCTGCCCGACGACGCCCGTTGAGATCACCATGGGCGGCGGACGAGATCACCATTGGTGACGGGTACGTGACACACTGGTCCGATCATCCTTCGTCCGTAACCCAAACGCCGCGCCACTCGTTGTGCCGGATGCAGGCCCCCTGTCGTCGCACCGCGACCCGTAGTCCACTCGCTCGATCGTGTGGAAACGCGCCCGGTGCGCAACCTTCCGGACGCTCAGGGGAGTCGACCGTCATGACGAGAGGAGGTGCCGCCAGTGATCGCAAACGTTTCGGCACACCGGCGGGCGAACGCCTTCGCCCAGGCCCTGGAGGAGCAGTCGCCCCAGGGTGCGGCGGCCGTACAGCCCGAGGAACCGGCCGAACCGGCCGACCACGGAACGCTGTTGGCCCTGGCGAACGGCCTCGGTGAGCTACCGAAGCCGCAATTGGATCCCGAGGTCAAAGTGGTGCAGCGAGCCCAGCTCGTCGCGGCCATGGAGACCATGTTCGCCGAGGGCGGTGCGTCCACGGGCCCTACCGTGCCCGAACAACGGGGCAGGGGGGCCCACCGGGCCTCCCCGCTCCGGAAATTGCGCCCCCGCTCCCGCTGGGCGAAGGGCCTCACCGCGGGGGGACTCACCGTCGGTGTGGCCGCAGGAGCTTTCGGCGGAGTGGCCGCTGCCAGTTCCGACGCCCTGCCGGGTGATTCCCTGTACGGCCTGAAGCGCGGCATGGAGGACATCAACCTCACCATGGCCAACGGCGATGCCGACCGGGGCGAGGTCTACCTCGACCAGGCATCGACCCGCCTCAGCGAAGCCCGCCGCCTCATGGAGCGTGCCCGCTCGGGCGAGATGGACCACGAGTCCCTGGGGGAGGTCAGACGCACGCTCAACGGCATGACGCACGACGCCACCGAGGGACACAGGCTGCTCCACTCCGCCTACCAGCGGGACGGCTCCCTCGGGCCGATCCAGACACTGGACTCCTTCTCCCGCTCGCACCGCGAGAGCTGGAGCAGTCTCCGTGACCGGCTGCCCGTGCAACTGACCGACATCGGCGACAAGGTCAGTTCCGTCTTCGACGCCATGGACCAGGAGGTCGCGCCGCTCCAGGCCCTGCTCCCCCGTACCCCGGGCACGAGCGAGGAAGGGAAGCAGCCCGAATCCCCGGACGGCACCGGCCCCTCCGGCACGGACCGCCCGGCACCCTCGTCCACCTCCCCGGACGGCGGACCGGCCGGCAGCACCACGCCCAAGCCGTCCGGATCCGGCAGCACTCCGGCCGACGGCCTGATCAACGGCGGTACGGACGGCCTGCTCGACGACCTCCCGACGGACGACGGCACCCCGTCGTCCCCGGGCGGCGAGGACGGCACGTCCGAAGCACCGGATGTGACCCTGCCTCCGCTGCTCCCCGGCCTGCTGCCGGGCCTGGGCATCGACGGCGAGGACCTCAGGCCGTAGCCGAAGCGCGGGAGAACGCATGCGAAGGGGGGCCGTCCGGATCCGGACGGCCCCCCTTCGCATGCGGCTTCCTCAGAAGAAGACCGACCTGCGCTGCACCAGCAGCTTGTACAGCGTGTGCTGGATCTGCTCCCGCACCTGGTCCGTCAGGTTGAACATCAGCATCGGATCCTCCGCCGCCTCCGGCGGATACCCGTCCGTCGGAATCGGCTCCCCGAACTGGATCGTCCACTTCGTCGGCAGCGGCACCGCACCCAGCGGTCCCAGCCACGGAAACGTCGGCGTGATCGGGAAGTACGGAACGCCCAGGACCCGCGCCAGCGTCTTCGAGTTGCCGATCATCGGATAGATCTCCTCCGCGCCGACGATCGAGCACGGCACGATCGGCACCCCGGCCCGCAGCGCCGTCGACACGAAACCGCCCCTCCCGAAGCGCTGCAGCTTGTACCGCTCGCCGAACGGCTTGCCGATGCCCTTGAAGCCCTCCGGCATCACCCCGACGACCTCGCCGCGCTGCAGCAGCCGCTCCGCGTCCTCGGCACACGCCAGCGTGTGACCGGCCTTCCTCGCCAGCTCGTTGACCACGGGCAGCATGAAGACCAGATCGGCGGCGAGCAGCCGCAGATGCCGCTCGGCCGGGTGGTTGTCGTGCACCGCGACCTGGAGCATCAGCCCGTCCAGCGGAAGCGTCCCCGAGTGGTTCGCGACGATGAGCGCCCCGCCGTCCGACGGGATGTTCTCGATGCCCTTCACCTCGACCCGGAAGTACTTGTCCGCGAGGGGCCGCAGCATCGACATGAGGACCTGGTCGGTCAGCTCCTTGTCGTAGCCGAACTCGTCGACGTCGTAGTCGCCCGTGACCCGCCGTCGCAGGAACGCGAGCCCGCCCGCGATCCGCCGGTCCCAGCCGGCCCGCCCGGAGACCTCGTGGGCCTCCTCGGGAGGCGTGGCCTCCTGGGCGCCCGCCACCGGCTGCGCTCCCCGCAGGGCGCTCACAGGCGCCGCACCGGGGCCTGCCGGGGCCTGGCCCCGGCCGCTCCCCGGCAGCACGCCCCTGCGCCGCGCAGCGCCTGAGCGCGAACGGTCGTCGTCGAACGGAATGACCTTGGCGTCCGCCATCGTCGGTCGCGCTCCTCTACCTGGCGCCGTGAGTCGAATGTGTCGCATCGGTCCCGCCCCCGGCCGGCCCGCCGACGAAAGGCAGGTCCGCCAGCCGCCCGACAGCCCTGCTCATCACCTCGGGCGGCAGCAGCCCCGGTCCCCGGCTGCGCGCGAACTCGGCGAAGGTCTCCGCCGTGGTGAACCTGGGGCGGAAACCCAGGGTCTCGCGCATCTGCACGGTGGAGACCACCCTGCCGTGGGTGAGCAGCCGGATCTGCTCCGGCGAGAAGTCGGTCATGCCGATCGTGCGGAGCGCCGAGCCGACCCAGGTGACGGCGGGCAGCAGCACCGGCACGGTCGGCCGGCCCAGCCGCCGCGAGCACTGCGAGAGCAGCAGCACGCCGTCGCCGGCGATGTTGAAGGTGCCGCTGTTCAGGGTTCCGCGCCGCGGTTCGCGCGCCGCGATCTCCAGGACCGCCATGACGTCGTCCTCATGGACGAACTGCAGCCGCGGGTCGTATCCGAAGACGGTCGGCAGGACGGGCAGCGCCAGGTAGTCGGCAAGCGGCGAGTCCGGCTCCGGGCCCAGGATGTTGGCGAACCGCAGCACGCAGACGGCAACGTCCGGCCGGCGGCGCGCGAACCCGCGTACGTACCCCTCGACCTCCACCGCGTCCTTGGCGAAGCCTCCGCTGGGCAGCGACTTGGGCGGGGTCGTCTCGGTGAAGACCGCGGGGTCGCGGGGCGCGGAGCCGTACACGCTCGTACTGGACTTGATCACGAGCCGCTGGACGGTCGGTGACTTCTGGCAGGCGCCCAGCAGTTGCATGGTGCCGATGACGTTGGTCTCCTTGACCGTCGTCCGGCCGCCGGCGCCGAGCGCCTTCCCCGAGACATCCAGATGAACGACCGTGTCGACCGAGTGCTCGGCGAGGACCCTGGCGATCGCGGGCTGCCTGATGTCCGCCGTGACGAATTCGGCATCACCCAATTGGTGCCCGGGCGCGACCGCGTCGACGGCGATCACCCGGTCCACACCGGGGTCGCGCTGGATACGCCGTACGAAGCGGCCCCCCAGCTGCCGGGCCACTCCTGTGACGAGCACGATCTTCCCCAAGATCAGCGCCTTCCGTCGTTCGTTCGTCGAGCGGGGTCTTCCCCTGGCCGTCACCGTAGCCGGTGGATGTTGCCCTGTGATGACCCCATGGCGGCCTTTGCCGAAGTCATGGCCGGAAAAACACCGAAGCCCCTCCACCGGAACGGCGGAGGGGCTTCGGATTCACGAACTGCGTTCGCTTACTTCTTGTTGCGACGCTGAACGCGCGTGCGCTTGAGCAGCTTGCGGTGCTTCTTCTTGGCCATCCGCTTACGCCGCTTCTTGATAACAGAGCCCACGACTACCCTCGCTCACTTCTTCTTCACTGGTGCGGGGCGTCTGGGCCCACACGACCTACGTCGGCCTAGCCTACCCGCCACTGGGTGAGGGGCGTAATCCGAGGGCAACGTCAGGCCGATTCCACCCCCACAAAGGACTCGCGGAGATACTCGTGAACCGCTTGCTCCGGGACCCGGAAGGACCTGCCCACCCGGATCGCCGGCAGATGACCGCTGTGCACCAAGCGGTACACGGTCATCTTCGACACTCGCATGACCGAGGCGACTTCCGCCACGGTCAGAAACTTGACCTCGTTGAGAGGCCTCTCGCTGCCAGCAGCCATGACCCACCTGTACCTTCCGCACGAGACGCGCACCGGCTTCCCCTCCGGTGACTCTTCGTCGTTGTGCGCTCACTCCCCAGATTAGGGGCGGGTGATGCGAGTGGGGAAGAGGTGAGACGACAGGCCGCCTACTGTGACAGACACGCCCGATTGAGTACATAGCGAGTAAGCGGGCGGTAGTAGTCCGACCGCACGCCGTCATCAAGCGGAACAGCGACGGACACCCGCCCCTCGGCCTCGCCCACGAACAGCGCGGGATCGTCCGTATCGGCCAGACCGATGGCCTCGATGCCCAGCTGACCTGCCCCGCAGACCCATCCATGGTCTCCGACCACCAGCTCGGGCAGCGCCCCGCAGTTCTCCGCGATCACCTCCAGCACGGCCCGAACCGGCAGCGGCGAATGGGTGTGCGCGCCGGTCGCACCACCGGGGGTCCGCACGCCCGGTTCGCGCACCAGCGCGACTCCCCGTACGTAGTCGAGGTTGTACGTGCGTACGCCGAACCGGGTCGTTATGTCGACACATCGGCCCTGCGCGGGGGTGAGCACCGCGCACCCTGCCGCCGACAAGGCGTCTGCCAGTCCGGCGTAGAACCCGAGCAGCCGGTGAGGATGACCGGTCCCGAACAGCACCGGAGCCCGCCTTGCCGCAGCCGCCCCGAGCCTCTCGGCGAACGCGTCCAAACCTGCCAGGGTCCGCTCCGGGTCGATCACATCAAGACCCGAGACATGATCAGGATCGTCCGACACACCGCACTTCTCCGCCATCAGCCTCAGCAGGTCACGCTCGCCCCAGACCCGGTCCGGATCGAGGCCCAGCATCACGCGCGGATCCCTCGCCGCGAAGAGCCGGTAGCTCTGCAGACTGTTCTGCCGCGAAGTGGCCACAGGCCCGGCCAGCCTGGCCGCCAGCAGATGGGCGCGCAGCGCCCCGGTGCTCAACACCCTCCCGATGCTCCCGCACCGGGAACACCGCAGGACCAAAACCCCGATTGCGCCCCACCGTTGGCGTAACCCCTACTCAGGCCAGCAGCCCCCGCAGCGGAAACACCGCCCGCCTCGTCGCCAGCACCGCTTGGTCCAGCCGGTCCGCCGGGTCGTACCCGGCCTCCCACGGCTGCCACGACGGAGTACGGCCGTCCGTCATCCGGGCCGGCCCCAACTGACGCGTCCGGGCGTAGACCTCGTCCCGCCACGACGACGGAATCACCGACTCCGGGTCCACCGGCGCATGAGCGGCGATCCCCACGAGATGCGTCCAGGACCGCGGCACCACATCGACCACCGCGTACCCGCCGCCGCCGAGCGCCACCCAGCGCCCGCCCTCCGCGTACTCGTGGGCGAGCTCGTGGCACGACGCCATCACGGCCCGCTGCGCATCCAGCGACACCGCCAGATGGGCCAGCGGATCCTCGAAGTGCGTATCGGCCCCGTGCTGGGTCACCAGCACCTGGGGCCGGAAGTCCGCCAGCAGCTCCGGCACCACCGAATGGAACGCCCGCAGCCACCCCGCGTCCCCCGTACCGGCGGGCAGCGCCACGTTCACCGCACCGCCCTCACCCGCCCCGCCGCCGGTCTCCTCCGGCCACCCGGTCTGCGGGAACAGCGTGCGCGGATGCTCGTGCAGCGACACGGTCAGCACCCTCGGGTCCTCCCAGAACGCGGCCTGCACCCCGTCCCCGTGGTGGACGTCCACATCGACGTACGCGACCCGTTCGGCCCCCAGCTCCAGCAGCCGGGCAATGGCCAGCGCCGGATCGTTGTAGATGCAGAAGCCCGCGGCACCTCCCGGCATCGCATGGTGCAGCCCACCGGTGAAGTTCACGGCGTGCGCACTCTCCCCGCGCCACACCGCCTCCGCGGCCCCCACCGAAAGCCCGGCGATGAGCGCGGACGCCTCGTGCATCCCCGCGAAAGCGGGATCGTCCACGGTCCCCAGCCCGTACGACTGGTCAGCCGCCGCAGGATCCACGGACGCGGCCCGTACCGCCGCCACGTAGTCCTCGCGGTGCACCAACCGCAGGGTGGACGCACCGGCGGCCTTGGCCGATCTCACATCCACCGCGGAGTCGAGCCCGAACGCCCGCACCAGCCCCATCGTCAGGTCAAGCCTGACCGGATCCATGGGATGACTGTCACCGAAGTCGTATCCCGAAACTGCGTCATCCCACATCAGCCGCGCGCGCCCGCTCATGCCCGCCACCGTATCGGGCGGGCTCGGCGCCGAACGACCGGGCATACACGAGCGTCGCAAGAACCAGCACCATCGGCACGAGCATCGCGCCCCGATAGCTCCACGCGTCACCGAGGGCCCCCACCAACGGCGAGCCGACCAGGAACCCCACGTAGTTGAAGACGTTCAGCCGGGCGACAGCCACATCGCTCGCCCCCGGGAACATCCGCCCCGCGGCGGCGAAGGTCTGCGGCACGATCACACAGAGCCCCAGCCCCAGCATGGTGAACCCGAGCATCCCCCACCACGCCCCGGGCGCCACGGCCACCACCCCGAAGCCCCCCGCCGCCAGCACACTCCCGAAGCGCACGACGGCCACCGCCCCGAACCGCCGCACCCCGAGGTCCCCCACGGCCCGCCCCAGCAGCGTGGTCACCATGTAGACGTTGTACGGAAGGGTCGCCATCTGCTCCGAACTGCCCAGCACGTCCTGCAGGTACTTGGCGCTCCAGTTGGAGACCGTCGAGTCCCCGATGTACGCGAAGGCCATCACCAGACAGAGCGGCATCAGCAGCTTGAACGGGACGGAACCGCCCTTCACCGGCTCCGCCGCCGCATCCTCCGCCGTCCTGCCCTCCGCGTACCACCGGCTCCCCAGCAGCGCCGCGGGCAGCAGGACGACCACGGCCGGCAGGTAGGACACGAGCAACGACAGATCCCAGTGCGCTCCCGCCCAGGCCATCGACGCCCCGGCGATGCCGCCCAGGCTGTAGGCGGCATGGAACCCGAGCATGATGCTGCGCCCGTACGCCCGCTGGAGGCTGACGCCCATCATGTTCATGGACGCGTCCAGCGCACCGACCGCGAGCCCGAACGCACCGAGCGCGAGGGCCACCTGCCACAACTCGGTGCCCGCACCCACACCCAGCAGCGCCAGCAGCACGACGGGCTGCGCCCACCTGAGCACGATCCCCGGCCGCACCCGCGCGACCACCTTCTCGGTGGCCACGCTGGCGATCCCCGCGAGGATCGGCACAGCGGCAAGGAAGGCGGGCAGCAGCCCGTCGGATATCCCGTACCGGTCCTGGATCGCGGGGATACGCGTCACGAGCAGAGCAAAGGTCACCCCTTGCACCAGGAAGCTCAATGCCAGAGAAGCCCTGCCGTGCCGCAACCGCGCATCCGTCATGGCCGCGAGCGTAGAGCCATCGATCTACCCCTGGGTAGATCGATCAGGCGAGCAGTTTTGGCAGCTGCGACATGTCGGAGAAGTGCCCGGTGACCCCGACGAGCCGGTCCGCCGGCATCATCGAGGTGAATCCGTACACGTCCATGCCGGCGGCACGGGCTGCCTCGACGCCGAGCGGACTGTCCTCGATCACGACACACCGCTCGGGGGCCACGCCCATCCGTTCGGCGGCGTGGAGGAACAGGTCCGGGGCCGGCTTGCCCTTCCCGACGTCCTCGGAGCTGAAGATCCACTCCTCCTCGAACCACTGGTCGAGCCCCGGCTTCCGGTGCCCGGCCGCGATCTTCTGGTGGCTTCCGGACGAGGCGACGCAGTACGCGACCCCGTCGGCGACGAGCTCGCCCAGGAGCTCCTCGACCCCGTCCACCGCGGCGATCTGCGCCTCCTGGAACGCGGCGAGCGTCCGGCGGTGCAGCTCCTCGTCGAAGTCCGCGGGCAGTTTCTGACCTGTCCGCTCCTCCACCAGATCGTGCACCCGGTGGACTGCGGCCCCCATGTAGTCGCGGACAGACTCCTCGTACGAGGTGGGGTGACCGAGCTCGGTGAGGTAGCCGGCTAGGACGGTGTTGGAGATCGGCTCACTGTCGACGAGCACACCATCGTTGTCGAAGATGACCAGTTCGTAGCGCATGGTCCGACCCTAGACGCTCAGAACGCAGAAAAGCCCCGTGCCACAAGGGCACGGGGCTTTCCCGGAATAATTGTTCGGCGGCGTCCTACTCTCCCACAGGGTCCCCCCTGCAGTACCATCGGCGCTGAAAGGCTTAGCTTCCGGGTTCGGAATGTAACCGGGCGTTTCCCTAACGCAATGACCACCGAAACACTATGAAATTAACCAACACCGGATGAAAACACGGCCGTTCGTTATTTCAGAACTAACACAGTGGACGCGAGCAACTGAGGACAAGCCCTCGGCCTATTAGTACCAGTCAGCTCCACCCGTTACCGGGCTTCCACATCTGGCCTATCAACCCAGTCGTCTACTGGGAGCCTTAACCACTCAAGGTGGTGGGAATACTCATCTCGAAGCAGGCTTCCCGCTTAGATGCTTTCAGCGGTTATCCTTTCCGAACGTAGCCAACCAGCCATGCCCTTGGCAGGACAACTGGCACACCAGAGGTTCGTCCGTCCCGGTCCTCTCGTACTAGGGACAGCCCTTCTCAATATTCCTACGCGCACAGCGGATAGGGACCGAACTGTCTCACGACGTTCTAAACCCAGCTCGCGTACCGCTTTAATGGGCGAACAGCCCAACCCTTGGGACCGACTCCAGCCCCAGGATGCGACGAGCCGACATCGAGGTGCCAAACCATCCCGTCGATATGGACTCTTGGGGAAGATCAGCCTGTTATCCCCGGGGTACCTTTTATCCGTTGAGCGACAGCGCTTCCACAAGCCACTGCCGGATCACTAGTCCCGACTTTCGTCCCTGCTCGACCCGTCGGTCTCACAGTCAAGCTCCCTTGTGCACTTACACTCAACACCTGATTGCCAACCAGGCTGAGGGAACCTTTGGGCGCCTCCGTTACTCTTTAGGAGGCAACCGCCCCAGTTAAACTACCCATCAGACACTGTCCCTGATCCGGATCACGGACCCAGGTTAGACATCCAGCACGACCAGAGTGGTATTTCAACGACGACTCCACAACCACTGGCGTGGCTGCTTCAAAGTCTCCCACCTATCCTACACAAGCCGAACCGAACACCAATATCAAACTATAGTAAAGGTCCCGGGGTCTTTCCGTCCTGCTGCGCGAAACGAGCATCTTTACTCGTAGTGCAATTTCACCGGGCCTATGGTTGAGACAGTCGAGAAGTCGTTACGCCATTCGTGCAGGTCGGAACTTACCCGACAAGGAATTTCGCTACCTTAGGATGGTTATAGTTACCACCGCCGTTTACTGGCGCTTAAGTTCTCAGCTTCGCACACCCGAAAGTGCACTAACCGGTCCCCTTAACGTTCCAGCACCGGGCAGGCGTCAGTCCGTATACATCGCCTTACGGCTTCGCACGGACCTGTGTTTTTAGTAAACAGTCGCTTCTCGCTGGTCTCTGCGGCCACCCCCAGCTCAGGAAGCAAGTTCCCTCACCAGTGATGGCCCCCCTTCTCCCGAAGTTACGGGGGCATTTTGCCGAGTTCCTTAACCATAGTTCACCCGAACGCCTCGGTATTCTCTACCTGACTACCTGAGTCGGTTTAGGGTACGGGCCGCCATGAAACTCGCTAGAGGCTTTTCTCGACAGCATAGGATCATCCACTTCACCACAATCGGCTCGGCATCAGGTCTCAGCCTTAATGTGTGACGGATTTACCTACCACACGGCCTACACCCTTACCCCGGGACTACCACCGCCCGGGCTGGACTACCTTCCTGCGTCACCCCATCGCTTACCTAGTACAAGTCTGGTTCATCGGCTCCACCACTACCCTCAACTCCGAAGAGATCGGGCCGGCTTCACGGACTTAGCATCGCCTGATTCAGTATTGGGCGTTTCAAAGCGGGTACCGGAATATCAACCGGTTGTCCATCGACTACGCCTGTCGGCCTCGCCTTAGGTCCCGACTTACCCTGGGCAGATCAGCTTGACCCAGGAACCCTTAGTCAATCGGCGCACACGTTTCTCACGTGTGTATCGCTACTCATGCCTGCATTCTCACTCGTGAACCGTCCACAACTCGCTTCCGCGGCTGCTTCACCCGGCACACGACGCTCCCCTACCCATCCATACTCCCGTTGGGGATATGTGTATGAATGACACGACTTCGGCGGTACGCTTGAGCCCCGCTACATTGTCGGCGCGGAATCACTTGACCAGTGAGCTATTACGCACTCTTTCAAGGGTGGCTGCTTCTAAGCCAACCTCCTGGTTGTCTCTGCGACTCCACATCCTTTCCCACTTAGCGTACGCTTAGGGGCCTTAGTCGATGCTCTGGGCTGTTTCCCTCTCGACCATGGAGCTTATCCCCCACAGTCTCACTGCCGTGCTCTCACTTACCGGCATTCGGAGTTTGGCTAAGGTCAGTAACCCGGTAGGGCCCATCGCCTATCCAGTGCTCTACCTCCGGCAAGAAACACACGACGCTGCACCTAAATGCATTTCGGGGAGAACCAGCTATCACGGAGTTTGATTGGCCTTTCACCCCTAACCACAGGTCATCCCCCAGGTTTTCAACCCTGGTGGGTTCGGTCCTCCACGAAGTCTTACCTCCGCTTCAACCTGCCCATGGCTAGATCACTCCGCTTCGGGTCTTGAGCGCGCTACTAAATCGCCCTATTCGGACTCGCTTTCGCTACGGCTTCCCCACACGGGTTAACCTCGCAACACACCGCAAACTCGCAGGCTCATTCTTCAAAAGGCACGCAGTCACGACTGCATGTGCAAGCACATACAGCGACGCTCCCACGGCTTGTAGGCACACGGTTTCAGGTACTATTTCACTCCGCTCCCGCGGTACTTTTCACCATTCCCTCACGGTACTATCCGCTATCGGTCACCAGGGAATATTTAGGCTTAGCGGGTGGTCCCGCCAGATTCACACGGGATTTCTCGGGCCCCGTGCTACTTGGGTGTCTCTTAAACGAGCCGTTGATGTTTCAGCTACGGGGGTCTTACCCTCTACGCCGGACCTTTCGCATGTCCTTCGCCTACATCAACGGTTTCTGACTCGTCTCACAGTCGGCAGACTATGAAAAAGAGATCCCACAACCCCGTATGCGCAACCCCTGCCGGGTATCACACGCATACGGTTTGGCCTCATCCAGTTTCGCTCGCCACTACTCCCGGAATCACGGTTGTTTTCTCTTCCTGCGGGTACTGAGATGTTTCACTTCCCCGCGTTCCCTCCACACTGCCTATGTGTTCAGCAGTGGGTGACAGCCCATGACGACTGCCGGGTTTCCCCATTCGGAAACCCCCGGATCAAAGCTTGGTTGACAGCTCCCCGGGGACTATCGTGGCCTCCCACGTCCTTCATCGGTTCCTGGTGCCAAGGCATCCACCGTGCGCCCTTAAAAACTTGGCCACAGATGCTCGCGTCCACTGTGCAGTTCTCAAACAACGACCAGCCACCCATCACCCCGCCCTAACAGGCGAGTTCACTGGGGCCGGCAACCGAAGATCCAGACTCAACGAGCCCGTACCTTCAGATACCCAACAGCGTGCCCGACCCGATCAACTAGTTCCCATTTTCCACGCCGAAGCAGTACTTACGAAAACCAGCCAACCGTGCCGAATAGTCAACGTTCCACCCATGAGCAACCACCGTCGAACATTTGCCGACGAAATGGTCTCTGGATTCCCCGAAGAGAATCTAGATGCTCCTTAGAAAGGAGGTGATCCAGCCGCACCTTCCGGTACGGCTACCTTGTTACGACTTCGTCCCAATCGCCAGTCCCACCTTCGACAGCTCCCTCCCACAAGGGGTTGGGCCACCGGCTTCGGGTGTTACCGACTTTCGTGACGTGACGGGCGGTGTGTACAAGGCCCGGGAACGTATTCACCGCAGCAATGCTGATCTGCGATTACTAGCAACTCCGACTTCATGGGGTCGAGTTGCAGACCCCAATCCGAACTGAGACCGGCTTTTTGAGATTCGCTCCGCCTCGCGGCATCGCAGCTCATTGTACCGGCCATTGTAGCACGTGTGCAGCCCAAGACATAAGGGGCATGATGACTTGACGTCGTCCCCACCTTCCTCCGAGTTGACCCCGGCAGTCTCCTGTGAGTCCCCATCACCCCGAAGGGCATGCTGGCAACACAGAACAAGGGTTGCGCTCGTTGCGGGACTTAACCCAACATCTCACGACACGAGCTGACGACAGCCATGCACCACCTGTATACCGACCACAAGGGGGGCACCATCTCTGATGCTTTCCGGTATATGTCAAGCCTTGGTAAGGTTCTTCGCGTTGCGTCGAATTAAGCCACATGCTCCGCTGCTTGTGCGGGCCCCCGTCAATTCCTTTGAGTTTTAGCCTTGCGGCCGTACTCCCCAGGCGGGGAACTTAATGCGTTAGCTGCGGCACCGACGACGTGGAATGTCGCCAACACCTAGTTCCCAACGTTTACGGCGTGGACTACCAGGGTATCTAATCCTGTTCGCTCCCCACGCTTTCGCTCCTCAGCGTCAGTAATGGCCCAGAGATCCGCCTTCGCCACCGGTGTTCCTCCTGATATCTGCGCATTTCACCGCTACACCAGGAATTCCGATCTCCCCTACCACACTCTAGCTAGCCCGTATCGAATGCAGACTCGGGGTTAAGCCCCGAGCTTTCACATCCGACGTGACAAGCCGCCTACGAGCTCTTTACGCCCAATAATTCCGGACAACGCTCGCACCCTACGTATTACCGCGGCTGCTGGCACGTAGTTAGCCGGTGCTTCTTCTGCAGGTACCGTCACTTGCGCTTCTTCCCTGCTGAAAGAGGTTTACAACCCGAAGGCCGTCATCCCTCACGCGGCGTCGCTGCATCAGGCTTTCGCCCATTGTGCAATATTCCCCACTGCTGCCTCCCGTAGGAGTCTGGGCCGTGTCTCAGTCCCAGTGTGGCCGGTCGCCCTCTCAGGCCGGCTACCCGTCGTCGCCTTGGTAGGCCATTACCCCACCAACAAGCTGATAGGCCGCGGGCTCATCCTTCACCGCCGGAGCTTTTAACCCCGTCCCATGCAGGACAGAGTGTTATCCGGTATTAGACCCCGTTTCCAGGGCTTGTCCCAGAGTGAAGGGCAGATTGCCCACGTGTTACTCACCCGTTCGCCACTAATCCACCCCGAAGGGCTTCATCGTTCGACTTGCATGTGTTAAGCACGCCGCCAGCGTTCGTCCTGAGCCAGGATCAAACTCTCCATGAATGTTTTCCCGTAATCGGGAGAGCACCATAAAAGAGCGGGACAACCAACCGGAATAGGGCTGGTCATCCACAGCGTCCTCGCTGATGTTGCCTACCCGCCACATGGGCCAGTAGGACTTCAAAGGAACCACCAACCCACCGAAGTGGGCCGGGGTATCAACAAATTTGGCGTTGACTTTTGGCACGCTGTTGAGTTCTCAAGGAACGGACGCTTCCTTCGGTCCCGTTTCACCGGGGCCCTCCGGGCGCTTCCCTTCGTTCTTGCGTTTCCGACTCTATCAGACTCTTTCGTGTCCGATTCCCGGTCGAAGCGGGTTTCGCTTTCCAGTTCTTCGCTTTCGCGTTTCCCTTTCCGGCGAGTCCGACTCTATCAGATCCTTTCGGGCCTGATTCCCAGTCAGTGGGGCTTGTCATCCCGGCTGTTGGGCCGTTCCGACGAGTGAGACTTTAGCGGAATCCGGGGCCCCGACGCTAATCGGGTCATCGTTCCTTCGAACGTGGATTCCTCATTCCGAACGTGCACACAGAAAACGTGCGACACAGGTCGCCGGTTTCTTGTGGTCACTACGGAATCGCTGTCCGGGGACCGACCGGGGTCGGCGCTCACGTCGGACAACTCGGAGCACACTACGGATCCGTACGGGTGGTGTCAACCTCCGGCCTGGGCCCCGCGTCACGGAAGGCTGTCCGGTAGTCGCGCGGGCTGGTGGAGAGGTGTGCCGCGAAGTGCTGACGCATGGTGATCTCGCTGCCGAACCCCGTGCGGCGGGCCACCTCCGGGAGGGGCAGGTCCGTGCGTTCGAGGAGCTTCTGGGCTGCGGCGATGCGTTGCGTGATCAGCCAGCGCAGTGGGGTGGTCCCGGTGGTGGCCTGGAAGTGACGGGCGAAAGTGCGTGCGGACATGCCGGCCCGGGCCGCGAGGGTGGCCACGGTGTGCGGTTCCGCCAGGTGGGCCAGCGCATGGGCCCTGACCGAGGCGAGAGTGTCGGCGTCCCGGTCGGACTCCGGAGTGGGGTGCTCGATGAACTGCGCCTGGGTTCCGGTCCGGAACGGGGCCGTGACCATCGAACGGGCGATCGTGGCCGCCACTTCGGCGCCATGGGTGATGCGGACCAGATGGAGGCAGAGGTCGATGCCGGCCGCCGTGCCCGCCGAGGTCCAGATGTTCCCGTCGCGGAGGAAGAGGGCGTCCGGCACCACGGTGACCTGGGGGTGGTGGGCGTGAAGGAGGTCGGTGAGGTTCCAGTGCGTGACGGCCTGGCGGCCGTCGAGCAGACCCGCCTGCGCAAGCGTGAAGGCGCCGCCGCAGAGCGCGGCGATGGGCGTGCCCCGCCCATGGGCACCGCGCAGGGCCTCGAGCACCGCGGGCGGGGCCGGGGTGAGGTGGTCGTCGAGGCCGGGCACCACGATCAGGTCGCAGCGCGACAGCCAGGTCAGCGTCCGGTCCGGGCTGAGGGACAGGCCGCCGCGGAGCGGAATGGATGCCGGGTCGGCGGCGGCGCGGCGCAGGTCGAAGGCGGGGACACCCCGGTCGGTACGGTCCACGCCCCAGACCTCGGTGATGACGGAGACGTCGAACGCCCGGACTCCCGGGAACGAGACCAGAGCGATGCGGGCGGGGCGGTTCGGCGACGCGGTCACCTTGGCAGTAAAGCATCGATCGATGACTTTCCCGGCTCTGGGAGACAGTCGCCCAGGGGCGGAGAGTGAAGGCATGGAGATCGCAGGGAACGCAGCGCTGGTCGTGGTGGATGTGCAGCAGGGCTTCGAGGAGGAGGCGTACTGGGGACCGAGGAACAATCCGGATGCCGACAGGAACATCGCGGGGCTGATCGATGCCTGGCAGGCGAGTGGCCGGCCCGTCGTGTTCGTACGGCATGACTCGACCAAGCCTGACTCGCCCTTGCGGTTGGGCTATTCGGGCAATGAGTTCAAGGAGTACGTGGAGGAGCGTCGCGGAAAGGGGAGCGGGGCGGAGTTGTTCCTGACGAAGTCGGTGAACTCCGCCTTCTACGGGACGCCCGATCTGGATGCCTGGCTGCGGGAGGCCGGGGTGCGGCAGATCGTGGTGGCCGGGATTCAGACCAATATGTGCGCGGAGACGACAGCGCGCATGGGCGGCAATCTCGGGTACGAGGTGTTCTTCGCTCTCGACGCGACGTACACCTTCGACGCGGTGGGGCCGTGGGGATGGGCCCTGGGTGCGGACGAGCTGGCGCGGGCCACCGCCGTGACGTTGCACGGCGGTGGGTTCGCGAGCGTGGTGCGCAGTGCGGAGCTGGTTGCCGCGGTGAAGTAGACGAGTGACGTGGGTGGGGCAGGGGCGCGGCGGTCTCAGCCGTTGCCGGAGGCGAGCTCGCGGCTGCGGTCGCGGGCTGCTTCGAGTGCGGCGATGAGGGCGGCTCGCACGCCGTGGTTCTCCAGTTCCCTGATGGCGCTGATGGTGGTGCCGGCCGGGCTGGTGACGGCCTCGCGCAGCTTGACCGGGTGTTCACCGCTGTCCCGGAGCATGATCGCGGCGCCGATGGCGGCCTGGACGATGAGGTCGTGGGCCTGGGCGCGGGGCAGGCCGAGCAGGATGCCCGCGTCGGTCATGGCCTCGACGAGGAAGTAGAAGTACGCGGGTCCGGAGCCGGAGAGCGCGGTGGCCGCGTCCTGCTGGGACTCCGGGACGCGGAGGGTCTTGCCGACGCCGCCGAAGATCGCCTCTGCGTGGGCGAGGTGTCCGGGGGTGGCGTGGCTGCCCGCCGAGATCACGGACATGCCCTCGTCCACGACGACGGGGGTGTTCGGCATGACCCGTACGACCGGGGTGCCCTCGGCGAGGCGCTCCTCGATGAACGCGGTCGGGATGCCGGCGGCGGCGGTGATGACGAGACGGTCGGCGGTGACGTGCGGGGCGAGTTCGTCGAGGAGCTTGCCCATGTCCTGCGGCTTGACCGCGAGGATGAGGATGTCCGCGCTCTTGGCGGCTTCGGCGTTGGTGACGGACTCGACGCCGTAGCGGGTGCGGAGCTCTTCGGCGCGCTCGGAGCGCCGCGTGGTCACCAGGAGATCGGCGGCGCGCCAGCCCGCCCGGATCATGCCGCTGAGCAGAGCCTCGCCGATCTTTCCTGTACCGAGGACTGCGACTGTCTGGGTCATGCGGTTTCACCCTCCGGGTGGCGGTTCTCGTCGTTGCCGCCATCCTCGCACCGGGCGCTCAGGGCCTCTCGTCTGGATCAGGCCGGATCAGGGAGCCCGGCAGGATCCAGACGCGAGGCCCTCAGGTGGTGCGGCGGCGGAGGGTGGCCGCGCCCAGGCAGAGGACGAGCAGGGCGCTGCCCGCGACGATCACGATGTCGCGGAAGAAGGCGGGGGTGATGTCGGTGTGGGTGAGGACCTCGTTCATCCCGTCGACGGCGTACGACATCGGCATGACGTTCGAGACCGCTTCCAGGACGGGGTGCATCTGGTCGCGCGGGGTGAACAGTCCGCACAGGAGCAGCTGGGGGAAGATCACGGCCGGCATGAACTGGACCGCCTGGAACTCGGAGGCGGCGAAGGCCGAGACGAACAGGCCGAGCGCCGTGCCGAGCAGCGCGTCGAGCAGGGCGACCAGGAGCAGCAGCCAGGGCGATCCGACGACGTCCAGGCCGAGCACCCACACGGACAGCGCGGTGGCCAGGAGGGACTGGACGACGGCGACCGCACCGAAGGCGAGTGCGTAGCCGGCGATCAGGTCGCCCTTGCCCAGGGGCATCGCGAGGAGGCGTTCGAGGGTGCCCGATGTGCGTTCGCGCAGCGTGGCGATCGATGTCACCAGGAACATCGTGATGAGCGGGAAGATGCCGAGCAGCGAGGCCCCGATGGCGTCGAAGGTCTGCGGGCTGCCGTCGAAGACGTAGCGCAGCAGCGTGATCATCAGGACCGGGACGATCAGCAGCAGCGCGATGGTGCGGGGGTCGTGCCGGAGCTGGCGCAGGACGCGGGCGGCGGTGGCCAGGGTGCGGGCGGGGCTCAGCGGCTGCGCGGTGGGCGCGGGGGCTGTGGTGCTCATCGGGTCGTCTCCTGGCGGGTGGCAGTGGCGGCTTCGTCCACGAGGTGGAGGAAGGCCTCCTCGACGGTGGCGGATCCGGTGCGGGTGCGCAGGCCTTCGGGAGTGTCGGAGGCGAGGATCTCGCCCGCGCGCATGAGCAGCAGCCGGTGGCAGCGCTCGGCCTCGTCCATGACGTGCGAGGAGACGAGGATCGTGGTGCCCCGGTCGGCGGCGAGGGCGTGGAAGAGGTTCCAGAGGTCCCGGCGGAGTACGGGGTCGAGACCCACGGTCGGTTCGTCGAGGACCAGGAGTTCGGGTGTGCCGAGCAGGGCGACCGCGAGGGAGACGCGGCTGAGCTGGCCACCGGAGAGGTTCCCGGCCAGGGCGTCTGCGTGGGTGGTGAGGTCGACGTCCTGGATGGCGCGGGTGACGGCTTCCCCGCGGGCGTCCCGGTGGCTGCGTCCCGGCTGGAGGACGGCCGCGAAGTAGTCCAGGTTCTGCCGGACGGTGAGGTCGGTGTAGACGGACGGGGCCTGGGTGACGTAGCCGATGCGGGGGCGCAGGGCGGGGTGCCCCGCGGGGCGGCCGAGGACGTCGAGGGTGCCGGTGACCTTGGCCTGGGTGCCGACGACGGAGCGCATGAGTGTGGATTTCCCGCAGCCCGAGGGGCCGAGGAGTCCGGTGATCCTGCCGGGTTCGACGGCGAAGTCGAGGCTGCGGAGGACGGTGCGGTCGCCTCGTTCGACGGTGAGGGCGCGGGCTTCGACGGCAGCTGCGGCGGCGGGTGCGGCTGTGGGTGCGCGCCCGTCTCCCGCACCGTACGGGGAATTCATCATGTGATGAATTTTCGTCCCGTCGGAGGTCCCGCGTCAAGGGATCGGCGTGGCGTCGGGCACAGTCGGCCCGGGGCGTGATCGGAATGAGTGGTCCCCTCCCGTTCCATCCCGTTCTGCTTCGTTCCATCCCGTACTGCACCCATGCTTCTCACCGCCCACTGCCGACGGAGGCACCTTCATTGCGTGGCATTCCGGTCTCTCGCGCCGACTTCACCGCTTCACTCGTCGTCTTTCTCGTCGCCCTGCCCCTCTGCGTGGGTGTGGCCGTCGCCTCGGGCGTGCCCGCCGAGCTCGGACTCATCACCGGGATCGTCGGAGGAATCGTCGCGGGACTGCTCCCCGGCAGCAGCCTGCAGGTCAGCGGTCCTGCGGCCGGGCTGACCGTCCTGGTGTACGAGGCCGTCGCGCTCTACGGGATCGGCGCCCTCGGGGTGCTGGTCCTGACCGCCGGCGCACTGCAGGTGGCTCTGGGGGTCATGCGGCTCGGACGGTGGTTCCGTGCCGTGTCCGTCGCCGTGGTGCACGGGATGCTCGCCGGGATCGGACTGGTCCTGATCTCCGGTCAGGTGTACGTACTCGCCGACGCGACGGCTCCCGGCTCCATGGGGCAGAAGATCGCCGGGCTGCCCGGCCTCCTGCTCGGCGAGGGGGTATCCGGTCCGGCCGTCGCGTTGGGGGTGGGGACCGTCGTCGTACTGACGCTCTGGCCGAAGTGGCGGCGGGCGGCGCGCGTGGTGCCCGCGCCGCTGGTGGCGGTGGGGCTCCCGGCCGGGGTCACCGCGGTGTTCGGTCTGCCGGTGCGCCGGCTGGAGGTGAACGGCCTGCTCGACGCCGTACAGCCGCCCGGGATCGCCGACTGGGCGCGGCTTCTCGAAGCCGGGGTCCTCGGCACCGTCCTCGCGTTCGCCCTGATCGCCTCGGCGGAGTCACTGTTCAGCGCGGCCGCGGTGGACCGGCTGCACAACGGGAAGCGGACGGACTACGACAAGGAGCTGATCGCGCAGGGCGCGGGCAATGCCGTGTGCGGGGTGCTGGGCGCCCTGCCGATGACCGCGGTGATCGTGCGCAGCGTCGCCAATGTGCAGGCCGGCGCGCGGACGAAGGCGTCCCGCATCCTGCACGGTGTGTGGCTGCTGCTCTTCGCCGCGGCCCTGCCGATCGCGCTGGGAATCATTCCCGTGGCGGCCCTGGCGGGCGTACTCGTCCACGCCGGCTACAAGCTCATTCCCGTACGGACGCTGGTGCCGCTGTGGCGTGAGCACCGCGGTGAGGCGGTGGTGCTGGGAGTGACGGCCGGGACCATCGTGGCGACAAGCCTGTTCGAGGGGGTCGTGGTCGGACTGGTGCTGGCCGTCGCCAAGACCGCCTGGGACATCAGCCATGTGCATGTGGAGGTGGAGGAGGGTGCCGGCGGTGTGCTGCGGGTCCGGGTGGCGGGCAATGCCACGTTCCTGCGGCTTCCGAAACTGCTCGACGCCCTGGACGCGCTGCCGCGCGACCGGGTGGTGGAGCTGGATCTGGCCGGGCTCCGGCACACCGACCACGCGTGTGCGGCCGCTCTGGAGGGATGGGCCGAGTCCCGCGAGGTACGGCGGGACCAGGAGACCGGCACGGTCAGCGGATCACCACGATGAGGTCGGCGACATAGCGCTCCTCGACCGTGCCGTTTGGGAAGAGCCCGGCGAGGTGAGCGCGCTCCGCGGCGAGGAAACGGCGGGTGGCCTCCTCACCTGCGGTGCCGAGCACGAGGAACGCGGAATGGCTGGCGAGGTTGGCGAGGTGGGTCTCGACCGGCACCTTCCGCGACCAGGGGAGCAGGCGCTGCGCGAGGCTGCCGCCGGCCGGCCGGGGCAGCTCGCGGAACCGGCTGCCGGGGACCGGGGACGCGGGTGAGGAGCCGTGCGCGCTGTTGTCGGCGCCGAGGTGGCGGCGCAGGCGGGTGTCCTGGTCGGCGATCCAGGGGACGGAGTGGTCGGAGACGTTCCACCACAGCGCCAGGGCTCCCCCGGGACGCAGGACGCGGAACGCCTCGGGCATCGAGCGTTCCTGGTCCGTCCAGTGCCACGACTGTGCGTAGGTGATCAGGTCGGCCGACGCGGTGGCCAGCGGGAGACGGTTGCCGTCGCCCCGCACGACCGGTACGGACGGAAGCGTCCGGTGCAGTTCGGCCGCCATGCCGGGGCCCGGCTCCACGGCCGTGACCCTGGCGCCCCGTGCGTGGAGCAGCCGGGTGGCGATGCCCGTTCCGGCGCCGATGTCGACGGTGCGGGCGCCCCGCAGCGGACGGCCCGCCAGCTCCTCGACGGCGTCGAAGAGGGCGGCCGGGTAGTCGGGGCGGGCCGCTGCGTACTGGGCGGCGGCACGGTCGAACGAGAGGGCGCGGGCAGTCGACATGGGTTCATCGTCCCTCTGCCACGGCGTACGCGGGAGCGGTTTTCCGCAGACGCTACTTCCGCCCGGTGCGCTTGCCCTTGGCGCTCCTGCGGGCCGCCGGATTGCCCGTGCGGGTCGAGCGGCGCTTCACGTACTGGGCGAGCGCCGTCTCGTACTCCGTGCGCCGGAGCTTCTCGCCGGGCGCCTCCAGGAGGGAGCGGAAGAAGTACGCGAGGAGCGAGCCGATGAAGCCGATGGACTTGAGTCCGCGCAGGCTGTCCTCGCGCGACGGGTCCGCGGGACGGCGGCTGAACCCGTCCCAGGTCCTGCGGAAGGCGATGGCGCTGCACACCGCGAACATCAGGACCACGAGCATGCCGACGAGGCTGCCGACCTCGGCGATCTCCAGGCCCTGGTACGCGAAGCGGAGGACGAAGCACGAGGCGACGGCCGCCGCGAGCGAGCCGACGGCTGCCCCGGCGCGCCGCAGCCCGTAGCCCCCGTCGTGGTCGACCCAGGTCGTACCGAAGAAACGAAGGGGCTCGGGCTGCGGACCAGGCGTGCTGCCGCCGGACGTCGTGCTGCCGGAGGGCGTACCGGATGCTTCGCTGTTCTCGCTCACGGAATCGATTATCCCTGGGCGAGCGCTGTGCGTGTCAGTCGCAGCGCGGGGCGATGTAGCCGTCACTGCCCGTGTGCACGTACGCGTCGGACACGAACTCGCCGCTGGCGATGTTGTCCCAGAGGTTCGTCGTGCCGTACGGGCCGCTGATCCACTCCCCCGGCTTCTGGCAGTAGACCGGGACGCTCATCCCGTACGGCAGCGTCCTGACGATCCCGTACTGCGTGCCGGGGCCCTTGCGGACGTTGACGCGGTAGCCGGGGGCGATGGGGTATCTGACGACGCTCGCGGCGAGCGTCGTCACCCCCTGGTCGTCCGCCGCCGCACTGTCGGTGATGCCGGTGTTCTCTCCAACGCCCATGAGGGCCTCCCCCGTTGAAAACGATGCGTACGACGCGCAGGCTAACAACCCCCACCCGACTCGCACGCACCATCGACTAGGCTCCGTGCGTCGCGCTTGCGGACGAACACACGGGGGTGGGCGGTGCCGCCGCTGCGAGGTACCGGATCGCATCCGGAAGCGGAACAACCTGAGTACGCCGGCCGGTACCGGCTCGAGGCATGTCTCGGTGCGGGCGGCATGGGTGTGGTGCACCTGGCGCGCTCCGCCTCCGGGCTGCAGCTCGCGGTCAAGGTGGTGCACCGCCAGCACGCGGCGGACCCCGAGTTCCGGGCACGGTTCCGGCAGGAGGTCGCGGCGGCCCGCAGGGTCAGCGGCGCCTTCACCGCACCGGTCGTGGATGCCGACCCGACAGCCGAACTGCCCTGGATGGCCACCCTCTACGTGCCCGGCCCGACGCTCTCCGCGCAGGTGAAGCGGAACGGGCCGATGAGCCCGGCCGAACTGCGCACGCTCACGGCAGGGCTGGCCGAGGCGCTGCGTGACATCCACCGGGCCGGTGTCATCCACCGCGATCTCAAGCCGAGCAACGTGATGCTCCCCGACTCCGGTCCCAAGGTCATCGACTTCGGGATCTCCCGGCCGTACGACAGTGACCTGCGCACCGAGACCGGGAAGCTGATCGGCTCGCCCCCGTACATGGCGCCCGAGCAGTTCCAGCGGCCGCGTGAGGTCGGCCCCGCCGCGGACGTGTTCGCGCTGGGCGCGGTGCTGGTCCACGCGGCGACCGGCCGGGGGCCCTTCGACTCGGACAGCCCGTACATCGTGGCCTACCAGGTGGTGCACGACGAGGCCGACCTGGCCGGGGTGCCCGCCGATCTGGCTCCGCTGGTCGGGCGGTGCCTGGCGAAGGATCCCGCGGAGCGTCCCACCCCGGACGAGATCATGGCGGCGCTGCATCCCCCGTCGTACGAGGCCACGGCGTTCGTCCCGGCACAGCGGCGTCCGGCCTCCGTCGCAACCCGGGCGGCATCCGGCGCGCGGGAGCCCGCCCAGGAGACGGCGACCCACATACGGGCGGCGGAACCGCCGTCCGGGACGAGGCGCGGGCGGCGGACGGGGCGGCGGCTCGCGGTGGCCGCGGGAGTGCTCGCTCTGGTCGCCGGCTGCGTGTGGGCGGCCGGCGCGTGGAACAGCTCCGGGACCCCGGGCACGGCCGAGGCCGAGGGAAAGAAGAAGACGGCGCCGGCCTTCGTACCGTGGCAGACACCGCTGCCTTCCCCGCAGGGCTCGACGCCCTCGTGCTCCCCCTCGGGGACGGGTGCGGACTCCGCGTTGTACTGCGTGGCCGCGGGCTTCGGCACGGCGCGGCTGGACCCGTCGGACGGCCGGGTGATCTGGTCGCGGCGGGATGCCTCGCCGGAGGCCCCCGAACTGGGAGCGGCGGCCGGCGGACCGGCGTACACCGCCGTGCCGGGCGGCGCCCTCCGGGCCTACGACCCCGGCCGGGGCACCCAGCTCTGGGAGGCGGACCTCTCCGCGTACCTCGACGTCCCCTTCCCTGCCGGTGACACGCTGCTGATGGTCGGGCGGGACGGCACCGCGCAGGGCCTCGACGCCACGACCGGCGCGTCGCGCTGGCGGCACACCGTCCCCGGCCACCGGCAGCCGGGCTACGCGCTGTACGAGAGCGGGACGGGACTCGCGTACGTCTTCGAGAACTCGGCGCACGGGACCACCACGCTCGTCACGGCGCTCGAGACGGAGACCGGGCGCACCGCCTGGCAGCGCCGGCTGGACGGGACACTCACCCCGGCCGGGGCGTCCGACGGGGTGCTCGTCCTCACGTCCATGAACGAGAGCGCCCAGACCACCGGGCTGGTGCGCTACGACCCGGTGCTGCGGAGCGCCACCCGGACGACACTGCCCTTCCGGATGAACGAACCGGAGGTCGTACTCGACGGCGACACCGCGTATCTGCTGGAACGCGGCGGCACACTGCTGGCCGTCGGGATCCGTCCGGGCAGCGGGAAGGCGGAACGCTGGCGCCTGGAGACGGCCGTCGGGCTCACGTCCTCGCCCGTCCTCGGAGAGGGCGACCGGCTCTACTTCTCCGCGGCCGACGGACGGCTGCTCGCTGTCGACACGGAACACGGAACGCTGCTCGGGCAGACCCGTCCGCGGCTGAGGGCGGGGAAGCTCAGCCACGCCTCGTCGCTGCCCGCCCCCGTGGTCCTCGGCACGGCCGTGTACGGAACCTCCCCGGACGGTTCCGTTTTCGCCGTGGACGCGAACGACCCCGCCCACTGGTGATACCGGGGACGGGGTCGGACGTGCGGTTGTGTCAGCCGAGCTTGGAGACGTCGCGGACGGCGCCGCGGTCCGCGCTCGTCGCCATGGCCGCGTAGGCCCGCAGCGCCGCCGAGACCTTGCGGTCGCGGTTCTTCGGCGCGTACACGCCGTTCAGGGCCGCTCGGCGGGTGGCCAGCTCGGCGTCGGGGACGAGGAGCTCGATCGAACGGTTCGGGATGTCGATCCTGATCCGGTCACCGTCCTCGACGAGCGCGATCGTGCCGCCGGACGCCGCCTCCGGCGAGGCGTGCCCGATGGACAGCCCGGACGTGCCGCCGGAGAAGCGGCCGTCGGTGACGAGGGCGCAGGTCTTGCCGAGGCCGCGACCCTTCAGGAACGACGTCGGGTAGAGCATCTCCTGCATGCCGGGGCCGCCGCGCGGGCCCTCGTAGCGGATGACGACGACGTCGCCGTGCGTGATCTCCTTGCGGAGGATCTTGTCCACCGCGTCGTCCTGGGACTCGCAGACCACGGCAGGGCCCTCGAAGGTCCAGATCGACTCGTCCACACCGGCTGTCTTGACGACACAGCCGTCGACCGCGAGGTTGCCCTTGAGGACCGCGAGGCCGCCGTCCTTCGAGTACGCGTGCTCCACGGAGCGGATGCAGCCGCCCTCGGCGTCGAGGTCGAGGGTGTCCCAGCGCTCGGACTGCGAGAAGGCGGTCGCGGAGCGGACGCAGCCGGGGGCCGCGTGCCACAGCTCGATCGCGTCGGGGGACGGGGAGCCGCCCCGCACGTCCCAGGACTTCAGCCAGTCCGCGAGGGAGTCGGAGTGGACGGAGTGGACGTCCTCGTTGAGGAGGCCGCCGCGGTAGAGCTCACCGAGGATGGCGGGGATGCCGCCGGCCCGGTGGATGTCCTCCATGTAGTACGTGCCGCCGGGCGCGACGTTCGGCGCGACCTTCGCGAGGCAGGGGACGCGGCGCGAGATCGCGTCCATCTCCGGGAGGCCGAAGTCGAGCTCGGCCTCCTGGGCGGCGGCCAGCAGGTGCAGGATCGTGTTGGTGGAGCCGCCCATGGCGATGTCCAGGGCCATGGCGTTCTCGAAGGCGGCCCGCGAGGCGATGTTCCGGGGGAGGACCGTCTCGTCGTCCTGCTCGTAGTGGCGCTTGGTGATCTCGACGATCGTGCGGCCGGCGTCCTCGTACAGCGCCTTGCGGGCGGTGTGCGTGGCGAGGACCGAGCCGTTGCCGGGCAGGGCCAGGCCGATCGCCTCGGCGAGGCAGTTCATCGAGTTGGCGGTGAACATGCCGGAGCAGCTGCCACACGTCGGACAGGCGTTCTCCTCGATACGGAGGATGTCCTCGTCCGAGATCTTGTCGTTGACCGCGTCGGAGATCGCGTCGACCAGGTCGAGGCTGCGGACCGTGCCGTCGACGAGGGTGGCCTTGCCTGCCTCCATCGGACCGCCGGAGACGAAGATCGTGGGGATGTTGAGGCGGAGGGCCGCCATCAGCATGCCGGGGGTGATCTTGTCGCAGTTGGAGATGCAGATCAGCGCGTCGGCGCAGTGGGCCTCGACCATGTACTCGACGCTGTCCGCGATGAGGTCGCGGGAGGGCAGGCTGTAGAGCATGCCGCCGTGGCCCATCGCGATGCCGTCGTCCACGGCGATCGTGTTGAACTCGCGGGGCACCGCGCCCGCGGCCTTGATCGCCTCGGAGACGATCCGGCCGACGGGGGCGAGGTGGGTGTGTCCGGGGACGAACTCCGTGAAGGAGTTGGCGACCGCGATGATCGGCTTGCCGATGTCCTCACTGGCTACGCCTGACGCCCGCATAAGGGCGCGGGCGCCCGCCATGTTGCGGCCGTGGGTGACAGTGCGGGACCTCAGATGGGGCATCGCCGATCGCTCCTTCGACAGATAAAGACTGTCTCCGAGCGTACGCCCCGCTCCAGGATCTGGACAGCGTGTCCGGATTCCGGGACGCGGTGCCCATTGTCCGGGCAGGTGCGGCGCCCGTCGGCCCTACGGGATGTCCTGCCCCGTGAGGTAGCGCTGGAGCGTCGGGGCCACCATGGTGATGATCTTCTCCGGGTCCGCCGACGCCAGTGGTTCCGCCTGGATCACATAGCGCAGGATCGCGATCCCGATCATGTGCGAGGCGGCCAGTTCGGCACGGAAGGTCGGGTCGGGTACGTCCAGGTCCGCCGCGATCCGCTCCAGCAGCCGCCGCAGCACGAAGCCCCGCAGGACCTTCGCGGCCGCCTCGTGCGTGAGCGCGGAGCGCAGGATCGCCAGCATCGGCGCGCGGGACACCGGGTTCTCCCATACGCCGATGAAGTACCGGGCCAGCCGCTCACCGACGCTGTCCATGGGACCGCCGAGGATCTCGGGGATGACGAGCGCGGGCTCGAAGGAGACCTCGATGGCCGCGGCGAAGACCTCGTCCTTCGTACCGAAGTAGTGGTGGACCAGGGCCGCGTCTACGCCGGCCGCCTTGGCGATGCCGCGCATCGACGTCTTGTCGTAGCCGCGTTCGGCGAATTCCGTACGGGCCGCCTCGAGGATCCGCGTCCTGGCGTCGGGGCCGGCGCTCTTCTCCGTACGGGAAGGGCGGCCCCGGCGGCGGGGAGCCGGGCCGTCCGCCCCCGGCGTCATGAGCGGGGTGCCTGCGCGGAGGACGCCAGGTGGAGCCGGGTGAAGGCGAGCGCCTCCGCGAGGTCGGCCTCGCGTTCGGCCGCTGACATGGCGCGGCGCGTGTTGACCTCGATGACCACATGGCCGTCGAACGCGGTGCGGGCGAGGCGCTCCAGCAGTTCCGCGCAGGGCTGGTCGCCCCGGCCGGGCACCAGGTGCTCGTCCTTGGCGGAGCCCTTGCCGTCGGCGAGGTGGACGTGGGCGAGGCGGTCGCCCATCCGGTCCACCATCGCCAGGCTGTCGGTCCGCGCGGTCGCGGTGTGCGAGAGGTCCACGGTGAAGTGCCGGTAGTCGTCCTGGGTGACGTCCCAGTCGGGGGCGTACGCGAGCATCTCGCGGTCCCTGTAGCGCCACGGGTACATGTTCTCCACCGCGAACCGCACATCGGTCTCGTCCGCCATGCGCCAGATTCCGCTGACGAAGTCGCGTGCGTAGTTGCGCTGCCAACGGAACGGCGGGTGGACCACCACCGTCGACGCCCCGAGCTTCTCCGCCGCCGCCCTGGCCCGCTGGAGCTTGACCCACGGGTCGGTGGACCAGACCCGCTGCGTGATCAGCAGGCAGGGCGCGTGCACGGCGAGGATCGGGACCCGGTGGTAGTCCGACAGCCGCTTCAGCGCCTCGATGTCCTGGCTGACCGGGTCGGTCCACACCATGACCTCGACGCCGTCGTAGCCCAGGCGCGCAGCGATCTCGAAGGCCGTCGCCGTCGACTCCGGATAGACCGAAGCAGTCGACAGGGCGACCTTCGCATCCGGGATGCGCACCACTGGTTCTGCCACGGAGACAGGGTACGGGCAGCGGTACGCGTCGAAGAGGGACCCCGGCTGAAAGTGAGAAGGGCCATGACCGCCGGGCCGGGGATCAGTCGAGCGCGACCTGGCCGGTCGGGAGGTGGTCCAGGCGACGCAGGATGACTCCCTCACGCAGCGCCCAGGGGCAGATCTCCAGCTCCTCGACCCCGAACAGGTCCATCGCCCCTTCGGCGACCAGCGCCCCGGCCAGCAGCTGCGCGGCCCTCCCCTCGGCCACCCCGGGCAGGTGCCCCCGCTGCTCGACGGTCATCGCCGCCAGCTTCGGCACCCACTCCTCCAGCGCCTTGCGGGTGAGGACGCGCTGGACGTACAGGCCCTCTGCGGAGCGTGCGGCGCCCGCGATCCTGGCGAGCTGCTTGAAGGTCTTGGAGGTCCCGACGACATGGTCCGGCGGGCCCAGCCGGGTGAACTCGCCGACCGTGCGGGCGATGCCGGCCCGGACGTGGCGGCGCAGCATCCGTACGTCCGTCGCGGCCGGCGGATCGCCCGGCAGCCAGCTCGCTGTGAGCCGCCCGGCTCCGAGCGGCAGCGAGACAGCGGCGTCGGGCTCCTCGTCCATCCCGTAGCCGACCTCCAGCGAACCGCCGCCGATGTCCAGCACCAGCAGCTTCCCCGCCGACCAGCCGAACCAGCGGCGGGCGGCCAGGAAGGTCAGCCGGGCCTCCTCCTCACCGCTCAGTACGGCGAGGGCGATGCCCGTCTCCTCCCGCACCCGGGCCAGCACCTGGTCCGCGTTGCTCGCCTCGCGCACGGCGGACGTGGCGAACGCGAGTACGTCCTCGCAGCCCTTGTCCTCTGCGGCCCGCAGCGCGTCGGTGACCGTCGACACGAGCCGGTCGACGCCCTCGGGGCCGATCGCCCCGTCCATGTCGAGGAGTTCGGCCAGCCGCAGCTCCGCCTTGTGCGAGTGTGCGGGCAGCGGGCGGGCGCCGGGGTGCGCGTCGACCACCAGCAGATGAACCGTGTTCGACCCCACGTCGAGGACTCCGAGTCTCATACCCGGAACGCTACTGCTCCGGTCGGTCTTACTCTTGGCCCGTGCCAAAGACGAAAAAGGCGAAGCCGGACAAAGTCACGAAGAAGCAGAAGATGAAGCAGGAGATGCAGCAGCCGGAAGCAAAGGGGCCCGGCGGGCCCGACGAGAAGGGGCTCGACTTCGCGCGGGCCTGGGTCGAGTTTCCCGACCCCGCCGACGACGAGCAGATCTTCCGTTGCGATCTGACCTGGCTGACGTCCAGGTGGACCTGCATCTTCGGCAGCGGCTGCCAGGGCATCCAGGCGGGCCGTGCGGACGACGGGTGCTGCACGCTGGGCGCGCACTTCTCGGACGAGGACGACGAGAAGCGGGTGGCCGGGCACGTCGCCCGGCTCACTCCCGACCTGTGGCAGTTCCACGACGTCGGCACGGAGACGGGCTGGGTCGGTGTCGACGAGGACGGCGAACGCCAGACGCGGCGCTGGGAGGGCTCCTGCATCTTCCAGAACCGTCCCGGGTTCGAGGGCGGCGCGGGCTGCTCGCTGCACATCCTGGCGTTGCGGGAGGGCAAGGAGCCGCTGGAGACCAAGCCCGACGTGTGCTGGCAGCTGCCGGTCCGGCGTACCTACGACTGGATCGACCGGCCCGACGACACGCGCGTGCTCCAGGTCTCTATCGGGGAGTACGACCGCCGGGGCTGGGGTCCCGGCGGCCACGATCTGCACTGGTGGTGCACGTCGGCGACATCGGCGCACGGGGCCGGGGATCCGGTCTACGTGACCTACCGTCCGGAGCTCGTCGAGCTGATGGGCAAGCAGGCGTACGACCGGCTGGTCGAGCTGTGCGAGGAGCGGCTGTCGTCGCTGCTGCCGATGGCACCGCATCCGGCTGATCCGGTCTGATCCGGTTCTGATCCGGGTCTGATCCGGGTCTGATCCGGGTCTGATCCGGGTCTGATCCGGGTCTGATCCGGTGATCGCGGCCCGGTGCGCGGTGGACAAACGTTCCGCCGCCCACCGGGCCGTGTGCTGTCCGTCAGTCCGTCGGTTCGGGGCTGCCCCCCGGATCCGTCGTCTCACCGGACGGACCGGGTGTGGGCGACGGCGGGTCGGTGGCCGGCGGCGTCGGATCCGGCGAGTCCGTCGGGTCCGGGGTCGGATCCGACGGGCCGGGCGTCGGCTCCGTGGGGTCCGGGGTCGGGTCGGGCGACGGCGAGGACGGCGACGGCTCGGGGGAACCGGAGGGCGGATCCGGGTCCGGGTCCGGGCTTCCCGGCGGCGGCACCGTGGCGCCGTACCCGCTGATCGCGACCACGGCACCCGACGGGGCGAGCACGATGCGCGCACTCCACGGTCCCGCCGGTTCTGCCGCGTGGTTCACGAGGGCGTGGATGGTGACGCTCCGGCCCGGGGCGACCGTGCCGGAGGAACGGCTGAGGTACAGCCACGGCACATCCGCCCGGGCCGACCAGGCGACGGCTTCGGTGCCGGTCGCGGTCAGGGTGATCGTCGTACGGCCGCCGGACGAGCGGGCCGCGACCCTGAGCGCTCCGGGTCCGTGCCTGCCGCTGCCGGCACTGATCACCTCGGCCGAGACGTCCGGCCTCCGGCCTGCGTCGGCGAAGCGGCCGTCGGCGTCGGGACGGGCGTTGCCCGCGTTCTCGTAGTGGTCGTACGGATCGCCTTCGAGCCCGGCTCCCCCGTCCACCTCCGTCGCGGTCACCGAGGGACCGTCGCGGCCCTCACCGGTCAGCGGTGCGCCCCGGTAGGCGGCCCACAGGGCGATCACGGGGGCGGCCACGACCGTCGCCACGACCGTCGTCGTCACAACCCGGGCGCGCAGCCGGTCCCGGCGCGCCGCATGGTCCTTCGGGTCGAGAGGGAAGCCCGTCCGGCCGAAGCGCGGGGTGCCCGACCGGGACCGCCTGGCGTGAACCAGGGCGACGCTCACCGAGGGGCGGGGCGCCTCGAGGACCGTCAGCGCCGTGGCCGGGGTGACGGTCGCGCCGGGCCACGGTCCGGCGGCACCCGCCCGTTCGGCGGCGCTGCGGCACCGGGGGCAGTCGTCGACGTGCCGGACGAGCTCGCGGCGCAGGGCCGCGGAGAGCAGGACCCGGTGGGTGCCGGTGAGCCGGGCGACGGTGGGACAGTTCCCGGTCTCGACGACCGCGAGGGCGGCGCGGGTGCGTTCCACCTCGCAGGCCGCGGCGGCCAGGAGCTCCCGGGCGGTCGCGGGTTCCAGGCCGAGGACGGCGGCGACGGCGCGCGGGGTGAGCCGGTGACGAACGGCGAGCTCCAGCGCCTCGCGCTGCTCGGGGGTGGTGCCCGCGGCCTCCGGCCAGGCGAGCTGGGCGAGTTCGCGCCGGCGCGCTTCGGCGGCGGGGGATTCGGCGTGGCCCGGGGCGACCGCTTCCTCCGGGGTGGCGCCGGTGACGGGTAACGGGGGCGGCTGCGTGGCTGTCCGGCGGTGGGCCTGGCGGCCCCGCTTCTGCTCCGTGAGCGTGCGCAGGCACATCCACCTGGCCAGGGCGTACAGCCAGGATTTACGTTCCTCCTCGGCTGCGGGGCACCGGCCGTCCTGACGCTCCGCGATCGCGAGGACGGCGCCGAGCGCCTCCGTGGCCGCCTCGTGGTCGCACAGCACGGAGAGGCAGTAGGTGAACAGGCCGTCGAGATACGGCTCGTAACGTGCGGACGATCGCTGCGCCGCCGGGCGGGGACCGCGGCGGTGCGCCCGGGGTGCGCCGGTGGTGTGTAGGGGTGTCTCCAGCCTGCTGCTCGTCACCTGGCGACCGTAGGCAGACGAAGGTGCGCCCTTAGCACCCCTTCCACACATTTAATCCTTACGGGTGAACGTATCCCTCGAAAGGGGACAGGAATCCCAGATTCCAACGGAAATGCCGCATCGTGCACATGTTCGTCACCCGTGACTCCGGTCGACTGGTCGGCACTGTCGGACCACCCCTATACGGTGACGCCATGGCTGCCCGTACGAAATCCGCGAAGGACCGGCCGTCCTACCGCTGCACCGAATGCGGCTGGACGACCGCCAAGTGGCTCGGCCGCTGCCCCGAATGCCAGGCCTGGGGGACGGTCGAGGAGTTCGGCGGCGCCCCTGCCGTGCGCACCACGGCCGCAGGCCGCGTCTCCACCGCCGCCGTGCCCATCGGGCAGGTCGACAGCCGCCAGGCCACGGCGCGCTCGACCGGGGTGAGCGAGCTGGACCGGGTGCTCGGAGGCGGGCTCGTGCCGGGCGCCGTCGTGCTGCTCGCGGGCGAACCGGGCGTCGGGAAGTCGACGCTGCTGCTGGACGTGGCGGCGAAGGCGGCGAGCGACGAACACCGCACGCTGTACGTCACGGCGGAGGAGTCCGCGAGCCAGGTGCGGATGCGGGCCGACCGGATCAGGGCCATCAACGACCACCTGTATCTGGCCGCGGAGACCGACCTGTCGGCTGTTCTCGGCCATCTGGACGCGGTCAAGCCCTCCCTCCTCGTCCTCGACTCCGTACAGACGGTCGCCTCGCCGGAGATCGAGGGCGCACCCGGTGGCATGGCGCAGGTCCGCGAGGTCGCGGGCGCCCTCATCCGGGCCTCGAAGGAACGCGGCATGTCGACGCTCCTGGTCGGCCACGTCACCAAGGACGGCGCGATCGCGGGGCCGCGGCTCCTGGAGCACCTCGTCGATGTCGTGCTGTCCTTCGAGGGCGACCGGCACGCCCGCCTCCGTCTGGTTCGGGGCGTCAAGAACAGGTACGGGGCCACGGACGAGGTCGGCTGCTTCGAGCTGCACGACGAGGGCATCACCGGGCTCGCCGATCCTTCCGGCCTCTTCCTCACCCGGCGCGACGAGCCGGTTCCCGGCACCTGCCTGACGGTCACCCTGGAGGGCAAGCGACCCCTCGTCGCGGAGGTCCAGGCGCTGACGGTCGATTCGCAGATCCCCTCGCCCCGGCGCACGACCTCGGGCCTGGAGACCTCCCGCGTCTCGATGATGCTGGCGGTTCTCGAGCAGCGCGGCAGAATCAGCGCGCTCGGCAAGCGGGACATCTACAGCGCGACGGTCGGCGGCGTGAAGCTCACCGAGCCCGCCGCGGACCTCGCGATCGCACTGGCGCTGGCCAGTGCGGCGAGCGACACCCCCCTCCCGAAGAACCTCGTCGCGATCGGCGAAGTGGGCCTCGCGGGGGAGGTCAGAAGGGTTACGGGGGTCCAGCGGAGGCTCGCGGAGGCGTACCGTCTCGGGTTCAAGCACGCCCTGGTCCCGAGGGACCCCGGGCAGGTCCCGGCCGGTATGAAGGTCACGGAAGTCGCCGACATGGGCGATGCTCTGAGAGTCCTCCCGCGCAGGTCTCGCTCGGACGGACCACAGGAGGACGGCGCACGCCGGTAGACTTTGCCCTGGTCTCGCCCGCCCGTACGAACGGCATGAGGACGCAAGGGCACCGCAAACCTGTGACCGGAGGAGTGCAGTGGCAGCCAACGACCGGGCAGCATCGCCCGGAAAGTCCGGCCAAGGCACCGGTAACGAGGCGCTGATGCGCGCCTCGCTGAGTGCGGTCGCGCCCGGGATGGCCCTCCGGGACGGCCTGGAGCGCATCCTCCGCGGCAACACCGGTGGACTGATCGTCCTCGGTATGGACAAAACCGTCGAATCCATGTGTACCGGTGGATTCGTCCTGGATGTGGAGTTCACCGCGACGAGGCTGCGCGAACTGTGCAAGCTGGACGGCGCGCTGATCCTCGACAAGGACATGACCAAGATCCTGCGGGCCGGAGTACAGCTGGTCCCGGACGCCTCGATCCCCACCGAGGAGACCGGCACCCGCCACCGCACGGCGGACCGGGTCTCCAAGGCGTGTGTGTACCCGGTCGTCTCGGTCTCCCAGTCGATGCACCTGATCGCGCTGTACGTGGACGGGGAGCGCAGGGTCCTGGAGGAGTCCTCCGCGATCCTGTCCCGCGCCAACCAGGCGCTCGCCACGCTGGAGCGGTACAAGCTCCGGCTCGACGAGGTCGCCGGGACGCTCTCCGCGCTGGAGATCGAGGACCTGGTGACCGTCCGGGACGTGACGGCGGTCGCGCAGCGGCTGGAAATGGTGCGCAGGATCGCCACCGAGATCGCCGAGTACGTGGTGGAGCTGGGCACCGACGGCAGGCTCCTGTCGCTCCAGCTGGACGAGTTGATCGCGGGCGTGGAGCCCGAGCGGGAGCTGGTCGTACGGGACTACGTGCCCGAACCGACCGCGAAGCGGTCCCGCACGGTCGCGGAGGCGCTGACCGAGCTGGACGCGCTCTCGCACACGGAGCTGCTCGAACTTCCGGTGGTGGCACGGGCGCTGGGGTACAGCGGCTCGCCCGAGACGCTGGACTCCGCGGTCTCGCCGCGCGGCTTCAGGCTGCTGGCGAAGGTGCCGCGGCTGCCGGGAGCGATCATCGAGCGGCTGGTGGAGCACTTCGGCGGTCTGCAGAAGCTGCTCGCCGCGAGCGTCGACGACCTCCAGACGGTGGACGGGGTCGGCGAGGCGCGGGCACGGAGCGTGCGGGAGGGACTCTCGCGACTGGCGGAGTCCTCGATCCTGGAGCGGTACGTCTAGCCGGACCCGAACGTCCGGGCGGACCCGGAGGAGTCGGGCCGAGGGCCATCCGGACCGGGTGGCCGGCCCGATCGGTCCCTGTCCCTGCCGGGCGGTCGCCGGTCCTGCCGGTCAGTCCTTGGCGAGGACGAACGAGGCGCGCTGCAGCGGCTCGCCCGGCGCCTTCGCCTCGATCAGATACGTACCGGGCGCCGCCTTGCCGGGGGGCGGTGTCGCGCACTGGGGCGCGCTCTTCTTCCGGTCCCATTCCACGGTGTGCACGACGGTCGACCCTGCCGGGATCTTCAGGAACACCGCGCCGCCCGACGGGCAGTCCTTGGAGGACCACACCTGTTCGTCGTTGCCGCCGGCCTCGGTGATGGTGAGCACCGCGCTCTTCGGCCCGAAGTCGGCCTTGCAGTCGCTGCCCGAGGTGTTCTTTGCCGTCAGCCTGAACTTCGGCTTGTCGTCGGGGCCGTAGCTGATCTCCGTACGGAGACTCAACTGCAGTACGGAAGGTGTGCAGTTGGGGAGCGAGGAGCCGGCCGGTACCTGTTCGCCCGTGGTCCCGCCGCCACCCGTTCCCGTGCCGGCCGCCGCCGAGCCGCCCGATCCGCCCGCGCCGGATCCGGCGTCGCCGCCCGTCCCGCCGTCGCCGTTGCTTCCGTCGGAACCCGCGTCCGCGGCACCGTCCCCGCTCCCGCCGGAGTCCGACTCGTCGCGGCCGCCCGGCTGTTGGCTGATTGCCGGTCCTGAACCGGAGGGTCCCGGAGTGATGGACGGGGCGGGATCGTGGTCGCCGGGCTTCGCGTCGTCCTTCGTCCCGCCGCCGCCACCCGAGGTGACGGCCCATGCGACCAGCGCCGCGAGCAGCGCGATCACCATCGCCGCAACTGCCCTCCGCCGCCAGTAGATGCTGGAGGGAAGCGGCCCGACCGGATTGCGCATAGATCCCACGGCGCAAACTGTACGAGAGATCCGGACCATCTCCGGCCCCACCCGCCGCTCTGATCCTCAAGTTTTCCGGATCATCATCACGCAGGGGCCGTTCCCAGCCACTTCCGGCCACTTTGCACCGTACGGAGGACTCCCGGGGCGTCCTCGAAGCGTCCGGAGGGACCAGAAGGGTCAGAACGGGTGGCGTTATCACTCCCTGAGCCCTCAGCCGGGCCGACACCCCCGTGACCGTGCCCCATGTCCTGCCTTCCGTGCCAGGATCGTGGGTGCGATGACTGCCACGACTTCGACACACACGCCCCCCGCCTCCCTCCACACCCCCGTCATCGGGTGGTTCGAGCAGCACGCCCGCGATCTGCCCTGGCGCCGCCCCGAAGCGGGCGCCTGGGGTGTGATGGTGAGCGAGTTCATGCTGCAGCAGACTCCGGTGAACCGGGTCCTCCCGGTGTACGAGCAATGGATGGCCCGCTGGCCGCGCCCCGCCGACCTGGCCGCCGACGCGCCGGGTGAAGCGGTCCGCGCCTGGGGCCGGCTCGGCTACCCGCGACGTGCCCTGCGCCTGCACGGGGCCGCGCAGGCGATAACGGAACGCCACGGCGGCGACGTACCCAGCGAGCACAACCAGCTGCTCGCGCTGCCCGGGATCGGTGAGTACACGGCGGCGGCCGTGGCCTCGTTCGCGTACGGGCAGCGTCATGCCGTGCTCGACACGAACGTCCGCCGGGTGTTCGCCCGCGCCGCCTCCGGCATCCAGTACCCGCCGAACGCCACCACGGCGGCCGAGCGCAAGCTCGCCCGCGCACTGCTCCCCGAGGAGGACGAGCGCGCGGCCCGCTGGGCCGCGGCCACCATGGAACTCGGCGCACTCGTGTGCACCGCGAAGAACGAGGACTGCACGCGCTGCCCGATCGCCGGACAGTGCGCCTGGCGGCTGGCCGGCAAGCCCGCGCACCAGGGACCGCCGCGCCGCGGCCAGACCTACGCCGGTACGGACCGGCAGGTGCGGGGCCGGCTGCTCGCCGTTCTGCGCGAGGCGGTGACGCCTGTGCCGCAGTCCGCGCTGGACGCGGTGTGGGAGGAACCGGTGCAGCGCGCGCGTGCCCTCGACGGACTGGTCGCCGACGGACTGGTCGAACCCCTGCCGGGCGGCCAGTACCGGCTGCCCCTCACCTGAGCCCACACCGGCGGACCGGGCTGTCCAGCGGCTGTTACACAACCGATGGACAGCCGTGCGTCCGCGTACGGCTGCTCCGCACACCCTCGTGACAACGCCTCCGTAGCGTCTGCGACGTCAGCGAACGGGACCACCTGCTGACAAGCGGTACCACGGGGATTCACGGGGACGGAGGCGGTTGTTATGGCGCAGGGCGAGGTGCTCGAATTCGAGGAGTACGTGCGCACCAGGCAGGACGCACTGCTGCGCAGTGCCCGCCGGCTGGTTCCGGACCCGGTGGACGCACAGGACCTGCTGCAGACCGCCCTCGTCCGCACCCTCGGCCGGTGGGACGGGATCGCCGACAAGTCGCTCGCCGACGCCTACCTGCGCCGCGTCATGATCAATACGCGTACGGAGTGGTGGCGGGCCCGGAAGCTCGACGAGGTACCCACCGAGCAGCTGCCCGACGCGAGCGTCGACGACGGTTCCGAGCAGCGCGCCGACCGTGCTCTGCTCATCGACGTCCTGGGTGTCCTGGCTCCCAAGCAGCGCAGCGTCGTCGTGCTGCGACACTGGGAGCAGATGAGCACCGAGGAGACGGCCGCGGCGCTCGGCATGTCGGCCGGTACGGTGAAGAGCACGCTGCACCGCGCCCTGGCCAGACTGCGCCAGGAGCTGGAGGACCGTGCCGCCCGGAGCCGCGAGGCCGGGGGAACAACGGCGCGGATACCGGCGCAGCCGGACAGGCGTCATGACGAGCGGGGGCGGGAGCGGTGCGCGGCCTGACAGGCAGCGGTACGGCGGCCGGCCGGGGCAGTGGGCTCCGGGCCGGTCTGGCGGCGGGAGGTACGGCCATGGCCGGGCTCGCCGCCTTCGGGCTGTTCTGCGCCGGCTGTTCCACCGGCGGCACGGGCACCCGGGACGAGGGGCCCGCGGGCACCCAGCCGGTGGCTCAGGTGACGCCCTCGAACGTGCCGCCCACCGGCACGGCGAAGGCTGCCGCACCGGTCAACGCCGTACAGCTCGTCAAGCGTGACCCCGAGGTGAGCCGGCGGATCAGCAGCGATCTGAGGCCCTGCACCGGTGACGAGTACCCGGTGGACACCTCGTACGGCTCGCTCACCGACGGTCCCGCACCCGATGTCGTGGTCAACGTCATGACCTGCGGCGATTCGGTGGGAGTCGGCACCTACGTCTACCGGCAGCGCCCGGACGGTTCGTACGACAACGTCTTCACCGCCGAGATACCCGCGGTCTACGGCACCATCGACCGCGGCGACCTGGTGGTGACGACCCAGGTGTACGGCTCGAAGGACGCGGTCGCCTACCCGTCCGGCGAGGACGTGATCACCTACCGCTGGTCGGACGGCCGGTTCGCCGAGACCGACCGGGTGCACAACGACTTCAACCGGGCCGTCGGCAACGGGGACGGAGAACTTCCCGCCCCGCCGACGACGCAGAACTGAGAGCCCGCATGGCCGAGACCCATGTCCTCTTCGTCGAGGACGACGACGTCATCCGCGAGGCCACCCAGCTCGCACTGGAGCGGGTCGGCTTCACGGTCACCGCGATGCCCGACGGCCTGCTGGGCCTGGAGGCCTTCCGGGCGGACCGGCCGGACATCGCCCTGCTCGATGTGATGGTGCCGGGGCTGGACGGGGTGAGCCTGTGCCGCCGCATCCGCGACGAGTCGACGGTGCCCGTGATCATGCTGTCCGCGCGGGCCGACTCGATCGATGTGGTGCTCGGCCTGGAGGCCGGGGCCGACGACTACGTCACCAAACCCTTCGACGGGGCCGTGCTGGTCGCCCGGATCCGCGCCGTACTGCGCCGGTTCGGCCACGCCTCGGGCGGGCAGAGCGGCACCACGGCTGCCGAGCCTTCGCACGGGACGGGCGGGGCGCTGGTCTTCGGCGATCTGGAGATCGACACCGAAGGCATGGAGGTACGCCGGGGAGGCGCGCAGGTGGGCCTGACGCCGACCGAGATGCGGCTGCTGCTGGAGTTCTCGTCCGCACCCGGCACCGTGCTCTCCCGGGACAAGCTCCTGGAGCGGGTCTGGGACTACGGCTGGGGCGGTGACACCCGAGTCGTGGACGTCCACGTGCAGCGGCTGCGCACCAAGATCGGGCAGGACCGGATCGAGACGGTCCGCGGCTTCGGCTACAAGTTCCGCGCATGAAGCGGCTCGCTCTGCGGACCGGTGTCCGCTGGAAGATCAGCATCGCGATCGCCGCGGTCGGCGCACTCATCGCGGTGGCCCTGAGCCTCGTCGTCCACAACGCCGCCCGCGTCTCGATGCTGGAGAACGCCCGCGAGGTGCAGCTGGAACGGCTGCTGTTCGCCCAGCGGCTGTACGAGGCGTCGAACACGCAGAAGCCGTCGCCCAAGTTCGGCGCCAAACTCAACGACCCCGCGATGCCCTCCAGCCTGCGGGACCAGGTCAGGAACAACCGGCGCGCCACCCACGTCGACGAGTACGCGGGAGGAGTGCCCGACGTCTGGGCGGCCGTACCGCTCGCGAACGGTGACGTCCTCTCGCTCCACACCCGCTTCGCCGACCGCAACGCCACGATCATGGGCGACCTCGACCGCGCCCTCGTCATCGGCTCGGTCTCGGTCGTCTTCGGCGGGTGCGCGCTGGGGGTGCTCATCGGCGGCCAGCTGTCACGCAGGCTGCGCAAGGCCGCGGCAGCGGCGGGCAAGGTGGCCCAGGGCAACACGGATGTACGGGTACGGGAGGCCGTCGGCGGCGTCGTACGGGACGAGACCGATGAGCTGGCCCGCGCGGTCGACGCCCTCACGGACGCGCTGAACGAACGGATCGAGGCGGAACGCCGGGTCACGGCGGACATCGCCCATGAGCTGCGCACCCCGGTGACGGGACTGCTCACGGCGGCCGAACTGCTGCCGCCGGGGCGCCCGACCGAGCTCGTACGGGACCGGGCACAGGCGATGCGGACCCTGGTCGAGGACGTGCTGGAGGTTGCCCGCCTGGACAGCGCCTCGGAGCGGGCCGAGCTGCAGGAACTACCGCTCGGCGAGTTCGTGAGCCGCAGGGTCGCCCTGCTGGATCCGGAGATCACCGTCCAGGTGGTGCACGAGTCCTGGGTGTCCACGGATCCGCGGCGCCTGGAACGCATCCTGGGCAATCTGCTGGGGAACGCCGCCAAGCACGGGGCGGGCCCGGTCGAGCTCACCGTCGAGGGCAGGGTCGTGCGGGTCCGCGATCACGGGCCCGGTTTCCCGGAGGCGCTGCTGCGGGAGGGGCCGAGCCGGTTCCGTACCGGCAGCAGTGACCGGGCCGGCCGCGGGCACGGTCTGGGTCTGACGATCGCCGCGGGGCAGGCGCGGGTCCTGGGTGCCCGGCTGACCTTCCGCAACGCTGCGCCCGCCGGGGCGGCGGACGGTGCGGGCGGGGCCATCGCCGTGCTGTGGCTGCCCGAGCACGCGCCGACGAACACCGGGAGCTTCCCGGTCCTGCAGCAGTCCGGGCAGCAGACAAAGGACTGACGGGTGGGCCGCCCCGGAGAGGAGCACGCCCTGGATACGGGTGGGCCAGCCCCGGATACGGGTGGGCCGCCCCGGATACGGGTGGGCCCCGGAGGCATCGCGCCTCCGGGGCCCACCCGTCGTACAGCTGCTCAGACGGTCTGCGACTCCTTGGCCGCCGATGTCTGCGGCGGTGCCGCGTCGTCGACCGGAGCGGCCTCCGGCTTCTCGGTACCCCGCAGCGGGACCTCCTTGACGAACAGCGCCGCCAGCAGGGCCAGCACCGCGATCGAGCCGCCGAGCAGGAAAGCGATGTGCGTTCCCGAGGACACCGCGAACTCGTACGCCTGCCGCATCTCGTCCGGCAGCTTCGCCAGGCTCGCCGCATCCAGCTGGGCGGACTTCTCGGTGGCTCCCCCGCCGCCGCGCGCCGCCATCTCGTCCTGGACCCGCCCGGTGAACAGTGCACCCATGATCGCGACTCCGAAGGAGCTGCCGAGCGTGCGGAACAGGGTGGTCGCGGAGGAGGCGACGCCCATGTCCTTGAGCTCGACGCTGTTCTGCGCGACGAGCATCGTGATCTGCATCAGGAAGCCCATGCCGGCACCGAGCACCGCCATGTAGACGCCGGAGGTGAAGCGCGTGGTGCCGGTGTCCATGGTGGAGAGGAGGAACAGGCCCGCGACCATCAGGACGCTGCCCACGATCGGGAACACCTTGTACTTGCCGGTGCTGGTGGTGACCCGGCCGGCGATCAGCGAGACGATCATCATCGCGATCAGCATCGGCAGGAGCAGCAGTCCGGAGTTGGTCGCGGAGGCCCCCTGCACCGACTGCTGGAACAGCGGCAGGAAGAGCACCGCACCGAACATCACGAAGCCGGCGACGAAGCCGACGATCGACATGAGCGTGAAGTTGCGGTTGCGGAAGATGTGCAACGGGATGATCGGCTCCGCCGCCTTCGTCTCGACGAAGACGAAGCCGACGAGGGAGGCCACGCCGAGGGCGATGAGCTCCATGATCACGGCCGAGCCCCAGGCGTACTCCGAACCGCCCCAGGTGGTGACCAGCACGATCGCGGTGATGCCCACGGTGAGCAGCGCGGCGCCCAGGTAGTCGACCTTCGCCTTCGTGCGCTCCTTCTTGGGCAGGTGCAGCACGGCGGTGACCATGGCCAGCGCGACCGCGCCCAGCGGCAGGTTGATGTAGAAGCTCCAGCGCCAGCCCAGGTGGTCGGTGATGGTGCCGCCGACGAGCGGCCCGCCGATCATGGCGATCGCCATCACGCCCGCCATCATGCCCTGGTACTTGCCCCGCTCCCGGGGCGGCACCAGATCGCCGATGATCGCCATGACGCCGACCATCAGACCGCCGGCGCCGAGGCCCTGGATCGCCCGGAATCCGATGAGCTGGCCCATGTCCTGGGCCATTCCGCTCAGCACCGAGCCGACCAGGAAGATCACGATGGACGTGAGGAAGATGCCCTTGCGTCCGTACATGTCGCCGAGCTTGCCCCAGATGGGCGTGGAGGCCGCCGTGGCCAGCGTGTAGGCCGTGACCACCCAGGCCAGATGTTCCATGCCGCCCAGGTCGCCGACGATCGTCGGCATCGCGGTGCCGACGATCAGGTTGTCGAGCATGGCCAGCAGCATCGCGATCATCAGGGCGAGAACGACCACCCGGACGCTGCGTGGCTGTGGTTCCGCTTTCCCGGCCGGCGCCGCTTTGTTCAGATCCGCCATGTCCCGTACTCCCCTGATCCCCTGCTGTCCGGTCCGCCACCGGGTCCGGCACTTACTTGCCGCCCGGCTAGTTGGCTACACTGAGGAAAGTAGACCCGTAACTAGCCGGGCGTCAAGTAAGTTCTTGGGAGAGTCGCATGGGCAGCAGGCCGCAGCCGCGCCGGGGCAATACCCGACAGCGCATCCAGGACGTGGCCCTCGACCTGTTCGCCGAACAGGGCTACGAGAAGACCTCTCTCCGTGAGATCGCCGAGCAGCTGGACGTCACCAAGGCCGCGCTGTACTACCACTTCAAGACCAAGGAAGACATCCTCAACAGCATCTTCGAGGACCTGAACCAGCCCGTCGAGGAGCTTCTCGCCTGGGGCAAGGAACAGCCGCGCACCCTGGAGACGAAGAAGGAGATCCTGGTCCGCTACAGCGAGGCACTCAACCGCGCCGCCCCGCTCTTCCGCTTCATGCAGGAGAACCAGGCGACCGTGCGCGATCTGAGCATCGGCCACACGATCAAGCACCGGGTCATCGCCCTGGTGGACCTGATCAAGGAACCCGACGCCCCGCTCACCGACCAGGTGCGCTGCTTCACCGCACTCTTCGCGATGCACGCGGGGATGCTCGCCCTCAGAGACGCCGAAGGCGACCCCGAGGAGAAGCGCAAGGCTGCTCTCGAGGTCGCCATCGAACTGGTGACCAAGGCCCATGACCCGGGTCCTGCCGCTTAGCCGCTACCGGCACCGCGGGCACTCCATCAGATGTGGACGTGCTCGGCCTTCAGGTAGGAGACCGGGTTGATCGCCGAACCGTAGTTCGGGGTGGTCCGGATCTCGAAGTGCAGGTGCGGGCCGCTGGAGTTTCCGGTGTTACCGGAAAGGGCGATCTTCTCGCCCGTCTTCACACGGTCGCCGATGTTCACTTCGATCTTGGACAGGTGCGCGTACTGCGAGTACTTGCCGTTGGAGTGCTTGATCACGATGGCGTTGCCGTACGCGGGACCGTCGCCGCCGCCGTTCGGGCCGGCCTTGACGACGCGGCCGGAGTGCGCGGCCTCGACCTTGGTACCGATCGGCACCGCGAAGTCCTGGCCGGAGTGCTTGCTGGCCCAGCGGTCGCCGCCGGTGCCGTAGGTCGCGCTCAGCACGTAGTGGTTGACCGGGGCCTCCCACGACGCGGCCTTCTTCTTCGCGGCCGCGGCCTTCTTCTTGGCTGCGGCCTTCTTCTCGGCCTTCTTGTCGGCCGAAGCCTTCTTGGCGGTCTCAGCGGCCTTGCCCTGGGCGGTCGCCTGCTGGGCGACGGACTGGGCCGTGGCCGCACCGGCGAGGGCCGCGGTGCCCGCAGTGCCCGTCGTACCGGACGCGAACGCCGCGCCCGCACCGAACACCATCGACGCACCCAGGCCTGCGGCCACGACGGCGCCACTGACGCGGGACATGGACGGGCGGCGGGAGTGCTGGAACGTAACGCGCTTCGACATACGGGGAGAACCTCCGGGGTGCTGGGACCCGGCACTCGGACCGGGCTTGCTCCACCTTGGTAACCCGGATCGCCCAGAACACTCAAACCCCCCATCTACGAAGAAAAGCCGTAGACAGACCCCGCGGGAATCGCCTTCCGAGCCGCGCGGGGACGCCAGAGCAAACCCGCTCAAACATGCTGGAATCAGGATCTCGGAACAGGTTTAGGCCCAGCCCCAAAGGCCCCTTTGCGGACATTGGGCGGCGATCCGGGCTGATTCACCCCATTCGCCGAAGGTCCCGGCCGCTCCGGGGACGAAGGTCCCTTGAGCGATCAAGGACTTTGCTCCTACCGCTCGTAGTAGGCCCAAATCGGCTGTGCGCCTTGTCACCGCCGGTGGGACCTATGGCCTTCCGTTTCGGGACCTTCGCGGCGGGGTACAGCGAGGCACTTCTGAGGGGTCCCGGCCCTGTTTCGGGGCCCGACACCCGGGGGATCGGGCGCCCGGTACGGGGGAACGGCCATCCGACACCGCGGAGACCGGGGAACGGCCGCCCAGCACCCGCGGAGTCCGGAGAACGGCCGCCCCGCACTGGGAGGGGCCACCCGAAACCCGCGGTGTCCGACCCCCTGGGCCTCTGGGAACGGGCGCCCCGCACCCGCGGTCAGGCCGCCCGGATCCCGTGGTCCCCGGCCGCCGGCCCCGGGGAAGGGCCACCCGACACCCTCGGGCCGGGCCCGGCCGCAGTCAGGCCCGGGATTCCGGCGGGGTCGCGGCCGCAGTCCCGGGCCCGGATCCCAGGCGGGTGTACGTGCGCCCAGGCGCTGGGGCACACGCGGGTCCGGCGCGTGGCCCGGCGCCCAGGGGCACACGGCCCGCCTCACGCCCTCATGGCTTGCCGTACGCCCGCGGCGCGGCTGGCCGCCCGCACGGCTCTCCCTGCGGCGGGCGGCCCCAGGCCCCGTAGCCACACACGCCCAACCGCGCCACGGGACACAGAAAGGGGCTGCCCCGGACCGTTGAACGGTCCGGGGCAGCCCCTTCTACGTGCTCAGGCGCTACGCGCCCTTACGCTTCCTTCGTCAGGTTCGGGCCGGCGCCACCGGCCGCCTGCTCGATCGGCGGGACGTCGGGCAGTGCCGACTTCTCCTCGCCACGGAACGAGAACTTCTTCTCGTCCCCCTCGCCCTCGGTGTCCACGACCACGATGTGACCGGGGCGCAGCTCTCCGAAGAGGATCTTCTCGGAGAGGATGTCCTCGATCTCGCGCTGGATCGTCCGGCGCAGCGGCCGGGCGCCCATCACGGGGTCGTAGCCCTTCTTCGCCAGCAGCGACTTGGCGTTCGGGCTGAGCTCGAGGCCCATGTCGCGGTCCTTGAGGCGCTCATCCACCTTGTCGACCATGAGGTCGACGATCTGGATGATGTCCTCCTCGGTCAGCTGGTGGAAGACGACCGTGTCATCGACACGGTTGAGGAACTCGGGCCGGAAGTGCTGCTTGAGCTCTTCGTTGACCTTGACCTTCATCCGCTCGTAGTTCGTCTTCACATCGCCCTGGGCGGCGAAGCCCAGGTTGAAGCCCTTGGAGATGTCCCGGGTCCCGAGGTTGGTCGTCATGATGATGACCGTGTTCTTGAAGTCCACGACCCGGCCCTGGGAGTCGGTCAGACGACCGTCTTCCAGAATCTGGAGCAGGGAATTGAAGATATCGGGGTGGGCCTTCTCGACCTCGTCGAAGAGAACGACGGAGAACGGCTTGCGGCGCACCTTCTCGGTGAGCTGGCCGCCCTCCTCGTAACCCACGTAACCGGGGGGCGAACCGAAGAGGCGGGAAACCGTGTGCTTCTCGCTGAACTCCGACATGTCGAGGGAGATCAGCGCGTCCTCGTCGCCGAAGAGGAATTCGGCGAGCGTCTTGGAGAGCTCGGTCTTACCGACACCGGACGGGCCGGCGAAGATGAACGAGCCACCGGGGCGCTTCGGGTCCTTCAGGCCTGCTCGCGTACGGCGGATCGCCTGCGAGAGGGCCTTGATGGCGTCCTTCTGGCCGATGACGCGCTTGTGGAGCTCGTCCTCCATGCGCAGCAGACGCGAGGACTCCTCCTCCGTCAGCTTGAAGACCGGGATGCCGGTGGCGGTGGCCAGGACTTCGGCGATGAGCTCGCCGTCGACCTCGGCGACGACGTCCATGTCGCCGGCCTTCCACTCCTTCTCCCGCTTGGCCTTCGCCGCCAGCAGCTGCTTCTCCTTGTCCCGGAGGGACGCTGCCTTCTCGAAGTCCTGGGAGTCGATCGCCGACTCCTTGTCGCGGCGCACGCCCGCGATCTTCTCGTCGAACTCGCGGAGGTCCGGCGGCGCGGTCATCCGGCGGATGCGCATCCGGGAACCGGCCTCGTCGATCAGGTCGATCGCCTTGTCCGGCAGGAAGCGGTCCGAGATGTAGCGGTCGGCCAGGGTGGCGGCCTGCACCAGCGCCTCGTCCGTGATGGAGACCCTGTGGTGGGCCTCGTAACGGTCGCGCAGACCCTTGAGGATCTCGATGGTGTGCGGCAGCGACGGCTCCGCGACCTGGATGGGCTGGAAGCGGCGCTCGAGAGCGGCGTCCTTCTCCAGGTGCTTGCGGTACTCGTCGAGCGTGGTCGCACCGATGGTCTGGAGCTCGCCTCGCGCCAGCATGGGCTTGAGGATGCTCGCCGCGTCGATCGCGCCCTCGGCGGCGCCCGCACCCACCAGGGTGTGGAGCTCGTCGATGAACAGGATGATGTCGCCGCGGGTGCGGATCTCCTTGAGGACCTTCTTCAGGCGCTCCTCGAAGTCACCGCGGTAGCGGGAGCCTGCGACCAGCGCACCGAGGTCGAGGGTGTAGAGGTGCTTGTCCTTGAGGGTCTCGGGCACCTCGCCCTTGACGATGGCCTGCGCCAGGCCCTCGACGACCGCCGTCTTGCCGACGCCGGGCTCGCCGATGAGGACCGGGTTGTTCTTGGTCCGGCGGGACAGCACCTGCATGACCCGCTCGATCTCCTTCTCGCGCCCGATGACCGGGTCGAGCTTGGACTCACGAGCGGCCTGGGTGAGGTTCCGGCCGAACTGGTCGAGCACCAGGGACGTGGAGGGCGTGCCCTCCGCGGGGCCGCCTGCGGTGGCCGCCTCCTTGCCTCCCGAGTACCCGGAGAGCAGCTGGATGACCTGCTGCCGCACCCGGTTCAGGTCGGCGCCCAGCTTCACGAGGACCTGGGCTGCGACGCCCTCGCCCTCGCGGATCAGGCCGAGCAGGATGTGCTCGGTGCCGATGTAGTTGTGGCCGAGCTGGAGGGCCTCGCGGAGCGAGAGCTCCAGGACCTTCTTCGCCCGGGGAGTGAAGGGGATGTGCCCGGACGGGGCCTGCTGGCCCTGACCGATGATCTCCTCCACCTGCTGGCGGACCGCCTCGAGCGAAATCCCGAGGCTCTCCAGGGCCTTAGCGGCGACACCCTCACCCTCGTGGATCAGGCCCAGGAGGATGTGCTCGGTGCCGATGTAGTTGTGGTTGAGCATCCGGGCTTCTTCCTGAGCCAGGACGACAACCCGCCGCGCGCGGTCGGTGAACCTCTCGAACATCGTTAATCGCTCCTCAGAGCGGTCAGGCAGTTAGGGGTAGGTCCCCTCCCTGTCCTTCCGCAGCTTAGTCCCGCAAGCGGGGACCGCTCATTTCAACTGCCGACACCCGTCGATGGCCTCCTGCCCCGAACGCCGACAACTGCTCCAACCCGATGGTGCGAGACGATGTTCCCGCAGGCCAGGCAGATAGCCCTTTCGCCAGTACGCCGATGGCGAACGTGAGACGTTTTTGCCTGCGTGTCGCCCCTTCTCACTAGGGATGTCTTACCCGCACTCACTGACAGTCCATGCGGCGCACCCCCGTTCCCTCCGCTACGGGCGAACAACTTCACGCTGCCGAATGCTCCCGTACGCCCCCATCACGGACACGAAGAGCATTCGATCATGAACTGTGCGTAACCCTGGACCCGGTTCGGCGGTTCATCGGTCATGGCTCCCACCGTCCCGCCTCCCCGCTCGTCGCCCGAAGCCGACGCCTGCGCGCGGTGGTACGCACGTGAGCTCGACTGGGCCACGGTGGGAACAGCGCCTGTGCGGCTGCTGACCGGGCTGCGCTTCGACGTGCTGGAGCTGCCTGCCGCGGCTGGTCACGCGGCACTGCGCCGGGTGGGGCGCACCGGCCCCGTGGCAGTGGCCGGGCAGCGGATGTGGCTGCTGGTGGCCGCCGGGAGCGCCGACGAGCTGCCGGGGCTGCTGGACTGGCTGGAGTGGAGCGGTATCGCTCTCGACCTGGCCGCCATCGGCGCGGGCGGGCACATCGACGCCCCTGCGCCGCCCGACGGGGCGGGGGGCTCGCCGGGGGCCGCCTTCTGGCTGCGGCCCCCCGAACCGCGCCAGGAGGTGGAGCCGCGGCTCCCGGCTCTGGCCGGCCTCGGGAGCAGGGGTGGGGATGCTCCCGATCTCGTACGACTGGTGGACGCGGCAGCGACGGAATGCCACCGGGTCCGGCTCACGCATGCCCGGACGCTGTTGTCCCATCGGCCGACAGGTCAGCCGTTGGCCTTCTCGTAAGCCTCGCGGATCTCGGCCGGAACGCGGCCGCGGTCATTCACATTGTGGCCGTTCTCGCGGGCCCACTTACGGATCTCCGCAGTGTCCTTGTTGCCACCCGCAACGGCACGGCCCTTGCCGCGGCCGGTCGCTGCGCGACCACCCGTGCGACGGCCACTCCGGGCGTAGGGCTCGAGAAGACCACGGAGCTTGTCCGCGTTGCTCGTCGTGAGGTCGATCTCGTACGTCTTGCCATCAAGAGCGAACGTGACGGTCTCGTCCGCCTCGCCACCGTCGAGGTCATCAACAAGAAGGACCTGAACCTTCTGTGCCACCGGATTTCCTTTCATCGAAAATGCAGTACGCGGAAAGGAAACCGCTTTTCCCCGGAAAACACAAACCCCTGGGAGACGTTCAGTAGCACAAGAACACGGGAAACGTGCGCGATTCGGACATAGGGTTCCGACAGCTAGTCCCGGTCACAGGTGCAGAAGCATCCGACTGTTGCCCAAGGTGTTCGGCTTCACTCGTTCGAGACCGAGGAACTCGGCGACACCCTCGTCATAGGAACGCAGCAGCTCGCTGTAGACATCTCCGTCGACCGGCGTCTCTCCGATCTCGGTGAAGCCGTGCTTCGCGAAGAAGTCGACTTCGAAGGTGAGACAGAAAACCCGGCGGACGCCGAGCCAGCGTGCGGTCTGCAAGAGCTTGTCCAGAACTTGGTGACCTACTCCCGCGCCCTTGATCCCGTGGTCGACGGCGAGAGTACGCACTTCGGCGAGGTCTTCCCACATCACGTGGAGTGCGCCGCAGCCGATGACGCGGGCGTCCTCATCACGTTCGGCGACCCAGAACTCCTGGATGTCCTCGTAAAGCGTCACCGTCGCTTTGTCGAGCAGGATGCCTTCGGCGACGTAGCCGTCGAGCAGGCCGCGGACGGATGCCACATCGCTCGTCCTGGCACGTCGGACGGTGATGGCGAGTTTCCCAACCGACGGGTCGGTAGGAAAATCTGTATGCGGCTCGGTTTGCGGCTCGGTTTGCGGCAGCTCTGAGGACATGCCCCGACGCTATCGCCCGATCTCCGGTGGTGCTTCATCGGCCGGGACCGCGTCATCCGGCGGGGTTGCCGACGGTTCGGGGAAGACCGGCGAGACCATGCGCACCGCATCCTGGAGAGCCTCGCGCTGCTCGGCGGACATCATGCCGAAGAAGGCGACCAGAGCGGCCGCCGGGTTGTCGCTGAGGGACCAGGCTTCGTTCATCAGTGCGGCCGAGTACGCGGCCCGTGTGGAGACCGCCGTATATCGATATGCCCGGCCATCGACTTCTCGGCGCACCCAGCCCTTCTGATGGAGATTGTCCATTACCGTCATCACGGTCGTGTATGCGATGGACCTCTCCTGCTGAAGGTCCTCGAGAACTTCCCGCACGGTGACCGGACGGTTCCATTGCCAGACCCGTGTCATCACGGCGTCTTCCAGCTCTCCCAATTGGCGAGGCACAGCGTCACCTTAGTGCTAGATGTCTGGAATGGGCCTTTTATCGAGACGGCAAAAGGGCGCACAGCTCCTCGGGAGCCGTACGCCCTTCTTGGCCTGGTCCGGATCAGACGCCGTCGGCCCGCGGGGCCTGCTGCAGCGATTCGGTGCGGGCGGCCGCCGCGTCCACGGCCGCGTCCTCCTTGGCCTTGTTCGGACCGCCCTGGCTCTTGACGATCGTCACGACAAGACCGATGAAGAAGGCGGCCATCACCACGGGGGGCACGAGCGCGGATACGTAGTCCATGCCGTCCAGGGTAGCGAGCCCGGCATTCCGGTCTCTCCCGGGCACCCCGTGGGAACCCTAGGACACGGCGCGTTCCTCGGGTGGGGGTGCGGGCGCCGGCCGGCGCCGGGGCGGGAAGACCTCGGACGGCTTGGGCATGGGGCGCTCACCGGGGGCCGCCGGGCGGGACGGCGACGCGGGCCGGGCCGGGGTCTTGGGGCGCTCGGGCTCCTTGGCCGCCGCAAGGCCGCCGGGCAGGGCGAGCAGCCTGCTGCGCGGCGCGGGCGTCGTCGCGGGCACGGCGCGCCCGGCGAGGCGGGCCCGCACCGAGCGTTCCGCGAGCACCTGACAGCGTTCCAGGAGCGCCGCCGCGACCGGTCCTGCGCGCAGTGCGCGCAGGGCGGCCAGATCGTCGGGACGGGGGTCGTAGCCGGCGGCAAGGGCGTCCTGCAGGAGCTCCAGGTAGCCGCTGAGCGAGCCGGGGAGTGCGTCGCGGTACCGGGCGAGATCGGCGAGGAGGAACGCGCGCAGCCTGCCTGCCTCGCTCACCGCCTCGTCCACCGCGGCGGCGAGCCGCAGGCAGTCCTGGACGTCGTCTTCCGGCAGGGACGTGGGGTGGAGGGCATGAGCGAGAGCACGTCGGAGCACTCGCAGCTCGTCCGCACCGAACGCCATGCCGCCGCGTGATCCGTAGGGCGTGGGCATGACGCGACAATACGTGCTAAATGGACAAAATCCGCTTAACTGGCCGCCCGGCGGCGCGCCGTCCTCCGAGGCGCCGCCGGGCCGTTCCCGCAGGTGACCGCGGGCGCGCCCTACATCCGGGCGATGTTGCGCTCGTACACGAGACGGAGGCCGATGAGCGTGAGCCAGGGTTCGTGCTCGTCGATGACGGAGGACTCCCCCAACACCATCGGAGCAAGGCCGCCGGTCGCGATGACGGTGACCTCGTCGGGGTCGGCCGCCAGCTCCTTCTTCATGCGCTCGACGACGCCGTCGATCTGGCCCGCGAAGCCGTACACGATGCCGGACTGCATCGCCTCGACGGTGTTCTTCCCGATCACACTGCGCGGCCTGGCCAGCTCGATCTTGCGGAGCTGGGCGCCCTTCACCCCGAGCGCCTCCACCGAGATCTCGATACCGGGTGCGATCACACCGCCCGTGTACTCACCGCGGGCGGACACCGCGTCGAAGGTGGTGGCCGTACCGAGGTCGACGACGATCGCCGGACCGCCGTAGAGCTCGACGGCTGCGACGGCGTTGACGATGCGGTCCGCGCCGACCTCCTTCGGGTTGTCCGTCAGCACGGGCACACCCGTCTTGACCCCCGGCTCCACGAGGACCGCGGGGACATCGCCGTAGTAGCGGCGGGTGACCTCGCGCAGCTCGTGCAGAACGGCGGGCACCGTCGAGCAGATCGCGATGCCCTCGATCCCGTCGCCCAGCTCCACGCCGAGCAGCGGGTGCATGCCCATCAGCCCCTGGAGCAGCACGGCGAGCTCGTCGGCGGTGCGGCGGGCATCGGTGGAGATCCGCCAGTGCTCGACGATCTCCTCGCCGTCGAAGAGGCCGAGGACCGTGTGGGAGTTGCCGACGTCGATGGTGAGCAGCATCAGGCGCCGACCCCGTCGGTGGGGACGGTGTCACGGAAGTCCAGGCCGATGTCGAGGATCGGCGAGGAGTGCGTGAGCGCGCCGACGGCCAGGTAGTCGACGCCCGCCTCGGCATAGGCGCGGGCGGAGCCGAGGGCGAGCCGGCCCGAGGACTCCAGCACCGCGCGGCCGCCGACGAGGGCGACCGCCTCGGCGGTCGCGGACGGGGTGAAGTTGTCCAGCAGGATCAGGTCGGCACCCGCGTCGAGCACCTCCGTGACCTGCTCCAGCGTGTCGACCTCGACCTCGATGGCGAGCTCGGGGAACGCCTCCCTGACCCGCTTGAACGCCTCGGCGACACCGCCGGCCGCGATGACGTGGTTGTCCTTGACGAGGGCCGCGTCCACGAGGGACATGCGGTGGTTGACGCCGCCGCCGCAGCGGACCGCGTACTTCTCCAGGGCGCGCAGTCCGGGAGTCGTCTTGCGGGTGTCGCGGACCTTGGTCTTGGTGCCTTCGAGCACATCGGCCCAGGCCCGGGTCGCGGTCGCGATCCCGGAGAGCCTGCACAGCAGGTTGAGCGCGCTGCGCTCACCCGTGAGCAGGTCACGGGTGCGGGTGGTGACGGTGAGCAGCTTCTGTCCGGGCGCGACGCGGTCACCGTCCTCGACATGGCGCTCGACCTCGAACTCGTCCGTGCAGACGATGGACAGGACGGCCTCGGCAACACGCAGACCTGCGACGACGCCTGCCTCGCGGGCGGTGAAGTCACCGGTGGCCACGGCCTCCTCGGAGACGGTCGCCACGGTCGTCACGTCAACCCCGCCGTCGAGGTCCTCCTCGATCGCGACATGGGCGATGTCCTCGACCTGGACGGGATCCAGGCCCGCGTCGGCGAGCAACTGGGCCAGAGCGGGGTCGAGGCCGCACTCCAGACCGTCCGGGTCGTAGCCGTCGTCGCAGCCGCAGCCGTCGCCGCAGCCGCCCCCGGACGCGGCGGGCGCGCCGATGTGGATCAGCGGTACGTCCACGGGTGTCGGGCGCGGGTTCTCTTCGGGCGTGCTCACGGTTACGGCTCCTCGGGGGCGTCGGCGGGTGGTTCGGGGTACTGCTCGGTGTTGCTGCGCAATCCGGGCGGCGTCGTGCTGTCGCCGCTCAGTCTGCTGAATCCTCGGGGCGTACGGGCGGGAATGCGGCGCTGTCCGTACGACGGACGACGAGCCGCCGGTCCGGGGCGATCCGGACGACGAGGTGACGGCGCCAGTCCGCGTCGTCGCGGTCGGGCCGGTCCTCGCGCCAGTGGCAGCCGCGGGTCTCCTCGCGCTCCCGGGCGGCAGCGACCAGGACCCGCGAGACGAGGAGCAGATTGGTGGCCTCCCACGCCTCGACGCCGGGTACCGCGTCCTTGGCACCGGTCGCGACGGTGTCCGCCGCGGTGGCCGCGGTCTGCTGGAGGGAGTCCAGCTCCTCGGCCGCGCGGGCGAGGCTGGCGGCGGAGCGGATGACTCCGGCGCCCCTCGTCATGATCCGCTGGATCTCCGTCCGGGACTCGGCGGTGAGCAGCGGGGCGGGCTCCGACGCGGGCCCGTGAGCACCGGGGACGGCTGCCCCGGCCCCGGCGGCCGGCCGCGGCAGGTCCTGTTCACCGGACACGTCCTGGGCCGGGTCCGGGGTCATGTCCTGGGTCCGGTCCTCGTTCCGGTCCGTCACGATGTCCGCCGCGATGCGTTCGGCGAAGACCAGGCCCTCCAGGAGGGAGTTGGACGCGAGCCGGTTAGCGCCGTGCACTCCCGTGCAGGCGACCTCTCCGCAGGCGTACAGACCGGGGACCGTCGTACGGCCCCGGAGGTCGGTGCGGACGCCGCCCGAGGCGTAGTGCGCGGCCGGGGCCACCGGGATCGGCTCCGTCACCGGGTCGATGCCGTGTGCGCTGCAGGCGGCCAGAATCGTCGGGAAGCGCTGCTCCCACATCTCGGCGCCGAAGTGACGCGCGTCGAGATACATGTGCTCGGTGCCCAGAAGGTGCATCTGGCGGGTGATGGCCTTGGCGACGATGTCGCGCGGGGCCAGCTCGGCCAGTTCGTGCTGCCCCAGCATGAAGCGCGTGCCGGAGGCGTCGACGAGATGGGCGCCCTCACCCCGTACCGCTTCCGACACCAGCGGCTGCTGGCCCTCGGAGTCGGAGCCGAGAAACAGGACGGTCGGGTGGAACTGGACGAATTCGAGGTCGGAGACCTCCGCGCCCGCCCGCAGCGCGAGGGCCACGCCGTCGCCGGTGGAGACCGGCGGGTTGGTGGTGGCCGAGAAGACCTGGCCCATGCCGCCGGTCGCGAGGACCACCGCGGGAGCGCGGACCGCGCCGACGCCGTCGTGCTGGCCCTCGCCCATGACGTGCAGGGTGACGCCCGCGGTACGGCCTTCGGCATCGGTGAGCAGGTCGAGGACCAGGGCGTTCTCGACGGTGTGCAGGGCTGCCGAGCGGACCGCTTCGACCAGGGCGCGGGAGATCTCGGCGCCCGTGGCGTCTCCGCCCGCGTGCGCGATGCGGCGGCGGTGGTGGCCGCCCTCGCGGGTCAGGGCGATGGCGCCGGTGTCGGTCGTGTCGAAGTGCGCGCCCGTTTCGATCAGCCGGCGTACGGCGTCGGGGCCCTCGGTCACCAGCGCCCGCACCGCCGTCTCGTCGCACAGGCCGGCGCCGGCGACCAGGGTGTCGTCGAGGTGCTGCTCGGGGGTGTCGCCCTCGCCGAGGGCCGCCGCGATGCCGCCCTGCGCCCAGCGGGTGGAGCCGTCGTCGAGGCGGGCCTTGGTGACGACGACGGTGGCGAGACCGGCCGCGGCGCAGCGCAGGGCGGTGGTGAGACCGGCCACGCCGGAGCCGACCACGACGACGTCCGCGTCGATGGCCCAGCCGGGGGCGGGGGCGGTCAGCCGTATTCCGGTCACGTCAGGACTCCGAGGGTCAGCGGGATGTTGTCGATCAGACGGGTGGCACCCACCCGTGCCGCGACGGCGAGGATCGCCTCGCCGCTGTCGCGGTCGTCGGGGATCTCGGTGAAGTCGGCCGGGTCCACGAGCGCCAGGTAGTCCAGGTCGAGCGGCACGGCCTCCTCGGCCGCCTCGGCGAGGACGGCCCGGGCCGCTGCCCGCACCGCGGCCGGTCCGACCGTCGGCCGGGCCAGCGCCACGGCCTGGGTGTCGGCGGCCGCACGGGCCTCTCCGAGCTTCGTGAGCGCGGCGGCCCGGCCCTCCCGCTCGGGGACGGTCTGCGCGCGGGCGTGCAGCGCCTGCTGCGCCGCCAGCCGGTCGCGGGCCGCGAACAGGGCCCCGGGGAGGGCCAGCGCGGTGCGGCGTTCGTCGGCGGAGAGGAACCGGTTGCGGCTGGAGAGCGCGAGCCCGTCGGGGTCGCGCACCGTGGGAACGGCGACGATGTCGACGCCGAAGTTGAGGTCGCGCACCATGCGGCGGATGAGCGCCAGTTGCTGGGCGTCCTTCTGCCCGTAGAACGCCGCGTCGGGCCGGGTGAGGTGGAGGAGTTTGGCGACGACGGTGAGCATGCCGTCGAAGTGCCCGGGGCGCGAGGCGCCTTCGAGACGCTCTCCCATGGGTCCCGCGGTGATCCTGACCTGGGGGTCACCGCCCGGGTACACCTCGTCGACGGAGGGCGCGAAGACCGCGTCGGCACCGGCCGCCGCGGCAATGGCGAGGTCGGCGTCCAGCGTGCGGGGGTAGCGGTCGAGGTCGGCGGCCTCACCGAACTGGAGCGGGTTGACGAACACGGTGACGACGACCTGTCCATCGGGCCCCGCGGCGGCCCGTGCCGTACGGATCAGGGTGGCGTGGCCGTCATGGAGCGCGCCCATCGTCATGACGACGGCGCGCTGCGCACCGGCCGGCCGGTGCAGGGCGTCCAGTTCCGCGGCGGTGCGCAGGAGCGTGGCGGGTGCGGTGCTCATCGGGCCTCCCCCGGCCCGGTCTCGTCCGTGCCGTCCGTTCCGTTCATTCCTTTTGTGTTCGCGCTGTCCGACAGGACATCCAGGAGGTCCTCCGCGAACTCAGGCTTGAGCAGACCATGGGCCAGCGCCCGGTCGGCCGTGGTGCGGGCCATCGCGAGATATCCGGCCACTGCCTGCGGGGCGTGCCTGCGCAGCTCGGCGACGTGCGCGGCCACCGTGCCCGCGTCGCCCCGGGCCACGGGGCCGGTCAGCGCGGCGTCGCCGGAGCGCAGGGCGTTGTCGAGGGCAGCACCGAGCAGCGGGCCGAGCATCCGGTCGGGTGCGGACACTCCGGCCTTCTGCAGCAGCTCCATGGACTGGGCGACCAGGGTGACCAGGTGGTTCGCTCCGAGGGCGAGCGCCGCGTGATAGAGCGGGCGGGACTCCTCCGCGATCCATTCGGGCTCACCGCCCATCTCGATGACGAGCGCCTCGGCGGCGAGCCTGAGCTCCTCGGGGGCGGTGACCCCGAAGGAGCAGCCGGCCAGCCGTTGGACGTCGACGGAGCTGCCCGTGAAGGTCATGGCCGGATGCAGGGCCAGCGGGAGCGCCCCCGCGCGCAGTGCGGGGTCGAGCACCTTCGTCCCGTACCGCCCGGACGTGTGGACGATCAGCTGGCCGGGCCGCACGGCACCGGTCTCCGCGAGGCCCTCGACCAGGCCGGGCAGCGCGTCGTCGGGAACCGTCAGCAGCACGAGCTCGGCGCGCGCGAGGACCTCGGCCGGCGTGACGAGGGGTACGTCGGGCAGCAGGGCGGCGGCCCGGCGCACGGATGCGTCGGAGACGCCCGAGACCGCGACCGGGCGGTGCCCGGCGAGCTGCAGCGAGGCGGCGAGGGCGGGGCCGACCCGTCCCGCGCCGACGACGCCGACGGTGAGACGGGCGGGGCGGTCCCTCGCGTCGAGGGATTCCTTGGAAACAGATGCGTTCACGCGGCGATGGCCTTCCGTTCCAGTCCGCGGGGGGTACCGGACGATTTCTCTGCATGCTACGCCAGCGTTTCGCGAGACCCCCCGGCTGTCCACAGCCTGTGGGTAACTCTGGGCCGCAACCGAAAACGGGGTGGGCTGTGTCAGCGGCCCGGGTGATGATCGTCCCATGGCAGTCACCGATGAGCAGAAGCAGCGGCACCGCAGGCTGACCGCGTGGAAGCGGTCCGGAAGGGTGCTCGCCCGGGCGTCCGCCGACCACACCCTGGGCGAGCGGCTGGCCGCGCTGGCCGCCGACGCGGGGTCGGTCCACGACCTGGAGGAGTGGACGGATGTGTACGGCGACGGGGTCGTCGCCGAGGTGGAGCGGCGGACCGCCGATCTGCTGGGCATGGAGGCCGCGGCGTTCTTCCCGACGGGGACGATGGCCCAGCAGGTCGCGCTGCGCAGCTGGGCGGGGCGTACGGGGAATCCGGTGGTGGCGCTTCATCCGCTCTCCCACCCCGAGATGCACGAGGGGGGTGCCCTCACCTCGGTGAGCGGACTGCGCACGGTGCATCCGACGTCCGCACCCCGGCTGCCCACGGCGGACGAGGTCCGGGACTTCCCCGAGCCGTTCGGCACCCTCATGCTGGAGCTCCCGCTGCGCGACGCCGGCTTCGTCCTGCCCTCCTGGGAGGAGCTGGAGGCCGTCGTGGCCGCCGCGCGGGAGCGGGACGCGGTCGTGCATCTGGACGGAGCCCGGCTGTGGGAGTGCGGACCGCACTTCGGGCGCGGTCTGCCGGAGATCGCGGGGCTCGCCGACAGCGTCTACGTGTCGTTCTACAAGTCCCTGAACGGATTGTCCGGGGCGGTGCTCGCCGGCCCCGAATCGCTGGTCGACGAGGCGCGGACCTGGCGCCACCGGTACGGCGGTCAGGTCTTCCAGCAGTACCCGGCGGCTCTCTCCGCGCTGCTGGGTCTGGAGCGTGAGCTGCCGATGCTGCCCCGGTACGTGGCGCACGCCAAGGTGGTCGCGGGGGCAATGGCGGAGGGTTTCGCGGACAGTGCGGTGCCCTGGTTCCGAGTGCATCCGGAACCGCCGCACACCCACCAGTTCCAGGTGTGGCTGCCCTACGGGACACAGGAGCTGGACGAGGCCTCGGTGCGGCAGGCCGAAGAGACGGGCGTGACGCTGTTCCGCCGGTGGCTGGCCGGGCCCGCGGGGCCGCCCGGGGTGTCGTACACCGAGGTCACGGTGGCCGCGCCGGGGCTGGAGTGGTCGGCGGGGGATGTGCGGGAGGCGGTGGCGGAGTTCGTACGGCGGCTGGGGTAGGGCGTGGTGGCCCGGTCAGCCCGGTGGCCGGGCTCTCCTCAGGCGCCGTGCCGGTTCTGGTTCTGTCCCGCGGTCCAGGCGTGGAAGCGTCTGCGCAGTTCCCGCAGGACTTCCCGGTCGTGGCGGCCGGGCAGCGGGGGCGGTGGCTCACCGTGCTGCGCCGAGCGATAGCTGTCGAGCATGTGCTGCTGAACGATGTCCATGCATCCAGCGTGAACCCGTTCCCGGCACTCCGCCCGTCGATTGACGGCCCCCGTCAACTGGCGCCCGGCCCCGGCTCCGTACCCCGCACTATGGACGGGTGAGCGTGCACATAGACATCGCGGGCCTGCCCTCCGAACACATCCTTTTCGAGATCTCCCCCCTCGCCGAGCTGGGGCTCGCCCTGCATGCGCTCTCCGAGCCCGGGCACCATCCGGGCCACCACGGCTGGGCGACCGCGACCTCCGCGGCTCTCGAGCCCGACCTCGCCGACCGGCTGCACGAGGCCGATTTCCTCTGGCGCAACACCTTCTCCGACGTCTTCCTGCCGTTCGCCGGTGTCCGCGGCGGCGACGGACGTACGGGGGCGAGCCTGGCCGAGGACCTGGACATCCTCGACAAAATGGATGACGAGCGGTTCGTCTCCGCCGCCCTGGAGTTCACCTGCGCAAGCCTGTACGGGACGGGCGCGCCGTCCCCGCTCAACAGCGCCACGATGCGGGCCCGCGCACTCGACATGGCGGCGGCAAGGGGGCCCCAGCAGCTGGAGTTCACCCAGCAGCTGCTCGCCGCACCCGGCTCCGTACGCACCTGGGTGCGTCGCCTCTTCGAGGACTGCGACCAGGCCTTCTTCTCGGACACCTGGCAGCGGGTCCAGGTCCAGCTGGCCGCCGACGCCCGGCACAAGACCGAGCTGCTGCGGCGCAAGGGCCTCGACGAGGTGTTCCGCGCGGTCTCGCCCGCGCTCTCGCTCAACGAGGACGCGAGCAGGCTGAACATCGACAAGCTGACCGTCGGCCGGACGAACGCCGCCGACCCGGCCGTCGGGACGGGGCTCACCCTCATCCCGACCAGCTTCGGCTGGCCCCACCTGATGGTGCTCCACGCCCCGGGCTGGCGGCCGGTGATCCACTACCCGGTGCACCGCCCCGAGCTGCCCTCCCCCGCCTCCGTGGAGCTGCTCCAGCTGCGGATGGAGGCCCTGGCCCACCCGATGCGGATGCGCCTGTGCCGCAACCTCGCCCGTTCCCCGTACACCACCGGGGAACTCGCCGACGCGCACAGCATCACGGCGCCCGAGGTCTCACGGCACCTGGCGGTGCTCAAGAAGGCCGGCCTGATCACCACGCGCAGGCGCGGCCGGTACGTCCTGCACTCGCTGGACCTGACCGTCGTGGCCCGGCTCGGCAGCGACTTCCTGGAAGGCGTGCTCCGGTAGCCGCGCCGGTCAGGCGCCCGACCCGCCGCCCGCCCTGACCAGGCCGGTCTCGTACGCGAGGACGACCACCTGGACGCGGTCGCGCAGGCTCAGCTTGGTGAGGATGCGGCCCACGTGGGTCTTCACCGTCGCCTCGGACAGCACCAGACGGGCCGCGATCTCGCCGTTCGACAGACCCTGGGCGACCAGCATCATCACTTCCCGCTCGCGCTCGGTCAGCTTCTCGATGTGCTTGTGCTGCGGCTCCTTGCCGCTGCTGGGCAGCATCGGGGAGAACTGGTCGAGGAGCCTGCGGGTGGTGGACGGGGCGACCACGGCGTCGCCGCTGTGCACGGACCGGATCGCGGCGAGCAGCTCGCCGGGCGGCACGTCCTTGAGCATGAAGCCGCTCGCGCCCGCCTTCAGGCCGGAGAACGCGTACTCGTCCAGGTCGAACGTCGTCAGGATGAGGACCTTGGGCGGATCGGTCTGCGCGCAGATGCGCCGGGTCGCCTCGACCCCGTCCAGCCGCGGCATGCGCACGTCCATCAGCACCACGTCTACGGTCGTGGACCGCAGGACCTCGATCGCCTCCGCCCCGTCACCCGCCTCGGCGACGACCTCCATGTCCGGCTGGGCGGCGAGCACCATCCGGAAGCCCGTGCGCAGCAGCATCTGGTCGTCGACGAGCATTACGCGGATCGTCATGAGGGTCCTGTCCTTGTGTCACTGGTTGGCGGGCTTGAGCGGGAGCAGTGCGCTGATCCGGAAGCCGCCGCCCGGCCGCGGTCCCGCGTCCAGCGTGCCGCCGACCATGCCGACCCGCTCCCGCATGCCGATCATTCCGTGTCCGGCGCCGTCGGCCCCGCCGTCCTCGTACAGCTCGTGCGCGGCGCCCCGGCCGTCGTCCTCGACGAGCAGCCCGAGGCCGTCGTCGAAGTAGACCAGCCGCACGCTGGCCCCGGCGTCCGGACCGCCGTGCTTGCGGGTGTTGGTGAGGGCCTCCTGGACGATCCGGTACGCGGTCAGCTCGACGCCGGTCGGCAGCGGACGCGGAGTGCCCTCGATCTTGAAGTCCACCGCGAGGCCCGTCCGCCTCACCTGGTCGACCAGGTCCTCGATCTGCTCGACGTCGGGCTGGGGCACGTACTCGCCGCTCTCCCGGGTGTCGCCGGTGCGCAGCACCCCGAGCAGCCGCCGCATCTCGGCGAGGGCCTGTCGGCCGGTGCTGGAGATGGTCTCCAGTGCCTGCCGGGCCTGGTCGGGAGCGGCGTCCATGACGTAGGCGGCACCGTCGGCCTGAACCACCATCACCGAGACGTTGTGCGCGACGACGTCGTGCAGCTCCCTGGCGATGCGGGCCCGTTCGGCGGCCACGGCGACCTTCGACTGCGCCTCGCGCTCACGCTCCAGCCGGGCGGCGCGCTCCTCCAGCTGACTGAAGTAGGCCCGACGCGTGCGTATCGAGTCGCCGAGCACCCAGGCGAGGACGAACGGCACGGTCAGGACGACGACGACGAAGACCGACTGCACCCAGCTGTCCGACGGGGAATCCTCCGGCCACCGCAGCTGCGAGAGCCCCGCGGCGCCGAGACTGCACGCCAGGGCGAGCCGGGAGGCCCAGCGCTCCCCCACGGTGGACACGGTGTAAATGATCACCAGCATGGCGAAGTCCGCGGCGCCCGGACGCACGTCGAGCAGCAGCTGCGCGATGCCCATCACGATCGTGAGCAGCAGCATCTTCTCCGGTGCGCGGCGGCGCAGCGCGACCACGGTGCACAGACCGACCGCGATGGGCACGGCCGCGACGCGCTCCCTGCCGTCACCGCCCTGCTCGGCCACGATGGACATGCCGGAGAGCCCGAGCAGGAAGACAGCCCAGAAGGTGTCGACGCCCGTCGGGTGTCTGCGGATGAAATCGTAGAGGCGCTGCACGTGACCCAGCGTAGGTACAGGTGATCGGTACCCGGGTCAGCCGAAGGGCCGATCCAGGTCCTGGGACCGTACTCCCCAAGGTGGAGACTTGCCTACGTGACGGATGACTGGTGCGGATGGCGGGAAGCGGCAGAGACCGCTTTGTACGGGGACGGGGGCTTCTACCGGCGCCCCGAGGGGCCGGCGGGCCATTTCCGCACATCGGTGCACGCATCCCCGCTGTTCGCCTCCGCCGTCGCCCGGCTGCTCGTCGGTACGGCGCGCGAGCTGGGAACGGACTCCGTGGACCTGGTGGATGTGGGAGCGGGCAGGGGTGAGCTGCTGACCGGCGTGCTGACGGCGCTGCGGGCCGGGTCCGCCGGTCCGGGACTCGTCGTACGGGCCCACGCCGTGGAACTCGCTCCACGGCCGGCGGGCCTGGACCCTGCCATCGGGTGGAGCGCCGAGCTGCCGCAGGGCACGAAGGGCCTGCTGTTCGCCAACGAATGGCTGGACAACGTCCCGACGGACATCGCCGAGGCCGACGCCGACGGAGTGGCCCGCTACGTCCTCGTCCGGGCCGACGGCGAGGAACGGCTGGGCGATCCGGTGACCGGGGCGGACGCGGAGTGGCTGGCCCGCTGGTGGCCGCTGACCGGACCGGGTGCCCGTGCGGAGATCGGCCGGCCGCGCGACGAGGCCTGGACCCGGGCGGTCGCCTCGATGGCCGAGGGGGTCGCGGTCGCGGTCGACTACGCGCATGTACGGGGGGCGAGGCCGCCGTTCGGAACACTGACCGGCTTCCGGGCCGGCCGCGAGGTGCGGCCCGTGCCGGACGGCAGCTGCGACCTGACCTCGCACGTGGCGCTGGACGCGTGCGCGGAGGCGGCGGCGGGCAACGGCGCGGTGGCCGAACTGCTGGATCAGCGGACGGCGCTGAAGGAGCTGGGGGTCAGCGGCGAACGTCCGCCTCTGGCACGGGCGTCGACGGATCCGGCGGGCTATGTGCGGGCACTCGCGGCGGCCGGAGAGGCTGCTGAACTCACCGCCCGGGGCGGGCTCGGCGACTTCGGGTGGCTGCGGCAGCGGACAGCGCCGGGGCCTCGCCCCGTGCCCCCGCCGGTCTGAGGGACCTGGGGCCGGGTCCCGGGAACGGGAAGGGGGATACTGTCCCGCATGACGGAGACGACGGTCGGCATCGGCGGCGCGGCAGAGAGCACCGACATGGTGCTCAACATCGGTCCGCAGCACCCCTCCACACACGGCGTGCTCCGGCTGCGGCTCGTCCTGGACGGTGAACGGATCCAGCACGCCGAACCCGTCATCGGCTATATGCACCGCGGCGCGGAGAAGCTCTTCGAGGCCCGCGACTACCGGCAGATCATCATGCTCGCCAACCGCCACGACTGGCTGTCGGCCTTCTCCAACGAGCTCGGTGTCGTGATGGCCGTCGAGCGCATGCTGGGCATGGAGGTCCCGGAGCGCGCCGTCTGGACGAGGACGCTGCTGGCCGAGCTGAACCGGGTCCTGAACCACCTGATGTTCCTGGGCTCCTACCCCCTCGAACTCGGCGGGATCACTCCGGTCTTCTACGCGTTCCGGGAACGCGAGGAGCTCCAGGCCGTGATGGAGGAGGTCTCCGGCGGCCGGATGCACTACATGTTCAACCGGGTCGGCGGCCTCAAGGAGGACCTTCCCGCGGGCTGGCTGGGGCGGGCCAGGGAGGCCGTCGCCTCGGTCCGCTCCCGGATGGACGTGTACGACCGGCTGGTGCTCGGCAACGAGATCTTCCGGGGCCGTACCAGGGGTGTGGGCGTGCTGTCCGCCGAGGCCGTGCACGCCTACGGGGTGTCCGGTCCGATCGCCCGCGCGTCCGGGGTCGACTTCGATCTGCGGCGCGACGAGCCCTACCTCGCGTACGGGGAGCTGCAGGACACCCTCAAGGTCGTCACCCGGACCGAGGGCGACTGCCTGGCCCGCTTCGAGTGCCTCCTGGAGCAGACGCACAACGCCCTGGACCTGGCGGACGCCTGCCTGGACCGGATGGCGGACCTGGCACCGGGGCCGATCAACCAGCGGTTGCCCAAGGTCCTGAAGGCGCCCGAGGGGCACACCTACGCGTGGACCGAGAACCCGCTCGGCATCAACGGCTACTACCTGGTGTCCAAGGGCGAGAAGACCCCGTACCGGCTGAAGCTCCGCTCCGCCTCGTTCAACAACATCCAGGCGCTCACCGAACTGCTGCCGGGCACTCTCGTCGCCGACATGGTCGCGATCCTGGGGTCGCTCTTCTTCGTCGTCGGGGACATCGACAAGTAGTCGGCGGGGCGGCCCGCCGACTCCCGGCGCGCAGCGGCTACGTACGGCTACAGCTACGGCTACGGCTACGGCTACGAGGAGATCGCGCTGCGCAGCCGGACGACGTCAAGCTGTTCGGTCTCGTCGTGCGCGGTCAGGTCGATGACCTTTCCGACGGCCCGGTTCTCGGCGGTGCGCGTACGGTGCGCGGCCAGGGCCTCCTCGCCCACGACGTCCGCGAGGTCCTCGTTCTGCACGGACTCGATCGCGGCGTTGGCCTTCTGCGTACCGAAGAAGTCGAAGCTGCCCTGCGGGACGAGATGGCGCCGCCCGCCCGCGTACGGGACGACGGCCGAAGCTGCGGGTACGGAGCGCGGCGCACGCACGGGTGCGGACGGCAGCTGAGGTGCGGGGAGGGCGGCCGAAGGGCGGCGGTGCTGGTGCTGGTCACCCGCTCCGGCGGCCGCCGCGTGCTTCCCCTTCGGGCCCTCGCCCTCCGAGTCCCGCTCCGCGGCCCGCTCGGCGAGATCGCGCTGCCTGGCCAGCTCGGCCGTGCGGCGGGCCTCCTGGAGCGCGGCGTTGCGCGTCAGTTCCTGCAGGGCCTGGGCGGCGCGCAGGTAGGCGGCCGGGGTCGGGGTCGACCGGGCCGTGGGGAGCTCGCGGGGTACGGCCGCCGCTTCGATGGCGAGCTGCCTGCGCCCCTCCAGGGCACCGGCCCGCTCGGTCTCGGCGTTCGCGTACCGGCGCAGCAGAGAGGCGTGTTCGCCCCGCAGGCCGGCGAGCTCCACCCGCTTGCGGCGCAGTTTCGTCTCCAGGCGGAGCCGCAGTTCCCGTGATTCCTCGAGGTCGGCCTCGAGCTCGGCTATGCGCTCCTCGGTCTTCCACTCGTCGCTGACGCGGGCCCGGTTCAGCTCCGCGACACGCAGTCCTGCCGCCCGGTCCCAGCTGCGCATCAGATAGGCGCCGCTGAGAGCGGCGGCCGCTGTCGCGGCCACCAGGACGCGCAGCGCCACAGGTTCCGCGAGGAGCCAGGCTCCGGCGGCGCAGACGACCGACACTCCGGCCACCACGGAGGGGGGCAGGATTTTGTGGAGGGGTGGCGAATGGCGGTGACGTCCACGTGGCATGGCCCGAAATTTACCGTGCGCACGGGTCACTTGGGAGGCCGCCCGGCAATCTGTTCCCGCCCGGTTACCTTGCGGCCCCTCAAATGACTGTTCCGCGGCCGTCTACTTCTTGATCAGACCCTTCGACTGCAGATACTCCTTGGCCGCATCGGCGGGCTTGGCGCGCTCCGCGTCGACCTTGCGGTTGAGTTCGGCGAGGTCCTCCGTGGTGAGGACATCGGTGAGCTTCCCGAGCGCCGCGGCGATCTCCGGGGCACCCGCGTCCTTGGCGTTGAGCACCGGCAGGACGTTGTCGGCGTTCTGGAGCTTCTTGTCGTCCTCCAGGAAAACCAGCCCGTAGGCGTCCAGCACGGCATCCGTGGTGGTCGTGAGGACGAGCTGGTCCTTGCCGTCCTTGACCGCCTGCTTGGACTGCGGTGTCCCGACGCCCTTGGGGTCGATCCCGGTGACGTCGATGCCGTACGTCTTCTTCAGACCCGGTGCGCAGAACGGACGGATCTCGCACTCGTCGCCCGCTGCGATCTTCACCTTGATCTTCGACCGGCCGAGGTCGGAAAGCGTCGTGAGGTTGTTCTTCTCGGCGAATTCCTTCGACACCGCGAAGGCGTTCTGATCGACTGCCTCGCCGACCGGGAGAACCTTCAGCCCGAGCGGACCGGCGAGCTTCTCCAGGGCTGCCACGGTGGCCGCCGCGTCCCCCGATGCGACCGGCTTCTTCTCCGCCTCCGCCGCCCCGTTGACCTTGGCGTTGAGGAATTCGGCGATGGTCGCCGCGTATTCCGGGACGACGTCGATCTCGCCCTTCTCCAGTGACGGCTCGTACAGTTCACGGTTCTTCACCGTGGTGATCGAGGTGCTGTACCCGGCATCGCCCAGGAGCTGTGCGTACAGCTCGGCGAGCACCTTGGACTCGGTGAAGGAAGCGGCGCCCACGACGAGCGAGCCCTTCTTGGAGTCCGCGCCCGCCGCGCTGTCCGAGCCGCTCTTCTCCTTCTCCAGGCTGTCGCCGCCGCACGCGGCGAGCGACCCGGCCAGCGCGACCACTCCGATGACCGCACTCGCTATGCGCGAGGTCCTGCTCATGTTGTTCTCCATCCGCGAAAAAGGGTGTGCACTGTCCGAAAAGCGCGCGTTCATGCCGTCCGGCGGCGGCGCAGGGGCGACAGCAGCCGGTCCAGCGCCACGAGTGCCCCCTCCACCACCAGGGCCAGCAGGGCGACCAGTACGGCGCCCGCGAATACCTGCGCCGTGTCATAGGTGTTGAATCCTGCGGTGATGATCCGGCCCAGGCCGCCCAGTCCGACCATCGCCGCGATCGAGGCGGTGGCGACCACCTGGACCGCCGCGGACCGCAGCCCGGTCATGATCATCGGATAGGCCAGCGGGAGCTCGACCCGCGCGAAGAGCTGCATGCCGGACATGCCCATGCCCCGGGCGGCCTCGAGCACCGACCGGTCCACCTCCCTCATCCCGACATAGGCGTTGGTCAGCAGCGGCGGCACGGCGAACAGCACCAGCGCGATGATGGTGGGGACATAGCCGGAGTTGCGCAGCGGCGTCATCATGAAGAGGGCGAGGACCGCGAACACCGGGATCGCCCGGCCCACGTTGGAGATGTTGACCGCGAGCGCACCCCCCTTGCCCATGTGCCCCAGGTACAGCGCGATCGGCAGGGCGATGGCGCAGGCGGCCACCAGGGCCACTCCGCTCACGTACAGGTGCTCGCCCAGCCGGTGCGTCGCCCCGTTCTCCCCGGACCAGTTGGCTCCGGTGACGAGCCAGGTCCAGGCGTCCCCGATGACTCCCATGGATCAGCCCGCCTCCGTCTTCGCGATGCCCGCGGGCCCGGTCGCCGCCGTGGCGGGTGTCCGTATGCGGGTCCAGGGCGTGAGCAGGCGCTGCAGGCCGAGCAGCAGCAGGTCCGCGGCCACCGCGAGCAGCACGCAGAGCACGGAGGCCGTGAGCACCTGGGCCTTGAAGAAGCTGGGCAGCGCGTCCTCGATGAGATTGCCGAGGCCGCCCTTGCCGACGAGGGACCCCACCGTGGTGAGCGCGACCGTCGAGACCGTGGCGATCCGCAGACCGGCCATCAGCGCGGGCAGCGCGAGGGGGAGTTCCACCTCCCACAGGAGCCGGCCGGGGCCGTAACCCATGCCCTGCGCCGCTTCCTTGGCCTCCTGGGGCACCGCTTCGAGCCCTGCCAGGATGTTCCGCACGAGAATGGTCAGCGAATAGAGCACCAGGCCGGTGACGACGAGGGCCGCGGACAGTCCGAACAGCGGCAGCAGCAGCGAGAACATCGCCAGCGACGGCACCGTGTAGAGCACCGTGGTCAGACCCAGCACCGGTCCGGCGAAATGCCGGCCGCGGCGTGCGAGAAGCGCGAGTGGAAATGCGACCACCAGGCCGATCAGCACCGAAGCCACAGTGATCCAGATGTGCTGGACCGTCGCCTCGGTCAACTCCTGGCTGCGGGAGCGCAGATACTCGCCGCAGATCCAGTCGTTCGCCACCAGGCAGTTCTGCTCGGCCATCCGTCCCCCACCTCCCGTTTGCCGCCGCGGACTCGATGTCTGGCGACCCTATCCCCGAGCACCGACAATCGCCGAGGCTGTCGTATTCCAGCAACATGTCCTTCACAGAACCCGCGTCACAATGGGGAATCATGATCCGTTTCGAGCACGTCACCAAGCGGTACGCGGACGGCACCACCGCCGTCGACGACCTTTCCTTCGAGGTCGCCGAGGGTGAACTGGTCACGCTCGTCGGACCTTCCGGCTGCGGCAAGACGACCACGATGAAGATGGTGAACCGTCTGATCGAACCGACAGAGGGCCGGATATTCCTCGACGGGGACGACATATCCGCCATCGACCCGGTACAACTGCGCCGTCGCATCGGCTATGTGATCCAGCAGGTCGGGCTGTTTCCGCACAAGACGGTCCTGGAGAACACGGCAACCGTCCCCCATCTCCTCGGCTGGAACCGGGGAAAGGCGCGGGAGCGGGCCGCCGAACTCCTCGATCTCGTCGGACTTGATCCTTCCGTTTATGGCGGGCGCTATCCCGAGCAACTGTCCGGCGGTCAGCGCCAACGGGTCGGTGTGGCACGCGCACTGGCCGCCGACCCGCCGGTCCTGCTGATGGACGAACCATTCGGCGCCGTCGACCCCGTCGTACGGGAAAGACTGCAGAACGAATTCCTGAAACTGCAGGCTCAGGTGCGCAAGACCGTGTTGTTCGTCACGCACGACATCGAGGAGGCCGTCCGGCTCGGCGACCGTATCGCCGTGTACGGACAGGGCCGGATCGAGCAGTTCGACTCCCCGGCCACCGTGCTCGGGGCACCCGCGACGCCGTACGTCGCGGACTTCGTCGGGGCGGACCGCGGTCTGAAACGGCTCTCGGTCACCCCCATCGAGGAGAGCGACCTGGACCAGCCGCCGGTCGTCCACCTCGACGATCCGCTGGCGAAGGCGACGGCGCGGCTGCGGGCCGATGGCGCCCGCTGGGCGGTCGTGCTGGACGGCGAGGACAACCTGCACGGCTGGATCCCCGCGGGCGACGCCGCGTCGGCCGATGCCGCGGGAACGGTCCGCGAGCACGCCCGCCGCATGGAGGCGTGGCTTCCGCTCGGCGCCCCGCTCAAGCAGGCCTTCGCCACCATGCTCCAGCACGACGCGGGCTGGATCGCGGTCATCGACAAGGACAGCACCGGCCGCTTCCTGGGTGTTCTCACCCCGGCCCGCCTCCACGAGGCGCTGCGCCGCTCGATCGACGCGGACGCCCAGGACCTTCCGCGTGCCGAGGTCGCGGTGGAGACCGTGGCGACGGTCGCTTCACCGTGAACCACGGTGCCGCCGGCCGGGGCGGAGCCGGGGGCGCCGGGGTCAGGTCGCGCTGAGCCTGCCGCTCATCCATTCCAGGGCCGGAGGAATCTCCCGCCGCCAGGTGTTGAAGTTGTGGCCGCCGCTGTCGAGCACGATCGAGGACACCCTGGCGGGTGCCTTCACCCGGTCGATGAACTCCCGGGTGCCCCGGAGGTTCCCCTCGCCCTGCCGGGACGTCGTGACCAGGAAGGACGAGGCGGCCGGCGCCCGGTGGTCCAGGCTCCACAACAGATCGGCACGGTTGCGCGCCTTCCGGTCCCCGTGGAAGAGGTCGCCGGTCGTCGGGTCCTCGGCCGCCCTGTAGTAGGCCGACAGACCGGCACTCGCGGCGAAGCGCTCCGGGTGGTGCAGGCCGAGCTTCAACGCGCAGTAGCCCCCGGTCGAGTTGCCGATGACACCCCAGTTGCGGGCCCGGCTGCCGACCCGGTACGTCCGGGACACCGCCTGCGGCAGGTCCTCGGCGAAGAACGTCTCGGCCTGCGGGCCCCCCGCGATGTCCACGCACTCGGTGTCCCGGGGCGGCGCCACCGTCGGCCGCAGCATCACCAGGACCATCGGCTGCGCCCTGCCCGCCCTGACCTGTTCATGAGCGGTCTGCGGGTAGCGCAGGCCCTTGACCAGGTTCTCGGCGGTGCCCGGGTAGCCGGTCAGCACGATGACCGCGGGGAACGTCCGCCGGGCGTGCGCCGGCTGGAAGTACTCCGGGGGCAGATAGACGTACGCCGGACTGTCGATCCGCGAAGCCCGCCCGGAGACGACGACCTTGTCGATCCGGCCCGCCACCGCGGGCCTGCCGCCTCCCGGCACATCGGGCCGCTGGGTGCCGATCCTGGCCACGCCCCCGGCCACGGGCTCACCGGCGCCGTGGTCGGTGACCGTTCCCAGGTCCTGCTTCTGCCCGAACAGATCGGCCCAGGAGCCGTAGAAGAGGAAGGAGTTGTTGGCCAGGAGACCGGCCGAGACGAAGAGCGCCAGCTGGGTCGCCAGCAGCAGGCCGATCCGGCCCGCCACCGCGGAAGCGGTGCGGGCGGCCAGCCGGGGCCAGAGCCGGATCGTGGCCGCGAACAGCCCGACGGCCAGTGATACCGCCAGAACCAGAACGGCGTTGCTGGTGAGACCCATGGGTGAAGGTGAGCTTTCTGTGCGGGAAATTTCCGGAAAGGGGATGAACCCACTCCGCGGAAGCCTCGTCCTAGAGGGCGCACATCGTCCGTAGGGGCTTCGGCCGACGGACTCAGGAATCTCTCGCGGAGCCACGGGAAGCGATGTCTGTCACGGTAGATGGGGATAAATCAGGAACGGTTCCGCATGCGGCACGCGGACGCAGGTTCCTGCGCGGACCGCGACCCGCGTCCGTACCGGCACTGGTGGGAAGCGCCTGCGCGGCGGTCGGCCTGATCGATGTCGCCGCCGGAGTCTTCCCGCGGTTCCGGCACAGCCGGATGCACACCTTCGCCGAGGTGCTCCCGGGCGCCCTCGGGCCGTTCGCCGCGGCGCTCTCGCTCAGCTCGGGCGTCCTGCTGCTCCTGCTCGCCCACGGCATCAAACGGCACAAGCGGCGCGCCTGGCGGGCCGCCGTCGTCCTGCTGCCCGCGGGCGCGGTGGCGCAGTTCGTCTACCGCCACTCCCTGATCGGGGTGCTCGTCTCCCTCGCGCTGTGCTTCCTGCTGGTGCGGCACCGGAGCCAGTTCGCCGCTCTGCCCGACCCGCGGAGCCGCTGGAGGGCGCTGGCCAACTTCGTCCTCCTCGGTGCGGGTTCGCTCGCGCTCGGTCTGGTCGTCGTCAGCGTGCATCCCGGCCGGGTCGTGGGGAACCCGTCCATCGCCGACCGGCTCCAGCACGTGCTCTACGGCCTGTTCGGCCTGGAGGGGCCCGTGGACTACGCCGGGACGACCTCCTGGACGGTGGCGTACTCCCTGGGCGCTCTCGGCCTGCTGACCGCCGTCACCACGATCTACTTCGCCTTCCGCCCCGAGCACCCGGCCGCCCGCCTCACCGAGGACGACGAGGCCCGGCTGCGGGCCCTGCTGGCCAAGCACGGGGGCCGCGACTCGCTGGGGCACTTCGCGCTCCGCCGTGACAAGGGCGTCGTGTTCTCCCCCAGCGGCAAGGCCGCCGTCTGCTACCGCGTGGTGTCCGGGGTGATGCTCGCCGGAGGCGACCCGATCGGCGACGTGGAGGCCTGGCCGGGTGCCATCGAGCGCTTCATGGACGAGGCCCGGGCGCATTCGTGGACCCCGGCGGTGATGGGCTGCAGTGAGACCGGCGGTGAGGTGTGGACCCGGGAGACCGGGCTGACCGCTCTGGAGCTCGGCGACGAGGCGGTGGTGGATGTCGCGGATTTCTCCCTCGCCGGGCGTGCGATGCGCAACGTACGCCAGATGGTGAAACGTATCGAGCGCAACGGTTACGAGACCCGCGTCCGGCGCGTCCGCGACATCGGTGACACCGAACTCGAACGCATCCGCAGGGCTGCCGCCGACTGGCGAGGCACCGACACCGAGCGCGGCTTCTCCATGGCGCTGGGCCGGATCGGCGACCGCGCCGACGGCGACTGCGTCATCGCCACCGCCCATCTGGCGGAAACCGGTGCGGAGGAATCGTCGTACGGCGATCTGAAGGCGGTACTGCACTTCGTGCCGTGGGGCGGGGACGGCCTGTCCCTGGAGCTGATGCGACGCGACCGCTCGGCCGACCCGGGCATGAACGAACTCCTGATCGTCGCCTCGCTGCAGGCCGCCCCCAGGCTGTCCGTCGCACGCGTCTCGCTGAACTTCGCCATGTTCCGCTCCGCCCTCGCCCGCGGTGAGCGGCTGGGGGCAGGGCCCGTGCTGCGCTGCTGGCGAGGGCTGCTGATCTTCCTGTCGCGCTGGTTCCAGATCGAATCGCTGTACAGGTTCAACGCGAAGTTCCAGCCCCGCTGGGAGCCCCGTTTCGTGGTCTTCCGCACCAGCCGCGACCTCCCCCGGATCGGCCTCGCCGCCCTGCAGGCCGAGGGCTTCCTGAGCCTCGTGCTGCCCCGCCCGTTCCGCTCCCCCCGCCCCCGCCCCTGCGGCCACCGGCCCGAGCAGGGCGCGGAGCGCGGCGTCCGCGCGGCCTGACGGACCCGTTCCCGGGCCTAGGCTGGTCGTATGAGTACGTTGCGAGGACGGGGCACAGTGCAGGGGCTGCCGGAGTGGGACCGCTGCGCGGTCATGGGGGTCGTCAACGTGACGCCCGATTCCTTCTCCGACGGGGGCCACTGGTTCGACACCACAGCGGCGATCAAGCACGGCCTCGCACTGGTGGCCGAGGGTGCCGATCTGATCGACGTCGGCGGTGAGTCGACCCGCCCCGGCGCGAGCCGGGTGGACGAGTCGGAGGAGCTCCGCCGGGTGATCCCCGTCGTGCGGGAGCTGGCCTCCGAGGGCGTCACGATCTCCGTGGACACCATGCGGGCCCGCGTCGCCGAGCAGGCCGTCGCCGCCGGCGCGGCCCTGGTCAACGATGTGAGCGGCGGCCTCGCCGACCCGGACATGGTCCCGGTCGTCGCCGGGGCCGGTGTGCCCTTCGTCGTCATGCACTGGCGCGGCTTCAGCGAGTCGATGAACAGCAGGGCGGTGTACGAGGACGTCGTCGCCGAAGTGATCGCGGAACTGCGCACGCGCATGGATGCCGTGATCGCGGGCGGCGTCGCCCCGGAGAAGCTCGTGATCGACCCCGGCCTCGGCTTCGCCAAGGACGCCTCCCACGACCTCTCCCTCATGGCGCACCTCGGCGAGCTGCGCGATCTGGGCCGGCCGGTACTCGTCGCCGCCTCCCGCAAACGCTTCCTCGGGCACGTCCTGGCCGGTGAGGGCGCGGCCCCACCGCCCGCCCGCGAGCGCGACGCCGCCACGGCCGCGATCTCCGCACTCTCCGCCGGTGCGGGCGCCTGGGCGGTCCGTGTGCACGAGGTACGCGCCACGGCCGACGCCGTGCGCGTCGCCCGTGCCGTCGAGGGGGCGGCGTGAACGACCCGCGCGAGGAGCACGAAGGGGCCGCCGCCGACATCGAGTCCGTCGAGCAGGCCAACACGGCGTTCTACGAGGCGATGGAGCGGGGCGACTTCGACGAGCTCTCCGCCCTCTGGCTGCCGGGCGAGGACCTCACCATCTCCTGCGTCCATCCGGGCTGGCCGGTGCTCACCGGCCGCGGCGAGGTGCTGCGCAGCTACGCGCTGATCATGGCGAACACCGAGTACATCCAGTTCTTCCTGACCGACGTCGGGGTCGCGATGACCGGCGACACGGCGCTGGTGACCTGCACCGAGAACATCCTCAGCGGCGGCCCGGCGGAGGAGGGCAACTCGCTCGGCCCGCTCGTCGGCCAGCTCGTCGTCGCCACCAATGTGTTCCGGCGCACGCCGGACGGCTGGAAGCTCTGGTCCCACCACGGCTCACCGGTGCTGGCCGAAACCGGTGAGGAGGACGACGAGGAGTCGCCCTCCTGAGCGGGTATGCCTTTTCCAATTGATTGGACCCCCGGATCTCGGGGTATACGCGGCTACCGACCTCTGTGCGGTCCGGCCCGCATCACCCGTGGACGGGCACTGTCCGTGCTCGCAGGTAGATTCGAAAGAAGGCACTTCGCCGCCCGCACGCGGCCGGGTGCCCCTACGACCAACAACAGCAGGAGTGATTCGCGTGGATCGTGTCGCGCTGCGCGGCCTCAAGGCCCGTGGGCACCACGGCGTCTTCCCCCGGGAACGGGAAGAGGGCCAGACCTTCATCGTGGACCTGGTGCTGGGCCTCGACACCCGCCCCGCGGCAGCTGCCGACGACCTGACCAAGACCGTGCACTACGGCGTGGTCGCGGAAGAGGTCGTCGACATCGTCAAGGGTGAGCCGGTCGACCTGATCGAGACTCTCGCCGAACGCATCGCGCAGCAGTGCCTCAAGCACGACGGGGTTCAGGAGGTCGAGGTCGTCGTCCACAAGCCGGACGCCCCGATCACCGTGCCCTTCGACGACGTGACCATCACCATCACCCGGAGCCGAACGTGACTGCATTTTCCACCGAGGGGCAGAGCGATCCGACCGTCCAGCCGGTTCCCGCCGCCGTGGTCGAGCAGGTGGACGCAGCGGACATCACCCTCTCCAATCCCAAACGGGCCGTGATCTCCCTGGGCTCCAACCTCGGCAACCGGCTGGAGACGCTCCAGGGCGCCATCGACGCCCTGGAGGACACCCCCGGCCTGCGGGTCAAGGCGGTCTCCCCCGTGTACGAGACGGAGCCCTGGGGTGTGGACCCCGGCTCCCAGCCGTCGTACTTCAACGCGGTGGTCGTCGTGAAGACCACGCTGCCCCCGTCCTCCCTGCTGGAGCGCGGCCAGGCCATCGAGGAGGCCTTCGACCGGGTCCGCGAGGAGCGCTGGGGGCCGCGCACCATCGACGTCGACATCGTGGCGTACGCCGACGTGGTGTCCGACGACCCGCTGCTCACCCTCCCCCACCCGCGCGCCCACGAGCGGGCGTTCGTCCTCGCCCCCTGGCACGACGTGGATCCCGACGCCCAACTGCCCGGCTCAGGCCCGGTCGCGGACCTGCTCGCCGGTGTCGGACGCGACAGCGTGCTTCCCCGGGCCGACCTGGAACTCCGGCTGCCCGAGTAGTCGTTAGGCTCAACGCATACGGACATCCGGTACGGGCGTCCGACAGGGGCAACGGCGGCGAAGGGCGGCACTCTCGGTGAAGCAACTACGGCTCGGGCTACTGGCCGGACTCTTCGCCGGGGCCGGCGTGCTGTCCTGGGGCGCGGCCCGCCTCTGGGACGCCCTGGGGACCTTGCCGAGCGTGCCCCTCGCCGCACCCATCGTGCTCGCGGTGATCGCCGTCGTCCTGCTCGCCACGGCTCTGTCGATCCGTGCGCGCCTGCGCGCGCAGCGGGAGCGACGCCCCGGCGCGAAGGGCGTCGAACCCCTGATGGCGGCACGCGCGGTGGTCTTCGGCCAGGCGAGCGCACTCGTGGCGGCCGTGGTCTGCGGGCTGTACGGCGGCGTGGGCGTCTTCCTGCTCGGCTCCCTCGACGTCCCGCCCCGCCGCGACCAGGCCATCTACGCGGGCTTCGCGGTCCTGGCCGGCGTGGCCGTCGTCGCCGCCGCCGTCTTCCTGGAGCGCGTCTGCAAGCTCCCGGAGGACGGGGACGACAGCAAGAAGACCGCAGCCGCCTGACGGGCAGGCCTCCCCGGGCCGGGCTACGGCACCCGGGCCACCGGGTTCTCGATCAGGGTGATCCGGTTGCCGTCGGGGTCGTGGACCGCGGCGAACCGCACACTCCCGGAACCCGGCTGCACGTCGCCCGAGGTGATTCCGCGGCCGGCGAGGTCCGACAGCGCCTTGTCCAGGTCGTCGACGACGAGGTTCACCAGCGACCCGCCGGCGTGCTCGGGCGACTGGAAGACCTGGAGCCAGGCGTCAGCCGAGATGTGCCAGTCGGCCAGCCCGTCCATCGGCCTGGTGTCGGCCGGCCGGCCCAGCAGCCGCTCGTACCACTCGACCGCCGGCTCGATGGCCATCACCGGCGCTACGGCGAGCACGTGTGTGAATGACATGGGGGCGTCCTCTCACTGTGGATCCGGCCGTCCGGCCGCTTCCACTCCTGTCGACTCCACCCAGGCCGCAAACTCATCGCGGAGCCGCCCCGCCCGTCAGCGCTCAGCGCTCAGCTCAGCCTCAGCACTCAGCACTCAGCGCGCCATGATGAGGCTCATCGCCTCCGCACGCGTCGCCGGATCCCGCAGCTGTCCGCGGACCGCCGAGGTGATCGTCTTGGCGCCGGGCTTGCGGATGCCCCGCATCGACATGCACATGTGCTCGCACTCGACGACCACGATGACCCCGCGCGGCTCCAGGATCGCCATCAGGGAATCGGCGACCTGCGTGGTGAGCCGCTCCTGGACCTGAGGACGCCGGGCATAGACATCGACGAGCCGGGCCAGCTTCGACAGCCCCGTGATCTTGCCGCTGGTCGCCGGGATGTACCCGACGTGGGCAACACCGCGGAAGGGCACCAGGTGGTGCTCACAGGTGCTGAACACCTCGATGTCCTTGACCAGCACCATCTCGTCGTGACCGAGGTCGAACGTCGTCGTCAGGACGTCCTCGGGCTCCTGGTGCAGCCCGGCGAATATCTCCTTGTACGCGCGCGCCACCCGGCCCGGTGTCTCGCGCAGCCCTTCGCGGTCAGGGTCCTCCCCGACCGCGATGAGGAGCTCACGTACGGCGGACTCGGCCCGCTTCTCGTCGAAAATGCCGATCGAGCCCTGCCCGTCCAGCGTCACCGGGTCGGTCATCTGTGCCTCGTTCCTCTGAGCTGTCGCAAGCGCATGGTCGCCCCGACATCGCAGGCGTGGCCCGGCCATGTCGCAGGCATACGGAAAAGCCGCGCCCCCACAGGCTAGAACCTGGGGGGCGCGGCTTCCATTCCGGGCCTGGTGGTGCGTCCGTGACAGGGGCCACACCGGGTCGGACAGGGGTACTAGCTCTCGGGACGCTCCTCCGGAACCGCTTCCGTGGAGGTGCCGAGGTCCTTCGACGTGATGTCCTTCGGGGCGATCTCCGCCGGGGTGGCCGAACCGTTGGCAGTGCTCGTGCCGTTGGTCAGTGCCAGCTCCTTGGGAGACAGGACCGGCGGACGCGTCGACGGGGTGCGCCGGGCGGAACCGGTCCACGCCGGGCGGGCCGGACGCCTCACGATCGGGGCGAAGATCTCGGCGATCTGGTCCTTGCCGAGCGTCTCCTTCTCGAGAAGCTCGAGGACCAGTGCGTCGAGGATGTCGCGATTCTCTACGAGGATCTCCCACGCGTCGTTGTGCGCGGTCTCGATGAGCTTCTTGACCTCTTCGTCGACGAGCGCCGCGACCTCTTCCGAGTAGTCGCGCTGGTGGCCCATCTCCCGGCCCACGAAGGGCTCGGTGTTGTCGCCGCCGAACTTGATCGCGCCGAGACGCTCCGTCATGCCGTACTGCGTGACCATCGCGCGGGCCGTGGCAGTGGCCTTCTCGATGTCGTTCGCAGCGCCGGTGGTCGGGTCGTGGAAGACCAGCTCCTCGGCCGCGCGCCCGCCCAGCATGTATGCCAGCTGGTCGAGCATCTCGTTGCGCGTCGTGGAGTACTTGTCCTCTTCCGGGAGCACCATCGTGTAACCGAGGGCACGGCCGCGGGAGAGAATCGTGATCTTGTGGACCGGGTCCGACTGGGGGGAAGCCGCCGCAACCAGGGCGTGGCCGCCCTCGTGGTACGCGGTGATCTTCTTTTCCTTCTCGGACATGATCCGGGTCCGCTTCTGCGGACCCGCCACGACGCGGTCGATGGCCTCGTCGAGCATCTCGTTGTCGATGAGCTTCCTGTTGCTGCGCGCCGTGAGGAGCGCCGCTTCGTTCAGCACGTTCGACAGGTCGGCACCGGTGAAACCGGGCGTACGACGGGCGACCGCGTTGAGATCGACGTCGGGTGCGACCGGCTTGCCCTTCTGGTGCACCTTGAGGATCTCGAGGCGGCCCTGCATGTCCGGCCGGTCGACGGCGATCTGCCGGTCGAACCGTCCCGGGCGCAGGAGCGCCGGGTCCAGAATGTCCGGCCGGTTCGTGGCGGCGATCAGGATGACGCCGCCCTTCACGTCGAAGCCGTCCATCTCGACGAGCAGCTGGTTGAGCGTCTGCTCGCGCTCGTCGTGCCCGCCGCCCATACCGGCACCGCGGTGCCGGCCGACAGCGTCGATCTCGTCGACGAAGACGATCGCCGGAGCGTTCGCCTTGGCCTGCTCGAAGAGGTCACGCACTCGGGAGGCACCGACACCGACGAACATCTCGACGAAGTCGGAACCCGAGATCGAGTAGAACGGCACGCCCGCCTCGCCCGCGACTGCGCGAGCGAGCAGCGTCTTGCCCGTACCGGGCGGCCCGTACAGCAGGACGCCCTTGGGGATCTTGGCGCCGACGGCCTGGAACTTCGCCGGCTCCTGGAGGAATTCCTTGATCTCGTACAGTTCCTCGACGGCCTCGTCCGACCCCGCCACATCGGCGAAGGTCGTCTTCGGCGTGTCCTTGGTGATGAGCTTGGCCTTGGACTTGCCGAACTGCATGACCTTGGAACCGCCGCCCTGCATCTGATTCATCAGAAACAGGAAGACGACGACGATCAGGACGAAGGGCAGCAGCGAGAGAAGGATCGAGACGAACGGGGACTGCTTCGACGGCGAGACGGTGTAACCCTTCTCGATGTCACCGCTCTCGAACTTCTGCTGCAGCGTGTCGGCCAGCTCGACGCCCTGGTTGCCGATATAGCTCGCCTGGAACTTGCTGCCGGACTCGCCCTTGAGCTTCTGGCCGTCCTTCAGCTCGATCTTGAGAATCTGTTCGTCACCGGTGGTCAGCTTGGCCTGCTCCACCTGGTCCTTGCTGATCGCCTGGATCACCTTGCCGGTGTCCACCGTCTTGTAGCCGCCGGACGAGCCGACGACCTGCATCAACACGACCACGGCGAGGACGGCCAGCACGATCCACATGACCGGCCCACGGAAGTATCGCTTCACGTCCATCCATACGGAGCGAAGACGCCCCGTCCCTCCTGCCCGTAGGTAAATGCTGCTGTGAGAAAAGACTGTTCTTCGGACGGTACCCCAGCATTGTCACCCGCGACCGCAGGGGACGTCTGACAAACCCGCCTTCGAAGGCTCCAACGGCGGGAAAGCGATGAGGGTTCCCCGGAGTCCGGCCGGGTTCGGCGGGGCCCCTTGGGCCTCGTCCGTGCGACGGGTCCCTGCGCCGCGTCCGTACGCCGGGTCAGCACGCCGCGTCGGTACGCCGCGTCCGGACGGGGACTCAGCCGCCGTATACGTGCGGGGCGAGCGTGCCGACGAAGGGAAGGTTGCGGTACTTCTCCGCGTAGTCCAGCCCGTAGCCGACGACGAACTCGTTGGGGATGTCGAAGCCGACCCACTTCACGTCGATCGCGACCTTCGCGGCGTCCGGCTTGCGGAGCAGGGTGCAGACCTCCAGGCTCGCCGGTTCGCGCGAGCCGAGGTTGGTCAGCAGCCAGGACAGCGTCAGGCCGGAGTCGATGATGTCCTCGACGATCAGGACGTGCTTGCCCTTGATGTCGGTGTCGAGGTCCTTGAGGATCCGGACGACGCCCGAGGACTGCGTGCCCGCTCCGTACGAGGAGACGGCCATCCAGTCCATGGTGATCGGGGTGGACAGCGCGCGGGCCAGGTCCGCCATCACCATCACCGCGCCCTTGAGCACGCCGACGATGAGCAGGTCCTTGCCCGCGTACTCCGCGTCGATCTTCGCGGCCAGCTCGACGAGCTTCGCGTCGATCTCTTCCTTGGTGAGGAGCACCGACTGAAGGTCGGTGCCCATGTCCTTCTCGTTCACCCGCGTCTCTTTCTTTGCCTTCCGGACCCGGGCTGTTCCCCGGGCCGGACCGGCCGTCTCGCCTGCACTTCAGCCGCTTGCGCTTCAGCTCTGCCGAATCACCAGTCTGCCACCCTGCCGCAGCGCTTCGATGCGGCCGGGCAGGTTGATGGCCCCCTGGCCGCGCCAGCCGGTGATGAGCCGGTCGACTTCCTCGATGTGGCGGGCGAAGAGCGAACCGGCCGGGGATCCGGCGTCGATCACGGCACGGCGCAGCACCCGGCGGCGCACCGCGGGCGGCAGGACGGAGAGCTTGGCGCAATCCAGGCGTCCGTCGTCGTCGCGCACCGAGCGGTCGGCCTCGGCCGCCCAGGTGTCGAGGGCGTCGGCATCGTCACGGGAGAGCTGCGCCGTACGGGCGAGGGCTTCGACGACGCCTTTGCCCAGCGCCTTCTCCAGGGCGGGCAGACCCTCGTGGCGCAGCCGGGAGCGGGTGTAGGCGGGGTCGACGTTGTGGGGGTCGTCCCAGACGGGGATCGACTGGACCAGGCAGGCCTTTCGGGCGGTCTGCCGGTCGAGCTGGAGGAAGGGACGGCGGTAGCGGCCCGCGGGGCCCGACGCGGCGGCCATCCCGGAGAGCGAACGGATGCCGGATCCACGGGCGAGGCCGAGGAGGACGGTCTCGGCCTGGTCGTCGCGGGTGTGGCCGAGGAGGACGGCGGCGGCGCCGTGGCGCTCTGCGGCGGCGTCCAGCGCGGTATAGCGGGCTTCACGGGCGGCGGCCTCGGGCCCGCCGTCGCGGCCGACGTGAACGGCGACGGCCTCGACCGGGTCGAGCTGCATCTCGGCGAGGCGGGTGACGACCTCGCTGGCGCGGAGTCCGGAGCCCGGCTGGAGGTTGTGGTCGACGGTGATGCCGCCGGCCCTGACGGGAAGCTTGCGCGACTCGAAGGCGAGGGCGGAGGCGAGCGCCATCGAATCCGCGCCCCCGGAGCATGCGACGAGCACCAGCGGGGTATCGGGCCGTTCGGGAAGCGAGGCCCGTCGCGGACCCGCTCCGGCTTCGGCGAACTCGGCACGGCCGGCCTGTTCGGTGTGGCGGTTGTAGTCGGTGACGACGTCGTGGAGTACGCGGCGGACCGCCAGGCGTATCGCCGCGACCGCAGGATGGGGACCCATGTCCGGTGCCCTTCGGTGAGGTTCTGGGAAGGTGCCTCGGAGTACCGGGACGCAGAGATCCCGTTACTCAGAGTGCGTCGATGGTGACAGAGCCAAGCTGTCCATCGAGCATTGCACGCCTTCCCATGCCCCTATGGTCCCTCGGATGGGTGATTGGAGGGGCAATCTCGTGCCATCGGGCGGGCCATGATCACGAATCTGCCTTACGGTGCACCCTCGCGACCCAGTCCGCCGGCTTGGCGATCTCCGCCTTGGTGGGGAGGGTGTTGGGCGAGGTCCAGACGCGGTTGAAACCGTCCATACCGACCTCGTCGACCACGGCCCGGACGAACTTCTCGCCGTCGCGGTACTGCCGCAGCTTGGCGTCGAGGCCCAGGAGCTTGCGCAGCGCCAGGTCCAGACGGCTCGCACCACGGGCCCTGCGCTGCTGGAACTTCTCCCGGATCTCCGCGACGGAGCCCACCACTTCGGGCCCCACGCCGTCCATCACGAAGTCCGCATGCCCTTCGAGCAGGGACATCACCGCGGTGAGGCGGCCGAGGATCTCGCGCTGGGCGGGCGTCTGGACGATCTCGACGAGGCTGTGCCCGCCGTCGTCCTCCCCCTGCTCACCCTCCGGGCGGCTGCTGCCCGAGAAGGACTGGGCGGCCTCACGGAGGCGCTCCAGAACGGTCGTCGGGTCGACGTCGGTCTCGTCGAGGAACGACTGGATCTCGCCCTGCAGATGATCGCGGAGCCAGGGCACCCCGGTGAACTGGGTGCGGTGGGTCTCCTCGTGGAGGGCCACCCAGAGCCTGAAGTCGTGCGGTTCGACATCGAGTTCGCGTTCGACGTGGACGATGTTGGGGGCCACGAGCAACAGCCTGCCGCCGCCCTTGGCGGAGGCGGGCAGCTCCCGGGTGGCGGGCGCGAAGGTCTCGTACTGGCCGAGCACCCGGGAGGCAAGGAAGGACAGCAGCATGCCGAGTTCGACACCGGTCACCTTGCCGCCGACGGCGCCGAGGACGGCACCGCCGGGGCCGTTGCCGCGCCTCTCCTGCATCTTCCCCAGCAGGGGACGCAGCAGTTCACGGAAGCCGGCGACGTTGGCCCTGATCCAGCCCGCCCGGTCGACGACCAGGACCGGGGTGTCCTCGGGTTCGTGCCCCTCCGGGATCATCCGGGTGAACGAACGGACGTGCTCCTCCGACGCCTTGGCATGTCGGCGGAGTTCCGCGACGACGGCGCGGGCCTCCTCGCGACTGATCTCGGGACCCGGCCGCACAAGCCGGGTCGCGGTCGCGACCGCGAGATTCCAGTCGACCATCTCGGCACCACCGATGCTCGTCATGCGTCAACCGTACGTGAGACGGCCCCCCGGTGGTGGGGTGTCAGCCGCTCAACGGGTGCCTTTGGTGAGGGTGGTGGCCAGGGTGTCGAGAGAGGATTCCGCCTCGCGCGGGGACGTGGTGCCCGATGCCAGGAAGGCGAAGGCGAGCAGCCGGCCCTGTGCGTCGACTGCGGTTCCCGCGAGGGCGTTCACCCCGGTGAGGGTGCCCGTCTTGGCCCGGATCAGGCCGGTGCCGCGGGAGGTCGCGGGGTAGCGGCTGCCGAGCGTTCCGCTGAAGCCGGCGATCGGCAGACCGGTGAGGGCGGGCCTCAGTTCGGGGTGGTCCGGGTCGGCGGCGAGGGCCACCAGGGCCGCGAGCAGGCCGGCCGTCACCTTGTCACCGCGGTCCAGGCCGCTGCCGTCGGCGAGATTCGCGCCGGCCAGCGGAAGGCCCAGCTTCTTCAGACGGTCGGTGACGGCACGCCTGGCTCCCGCGAAGGACGCCGGTCGGCCCGCCTTGAGGGCGGTCTGGCGGACGAGGGCTTCGGCGATGTCGTTGTCGCTGTTGGTCAGCGCCCGTTCGACGAGGGCGGAGAGCGGCTTCGAGAGGTGCGTGGCCACGGTCCTGGACCCGGCTCCGGCCCGCCCGGAGGAGGGGGCGGACCGCGTGCCGACACCGGCCTCGTCGAGCAGGTCCGCGAAGGTGCGGGCGGCGTCACCGGCGGGGTCGGCGGTACGGGGGGCGGGGCCGCGGTCGCTGCTGTCGAGCCGGCCCTCGTCGACCATGAGCGCGCTGACGGGCGCGATGTTCTCGTTGGGGCCGATGGGGTGCAGAGCGGGGCCCGAGTAGCGGGACGTGTCGTACTTCAGCTCGACGGTCGTGGTGCCGCCGTCGCGCAGGGCGTGCGCGGTGTCGGCGGCCAGGCCGCGCAGCCCGGCCTCGTCGAGGGTGGGGTCGCCGCCGCCGACAAGGGTGACCGTGCGGGAGTCCGCGGACACCCGGACCGTCGTGGCGATGCGGTGGCCCGGTCCGAGAGCGGAGAGCGCGGCGACGGTGGAGGCGATCTTCACGGTGGAGGCGGGGGTCATGGGGGTGGCCGCGCCACGCGCGTACAGCTGTTCGCCGGTGGCCGTGTCGACGACGACCGCCGTGCGTACGGTGCCGAGCGCGGGCGCGTCCAGCAGGGGCGTGAGGGCGGCCTTCAGACCGCTCGCGCCCGCCGGGGCCGTCAACCCGGCCGTGGCGCCCAGGGGGGTGAGTACGGCGAGGGCACTGGGTGCGGGCTCCGGCACGGCGGGCGTGGCCCGCCCGTGATGTGCGCCACCTGCGCGCTCCTGGGCAACCGCCCGGTCCTGCTCGGCCTTACGCTGACCGGAGTCCCAGGGACCGGCGGCCAGCACGGCTCCGGCGGCGACCACCAGGCCGAGCACCGCGGAGCCTGCGACGAACCGCCGGTCGTTCGGCCCGTTCCCTCGTTTCACGTACTTCGAGTCTTTCCACTTGCCCCACCTGTTCAACGGTTCGTTCGACGGTCTTTCCACCGGCTCGGCCACCGTTGACCAGCCCCTTTCGCGAGCACTCGTCTGCGTGAGGGACACTTAACCACCAGTCGTATGTGTTGATCATGGAGGAGCCACCCGTGGAGTTCGACGTCGTTATCGAGATCCCGAAGGGTTCGCGGAACAAGTACGAGGTGGATCACGAGACCGGCCGGATCCGCCTGGACCGTCGACTCTTCACCTCGACCAGCTACCCGGCGGACTACGGTTTCGTCGAGAACACCCTCGGCGAGGACGGCGACCCGCTGGACGCGCTGGTCATCCTGGAGGAGCCGACCTTCCCCGGCTGCCTCATCAAGTGCCGCGCGATCGGCATGTTCCGGATGACCGACGAGGCCGGCGGCGACGACAAGCTGCTGTGCGTCCCGGCCTCCGACCCCCGGGTGGAGCACCTGCGCGACATCCACCACGTGTCGGAGTTCGACCGCCTGGAGATCCAGCACTTCTTCGAGGTCTACAAGGACCTGGAGCCCGGCAAGTCCGTCGAGGGCGCCGACTGGGTCGGCCGCACCGAGGCCGAGGCCGAGATCGAGGCCTCCTACAAGCGCCTCGAGGCGCAGGGCGGCGCGCACTGACGTGATCCTTCCGGTTCCGCTTCCGGGCGGAGCCGAACGGATCGCGGCGCATCGGGCCGACCGGCCCCGCTGACCGTACGAGGAATGGGCGGCGCACCTTTCACCGGTGCGCCGCCCTTTCGCGTGACGGCCCATGTCCGTGCCCATACTGGGCAGAAGCGCAGCCGGGGACACGCGCAGCCGAGGAGGAACGAGGTCGAGTGGTGGCGGAACAGGGCGGTCCGGAGGACCAGAAGCCCCAGTCCGACGAGGCGCACAGTGCCTTCGTCCCACCTGCCGGGGTGGATCAGCCTTCGCCCCCGTCGGAGGACGACCACCCCACATCGGAATTCGCCCTTCCGGCCGGTCTGCACACCGATCCGTCGGCGCCCCAGGGACCGGGCCAGGGTTCCGCTTCCGGCCCGGGCGGCAGTGCCGCCGAGGCCCTGAGTTCCGCCTTCGTCCCACCGAGCGGGTACAACGCGCAGCATCAGCCGCCCGCCTTCACTCCGGCGCACGGCATTCCCATGGTCCGGCTGACCAAGGAAGCCCCTTGGCAGGACCGCATGCGCACGATGCTGCGGATGCCCGTGACCGAGCGTCCGGCACCCGAGAGCGTGCAGAGGACCGACGATTCGGGCCCCGCGGTCCCCCGCGTGCTCGACCTGACGCTGCGTATCGGGGAGCTGCTCCTCGCGGGTGGCGAGGGTGCCGAGGACGTCGAGGCGGCCATGTTCGCGGTGACGCGCTCGTACGGTCTCGACCGGTGCGAGCCGACGGTCACCTTCACCCTGCTGTCCATCTCGCACCAGCCGTCGCTGGTCGAGGATCCCGTGACGGCGAGCCGTACCGTACGCCGCCGGGGTACCGACTACACCCGGCTGGCCGCCGTCTTCCAGCTGATCGACGACATCACCACCGCGGAACACGTCGAGGTCTCGCTGGAGGAGGCCTACCGGCGCCTCGCCGAGATCCGCCGTAACCGGCACCCGTACTCGGGCTGGGTGCTGACAGCCTCGGCCGGCCTGCTCGCCGGTTCGGCATCGGTGCTGGTCGGCGGTGGTGTGCTGGTCTTCATCGTGGCAGCGGCCGGCGCGATGCTCGGGGACCGGCTGGCCTGGCTCTGCGCCGGCCGCGGGCTGCCCGAGTTCTACCAGTTCATGGCCGCGGCCATGCCGCCCGCCGCGATGGGTATCGCGCTGACCCTCACCCATTCGACCGATGTCCGCCCGTCCGCGGTGATCACCGGTGGGCTGTTCGCACTGCTGCCGGGGCGTGCCCTGGTGGCGGGAGTGCAGGACGGCCTGACCGGCTACTACATCACCGCGGGTGCCCGGCTGCTCGAAGTCATGTACTTCTTCATCGGCATCGTCGCCGGTGTGCTGCTGATGCTCTATCTGGGTGTCCAGCTCGGTGCCGAGCTGAACCCGGAAGCACAGTTCGTGCCCAACGACCGGCCGGTGCTGCAGATCCTGGCCTCGATGGCCCTCAGCCTGGCCTTCGCCATCCTGCTCCAGCAGGAGCGCTCGACGGTGCTCGCCGTGACCCTCAACGGTGGCGTGGCCTGGATCATCTACGGGGCGATGGCCCGTACCGGCGGCATCTCGCCCGTGGCGGCGACGGCGGTGGCGGCCGGCCTGGTCGGGCTGTTCGGCCAGCTGTTCTCCCGCTACCGGTACACGTCGTCGCTGCCGTTCATCACGGCGGCGATCGGCCCGCTGCTGCCGGGCTCCGCGACGTACTTCGGTCTGCTGGGTGTGGCCCAGAACGAGCTGGACACCGGGCTCGCCTCGCTCTCCACCGCGGTGGCGACGGCGCTGGCCATCGCCATCGGGGTGAATCTCGGAGGCGAGATCTCCCGGCTGTTCATGCGGGTACCGGGAGCGGTCGAGGGGCCGACCCGCCGGGCGGCCAAGCGGACACGCGGCTTCTGATACGCGAACGGCGCCCTGTCCCGTAACGGGATCAGGGCGCCGTGCACCTCGCCGGACGCGCGGTCAGCGCCTGGCGTGCCGCCCGCGCTGGCCGGACGCGCCGCCCTGCCCGTTGCCCGGACCGCTGCCCGGGCCGTTGTCGTACGGACCCGCGCCGGGGCCACCGTTGTACGGGCCGTTGCCCGGGCCGCTGTACGGACCCGCATCGGGACCGCCACGGTAGGGACCGCTGTCCGGTCCGCCATACGGGCCGTTGTCCGGTCCGCCGCCGTACGGGCCGTTGTCCGGTCCGCCGTACGGGCCGTTGCCGTAGGGGCCCGCGCCGGGGCCGTCGTCGGAGGGGCCCCGGTCCTCGCGCCGGGCCTCCGCCGCGGCCTCCTTCTTGGACCTGCTGCGGGCACGCAGGAACTCGATCGCGATCGGGACCACCGAGATCAGCACGATCAGGATGAGGATCAGTTCGATGTGCTCGTGCACGAAGTCGATCTTGCCGAGAGCGGCGCCGAGCACCGTGACCCCGACGCCCCAGAGGATGCCGCCGATGATGTTGAACGTGATGAACGAGCGGTAGTTCATCCGGCTCACACCGGCGATGATCGGCGTGAAGGTCCGGACGACGGGGACGAAGCGGGCCAGCACCAGCGACTTCGGTCCGTACTTCTCGAAGAACTCGTGGGCCTTCTCCACGTTCTCCTGTTTGAAGAGACGGGAGTCCGGGCGCCTGAAGAGGGCGGGGCCCACCTTGCGGCCGAAGAGGTAGCCGACCTGGTCACCGATGATCGCCGCCAGGGCCACCAGGGTGCACACCAGCCAGAGCGGGTACTTCAGGTCGCCGGTGGTCACCAGCAGACCCGTGGTGAACAGCAGGGAGTCGCCCGGCAGGAAGAAGCCGATCAGCAGCCCGGACTCGGCGAAGACGATGAGCAGGAGGCCGGGAAGCCCGAACGTGTTGAGCAGGTAATCCGGGTCCAGCCAGCTCGGGCCGAGCGCAAGCGTATTCAAGGGTCCGGGCTCCAGGATCGATCGATGGCGGCTGCGTGGCCGTTCCAAAGCTACCAACGCTGCGGAGCGCCTCTGGGTTCCAGTGGCGTAAGCAGGGATGCGTGCGGCACGAACCAGGGCAAAGCTGTCCTCAGGAGGTGCCACCCCATGGGCATTGAGGACTACGGCGGCGGACAGACGGCCCAGGCGGACGTGCTCGTCGTCACCACGAATGACGTACCCGGCCACCAGGTGACGCAAGTCATCGGCGAGGTCTTCGGACTCACCGTCCGCTCCCGCCATCTCGGCAGCCAGATCGGCGCGGGGCTGAAGTCGATGATCGGCGGCGAGCTGAAAGGGCTGACCAAGACCCTGGTCGAGACCCGCAACCAGGCGATGGAGCGGCTCGTCGAGCAGGCCAGGGCACGCGGTGCCAACGCGGTGCTGATGATGCGGTTCGACGTGAGCGAGGCGGCCGACGTGGGCACGGAGGTCTGCGCCTACGGAACCGCGGCCGTGATCAGCAAAACCTGACCGGCCGCACCCGCGCCCCCGCTCGCCCCCGACCCGCTTCCCGGAGGTTCCCCGCATGCCCACGTCGGTCAACGTCGCCGTCATCTACTACTCCTCGACCGGCACCGTCGCCGCGATCGCCCGGGCCATCGCCAAGGACGCCGAGAACGCCGGCGCCCAGGTACGGCTGCGCAGAGCCGCCGAGCTCGCCCCGCAGGCCGCCATCGACTCCAACCCGGCGTGGGCCGCGAACGCCGAGGCGACGGCAGACATCCCCGAGGTCTCGCCGGACGACATGCTCTGGGCGGACGCGGTGATCCTCGGCACACCCACCCGGTTCGGCAACGTCACCGCCCAGCTCAAGCAGTTCCTCGACACCCTGGGCGGCCTCTGGCAGGCGGGAAAGCTCGCCGACAAGGTCTACAGCGGCTTCACCTCCACCAGCACGGCCCACGGAGGCCAGGAGTCCACGCTGCTCGCGCTCTACAACACCGTCCACCACTTCGGCGGCATCCTCGTCGCCCCCGGCTACACGGACCCGTCGAAGTTCGTCGACGGCAATCCGTACGGCACCTCGCACGTCGCGGGGCAGGGTGACATCCCGGTCGGTGAGCAGACCCTGACCGCGGCCAGGGTCCAGGCCGAACGCGTCGTGAAGTTCACCCGGGCCCTCAAGGCCGGACTCGCGGCCGAGAACTGAGAGGGATTTCCACAGGTGGCTCTCCACAAGGGTTCCCACGACAAGGTCCCGTCCGAGCAGCAGCGAAGGCTCGCCCTCAACCCCTTCTTCGGGGAGGCGGACCCCACCGCCCCGATGGACACCGCGCCGCCCAGGCACCAGCTGCCGGACGGTCCGCTGCCGCCCTCGACCGCGTACCGGCTCGTCCACGACGAGCTGATGCTCGACGGCAACTCCCGGCTGAACCTCGCCACGTTCGTCACCACCTGGATGGAGCCCCAGGCCGATGTGCTGATGAGCGAGTGCCGCGACAAGAACATGATCGACAAGGACGAGTACCCCCGCACCGCCGAACTGGAACGGCGCTGTGTGGCGATGCTCGCCGACCTCTGGCACGCCCCGGACCCGGCGACCGCCGTGGGCTGCTCGACCACCGGTTCCAGCGAGGCCTGCATGCTGGCCGGGATGGCGCTCAAGCGGCGCTGGGCGGCAAGGAACAAGGACCGCTACCCGGCGACCGCACGGCCCAATCTGGTGATGGGCGTCAATGTGCAGGTCTGCTGGGACAAATTCTGTACGTTCTGGGAGGTCGAGCCGCGGCAGGTCCCCATGGAGGGCGAGCGCTTCCATCTGGACCCGCAGGCGGCCGCCGATCTCTGCGACGAGAACACCATCGGCGTGGTGGGCATCCTCGGCTCCACCTTCGACGGTTCGTACGAGCCGATCGCCGAGCTCTGTGCCGCGCTGGACGATCTCCAGGAGCGCACCGGGCTCGACATCCCCGTCCATGTGGACGGGGCGTCCGGGGGAATGGTGGCGCCCTTCCTCGACAAGGACCTGGTGTGGGACTTCCGGCTGCCCCGGGTCTCCTCGATCAACACCTCCGGACACAAGTACGGTCTGGTCTACCCGGGGGTCGGCTGGGCCCTGTGGCGCTCACCGGCCGAACTGCCCGAGGACCTCGTCTTCCGCGTCAACTACCTGGGCGGCGACATGCCGACCTTCGCCCTGAACTTCTCCCGGCCCGGCGCGCAGGTGGTGGCCCAGTACTACACGTTCCTGCGGCTGGGCCGGGAGGGCTACCGGGCGGTTCAGCAGGCGTCCCGGGATGTGGCACGCGGGCTGGCCAAGGAGTTCGAGGCGCTGGACGGCCTCCGGCTCCTCACCCGGGGCGACCAACTGCCGGTGTTCACCGTGACGACGGAGCCCGGGGTGGACGCGTACGACGTCTTCGACGTGTCGAGGCGGCTGCGTGAGCACGGCTGGCTGGTGCCCGCGTACACCTTCCCCGCCAACCGCCAGGACCTGTCGGTGCTGCGGGTGGTGTGCCGCAACGGGTTCTCCTCGGACCTCGCGGAGCTGCTCATCGAGGACATGCGCAGACTCCTGCCCGAACTGCGCAGCCAGTCGGGACCGTTGAGCCGCAAGCACGGGACGCAGTCCGGCTTCCACCACTGAGTGAAGGCGCCGGTCAGCGGCTGAGCCGGGCGAACTTCCCTACAGCCAACGGGAGGAACAGGGCGGTCAGTGCCACCGGCCAGACCACCGCCAGCAGTTCGGCGTGTTCGGCAGCCCAGGATCCCCCGGCCCCGCCCGGGTTGCCGAACAGGTCGCGCACGGCCGTCGCCGTGGCCGACATCGGGTTCCATTCGACGACCGCGCCCAGCCAGCCCGGCATCGACTCCGGCGACGCGAAGACGTTGGAGAGGAAGCCGATCGGCCAGACCAGGATCTGCACCGCCTGCACCATCTCCGGCTTCCCCGCGACCATCGCCAGGTGGATGCCGATCCACAGCATCGCGAACCGCAGGAGGAGCAGCAGCCCCACCGCTCCCAGCGCGGCGGCCGGCCCGTTGTGCCAGCGCCAGCCGACCGCGTAGCCCACACCGATCATCACGGCGAGCGCGGCCACCGACTGGAGCATGTCCGCGACGCTCCGCCCGACCAGGACCGTGCCGGAGACCATCGGCATGGAGCGGAACCGGTCGATGACCCCCTTGTTGAGGTCCTGGGTGACGGCGAGCATCGTCCCCTCCAGGCCGAAGGCCATGGTGAGCGCGAGCATGCCGGGCACCAGGAACTCGGTGTTGTCCCCGTTGACGCCCTGGCCGCCGCCGACCAGGTAGTTGAACATCAGGAGCAGCATCACCGGGAAGACCAGGCCGACGACCATCTGCACCGGCTGCCGCGCCCAGTGCGCCAGTTCGCGCCGGGTCATCGTCCAGGAGTCGGTGAGCGCCCAGCCGATGGCGCTCCCTCCCGCCGTCGCCGTACTCATACCGCCACCGCCGCATCCGTTGCCATGTGCATCGCCTCGTCCGTCCCGGTGAGGGACAGGAACACCTCGTCGAGCGTCGGGCGGCGCACCGCGATGTCCTCCGCCTCGATGCCCGCCTCCTCCAGCGCCCGTACCGTCCGGGTCAGTGCCGCCATCCGGTCCGGGGCCGGGGCGCTGAGCAGCCGCCGGTCCTCGTCCACGCTCACGCCCTCCCCCAGGAGTCGCGCGGCGGCACCGAGCAGGGTCACGTCGTGGACGACCACATCGATCCGGTCCCCGCCGACCATCGCCTTGAGCTGGTCGGCCGTCCCTTCCGCGATGGCCCTGCCCTTGTCGATCACCGAGATCCGGTCGGCCAGCTGGTCCGCCTCCTCCAGATACTGCGTGGTCAGCAGTACGGTCGTGCCGCCCGCGGCCAGCGAGCGCACCGCACTCCACACCTCGGTCCGGCCGCGCGGGTCGAGTCCGGTCGTGGGCTCGTCCAGGAAGAGCACCTCCGGATCCGTGATCAGGGACGCGGCCAGGTCGAGGCGGCGGCGCATGCCTCCGCTGTACTGCTTGACCGCCTTGCGTCCGGTGTCCGCGAGCCCGAACCGGTCGAGGAGCTCGTCGGCCCGCGCGCCGGCCCGGCGTGCGCCCAGGTGGTACAGCCGGCCGAACATCTCCAGGTTCTGCCGGCCGCCCAGTTCCTCGTCGACGGCGGCGTTCTGCCCGAGCAGCCCGATCCTCCGGCGGATCTCGGCGGCCTTGTCCCGCACGTCGAACCCCGCCACCTCGGCCCGGCCCTCGTCGGGCCTCAGCAGGGTCGACAGGATGCGTACGGCGGTGGTCTTGCCCGCCCCGTTGGGGCCGAGCACTCCGTGTACGGCGCCGCTGCGGACGGTGAGGTCCAGTCCGTCCAGGGCCCGCTTCTCCCCGTACCGCTTGTGAAGTCCTTCGACGACGATCGCGTCGCTCACGCTCCCACCAGCCCTCCGGATCACGTAGTCAAACTTGACTAGCTCGTCGAAGGTAAGTCATCCGACCGCATTCGTCAAACTTGATTAGACGGAGTCCCCCGGGTCGGGAACCCCTGTCGCGTACGGGTTCTCCTGCCCCTCGGACAGCACCCCGACGAAGGGCTCCCCCTCGCCCGCGAAGGTGTACGCCCCGCCCTCGATCCGCTCGATCAGACCGCGGGTCCACTCGGCTCCCGCGTCCGCCGAGTGGACCCACAGATTCATGATCTCGCCGATGTGCCCGAGCGACTCGGGGCCGTCCGCCGGCGTGTAGTACTCCGTGACCGAGGCCCGCCAGCCCTCGATGGCGGCGATGCGCTCACGCAGCAGGGCGACCGCCTCGGACCGCTCGAGGTCGACGATGAAGCCGATGCCCGCGGAGAGCACGTCCATGCCCTGGTCGTACGACGTGAGCGCCGCGCGCAGCAGGGAGAGGAATTCCTCGGTGCCCTGCTCGGTGATCTCGTACTCGGTACGGGGCGGGCCACCGGCCGTGGAGGGGGCGGTCTCGTGCGCGAGGAGCAGGCCCTGCTTCGCCATCTGCTTCAGCGCGTGGTAGATCGAACCCGGCTTGGCGTTGGACCACTCGTGCGCGCCCCAGAACTCGAGGTCGTTGCGGACCTGATAGCCGTGCGCGCGGCCGTGCTGACGTACCGCACCGAGGACCAGCAGCCGGATCGCGGACATACCACCCACCCTTTGTATTCAACTTTGACTAGGGTAGCCCGCCTCCTCGGCGACCAGCTGGAGGGCGGTCCTGCCGTCCAGCGATTCGCGGATGATGTCGGCGTGACCCGCGTGGCGTGCGATCTCCTCGACGAGATGGACCAGCAGCCAGCGCATCGAGCAGCGCTCGTCCTTCGGGTACCAGGGCGCCTCGGGAAGCGGAAAGGTGTCGTTCATGCTGTCGACCCCGTGGATGAAGGCCTCGGTCTCCGCAGCGACCTTCGACCAGAACTCGACCACCTGCGGAACCGTCTCGTCACCCACGAGACGGAAGCTGTCGGCCCAGGTCTCCGCGTCGCGCTGGCGCTCGTTCGGCAGCTGCTGGGCCATCCGCAGCCAGTTCAGCTCCGTCTCGGCCACGTGCTTGACCAGCCCGGACAGGGAGAGCTCGCTGACACTGGGCCGGCTTGCCGCCTGCTCCTCGGTGAGCCCCAGAACGGAGCGCCGGACCGCGCCGCGCTGCGCCTCGACGAAGGCCAGGAGCGCACCGCGCTCGTCGCCGGGGGCCTCTGAGGGAACGTGAGTGACCATGATGTCTGCCTTCGGTGGTACGTGACGGTATTGCCTACCCCGTCAACGTACGGACCGATCAGGCCGGCCTCTGTCCCCAACCCGCGGTGTCAGAAGGGAAAAACCGTTCGCCCGTACTGGATCGAGATCCACCTCTGGGTGGTGAAGGCCTCCACGACGGCCTCCCCGTTCAGCCGTCCCATGCCGGACATCTTCTCGCCCCCGAACGCGACCAGCGGATCGTCCTGCACGGTGGCGTCGTTGACGTGGAACATCCCGCTCGTGATGCGCCGGGCGAACCGCACCCCGCGCTCCGCGTCCGCCGTGTGCACCGCGCCGCTCAGCCCGTAGGGACTGTCGTTGACGATCCGTACCGCCTCGTCCTCGCCGTCGAACGGCACGAGCAGCGCGACCGGGCCGAATATCTCCTGCTCGAGCAGCGGCGAGTCGTCGGGCAGGCCGGTCAGCACGGTGGGCTCGACGAGACTGCCGCGGGTACGGCCCCGTACGAGCGCGGTCGCTCCCGCCGCGAGCGCCTCGTCGACCAGCGTCTTGAGCGCGTCGGCCTGGAACTCGCTGATGACCGGGCCGATGCGGGTGTCCGGGTCGCGCGGGTCGCCCGTCGTGAGCGCGGCCACCGCCGCGGTGAACCTCTCGGTGAACTCCCGCTCGACCGACCGGTCGACCAGGATGCGGTTGGCGGCCATGCTGACCTGCCCCTGGTACAGGAAGCGACTGAAGACGGCCGCGCGGACCGCGTAGTCGATGTCCGCGTCCTCCAGCACCACCAGGGCGCTGTTGCCGCTCAGTTCGAGGATGGCCTTCTTGAAGAGTCCGGCCGCGGTGGCCGCGACGTGGCGCCCGACCCGGTCCGAGCCGGTGAACGAGATCACCCTGGGTACGGGGTGCTCGATGAACGCGTCGCCGATCTCCGCGCTGTCGGTGATCACGATGTTGAGCAGCCCGGCCGGCAGCCCGGCGTCCTCGAAGATCTTGGCGACCAGCCCTCCGCCGACGACCGGGGCGCTCTGGTGGGGCTTCACCACCACCGCGTTGCCGAGCGCGAGAGCGGGGGCGACGGTCTTCATCGTCACCAGGAAGGGGAAGTTGAAGGCGCTGATCACGCCTATGACACCGACAGGCAGCCGGTAGACCCGGTTCTCCTTGCTGTCGGCGACCGAGGGCAGCAGCCGCGCCGAGGGGCGGAGCGTCTGGCGGACGGCCTCGCGCAGGAACTCCTGGGCGGCATCGACCTCGTACTCGGCCTTGAACCGCGTGCCGCCGAGCTCGTCGATGATCGCCTCGACGATGTCGTTCCTGCGCTCACCTATCAGGCGTACGGCGCTTTCGAGAACGGCCCTGCGCTCGTACGCCGTGGCCGCCGCCCACCCGGTCTGGGCGCGCTCGGCAGCCCGGTAGGCGCGGTCGACCTCCGCCGCGGTGGCCACCGTGATGGCCCCGAGCTTTTCGCCGTTGTAGGGATTGAAATCAATGATGTCCCACGAGCCGCTGCCGGTCAGCCACTCGCCGTCGATGTACTGGTGGGCCAGTTCATTGAAGAAGGACATGCAATCCCTTACTGCAGGCGCAGACTCCTGTCGGTAGTCCATCGTACGTGTGAATCACGTCAGTTGAAGGAGACCGCGAAGGAGATCCCGGCTCTCTTCGGGCCCGGGGCTCTCCGCGTGCAGCCGCGCCATGGCCTTTTCGTACTGGGCGACTTCCTCGGCCTTGTCCAGATAGAGCGCACTTGTCAGCTGCTCCAAATAGACAATGTCCGACAGGTCGGATTCCGGGAAGCTCAGCATGGTGAATGCGCCGCTCTCACCCGCATGGCCGCCGAAACTGAAGGGCATCACCTGAAGCGTGATGTTCGGCTGTTCCGACATGTCGATCAGATGCCGCAACTGGGCGCGCATCACGTCGCGCTCGCCGTAAGGGCGGCGCAGCGCCGCCTCGTCGAGCACGGCGTGGAAGCGGGGCGCCCGCTCGGAGACGAGCACCTTCTGGCGCGCCAGCCGCAGCGCGACCCGGCGGTCGATCTCCGCCGCGGGAGCACCGCGCATGCCGCGCGAGACGACGGCATGGGCGTACGCCTCGGTCTGCAACAGGCCGTGGACGAACTGGACTTCGTAGATCCGGATGAGCGAGGCCGCCCCCTCCAGACCGATATACGTCTGGAACCAGCCGGGCAGCACATCGCCGTAACTGTGCCACCAGCCCGCCACATTGGCCTCACGGGCCAGACCGAGGAGGGAGTCCCGCTCCGCCTCGTCCGTGACTCCGTACAGCGTGAGCAGGTCCTCGACGTCCCTGGCCTTGAAGCTCACCCGTCCCAACTCCATGCGGCTGATCTTCGATTCGGAGGCGCGGATGGAGTAGCCGGCCGCCTCACGGGTGATGCCGCGCGACTCGCGCAGGCGCCTGAGCTGTGAGCCCAGCAGGATGCGCCGCACCACAGATCCACTCGACTCGCCTGCCGGCACTGGTCCAACCCTCCCCATCGCTTCCCGGACTCCGGGGTCCCCCCGAACCCCGGAGCCGGATTCTGCCACCAAAACGCTTCAGCCCGTACTCATTCGATTACGGAAATGGCAAGAGTTCGGGAAAGCTCCGAAACTTGATGCCGGAAGAAATGAGTAAGAACCGGCACGCTACCGGGCAGGTCCGGCGCGTGCACGTGCATCTGCCCTTGCATCTGCCGTGCGCATTCGGAACCATGGTCCTCGCGCACCTGCGTGCTCGTTCGTGTTGTGCCGCTGTACCCCGCAGTACCGCTACAACCAGCAGTGCCGCTACAGCCGCGAATCCCGGGAGTGCCTCGCATGGGGACGAATGGATCGACGATGCTCGAGCCGTTACGGCAGGGGCTTCCACCCATCGACCCCTCGGCGGTCGCGGGTTCGGCCTCCTGCGCGTTGCCGGCCCGGTTCGAAGCGGTGGGCGGCGCGCGAAAGTTCACCCGTACGACTCTGACCTCGTGGGATCTCGGCGACCACTTCGACGATGTCGCCCTGGTCGTCTCCGAGCTGGTCACCAACGCGCTGCGGCACGCCCTTCCCGCCGACCTCGCGCGTGAGCGCCAGGACACGTCCGTACGGCTGCACCTCATGCGCTGGACCTCACGGCTGGTGTGCGCGGTGCGCGATCCCAGCGACAAGAGCCCGGTGGCGGGCGAAGCCGCGGACTCGGCCGAATCGGGCCGGGGTCTCTTCCTCGTGGAGTCGTTCAGCGACGGCTGGGGCTGGCACCCCTCCCCCGTGCTGGCCGGCGAGCAGCAGACGGCCGGCGCGCGCCGCGGCAAGGTGGTCTGGGCACTGTTCCGGCTGTCGGACAGGACCGCGGCGGACGGTGCGGTTCCGGAGTGCCCGCGCCTCGACAGCGCGGTGCCGGCCGAGGCAATTCCCGACAGCGTGTAGGCAGGGCGGCGGAAGCGACGCTTTCAGCCGCCCGTCGCCAGATGGTCGAACTCCCCGTCCTTGACGCCCAGCAGCAGCGCCTCTATCTCGGCCGGCGTATAGACCAGGGCCGGCCCGTCGGGGTGGCGCGAGTTGCGCATCGCCACATTCCCGCCGGGCAGTTTCGCGAACTCCACGCAGGACCCCTGGGAGTTGCTGTGTCTGCTCTTCTGCCAGACGACTCCGCGAAGCTCTGTGGCCGCCATGCCGTTGTACACGTGGTGCACAGGACGCTCCCCGAGTTGCAAGGTGCAAGTGTCAACTAGCTCGGATCATAGCTGTGTTCATATGCCAATGCATGAGCAGATGCACGTGCACGGGGGGTATGCGCGCGATTACAGCTTTCCCGGCCGACCGGGGCACCCCGCTGAGGGAGAGACGAACGGCACGCCTATTTGGCTCCCTCTTCCGGAAGTTGTTCAGTTTTCCCCTGGTAGCTTGGCGCGGACTTTTGACCGCGAATCAACAAGGGGGAACTCCACATGGACAGGCTCGTACGTTCCGGCGCCGTCCTGGCCGCCGGCCTCGTCGCCGCTCTCACGCTGACCGCGTGCGGCAGCGGGGACGACAGCGGCAAGGCCAAGGACTCCGGCACGGGATCGGACGCCGGGCAGAGCGCGTCACCCGGCGCCGGCAGCGAGGAAAGCGGCGCCCCGGGTGCCGAGGCGGCCGCGCTGGACGGTACGTGGGCGGGTCTGTCCGACGGCAAGGCCGTCGCCCTTTCCGTCGCCTCGGGCAAGGTGGCGCTCGTCGCCGACCAGCATGTCTGCCAGGGTGATGTGAAGGACATGGGCGAGGTGATGCTCGCGCTGACGTGCACCGACGGGAACAAGGACCGCACCATGGGGTCCATCGAGTCCAACGACGGCAAGACGCTCGTCGTCTCCTGGGACGCCGGAGCCAAGGACACCCTGACGAAGACCGATCCCGGCAAGCTGCCGACCGGTCTGCCGGACGTCCCCGCCCCCTGACGCACCGCCGGCCCCGGATCCTGCCGGGCGGCCTTCGATCGCCCGGTCGGACGTCGCCCGGCCGGCTCTCACACCCTGCGCTTGCCCTTGGGGAGGTCCAGGCCCCGCGAGAACTCCTCCAGGGCGTCGAGCAGCATGGCGGCTCCGCTGCGCACGAAGGCGTTGGGCGGGGGCACCGCCTCCGGGTGGCCCTCCGGCCTGTCCCAGCCCGCGAGTACCTGGCGCACCGGTTCCCAGTCCGGCACACGGCGCTCCCGCACCGCCTTCGCGCCCTGTTCGGAGACCCGCCGCAGCGTGGCCGCCAGGTCCGCCGCCCCCGGCACCGGGGTGGCCGTACCGGGTGGCAGATGGGCCTCCATCAGCATCGTGACCCTGCCGAACTGGGCAAGGGCGTGCTGCGCCTCGTCGGCGGAGAGGCGGGAGATGCCGCGGTGGCGTACGGGTTCGTGCCGGGCGGTCGCCAGCGCCTCCTGCCAGGCGATGCGCGCCTCACGGGTGGCGAGCAGCGCGTTCCGCACATCGGCGTCGCTCCGGGAAGCCGGATCGGCGTACCCGTCGAGGACGGTCGCCGCGTACCGCGCGTCCGTGATCAGCCAGCGGGCCAGCCGGTTGCGCAGCCGCGGGGTCTCCCAGGCCGGGAAGACGGCGTACGAGACCATCGCGAGCATGCCTCCGGCGAGCGTGAGGACCACCCGTTCGGTGACGGTCTGCGACCAGTCCTCCCCCGCCATTCCGAGCAGGAAGACCACGTAGGCGGAGACGCAGGCCTGGGCGACCGCGTATCCGCTGCGCATCAGCAGGTACATCAGCCACGCGCAGATCACCGCGAGGACCGCGGCGAGCGTCACGCCCGGCTCGACCGCCTGGACGAGGCCGGTGGCCAGGGCCACTCCGACGACGGTGCCGCCGAACCGGGCGACGGACCGTGAGTAGGTCTGCGAGAAGTCCGGGCGCATCGCCATCACTGCTGCCATCGGCGCCCAGTAGCCGTGCCCGAAGGGCAGTGCGGCGCCCAGCAGGAAGCCGAGGGTGGCGACCGCCGAGAGCCTGATGGCGTGCCGCAGGATCGGCGACTCCCTGCGCAGCTCGCGACGCATAGCCGTCAGCGCCACCGGGACGAGCCGCAGCAGGCTCTGGCGGCGCCGGGTGTCCGCGGCGTGCCCGGCCGGCTCACGGGTGCCGGCGCCCTCGGCGATCTCGATGACGTCCGCGAGCAGTGCGTCGAGCCGGTCGGCGGCGCGGCGCGGCGGCCCGGCCAGGATCACCTCGTTGTCGGGGGTCCCCAGGACCCCCAGGTCGGTGGCGGCGAGGTGGACGGGCTCCCCGTGCCGGACCGCTTGGGCCGCCGCGTCCAGTACGGATCCGGCCGCGCCGAGCAGCTCCCGCACCCAGACCCGCTCCAGCCCGTCGCCGGGCACTCCCAGTGCCGGGTCCGCCAGTGAGGCGAGGACCGGCCGCAGCCGCTCGGCGACGCCCCGGGCGCCGTGCAGTTCGACGGGGAGCCGGCGGGCCTCACGGGGGGTGATGGCGGCGGCGCTGCGGGCGGTCATCAGCGGTACGGGGTCGAAGGGCGCGACCGGATCGTGGCGCAGTCTGCGGGCGTAGTCGGCCTCGGCGGCGAGGGCGTCGGCGAGCGCGTCGCGCTGGGCGCCCCATCTGCGTACCGGGAACAGCACGATCATGGCCGCCTGGACCAGCCCGCCGAACGCCATCATCGCGGCGTGTGCGGCGGCTTCGGCGACGGAGCCGGGAAGGGTGATCGTGACCAGCATGATCGCGACGTTGGATCCCGCGAGGATGCCGGCCGTGGGTCCCACTGCCCAGGTCATCCCGGCGGCGAACGTCCAGAGTGCCAGCAGCGTCAGGAACACGGCGGGCTGGCTGACGCTCACGTAGCCGACGAACGTCGAGACGGCCAGGCTGCTGCCGGAGATCAGGGCGAGCACGGGCCGGGGGCGCCAGCTGCGCTCGAAGGTGGCGATCCCCGCCTGGAAGGCCCCGAAGGCGGAACTGGCCGCGATCACCGGGCCGAAGAAGGCGAGGGACAGCCCGACGACGAGGGCGAGGCCCGCGGCACCCCGCAGAGCGATCAGCGGTTCGAGACGCTGCCGCTCGATGCTCAGCCCCGAGCGAGCGGTCTCCTTCAGCGCCCGGAGCCAGCTCATGAGGGCGAGCCTAACCGCATTCCCGCGCAAGCCCGACTTATGCCGCTCCCTCGGTGTTATCTGTCGATTTCCGGCCCTCTGCCGCCCATCCTGGCCCGGTCCGCGGCGGCTGTGCCGTGGGTCCAGCCCTCGGCGTCCGTGACGCCGCGCACCCGGGAGGTGGTGGTCCGCGGGAACATCCGCTCCGCCGTGTCCGTGACCGCGACGTCCCGGGCCGCGAGGACGGGCAGCAGACCACCGCCGGGGGCGTCGCCGGGTTCACCCGCCGATCGGCTGCCGGCATCGGCCGCCGCCGTGACGCGTGCGGTGTCGTCGGCGAGCCGACTGCCCAGACGCTGGGCGTACGCCATCAGGAAGGATTGCCGGAAGGGCTTGGTCCGCTTGCGCCCGCCGGCCCTCTGCCCTGCCTCCGCCTTCGTCATCGCGGCCGTGCCCTGCACCAGCAGTGAGGTGAAGAGCAGCTCCACGGCCTCCAGGTCCGGTTCGAAGCCGACGACCGTGGTGAAGCCGAGATCGCTGTTCCACACGGCCCGGCAGCGGTTCGCGGAGGCGATCGAGTCGAGCAGGATCGCCTTCGCGCTCTCGTACGGGGCATCGACCCCGATCCGGCAGGCTCCCGGCGTACCGGAGCCGTGGGTACGGGCGGCGAGCAATGCCTCGTCGATGCTGTGCCGGGCCATCAGCTCCTGCGCCTTGGTGGTGAGCGCCTCCGCCTCCTCCGGGAAGCCGGTCGCCTCCGCCTTGGCGAGCAGGGCACGGATCCGGGTGAGCATCCGGGGTTCCCCGTGGGCGGGCGGCCGGTGGAGGTCGTCGGCGGCGGTGCCGGGCGGCGGGCCGACCGGCTCGATCACCGGCAGCCGCAGGAGGAGGCGGTACAGCTCCAGCAGCCCGGAAGCGTACGTGAAGCGGTCGGGCCGGTTGCGCGGCGCCGGGGCGGGCAGCCCGGCGAGCTGGTCGGCCCAGCGCGGCGGGAGCTGGCCGTAACGCGCCGTCTCCGCGGTGATCAGCGCGGCGACGAGCCCGGCCCCGGCCTCGTCCAGCTCGCGCCGGACGATCCGTACGACATCGGCGGGCTGCCAGCCGCGCGCCCAGGCACGCCGCAGGAACTCCTCGCCGCGCAGGTGCAGCGCGTCGTCGGCCGACGGATCGGCGGCGAGGAGGGAGGCCCCGGTGTCGAGTCCGGCGTCACCGTCCGAGTAGAGGGCCGTCGCGCATGCCTGGTCGATCACCGATTCCATCAGGTCAGGGTAGGCGGGACGGGGCGGCCGGGGCCGGTCGGCCCGGGGCCGCCGTGCCTCTCAGTGCGCCCCGGGGAGCAGCACGAGCTTTCCGCGTACGTGCCCCGCCTCGCTCAGCTCGTGCGCCCTCGCCGCATCACGGAGCGCGAACGTCTGCGCGACCGGAATCCGCAGCTCGCCGACCGCGGCCAGCGCCGCGTACTCCGCGAGGCGTTCGGCCTCGTCCTGACGTTCGCCACCGCCCGCGGAGAAGGCCACGCCGTACTTCGCCGCGTCCGCGTCGGCGATGGTGACGATCCGGTCGGCCGTGCCTCCGCGCAGCTCGACCGAGGCGGCCAGCGCACCCTTGCCCGCGGCGTCGAACACCGCGTCCACGCCCTGCGGCGCCACCGCGCGGACCCGTTCCACGAGCCCGTCCCCGTACTCCACAGGGATCGCGCCGAGCACCCGCAGGTAGTCGTGGTTGGCCGGCGATGCCGTCCCGATGACCGTGGCGCCCCGGGACGCGGCCAGCTGGACCCCGGCGGAACCCACCGCTCCGGCCGCTCCGTGCACCAGCAGGGTGTCGCCCTCGGTCACCGCGAGCTCGTCCAGCACCCGGGCGGCGGTCGCCGTCGCCACCGGCAGGGCCGCGGCCTCCTCCCAGCCCAGCTCGTCCGGCTTGGGCGCGACGGCGTCCGCGTCGGCCAGGGCGTGGGCGGCGTACGCGCCGGTGGCGCTCCGGCCGAGGACCTCGTCGCCGACCGAGAACCTCGTGACCCCCTCACCCGTCTCGTCGACGACACCGGCGAACTCACTGCCGGGTGTGGCGGGCAGCGGGGTGGGGAAGGCCGCCTCCATCCAGCCGTTGCGGATCTTGTAGTCGACCGGGTTGACCCCGGCGGCCCTGACCGCCACCCGGATCTGCCCGGGTCCTGCGTGGACGTCGTCGGTCCGGACAAGGCGCAGTACCTCCGGGCCGCCGAACTCCTCGTACACGATCGCTTCCATCACCTGTCTCCTCCGCACTTCGCCGCACGCCGGGACACGCGGCGCGTCCCTCACCGATACTCGCGGCTGACCCGCCCTCCCGCCCGGCGAGCCGGGCCCGCCGCACCCCTGTCGATGTCAGTGCCGGGTGCCAGACTCGGACCATGACCGAACGTTGGGCTCTGGCCACCGCGGAGGCGGGCGCCGCACTCCTGGTGCCGCTGGGGCGCGACGGCCTGCCCGCCGGACCGGTCGTCTCCGAGCCCGACCTCGTCGAGTCCGTCCGCTCCCGCCCCGACGTGTTCCGGTGGGTCTGGCGGTCGACCGCGGAGATCTACCCGAGGCTGCTCGCGGCGGGCGTGCGCGTCGAGCGCTGCTACGACATGGAGTGTGCCGAGCTGCTCCTGCTCGGCCACGAGGGGCGGCTCGGGGAGCCCCGCTCCGCCGCGGCCGCCTGGGCCCGGCTGCGGAACGCCGCGGTGCCGCCGGATCCGCCGGCCCGTTCCGCCGAGCCCGGTTCCCAGTCCTCCCTCTTCGAGCCGCAGTCCGGTACGGACGTGCCGTTCGAGGCGCTGCTCCAGGTGTACGCGGAGCAGCTGCGCCGCCACGACGCGACGGAGCATCCCGACAGGATGCGACTGCTCACGGCCTCCGAGTCGGCCGGCATGCTGGTCGCCGCCGAGATGAACAGGTCCGGGCTCCCCTGGCGGGCCGACGTGCACCGGGAGGTGCTCAACGGCCTGCTGGGCGAGCGCTACGCGGGCGGCGGCGAGCCCCGCAGGCTGGCCGAGCTGGCGGACGAGGTGTCGACCGCGTTCGGCAGACGGGTGCGCCCCGATCTTCCCGCCGATGTGGTGAAGGCCTTCGCGCAGGCCGGGATCAAGGTGAAGTCGACCCGGCGCTGGGAGCTGGAGGAGCTGGACCACCCGGCGGTCGAGCCGCTGATCCAGTACAAGAAGCTGTACCGCATCTGGACGGCCCACGGCTGGAGCTGGCTCCAGGACTGGGTCCGCGAGGGCCGCTTCCGCCCCGAGTACCAGCCGGGCGGCACCGTCAGCGGGCGCTGGACGACCAACGGCGGCGGCGCGCTGCAGATCCCCAAGGTGATACGGCAGGCGGTCGTCGCCGACGAGGGCTGGCGCCTGGTCGTGGCGGACGCCGATCAGATGGAGCCGCGGGTGCTGGCCGCGATCTCCCGCGACCCGGGGCTGATGGAGGTGGCCGGCCACGACGGCGACCTCTACAAGGCCCTGTCCGACCGGGCGTTCCAGGGCGACCGCGAGCACGCCAAACTCGCGCTGCTGAGCGCCGTGTACGGTCAGACCTCCGGCGACGGCCTCAAGAACCTGGCGGCGCTGAGACGACGGTTCCCGCACGCCGTCGCCTACGTCGACGACGCGGCGAAGGCGGGCGAGGAGGGCCGCCTCGTCCGTACGTGGCTGGGCCGGACGAGCCCGCCGGCGGCGGGGGCCGGCGAGGACGAGGAGGCGGGCATCCCGCAGGAGAGCGAGGAACCGCCGGCCGGGGAGAGCTCCGGCGAGTACGGGTTCGTCCCGGGGTACGCGTCGTCCAACACCCGGGCCCGTGGCCGCTTCACGCGCAATTTCGTCGTCCAGGGCAGCGCCGCGGACTGGGCGCTGCTGCTCCTGGCGGCGCTGCGGCAGACGCTGGCCACCGGTCGCATGCGGGCCGAGCTGGTCTTCTTCCAGCACGACGAGGTGATCGTGCACTGCCCTGCCGACGAGGCGCCCGGGGTGGTGGACGCGATCCGGGCGGCGGGGGAACTGGCCGGACGGATCGCGTTCGGTGAGACGCCGGTGCGGTTCCCGTTCACGACGGCTGTCGTCGAGCGGTACTCCGACGCCAAGTAGCGGCCGTTCCTGCCGGGCCGCCGGCTGTTCCCGGTGCAGGAAAGCCGGACGGCCAGGACCGGGATCCCGGTCCTGGCCTCTGCCGCGTATCTACCCGCGTTCCCACAGCGCGGGGACCCGCGGCGGTTCCCACCCGGCCATGGCCGAGTGTGCCTGGAGGCAGCGATAGGCCACACCGTCGTACGTGACGCCGTCCCCGGCACGGTAGGAGGTCCCGACCGCCCACGTACCGGGGGAGCCGGTCGGCGGGTCCGTCGGCGGATCGGTCGGATCCGGCTGCTGGTCGACGTCGAGTACGAAGTCGAACGTGCCCTGTCTCCCGGATCCGACGGTGCGGACGTTCATCAGCAGCGCCGGATCGTAGAGGGGATCCGTGCTGTTGCGCGGCTCACCGGGGAAGTACAGCTGGGTGGTCAGCACGGGCCGGCCGGGTGCCTGGGCCTTCACGTGGATGTGCCGGGTACGCCCCGGATACAGGCCCGCCACCACGGTGGTGAGCGTGAAGGAGCCGTCCGCACCGGTGAACTGGTGGCCGCGGAAGGCGAACCCCCGCATGTCGTACGCCCCGTTGGCGTCGGCCTGCCAGAAGTCGAGCAGCACTCCGGCGACCGGCCTGCAGGCCCGGCCGAAGACGTAACCGCTCACCGTGAGCGGGGTACCCGGGGTGCTCGGTGTCACCAGGACGGTACGCAGGGGTGAGGCGGGCTTGAAGTACGGGCCCTCCATTTGCGGCGGGGTCGGGTCGTCCCCGTCGTCGCAGGCGGGAGTGGGGGCCAAGGGGCTCCCTGCGGAACCGGTGTCACGGGCGAGAGCGACACCGCCGCCCGCGATCAGTGGGGCCGCGCTCGCGGCAACGGCCGCTTTCAGGAGGCTCTTGCGGCTGATCCGGCGGTCGCCGGGGGTGCCGTCGGGGGCTTCTGGAGTCATGGCTGATTCCTCGGAGTTCCTCTGAACGGGGAAGCGGAACGGGGAAGCGGATCGGGGGGGCGAGAGGACGGGCGTGGTGGCGCCGGATCAGAGGCGCTGCCAGAGCGCGGGCACGTTCGGCGGCTGCCAGCCCGCCTGGGCCTGGTGGCCCTGCAGGCAGCGGTAGCCGGCACCGCCGTACGTGACCGTGGCGCCGGCCGCGTAGGTGGTCCCTGCCGCCCAGGTGCCGCCCGGCTCGGTCGGCGGGTCCGTCGGGTCGGTGGGCGGGTCCGTCGGCGTACCGCTGGTCATCAGGGTCAGCCCGTAGACCTGGAGCGCGGCGTTGACCGGCTGGAAGTACGTCGTGCCGCCCGAGGAGCAGTTGCCGGAGCCGCCGGACGTGACCCCCTGGGCCTGGCTGCCGGAGATGAACGAGCCGCCGGAGTCGCCGGGTTCGGCGCACACACTCGTCCGGGTCACCGGGGAGATGGTCCCCTCGGGATAGGTGACGCTGGTGTTGCGCTGCTGGATCGTGCCGCAGTGCCAGCCGGTCGTCGATCCGGAGCGGCAGACCGAGGAGCCTTCGAGCATCTCGGTGGAACCGGCCACGGTCACGTCTCCCCGGCCGTATCCGTTGACCAGGGCGCGCGGGGTCCAGTTGGCGTTGGTGGCGACCCAGGCGTAGTCGCGGCCGGGGAAGGTGGAGGCCTGGAAGGAGCCCTGGGCCTGCTGGTTGACGCCGTTGGTCGTCGTTCCGGCCCTGCCGCAGTGCCCGGCGGTGACGAAACCGTTCTGTGTGCCGCGCTTCACCGGGAAGCCTATGGAGCAGCGGCCCGAGCCGTTCATGTAGTACGCGTCGCCGCCGCGCAGGTCCGCGAGGGCACGGGGCCGCTCGCCGGACCGGTTGACCTTCACCACGGAACGGGAGACCCCCGCGGCGGTGAGGAAGGTGTCCGCCGCGGAGGTGTCGGCCGCGTTGACGACGACCCGGTTGGTGCGCACATCGACGTACCAGGAAGGCACACCCTTGGGGGTGGCGTTCCGAGCCGCCTCGTCGAGGGCGGCCTTGGCTGCTTCGAGGCGGTCGAGGCTGTGGCCGACGACTTCGGCGTCGGCGCCGGCCCCGGTGATCCGGGCGGCTTCGGAGGCGTCGGTGGTGGCGACGGTGAGAGCCGCGCCGTCACCGCTCACCCGGGCTCCGGCGAAGCTGGCGCCGAGGGACTTCTCCAGCCCTGCGGCGATGGTGGCCGCCCGGTACTCGTTGCCGGTCCGGGCGGCTGCCTCGCCGGCGTCGAGGCCGAGGTCCCGCTGCAGGGCCTTGATCAGCCCGGGCGGGAGGGTGCCGGGTGCCTCGGCCCGGACGGTGGTGGTGGTGCCGGCCGGGTCCGCCGATGCGACACCGGTCAGGCCTGCGAGGGCGAGCGCGCCCACCGCCAGGGCGGCGGTACCTGCGGTGAGTGCGCGTCTGCGGAGCATGGTTCTCTCCACGTAACTCTCCTTGGGGTAAGGGATGTCGAGCCCTCGGGTGCAGGGCGCTGTGGGGGTGGGGAACTGCCGGAAACGTAGCCGCGTCACACGTCTGCCGAGGAGATCCCGTCCGCCCCCTCCCATCGCGTTATGGGGTGCCCGCGAGCGCGCCCCGAGCCGTACCGGAGTACGGTCCGGCGCCCGCTATAGGCTCCGCCCATGGCGACGCACGAGCACGAGATCACCGAGCCCGTCGACCTCTGCCTGCCCGACGGCAAGCTGAATCCGGCAGCGGTCGGCTGGTCCAGGCAGCCGCTACACCGGGCCAATCTGCGCGGCTGGGGCCGGACCAAGCGGTGGGAGTACTGGTGCGTGACCACGCCCACCCACCTGGTGGCGCTGACCGTGAGCGACCTCGACTTCCTGGCGCTGAACGCGGTCTACGTGCTGGAGTACGGGCCCCGGGGCCGCGAGTTCGAGTGCTCCTCGATCGTCCCCGCCGGCCGTGGGGTCCATCTGCCGGACACCGTCGCGGGGGCGCCGGGCTCCGAGGACGTGGTCGTCGGACCCGCCCGGCCGAGCGGCGGCAAGGTGCGGATCGAGATCCGCGACGAGAACGCCGGCACCCGGCTGCGGGCCCGCTGCCTGACCCGCGACCGGCTGCCGCTGGAAGTCGACATCCTCGTCTCGCGGCCGGCGGGGCACGAATCGCTCTCCGTCGTCGTGCCGTGGAGCGAACAGCGCTTCCAGTACACCTCCAAGCACACCGCGCTCCCCGCCGCGGGCCGGGTCCGTATCGGCTCCGAGATCCTGGAGTTCGGCGCGTCCCGGACGAAGAACGCGGCCGACAGCGACACCTGGGCCGTCCTGGACCACGGCCGGGGCCGCTGGCCGCGCGCGGTCGACTGGAACTGGGGTGCCGCGTCCGGCCGTACGGACGGGCGCACGCTGGGCCTCCAGTTCGGCGGCCGCTGGACGGCGGGGACGGTTTCCACCGAGAACGGCCTGTGCGTGGACGGCCGGCTCACCAAGATCGGCGAGGAGCTGGACTGGCACTGGTCCGCCTCCGATCCCCTCTCCCCCTGGACCGTCCGTACGGCGTCGTCCGGCCAGGTGGACCTGACGTTCACCCCGTTCCACAACCGGTCCACCCACACGGACGTCGGACTGATCGCCAACCGCACCGACCAGTGCTTCGGCCACTACAACGGCCGGGTCCGGACCGACGACGGCACCGAGATCGCCGTGACGCAGCTCCTCGGCTGGGCCGAGGATGTCCGTATGCGCTGGTGACTCCCCCTCGCGCGGCGGCCCGGGTAGGTTTCCCCCATGCACATAGGCCATCTTCTGGGCTCAGGACGCACCGCCGATGTGTACGCACTCGACGAGTCCTGGGTCCTTCGCCGCTACCGCGACGGCGCCGACGCCACCGCGGAGCTGGCCGTGATGTCGTACCTCTCGGCTTCCGGGTTCCCCGTCCCGCGCATCGGCCCGCCGTCCGGGACGGCACTGCCCACGGACCTGGTGATGCAGCGGCTGACCGGGCCGACCATGGCCGAGGCACTTCTGGCGGGCACGCTCACCGAGGCCGAGGGGGGCGAGCTGCTGGCACGGCTGCTGCGGGACCTGCACGCGATCCCGCCCCGGCTCTCCCAGGATCCCGAGGACCGGATCCTCCACCTGGATCTGCATCCGGAGAACGTGATGCTGACTCCGCAGGGCGCCGTGGTGATCGACTGGAGCACGGCCGGCGAGGGACCGCCCGCCCTGGACCGGGCGATGTCCTCGCTGATCCTGGCCCAGGTGTCGCTCGACCCGTCGTTCGCCGCCGGTGAGCGCGTCCGGGTCCTGCTCGCGACGATGCTGGCCCGGCTCGCGGACGACGGCGGTGTCCCCTCCTGCGCCCTGGTCCGCGCCACCGCACGGCGAGCGGCGGATCCTCGGCTCTCCGCGCGGGAGTCGGCGGTGCTGGACGAGGCGGCGGATCTGGTCTCTGCGCTCGCGGGCTGACGGGATCTCGCCGCGAGCCCGGCCTGATCCGAACTAGCCCCGGAGATAGGCCAGCACGGCCAGCACGCGGCGGTTCGTCGCGTCCGTCAGGGAGAGATCGAGCTTCGTGAGGATCGAGCCGAAGTGCTTGCTGACCGTGCCTTCGCTGACGGTCAGCGCCTCGGCGACCGAGGCGTTCGACCGGCCCTCGGCCATCAGGGCCAGCACCTCCTGCTCCCGCGCGGTGAGCCTGGACAGCGGGTCACGGCGGTGCCTGAGCAACTGCCGCACCACCTCCGGGTCGACGACGGTGCCACCGTCCGCGACCCGCTGGAGGGCATCGACGAACTCCTCGACGTTCCCGACGCGTTCCTTCAGCAGATAGCCCACGCCCCGGCCGTCGCAGGAGTCGAGCAGCTCCTCGGCGTAGGCCCGCTGGACGTACTGGCTGAGGACGAGGACGGGCAGCTGCGGGCGGGCCTCGCGCAGGGCGACCGCGGCTCGGAGCCCCTCGTCCGTGAAACCCGGCGGCATCCGCACATCCGTCACCACGATGTCCGGGGCGTGCGCGGTCACCGCTTCGGTGAGCTCGTCGGCGCTGCCGGCACCCGCCACCACCTGGTGGCCGAACCGCTCCAGCAGGCCGATGAGGCCCTCCCTCAGGAGCACACTGTCCTCGGCCAGCACGATACGCAGCATCAGACCCTCATTCGACCAGGTGGGCGGGGGAGCGGGGGACGTCCAGCCGGAACACTGTCGGCCCGCCGGGCGGGCTGGAGATTAGCAGTCGGCCGCCCACCACGGAGATGCGGTCGGCCACGCCCTGGAGGCCGCTGCCCCCCGCGGTCCCGGCCCCGCCCGATCCGTCGTCCCGGACCTCGACGGTCAGCTGTTCCCCGTCGGTCCGGCCCGTCACCTGCGCCCGGCTCGCCCCGCTGTGCTTGGCGACGTTCGCCAGTGCCTCGCAGACCGCGAAGTACACCGCGGTCTCCACCGCTTGCGGAAACCTGCCCGGAATCCCGAAGTCCACATCGACCGGCACGGCCGAGCGGTCGGCGATGTCCTCGACCGCGGCGGCCAGGCCCCGGTCGGTGAGCACCTGGGGGTGGATGCCCCGGATGAGTTCCCTGATCTCCACGAGGGCCACCCCCGCCTCCTCGTGCGCCTTGGCCAGCAGGCTGCCCAGCGGCTCGGCGGGAGCTTCGAGCCTGGCCAGTCCGAGCGTCATCGAGAGGGCGACGAGCCGCTGCTGGGCGCCGTCGTGCAGATCGCGTTCGATCCGGCGGCGCTCCGCCTCGAAGGCGTCGACGAGCCGCATCCGGGAGCGCCCCAGCTCCTCCAGCCGGCTGTCGAGTCCGCCGGGCCCTGCGGACAGCAGCGTCCGGGTCAGCGCGGCGCGCGCCGCGGCCGCCCACCCCAGCGGGTAGGCGAACAGCGGCAGCAGCACCAGCCCGAGGAGCGCCAGCGCGAACGCCTGCGGGTACGAATCGGCCAGCCAGAGCTTCATGACCCGCACCTCCTCCCCGCCGGTGACGGTGGCCATGACGACGGGCGTCGCCAACAGCCCGCCGCAGACGGCCAGTACGGCGCCGACCACCAGCCCCTCCAGGGGCCACAGCACGAAGGCGAACAGCAGCACGTACCCGAACTCCCGCCAGGTGGCCTGCTCCCGGAGCCGGGTGCGCAGCCAGGCCGTCAGGCCGGTGCGCGCGGGCGCCCGGTGCGGATCGCCGAGGGGAACGGGGTCGATGAGCCGCAGCCTGCGCCGTTCCACCGCGGCCACCGGAATGCCGATGAGGGCCAGCATCAGCAGGAGCAGGACGCCGACGAGTACGAGGGTCAGCGCGCTGCCCACCACGGCGAGCAGCACGACCGACGCGAGGAGGGCCGCACCGATCGGGACGCTGCTCAGCAGGTAGAGCGCCGCGCGCCAGGGCCGGCCGCCCAGGAGGTAGCGGCGCCGGCGAAGGGCCTGCCGGAGGGTGAGGGAGCTCATGAGCGCACGGTAGACAGCGCGGGCCGGACCCCACCACCCACCTGGCGGGTGGCCGGAGGTGGAGCTGGCTCCACCCCGCAGACTCCCCCTCGCTGCGATGTGTGCGCCGCACGCCGCCGATTGACTTGAACGCATGACGAACCAGCCAACCGCCGTCAGGCTCGACTCGGTCACCCGGTCCTTCGGGAAGCATTCCGACGCGGTCACCGCCCTCGACGCTGTCAGCCTGACCATCCCCCGGGGCTCCTTCACCGCGATCATGGGCCCGTCCGGCTCCGGGAAGTCGACGCTGCTCCAGTGCACGGCCGGACTCGACCGTCCGACGGCCGGCCGGGTGTTCCTCGGCGACACGGACCTGACCGGACTGAGCGAGCGGAAGCTGACACTGCTGCGCCGGGAACGGATCGGATTCGTCTTCCAGGCCTTCAATCTGCTGCCCGCGCTCACCGCGGAGCAGAATGTGGCGCTCCCGCTCCGGCTGGCGGGCCGCAGGCCCGAACGGTCCGAGGTACGCGCGGTCCTGGAACGGGTCGGCCTGGGCGACCGGGCGCGGCACCGGCCCGGCGAGCTGTCCGGTGGGCAGCAGCAACGCGTCGCGCTGGCCAGGGCATTGGTCACCCGCCCCGAGGTGCTCTTCGGTGACGAGCCGACGGGCGCGCTCGACTCGCAGACCGGCCGCGAGGTCCTGACGCTGCTGCGGGCCATGGCCGACGGCGGCCAGACCGTGATCATGGTGACGCACGATCCGGTGGCCGCCTCCTACGCGGACCGGGTGGTGTTCCTGGCCGACGGTTCGATACGGGACGAGCTGGACGACCCGTCGGCCGAGCAGGTCGCCGCCCGGATGACCGCCCTGGCGGTGGTCCCGTGCTGATCCTGGCACTGCGCTCGATGCGGGCCCGCTGGGTCACGTTCGTCGGTTCCTTCGTCGCGCTCGCCCTGGGCGTCGGGCTGATCGCCATGACGGGCCTGGCGCTGGCGGCGACCTTCGACGCCCCGGAGCACTCCCCGGAACGGTTCGCCGCCGCCCCCGTGGTGGTGCGGGCCTCGGAGACCCTGCGGGTCGCCACGCCCGTCGGGGACCGTACCGCCCGGCTCTCCGACCCCCGGCCCGTGCCGGGGAGTCTCGCCGCCGCGCTCACCGGGCTGGGCCGTACGGCCGAGGACCGGACCTTCCCGGTGCAGCTCGCCGGAAAGAGCCTGACGGGCCACCCGTGGTCCATCGCCGCCGCCACCCCGTACCGACTCACCACGGGCCGTGCTCCCCGGACGGCCGACGAGATCGTCGTGACGGCGGGCGGCGCCACGGTCCCGCGAGTCGGCGAACGCGTCCGGGTCACCGCGCCGGGGCACATCCGGGTACGGACAGTGGTCGGCACGGTGGCGGACGCGGGCTTCGAGACCGCGGTGTTCTTCAGCGATGCCGAGGCCGCCCGTATCCACCCGGACGTCGACGCCGTGGTGGTGCACGCCGGCGCCGACGACGTACGTGAGCTGACCGGGTCCGTTCCCGGAATGAGCGTCCTCACCGGCGACGACCGGCGCCGGGCCGACCCCGATCCCGACCGGGACAGCGAGGCACTGACCGCCGTCAACGCGATGCTCGGAACGGCGGCAGGCATCACCGGCTTCGTCTCGGTCTTCGTCGTCGCCTCGACGTTCTCCTTCGCGGTGGCCCAGCGCAGGAGGGAGTTCGGGCTGCTCCGCACCGCAGGAGCCACCCCCGGGCAGGTACGGCGCATGGTCGTCGCCGAGGCGTGCGTGATCGGTGTGCTGGCCGCCGCCGCCGGATGTCTGCTGGGCGAGGCAGCCGCGCCGCGGCTGGCCGCGTGGCTCGTCGACGAGGGTCTCGCCCCGGCGTGGTTCGCCATCGGGGACGCCAACTGGCCGCTGCACACCGCGTTCTGGACGGGCCTCGGCGTGGCACTCGCCGGAGTGGTCGCCTCCTCGTACCGGGCAGGGCGGATCCGGCCCGTGGAAGCACTCCGCGAATCCGCTGTGGACAGCAGGCCCATGCCGCCGAGCCGCCTGCTGCTGGGGGCGGCGGTCCTGCTGACCGGCCTGGGACTGCTCTTCTGGTCCCTGCTGACCGACCCGGGGGACGTACTGAAGCGGAAGACGTACATCCTCCAGCCGCTGTGGCTCATCGTGGGCTTCGCCCTGCTCGCCCCCCTGTTCCTGCGCCCGCTGACACGCCTGCTCACCTGGCTGCCCGCCCGGCTCCCCGGCGCCACGGGCCTGCTCGCCCGGCAGAACGCCTCCACCTCGATCCGCCGCACCGCGGCCGTCGCCGCGCCCGTCCTCGTCACCGTCGCCCTGGCCGCCTCGCTGCTGGGCACCGTGGCCACGATCAACGAGGCAAAGGCCACCGAGACGGCGCAGCAGACCCGGGCGGACTACGTGGCAGGCGGGAACGGCCCGCTGGACCCGCGCTTCGTGCAGCGGGTACGGGGCATCCCCGAAGCCATCAGCAGCGCCTCCCGTTCCACGTCCGTCACCGTCCTGGAGGAAGGCACCGCGCTCATCAGGTCGGACGCCCGAGCGGTCGACCCGGCCGCCCTGGCCGCGACCGCGGACCTCCCCCTCGCCGCCGGCCGCATCGGCGACCTCGACGACAACTCCATCGTCGTCAACGAGGAATGGGCGACCAGGACCGTCGGGCACCGGGTGAGCGTCTGGCTGGGCGACGGCAGAAAGGTGTCGCTGCGTATCGCGGCGGTGCTGCGGGTCGGCACGGGGAACAACGGCGTGTACGTGACCCCGAAGAACGCGGCGGGCGCGGCCGTCGACCGTGTCGACATCAAACTCCGTGACGGAGCGGACCGTTCGGCTGTCGGCGCCCTGCTCGGGCAGACCGGCCGGGCCAGCGGCACCCCGGTCCTCACGAAGGACGCCTGGATGGCTGCGCACCACCCGGGAACCAGCGGGAACACCCGCGCGGGCCTGCTGCTGATCCTGGGAATCGCCCTGCTGTACACGGGCATCGCCCTGGCGAACACCCTGGTCATGGCCACCTCCGACCGGATTCGCGATCTGGCGGTGCTCCGGCTGACCGGCGCCACGAAGGCACAGGCCGTCGGACTGGTCGCGGCCGAGGCGCTGATGGTGGTGGCGGTGGGCGCCGTCCTGGGGGGCGCGGTGGCCGGGCTGAACCTGCTGGGCGTCAAGGGCGCACTGGAACTGCTCTCCGTGAGCTCCCCGGTGGTCGTGCCCTGGGCGGGTCTCGGAGCCATGGTGGCCGCGAGCGCCGTACTGGCGACGGTCTCCGCCGTACTGCCCGCGCTCGCCGCGATGCGCACCCGGCCGGTAGAAACGGCGGGCGCCCGCGAGTGACCCGGTGCCGGTTCAGCTGTTGAGCGCGTACGCCAGGGTGATCACCGGGAACGGCCACACCACCGCGCCGAGCAGGGCCAGCCGTCCCATCGGGGTCATGCGGCGCAGCGGAGGGGAGCGGTACAGGCCGGTCAGTACGGCGGCCCCCGCGGCGAGCACACCGGCCGCACCCAGCAGGAACGACGCGGGGGACTCACCGGATGCCGCGCCCCAGAGCGCCACCATCAGCACCAGGAAGCCCAGGATGCCCAGGGCGGCGAGGGGTACGCACCAGATCACGGCGACCAGGACGACCTGCCGGGTAGATGCGGGGCGGGGGCGGGCCACGGGCGGAGCGGGGGCGGGGGTGCAGGGAACATGCGCGGCTGCCTTTCAGCGCTGCGGAGTACGTGCGTCCACCGTGCGGGAGACGGTCCCACCGCAGCATGCGCGCACGTACTCAGCCGCGCGGTCCACGGCACTCATTCCGGCGTCCCTCGACGCCACCGGCCGAACAGCTCTACTCGCCGGTCACGACCGGCAGTTCCGACGGCCGCCCCCACTCGCTCCACGAACCGTCGTACACGGACACCTCGCGGTATCCGGCGAGTTCGGCACCCAGCGCCAGGACACAGGCGGTGACACCCGATCCGCAGCTGACGACCAGGCGTTCCCGCTCCCCCGCCAACGCACGGTAGGAGGCGCGCAGTTCTTCGGCCGGAAGCATCCGGCCGTCACGCTGGATCTCCCCGAACGGCAGGTTCAGCGCCCCCGGCATGTGGCCAGGCCTGAGCCCCGGCCGCGGCTCGGCCCCCGTACCGGCGAACCGCTCACGGGAACGCGCGTCGAGGACTGCGGAACGCGGGTCGGCCAGGGCGGCGACCACCGCACCGCTGCCGACCAGCATTCCGTCGCGCGGGAGGGCGGTGAAGTCACCGGCGCGCTCGGCGCCCCCCTTCGCGCAACCCGCCTCCTGCGCCGCCTGCGCCTTCCCTGCCCTTTCGACCGGCAGACCTGCCGCGGTCCATGCGGGCAGGCCACCGTCGAGCACCGCGACCCGGTCGAAGCCCATGGCCCGCAGCATCCACCAGGCGCGGGCACTGGAGTAGATCCCGGCAGCGTCGTAGACGACCACGGTGTCCGTGCCGTCGACCCCCAGGGCGCGCATCTCCTCGGTGAAGCGACGGGCACCGGGCATCGTGTGCGGCAGCGGCCCGGCGTCGTCGGACATCACCCCGTCGATGTCGAAGCGCCGCGCCCCGGGAATCCGCAGACCCGCCTCGCGGTGCGCACCCACCGAGGCGTCGAGGACCACGAGGCCCGCATCCGCGATCCGCGCCGCGAGCCAGTCGGCACCGACGAGCGGCCCCGGCAGGCTTCCGACGCCGCCGGCCGTTCCCGAGCCATCCGTCGTTCCCGTGTCGTCGGTCATGCCCGTTCTCCCCCTGGTCGTCCGTCGTCAGTTCACGTCCGCCGTACGTATCAGCCTCACCACGCGCAGCAGATCCCGGTGATGAAAATACGTGGCCGCGTCATCCCGGTAGGCGGGCGGCTCCATACCCCGCTCCAGGGCTTCGGCGCAGGCTGCCAGTCGAGCCCGCTCCCGCTCCCCCGACGCCCCGTCCGCCTCCAGGCAGTCGGCGGCACAGAGTTCCACGGTGCGGCTCAGCTCGTCGGTGAGCCCCGCGTTGCGCAGCCGTACCCGCCAATGGCCCACGGCGTGCAGCGCCGCCTCGCGCCGCGCGCCGTACCAGTACTCAGGGCTGTTCGGATTGCGCTCGCGGGGGCCCGGGGTACGGAGCCCGCGGCGTTTCGCCTCTGCCCGCTCCGCCGCGTACTCCCCCAACTCCAGCTGCCACGCCGCCCTGCTGGCCTCGATCACGCCCAGGGCGCGCAGCAGGGCGTCCTCGTCCGTGCGGAACGGGCCGGCCTTGTGCGCGAGATAGCTCACCGTCGCCTCGAAGCCGATCGGCCGGTAGAGCTGCACGCAGGAACGGAGCGAGACCACCCGGTGCCCGTACGGCAGGGAGGAGTCGCGGACCTTGCGTGCGAAGTTGGTGAAGCCCACCCACGGGAGGCTAACCGTGCCTTCGGACTTAAGGCCGAATTAAAAGCGCCTTAAGCGATCCAGGCTTTGTGACGCTCGCTCAAATAACGCCAGGTCAGGGCGATTTCATCGTTGAAACCACAGTTGGCCGAGCCGGGGCATCTGCGTACCATCAGGCTCCGTCGGCGGCGAACACCGCAGGACGAGAGCGCTCTCAGAACGCTCCCGCACGCGCTTCCGCACGTCCCCCGCCGGCTCCGCGTCCTGCTCTTCCCCACAGAAAAGGTACGTAGCCCATGGCCGCTCACCGCTCACGCAGATGGTCACTAGGCGGACTGGTCCTCCTGCTCTCCGCCGCGCTCTCCGCCGCACTCCTGATCACCACGACCGGGCCCGCCACCACGCGGGCCAACGCCGCCTCCGCCGCCGCGCAGACGTGGTCCGACGAGTTCAACGGTGCCGCGGGCAGCGCGCCGGACGCCTCGAAGTGGACCCTGGAGACCGGAGGTTCGGGCAACGGCAACAACGAATTGCAGTACTACACCAACAGCACCCAGAACGCGTCCCTGGACGGCAACGGGAACCTGGTCATCACCGCTCGCAAGAGCAGCGGCTCCGGCCTCCAGTGCTGGTACGGGGCCTGCCAGTACACCTCGGCCCGTCTGAACACCGCGAGGACGTTCACACAGGCGTACGGCCGCTACGAGGCCCGGATCAAGATTCCGCGCGGCCAGGGCATCTGGCCGGCCTTCTGGATGCTCGGCGACGACCTCGGCAGTGCGGGATGGCCGAACAGCGGCGAGATCGACATCATGGAGAACGTCGGCTACGAGCCCAACACCGTCCACGGCACCATCCACGGTCCCGGCTACTCCGGCGGTGCCGGCATCGGCGCCTCGTACAGCCTGCCGGGCGGCAAGGCGTTCGCCGACGACTTCCACACCTTCGCGGTCGACTGGAGCCCGAACGCCCTCGTCTGGTCGGTGGACGGTCAGACCTACCAGACCCGCACACCCGCCGATGTGAACGGCAACAAGTGGGTCTTCGACCACCCCTTCTTCATCATCCTGAACCTGGCCGTCGGCGGTAACTGGCCCGGCAGCCCTGATGGTTCCACCGCCTTCCCGCAGACCATGACCGTCGACTACGTACGCGTCTCCACCTCGGACGGCTCCGGCGGCGGCACCGGCAGGACCGGCCCGATCAAGGGCATCGGCGGCATGTGCGTCGACGTCGCGGGTGCCTCGAACGCCGACGGCACCCCGATCCAGCTGCACGGCTGCAACGGCGTCGACGCCCAGAAGTGGACCCTGGGCACCGACGGAACGGTGCGCGCTCTGGGCAAGTGCCTGGATGTGCAGGGCGGTTCCACCGCGGACGGCGCGGTCGTCCAGCTCTACACCTGCAACGGCACCGGGGCCCAGAAGTGGGTCCACACGCAGGCCGGCGACCTGACCAACACCGGGGCGAACAAGTGCCTCGACGCCAAGGGCGGTTCCTCGGCCGACGGCACCCGGCTCCAGATCTGGACGTGCACCGGGGCAGCCAACCAGAAGTGGACCGTCGGCTGACCCCCGGAGTCCGGCCCCCACACATCCGCCGGGGGCCGGACTCCACACAGCTCCCCACACGTACCCGCACGAAGGAAGAACCCTCACATGACCCCCCGCCACCAGCGCAACGTCTCCCGCCGCAAGCTGCTCACCGCTCTTGCCGGAGCCGCTGTGGCCGTCCCCGCCATCGCCGTGATCGCCCCGCACGCCCTCGCCACGGTCGACTCCGACGACTCGGCCGGCAGCGGTACGAAGGCCGCGGCGGCCGGCGCCCTCCCGCTGACGATCGTCAACAACTCCGGTTCGTTCGCCAACTCCTCGGTGTTCGTCTACATCGTGGGCAACCAGGACGGCAAGCAGGTCCGGGTCACGCCCGAGGGCACCCTGGCTCCGATATCCCTCTCGGACAACGGCGCGGACGGCTTCACCGACTACGCCATCGCCCTGTCTGGCAGCGGGGAGACGAAGCTGTCGCTGCCGTACATGTCCGGCCGCATCTACGTCGCCCTGGGCGACAGGCTGAAGTTCAAGGCGGTGGCGGACGGCAACGGCAACGCCGCCCTTCAGTACCCCGCGGGCTGGGTGACCTCCGACCCCAACTACTCCGTGCTGCACGACTGCGCGGAGTTCACGTACAACTCCTCCGGGATGTTCTGCAACACCACCATGGTCGACATGTTCAGCGTCCCCATGAGCATCGGTCTGACCGGCGCCAAGGACCAGACGACCGGCACCCTGCGCGACGGCGGACGCGCACAGGCCTTCGCCGCCGTCAGCGCCATCCCCGAGTTCGCACCCCTGGTCGTGGCCGACCGGCGCATCATCGCCCCCGGGCACGGTCTGGACGCGGGGATCTTCGCCAAGGACTACTTCGCCCCGTACATCGACGAGGTGTGGAGCACCTACACGGGCAAGGACCTCACCGTGACCACCAACGCGGGCGCCTTCACCGGCCGGGTCCGCGGCGACAAGTTCGTGTTCGGCGGACCGGCGTCGGTCTCGTTCAGCAGGCCGACCACCCGCGACGTGCTCTTCTGCGACGGCAACCTCGCCGCCCCCAACGACGGCACCACCGGCCCCGTCGCCGCCGTCCTCGGCGCGGGCTTCAACCGCTCCACGCTGATCAGCAACCCGTCCCAGCCCACCACGGACCCGGCCGCCTTCTACCGGTCCTCGCCGCTGACCAACCACTACTCGGCGGCCATCCACGCGGCAACCCAGGACGGCAAGGCGTACGGCTTCGCCTTCGACGACGTGGCCGACTTCGCCTCGTACATCCAGGACACCGCACCCACGGGGGCACGGCTGACCCTGACACCGTTCTAGCAGGCTGACGCCGTTCCGGTCGGCGGCCGGCGGCGCCTGCCCGGCACACGGAAAGCCCCAGGTCACAGGGGGACCTGGGGCTTTCGGACGTCCGCACCCGGAGGCGTCACCACATCGGGAAAAAGCAAAAGCCCCAGGTCACGGCGAGTGAGTCCTGAGGCTTCTACAGAGCCGCCTTCGGGATTCGAACCCGAGACCTACGCATTACGAGTGCGTTGCTCTGGCCAACTGAGCTAAGGCGGCACCGCTCTGTCGCACCATGGTGCGGTCAGCAGCGACGCCAAGTCTACACAGTTTCGAAGGGTGCTCCGTACCGCCCGTCCCCGCGGCCTTGTCCGCAGGTCAGGAGCACTTCTTGCCGTCCTTGGGCGGGGTGCCTTCGAGCAGGTACGTGTTGATCGCCGTGTCGATGCAGTCGCTCCCCCGGCCGTACGCCGTGTGCCCGTCGCCGTCGTAGGTCAGCAGGGTTGCCGAGGAGAGCTGGTCCGCGAGGGACTCGGCCCACTTGTAGGGGGTGGCGGGGTCGCGTGTGGTGCCGACCACAACGATCGGGGCGGCCCCCTTCGCCTCGGTGCGGTGGGGGGTACCGGTGGCGTCGACCGGCCAGGAGCCGCAGTTCAGGGCGGCCCAGGCGAAGCCCCTGCCGAAGACCGGGGAGGCCTTCTCGAAAGCGGGGACGGCTTCCTCGACGGCGCCGGGGCCGGAGAAGGCGGGGGGCAGGTCGAGGCAGTTCACGGCGGCGTTGGCGAACATCAGATTCGCGTACTTGCCGCTCGGGTCCCGCTCGTAGTAGCTGTCGGCCAGGGCGAGGAGCCCGGAGCCGTCACCGTGCTGGGCCCCGGCGAGGGCCTCGCGGAGCTGCGGCCAGGCCGCCTCGTCGTACATGGCGGCGATCACACCGGTGGTCGCCAGGGACTCGCCCAGTTGCCGGGTCTCGCCGGTCGGCACGGGCTTCGCGTCGAGGTCGGCGAAGAGCTTCTTCAGGGCGGTCGCCGCGTCCGCGGCGGACGTGGTGCCCAGGGGGCAGTCCGGCTGCTTCACGCAGTCCGCGGCGAAGGACTGGAACGCCGCCTCGAAGCCGGCGGTCTGGTCGCGGTTGATGTCGACCGCGGGGAGCGAGGGATCCATCGCCCCGTCCAGGACGAGGCGGCCCACCCGGTCGGGGTACAGCTCCGCGTAGGTCGCCCCCAGGAAGGTGCCGTACGAGGCGCCCACGTAATTCAGCTGCTCGTCGCCGAGCAGGGTGCGCAGGATGTCCATGTCGCGCGCCGTCTCGACGGTGGAGACATGCGGGAGGACCTCGCCGGAGTTCTTCTCGCAGCCCTCCGCGAACGCGTCGAAGGCCTTGTTCAGCTTCGCGACCTCGGCGTCGTCGTCAGGAGTCTGGTCCACCTGCGTGTACGCGTCCATCTCCTTGCCCGTCAGACACCTGACCGGCTCGCTGCGGGCCACCCCGCGCGGGTCGATCGCGACCATGTCGTACCGGGCACGGACCGGGGCCGGGTAGCCGATGCCCGCGTACCCCTGGAGGTAGTCGACGGCCGAGCCGCCGGGGCCGCCCGGGTTCACCAGGAGCGATCCGATCCGCTTGCCGGGTCCGGTGGCCTTCTTCCGGGAGACGGCCAGCTTGATGTCTCCGTCATCGGGCTTCTCGTAGTCCAGCGGCGCCTTCATCGTGGTGCACTGGAAGCCCTCCACACCGCAGTCCCGCCAGCGCAGCTTCTGCCCGTAGTACGGCTCGAGGTCCTCCGGGACAGCCGAACCGGTGGCCGACGCGCTGGGCGCCGAACTTCCGCTGCTGCAGCCGGAGACGAGGAGGCCGGCAGTGCCGAGCGCAGTGGCGAAGATGCGGAGCAGGCGCCTGGTGTCCATCCCCGGAGCGTAACCGCCGCGTGATGACTCAACCGATTCCCTACTCATACGGGTGAATTCGCGCACCCTTCGGCATTTCGCGGGTGTCAGCCCGCTCGGAGCGCCATCGTCATCGCCTCCACCGCGAGCAGCGGCGCCACGTTACGGTCCAGGGCCCGGCGACAGGCGATCACGGCCTCTATCCGGCGCAGGGTGCGCTCGGGTCCCGAGGACTCGGCGATCCGCTCGAGGGCGTCCCGTACATCGGTGTTGGAGAGGGCGATCTGCGAACCGAGCTGGAGGGCAAGGACGTCGCGGTAGAAGCCGGTGAGGTCGGTGAGCGCGAGATCGAGACTGTCGCGCTGTGTACGCGTCTTGCGGCGCTTCTGCTTGTCCTCCAGCTCCTTCATCACCCCCGCGGTGCCACGGGGCATCCGGCCCCCGGCGACGCCGCCGAGCGCGGCCTTCATGTCCTCGGTCTCCTTGACGTCGACCTCCTCGGCCACCTGCTTGGCGTCGTCGGAAGCCGTGTCGATCAGCTCCTGGGCCGCTTTGAGGCAGCCGCCTACGTCATGGACGCGGAGCGGGAGCTTGAGAACGGCGGCGCGGCGGGCGCGGGCCCGCTCGTCCGTCGCGAGGCGGCGCGCCCGGCCGATGTGGCCCTGCGTGGCACGGGCTGCCGCGGCGGCACGCTCGGGGTCGATGCCGTCACGCCGGATCAGCACATCGGCGACGGCGTCGACCGGCGGCGTACGGAGGGTGAGGTGGCGGCAGCGCGAGCGGATCGTGGGCAGCACGTCCTCGAGCGAGGGCGCGCAGAGCAGCCATACCGTGCGGGGTGCGGGCTCCTCCACCGCCTTCAGCAGGACGTTGCCCGCGCCTTCGGTGAGGCGGTCGGCGTCCTCCATGACGATGACCTGCCAGCGGCCGACGGCCGGGGAGAGCTGGGCGCGGCGGACCAGCTCACGGGTCTCCTTCACGCCGATGGAGAGGAGGTCCGTGCGGATCACGTCCACATCCGCGTGCGTACCGATCAGCGAGGTGTGGCAGCCGTCGCAGAACCCGCAGCCCGGCGCCCCGCCCAGCGCCCGGTCCGGGCTGGTGCACTGGAGGGCGGCGGCGAAGGCACGGGCGGCGGTGGACCGTCCCGAGCCCGGCGGACCGGTGAACAGCCAGGCGTGGGTCATCCTCGACCCCGGGGGCACCGGCTCCCCCGCCGAATTGGCGGTGACCAGCGCATCGGCGTCCCGGGCGGCGGCACCGAGCTGCTCCTGCACTCGGTCCTGTCCGACCAGGTCGTCCCATACGGTCATGGGTCACCGCCCTTCCGGTGGTGTGGTGCTGGGAAAGCCGGATTCCCATTGTGCGGGAAGGGTCTGACAATCCTGACTTTCCGGCTTCCGGGCATTGACGGCTCCGGGGCCGGACGGCTCAGGGCCCGGGACCCGACGGCCCGGGGCCCAGGGGCCTGACGGCTCCCCGGCTCCCGGGCTTCACGGTCTCGCGGTTCCGGGCTCCGGCCCGCCCACCTGTCAGCGGCGCGGTCGGCGCCCATCGCGCCCGGAGGTGCCCGGGTCGTCGTCCTGGCCGCCGAGCAGTTCGTCGGCCAGGGACGGCAGATCGTCGAGCGGCGTCTCCTCCGCCCAGTCGGAACGAGGACGCTTCTTGGCGCCCGTACGGCCCTGAGCAGCACGCCCGGCCTGCGGGTCGTCGCTGACCTGGGGCAGTTCGCGGGTGCGCTCGTTCTCGTTCTCGCCGGGCGCAGCAAGGCGCTCGTCACGGAAGACGCCCGGCGGCACCCGGTCCGCCGGGTCCTCGTCCCGCACGGGCGGCAGGACGGCGGTCTCGTCCGCGTCACGGGCCGGACGGGCCGGGCGGGCTGCCGGACGGTCTGCCGGGCGGTCTGCCGGGCGGTCGGAGGGCTGGGCGAGCGGGACCGGCTGCGTGATCTCGTTCGGGTTCACGACCGGGGTCGGAACCGTGAGCTCGTTGTCCGGTGCGGACGGCGCGGACCGCTTCCTCGCGGCCTCGTCCGCCTCGGCACGGGCAGCCTCCGCCTCCGCACGGGCAGCCGCCTCGGCCTCGGCACGGCGACGGGCCTCCTCGGCCCGTACCAGCGCCTCCTCCGCCTTGCGCTGCTTCTCCAGGCGCAGTGCCTCCGCCTCCTGGCGCAGCCTGGCCTCCTCCTGGGCCTGCCTGCTCAGCCGCGCCTGCTCGGCCTCGCGGACCCGCTCCTCGGCTTCGAGGCGGCTCCGCTCCTCCTCCGCACGGCGGCGGGCGTCCTCCGCACGCAGACGGGCCTCCTCGGCCTGCCGCTCGGCCTCGCGCTGCCGCGCGTCCTCCTCCTCGCGGCGCCTGCGCTCCTCCTCCTCGGCGCGGAGCTTGGCGAGCTGCGCCTGCCGCTCGCGCTCCAGCCGCTCCTCCTCCGCCTTGCGGGCGGCCTCTTCCTCCGCCTTGCGCCTGGCCTCCTCCTCGGCTGCCCTGCGCGCCTCCTCCTGAGCCCTGACCTCGGCCTCGGAGAGCGGGAGGAGCTGGTCGAGCCGGTGGCGTACGACGGTGGTGATCGTCTCCGGCTCCTGGCCGGCGTCCACCACGAGGTACCGGGACGGGTCGGCCGCGGCAAGGGTGAGGAAGCCGGACCGTACCCGGGTGTGGAACTCGGCAGGCTCGGACTCCAGCCGGTCCGGTGCCTCCGTGAAACGTTCCCGCGCGGTCTCCGGGGCGACGTCGAGGAGCACCGTCAGATGCGGTACGAGACCGCTCGTCGCCCACCGCGAGATCCGGGCGATCTCGGTCGGGGAGAGGTCGCGGCCCGCGCCCTGGTAGGCGACGGACGAGTCGATGTAGCGGTCCGAGATGACGATCGCGCCGCGCTCGAGCGCCGGGCGGACGACCGAGTCGACGTGCTCGGCGCGGTCTGCGGCGTACAGCAGGGCTTCGGCCCGGTTGGACAGCCCGGCCGACGACACGTCGAGCAGGATCGAACGCAGACGCTTGCCGACCGGGGTGGCCCCCGGCTCGCGCGTCACGACGACCTCGTGTCCCTTGGCCCGGATCCACTCGGCGAGCGCTTCGACCTGGGTCGACTTCCCGGCCCCGTCGCCGCCCTCCAGAGCGAGGAAGAAGCCGTTCGCCGCGGGCGCGACCGCCGGGTCGCCGCCACGCAGCGCCTCCCGCAGATCACGGCGGAGCGGCACCCCGGCGCGGTCGTCCGTCCTGGCGAGGACGATCACGGCGACGGGCAGCAGCAGGGCGCCGATGAGCATCAGCGCGAACGCGGCTCCGCCGTGGGCGAAGACGAAGTCGCCGGAACCCAGCCGGTGCCGTCCGATGGCGGCGGCGAGCAGCGGACCGCCCACCGCGCCGAGCGCGACCAGCACCCGGACGACGGCCTGGAGGTGCTCGGTGCTCCTGGCCTGCCGGAACTCCTCGGTCTCCTGCTCGACGATGACGTGCCCGACGCGCGCGGCGACACCAGCCGAGTAGCCGGCGAGCAGGGCGATCAGCAGCCCGGTCGCCGTGTCCGGCACCAGGCCGAGCGCGAGGAGCGCGATGCCGGTGACGGCCGTGGACAGGGCCAGCAGCCTGCGCCGCGACAGGGCGGGCAGCACCTTCTGCGCCGTACGGATTCCGAGCGCGGTGCCGCCGGTCAGGACGAGGATCAGCAGCGCGAAGGTGGCGGGGCCGCCGCCCAGGTCCGCCGCCTGCAGTACGGAGACGGCCGCGGCGGCCGAGATGGCTCCGGCGACCGCCGCGCACGCGGCGACGACGAGCGGGGCCGTGCCCGTGCGGCCCTTGTCGGGCCCCGTTCCGGTGGTCGGCCTGCGCAGGCCCTCCAGCGGGGACCGCGGGCGGGGCGTCGGAATGCCCGGCAGCTCGAGGAAGTACAGGGTCGAGATCGAGGCCGAGAAGAGGCCGGCCGCGACGTACGAGCCGAGGGCGGCCTGGTGGAAGGAGAACCAGTCGAGTCCCGAGCCGAGCAGATTGCCGACCAGCGTCGCGACCACGAGGACGGCCGCGGCTGCGGGGATCGCGAGGAAGTCCGTCCGCAGGGAGAGCCTGCGGAGTGCGTCGAGGTGGTCGGGCAGGGGGCGCACCGTGGCGCCCTCGGGGGGCGGGGCGGGGAGCAGTGCGGGGGCCGCGCTCTCCTTCGCCACCGTCCACAGACGCTCTCCGACACCGGTCACGAAGACGGTGATCAGGATCATCATGAGCGCCCTGTCCGGCATCCAGTCGATCCACAGCGGCGCGACGACCAGCAGCGCGAGCCGCAGCCCGTCCGCCCCGATCATCAGCCAGCGGCGGTCGACCGGACCGCCGGGCGCCGTGAGCGCCGTCAACGGCCCCAGGAGTACGGCTCCGAAGAGCACGGTGGAAATAATCCGGGCACCGAACACGGCGGCGACGGCAAAGGCCGCCCCGCGGTATCCGGCTCCGAATGAGCCCTCAAGGACCGCCGCCTGCAGCGACAACAGCACAAGCACAAGAACGGCGAGTGAATCGCCGATACTGCCGACGAGCTGGGCGCTCCACAACCGCCTGAGCGGGGGAACACCCAAAAGGGCTCGTACGGCGCGCTCGCGTGAGTCTGCGGCAAGTGTGTCGGAGGTGGGGCTCACGACCGGTGGCTGCTCGGCTCGCGTCATCCGCCCAGCCTATCGGGAGCGGTGCGGTGCTCGGGGGCCGCGTCCGAACATACGGCCGCCGACTGCGGGCGGGGTGCTCGCGGTGGGCACCTGCCTGCCCCGTGGCCCGCTCTTCGTAGTGCCCCGGACGCTGTCCGGGCGCCCCAGGGGCTGGATCTCCAGCCCCTGGGTTCAGGAAGCGCGAATCAGTCGTCCGAGGACGACGACGCGGGGGCGGTCTTCTTGGCCGGAGCCTTCTTCGCCGTGGCCTTCTTCGCCGTCGTCTTCTTCGCAGCCGTCGTCTTCTTGGCGGCCGTCGTCTTCGCCGCGGTCGCCTTCTTCGCGGGCGCCTTCTTGGCCGGGGCCTTCTTCGCCGTCTTCTTCTTGGCGGGTCCCTTGGCGCGCTTCTCCGCCAGGAGCTCGTAGCCGCGCTCCGGCGTGATGTCCTCGACGCTGTCGTCGGTCCGCAGCGTCGCATTCGTCTCGCCGTCGGTGACATACGCGCCGAAGCGCCCGTCCTTGACGACGACCGGAGCACCGCTCACCGGGTCCGTGCCCAGTTCCTTCAGCGGCGGCTTGGCGGCGGCCCGCCCGCGCTGCTTCGGCTGGGCGTAGATCGCGAGGGCCTCGTCGAGCGTGATGTCGAAGAGCTGGTCCTCGGACGTGAGCGAGCGCGAGTCCGTCCCCTTCTTGAGGTACGGACCGTAGCGGCCGTTCTGCGCGGTGATCTCCACACCCTCGGCGTCCTCGCCGACGACCCGGGGCAGCGACATCAGCTTGAGCGCGTCCGCCAGCGTCACCGTGTCCAGCGACATGGACTTGAAGAGGGAGGCGGTCCGCGGCTTCACCGCGTTCTTGCCGGTCTTCGGGGTGCCCTCGGGCAGAACCTCGGTGACGTACGGGCCGTAACGCCCGTCCTTGGCGATGATCTGGTTCCCGGTCACCGGGTCCGCACCGAGCTCGAAATCGCCGCTCGGCTTGGCCAGCAGCTCCTCCGCGTACTCCACGGACAGCTCGTCGGGTGCGAGGTCTTCCTGCACATCGGCGCGCTGGTGCCCCTCGGAGTCCTTCTCGCCCCGCTCGATGTACGGGCCGTACCTGCCGACCCGGAGCTTGATGTCGTTGCCGACGGGGAAGGAGGAGATCTCCCTGGCGTCGATCGCACCGAGGTCGGTGACGAGCTCCTTCAGGCCGCCGAGGTGGTCGCCGTCGCCGTTGCCCGCGTCGGAGGCCGCACCCGCACCGGCCGCACCCTCGGCACCGGCGCCGAAGTAGAAGCGCCGCAGCCACGGCACGGACTGGGCCTCACCCCGCGCGATGCGGTCGAGGTCGTCCTCCATGCGGGCGGTGAAGTCGTAGTCGACGAGCCGGCCGAAGTGCTTCTCCAGCAGGTTGACCACGGCGAACGAGAGGAACGACGGCACCAGGGCCGTGCCCTTCTTGAACACGTAGCCGCGGTCCAGGATGGTCCCGATGATCGAGGCGTACGTCGACGGGCGGCCGATCTCGCGCTCTTCGAGCTCCTTGACCAGCGAGGCCTCGGTGTAGCGGGCCGGCGGCTTGGTGGCGTGGCCGTCGACCGTGACCTCGTCGGCGGTCAGCGCGTCGCCCTCGGCCACCTGCGGCAGGCGCCGCTCGCGGTCGTCGAGCTCGGCGTTCGGGTCGTCCGCGCCTTCGACGTACGCCTTCATGAAGCCGTGGAAGGTGATCGTCTTGCCGGACGCGGAGAACTCGGCGTCCCGGCCGTCGCTCGCCCGGCCGCCGATCTTGACGGTGACGGAGTTACCGACGGCGTCCTTCATCTGGGAGGCGACGGTCCGCTTCCAGATCAGCTCGTACAGCCGGAACTGGTCACCGGTGAGGCCGGTCTCGGCCGGGGTGCGGAAACGGTCGCCGGAGGGGCGGATCGCCTCGTGCGCCTCCTGGGCGTTCTTGACCTTCCCGGCGTAGACGCGGGGCTTCTCCGGGAGGTAGTTCGCCCCGTACAGCTGCGTGACCTGCGCCCGGGCCGCGGAGATCGCGGTGCCCGAGAGCGTCGTGGAGTCGGTACGCATGTAGGTGATGAAGCCGTTCTCGTACAGCTTCTGCGCGACCTGCATCGTGGCCTTGGCCCCGAAGCCCAGCTTGCGGCTCGCCTCCTGCTGGAGGGTCGTCGTACGGAAGGGCGCGTACGGCGAGCGGCGGTACGGCTTCGACTCGACGGACCGTACGGCGAACGTGGAGTCGGCGAGCGCGGCGGCCAGGGCGCGGGCGTTCGTCTCGTCCAGGTGCAGCGTCTGGGCGGCACCGGACTTCAGCTGCCCGTCCGGACCGAAGTCGCGGCCCTGGGCGATACGGCGCCCGTCGACCGCGCTGAGGCGGGCGGTGAGCGTCGAGGGGTCGGACGCGTCACCGGTGCGGCCGGTGGCGAACGTGCCGGTCAGGTCCCAGTACTCGGCGGAACGGAAGGCGATGCGCTCGCGCTCCCGCTCGACGACGAGGCGCGTGGCGACGGACTGGACACGGCCCGCGGAGAGCCGCGGCATGACCTTCTTCCACAGGACCGGCGAGACCTCGTAGCCGTAGAGGCGGTCGAGGATACGACGGGTTTCCTGGGCGTCGACCATGCGCTGGTTCAGCTCGCGCGGGTTGGCGACGGCTGCCCGGATCGCGTCCTTGGTGATCTCGTGGAAGACCATCCGGTGGACCGGGACCTTGGGCTTGAGCACTTCCTGCAGGTGCCACGCGATGGCTTCGCCCTCGCGGTCCTCATCGGTGGCGAGGAAGAGTTCGTCGGATTCGGCGAGGAGCTGCTTGAGCTTCCTGACCTGGGCTTTCTTGTCAGCATTGACGACGTAGATCGGCTGGAAGTCGTTGTCGACGTCCACGCCGAGGCGGCGGACCTCACCGGTGTACTCGTCAGGCACCTCGGCGGCGCCGTTCGGCAGGTCGCGGATGTGCCCGACGCTCGCCTCGACGACGTATCCGGGGCCGAGGTAGCCCTTGATCGTCTTCGCCTTGGCAGGCGACTCGACAATGACGAGTCGGCGGCCTGCGGTCTCGCTGGTCGGGGACAACTTCGCTCTTCTCTCCGGTCGGCACTCGTGGGGCATCCGGGCAGCGCAATGACGCTGCTCGCGGTGCTGTCGCTGCGGAGTGTGACGGTACAACCCGCCCCCGTGTCAAACGGCAAAAGCCCGCAACGGCCACTCGAACGGTAACCCGACTTCCGCCATTCCTGCCGCCCGGACTGCCCGGTCCGCGCTTCGCAGCACTGTCGCCTGCGGGTTTCGGGGTGCCTGCGGGGCGGTGGCAGGGCCGGTGAGTCGACCCTGCCGGAGGTCTGGATCAGATGCGGGTGAAGCACCACACGCCGAGGACGAGGAAGAGTACGCCGAAGAGCGTGGCGAGAGCGGTGGAGGCGACGGGGCTCACACCGTGCGCCACCGGCGCACGGTGGATGGCGCGCGCCCCTGTCCAGATAAGGAGAGCGGCGCCGAACAGCGCGAATGCCGATCCGGCGAAGACCGCTGAGACGCTCTCCATGTCCCGTACCCCTCAAAGTCGTCGCATCGGCTGTCGCACGGCTACCAGGTACCAGCTATCCGCACCGAGGGGACGGTGCCACGCCGGGGCGTCGCCGATGCGAACCCCGGGTGAACAGCACGCTCCGAAGGCGATTCACATCACGTCGAGAGTCGCGCGGCGCCGGCTGCCGCGCTCGAATGCGGCGAGCAGGGCGACCGCGAGCAGCGCATACCCCGCCCCGACCGCGAGCTCCGCCCCGAGGAGCCCGCGGTCCAGCCCGCCGCCTGCGGACAACTGTCTGGCGGCATCCGCGGCATGGGTGAGCGGAAGCATGTCCCCGGCGGCCCGCATCCACCCGGGCAGGGTGTCGCGCGGCACGTTCGCCCCGGTCAGCAGGAGCAGTACGGATCCGGCCACATTCGACACGAGGAAGACATCCCGGAATCGGAGCCCCAGCGCCCCCAGCGCCAGTCCGAACGCGGAGCAGCCCGCGGACGCGGCGAGCAGGACGGCGGCCAGGCCGGGCACCGCCCCGAGCGGAATCCGCAGACCGAGCAGGAGCAAGCCGGCCGTGAGCGTGAAGACGCTGATCAGAAGGCCGTTGAGCACATACGGCAGAGCGCGGCCGAACCAGAGCGGAGCGCGACGGCGGGGGCTGAGGAGGACCGCGCCGAGGGTGCCGTAGCGGCGCTCGTTGGCGATGGCCATGGTGCCGCCGTAGACGCATGCGGTGGAGGAGGCGATCACGGCGTTGCCGAGCAGGTAGAACCGGTCGTCGGCAACCCCGAGCTCCCGCCCGAGGAAGACGAAGAACAGCAGTTGCAACAGCGGCCCGACGAGCAGTGTGCCGATGAACATCGGGGGTGTCGTCCAGTTGAAGAGCGCACGGTACGAGATGCCGCCGCCCACGACGACAAGTCGGGCCGTGCGGACGGCTCCTGAAACGGCGCGGGACGTGAGGGAGGGCATGCGAAGGCTCCTGAAGAGGTCCGGGGGCCGCCTGGTCGTCAGGCGAGCGAGAGAGTGGCGGCGGCCCGGGCGCGGTGTTCGACCCGGCCGAGGACCAGCACCGCGAGCAGTGCGTAGAGCGCGCCGAGGGCGAGCGCCGCACCCATCGGGATCAGCACGCCGGAGACGGCGGGACCGCCCGAGACCGCCGCGTGCACGGCCCGCGAACCCCAGGTGGTGGGCAGGACCCAGGAGACCGGCCGCGTCCAGTCCGGCAGCACGGTGATCGGCACGAGCATTCCGGACAGCAGCCACACGGGTGCGTCCAGCGGGTTGGCGAGCGCGTTGGCGTTGCGCAGCAGAACGAAGGTCGCCGCGAGCAGCAGGCCCATCAGCCCGAGCGCCAGGACGCAGACCGGCACGGCGACCAGGAAGAGCACCGGATGCGCGAAGTCGAGCGGCACATCGAAGAGCACGGCTCCCCAGAGCACGGTCGCGCCCATCGCGTACGTACCGATGACGGCAGTGGCGAGAGTGATCGGCAGCAGCACGAGCGACAGCGGGGTCGGCGAGCTGACGAGTGTTTCCAGGGTGCCGAGCCAGCGCTGGTTCTGGACGGCGCCGCCGGAGCCGAACAGCACCGAGGACCAGATGCCCATCAGCCCCGCTCCGACGGCTGCGGTGAGGAGCCGGTCGGGGTCGTCGGCGGCGCGGAAGAGGTAGACGGCGAGGGTCGCGTGGACCAGTGGGACGAGGACGGCGAAGGTGATTTCGAGCGGGGAGCGGCTCATGTACGAGACATGGGTGCGCACGCCCACGACGATCAGCCGCAGGACCCGGACCAGCGTCGTTCCCGTCGTGCCGGTCGGCCCCGTCGTGCCGGTCGGCCCCGTCACAGCGCGGCCTTCTCCCGGCCGGCGGTCTCCGCATCCTCGACGATCGCGATGTACGCGTCCTCCAGAGTGGGTTCCCGGGTGACGACCCGTCCGATCCGGATCCCTTCCAGCGCCGCAAGCACCTGCCCGTGCGGCTCCGTACCCCGGTCGGTCTGCACCGTGACCGTCTGCCCGCTGCCCCGCTCCTCGGCGGCCACGCCCCGCACACCGGGCAGGGCCCGGATGCGGTCGAGGTGTTCGGCGGCCGCCCCGTACGCCTCGATTTCCAGGATGTCGCGTTCCTGGACGCGCGACTTGAGCCGGCCGGGGGTGTCGAGTGCCCTGATCGTGCCTCCCGCGATCACCGCTATCCGGTCGCACAACTCGTCGGCCTCGGCCATGTAGTGCGTCGTCAGCAGCACGGTGGTGCCGCCGGTGCGCAGGTCCGCGACGGTACGCCGCAGGTCGCGTGCCGCGACCGGGTCGACGCCGATGGACGGCTCGTCGAGGAACAGGACCTCGGGCTTGTGCAGCAGACCGCGGGCGATGTGGAGCCGCTGGCGCATGCCCCGCGAATAGCCCTCGACCCGCTCCCCCTCCCGGCCCGCGAGACCGACGAGGTCGAGCAGTTCGGCGATGCGGCGTTTCCGGTCGCGGGGCTCGACGCCGTACAGCTCGGCGAAGTAGCGCAGGTTGTCGAGGGCGGAGAGGCGGTCGTAGAGACCTCGGTCGCCGCCGAAGACATATCCGATGCGGCGGCGCACGGCGACCGGCTCGGACGCCACGTCGTAGCCGAGCACCCGGGCCGTACCCGAGGTCGGCAGGAGAAGGGTGTTGAGCATCTTGATGGTGGTGGTCTTGCCCGCGCCGTTGGGACCGAGAAGCCCGAAGAGTTCGCCCCGTGCCACCTGGAAGCTGACGCCGCGAACGGCCTCGGTCCGGGTGCGGCGGGGGCGCAGAAAGCCCGTGCGGGCGGTGTAGGTGCGGCGGAGATCTCTCGCCTCGATGGCTGGCATGGCGGTGAGGCTAGGGCCGGCGCAGCCGCCGAGGACATCGATTCGGGGGCGGCCGAATCGTGGCGGGCGAGGCGGTGCCGGTGGCCCCGGGCCGTACGGTCCGGGGTCTCAGGACACCGCGCGCAGTACGTCCTCCCCCGACAGCAGTGCGAGCAGGGCCCTTCCCGTGTCGGTGAGTTGGTAGTACACACTGCGCCCGACACGGTGCCTGGTCACCACATCCGCGTCGGCAAGGACCGACAGATGCTCGGAGACCGTGCTCTGCGCAAGCCCCAGCCGGTCGGCTATCCCAGCCGTCGTGAGGGGCCCGCCGAGCTGGCGCAGGACCGATGCCCGGCCGCGGCCGAGCAGCAGCCCCAGCCGGTCGGCCGACCCGGCCCCCGGCTCCACGGGGCGTTCGCGCAACGCGGCGGCGCCCCGGGCCTGGAAGGACACGGCCATGACTTCGGGGTCGTCCGTGGAGTAGAGCCGGCAGCCCTCCGCGAAGACCAGCGGGACCAACAGCAGCCGCCGCTCGCCCGCCCGGTACTCGGCGTCGATGTGCTTCGTCAGTTCCAGAACGGGCGGCGTCCACCTCGCCCGCGCCTCCAGGCCGGCGAAGAGCGCGTCGATGCCTTCGGTCGCGAAGGTCCGGGCCCGGATGAGCACCTCGTCCTCGACGAGGCGGCGCATGGTCGGCCAGTGCTGTGCCAGCGCCCCGTCCCAGTAGGCCGCGTAGGCATCCGCAAGCGAACCGCAGGCGGCCTCCGGATCGTCCAGATACGGGCGGACGTACGGGTGGTCCTCGAGCCCCGCGTAGTGCTCGGCTATCCCCGCCCGCACCACACCGGCCGGCGTGGCCCGGATCAGGTCCAGCTCCGCCTCGACCGACGAGGCACCGATCGGTTTCGGCAACAGGAAGTCCGGGAAGCCGGTCGGTCCCTCACTCAACAGCCGCAACGGACGCGTCCGGTCGTCCTCCTTCAGGACCTCACGGGCCCGCACCACCCACGCCTCGTACGGCCAGGAAGGAACCCGGTGCGCCCGTGCGAGGTGCATGCTGCAGAAGGCGTCCCACAACGGGCTGATGGCGATCCGGGTCGCACCGAGTGCGGCCTCGTCCAACTCGATACGGATCACGGGGCCTGCGCCTCGTCCAGCTCGACACGGATCACGGGGCCTGCGTCACCGCGCTCACGCACCGCCCCTCACCGGCTCCAGGAAGCCCTCCTCCACCAGCAGCCGGATCGCCTGCGGGGTGCGGTCGCGCAGCAGCACCGGGTCCTCGGCCATGAGCTGGGCGATGGCGTCCAGGATCCTGCCCGCGGGCAGCGAGCCGTCGCACACACCCGCGAACCCCGCCCCGACCGCGTCGACCTTGGTGGCCCGCCGCATCCCGCGGTTCTGACGCAGCACCACATGCTCGGGGTCCTCGGCGCCCGGCAGGCCGACCTGCTCCTGCACCACCTCGTCGGAGAGGGTGAAATGCGCTGCCAGCAGCGCGGCGTCGTCATGCTCACGCAGATAGTCCTGCCGGACGAAGTGGGCTTCGACGGCCGGTCCGAGGGGCTGCTCCACGGAATGCGGCCACTCCTCGATCACGACCGACGGATCGCCGGCAGCCGCGGCAGCGGACTTCCTGAGGGTGATCCACCCGAAGCCGACCGCCTTGGTGCTGCGGGCCTCGAACTCGTCCAGCCAGGCTTCGTACCGCTCGGCGTAGGCGGCAGGGTCCGTACGGTGGTCGCCGCTGTCGCGCAGCCAGAGCTCGGCGTACTGCGTGATGTCCTGCACCTCGCGCTGCACGATCCAGGCGTCACAGCCCTGCGGCACCCAGGAGCGCAGCCGGTCCTGCCACTCCTCGCCCTCCACGTGCTGCCAGTTGGCGAGGAACTGCGCGTAGCCTCCCTCGTTCAACCGGTCGCCGGCCTGCTGCACCAGCGTCCTGCACAGGTCGTCGCCGCCCATGCCGCCGTCGCGGTACGTCAGGCGGGCGCCGGGCGAGATGACGAAGGGCGGGTTCGAGACGATCAGGTCGTACGTGCTCGTGCCGACCGGCTCGTACAGGGAACCCACACGCAGATCGGCCGGAGCGGCGCCGGACAGGGCGAGCGTGAGCCGCGTGAATTCCAGGGCGCGCGGATTGACGTCCGTGGCCGTGACCTGGGTGGCGTGCTGAGCGGCGTGGAGCGCCTGGATGCCGGAACCCGCACCCAGATCGAGGGCGGAGGCGACGGGCCTGCGCACGGTGATCCCGGCGAGCGTGGTGGACGCCCCGCCGACTCCGAGGACGACGGCCTCCTCGTGCGAGCCGATCCCGCCCGCACCGCCGACAGCACAACCCAGGTCGGAGACGATGAACCAGTCCTCGCCCTCGGGCCCGCCGTACGGCCGGACGTCGACGATCGCCCTGACGAGGTCTCCCTCACGGACCACCCAGCCGTCCTCCACGCACTCCTCCAGCGGGAGCGCTGCGGCAGCCCGGGCGGCCGGGACGGGGCTCTGCAGAAGGAACAGCCGCACCAGCGTGTCGAGCGGCGAATCCCCGCGGGTGGCCCGGAGTGCCGGGACGGTCTCGCTGCGGGCGAGCGCGGCGTAGGCGGGCGCGCCGAGCAGCTCCAGGAGGCCGTCGGCGGTGAAGGCCGCGGCGATCAGGGCCTCGCGGAGTCGGGGTGTGCGGGCGGATGCGGGAAGGCTGGTCGTACTCACCCGCCCATTGTGTCCGCTCCCACCGACAACGGCAGCGGTCCGGCACCCACGAGGGGCGACCGGACCGCTTCGAACGGGTCCCGCGGCGGCTTCTCATCCGCCGCAGGCCCTCGCTCGCAGCCGGCTTCTCACTCGGCCACGACTTCTTCCGTGCTTCTTGCTCTGCTTCCCGCTCCGCTACGCCTTCTTGCTCGCCGAGGCGGAGGGGGAGGCCGGCTTCGATGCCGGGGCGGACGGAGCGGCCGCGGGCGGGGCGGAGGCCGTCGGCTTCTGACAGCCCTTCTGCTTCGCCATCGCGGAACCGACCTCACCGGACTGGAGCTTCTTCAGAGCCTGGTCACCGTTGGTGCTGATCTTGTTCAGCTCGTCGGCGATGCCCTTGAGCCCGTCGGCGAACTTCGACTGGTCCTCCGTGTCGAGCGCGTCGACCTTCGTCTTCAGGCTCGCGTAGGCAGCCGAGGAGGCGTTGAGCTCCTTCACGGCCTCCTGCTGCGTGGTCTCGCCGTCGTCCACGGGCGGCGGGCCCGCGGACTCCACGGCTGTGCCCAGCGACTTGTACGCCTGCGAAATCTGCTGGAAGGCGGCCGAGTCGGTCTTCTGGACGTCGGCGGGCTTGCTGTTGTCGGCCGTCTGCTGCTGGATCGCGGCATTGGCGTTCGCGATTTTCTGCAGCTGCGGCTGGACCTGGTCGCAGACCTTCTTCGCCCAGTCGTTCACCTTGTCGTCGCCGTCATCGCTGCAGCCCGACAGCGTCAGTACGAGTACCGCACCGCCGGACAGTGCGGCCGCAAGCTTCTTGTTCACCGGATTGGGTCCCTTCCAAGGCTCTCGGCCCCGGAACTTACACGCCAAGTGGGCGACATTCTGGCGCCGGTCATCCGATGTGCGTGCTTTTGCAGCCATTTGCACCAAGGGGAATGAGGGAGATACAACTCACCTGAACGCTCGGCCACTCGTGCGGACACTCCCTCGCACGAGTGAAATCTCCGGGCCCGCAAAAAAGGCGGACGGCGCATCAGAATGCGCCGTCCGCCCATGCGCCACCCAGGTGCTGCCTACGCGGTCACCCGCCCGTCCCGGCGCGACTCACGAAACAGCGGCAGGATCAGTGGACTTGACGGGACGGCCACCGTCTCCGCCGTCGCCGCCCGATCCGTCGTCGTCGCCCATGGCGATCCCGCGCCGCTTGGAGACGTAGACCGCCCCGATGATGACAACGATGGCGAACACGGCCACCACCGCTCGAACTCCCGCACTCGCGTCATCGCCGTAGCTGAACTGCACCACCGCAGGGGCGATGAGCAGCGCCACCAGGTTCATCACCTTGAGGAGCGGGTTGATCGCCGGGCCCGCCGTGTCCTTGAACGGGTCACCGACCGTGTCACCGATGACCGTCGCGGCGTGGGCCTCACTGCCCTTTCCGCCGTGGTTGCCGTCCTCGACGAGCTTCTTGGCGTTGTCCCACGCCCCGCCGGAGTTGGCGAGGAAGACGGCCATCAGGGTTCCGGTGGCGATCGCTCCCGCGAGATACGAGCCGAGCGCGCCGACCCCCAACGTGAATCCGACCGCGATCGGCGCCAGGACCGCGAGCAGCCCGGGGGTGGCCAGCTCACGCAGCGCGTCCTTGGTGCAGATGTCGACGACGCGCCCGTACTCCGGCTTCTCCGTGTAGTCCATGATCCCGGGATGCTCACGGAACTGGCGCCGCACCTCGTAGACCACGGCACCCGCGGAACGGGAGACCGCGTTGATGGCCAGCCCCGAGAACAGGAACACGACGGCAGCACCGAGGATCAGACCGACCAGGTTGTTGGGCTGCGAGATGTCCAGACTCAGCCCCAACTCCCCCGCCTGGGCCCCGACGTCGTCGACCGCCGTCGCGATCGCGTCCCGGTACGAGCCGAAGAGCGCCGAAGCCGCCAGCACCGCGGTGGCGATCGCGATGCCCTTGGTGATGGCCTTGGTGGTGTTGCCGACGGCGTCCAGGTCGGTGAGGACCTGAGCCCCCGCGCCAGTGACGTCGCCCGACATCTCGGCGATGCCCTGAGCGTTGTCGGAGACCGGGCCGAAGGTGTCCATCGCCACGATGACACCCACGGTGGTGAGGAGTCCGGTTCCGGCGAGAGCCACGGCGAAGAGCGCCAGCATGATCGATGTCCCACCGAGCAGGAACGCCCCGTAGACACCGAGACCGATCAGGAGCGCGGTGTAGACGGCCGACTCCAGGCCGATGGAGATGCCGGCGAGGATCACGGTCGCCGGGCCGGTCAGGGAGGACTTCCCGATGTCCCGGACGGGGCGGCGGTTGGTCTCGGTGAAGTAGCCCGTGAGCTGCTGGATCAGTGCGGCGAGCACGATGCCGATGGCGACCGCGACCAGGGCGAAGACCCGCGGGTCGCCGCCGTGCGAGGTGATCGCACTGTCGGTGACCCCGTCCAGGTCCGCGTACGAGGACGGCAGGTAGACGAAGACCGCCACCGCGACCAGGACCAGTGAGATCACCGCGGAGATGAAGAATCCGCGGTTGATGGCCGTCATCCCGCTGCGGTCGGACCGCCGCGGGGCGACCGCGAAGATCCCGATCATCGCGGTGACCACGCCGATCGCCGGGACGATCAGCGGAAAGGCCAGCCCGGCATCACCGAAGGCCGCCTTGCCGAGGATGAGTGCGGCGACGAGCGTCACCGCGTACGACTCGAAGAGGTCGGCGGCCATCCCTGCACAGTCACCGACGTTGTCGCCCACGTTGTCGGCGATGGTGGCGGCGTTGCGCGGATCGTCCTCGGGAATGCCCTGCTCCACCTTGCCCACGAGGTCGGCACCCACGTCGGCGGCCTTGGTGAAGATGCCACCGCCGACCCTCATGAACATGGCGATCAACGCCGCGCCGAGGCCGAATCCCTCCAGCACCTTGGGCGCGTCGGCGGCGTAGACGAGGACGACACAGGAGGCGCCGAGCAGACCGAGGCCCACCGTGATCATGCCGACCACACCGCCCGTACGGAAAGCGATCTTCATCGCTTTGTGCGAGACAACGGTGAGATCCTTTTCCGGTTCGCCCTCCGCCGGAGTCGCCTCACGCGCTGCAGCGGCGACGCGCACATTGCTGCGCACGGCGAGCCGCATGCCAATGTATCCGGTGGCCGCCGAGAAAAGCGCCCCCACCAGGAAGAACAACGAGCGGCCCGCACGCTGCGACCAGTTGTCGGCCGGCAGCAGCAGAAGCAGGAAGAACACAACGACGGCAAAGATGCCGACGGTACGCAGCTGCCGGGCCAGATAGGCGTTCGCGCCCTCCTGGACGGCCGCCGCGATCTCCTTCATCCGGTCGGTGCCCTCACCGGCCGCCAGGACCTGGCGGACCAGCAGCTGGGCCACGACCAGCGCGGCGAGGGCGACGGCCGCGATGACGACGACGATCAGCCGGTTGTCATCGGTGAGTACCGCGGCTGCGAGTGAGGTGGGCCGGCCGGAAGGTACGGAAACGTGCGTCAGTTCTGCGAGTGGGGTGTTGAAGAACTCCGCCATACGTCCTCCTTGACGCTCAGCGCTCAAGACGTGGACGGATTGTAGGGAGCAGAACCGGATCAAAACAGTGGGTGGTCAATGAAATCGGCTACCGCCCACACAATGACAAATGATCTCTTCCGGGATTCCACCCGAATGCAGTAATGGGACAGTCGCATGGCACCCGTCGGGAATTCATAGATCATCGATCAAGCAGACATGAAAAAGGCCCTGCTCAGCAGGGCCAGATAATCCTGATCACATGTCTCACCCGAGGGCGCGGCACACCTCAGGGAAGCACTACCGCCGACGCCGTCGGCCAGGTCATACGGATCACTCCGCCGTCCGTGCCAGAACGGACTTCCACGTCATCGACCAACCCGCTGATGACGGCGAGGCCCATCTCGTCCTCGACATCGGCATCCGGCTCGTCGAGCCCCCCGGCTCCGCCGCCCGCCAGTGAGGTGTCACTGCCGGGGCCCGGCACTCCGTCGCCGACCTCGATGGAGAACGCCTTCTCCTCCTCGGTGAGCACGACCGTGACCGGAGCGGTGATGTCATGACTGCGGTGCAGCCCGACAGCACGACTGCACGCCTCGCCGACGGCGAGTCTGACCTCGTCGAGCACCGCCTCGTCGACGCCGGCCCTGCGTGCCACGGCGGCTGCCACAAGGCGGGCCGTCCTGACGTGTTCGGGCTGAGCGCTGAAGCGGAGTTCAACGGTTGGCATGCCATCCCCCTCAAACGTACGGGCGTGCTTCTCAGGGGCCCGGGCGTGGCGCCCGGTACCCCTGCTCTCAATTCTCCACCGGAAACCGACGAAGCCGGCAGTCGACCAAATGGGTCGACCGCCTGCTCCTGGCGGCCCGTCTGCTGCCGCCTGTCGGCCTGTCACAACCTGCCGGCCGGCCGAAGAACGGCCGGCCTGCGCCGACGTCAGTCGGTGGCCGCTACAGCCTCGTCGACCGTGGTGTGAATGGGAAACACCTTGGTCAGGCCCGTGATCCGGAAGATCTTGAGAATGCGCTCCTGGTTGCACACCAGTCGCAGCGAGCCCTCATGGGCCCGCACACGCTTCAAGCCGCCCACGAGCACGCCGAGACCGGTGGAGTCGAGGAAATCGACACCTTCCATGTCGACAACCAGGTGGTAGCTGCCGTCATTCACCAACTCGACCAACTGCTCGCGCAGCTTGGGCGCGGTATACACATCAATCTCGCCACCGACCTCGACGACCGTACGGTCGCCACCAGGGCCGGACACATTGCGAGTCGACAGGGACAGGTCCACGGATCCTCCAGCACCTTGCTATCGAGCGGTCGCCCCTCAGTCTCCCCGACGGAGGCCAGGGGACGGATCGCCAGCCGCGATGGCATTCAATCACTTACCAGCAGCCATGCACGACGCCTTGGGACCATTGTCCGTCACGCCAGTGACACACTCGATGCCGATGGCCAAGAATCACCGCCCCAGTCGACCGCCCGAGAGCGAGGGTTCCCGCCCCTCTCCGGACATGGTCCTCGACCGGCTCGCCGCAGGGGCGGGCCGGGCTGCGCGCATCACTCATACGGAGCACTTGCCCCCGCGCACGGGAACCCATGCCATCTGGCCGGATCGCATCCGGCCAGAAGTGATCGCGGCAATTGCCCAGGCAGGAATCGACCATCCGTGGGCGCACCAGGCCGCCGCCGCCGAGTACGCCCTCGACGGCGAATCCGTCGTGATCGCCACCGGAACCGCGTCCGGCAAGTCCCTCGCCTACCTCGCCCCGGTCCTGAGCACCCTCCTCGACGGCTCACAGGCCCCGAACGGCCGAGGCACCACCGCCCTGTACCTCGCGCCCACCAAGGCCCTCGCCGCCGACCAGCGGCGCTCGGTGAAGGCGCTGGCAGCACCGCTCGGCACCGCGGTCCGCCCCGCCGTCTACGACGGAGACACGCCGGTCGAAGAACGCGAATGGGTGCGCCAGTACGCCAACTACGTCCTGACGAACCCCGACATGCTGCACCGGGGAATCCTGCCCTCCCACCCCCGCTGGGCCTCCTTCCTGCGCGCCCTGCGCTTCGTCGTCATCGACGAATGCCATACCTACCGGGGCGTGTTCGGGTCCCACGTCGCCCAGGTACTACGCCGTCTGCGCCGCCTGTGCGCCCGCTACGGCTCCGATCCGGTCTTCCTCCTCGCCTCGGCCACCGCGGCCCAGCCCTCGGTCGCGGCGGGCCGCCTCACAGGCCTGCCCGTCAAGGAGGTCGCCGACGACGCCTCGCCCCGTGGCGAGACCGTCTTCGCCCTCTGGGAGCCGCCGCTGACGGAGCTGCACGGCGAGAAGGGGGCCCCGGTGCGCCGTACCGCCACGGCCGAGACCGCCGAGATCCTGACCGATCTGACCCTCCAGGGAGTCCGCTCGGTTGCCTTCGTACGCTCCCGGCGCGGCGCCGAGCTCATCTCCGTCATCGCCAAGGAACGCCTGGGCGAGGTGGACCGCTCCCTGCCGAAGCGGATCGCCGCCTACCGCGGCGGCTACCTGCCCGAGGAGCGCCGCGCCCTGGAGCGCGCCCTGCACTCCGGGGAGCTGCTCGGACTGGCCGCCACCACGGCCCTGGAGCTCGGCATCGACGTGTCGGGCCTGGATGCCGTCGTCATCGCCGGATATCCGGGTACCAGGGCGTCCCTGTGGCAACAGGCCGGCCGCGCCGGACGCTCCGGCCAGGGCGCTCTGGCCATCCTCGTCGCCAGGGACGACCCGCTGGACACATTCCTCGTCCATCACCCCGAGGCCCTGTTCCAGCAGCCCGTGGAGTCGACGGTCCTCGACCCGGACAACCCGTACGTCCTCGCCCCGCACCTGTGTGCCGCGGCCTCGGAGCTCCCGCTCACCGAAGCCGACATCGCCCTCTTCGGTCCCGCGGTGCCCGAGCTGCTACCGCAGCTGGAGGCGGCGAAGCTGCTGCGCAGACGGGCGGCGGGCTGGCACTGGACCCGCCGCGAACGGGCCGCCGACCTCACCGACATCCGCGGCGGGGGCGGCCGCCCCGTCCAGATCGTCGAGGAAGGAACCGGCCGGCTGCTGGGCACCGTCGACGAATCGGCCGCGCACACCGCAGTCCACGAGGGCGCCGTCCACCTCCACCAGGGCCGCACCTACCTGGTCAGGAAACTGGATCTGGAGGACTCGGTGGCCCTGGTCGAGGAAGCCGTCCCGCCGTACTCGACCACCGCCCGCGACACCACCGCCATCGCCGTCCTGGAGACCGACACCGAGATCCCGTGGGGCGACGGGCGGCTCTGCTTCGGCTCGGTGGAGGTCACCAACCAGGTCGTCTCCTTCCTGCGTCGCCGGGTGATCACGGGGGAGGTCCTCGGCGAGACGAAGCTCGACCTGCCTCCCCGCACCCTGCGCACCCGGGCCGTGTGGTGGACGGTCACCGAGGATCAGCTCGATGCGGCCCGGATCAATCCCGAGATCCTCGGTGGCGCCCTGCACGCCGCCGAACACGCTTCGATCGGGATGCTGCCGCTCTTCGCCACCTGCGACCGCTGGGACATCGGCGGTGTCTCCGTGCCGCTCCACCCGGACACACTCCTCCCGACCGTCTTCGTGTACGACGGACACCCGGGCGGCGCCGGATTCGCCGAACGGGCCTTCCACACCGCCCGCACATGGCTGACGGCGACCCGCCAGGCCATCGCTTCCTGCGAGTGCGAGGCGGGCTGCCCCTCCTGCATCCAGTCCCCCAAATGCGGCAACGGCAACGAACCGCTGCACAAACGCGGTGCCGTTCGCCTGCTCACCGAACTCCTCAGAACCGCGCCCCCGGACCCCGGAGAGAACCGCCCCGAGACGAAACCCGCCGAAGGCTAGACACCCGCGCGACTGTCCGGGCCGGTGCCGAGGCCTAGACACCCGCACGGCTGTCCGAGCTTGTGCCGAGGGGCTGAGCCGGTGGCGCCGTGCAGAGCAGGCCCGCAGGGCTGGGCCGGGGTCGCGGGCCAGGCCGGGGTCGCGGGCCGGGCCGGTGCCGGTGTCCCGGGCCTGTGCGGCAGGAGCCTGGCCGGAGCGGCTGTCCCCGACCGGTGCGGCAGGGCCGAACGGTGCCGCAGAACTGGGCCGGTGTCGCAGTCCCAGCCGGCTTCACTGCCCCGGCCGCGTCGGCGTGGCGGGCGGCCGGGCCGAGCGCCGGCCTGGCCGGCTTACGGCGGTGACGGCGATGGCGTGGCGGACTGCGGCGGGTTGGACGGTCCGGTCGCCGGTGGCCCGGCTCGGGACCTGACCTGCGGCGCATAGGGGCCAAAACGCGCGCGGGCCGTCACATCGGCGATCTCGCCCTGGATCGCGCACCGCACCACCTCTGCCCCCTGTGCGCCCGCTACACGCCTCGCCGCCCCGCACGCCTCAGATGAGCCCCTCAGTGCCCTGTCCGCCGCAGCGAGGGCTGCCAGGTCCGCCGCACCGGCCGCCTTGTGGCGGGCACCCACGGCCTGCCCCAGGGCAAGCACCACCGCGAACACCGCGCACAGGGTCGCCGTCGTCATGGCCACCCACACCGTCGCCAGCCCCTGGTCCCCCGCTCCGGCCCTCTTCCCCGGCCTGAGCCACTTCCCCGCTCCCTTCACGTCGCCGCCCCCTTCACGTGGCCGCCCCTTTCACGACTCGGCCCCTTTCATGACTCGGCCCCCACCGGCTCGGCTCCCACCGTGTCCTCGGCCGACGCAACCGCCTCTGCACTCAACGTCAGGGCAAGTGGCCCCGGTCCTGGGGTCGGGGCCTCCACCCGGACCCGCCACAGCTCCCCGGTCCGCTGCACATCGACCCGTGCCCTGCCCGGGGCCGCCTCCCGCGCCGCGGAGAGCACCGCCGCCTCCGGCTCCGAACGTGCCGCCGCACGCGCCCCGGCCCGTGCGGCGTCCACACAGCGGATCTGGTCCGCCGCCGCAACCAGCGCCCACACCAGGGCAAGGGCGAAGGCCACCAGCACGGGGATGGCCATGGCTGCCTCCGCCGTCACCGCGCCCCGATCCCAGTCCCGGCCCCGGTCTTGATGCCGGCCTCGGTCCCGGTCCGGGCCCCGGTCCTGGCCCCTGGGTCGGCCCTCCCTGCGAGCCGTCTCAGAACTTGGCATCGAGCGCGTCCTTGATCAGCGACTGCATCGCCGAGAGCACAGGCCCACTGGTGACCACCTTGTAGAGCACCGCCGCGAACGCACAGGCAGCGATGGTTCCCACCGCGTACTCGGATGTCGTCATCCCTCGGTCCTGCCGGCCGGACCGGACGAACCTGTCGACCCACACGCGGCGCACCGCGCTCAGTGCTCGTCCCATGACGTTCTTGCCCATCTCAACCCCCGTTGACCTTCGAATTTGGTTCGGAGCAGGTGCCCGAAGCGGCACCTGCAACTTCTGTCAGTTGCCGTGCAACAGGCCCGTCGCCAGCCCGATCACCACCGGCGCCACTCCCACCGCCAGAAAGGCGGGCAGGAAGCAGAGCCCGACGGGCGCGGTGATCAGAACGCCCGCACGCTGGGCACGTGCCACGGCGGCACTCGCGCGCTCGGCGCGCATCTCGTCCGCCAGCCGGGAGACCGATTCCGCTGCCGGCGCCCCCGTTGCCCCGGCCCGTTCCAGACAGCGGGCCAGTGGACCGGCGCCCGGTATCTCTCCGAACCGCCCCCACGCATCGCCTGGTTCGCCCCCCAGCCGGATCTCAGCCGCCGCACGGGACAGCCGGTCGCCGACGGGACCGCCCAGGGATTCCCCAACGGCCTCCGCCGCCTCCCGGGGCCCGGCGCCCGCTGAGATGCAGGCCGCCAACAAATCTGCGGCCAGGGGCAATTGCCGGGTCACCAACGTGGCCTCCGCCGCCTCCTGGGCACCGGCCTCCCGGCTTTGTCCGGATCGCTGCCACCGCCACATCCCGTACGCCACAGCCAGACCGGTCCCCCAGCCGGCCGGCCCGCCCACAAGGATCCAGCCGGTCGCCCAGACGCCCAGGAGCACCGCCCACCGCTGGGCACGGCTCCTGCCCTTCGCTCCCCGGAACTTCCACACCCGCCGCGGACCGGAGCAGACGGCCAGCAACAGCGCGCCCCTTCCGCGTATCGCCCGCTCCCGCCGCCGTCCGGCAAGAGCCAGCGCCACATACACAGCCGCGCCCAGAACTGCTCCGGCCACACCGAGCCGGTGCGCCTCTTCGGGCAGTCCGCTCACGGTGCCTCCCCGGCCCGGACGATCCGCCCCGCCCAGAACAGCCCCGCCGTTTCCAGGAGACCGCCCGTCACCAGACAGACCAGCCCTCCCGGGCTGTGCAGCAGCACCCTCAGCGGGTCCGCACCGAGCGCCGCCCCCAACCCCAGACCCACCACCGGCAGCAAGGCCAGCACCACGACCGTGGACCACGCGCCCGCCAACTGCGCCCGTAACTCCTCCCGTCGACGCCGCTCGGCCCTCAACGCCCCTTCCAAGCGGTCCAGACCGGCGGCGAGACCCGCCCCGCCGTCGACCGCCACCCGCCAGCAGGCCGCCACCCCCGCGAGCCCGTCCAGACCCGGTCCGGCCGACGCCTGCCGCAATGCGCCAGGCACATCGCCGCCGAACCGCGCAGCCGCCAGCACCGCGGCCTCGGCCGTGCCCAGAGCTCCCGCGTTCCGCCCGGCGGCGAGTAACGCCTGCCCCGGCTCTCGCCCTGCCCGCAGCTCACCCACCACGGCCCCGCAGAGCGCCGCCACCGCTTCGGCCGCCCGCTCCCGCTCGCCCCGCAACGCCCGCCGTCGCAGCCATCGCCGCACCAGAGGCACCGCCACGACCCCCGCGAGCAGGGGCAGCACCGACTCGCCAAGCACCGCGAGAAACACCGCTACAGGGGCACACAGCCATTCACGCCGCGTGTCGAAGTACGTACGGACCATGGCCCCCACGGCCCCGAGCCCCCGCCGCTGCGCCCCTCCTGCCCCGAACAACGCCCGCGCCCGCCGCACGCCCGGGTCCCGCAACACCGTCAACCCGGCCGCCAGGCCGGCGCAGACCGCCATCACCAGTGCCAGCACCTGCATCAGGGAACCCGGACCGGCGGCCGTCACGGCGCACCCCCGACCAGCGCCCCCAACTGCTCCCAGCCGCGGTCCCGGACGAATCCGTCAGCGCCCCAGCGCAGCGCGGGCACCGTGACCACCAGCCCCGCCGGATCCCGCTCCAGCACGTGCAACTCGGCGAGCTTCCGTTGCCCCGAGCGGTCCCGTACGAGATGGAGCACCACGGACAGCGCGGCGGCCAACTGGCTGTGCAGCGCTGCCCGGTCGAGCCCCGCGGCAGTTCCCAGGGCCTCCAGGCGGGCCGGGACGTGCTCCGCAGCGTTGGCGTGCACCGTGCCGCATCCGCCTTCGTGTCCGGTGTTCAGCGCGGCCAGCAACTCCGTCACCTCGGCACCTCGCACCTCTCCCACCACCAGCCGGTCGGGGCGCATGCGCAATGCCTGGCGAACCAGGTCCCGGAGCGTCACCTGCCCCGCCCCTTCCTGATTGGCGGGGCGAGACTCCAGGCGCACCACGTGCGGGTGATCCGGGCGCAGTTCCGCCGAGTCCTCGGCGAGCACGATGCGCTCCCGCTCCCCGACCGCGCCCAGCAGGCTCGACAGCAAGGTCGTCTTGCCCGCGCCGGTTCCTCCGCTGATCAGGTACGAGACCCTCGCCTCGACCAGCGCTCTCAGGAACCGGTCACCGCCGGGCGGGACCGTGCCCGCCCCGACAAGTTCCGCCAGAGCGAAGGCCCGGGGCCGAACCACCCGCAGCGACAGGCACGTCGAGCCGACGGACACCGGCGGCAGCACCGCATGCATCCGGGTCCCGTCGGGCAGTCTCGCGTCCACCCACGGCCGGGCGTCATCCAGCCGGCGCCCCGCCACTGCGGCGAGCCTCTGCGCCAGTCTCCGGACGGCTGCCGCATCCGGGAACATGACTCCGGTCAGCTCGAGTCCGCCTCCCCGGTCCACCCACACCCGGTCCGGCGCGGACACCAGTACGTCGGTCACCGCCGGGTCTGCGAGCAGCCTTTCCAGCACGCCCGTACCGACCAGCTCGCCACGCAACTCCTCTGCTGCACCCAGTACTTCCGCATCGCCGAGCAGGCGGCCCTGCGCCCTGAGGGCGGCCGCCACCCCTGCCGGGGTCGGCGCCTCGCCACTGCGGGCGAGACGTTGGCGAACCGCGTCGAGCAGGGCTTCGGTCATGACACGCCTCCCCCGGAATGCCCTGCGACAAGGCCGCCCCCGCTGCCCGGGGCGTCCGCCAGATCCCAGAACGCCGTACAGAACCGGGCCAGCGGACCGCGGGGATCGGACCCCGGAGGCCTGCCACCGTCCTGGGACGCCGGCAGTCCGGCTTCCCGGGGCAGATCTCCGACGAGGGGGAGGCCCAGCGCGTGCGCCACCCACTGCTCGTCGAGCCCCGCCGCATATGGGCCCCGCGCGACGACCCTCAGGTCCTCAAGCACCATGCCGGCCGCCGACGCGACGCGTTTGGCTGCCGCAACCGCCCTGAGCTCGCCAGGCACCACCAGAAGCCCGAGGTCCAACTGCGCAAGCGCCTCGGAGACACTTTCGTCGACTCTGCGCGGCAGGTCCACGACGACCACCCCGCCGAGCCGACGGGCGGCCGCGAGCACCGCGTGCATGGCCTGCGGCGGGATGACCACCTCGTCGTCCCGCCCCCAACTGAGCACGCGCAGGCCGTGCAGCGCGGGCAGGGACTCCTCAAGTGCGCCACTGCCGACCCTGCCTTTGGAACGGGCGAAATCCGGCCACCGCATTCCGTCGTTCCCTTCGCCCCCGAGCAGTACGTCGATGCCTCCGCCCAAGGGGTCGCCGTCGATCAGCATCGTTCGCCTGCCCGACCTGGCTGCGGTCACCGCGAGCGCACAGGCGAGCGTGGATGCGCCGGAGCCTCCCCGTCCTCCCATCACTCCGACCGTGAGCGCGGGACGGCCCACACCTTCCGCCGCATTGGCGATCTGATCGACGAGCCAGCCCTCGGAATCAGGAAGCCGCAGCACATATTCGGCCCCGATCTCCACCGCCCGGCGCCACACGCCCGGGTCGTCCTGGTTGCGCCCGACGAGCATCACCCCTCGTCTGCGGGCGGCCCCGCGACACCGAAGGACCGCGTCATCACCCACCAGAACCATCGGGGCCTGTTCCCAGCCGCCCCTCCGTCCGAGGGGGCCCTGATGAACTTCCGGCACCGCCCCGGCAGCCGCGCACAGCCTCAGCAGATCGTCCAGCAACTCCACGTCCTCGGTCACGATCAACGGTCCGCCCCGCCGCTCTTCGTCGATCGGCAGACCTTCTTGTGCGAGGGATCCAGCCACGATCTCCGCCCCCTTCTCACTGCCCCGTCAGTACGGTTCGCGGCGATCTCGGACCGATCCGAGAAGCGCGATTCCGGAACCCGCGGACTTCGCGGGTGGAATCAACATGCAGCGCCTCGGAAAAACATGTGGATCTTGCTCGAAAACTGTGGACAACTTCAGCATTGTGAATATCTCGGTAGCTCATACCGGCGACTTTCGGAGCGCAGCCCTTCCGCTACACAGCGTGACGAGGCATGCTCTGGTGAGCCCGCTACAGAGTCCGGGCCGCACAGGCGCGAAGGGAGGGGAAGGCTTGATTCCGGGCGCCGAAAACGCATCCGGACATGCGACGACCCCCGCCGGGGGGGAGAGCGGGGGTCGTCCCCACGGCCGACTCGGGGGGGGAGGAGCCGGACCGGGTTAGCACGGTCGCGAACGATCCGTGACTTCCATGGTGTACCCGAGAGCCTTCTCAGGCAAACCCACCCGCCGGAGTTTACGCCGAATGGTGGGCCCCTATGCTCACCTTTGTGGAAAACTGCTTCTCGCCGCGCACAGCAGCCTTCTTTGACCTGGACAAGACGGTCATTGCGAAGTCTTCGACGCTGACCTTCAGCAAGTCCTTCTACCAAGGCGGGCTGATCAACCGCCGTGCCGTACTGCGCACCGCGTACACACAGTTCGTGTTCCTCGCCGGGGGCGCAGATCACGACCAGATGGAGCGGATGCGCGAATACCTCTCAGCGCTCTGCAAGGGATGGAACGTCCAGCAGGTCAAGGAGATCGTCGCCGAGACCCTTCACGATCTGATCGACCCGATCATCTACGACGAGGCGGCAACCCTCATCGAGGAACACCACACAGCCGGACGGGACGTGGTCATCGTGTCGACCTCGGGCGCCGAAGTCGTCGAGCCGATCGGCGAGCTGCTCGGTGCCGACCGTGTCGTCGCGACCCGGATGGTCGTCGGCGACGACGGCTGCTTCACCGGCGAGATCGAGTACTACGCCTACGGACCGACGAAGGCCGAGGCCATCAAGGAGCTCGCCGCATCGGAGGGATACGACCTTTCGCGCTGCTACGCCTACAGCGACTCCGCCACCGATGTACCCATGCTGGAGTCCGTCGGCAACCCCCACGCGGTCAACCCCGACCGGGCATTGAGGCGCGAGGCCACCCTCCGGGAATGGCCAATTCTCGTCTTCGACCGACCGGTCCGCCTCAAGCAACGACTGCCCGCGTTCTCGATGCCGCCGCGTCCGGCACTCGTGGCCGCCGCAGCAGTCGGAGCTGCCGCCCTCACAGCGGGACTGGTCTGGTACACCAACCGCCGCCGCGCCGCCTCACTCACCACCTGACGGCGGCCGCCCCGACCCGGCCCCCGACAGAAGCCGCACGATGGCTCAGCGGACACCGCCGGACAGTGTCCGACTCACCCTTATTTGAACCTAAAAGTAAAGAAGTGCAGCCAGGGCTTCCGCTACTCCCGGTCCTGGAGTACAAAGGACTCAACGGCCCGCGAGACCAAGGACATCCGAGAGGATGACCTTCGAACGCAGAGTTGGCCCCACGGACCGCGCATGAAAGCCGAGCACCCACGCGACGTCGACCCGTCGATTACGGGCCAGCCGCACCAGGTGACGGGCAAAGTACCCGACCTGATGGGCATACATCGAGGACGCTTGGTAACTGGGCGGACATGCCAGCGGCGGTACCGGAACCGGTACCGCCGCAACCCTTTTCCGGCCACCGCCCCAAGAGCGTCCGGCGGGCTACCGACGCCCTACGCAGCGCCTCGCTGCAGTGCTTCGCACACCGCGGTCGACTCCCTGGTGCCGAGCTCCACCGAGCGTCCACAGTGCGCGATCCAGGCAGCCATACCCTCCGGCTTCCCGGAGAGATAGCCCTCGAAGCCCGCGACGTACGCCGCCCGCCCCTGCTCAGCGTGGCCGACTTCGGCGGGGCAGATCGACTTCGGGTCGAGTCCGCTGCCGATCAGCACGATCCGCTCGGCAGTCCGGGCCACCAAGCCGTTGTGCGAGCCGAAGGGGCGCAGCGCCAGCAGTTCACCGTGCACGATCGAGGCCGTCACCAGCGCAGGCGCCTCACTCCCGGCGATGATCAGCTGGGACAGCCCCTCCAGACGCCCGGCGACTTCATCGGCGTCCGGCACAGGCGCCTCGATGAGCGGCTCGTCCACCGGCTCACCTGACAGCCGCGGGCGCCCGACGGCATCGTCAGGAGTTGCGCCGCCGGCCGCCACCAGGTGCAGCCGCGCCAGGACCCGCAGGGGTGACTGCCGCCAGATGGAGAGCAACTGCCCCGCCTCCGCGGTCAGCCTCAGAGCCGCCCCGATCGTGCGCGCCTCGTCCTCGCCGCTGAAGTCGGTACGCCGGCGCACCTCCTCCAGGTTCCAGTCGGCGCCCGAGAGCGCCGCCGAGCCACGCGCACCCCGCAGGGCCGCCTCCGCGGTGACCTCGTTACTGCGGCGCCGCATGACACGGTGGCCGTACACCCTGTCCACGGCCTTGCGTACGGAGTCCACCGCATCGGCGACGCCCGGCAGGGCGCCAAGGGCAGCGAGCGGGTCTGAGGCAGTCGTACTCATAAGTAGGGAGGCTACGCGCCCCCCGCACGGATCCCTCCCCGGAGTGGCCTTCTTCACGAACTTTGACAGCAGGGAGCGACAACACCGCTACCCTAGGTGAACATGAAGATCGCTTTCGTGGGGAAGGGCGGCAGCGGAAAGACCACGCTGTCCTCGCTCTTCATCCGCCACCTCGCTGCCAATGAAGCTCACGTCGTCGCGGTGGACGCCGACATCAACCAGCATCTCGGGGCCGCGCTCGGCCTGGACGAGGCGGAAGCCGCCGCGCTGCCCGCCATGGGGGCGCAGCTGCCTCTCATCAAGGACTACCTGCGCGGCAGCAACCCCCGCATCGCGTCCGCCGAGACGATGATCAAAACGACGCCGCCGGGCGAGGGCTCACGGCTGCTGCGGGTACGCGAGGACAACCCCGTCTACGAAGCCTGCGCGCGGACGGTCAGGCTCGACGACGGGGACATCCGGCTGATGGCCACCGGCCCGTTCACCGAGTCCGACCTCGGCGTGGCTTGCTACCACTCCAAGGTCGGAGCGGTCGAGCTGTGCCTCAACCATCTGGTCGACGGTCCGGACGAATACGTGGTGGTCGACATGACGGCGGGATCGGACTCGTTCGCGTCCGGGATGTTCACGCGCTTCGACATGACATTCCTGGTGGCCGAGCCGACCCGGAAGGGAGTCTCGGTCTACCGCCAGTACAAGGAGTACGCACGGGACTTCGGCGTCGCCCTGAAAGTTGTCGGCAACAAGGTGCAGGGCGAGGACGATCTCGAATTCCTGCGCGCGGAGGTCGGCGACGACCTGTTGGTCGGCATCGGCCAGTCCAACTGGGTGCGGACCATGGAGAAGGGCAGGCCGGCCCCGTTCGATCTGCTGGAGGCCGACAACCGGATGGCCCTGCAGGCCCTGCAGAACGCCGCGGAGGACTCGTACGAACAGCGCGACTGGGAGCGCTACACGCGCCAGATGGTGCACTTCCACCTGAAGAACGCGGAGAGCTGGGGCAACGAGAAGACGGGTGCCGACCTGGCTGCCCAGGTCGACCCCGCCTTTGTGCTGAAGGAACGCTTCACGGACGTAGGCGCAGCCCAGCCGGCCTGACCCCCGAGCAGGCGGCCCGCCCACCGGCGGCCTGCCCACCGGCGACCGCTGAGCGGCGAACCACTCCCCGGCCGACGAACCCCTGACCGTCGGCGGGCCCACGACCCGATGACGGGGCGGTCGACCGGCCGGGCATGCCCCGGACGAGGGGGCCTACTCCGCGCTCCCGTCGGCGCCCTTGCCCGCCGACCGGCCGTCAGGCCCGGCCGGCACGGGGCTGCCGGCGGGCTTCCTCGGGGCGGCTCCGCCGAGGAAGGACGTCCAGCCCTGCTTGGGCTCCTGACCGACCTGCAGCGTTCCGAGCTTGGACAGCGTCGCCGGGTCCTGCGCATCCAGCCAGTCGGCAAGCTGGCGGAAGGAGACACACCGCACGTCCTGCTGGGTGCAGACGGTTTTGATCGTCTCCTCGATGGCACGCATGTAGGTGCCGCCGTTCCAGGACTCGAAGTGGTTGCCGATGATCAGAGGTGCCCGGTTGCCCGTGTACGAGCGGTTGAAGGCCTGGAGCAGACCGTCCCGCATCTGGTTGCCCCAGTAAGCGTGCTGGTTCGGGTCCCCCTGCGTCGTGCCGGACTGGTTGAACATGAAGTTGTAGTCCATCGAGAGGGTCTCGAATGCGCGGCCGGGAACCGGCACGAGCTGGAGGGGAAGGTCCCAGACGCCGTCCTTCTTCGCGGGCCAGACCTGGTTGCCGATGCCGCTCGAGTCATAGCGGAATCCCATCGTCCGAGCCGCTGCGACCATGTTCTTCTGCCCTTCGAGGCAGGGCGTGCGCGCGCCGACAAGTTCCTTGTCGTAGTCGAAGGGCAACGGCGCTTCGGTCTTGAGCAGCGGGGCGTTGGTCTTCCAGTTCTTCACGAAGGACTTCGCCTGGCTGATCTCGCTCTTCCACTCCTCGACGGACCAGGTCCCCACACCACCGTCCGGACCGCAGAAGTGTCCGTTGAAGTGGGTGCCGATCTCGTTTCCGTCGAGCCAGGCGGCACGGAGTTCGTCCAGCGTGTCGCGGATGCCCTCCGTGTCGTTGAAGCCGATGTCGGAGCGGCCGGCCGAGTGCTGCGGCGGGTTGTAGAGGGCCTTCTTCTCCTCCGGCAGCAGATACACGCCGCTGAGGAAGTACGTCATCGTCGCGTCGTACTTCTTCGCGACACTGCGGAAGTGCGAGAAGAGCTTCTGGCTGTCCTCCCCCGCCCCGTCCCAGGAGAACACGACGAACTGCGGTGGCTTCTGGCCTGCCTTCAGGCGCTTCGCCACGGGGAGTTTCGGCTGAGATCCGGTGTAGGCCGTCGAGCCGTCACCGATGACCTTGACCGCGCCCTTGGGCGCTGCCGCCGGGGAGTGCTCCTCCGCGTCGGCGGCCGACTTCTTCCCGGTGCCGGAACCGGCACCACCGGCTCCCGTACCCGAGCAGCCCGCCAGGCCGGCAATCAATGCAGTGGCTACGGCGCCCAGGGCGATCCTCTTCGTGGCGGCCATCATTCCGTCCACCCTCTTCCTTGCAGAAGTCGTGCGTTGAAGTGCCACACGGCGCCGTCAACGTCGCACGCAGTTCCGGGTGAATCAGTACGACAAGCCGGATGAAAAGCTGCTTATTCACTTGAATGAGTGACTCAATGGGCTATGTGATCGAAAACGTGGACACAGTTCTTTACTCTGCATTACGATCCGTTTACTGAGAGTTGAGAAATCCCGCCGCTGCACGCCGTGACCCACGGCCGCGTCATCACGTTCCGCGACCGCGCTGCCCCGGAGGAGACGGGAACATGTCTGCCTGCGTCCCTACCCGCAACGACCACACGTCCCGCAGTTCGCGCCCGCCCCGAGCCTCGGGGATCAAGCGACCGCACAGCCCCCCACCGCCGCCCGGAGCCCGTCGTTTCCGCATCTCGGGCGCCAATCTGTCCGCATCGATCACTGTCTTTCTGATCGCCGTCCCCATGTCGCTCGGCCTCGCCGTCGCCATGGATGCCCCGCTCGAAGCCGGACTGGTCTCAGCGGCCATCGGCGGCATCGTCGCCGGACTGCTCGGCGGCGCTCCCCTCCAGGTCAGCGGCCCGTCCGCCGGACTGACCGTGGTCACAGCCGAGCTGATCCAGATCTACGGCTGGCGAACCACCTGCGCGATCACCATCGGCGCGGGGCTCCTGCAAATCCTGCTGGGCTCGTTGAGAGCCGCCCGCAGTGCACTGGCCGTCAGTCCTGCCATCGTCCACGGCACTCTCGCCGGCATCGGTGTGGCCATCGCGCTCGCCCAGCTGCACATCGTGCTCGGCAGCACACCGCAGAGTTCCGTCCTCGACAACGCCCTTTCGCTTCCTGCCCAGTTGACACAGCTCAGCCCGGCCGCGCCCTTCATCGGCGGACTGACCATCGCCCTGCTCGTCCTGTGGCCACGACTGCCTGGACGCCTCGGGCTCATGGTGGGCAGGATTCCGGCAGCACTCGCCGCCGTGGCGATCGCGACAGCCGTGGCCGCCGTGGCCACACCCGGAATCGCCCGGGTCGATCTGCCGTCCTGGAGCTCGCACGCGCTGCCCGAACTGCCGCAAGGGCCTGCTGCCGCCCTGGCCACCGCAGTGCTCACGGTCATGCTGGTTGCCAGCCTGGAATCCCTGCTCTCCGCAGTCGCGGTGGACAAACTGGCGGCCGACCGGGCAGCCGCCCCGCCCAAGGACGGCACAACACCGGCCACGCCCGTAAAGCGCTCCGATCTCGACCGCGAGCTGCGCGCCCAGGGCATCGCCAACGCGCTGGCGGGAATGTTCGGAGGGCTCCCCGTGTCCGGGGGTGCGGTGCGCAGTTCGGCGAATGTACGCGCGGGAGCGACGGGGCGATCCGCCACGGTGCTGCACGGCGTCTGGGTGCTGCTCGCCGCCATGCTGCTGGTCGCGGCTCTCGAGTGGATCCCGCTGGCTGCGCTCGCCGCTCTGGTGATGGTGGTCGGCATCCAGATGGTCAGCTTCGCTCACATCCGTAACGTCCATAAGCACCGCGAATTCCCGGTGTACGGAGCCACGATCACCGGGGTGATCCTGGCCGGCGTCCTCAAGGGTGTGGCGATCGGAATCGCCGTGGCCGTGGTCATCGCGCTGCACCGGCTGGCCCGCACCAGGATCACGGTGTCCGAGCAGGAGGGCAGGTATGTGGTGACCGTCCGGGGGCAGCTGACCTTCCTGGCTGTTCCCAGGCTCAGCCGGACGCTCGGGCGGCTCCCCCAGGGGGCCGACGCGATCGTCGAGTTGGACGGCTTCTTCATGGACCACGCGGCGTACGAGACGATTCAGGAGTGGCGTACCAGCCAGACCGCCCTGGGCGGCCGGATCGTCTTCACCGGGCGGTCCGGGGGCCGGATCGGGGAGCCTGCGTCGGCGGCCCATTCCTGCTGCCGCCCGTGGACCCCGTGGCGCAACCACCACTGCCACGACCGGTCCGAGCACGCCATCGAGAGCGCGGCCTCCACGGCGTCGGCCTCCCCGACGACACCCTCCACGGCGGCCCCTGCGTCGACCGCCGCTGCAGGCGACCGACGCGGCGCGCACTGGCTGCTCAGGGGCCTGAGCTCCTTTCAGCGCACCACGGCCCCCTTGGTTCGCGAGGAGCTGGCCCGGCTGGCAGCCGAGGGCCAGCGGCCCTCCCAGTTGTTCCTCACCTGCGCCGATTCCCGCCTGGTGACAAGCATGATCACCTCAAGCGGCCCCGGGGACCTCTTCACCGTGAGGAACGTCGGCAATCTTGTTCCGCTGCCGGATACGGAGAGCGAGGAGAGCAGCGACGACTCCGTGGCTGCCGCGATCGAGTACGCGGTGGATGTGCTGAAGGTCGAGTCGATCACCATCTGCGGTCACTCCGGATGCGGCGCCATGCAGGCGCTGCTGGGGGGCGCACCGGATGCTCCCAGAACCCCCCTGTGGCGTTGGCTGCGGCACGGCCTGCCGAGCCTGGAACGCATGAGGTCCCGCCACCACACCTGGGCACGCATCTCCGGCCGGCTGCCCACCGATGCGGTGGAGCAGCTCTGTCTGACCAACGTGGTCCAGCAGTTGGATCATCTGCGGGCCCATGAGTCGGTCGCGCGCCGGCTCGCCGCGGGCACCTTGCAGCTCCACGGCATGTATTTCCACGTCGGCGAGGCGCAGGCGTACCTGCTGACCGAGGGAGAGAGTTCCGGCACCGGCCCCGACGAGGTCTTCGCCCGGGTCGCACCCGGCCCGGAGCCCGGCCCGGAGCCCAGCTGGGACCCCAGCCGGGGCCCCGGCCCTGAGCTCACCGCTGAACTCGCCCCTGAGCCCAGCCCCCAACCCTGCGGTTCCCCTGTCCGAGCTGCCCACGCAGTACCCGGCACAGCGGTCGACGCCTGAACCGCATGTGTCCCAGGTCCGTGAGACCTTGTGGTCCCGCTTCCACAGTGCGCAAAAGCCACTTGTGGAAGCGGGGCGCGTGCCCCCATACACGAGACACAGGTCTAAACCAATTCCCGGCAGACACTTGTCACCTGGCCTGCGGCCTGATGAGCTGTCCTCCGGGACACAACGGACACCCTGGGAATGGGAGATGTCGTGAGCAACGAAAGCCTGGCCAATCTGCTCAAGGAGGAGCGGCGGTTCGAACCGCCTGCCGATCTGGCCGCGAACGCCAACGTGACAGTGGAGGCGTACGAGCAGGCCGATGCGGACCGGCTGGGCTTCTGGGCCGAGCAGGCCCGCCGCCTGACCTGGGCCACTGAGCCGACCGAGACGCTCGACTGGAGCAACCCGCCCTTCGCGAAGTGGTTCGCGGACGGCAAGCTCAACGTCGCGTACAACTGCGTGGACCGCCACGTCGAAGCAGGGAACGGCGACCGGGTCGCCATCCACTTCGAGGGCGAGCCCGGAGACACGCGCGCGATCACCTACGCGGAGCTGAAGGACGAGGTCTCCCGCGCCGCCAATGCGCTCACCGAGCTCGGTGTCGGCAAGGGCGACCGGGTCGCCGTCTATCTGCCGATGATCCCCGAGGCAGCCGTCGCGATGCTGGCCTGCGCCCGCATCGGCGCCGCCCACTCGGTCGTCTTCGGCGGCTTCTCCGCCGACGCCATCGCGGCCCGCATCCAGGACGCGGACGCCAAGGTCGTCATCACCGCCGACGGCGGCTACCGCCGCGGGAAGCCGACCGCGCTCAAGCCCGCCGTGGACGACGCGGTCTCCCGTTTCGACAGCGTCGAGCATGTCCTCGTGGTCCGCCGCACCGGGCAGGACACCGCCTGGACCGAGGGCCGGGACGTCTGGTGGCACGAGATCACCGGCCGGCAGTCCGTCGAGCACACCCCCGAGGCCTTCGAGGCGGAGCACCCGCTCTTCATCCTCTACACCTCGGGTACGACGGGTAAGCCGAAGGGCATCCTGCACACCTCGGGCGGATACCTCACGCAGGCGGCGTACACGCACCACGCGGTCTTCGACCTCAAGCCCGAGTCGGACGTGTACTGGTGCACCGCCGACATCGGCTGGGTCACCGGACACTCGTACATCGTCTACGGCCCGCTGGCCAACGGCGCGACCCAGGTCATGTACGAGGGCACGCCCGACACCCCGCACCAGGGGCGCTTCTGGGAGATCGTCCAGAAGTACGGCGTCACGATCCTCTACACCGCGCCGACCGCGATCCGTACGTTCATGAAGTGGGGAGACGACATCCCCGCCAAGTTCGACCTGTCGTCGCTGCGTGTCCTCGGTTCGGTCGGTGAGCCGATCAACCCCGAGGCATGGATGTGGTACCGCAAGCACATCGGTGCCGACACCTGTCCGATCGTGGACACCTGGTGGCAGACGGAGACCGGCGCGATGATGATCTCGCCGCTTCCCGGGGTCACCGCGACCAAGCCCGGTTCCGCCCAGCGCGCGCTGCCCGGCATCTCGGCCACCGTCGTCGACGACGAGGCCCGCGAGGTACCGGACGGCGGGGGCGGCTACCTCGTCCTCACCGAGCCGTGGCCGTCGATGCTCCGCACCATCTGGGGCGACGACGAGCGCTTCATCGACACCTACTGGTCGCGCTTCGAGGGCAAGTACTTCGCCGGCGACGGTGCCAAGAAGGACGACGACGGCGACATCTGGCTGCTCGGCCGGGTCGACGACGTGATGCTCGTGTCCGGGCACAACATCTCGACCACCGAGGTCGAGTCGGCTCTCGTGTCGCACCCGTCGGTCGCCGAGGCGGCCGTGGTCGGCGCCAACGACGAGACCACCGGTCAGGCCATCGTCGCGTTCGTGATCCTGCGCGGCACGGCCACCGCTTCCGAGGAGCTCGTCGCCGAGCTGCGGAACCACGTCGGCGCCACGCTCGGCCCGATCGCCAAGCCCAAGCGTGTCCTGCCGGTCGCCGAACTGCCGAAGACCCGCTCCGGCAAGATCATGCGGCGTCTGCTGCGTGACGTCGCCGAGAACCGTGAGCTGGGCGATGTCACCACGCTCACCGACTCCTCGGTGATGGACCTCATCCAGACGCAGCTGCCGTCGGCGTCCGCGGAGGACTGAGCCGATCCGCGGAGGACTGAGCCGATCCAGTTCCTTCCGTACGGCTGCGAGGGGCATCCGGCAACGCGCCGGGTGCCCCTTCGCGTGTCCAGGGGCGAAGATGAGCTTCGATGGACGTCGATGGGCGACGAGCACTGGATACGTCCATCGGCGCCCCGGGTACAGTGACGACGGCGACCTGTTGGTCAAGGGAACAGGTCGACAACCTCATATCAAATCTTCACAGGGGCGCCGGGAAGTCTGGTCGGCACGTGCATCTGCCATGCCATCGCTGCCGTAACCGACCCGGAGGTCTCCCCTCGTGGCCGCGCCTGTACCCCCGCCCCCCCGCCGTGCGCTGCTCGGCCGCCTCTCCCTGCCCGAGCGGAACTACGTCGCGGAGGCGCTGCGTGCCGAGACGGTCGGCGGCATCATCCTGCTGCTCGCCGCCGTCACCGCGCTGATCTGGGCGAACACCCTCGGTTCCAGCTACGAAGCCGTCAGCGACTTCCACTTCGGACCCGAATCGCTGGGGCTCGATCTCTCCGTGTCCCACTGGGCGGCCGACGGACTCCTCGCGATCTTCTTCTTCGTCGCAGGCGTCGAACTCAAGCGCGAACTGGTCGCGGGCGAACTGCGCGACCCCCGGGCAGCGGCCCTGCCCGTGGCCGCCGCGCTGTGCGGAATGGCCGTTCCCGCCGTCGTCTACACCCTGGCCGCCGTGTTCGGGAAAGGCTCCACAGCCGGCTGGGCGGTACCCACCGCCACCGACATCGCGTTCGCCCTGGCAGTTCTCGCGGTCATCGGTACCTCGCTGCCGGCGGCGCTGCGCGCGTTCCTGCTCACGCTCGCCGTGGTCGACGACCTGTTCGCGATCCTGATCATCGCGATCTTCTTCACCGATAGCATCAACTTCCTCGCCCTCGCGGGGGCCTTCGCCGGCCTGGCCGTCTTCTACCTCCTCCTGCGCGTGGAGGTCCGGGGCTGGTACGTCTATCTGCCGCTCGCCCTGGTGATCTGGGGGCTGATGTACAACAGCGGCGTCCACGCCACGATCGCCGGTGTCGCGATGGGCCTCATGCTCCGTTGCACCAAGCGCGAAGGCGAGTCGCAATCCCCCGGCGAACACATCGAGCACCTGGTGCGGCCCCTTTCCGCCGGGTTCGCGGTGCCGGTGTTCGCACTCTTCTCGGCCGGCGTCACCCTCAAGGGCGATGCCCTGGCAGGCGTTTTCACCCGGCCCGAAACGCTCGGCGTGGTCCTCGGACTGGTCGTCGGCAAGACGATCGGCATCTTCGGCGGCACCTGGCTCGTCGCCCGCTTCACCAAGGCGGAGCTGAACAAGGACCTGGCCTGGGCGGATGTGCTGGCCGTCGCGGCGCTCGCCGGTATCGGCTTCACCGTTTCGCTGCTCATCGGGGAGCTCGCCTTCGCGGGCGACGAGGACATGATCAACGAGGTCAAGGCCGCGGTCCTGCTCGGTTCCCTCATTGCCGCCGTACTCTCCGGTGTACTGCTGAAAGTCCGGGTACGCAGATACAGGGCCCTGTACGAGGCGGAGGAGCGCGACGAGGACGAATCGGGAGTGCCCGACATCTACGAGCAGGACGATCCGGAGTACCACCTGCGGATGGCTGCGATCCACGAGAGGAAAGCTGCCGAGCACCGCCGCCTTGCCGAACAGGCGGGGGCAGCGAGCAGCAAGCCGGACAGTCCGGCATGATCTGACATCGGATGTACTGAAGAGGAGAGGGAGTCAGGGATGAGCGACCCCGGCAACTACGCGGGCAGCGCCGACCGTAGTCTCGGACAGCTGTTCGCGTCCGCGACGGCTGAGATGTCCGCGCTGGTGCACGACGAGATCGCCCTGGCCAAGGCCGAGGTACGCCAGGACGTCAAGCGCGGCGTGATCGGCAGCGTGGCGTTCATCGTCACAGGGGTGCTGATCCTCTTCGCGATCCCCGTGCTCAGCTTCGCGGCGGCCTACGGGATCCACAATCTGGGGCTGGGGCTCGCCTGGTCGTTCCTGATCGTGGGCGGCGCGTTCATTCTGCTGGGGATCCTTCTCGCCCTCTTCGGGCTCGCCAAGTTCAAGAAGGTCAAGCCGCCGGAGAAGTCCATCGCTTCGGCCAAGCAGACCGCGGCGGTCCTGCAGGGCGTCAAGCCGCACCCCCGCCCCGCCGAACCCGTAGGTGCGCTCGGCCGGGCGCAGGGCAGCACGCTCGCTGACAGGGCCATCGAGAGCCGCCCGGTCCAGGACAAGGCGGCCTCTGTGGCACGCTCATCGACATGACCGACCCCGATTTCAGCGCATCCGGCCCGTACGTCCCAGTGGGACCGTTGGGACCGGCTGCCGGTTCCGGCGGTCCCGTACGGCTCGAAGGTCCCTGGACCCACCGCGATGTGGCGGCCAACGGTGCGCGCTTCCACATCGCCGAGCTCGGCGACGGACCGCTCGTGCTCCTGCTGCACGGCTTCCCGCAGTTCTGGTGGACCTGGCGCCATCAGCTGACCGCGCTCGCCGATGCCGGTTTCCGCGCGGTCGCGATGGACCTGCGCGGGGTGGGCGGCAGCGACCGTACGCCCCGGGGCTACGACCCGGCCAATCTGGCGCTCGACGTCACCGGTGTGATCCGCTCGCTCGGTGAGCCCGACGCGGCGCTGGTCGGACACGACATGGGGGGCTATCTCGCCTGGACGGCCGCGGTGATGCGGCCCAAGCTCGTACGGCGTCTCGCGGTGTCGTCGATGCCGCACCCTCGGCGGTGGCGGTCCTCGATGCTCTCCGACTTGGCACAGTCCAGGGCCGGCTCGCACATCTGGGGGTTCCAGCGTCCGTGGGTGCCGGAGCGTCAGCTCGTCGCGGACGAGGCGGCGTTGGTGGCACGGCTGATCCGGGACTGGTCCGGTCCGCGGACCTCGGACTTCCCCGACGACAAGACGGTGGACGTCTACCGCCGCGCCATGTGCATCCCTTCGACGGCTCACTGCTCGATCGAGCCGTACCGCTGGATGGTGCGTTCGCTGGCCCGTCCGGACGGCGTCCAGTTCAACCGGCGGATGAAGCGCCCGGTGCGCGTACCGACGCTGCACCTGCACGGTTCACTCGATCCGGCGATCCGTACACGTAGTTCGGCGGGATCCGGGGAGTACGTCGAAGCGCCGTACCGTTGGCGACTTTTCGACGGTCTGGGGCACTTCCCCCACGAGGAGGATCCGGTCGCGTTCTCGACCGAACTCATCAACTGGCTCAAGGATCCCGAGCCCGACCGGTAGCGGACAGGTACGGGTGTCCGACGAACAGCCAATTGCCTGCCGCATAAGCCAATTGGCTGACTCCCACGCGATTACCGACCTTGGGTCACGGGCAGACGTCGGGGTATGGGCTGGACGCGCGACTTCAGTGACGCAGCACGCAACCACCGCTCGACCGCTCCTGCTGGTCCGAGCACTCATGAGGGGGGCGGCTCTCCGAGCCGGGTGCATGATGTGAGTGATTTCCATGATCTCCGGCTGGGCATTCCGCGCATTCTGCATCGCCGGGCCCGCTGGGTCTCGGCGCGGCTGCGGCATCCCCGTGGATGACAGAGCGGTCCTCCGACGCACCGCGGCGTAGACGCAGGGCGGGCCGTGGCTGACGACGTACCCGGCGCACCTGCCTCGCGGACGCGCCGGGTGTCGCGTCACTTCCCGGTCAGAGCGCGCAGCCCTGACTGTCGACCTGCTGATTGGCGGCCTTGCCGAGCTCGATGTCCTCGCGGATCTCGTCGGCCGTCAGCGCGTATCCCGTGTCCGGGTCGTCGAGCGACTTGGCGAACACCACTCCGTAGACCTTGCCGTCCGGAGTGAGCAGCGGGCCGCCGGAGTTGCCCTGACGCACGGTCGCGAACAGGGAGTACACATCGCGCCGCACTGTGCCCCGGTGGTAGATGTCCGGGCCGTCGGCGTCGATGCGGCCCCGGATACGAGCGGAGCGTACGTCGTAGGCGCCGTTCTCCGGGAAGCCGGCGACGATGGCGTCGTCGCCGCTCTCCGCGTCGCTCCGGGTGTCGGTGAAGCGCAGCGGCTGCGCGTCGAGGTCCGGGACGTCCAGTACGGCGATGTCGCGCTGCCAGTCGTAGAGAACGACCTTCGCGTCGTACAGCCGGCCTTCGCCGCCGATCTGCACGGTCGGCTCGTCCACGCCTCCGACCACATGGGCGTTGGTCATCACGCGGCGGTTCGAGAAGACGAAGCCGGTGCCCTCCAGGACCTTGCCGCAGCCCGGCGCCGTGCCGACGACCTTGACGATGGACTTCTTGGCGCGGGCGGCGACGGGGCTGCCCGCAAGCGCCGGGTCCGGGGCCTTGACCTCGGTGATCGGTTCATTGGCGAAGGGACTGAAGACCTGCGGGAAGCCGTTCTGGGCCAGGACCGAGGAGAAGTCCGTGAACCAGGTGGAGGCCTCGTCGGGCATCACCCGGGAGACTCCGAGCAGGACCGAGGAACTACGGACCTCCTTGCCCAGGGTCGGCAGTGACGTGCCTGCGAGCGCGGAGCCGATCAGCCAGGCGACCAGCAGCATGGCCACCACGTTGACCAGGGAGCCGCCCGTGGCGTCCAGGGCGCGCGCGGGCGACCACGTGATGTACCGGCGGAGTTTGTTGCCGAGGTGGGTGGTGAACGCCTGCCCGACGGAGGCGCACACGATCACGATCACGACCGCGACGATGGCAGCTGTGGAGGAGACTTCCGACCCGTCGGTCATCTGGTCCCAGATGACCGGCAGCAGGTAGACGGCGACGAGGCCGCCGCCCAGAAAGCCGATCACGGACAGAATGCCGACGACGAAACCCTGGCGGTATCCGATGACCGCGAACCACACGGCGCCGACCAGCAGCAGGATGTCCAGCACATTCACCGTCTATAGCCTCGCAGATTCGTCACCTGGCCCGTCCGGTTCGACGGGGTCCGGGCCAGGCCCGGAACAGCGCAGCACGGGAGTCAGCCTGTCATGCGCGCCAGTCGAGCGGCACCTGCTTGGCCCTGTCCCAGGGGCGTTCCCACCCCGCGTAGTGCAGAATCCGGTCGATCACACCGGCTGTGAATCCCCAGACCAGGGCTGATTCGACCAGAAATGCCGGACCTCGGTGGCCGCTCGGATGAACGGCCGTGGCCCGGTTGGCCGGATCCGTGAGATCCGCCACGGGGACGGTGAAGACGCGGGCGGTCTCTGCCGGGTCGACCACGCCGACGGGGCTCGGCGTCCGCCACCAGCCGAGGACGGGCGTGACCACGAAGCTGCTCACCGGGATGTAGAGGCGGGGCAGGACACCGAAGATCTGGACACCGCTCGGATCGAGGCCTGTCTCCTCCTCGGCCTCCCGCAGCGCCGCCCTGAGCGGGCCTGTGGTCGCCTGGTCGCCGTCCTCCGGGTCGAGGGAGCCCCCGGGGAAGGACGGCTGGCCGGGGTGGGAGCGCAGGGATCCGGAGCGCTCCATCAGGAGCAGCTCGGGGCCGCGCTCTCCCTCCCCGAAGAGGATCAGGACGGCCGACTGGCGGCCGGCTCCGCTCTCGGGCGGCAGGAACCGGCTGAGCTGCTGGGCCCGGACGCTCCGCGCCGCGCTCGCGACGGGGTCGAGCCAGCCGGGCAGTCCTTCGGTGGTGACGGTGACCGCGCTGTCGTGGGGCGCACCTGTCTGCGACGCGTCCGTCCGCGTCGTGGCCGCCTGTGTGGTGGCCGCGTTCCGTGCGGCCCGTGTGCTCTGTGCGTGCGTCATGGGCACCCCCGTCGTTGCAACGCCTGTCGTCGGCCATTTCGTTCCGCGTACGGGCGGGGCACCCCTGCGGGGACCCCCGCGTACGGGCGGGGCACCCCTGCGGGGACCGTGGCCGTCACCCGGCTCCCAGGGGTGGCGCGGGCATGCCCGGGTAGTCCGGGGGCGGGCTGAGGCGCTGGCCGGGATATCCGCCCATCTCGTACTTGAGGAGCTTCCTGGCCTTCTCCGGGTCCGTCTCGCCCTCACCGTACGAGGGACAGAGCGGGGCGATCGGACAGGCGCCGCAGGCGGGCTTGCGGGAGTGGCAGATGCGGCGGCCGTGGAAGACGACGCGGTGCGAGAGCATCGTCCAGTCGCTCTTCGGGAAGATCTCCGCGATTTCCGCCTCGACCTTCTCCGGGTCCTCCTGCTCCGTCCATTTCCAGCGGCGGACCAGCCGGCCGAAGTGGGTGTCGACCGTGATGCCGGGTACGCCGAAGGCATTGCCGAGGACGACGTTGGCCGTCTTGCGGCCGACGCCGGGCAGCTTCACGAGATCGGCGAGGCGGCCGGGGACCTCACCGCCGAAGTCGTCCCGGAGGGCCGCCGACAGGCCGATCAGGGACCGCGACTTGGCCCGGAAGAAACCGGTCGGCCGGATGATCTCCTCGAGCTTCTCGGGTACGGCGGCTGCCATGTCCTCGGGGGTCGGATAGGCGGCGAAGAGCGCGGGAGTCGTCTGGTTGACCCTCAGGTCGGTGGTCTGGGCGGAGAGCACCGTGGCCACCAGGAGCTCGAACGGGTTGCGGAAGTCCAGCTCGGGATGGGCGTACGGATAGAGCTCGGCCAGTTCGCGGTTGATCCTGCGGGCACGGCGGACCATCGCGAGGCGCGATTCCGGTTTCGCCGTCCTCTTGGCTGCCGGCGTTGGCCCGGTCGGGCGTTTTACGGCTTTTTTACGACCCCGTACGGGCTGTTCGCCCACAGCGGAATTCTTGTCCTCCGACACCCCATCAGCCCCCTTGGCCTGCGCTCTCACCGGCTTTCCGGACACTCCGCCAGCCTAGAGCCAGGCACCGACATCCGCCCCGGTCACTGCCCATCCACGCCCAATCGGCCCCCTGCCGTAGGGTCCGGCACGCCCGTGCGTCAAACTGGTTTGTGATTGATCGCACTGTTTTACCGTCCGGCATCATGGGGACCACGGTTCCCTGAACAGGCCGACAAGGAGAGAACTCGTGGACGACGTTCTGCGGCGCGCCCCGCTTTTCGCGGCGCTCGATGATGAGCAGGCCGCGGAGCTCCGCGCCTCGATGAGTGAGGTGACCCTCGCGCGCGGTGACGCGCTGTTCCACGAGGGCGACCCCGGCGACCGCCTGTATGTGGTCACCGAGGGCAAGGTGAAGCTCCACCGCACCTCCCCCGACGGACGCGAGAACATGCTGGCCGTCCTCGGTCCCGGCGAGCTGATCGGAGAGCTGTCGCTCTTCGACCCGGGCCCGCGCACCGCCACGGCGACCGCGCTCACCGAGGTCAAGCTGCTCGGCCTCGGCCACGGCGACCTCCAGCCCTGGCTGAACGCGCGCCCCGAGGTGGCCACCGCGCTGCTGCGCGCCGTCGCCCGCAGGCTGCGCAAGACCAACGACCAGATGTCCGACCTGGTCTTCTCCGATGTGCCGGGCCGTGTCGCCCGTGCGCTCCTCGACCTGTCGCGCCGCTTCGGCGTCCAGTCGGAGGAGGGCATTCACGTCGTGCACGACCTGACCCAGGAAGAGCTGGCCCAGCTGGTCGGCGCCTCCCGCGAGACGGTCAACAAGGCACTCGCGGACTTCGCGGGCCGCGGCTGGCTGCGCCTCGAGGCACGTGCCGTGATCCTGCTGGACGTGGAGCGGCTGGCGAAGCGTTCGCGCTGATCGCCGACGCCCACCGGGTACGAAATCGCGAGAGGCCCCACCTGCCGGTTGGGGCCTCTCGCGCGTCCGGGAAGGGCCCTGATCACTCGATCAGGCCGTGTTCCCCCAGGTACTCCAGCTGGGCACGCACCGACAGCTCCGCGGCGGGCCACAGGGAACGGTCCACGTCCGCGTACACCGCCGCCACCACCTCCGCCGGTGTCCGGTGACCGGCCTCCACGGCCGTCTCCACCTGGGCCAGCCGGTGTGCCCTGTGAGCGAGGTAGAACTCGACCGCCCCCTGGGCGTCCTCCAGCACAGGGCCGTGTCCCGGGAGCACCGTGTGCACGCCGTCGTCGACCGTCAGCGAGCGCAGTCTCCGCAGCGTGTCGAGGTAGTCGCCGAGCCGGCCGTCCGGGTGCGCGACGACCGTCGTGCCACGCCCGAGAATCGTGTCGCCCGTCAGCACCGCACGGTCGGCGGGCAGGTGGAAGGAGAGCGAGTCCGCGGTGTGCCCCGGAGTGGGCACGACCCGGAGTTCGAGGCCCCCGGTGGTGATCACGTCGCCCGCCGTCAGCCCCTCGTCGCCCAGGCGCAGCGCCACGTCCAGGGCACGCACCTTCGTACGGGTGAGCTCGGCGAAGCGGGCCGCGCCCTCGGCGTGGTCGGGATGGCCGTGCGTGAGCAGCGTGAGGCCGACGCGCCGCCCGGACTTCTCCGCGGTGTCGATGACGGCCCGCAGGTGTTCCTCGTCGAGCGGCCCCGGGTCGATGACGACCGCGAGATCGGAATCCGGCTCCGCGACGATCCAGGTGTTGGTGCCGTCCAGAGTCATCGCCGACGCGTTGGGCGCGAGGACGTTGACCGTACGGGTGGTGGCGGGGCCGGAGAGGATGCCGCCGCGGGGCTGCCCGGGCAGCGCTGCCGCGTCACTCATGCGGAATCGCCCCCGGCGTCGCCGTCGGGATGAGTTTGGTGAACTCCTCGTGCCCCGGCCAGCTCAGCACCAACGCGTCACCCTCCATACGGGCCTGTGCGAGCACAGGAGTCAGGTCCTGGGAATCCGCCGCCTTCAGCGCCTCTGCGGCCGTCCCGTACGGCCTCAGCGCCCGCAGCGTGGCCACGGTCGGCGGCATCATCAGCAGTTCGCCCTTGTCGTAGCCGTCGGCGGCCTCGCCCGGGCGGATCCACACCGTCCGGTCGGCCTCGGTGGACGCGTTCCGGGTGCGCTGGCCCTCCGGGAGCGCGGCCACGAAGAACCAGGTGTCGTACCGGCGCGGTTCGAACTCCGGAGTGATCCAGCGCGCCCACGCGCCCAGCAGGTCGGAGCGAAGGACCAGGCCCCGCCGGTCGAGGAAGGCGGCGAAGGACAGCTCACGGGCCACCAGTGCCTCGCGGTCGGCCTCCCAGTCGGCGCCCGTGGTGTCGCTCACGACGGTGTCGGCAGTGGGTCCGGCCAGCAGGACGCCCGCCTCCTCGTACGTCTCACGGACCGCCGCACAGACGACGGCCTGCGCCTCGGTGACCGTCTCCACGCCCAGCCGTTCGGCCCAGTGCTCCAGGGACGGTCCCGCCCACCCCACGAGGTGGTCGTCGTCGCGCGGGTCGACGCCGCCACCCGGATAGGCGTACGCGCCCCCGGCAAAGGCCATGGAGGTGCGCCGGCGCAGCATGTGGACGGCCGGACCGGCGGTGCCCGTCCCGGACGGGCCGTCCCGCAGCAGCATCACGGTGGCCGCACGCCTGGGGTCCACGGCCGTCAGGTCGCCGCTGGCGAGGGCCCTGATCCGTGCGGGCCATTCCGGGGGGTACCACTGACCATTGGGCATGGCCGGAGGCTATCCGGAACCGCGCCGATGTTCGAGGGCTCCCCGGCTCCGTGACTGCCCCTTACACGCAACATCCCGCCCGGTCACAGGGACCGGGCGGGATGACAGGGAAGGTGAGGGTACGGCTCAGGCCTCGACGAGCTCGACCTGGACCTCGATCTCCACCGGTGCGTCCAGGGGCAGTACGGCTACGCCCACGGCGCTGCGCGCGTGCACGCCCTTGTCGCCCAGGACCGCGCCCAGCAGCTCACTCGCGCCGTTGACCACGCCCGGCTGCCCGGTGAAGTCGCTGGCCGAGGCGACGAAGCCCACGACCTTCACGACCCGGGCGATCCGGTCCAGGTCCCCGGCGACGGACTTCACGGCCGCCAGGGCGTTGAGCGCGCAGGTCTTCGCGAGCTCCTTGGCCTCGTCCGGCGTCACCTCGGCGCCGACCTTGCCGGTCACCGCGAGCTTGCCGTCCACCATCGGCAGCTGGCCGGAGGTGTACACGTACACCCCGGACTGCACGGCCGGCTGGTACGAGGCCAGCGGCGGGACGACGCCCGGGAGCGTCAGGCCGAGCTCGGCGAGTTTCGCCTCGACGGCGCCCGCCACTACGGCTTCTCCCGCTTCAGGTAGGCCACGAGCTGCTCGGGGTTGTTCGGGCCGGGAACGACCTGGACCAGCTCCCAGCCGTCCTCGCCCCAGGTGTCCAGAATCTGCTTGGTCGCGTGCACGAGAAGGGGCACGGTCGCGTATTCCCACTTGGTCATGAGCCGACTGTAATGCCTGGCACAGGCGGCCTCGTGCGTAGCCTGCCTGCCGACTGGTTAGGCTCGAAGACGTGAGCAGGTTCCAGGTCGTCAGCGGCAAGGGCGGGACCGGTAAGACCACGGTCGCCGCCGCACTCGCGCTCGCCCTCGCGACCGAGGGCAGGCGCACCCTCCTCGTCGAGGTCGAGGGCAGGCAGGGCATCGCCCAGCTCTTCGAGTCCGAAGCCCTCCCGTACGAGGAACGCAAGATCGCCGTGGCGCCCGGTGGCGGGGAGGTCCATGCGCTGGCGATCGACGCCGAACGCGCGCTGCTCGACTACCTCCAGATGTTCTACAAGCTGGGTGGTGCCGGCAGGGCGCTGAAGAAGCTCGGCGCGATCGACTTCGCCACCACCATCGCGCCCGGCGTCCGGGATGTCCTGCTGACCGGCAAGGCCTGTGAGGCAGTTCGCCGCAAGGACAAGCAGGGCCGGTACATCTACGACTACGTGATCATGGACGCGCCGCCCACCGGCCGCATCACCCGCTTCCTCAACGTGAACGACGAAGTGGCGGGGCTGGCGCGGATCGGTCCGATACACAATCAGGCGCAGGCCGTGATGCGGGTCCTGAAGTCTCCCGAGACGGCGGTCCACCTGGTGACGCTCCTCGAGGAGATGCCGGTCCAGGAGACCGTGGACGGCATCGCGGAGCTCCGGGCCGCCGAGCTGCCCGTGGGACAGGTCGTGGTGAACATGGTGCGCCCCCATCTGCTGGACGAGGAGGCGCTGCGTACGGCGTCGGGAGGCCGCCGCAAGGAGATCGCGAAGACGCTGACCAGGGCGGGCGTGACGGGTTCCGCCGGCCTCGTACGGCCACTGGTCGCACAGGCCGCCGAACACGCCCAGCGAGTGGGCCTGGAGCGCGAACAGCGCGCGGTGCTCGCCGGGCTGGGGCTCCCCACCGCCGAGCTGCCACTGATGGGCGAAGGGGTGAGCCTCTCCGCGCTGTACGAGCTGGCGGCGGAGTTCCGTAAACAGGGCGTGGGCGACGAGACGGTGGACGCGGCGGGGCAGGGGCCCGCAAGGGGCGCGCGGCGCCCCGGACAAGGGGTGGGTTCATGACGCTTGGCACGGACATCGCACCGGGGCTGGACACCGACGCGCTTCTCGACGACCCGGGCATCCGGATCGTCGTGTGCTGCGGCTCGGGCGGCGTCGGCAAGACGACGACCGCCGCGGCGCTCGGTGTACGCGCGGCCGAGCGCGGACGCAAGGTCGTCGTCCTCACGATCGACCCGGCCCGCCGGCTCGCCCAGTCCATGGGCATCGACCAGCTCGACAACATCCCGCGCCGGGTCGAGGACATCGGCGGTGACGGCGAACTGCACGCCATGATGCTCGACATGAAGCGCACCTTCGACGAGACCGTCGAGGCGCACACGGACGCCGAGCGGGCCCGCGCGATCCTGGAGAACCCCTTCTACCAGTCCCTGTCTGCCGGTTTCGCGGGCACGCAGGAGTACATGGCGATGGAGAAGCTCGGGCAGCTGAGGGCACGCGACGAGTGGGACCTGATCGTCGTCGACACCCCGCCGTCCCGCTCGGCACTGGACTTCCTGGACGCGCCGAAACGTCTCGGCTCGTTCCTGGACGGAAAGTTCATCCGGCTCCTGATCGCCCCCGCGAAGATCGGCGGGCGGGCCGGGATGAAGTTCCTCAATGTCGGCATGTCGATGATGACGGGGACGCTCGGCAAGTTGCTCGGCGGACAGTTCCTCCGGGACGTACAGACCTTCGTCGCGGCGATGGACTCCATGTTCGGCGGATTCCGTACCCGCGCCGATGCCACGTACAAGCTGCTCCAGGCCCCCGGCACGGCGTTCCTCGTCGTGGCGACGCCGGAGCGGGACGCGTTGCGCGAGGCCGCGTACTTCGTGGAACGGCTGGCTGCGGAGGAGATGCCACTGGCCGGTCTGGTGCTCAACCGGGTGCACGGCAGCGAGGCCGCGCGGCTCTCCTCGGAGCGGGCGCTGGCCGCCGCAGAAAATCTTGACGGCGTCGGCATTGTGGATCAGACGGCCGGGAAGGCTGGCCTTTGTGACCCGGCGGACCCGGCGGCTGTCACCTCTCCCGAAGCCTCCGAGTCACCGCTCCCCCCCGAGCGAAACGAGTCGACGTCGCACGACCAAGAGCCGCACACCAAAAAGCCGCAGGAGCCGCACGACCCGAAGCCGCATGCCCAGTCCAGGAAGCCCGAGCACACGGAGGAGGACGACGCCTCCATCGCCGACACCGTTTCCGTCGAGCAGCTGACCGCGGGTCTGCTGCGGCTGCATGCTGAGCGGATGCAGGTCGTCGCGCGCGAACAGCACACACGCGACCGCTTCACCGCGCTGCACCCCGAGGTCCCGATGGCCGAGGTGGCCGCGCTGCCCGGTGATGTGCACGACCTCTCAGGCCTTCGGACCATCGGGGAACGGCTCGCGGCCGGTTCCGTTCCCGCTCCGGCCGGAGCTGTGTAGGACCGCCGCCGGGCCCCCCTTACGGGGCCGCCCCGCGTGCGGATCTACCCGACGGCTGCGTACGTCTCGTGCAGTTCGTCGTCCTCCAGGCCGACCGCTGCGGGCAGCAAGCCCGTGGACCGCTCGTACTCACTGCGTGCGGTCTCCAGCAGACGACGCCAGGACGTGACTGTGGGCCGTCTGCGCAGCAGTGCGCGGCGCTCCCGCTCCGTCATTCCGCCCCATACGCCGAATTCGACGCGATTATCCAGCGCATCAGCCAGGCACTCGGTCCGCACCGGGCAACCGGTGCACACCGCCTTGGCCCTGTTCTGCGCTGCCCCTTGTACGAACAGTTCATCCGGATCGGTAGTGCGGCAGGCTGCCTGCGCACTCCAGTCGGTTACCCAGCCCATGCCGGCGCCGTCCTCTCCCGAATCGAGGCTCCCCCACGGCGGTAGCGGCATATTCACCGCTGCCAGTTGAGGACGTTACGGAAGCAGGCGACAGCACAACACCCCCTTCGGGCCCAATCTTGAATGGCCCGAACGGACTATGCGTACGCGGCAGATCACCCAGGGGAGTGAGGTGAGGACATGCGGGACTATCCCGGCCGAACTGGGACAGTAAGCCCAAGTCGCAACGGACATTCGGTGACACATAAGGCGAATTCGGGAACGCCTCGGTGTGTGGCTGAGTTGCGCTGGGCCGTGCACGGGGGTTGCTGCAAAACCGGACTGCTGTGACAGTTGAGAGCAGCTTAGGCCAAGGCCTGTACGCGTGTCCGGCGAATGAGAACGTAGGCGCCTCACGTTGCTGTGCCGTCAGATTCGCGCGACGAGCCCCCCGAACACGGCGCGATCATGGAGCCGCTGGTGCCACTCGTCGGCGTCCGGTCCGAAACGGGGGACGAGGGCCTTCGCTTCCTCCCCCGTGACCGGCCCGGTATCGAACGGAGCTGCCGGTCGCATCTGTCGATCTCTTCCTCGCTCGCGTCCCAGTCGGGCAGCGGGCCGTCGGCGGCGAACGTACGCACTTCGGGACTTCGGGTCCCATGGGCGAATGGTCGATTGCCCCCCGCACGGAGGACAAGGCGTCTTCGCAGGCCAGGCGGCCGCCACGACCTCCCGTGACGCCGGGACCGGGACAGCGTCGGGCGTCCGTCCGGAACCCTCGTGCCCGCCACCGCCCAGGGCGCCACCACCGCGCACCCATCCACGTGGAGGCCCTGGCCTGCGGCCGCGCCCGGATGTCACGGTCTGGTACTCGAACGCTCCGAGGAGCCCCCGCCCCTGCGGAACGTCGCCAACTACGGATTAGGCTGCCCCCATGCCAAAGAAGCGCTCAGGCGGGGGTCTCACCACGACTCAGCAGGCCGCCAAGTTCCTCGGTGTCGCCGCGCTGTCCGGAGCTGTGCTGGCAGGCATCGCGCTGCCGGCCGCCGGAGCGCTGGGCCTCGCAGCCAAGGGGACGGTCGAGGGATTCGACGAGATCCCTTCCAACCTCAAGACTCCGCCGCTGAGCCAGCGGACCACGATCCTGGACAGCGAGGGCGGTCTCATCGCGACCGACTACTCCCGCGACCGGACCGTCGTCCCGCTCAAGGACATCTCCCCGTACATGCAGGACGCGATCATCGCGATCGAGGACTCACGGTTCTACGAGCACGGGGCCGTCGACCTCAAGGGCATCCTGCGTGCGATGAACCGCAACGTGCAGGCAGGCGGTGCCGCGCAGGGCGCCTCGACCCTCACCCAGCAGTACGTGAAGAACGTCTTCGTGGAGGAGGCGGGCGACGACCCGGACAAGGTCGCGCAGGCCACCCAGCAGACCCTGGGCCGCAAGGTCCGTGAGCTGAAGTACGCGATCCAGGTCGAGGAAGAGCTCGGCAAGAAGAAGATCCTGGAGAACTACCTCAACATCACGTTCTTCGGGCAGCAGGCCTACGGCATCGAGGCCGCCTCCCAGCGGTACTTCTCCAAGCACGCCAAGGACCTGAAGGTGGAGGAGGCCGCGCTGCTCGCCGGCCTCGTCCAGTCGCCGACCCGGTACGACCCGGTCAACGACACGGAGGAAGCGACCAAGCGTCGCAACACCGTGCTGCAGCGTATGGCGGCCGTCGGGGACATCTCGCAGGACGAAGCCGACAAGGCCATCGCCAACCCGATCAAGCTGAAGGTCAGCGAGCCGAAGAACGGCTGCATCACGGCCGTCGCCGGCTCCGGCTTCTTCTGCAACTACGTACGCCAGATCGTCCTCAACGACCCGGCCTTCGGGAAGACCGACGAGGAGCGCGCCAAGCTCTGGAACCTCGGTGGTCTGACGGTCAAGACGACGCTCGACCCGAAGGCGCAGCGGGCCGCCAACGAGGCAGCGACCTCGAAGGTGAACAAGGACGACAAGGTCGCCGCCTCGGTGGTGCAGGTCCAGCCCGGCAGCGGCAAGATCCTCTCGATGGCCCAGTCGCGCCCGTACGGCCTGGACCAGAAGAAGCACCAGACGATGCTGAACCTCGGCGTCAGCAACAAGATGGGCGGCAGCACCTACGGCTTCCAGGTCGGTTCGACCTTCAAGCCGATCACCGCCGCCGCGGCTCTGGAGAAGGGCATCAGCCCCGCCCAGAGCTTCTCCACCGGCTGGAAGCTCTCGCTGCCGCAGGACTCGTACCGCACCTGCTCGGGTGCCCCCGCCGGCGGTGGCAACTGGGACCTGCAGAACGAGATGGAGTCCGAGAAGGGCTCCTGGGACATGACGGGTGCGCTCGGCAAGTCCATCAACACCTACTTCGCCCTGCTGGAGCAGAAGGCCGGTCTGTGCGAGACGGTCGAGATGGCGAAGAAGGTCGGCTACGAGCGGGGTGACGGCAAGGAGATCGAGGAGCACGCCTCGATCACCCTCGGCGGCGAGGTGAGCACCCCGCTGTCGATGGCCTCCGTGTACGCCACGTTCGCCAACCGGGGCACGTACTGCTCGCCGATCGCCATCGAGGCGATCATCGACCCCGACGGCAAGAAGATCGAGGTACCGAAGTCCGAGTGCTCCCGGGCGATGAGTGAGCCGACGGCGGACACCATCAGCCAGATGCTCAAGGGCGTGGTCGAGGACGGCACCGGCACGCTGGCCGGTCTCACCGACCGCGACAACGCCGGTAAGACGGGTACGACCAACGACCGCCTGGACGCCTGGTTCGTCGGCTACACCCCGAACCTCTCGACGGCGGTGTGGGTCGGCGACGACATCGGCGAGAAGACCACCAAGATGTACAACATCACCATCGGTGGCCAGTACTACGACAAGGTCTGCGGCGGCTGTCTTCCCGGTCCCATCTGGAAGATCGCGATGACCGGTGCGCTGAGCGCTTCGGAGACGCCGTCCTTCAACCCGATCTCGGTGCCTCGGGCCAAGCCGAAGGAAGACAAGGACAAGGACAAGGGCAAGGGCCGGGACCGCGAGGACGGCGACGACAAGCCGGGAACCGACGACCCGATCGGCGGCATCACCTTCCCGCCGGGCGTCATCGGCGGAAACGACGGTGGCACGCGCGGCGGTGGCAACGGTCCCTGACCCGTCAGGGCAGGCACGGACATGAAGGAGGGCGCCCCCCGGACCGGGGGGCGCCCTCCTTCGTCACCCCGTACGCCTCGCCGGCTCTCAGCCCGCGAGGAGCTTCTTCACCGTGGCGGCGACCCGGCCGCCCTCGGCGAGACCCGTCACCTTCGGGTTCACGATCTTCATGACGGCACCCATCGCGCGCGGCCCCTCGGCGCCGGCGGCCTTCGCCTCCTCGACCGCGGCGGCGACGATGCCCGTCAGCTCCTCGTCCGTGAGCTGCTTGGGGAGGTACGCGTCGAGCAGCTCGCCCTCCGCCCTCTCCCGCTCGGCCGACTCGGTCCGGCCGCCCTGTGCGAAGGCCTCGGCCGCCTCGCGGCGCTTCTTCGCCTCCTTGGCGATCACCTTCTGCACCTCGTCGTCGGAGAGCTCGCGCGACGTCTTGCCGCTGACCTCTTCCTTGGTGATCGCGGTGAGGGTGAGCCGGAGGGTGGACGAGGTGAGCTCGTCACGCGCCTTCATGGCCGTGGTGAGGTCTTCCTTGAGCTTGGACTTGAGCGTGGTCATGCGGCGATTGTGACAGGTACGGGGCACCTGCCGCCCGCCGGTTTTCCTCTCGCCGCACCGTGTCTGCGACGATGGGCACATGCGCGCACGCTACGGAGTACCCCTGAAAGTCACGGCAGTCGGCGCAGCGGTCGGTGCCGCCGGCCTCGTGTACGCCGCCGGATTCGAGGCCCGCTCGTTCCGCCTGCGACGGATCGCGATCCCCGTACTCCCGCAAGGAGCACGCCCGTTGCGCGTACTCCAGGTCTCCGACATCCACATGGTGAGCGGCCAGCGCAAGAAGCGCGCCTGGCTGCAGTCACTGGCAGGGCTGCGCCCGGACTTCGTGGTGAACACCGGCGACAACCTCTCCGACCCCGAGGCGGTGCCCGAGCTGCTCGACGCCCTCGGCCCGCTGATGGAGTTCCCCGGCGTGTACGTCTTCGGCTCGAACGACTACTACGGTCCCAAGCTGCGCAACCCGGCCCTCTACCTCCTGGAGAAGATGCAGGGCAAGCACGGCCTCAACGGAAACGCCCCGGCGGTCGGCGTTGTCCACAACCCGTGGGAGCCGATGCGGGACGCCTTCGACGTGGCGGGCTGGCAGAACCTGTCCAACACGCGCGGACACCTCAAGCTGGACGGCCTGGAGCTCGGGTTCACCGGCCTGGACGACCCGCACATCAGGCGGGACCGCTACGCCGAGGTCTCCGGCGGCCCCGAAACGGGCGCCGACCTCTCGATCGGCGTGGTCCATGCCCCGTACCTGCGCTCCCTGGACGCCTTCACCGCGGACGGCTACCCCCTGGTCCTGGCGGGCCACACCCATGGGGGACAGCTCTGCATCCCCTTCTACGGTGCCCTCGTCACCAACTGCGACCTGGACACGGACCGAGTGAAGGGCCTCTCCAGCCACACGGTCGGCGACAAGCGCGCCTACCTCCACGTATCGGCCGGCTGCGGCACGAACCGCTACACCCCGGTCCGCTTCGCCTGCCCGCCGGAGGCGACCCTGCTGACACTGACCCCGCGCGACTGAGGGTGACCGGGTACTCACGGCGGCCCCGTGCCGACCGAGACAAAACCGGATTTCGCCTCCGGCCACCGGTGGGCTAAAGTAATCGATGTCGCCGGGCAACCGGTGGGCATCGGGGTGTAGCGCAGCTTGGCAGCGCGCTTCGTTCGGGACGAAGAGGTCGTGGGTTCAAATCCCGCCACCCCGACAGCCGAAACACCAGGTGAGGCGCCTAGGAACGTTCCTAGGCGCCTCACCTGTTTTCGTGTGCGTGACTGCCTGTGCGACTACGGTTACGGATCTGCCTGCCGCCCCTGGCCACTGTTCCCGTCCGGATCACCGGGCGGATCCGCTTCCGGTTGGCCTCCTCGATGGCGGTGGTCCGGTAACCGCACGACCGTCGTCAGGCACGGCGCTCGCCCGCTTGAAGGACGAGGGAGGCCCCGTGCACGACGTCGCCTTCCTGGTGCAGGGCCCGCTGCACCTGTATTGCCTCTTGGTGTTCGTCTGGGAACTGGACCGCCAGACCCGCGGACGGGATCCGAGGAAGCCGTGGCTCTTCTCCGCGGTAGCAGCGATCGCTCTTGCTGAACTGCTCGAAGGCTGAGTTCCTCACCGCACGACAACGGCACCGCACTTGGGCGCGGCGGACCGGGGCCCGCGACGAAAGTGCTGGCGCCGTTTCGCCGCAACTCGGTAGCCGACCGTGCGGTGCTTCAGGCAGGCTCTCGTGCATGGTCTCGGTATTGCAGAACGTGGCGGTCGACTGTGCGGATGCCTATGCGCTGGCTCGGTTCTGGAGTGAGGTGCTCGGTTCTCCGCTGCATCAGGATGACGAGCCGGGTTCGCCGGAGGCCGAGGTGATGCTGCCCGAGGGCCCGCTGCTGCATTTCAACCAGGTGCCGGAACGGAAGACGATCAAGAACAGGTTCCACCTGTGCCTGCGCCCTGAGACCACGCGCGAGGAGGAGGTCGAGCGACTGCTGAAGCTCGGGGCCACCCTCGTCGACGATCGCCGGGAACCCGATGGCGCCGGCTGGGCTGTCCTCGCGGACCCCGAGGGCAACGAGTTCTGTGTGCTCCGCAGCGAGGCCGACCGCGCAGCGATGTCTTCCTGACGCTCACCCACGCAACGGCCGGATGCTCCGCGGCAGTTGGTCACGGCCATCCGTTGACCGCAGCGACGAGGACGGTCGCTTCGTAGCGCCGGGGAGGTCGCGGGACGACGCGTCCAGGACCATGTGGCCTTCCTCACAGCGAAAGCGCACGCAGTGAAAGCAACTGCACCCTTTCGTCTTTTCTGTCTGTCCCCGTGGCGCGGCGACGGCCGGAACGGGTGAAGAAATCGTGATGAGTGATCGTTGGCGCGGCCATACGATCACCTCAAGTCGCATCTGCGTGTCCCATTCCGCTGCGACCCCTTCTTTCTTTTTCGGACCCCGAAGGGCTCTTGTGAAGATTCGCCGGATTCTTGCCACAGCCGTTGCCGCCGCAGTGACCACACCTGCCCTCCTGCTGTCGGTCACCCCCGCGTTCGCCGACGACAAGCCGGCTTCGCAGACGCAGGAAAAGCCCTCCATCGCGGAGCTGGAGAAGGCCGCGGAAGCAGCGCAGGCGGTGTACGACGCCGCCGTACTGGCCGAGAAGGCCGCCCTCGCGGCTCTGAAAGCGTTCGAGTCCGATACCCACCCACTGACCGAGGCGGTCGCGGCAGCCAAGACCGCTGCGGCCTTGGCCACTACGGCCAAGGCCGAGGCCGACCAAGCGGTCATCGACGCCCAGGCTGCGGTCGATGCCCTTCCGGAGACGGCCACCGAGGAGGAGAAGACCGCCGCGGCGACGACTCTCACCGACGCGGAAAGCGCCGCCGTCACCGCCTCCGATGCCAAGGCCGCCGCCGATGCCGAGGTCGTGGCAGCCGACGAGGCGCGTGACGACGCGCGGGTCGCCGCGGCCCGGGCAATCGGCGAGGCGCAGAAGGCCACCAAGAAGGCGCTCGCCGACAAGAACGCCGCCGACGAGGCGCTGGCCAAGGCGAAGGAAGAGGAGGCCGAGGAGGGCGAGGACTGCGTCCCCGAGGCCAAGCTCACCACGGTCGTCACCGGTCTGCCGTCCACAGTCGTCGCCGGCACGAAGGTCAACTTCAAGCTCCGGGTGACCAACGGCACCGACAAGACGATGGACGAGGTGCTTCCCTTCGTCTACGTCCACGCGACCGACCAGAGTGGGTTCAACGACATCGACGACCTGGTGCACCTGCAGTGGTCGTCCGCCTCCTCCTCGAAGTGGGAGACCGTCGACAACGAGCACTACATGGACGCCATCAGCCCGCTGAAGGCCGGCGCCCACGCCGACGTGAAGATGCGCCTCACGATCGACGCCTCGGCCCCCGCGGGCAATGGCGTCACCTTCGTCGCCGGTGACTACTTCAACGACAACGGCACCTGCGGCGGGACCCCGGACCTCGAGGGCTACGAGTTCCTGATCGCCGCCGCCGGCACCAAGCCCGGCAAGGTCCCCGATGCCAAGCCCACCACCTCGAACCTCACGCCGCAGAGCGGCGCGTCGGCCACACCCGTAAGCGGCAGCCTCGCCGCCACGGGCTCGTCCGGGACCTCGCAGCTCGCCCTCGCGAGCGGCGCGGCCATGGCGATCGGCGCCGGCGCGGTGTTCGTCGTACGCCGCCGCAAGGCCGGCTCGCACGTCTGACGCATGAGCCGGGGCGCCCGCCGGGCACCCCGGCCCACGCGCTGACCGCCCAACGGGCCCGACACCGAACGGTGTCGGGCCCGTTGTTGTGGCACGGGAGTTCGGAGCGCACGGCACGAAGGGGTCCGTAGGAGGAGGCAAGGCCCTCTTCGCGGCCCGCATGCCCCGTACGAGAATGGCGCCGTGAAGTCACCCGGTCCGATCATCGTTGCCCTGGATTTCGACAGTCGCCGAGCGGCTGAAGCGGTCGTCGACCGACTCGGCGGCGAGTGCCGCTTCTACAAGGTCGGGGAGCTGCTCACAGCGGCAGGCCCCGACCTCGTCAGGCACCTCGTCGCGCAGGGCCATGAGGTGTTCCTGGACCTGAAGCTCTTCGAGATCCCGAACTCCGTTTCCGGAGCGGTCCGTGCCGCGGGCTCACTCGGTGCGTCGATGGTGACGGTCCACAGCATGGGCGGCACCGGCATCATGGCCGCCGCGGTCGCCGCGGCCCGCGACTTTCCCCGCCTGCGTGTCCTGGCTCTGACCGTCGTCACCAGCATGACCGGCACCGACCTCGCCGACATCGGGGTCGCCGACCCGGCCGGGGAGCAGGTGCTGCGCCTGGCAGGGCTGGCGCGGAAGGCCGGATGCCATGGCGTGATCGCGTCGCCGCAGGAGACCGCGCAGTTGCGCGGCCTGTTGGGCCCCGACTCCCTGATCGTGACTCCAGGAGTCACGCTGCCCGGTGAGTCCGGGGCCGACCACGCCCGCCCCGGTACACCGCGTGCTGCCGTCGTCGCCGGTGCCTCGCACATTGTCGTGGGGCGGTCGGTCACACGAGCGGCAGACCCCGCAGCGGCGCTCCGACTGGTCCGCACCGACGCGGGGCTGTAACCCCAAGCACCTTCGGTCCGGGCCCCGTTCGTGACAACCGGCCCGGTCCGTCACGGGGCACACTGGCCGACATGCCTCTCTCGCTGCACCACATCGTCATCGACGCCCACGACCTGCCCGCCCTGGCCCGGTTCTGGGCCGAGGTGCTGGGCTGGCGCATCCTGTCCGAGCGGGAGCGTGAGGTCGTGATCGGGCCGGACGAGTCCGCCCCGGTGGGCATCTGCTTCATGCCGGTGACGGACCGCAAGGTCGTCAAGAACCGTCTGCACCTGGATCTGACCAGCGGTGCGAAGGACAGGGAGGCGGAGATCGAGCGCGTCCTGGCACTCGGCGCCCGCAGGGTGGACGTCGGGCAGAGCGGCAACGAGTCGTGGACCGTGCTGGCCGATCCGGAGGGGAACGAGTTCTGCGTCGTCCGTCCGAAGGAGACCCTCATCGGCTAGGCCCTCGGGGCGTAACCGGCGAAGCCTGCCGCCGGTTACGCGTCAGCCATGCTCCTCCGGTGCGGCGCACACAAGCACGGTCATGCCCGCGATCCGTCCTGCCAGCTGTACGCGATCGCAGGCGTAGCGGACAGAACCTGACCTAATGCCCTCCTATGGTCGAGCCATGACACAGACGCAGAAGATTCTTGTCACCGGCGCCACCGGAACTGTCGGCCGTCAGGTCGTCGCCGAACTGGTCTCCCGCGGCCACGCGGTCCGTGCCCTCACCCGGGATGCGTCGAAGGCCGTCTTCCCGGCGGGCGTCGAGGTCGTTCAGGGCGACCTGACCGAACCCGACAGTCTGATCCCGGCTCTGGAGGGCGTCACGGGCCTTCACTTGATCACCTTCGGCGCCCATTTCGCTCCGCTGGAGACAGGCCCGCGGATCATGGAGCTGGCGCGCGCGGCAGGCGTGCACCGGGTCACGGTGCTGCACGGTGGCGGTTCGTCGCCGCTGGAGGACGCCGTGCGTGCCGAGGACGGTGTGGAGTGGACCGTGCTCATGCCGGTCGAGTTCATGGCCAACGCCCTGGAGTGGGCGGGCGGGATCTCGGCCTCGGGCGAGGTTCGCGAGCCGTTCGTGTCCCGGCTCAGCGCCATGGTCCACGAGGGCGACATCGGCGCCGTCGGCGCGGTCGCCCTCACGGAGGAGGGCCACGGGGGCCAGGAGTACGTGCTCACCGGCCCCGAGCTGCTGACCGTCGGCGACAAGGTGGCGACGATCGCCGCCGCCCGCGGCAGGGAGATCGCCCTGGTCGAGCTGACCGAGGAGGAGGCTGTCGCGCAGTGGCGGGCAGCGGGCATGCCGGAGGGAGTGATCGGCTTCCTGCTCGAGGCGTACGGGAACACACCGGAGGTGGGCCGTACGGTCGTCGACACCGTCGAGAAGGTCACCGGACGTCCGGCGCGCACGTTCACCCATTGGGCTGCGGAGCACGTGGACGCCTTCGTCGCACAGCCCCTCGCGTCCTAGCCCACACCGCACGGAGCGCCGCAGGAGCGCCGCAGGACAGCAGGCCGACGGACACCGCGCAGCTGCGCCGCCCGGCGCGAGCGCGGGCGGCGCAGTGACGTGTGTACGAACGGCGGCGCGGCATCCTCGGCGCGCCGCCGTCGGGGTGAGCTGCGTCAGGCAGCCGCGGCGGCGGTCCGCTCGGTGACCTGGCGGATGACCTCGGTCAGCGAGGTGACGACCTCGGCGTCGTCGGCCGGGTGGATCTCGGCGAAGCGGGTCACGGAGCCGGCGATGGACAGCTTGGCGTCCTCGAGGACGGCGCCGCCCGCGATGCCGACTGCCTTGCGGGCATCGTCCTGGGCCCAGACGCCGCCGAACTGGCCGAAGGCGGTGCCGACCACGGCGGCCGGCTTACCGGTCAGGGCGCCCGCACCGTACGGGCGCGACAGCCAGTCGATCGCGTTCTTCAGCACGGCCGGCATGGTGCCGTTGTACTCCGGCGAGAACAGCAGGAAGGCGTCGGCCTGGCCGGCTGCCTCACGCAGTCGGGCGGCAGCGGCGGGGACGCTGCCCTCGACGTCGATGTCCTCGTTGTAGAAGGGCACCTCGGCGAGGCCCTCGAACAGCTCGACGTCGGTGCCCGTGGGCGCGTGCTTGGCGGCGGCCTCGGCGAGCTGACGGTTGTGGGAGCCGGCGCGGAGGCTGCCGACGAGGGCGAGGATGCGTACAGACATGGGGAACTCCTGGGAGACGGAGACTGCGGAGCAAGCGGACCACGGTCCGTTTAAAGTTGTACCACCTAAACGGACCACGGTCCACTTTTTCTTCCCTGGCGTTAGGCTGAAGCCATGACCGGTCCCGTCCCTCCGCCCTCCAGGCCGCCCGAAGCCGGCGAGGAGCGGACACATCTCCCGCTCGCGCCGGCCGGTGAGCCGCCGGAGCAGCTGCGGGCGGACGCGGCGCGCAATCGCACGCGTCTGCTGGACGCCGCCTCCCGCCTGCTGACCGGGTGCGGCGCGGCGGACCTCACCATGGAATCGGTGGCCAACGCCGCAGGAGTGGGCAAGGGCACCGTCTTCCGGCGCTTCGGCGACCGCACCGGCCTCCTCCTCGCGCTCCTCGACCATCGCGAGGGGCTGCTCCAGGCCGCCTTCCTCTCAGGACCGCCACCCATGGGACCGGGCGCCCCCGCAGTGGAGCGGCTGCACGCCTTCGGCCCCGCCGTCATGCGCCACGAACGAGGTCACCACGAGCTGATCCTGGCCTCCCGCACCGATCCGCTGCGCGCGTACGCCGTCCCGGCCAACCGTCTGCGACTGAGCCATATCACCATGCTGCTGCGCCAGTTGGACGTCGCCGGCAACCCGGAACTCCTCGCACACACCCTGCTGGGATCGGTCGACACCGCCCTCGTGCACCATCTGACCCGCGAACGCGGCTTCACGCTCGATCAGTTGGAGCAGGGCTGGCACGACCTCGTGACCCGCCTCGTGGAGAAGCCGCCGCAGCCCTAGGATCCGCCCCGGCCGCGCGCCTGGATCAGGGCGTGCGTGCCACTGGTGCGCCAGGCCCCGCCCGATGCGTCGAGCGCGCTCAGCGTCTGCGGCTCCAGCCCGACGACGACGTCGGACTTCAACGTACGCAGCGCGGCCACGGGCCCGGGGAAGTACGCCGTACGGTCCGCGAAGGGCGTCGTCGGGTCCCACAGCCGGTCGCCCACGAGACGGCGGTAGTTGAGGTCGCCCTTCAGGATCGTGAGCGCACCGGCCCCCCATTCCTCACGCAGGTCCTCGGGCATCTCCTCGTACGGCAGCGGCGCGCAGAAGAACGCATGGGCGCGTACCTCCAGGCGCCCCGCCCCCATCGCCTCCCAGAGACGCCGTCCGATCCCGCCAGCGGCACCCGGTGCCCGGACGAGGCGGCGCAGGGAATCGACGACGTCGGCGGTCGTCGCGTCGGAGACGTAGTACGGACCTGGCTTCACGTGCAGCACGGCACGCTCCGCACGACCTCGGCGCAGCAGGTGGTCGATCAGGACCAGGTCGGGGATCAGCTCCCGGCCGGCATTGTCCGCCACCACGGAAACAGTCGCCGGGGCCCCCACGGGAAGCAGCGACCACAGCAGGGCGCTGTCGTCGGCGACAAGCCCGGGGTCCGCTTCCCCCATGGGTTCGTCCGCGGCCACCCGGAAACCGAGATCGGCGCGGTTGCCCCAGAGCGAGGCGTGCAGCAGAGCCGTCGCCCGCTCGTCGGCCGGGGCGTCGGCGAGCCGGCCCAGGGAACGGAACTCGTCGTCGACCGCGCTGCCGTTCAGTTCCGCCAGCTTGAAGGGCGCGAAGGGGTCGATGCCCTGCCACGGTCCTTCGTCGAAGTACTCGATGGCCGCGAGGAGCCTGCGGTAGAAGTAGCTCTCGGCCCAGAGGAACGGGGCGTCGAACCACGACCGCCCGAAGTGCTCGCGCCCCCAGGCCTGCCAGATTCCGTGGTCCGGGTCCGCGGCGTCGAGCGGCTCCACGACCCCGTGCGTGATCTCGTCCAGCAGCGCATCGAGTGCCCGGTGCTGTCGGGGACCGTACGGAAAGGCATCGCGCACCTGCTTGATCAGCGCCGGATGGCGCTCGGCCAGCACGCCCCGGGCGAACGAACCGGGCTCGTTGCCGAGGATCACCGGTGCACCGGAGTCTCCTGCCGTCGCTGAAGCCGCTCGCATATCGCCCATGCGCCCCAGTCTGCCGGGTCACGAGGCGGGTCGGCCGGACGGGGAGGGCGGGGCGACCCATAGCCGTATACCCACGACTCCTAGGGGTTGAAGGTATACGGCAGCCCGTGCCACACTTCCAGCGATACCCAAGAGGGCTTGGGGCATCAACTATCAGGGGGCTGGTTCGATGATCCACATCACGTTGGGCGACATGAAGTCCGTCGAACCCGAGGACGACTTCCTCGGACGCTCGGTCATCGGCTGGAGTCCCGGCATGACCGACGATCAGCTGTACGAAGCCGGGCGCGGCTGCTGGGTCCTCGGCGCCCGCGCCGACCGCGAGCACTACGCGCTGATCAGCGCCCACGGCATCGTCCGCCAGGCCATCCGGATCGAGGGAATCGCGCCGGCCGGGCCCGCACGCCGGGCCATCGAGGGGACTGTCCTCAGGGCGGGCGAGGACCCCGTGTACGACGCCTTCGTCGGGAAACCGTCCCCCGTCGAGGGGGCGCGCAACCCCATCACCTACTTCGACTCCCCCCACGGCGCCCGCACATGCGCCTGCGGTTGCGACGCACGCGTCGCCCTCGGGCACTTCCTGCCCGGGCACGACCAGATCGCCCTCCACAAGCGTGTGGCCCTGATCGGCACGGTCTACGAGTTCATCAACTGGTTCGACGAGACCCACGGCGGGCTCGTCTACGTCACGGCCTCGGGCGACAAGTGGCACCTCAAGGAGGACTGCCCCGGCATCAAGGCCGGACAGAGGACGGCCGGCATCGACCACAAGGTCGAGGAGACCAGCCGAGCCCGGGCGGCAGCACGCGGCAAGAGCCCGTGCGGCAACTGCGCCACCGGCCCGTGAGTCCCATCGCCCCCTGTGGGCAAGCTGCTTGAGGCAGCGGGCCGGGCGCCTCCACCCCGGCGCCCGGCCCGCTGAACGCATCCGGGAACCGGCACATGAGCACCGCGAGGGCTGGTTACGATATGTCTCGGCTCAGATGACTTACCCCAGAAAGGGAACCTGCACCCATGCCGGCCGAGACATTCGAGTTCCAGGTAGAAGCGCGTCAGCTCCTGCAGATGATGATCCATTCGATCTACTCGAACAAGGACGTCTTTCTGCGGGAGCTCATTTCCAATTCCTCGGACGCACTCGACAAACTGCGCCTTGAAACTCTCCGTGACGACACACTCCAGGCGGACTCTTCCGACCTCCATATCGCCGTCGAGGCAGATAAGGAGGAGCGCACGCTGACCGTGCGCGACAACGGAATCGGAATGTCGCACGACGAGGTCGTGCAGTTGATCGGAACGATCGCGAACTCCGGAACGGCGAAATTCCTGCAGGAATTGAAGGAAGCCAAGGACTCCGCAACGTCCGAGGAACTCATCGGGCAGTTCGGTGTCGGTTTCTATTCGAGCTTCATGGTGGCCGACGAGGTCACGCTCCTCACCCGGCGCGCGGGTGAGAGCCAGGGCACGCGCTGGACGTCCAGCGGCGAGGGAACGTACACCGTCGAGTCCGTCGACGACGCCCCGCAGGGCACCGCGGCCACTCTGCGGCTCAAGCCCGAGGACACCGAGGACCAGCTCTTCGACTACACGTCGCCCTGGAAGCTCAGGGAGATCGTCAAGCGCTACTCGGACTTCATCACCTGGCCCATCCGCATGGCCGCCGCGACGGCGGGCGAGGACGGAGCAGCGCCCGAGACCGAGACGGTCAACTCGATGAAGGCGCTGTGGGCCCGGTCGAAGAACTCCGTGACCGATGAGGAGTACAGCGAGCTGTACAAGCACATCAGTCACGACTGGACGGACCCGCTCGAGACCATCCGCATGCAGGCGGAGGGCACTTTCGAATATCAGGCACTGCTCTTCCTGCCGTCCCACGCACCGCAGGACCTGTTCATGCAGGGGCACAAGCGCGGCGTTCAGCTCTACGTCAAGCGCGTGTTCATCATGGATGACTGCGAAGCGCTCATGCCGACGTATCTCCGCTTCGTGAAGGGCGTAGTCGACGCGCAGGACCTGTCGCTCAACGTGTCGCGGGAAATCCTTCAACAGGACCGCCAGATCGAGCTGATGCGCCGCCGGCTGGTCAAGAAGGTTCTCTCCACGGTGAAGGACATGATGTCCGCCGCCCCGGAGAAGTACGGGACGCTCTGGAAGGAATTCGGCCGGGTTCTCAAGGAAGGCCTGCTCCAGGACTTCGAGAACCAGGACGCGATCCTGGAGATCTCCTCGTTCGCCTCCACCCAGGACGAGGAGGGGCTGACCACGCTGCGCTCGTACGTGGAGCGCATGAAGGAGGGTCAGGAGCAGATCTTCTACATGACGGGCGAGTCACGCGCGGCCATGGAGAGCTCGCCCCACATGGAGGCCTTCCGCGCCAAGGGCTTCGAGGTCCTCCTCCTGACGGATCCGGTCGACGAGGTCTGGGTCCAGTCCGTGCCGGAGTTCGACGGCAAGCAGTTGCAGTCGATCGCCAAGGGCGAGGTCGACCTCGACACCGACGAGGAGAAGAAGCAGGTCGAGGCGGAGCGCGAGAAGCAGCAGCAGGACTACGCCGGTCTGCTGACCTGGATGACCGAGCAGCTCGGCGAGAACGTGAAGGAGGTCCGGCTCTCCTCGCGGCTCACCGTCTCACCCGCGTGCATCGTCTCGGACACGCACGATGCCACCCCTGCCCTGGAGAACATGTACCGCGCCATGGGCCAGGAGGTACCGCACATCAAGCGGATCCTCGAGCTCAACCCCTCGCACCCGCTGATCGGCGGACTGAAGAAGGCGCACGCCGAGCAGGGGGAGGGCACGGACGCCGGTACGGAGCTGGCCGAGGCGGCCGAGCTCGTCCACGGGCTCGCACTCCTGTCGGACGGTGGCGAACTGAGCGACCCGTCGCGCTTCAGCAGGCTGATGGCGGACAGGCTGGAACGCACGCTGTAGACAGACCCACCACCCGAACCGCGGCCGCCAGGTGCTCCTGGCGGCCGCAGTCGTGTTCGGGGTGCGAAGGCAGTTGTGAAGGCGGATTCCCACGGCGTACGGGCGCCGCGCGGCCGCGAATCGTACGTCTCATGGTGACGCAGAGGAGTCACGGGGATGGCTCGGATGATCCACAACTTCACCCATTCGAGGGCCAGTTGAAGGTTTATCTACGCGCGGAGCATCGACCCCCGAACGATCATTCGGGCATATCAGACGACTTCCTGCAGCGCCATTACCGGCGGGTACCGGGAGCTGCTACAAACATGCTCGCCCCACGAACTCCCCACCCGTCCCCCACACTTCGAAGGGCTGGCAGTCATGTCAGTACGAACCTTCTGGGCCTCCGCATCCACCCTCGCCATCGCCGCCGTGGCCGCACTCGGCATGGCACAGCCGGCGTCCGCCGCCGGCGACAACTACGTAGCTCTCGGTGACTCCTACTCCTCAGGTGTAGGCGCCGGGAACTACACCTCGGAAAGCGGTGACTGCATGCGCAGCACCAACGCCTACCCGTCCCTCTGGGCAGCCGCGAACGCTCCGTCGTCGTTTAAGTTCGTCGCCTGCTCGGGCGCGACGACGGGCTCCGTCTCCAGCGGTCAGCTGGGCGCGCTGAGTTCATCGACCACGTTGGTCAGCGTCACGGCCGGCGGCAACGACGTCGGGTTCGCGGACGTCATGCAGACCTGTGTCCTGCAGAGCGAGGCCACGTGTGTGAGCCGCGTGAACACGGCGATCTCACAGGTGCAGAACTCGCTGCCGGCGAGCCTCAACTCGCTTTACGGAAACATCCGTTCAAGGGCACCGCAGGCGCATGTGGTCGTGCTCGGCTACCCGCGCTTCTACAAGCTCTCGGGCAGTTGCATCGCCGGGCTCACGGAGACCGAGCGCGGGGCGATCAACAACGCGTCCAACGTCCTGAACGGAGTGCTCGCCAAGCGGGCAGCGGACGCCGGGTTCACCTTCTCCAGCGTGGTGGACGAGTTCACGGGTCACGAACTGTGCTCGGGTGACGCCTGGATCCACAGCGTGTCGATTCCGATCTCCAACTCCTACCACCCCAAGGCGATCGGGCAGTCGAACGGGTATCTGCCCGCCTTCCGCTCTGTGGCGTAACGCGCGTAGAAACCCCTCAGTCAGGCGGCGGCACCACCGGGTTCGTCCGTTCCGGTGGCGCCGCCGCACTGCTGTCGGTGGGGAAGAGCTCAGGCACGGCGGACTTCCGGCGCGGGGCGGGGCAGCGTCAGTGCCGCGGCGGCTGCGAGTACGGCGGTGGCGACCGCCACCCACCAGCCCTGGCGGAACCCGTCGAGGGCCGCTTCGGAGGCGGCGGGGGTGCCGAGCAGGGTGACCATCAGGGCTACACCCAGGACGGCACCGGTCTGGCGGGCCATGGTGGTGACGGCCGATCCGGTGGCGAAGCGGGTGGGCGGCAGGGCTGCGGCCGCCGCGCCGACCAGGGTGGGGAGCGCGAAGCCGACCCCGATGCCGGTGATCAGCATGCCGGGGAGGAACCCGGTTGCGTACCGGGGGTCGGTGCCGAGCGCCGTGGCCCACCAGGCCAGTCCCGCCCCGAACAACAGGCAGCCGAGAGCTGCCGTCCGGCCGGCGCCCAGGCGGCGCACGACGGGGCCTGACGTGACGGCGAGCAGCGGAACGACCAGGGGCCCTGGGGCGATCGCCAGGCCCGTACGGATCGCCGAGTACCCCCACACCTGCTGACACCAGAGCACCGAGGTGAGCAGCATCGCCGCGAAGGCGACCGTGAAGAGCAGGGCCGCCAGCGTGGCGGCGGCGAAGGCGGGGGTGCGCAGCAGGGGAAGTTCGATCACCGGAGCCGCGTGCCGGGCGGAGCGCAGCAGAAATGCCGCGGTGAGGACGACAACCGCGAGGAGTGCGACGACGACTCCGGGCGAACTCCAGCCCCAGGCATCCGCCTTGACCAGTCCGAGCGCCAGGGCGCCGATCGCCAGGGTGAGGAGCGCAGCTCCCACGAGGTCCGGGAGGCGGCCCTCACGGTCCGGGCGGGTGTCGGGCAGCAGCCTGGCCCCGGCGACCAGACCGACCACACCGACCGGCACGTTGACCAGGAACACCCAGCGCCAGTCGGCCTCGACGAGCAGCCCGCCGACGACCGGGCCGAGGCCGGCGGCTATCCCGCCGATCGCCGCCCAGCCGCGAATGGCCTGCGGGCGGCGCTCCGGCGGGGTACCGACGAGAAGCAGGGCGAGCGACGTCGGAATCAGGGCCGCGGCACCGGCCGCCTGGAGGACGCGGGCAGCCACCAGCCAGCCGACGTCGGGCGCGAGGGCACAGAGGGCGGAGGCGACCGTGAAGACCGCCAGGCCCAGCAGAAAGCCACGGCGGTGGCCGTACCGGTCGGCCAGCCGGCCCGCGACGACGAGCAGCGCGGCGAAGACGATCGCGTACGCGTTGAGCACCCACGAGAGCGAGGAGAGCGAACTGCCTTCGAAGGAGTCGCCCAGCGCGGGGACCGCGACGTTGACGATGAACAGATCGAGGTTCACGACGAAGACTCCGGCCGAGACGATCCAGACGGAGCCGCGAGAAGCACGGGAGGCAGTGGGTGCGGCGGATGCGGGGTCCTGGTGCGCTCGGGGGCGCGGGGAAGCAGGTGGGTTTGATTCTCCAACTGTCATGACGGCAAGCTAGCGCCAGTGAGTTTGAGATGGCAACCTAGTAGGGATGAGTGCCTCGGAAAGTCCTGCCGCCAACCACCCGGCCGACCCTGCCGCAGCCCGCCCGGCCGCGCCCCGCCCTGCCGCTGCGCTGCCCGGGCGGCCCTGTTCCGCCGCCGCCACGCTCCAGGTGGTGGGCGAGAAATGGGCGCTGCTCGCGGTGCGCGAGATCTTCTTCGGCAACCACCGGTTCGAGGCGATCGCCCGCAACACCGGTGCGCCCCGCGACCGGCTCGCCGCCCGGCTGCGCACGCTGGAGGAGGCGGGGGTGATCGAGCGGCGGCCCTACAACGAGCGCCCGCCGCGCTACGAGTACCACCTCACGCCATCCGGCCGGGATCTCGCTCCGGTGATCCGGGCCCTGCTGGACTGGGGCGACCGCTGGGTCAACGAGGAGCCGCCGGTGGTCATGGTCCACGATCCCCGCACGGCGAAAGCCGAGGAGTCCGCGCACGACCTCGATGCCGCATGGGTCTGTCGTACCTGTGGCGAGGAGGTCGCCATGAACACCCTCACCGTGGACGTCCGCGCCCCCGGCTGGGACCGGGCAGGCCCGGTCGCGGCGTCGTAAGCAGCCGCGGTTCGGCCGGCAGGAGGGACGGGGTGGTTCAGTACCGCTCGACCAGGTGCTCCCGCCCCGCCGGGGGCTCGTAGGGCTCGGGCCAGAAGTCCGTGACCGCGGTGATCAGCCCCTGGGTGTCGAACGTGAAGAAGTGGATGGCGTGCATCCGGTCGGGGCCATCCGTGACCAGCGTCCGGGCGGCAGCCTGCAACCCCTCCCCGTCGGCCACGATCCGCTCGATCCGGACGTGCCAGTCCCCCGGAAAGTCCCGGTTGAACGCGACGTACCGCTCCTTGCCGAGGATCCGCTCACGGCTCTGCGGCAGGTCGTAGACCACGTCGTCGGCGAGCGTCGCGGCGAAGGCGGCCCAGTCGCGGGCGTCGGCCGCGGCCCAGTACGCCTCCACCGCGCCCCGCACCTCGGCCGTTCCGACAGCCCTGCCGGAGCTGCTTCCGGCCCCGTCCGCTCTGTCCGTCCTGCCAGCCGTGTCAGCCGTCTCAGTCATGGGAACGAGTGTGACCCCTGCCACTGACAATCGGCCGCAGATCCTGCCGGTCAGCCGCTGACCGGGCGCGACGCCTTGACCGAGTACATCATCGGGATCCGCGGACGGTCCGCCGCGAATCGGTAGTAGCCGTCCGCGTGCCGCTTCAGCGCCGGGTAGCGCGCGAAGAGCGAGGCGTCGTGCTCGTGCAGGAAGTCGATCCGCAGCCCGGCCGCGGCCAGCGCCGAAACCACCTCGCCGACCGGGTGCTGCCATTCGACGCTGCGGTTGTGGACGGTCTCGGCGTCGAAATCGGCGTACGTGCCCGGCGTCTTGTCCACCCAGGGATCACGGCTGAAGTAGTCGTACGTGATCGTCGAGCCGGTCTCGTCGTCGAGGCAGTCGGTCAGCGGATGGAACTCGGCGAGGTAGAGAAATCCGCCCGCCGCGACCAGCGAGGCGGCGATCTCCGCCCACCGGTCCACGTCCGGCAGCCAGTTCAGCGCACCGAGCCCGGTGTAGACGATGTCGTACGAGGAGTCGGGCACGGCCTGCGCCGCGTCGTACACATCGGCGGCCACGAACGCCGCTCGCTCCGGCGGCAGTCCCAGCGAACGGGCCAGCCCGCGGGCCGTCTCGACTGCGGGTTCGGAGAAGTCGAGGCCGACGACGTGCGCGGCGCCGTGACGGGCCCAGGAGAGGGTGTCGAGTCCGATGTGGCACTGCAGGTGCAGCAGCGTCCGGCCGGTGACATCTCCGACCTCGGCGAGCTCGAAGTCGCGCAGGGCGTCCTTGCCTGCGCGGAAGGCGTCGAGGTCGTAGAAGTCGCCGGCGGCGTGAATGGCCACGCGTTCGTCCCAGCGCGCACGGTTCGCTTCATGCCAGTCGTCAGGCGTCGGTGCATACATGCCGGGAAAGTTACCCACAGGCTGGGGGTGCGTGCGAACAGTTATCCACAGGCCTCCCGGCTCCGCAGCCGAATCGGGTTGGATGGGGTCATGAGCGACACACAGAACGACCCGTCCGTACCTGAGTGGGAGCAGCGCTTCCGCGCTGCCCGCGTGTCCCTGCCCGACTGGGCGGAGGACGCTCCCGACCGCTCGCTCTTCGTCTCCAACGCGACCGGCACGTACGAGCTGTACGCATGGGACCGGGCGACCGGGGAGCAGCGCCAGGTGACGGACCGGCCCAACGGGACGACCGATGGGGTGCTGACGCCGGACGGCGAGGCCGTCTGGTGGTTCGCCGACACCGACGGCGACGAGTTCGGCGTGTGGATGCGGCAGCCCTTCGGCGGCGGCGCGGACGAGCCGGCCGCACCCGGTCTGGAGCCGTCCTACCCGGCCGGTCTCGCGATCGGACGGGACGGGACAGCGGTGGTCGGCCGGTCCACGGACGAGGACGGCACGACCGTCCACCTCGTGCGCCCCGGGTCCGAGCCGGTCGTGATCTACCGGCACCGGGAGTCCGCCGGGGTCGGAGACCTGTCGCACGACGGCAGTCTGATCGCCCTCGAACACACCGAGCACGGGGATGCGATGCACTCCGCGCTGCGGGTCGTGCGGCCGGACGGTTCGACGGTCGCCGAGCTGGACGACACCGAGGGCGGTACGAAGGAGCTCGGCCTGTCGGTGCTGGGCTTCGCCCCCGTGGCAGGTGACACCCGGCTGCTCGTCGGGCATCAGCGCCGCGGCCGCTGGGAGCCGATGATCTGGGATCCGGTAACCGGGACGGAGACGGATCTCCCCGTCGATCTGCCCGGCGATGTGGGCGCCGAGTGGTATCCGGACGGGTCCGCGCTGCTGATCGAGCACGGCTTCGAGGCGCGCAGCGAGCTGTGGAGGTACGAGCCGGGCGCGAAGGGCCCGGTGCGCGTCGAGACCCCCGCCGGTACGGTGTCGGGCGCCACGGCCCGCCCCGACGGCACGGTGGAGTACCTGTGGTCGTCGGCCGCGCAGCCGCCCGCCGTACGGGCCACGACGGGCGCGGTCGTCCTCGATCCGCCCGGCGCGAAGGCTCCGGCTTCCGTGCCCGTGCAGGACGCCTGGGTGGACGGGCCCGGAGGCCGCATCCATGCCCTGGTGCAGACGCCCGCCACCGGTGACGGACCGTTCCCCACCATCTTCGAGATACACGGCGGGCCCACCTGGCACGACAGCGACGCGTTCGCGTCCGGTCCGGCCGCCTGGGTGGACCACGGTTTCGCCGTCGTGCGGGTCAACTACCGCGGGTCGACCGGTTACGGGCGCGCCTGGACGGACGCGCTGAAGCACCGGGTCGGGCTGATCGAGCTGGAGGACATCGCGGCGGTCCGGGACTGGGCGGTGAAGTCGGGGCTGGCGGACCCGGCGCGGCTGGTCCTCGCCGGCGGCTCGTGGGGCGGCTATCTGACCCTGCTCGGGCTCGGCACGCAGCCGGACTCCTGGGCGCTGGGACTGGCGGCGGTCCCGGTCGCGGACTACGTCACCGCGTACCACGACGAGATGGAGGCCCTGAAGGCGATGGACCGCACACTGCTGGGCGGGACACCGGAGGAAGTACCGGATCGGTTCGAGGCGTCGTCCCCGCTGACGTACGTGGATGCCGTGCGCGCGCCGGTCTACATCTCGGCGGGAGTCAACGACCCGCGCTGCCCCATCCGCCAGGTGGAGAACTACGTGGACCGCCTCGCCGCGCGCGGCGCCGTCCACGAGGTGTACCGGTACGACGCGGGGCACGGCTCGCTCGTCGTGGAGGAGCGGATCAAGCAGGTCCGGCTGGAGCTCGATTTCGCGCTGAGGCATCTGGGGCAGGCAGCCGGGACGGACAGCTGAAGCGGACGGGGGCGACGGGCAACGCGGACAGTCCACTCGGCGGGGCGTCCTGGTGGGCAGCCGGGACGGGCAACGGGCCCGTCCGGCAGGGGTAGGGCGCGAATAAATGGGGCACCCCGCTCCGGGCTCCCGGAGCGGGGAACCGTACCGTGGAGGGGTGTACCGGTTCCTGCTGACCCCGCGATGGTGGGGGATCAACCTCTTCGTCGTGCTGGCCATCCCGTTCTGCGTGTTCATGGGCACCTGGCAGCTCGGCCGCTTCGAGGACCGCGTGCAGTCGCACGAGGAGGCCGAGAAGCAGCCCGATCCGGGCACCCGGACCGCGAAGCCGCTCGCCGAGCTGCTGCCCGTGGACCAGGAGACCTCCGGCCGGCCCGCTGTCACGACCGGGACGTACGCCGACCAGTTCCTGGTCCCCGGGCGCAAGCTGGACGACCGTGACGGCTTCTACGTGCTGAATCTGCTGCGTACCGACAGCGGCAAGGCCCTCCCGGTCGTACGGGGCTGGCTGCCCGGCACCGCGGGTCGCGCGGACGTGCCCGCGGCTCCGGCCGGTGAGGTCACCGTGACCGGCGATCTGCAGGCTTCCGAGAACACCGGCAGCGACGGTGTCAGCACCAGGGGCGGGCTCCCCGAGGGGCAGCTCGGCATGATCAGCGCCGCGTCCCTGGTGAACCTCGTCCCGTACGACGTGTACGACGCCTGGGTGACCCTGACGGAGCCCGAGGCGGGTGGCTCGGGCGGTTCGATGAAGCCCGTGCCCGCCGCGGCGGCACAGGGCAGCGGGCTCGACCTGAAGGCCTTCCAGAACCTCGGCTACACCGGCGAGTGGTTCGTCTTCGGCGGCTTCGTTCTGTTCATGTGGTTCAGGCTGCTGCGCCGCGAGGCGGAGGCCGCACGCGACGTGGAGCTGGGACTCGCGGCCGACGCCGACTGAGGCGTACGGGCGCAGGAGGTACGCGAGAGGCAGAAGCACACAGGCCCAAGCACGCGAGAGGCCCGCCGGATCCTGTCCGGCGGGCCTCTCGACGTACGTACCGTCGTACCGTCGTTCCGTCGTTCCGTCGTTCCGTCGTTCCGTCGTTCCGTCGTTCCGGCTACGAGGCGTTCAGTACGCCCGTGCGGTAGATCGTGCCCGCGCAGGCGTGGGAGATCGTGGTCTCCGCCGTCGGCGCTCCCACCTCCGGGGTGTGCGTCACCGCGACGCTGCCGTCCGCCGGGCCATCGTCCGCGCTGCCGAACTGCGGTGCCATGTCCGCCGTCGTCCCCGCTCCGGCGGCACCACCGCCTCCGTCGCCCTCGGTGGGCGTCGGGCTGGGTGAACCGCCGGTGGTCGGGCAGTTCTCCGTCGGCACCCAGGCGAACTGCACCTCGTACGCCATCGTCGGCTTCAGCAGCACCGTGCCCGGCTCCAGCGACGGATCCGGCAGCCCGGCCGCCGGGTCACCCGCGGCATGCTGCACGACCGCGATCTTCTGCGCGTCGGCGGCACCCGCCACCTGGAAGCCGACCGTGCCGTTGCTGGTCACCGAACAGCCCTTGTCGGACGCGTTGGCGATCCTGAAGGTGCCGTACACCTTGCCTTCCGCATCCGCCTCGCCCGACTCGGCGGAGGCGACGCGGAGCTGGCTGGGGTCGCAGGCCGGCAGGGCCGCCACCTCGGACTGCGGCAGGTCGTCGACGCCCGTCCCGCTGCCCTCGGAGTCCGAGCCCTCGTCCTGCGACGGCGCCGTGGAGTTGCCGGCCTCGCCGTCGCTGCCCTCGATCTGCTGATCGGCGGGGTCGGCGTTCTGACCGCTGTCGGCCACGGCACCGGAATCATCGCCGTTGCCGCCCTGGGCCTGCTCGCCGTGACCGGCGATAGCCGGATTGGCGCTGTTCGAGCCGTCCGAATTCGCCACGTGGACGAACGCGGGCACCGCCGTGCCGATCAGCAGCGCCGCAGCCGCCGCGCCCACCACGGCCTGACGCCGCTTGGCGCGCCGCGCGGGCACCGCACGGTGCAGACGGTCGAGCGTGCCGTCCGGGGGTTCGAGGGTCCGGACCGCGCCATGGAGCATGCGGCGCAGCGCGGCCTCGTCCATGTCCGTACCGCCGCGGCCGCTCCCGAAGAGCTCGGTCAGCGTGCCGCCTCCGCCGGACGCAGCAGCATGGGCCCCGCCGGTGGTATCGGCTCCGTCCGGGGCGTCGGCCCCGTCCGTCGCGCCGGTCCCGCCGGAGGCGGCGACGCCCTCGCCCGCGGCCACGTTCTTGCCCTGCTCGCCCTGGCCGCCGTGCTCCGGCTCGGTGTTCGGGGTCTTCTCCGGCCCGTGGTTCACAATTCCGTTTCCAGTCCGGTCATCGTCGTGCCTGTGCTCGGGTCCGCTCATGCCTGCGCCTCCATCACGACGCGCAGTGCCGCAATTCCCCGGGAGCCGTACGCCTTCACCGAACCGAGCGATATACCCAGCGTCTCCGCGACCTGGGCCTCCGTCATGTCCGAGAAGTAGCGCAGCACCAGCACCTCGCGCTGGCGGCGCTGCAGCCCCTTCATCGCCTTGATCAGCGCATCGCGCTCCAGCTGGTCGTAAGCCCCCTCCTCGGCGCTCGCCATGTCCGGCATCGGCTTGGACAGCAGCTTCAGCCCGAGGATGCGGCGGCGCAGCGCGGACCGGGAGAGGTTGACCACCGTCTGCCGGAGGTACGCGAGCGTCTTCTCCGGATCGCGCACCCGGTTGCGCGCCGAGTGCACGCGGATGAACGCCTCCTGCACCACGTCCTCGCAGGACGCGGTGTCGTCGAGAAGGAGGGCCGCGAGGCCCAGCAGCGAACGGTAGTGGGCGCGATACGTCTCGGTGAGATGGTCGACCGTGGTTCCTGCCGCCACCGTCTCGTCAGCGCCCTCTCGCTGCGACGGCAGCGCGGTGGGCCGCGCAGCGGGCATGGGCGCAATCACCGGCATACCGCCGGCTGCGCGGGGCCGCCGGAGCGAGCGCACCGAAGCGCCGCGCAACGGGCCCACCACTGTGATGTCGAGAACCTCTGCCACGCCAGTTGGACACGCTTCCCCCCGTCAGGGTTGTACGCGAACGGCACCGCGTTCGATGCTGTGCGACATGCCCTCATTCGTACCTGCTCTTCCCCAAATGCCCCGAAAACGCATCCAGCCTCGCAAGAAGTGACGGCATAGACGCGCCGCATCCGGCTAGCGGTTGCAGGAGGCCAGGAGATCATCGTCGGATATGGCAACGCCCCAGCTCAAGAGGTTCAGACCAGCAAGTTGCTCACAGGGCGTACACAGATCCTACAAAACGGGTTCGATCAACCTCGAGGGAATTCCTTGGCCACGGCTTCGGCGATCTGGGCCACGTTGAGAGCCGCACCTTTTCGGAGGTTGTCTCCGCAGATGAACATCTCGACCGCCCGCGGATCGTCCATCGACTGCCGTACCCGCCCCACCCAGGTCGGGTCGGTGCCCACTACATCGGACGGCGTGGGGAAGTCGCCGGCCGCCGGACTGTCGAACAGCACCACTCCGGGCGCGGTCGCCAGGATCTCGTGCGCCCGGTCCACCGCCACCTCGTTCTCGAAGCGTGCGTGGACGGACATGGAGTGCGTCGCGATGACGGGGACGTAGACGCAGGTCGCCGTGACCTTCAGTTCCGGCAGGCCCAGGACCTTGCGGCACTCCCGGCGGATCGCGAGCTCCTCGGACGACCAGCCGCCCCCCGCGTCGGCGCCCGCCCACGGCACCACGTTCAGCGCGACAGGAGCCGCGAAGGGGCTCTTCTCCCCGTCTCCCAGCGCCCGGCGTACGTCCCCGGGACGGGTGCCCAGCTCCGTACCGGCCACCAGCGACAGCTGCTCGCGGAGCGCGGCGACGCCGTCGCGACCCGCGCCACTCACCGCCTGGTAGGACGAGACGATCAGCTCCCGCAGCCCGAACTCGGCATGCAGAGCGCCGACCGCGACGATCAGCGACAGCGTCGTGCAGTTCGGGGACGCGACGATGCCGCGCGGCCTCAGCCGCGCGGCATGCGGGTTGATCTCGGGGACGACCATGGGCACGTCGTCGTCCAGGCGGAACGCCGCCGAGTCGTCGATGACCACGGCACCCTTGGACGCGGCGACCGGCCCCCACAGCGCGGACACCTCGTCCGGCACCAGGAACAGGGCCACGTCCACGCCGTCGAACACGTCCTCGCCGAGCGCGAGGACCTCGGTCTCCTCACCGCGCACGACCAGCTTGCGGCCGGCCGAACGCGGAGAGGCGATCAGTTTCACCTCGCCCCAGACATCCGCGTGCTCGGAGAGGATCTGGAGCATGACGCCACCGATCGCCCCGGTCGCACCTACGACCGCGAGCGAAGGGCGGCGCTGCGTCATCGGCCGCTGCCCCCGTACACGACAGCCTCGTCGGAGTCGCTGTCGAGACCGAAGGCGGTGTGCACGGCGCGCACGGCCTCGTTGACGTCGTCGACCCGGGTGACCACCGAGATGCGGATCTCGGACGTCGAGATCAGCTCGATGTTCACGCCGACGTCGGACAGCGCCTCGAAGAAGAGCGCGGTGACGCCCGGGTTGGTCTTCATACCGGCGCCGACCAGGGAGATCTTGGCGATCTGGTCGTCGTAGCGCAGCGACTCGAAGCCGATGCCCGCCCGGGCGCGCTCCAGGGCGTCGATGGCCTTGCGGCCCTCCGCCTTGGGCAGCGTGAAGGTGATGTCGGTCAGACCGGTCGACGCGGCGGAGACGTTCTGGACGACCATGTCCATGTTGATCTCGGCGTCCGCGATCGCACGGAAGATCGCCGCGGCCTCGCCGGGCTTGTCGGGCACGCCGACGACCGTGACCTTGGCCTCGGAGACGTCGTGGGCGACTCCGGAGATGATGGCGTGCTCCACCTGCTGGTCCCCTTGCGGCTCGTTGCTGACCCAGGTGCCGCGCAGTCCGGAGAAGGACGAGCGCACGTGGATCGGGATGTTGTAACGGCGTGCGTACTCGACGCAGCGGTGCAGCAGCACCTTGGAGCCGGACGCGGCCAGCTCCAGCATGTCCTCGAAGGAGATCCAGTCGATCTTCTGGGCCTTCTTGACGACCCGGGGGTCGGCGGTGAAGACACCGTCCACGTCGGTGTAGATCTCACAGACCTCGGCGTCCAGCGCTGCGGCCAGCGCGACAGCGGTGGTGTCGGACCCGCCGCGGCCGAGGGTGGTGATGTTCTTGCCCTCCTGGCTCACACCCTGGAACCCGGCGACGATGGCGATGTTGCCCTCGTCGATCGAGGTCCTGATGCGGCCCGGCGTGACATCGATGATGCGCGCTTTGTTGTGGACCGAGTCGGTGATGACACCGGCCTGGCTGCCCGTGAACGACTGGGCCTCGTGGCCCAGGTTTTTGATCGCCATCGCCAGCAGGGCCATGGAGATCCGCTCTCCGGCGGTCAGCAGCATGTCGAACTCACGCCCGGCAGGCATCGGTGACACCTGCTCGGCGAGATCGATCAACTCGTCCGTCGTGTCGCCCATCGCGGACACCACGACAACCACCTGGTTGCCGTTCTTCTTGGCATCGACGACTCGCTTGGCGACGCGCTTGATGCCCTCGGCATCGGCTACGGAGGAGCCTCCGTACTTCTGCACGACAAGGCCCACGTGCGCTCCTCGCTCAATAATGTTCCGGTCGGCTCAGTTTAACGAGCAGTCCGGAATCGACCCGCCCTTACCAGATGGTGAGATGTCCCGCCCACCAGATGGTCCGGCGTGTCGACCCGAACTGCTCGTGACCGTCTGCTGCCCACTGCCCTGCCCCGCACGCCTGTTTGTGTCCCAGGCCACAGGAGTGGCCGGGTGTCACTTGACCGGCCGCAGCCCCAGTGGTCCCGCGATCTCCTCCGCCATCACACGGCCCGCCTCCTCGGCCAGGTCGTCCTCGCCCGGGTCCTGGTCCGTGTCCAGGCCGTCGAGCTCCTGGAGGGGCTGGTTCAGCCGGATGTGGGCGATCAGGGACTGGAGGGCGCGCAGGGTCGCCGACGCGGTGGAGCCCCAGTTGGAGAAGTACGAGAACTGCCACCACCACATGGCCTCGGCGGTACGGTCCGCCTCGTAGTGGGCCAGGCCGTGGCCGAGGTCCGTGACCAGGTCGGCCAGGTCGTCGGAGATGCGGTGCGGAACGGGCGACTTGCGGGGCTCGTACGGGTCGAAGACCTCGGAGTAGACGTCGATCGGCTCCAGGAGGGCCGCGAAGCGCTCACGCAGGCCGTCGGCGTCCGGTTCGGGGCCCAGATCCGGCTCGTAGCGCTCGTCCGGGAGGATGTCCTCGTACGCGCCGAGCCTGCCCCCCGCCAGCAGGAGCTGGGAGACCTGGAGGAGCAGGACGGGGACGGCCTCCTCCGGCTCCTCGGCCTTGGACACCTCGGTGACCGCGACGATGAACGTCTTGATCTGGTCCGCGATCTGGACGGCGAAGTCGTCCGGGTCCTGCGTGACGGAGTTCAGCGTGGCGTCAGACATCGAGGAGACCTCCCGTGGGCACGGTCGCGGACGGTGGGTAGAACATAGCGTCGCCGTACGTAAAACCGCCGTCAGACATCGAGCAGCCGCCTCCCCTCGAACGCGCGGCCGAGGGTGACCTCGTCCGCGTACTCCAGGTCGCCGCCCACCGGCAGGCCGCTGGCCAGCCGCGTCACCCGCAGGCCCATCGGCTTGACCATCCGCGCCAGGTACGTCGCGGTGGCCTCGCCCTCCAGGTTGGGGTCCGTCGCGAGGATCAGCTCCGTGATGGAACCGTCCGCGAGCCGGGCCAGCAGCTCACGGATGCGCAGATCGTCGGGGCCGACACCCTCGATCGGGCTGATCGCGCCGCCGAGGACGTGATAGCGGCCCCGGAACTCACGGGTCCGCTCGATCGCGACGACGTCCTTCGGTTCCTCGACCACGCAGATGACCGTGCGGTCGCGGCGCGCGTCCCGGCAGATCCCGCACTGCTCCTGCTGGGCGACGTTGCCGCAGATCTCGCAGAAGCGGACCTTGTCCTTGACCTCGAGGAGGGCATGGGCGAGACGGCGTACGTCGGTGGGCTCCGCCTGCAGGATGTGGAAGGCGATCCGCTGCGCGCTCTTGGGGCCGACGCCGGGCAGCCTGCCCAGTTCGTCGATGAGCTCCTGAACCACGCCTTCGTACAACGGAAACGCCTTTCCCTATTCGTGCTCGTACCGTAGCCCGTACGCCCGGGTAGCCACAGGTCCCTGCGTGAAGGTCAGAAGGGGAGACCGGGCATGCCGCCCAGGCCCTGCGCCAGCGGGCCCAGCTTCTGCTGCTGGAGCTGCTGGGCGTTCTCGTTCGCCGCCTGCACCGCGGCCACCACCAGGTCGGCGAGCGTCTCCGTGTCCTCCGGGTCCACCGCCTTGGGGTCGATCACCAGGGCGCGGAGCTCGCCGGACCCGGTCACGGTGGCCTTCACCAGACCGCCGCCCGCCTGACCCTCGACCTCGGTCCTCGCCAGCTCCTCCTGGGCCTCGGCAAGATCCTGCTGCATCTTCTGGGCCTGCTGGAGCAGCTGCTGCATATTGGGCTGGCCACCACCGGGAATCACTGTCACTCCTGGCATTTCGACGACGAATTGTTTCGGTACGCCGAGCCTACGTGCTCCCCGGACGCAGCGCCCCACCCGCCGGGGACCAACTCTTTCGAGTGAGTTCTGGAAATGGCCTGCTGCACTCCTATACCTGACCAGAGGCCGTGTGCACGCGGGAATCCCGCGATTTCGACCCCATGCCCCACCATTCGGCGGTAGGAAGGGCATGCGTATCCGTACGCACACGCACATCACGGGTAACGCAGAGTTACATGGGTGGGGCCCCCGTCATATGCCGGAGTCCGCCCCGACCGTGTCCAGAACCGTGCCGATCCGCGTAGTCACGCGCCGATACGCGCCGAACGCAGAGTGCAGAGGAGTGCCCCGGTGAGTCAGCCGGAGATGCAGCCCGAGGGGCCGCACCGCAAGGAGTCCGGCGGATCCGGTGCAGATACCGGAATCGAGTCGTCCGGTTCGCGCTACGGTGCGGGTTCCGGGGACCTGACCGGCCGCGCCTTCCCCCTCGGCGACTGGGGCGAACCCGCGGAACGGCTCGACGAGCTCTACCGCTGGGTCGAGGCGGGCGCCCTGGACACCGCCGACTGGTATCTGCGCGACCGGATCCGCAAGCGGCGCGCGGCCAGGCTCCTGCGCTTCGGCACGGCGGCCGGGGTGGTCGCGGGCGCCGCCCTCCCGCTGCTCGACCTGACCGGGGAGCTGACCGGGTCGGCCGGCTGGGGCTATCTGTCCCTGCTGCTGGGGGCCGCGTGCATGGCGTGCGACCGGTACTTCGGACTGACCTCGGGATGGATAAGGAACCTCGCGACGGCACAGGCCGTGCAGCGGCGTCTGCAGGTGCTCCAGTTCGACTGGGCCTCGGAGTGCGTACGGGAGATGCTCGGGCCGACCGAGGGAACGGCCAGCGAGGCCGCGGAGCGCTGCCTGGGCGTCCTGCGCCGGTTCTCGGAGGACGTCACCGAACTGGTGCGCATGGAGACCGCGGACTGGATGGTGGAGTTCCGGGCGGGGCCCGCGCCCATGGGGATGCAGTCGCTGGTCTCGGGCGGGGCCGGCCCGCGACCGGAGCAGGGGGCACCGCCGGGGCGCCTCACCATGCCCTCGGTGACCCGGCCGAACATGCCGCGCCAGCGACCGCCGGAGCCGCCCCGCTGAACCCTGCACGCCCGGCGGCCGAACGAACCTCGCCCGCCGGGCCCCCGGAGCCGCTCCGCCGGACCTCCGGAGCGGCTCACGGTCGGCCGGTCAGCTGAAGATGATCATCGAGCCCTGCGCGAGGCTGCGGGTCGCCGCCGCGTGCAGGCCCAGCCAGACGTGCCGCTCGCGCGCGAACGGACTGTCGTCGTACGGAATCGGGCCGGCCGGCTCCTCCAGCGAGGTCGGGCCGGCGGGCGGAAGCGGTGCGGCCGGCGGATTCGCCGGGTCGATGCCGATCGAGGGGCCGACCGACTCCAGTTCCCGCAGCAGCCCGTGCGAGGAGCCCAGTGGGCCACCGCCCTCCAGCAGCTGGTCGTCGGAGAGCGGGGCGGGGAAGTCGACCGGGACGTACGCCCCGGCGTGGTCGTAGTGCCAGACCAGGTGCGACTGCTGTGCGCTCTGCTCGAACATCTCCAGCAACTGCTCGTAGTCCCCGCCCAGTTCATCGACGGGAGTGACGGCGAGTCCGCTCAGCTGGAGGAGGTACGCGCGCCGCAGGAAGTGCAGTGCGTCGTAGTCGAAGCCCGCGACCGGGGCGACGTCCCCCGTGAGTCCGGGCATGTAGGCGTAGACGGGAACGGGGGGAAGCCCCGCCTCGCTCAGCGCCTTGTCGTAGATGGCGATCTCTTCGGCGAACGGATTGTCGGGGCTGTGGCACAGCACATCGACGAGGGGGACCAGCCACAGGTCACAGGCCACGAAGTCTCGCTCTCCAACGGGTTCTTGCGATGGTCGGAACAGCGTAATGCGGCCGGAACCCCGCGCACAGTGCCCGGGTCAGCCCCGGCCGGGGTGCGGGGGGTCGTCCGCGGCCAGCCGGTCCGCCCACTTCAGCCCGTGCGCGTAGTAGCCGTCGAGGATCGCGCGTACCTCGTCGCCGTCCGCGGCGATGATCGCCTCCACCAGCACCTGGTGGCCGTTCCACAGCCAGTCCCGCACATCGGTGTCGCCCCGCAGGTACGGGACGGCGAAGACCCACGCCTGCACGCGCAGCCGGTGCAGGAAGTCGGTGATGTACGTGTTCCCGACGACCGCGCCCAGCTCCCGCCAGAACCGCAGGTCGTATCCGATGAGGATGTCGAGGTCACCGCCGCGCGCCGCCCGTGCGGCCTCCTCGGCCCGGCGGCGTACGGAGACCAGGGCGTCACGGTGGGCGCCCAGGACCTCCGGCGCCGAGCCCGTACCGTCGAAGATCTTCCGGAACACCCCGTCTATGACGAGGGCGCGCGCCTCCACCATCGAGCGGTAGTCGGCGACGGTGAACTGGCGCACCCGGAAGCCCCGGTGCTGGTCGGATTCGAGGAGCCCCTGCGCGGAGAGGTCGAAGAGCGCCTCGCGGACGGGCGTCGCGGACACCCCGTACTGCTCGGCGATCTGCTTGACGGTGAACTCCAGCCCCGGCTGCAGACGCCCCGCAAGCACCTCGTCACGCAGCGCGTCGGTGATCTGCTGCCGCAGCGTACTGCGGGTCACACCTCCGCTCGCACACATGACGCCCCCTCCCGGTTCTCGGCTCCGGTCACCTTAAGCCAGGGCCCGTGCCCGGATCCGGGCACGGGGGCGGCGTTCCCTTCGGTGTCGCCTACATGTGTGCGCGGCGGACGTGTGCGCCCGGTCAGACGGTGTGCTCGTCGGCGACCGCGAGGGCCACGTCCAGGGCGGCGAGGCCTTCCTTCGCCTCGGCCTCGGTGACGTTGCAGGCGGGGACCGCGTGGGTGCGGTTCATGTTGATGAAGGGCCACAGGCCGTTCTTCTTGCAGGCCGCGCCGAAGGCGGCCATGGGGGCGTTGGCCTCGCCGGTCGCGTTGTACGGGACCAGCGGCTCGCGTGTCTCCTTGTTGCGGACCAGTTCGAGCGCCCAGAAGGCGCCGAGACCGCGGACCTCGCCGACCGACGGGTGGCGTTCGGCGAGCTCGCGCAGACCGGGGCCGAGGACGTGCTCACCGAGGTGTGCGGCGTTCTCGATGACCTTCTCGTCCTCCATGACCTTGATCGTCGCGACGGCCGCCGCACAGGCAAGGGGGTGACCGGAGTAGGTGAGTCCGCCGGGGTAGGGCCGCGTCTCGAAGGTGGCGGCGATCTCGGCGCTGATCGCGACGCCGCCGAGCGGTACGTAACCGGAGTTGACGCCCTTCGCGAACGTCATCAGGTCCGGCACGACGTCGTAGTGGTCGGCCGCGAACCACGTGCCGGTGCGCCCGAAGCCGGCCATCACCTCGTCGAGGACGAAGACGATCCCGTACCGGTCGCAGATCTCACGGACGCCCGCGAGGTAGCCGGGCGGCGGCGTCATGATGCCCGCCGTGCCGGGGATGGTCTCCAGGATCACCGCGGCGACGGTCGACGGGCCCTCGAAGGCGAGGGTGTCCTCCAGGTGCTGCAGGGCGCGGGCGCACTCCTCGGCCTCGGTCTGCGCGTAGAAGGGCGAGCGGTAGAGGAACGGCGCCCAGAAGCGGACGACACCCGCCGAGCCGTTGTCGGACGCCCAGCGGCGCGGGTCGCCGGTGAGGTTGATCGCGGTGGAGGTGGCGCCGTGGTACGAGCGGTAGGCGGAGAGCACCTTCGTACGGCCGGTGTGCAGCCGGGCCATGCGGACGGCGTTCTCGACGGCCTCGGCGCCGCCGTTGGTGAAGAAGATCTTGTCCAGGTCGCCGGGGGTGCGCTCGGCGATGAGGCGTGCGGCCTCGGAGCGCGACTCGACGGCGAACGCGGGGGCGAAGGTGGTGAGCTTGCCCGCCTGCTCCTGGATCGCGGCGACGACGGCGGGGTGCTGGTAGCCGATGTTGGTGAAGACGAGGCCGCTGGTGAAGTCCAGGTAGCGGTTTCCGTCGTAGTCCCAGAAGTACGCCCCCTCGGCGCCGGCGACGGCGAGCGGGTCGATCAGGCCCTGGGCGGACCAGGAGTGGAACACGTGCGCGCGGTCGGCGGCCTTCACGGCCGCACCGGCGGCGGAGTCGACGTACGGGGCGCGAGAGGCATGAGGGGTCATACGGCGAGAGTAGGTCGGCTCAGGGGCGGTGCTCCATGGCCACTGTGTATGGCGTGGAGCGCCCGGCTCGGCAGGATGTCGGGTCCGCGGCCGGACTCCGGAACCGGACTCGACCCGCGCCCAACAATTGACAACATGCTGTCGTCATGACAGTCTTCTGTCATAAGAGTTCCACGAGGGTCCCACATCCCCTTCCGGAGGTCACCATGACCAGCACGAGCGTCCATCTGGCCGTCTACGACACCCTCGCCGACTGGGAGCCGGGCTTCGCCACGGCCCACCTCACCCAGAACGGCCACACCGTGCGCACCGTCGGAGCCACCACCGACCCGGTCACCACCATGGGCGGCATGCGCGTCCGGCCCGACCTCGCACTCGACGACCTGCGCCCCGAGGACAGCACCCTGCTCATCCTCGGCGGCGCCGGCCTCTGGGACACCGGCGACAGCCTCGCCCCCTTCGCGCGCACGGCCCGCGCCTTCCTGGACGCGGGGGTGCCCGTCGCGGCGATCTGCGGGGCGACGGCGGGGCTGGCCCGCGAGGGGCTGCTCGACGACCGGACCCACACGAGTGCCGTCTCCTTCTATCTGGCGGCGACCGGGTACGCGGGCGGCCCGCACTACATCGACGCCGACGCGGTGACGGATTCCGGCGGTGCCTCGCGCGGCGCGCTCGTCACGGCCGGGCCGACCGAGCCCGTGGCCTTCGCCCGCGAGATCTTCGGACTGCTCGGGGTGTACGAGCCGAAGAAACTGGACGCCTGGTACCGGCTGTTCCACGACTCCGACGCGAGCGCGTACGAGGTGCTCCAGGGATGAGCAGCGAGAACCAGGACCGGTTCAGCCGGACGGCGATCGGGGTGTTCAGGCTCAACGGGCAGTTCCTGTCCGTGGCGGAGGAGCTGGCCAAGCCGTCCGGACTCACCGCGGCGTGGTGGCAGGTCCTCGGTGCCGTCCTCGGCGAGCCGCTCCCGGTGTCGGGGATCGCCCGGTCGATGGGGATCACCCGGCAGAGCGTGCAGCGGATCGCGGATCTGCTGGTGGCCAGGGGCCTCGCGGAGTACGTGCCGAACCCGGCCCACCGGCGGGCCAAGCTCGTCCGGCCCACCGAGGAGGGGCGCGCGGCGGTGAGCCGGATCGGCCCCGCTCACGCGGAGTTCGCCGCGCGGCTGGCCGAGGAACTGGGCGAGGAGGAGTTCGCGCAGACCGTACGGGTGCTGGAGCGGCTGTCGGAGGCGCTGGCGGCGGTGGACTCCGGGCCGGCCGCACCCCCGCCGGAGGGCTGAGGCCGGAACGGGTGCTGGGCAAGGGGGTGGGGGGCGCAGCTATCCTCAAGCACGGTCTGCCACGACCGCACGGGGGAGGAAGCGCACCATGGAGAAGCTGGGCTCCGGCGATCCGCAACGCATCGGCGCCTACCGGCTGCTGGGACGCCTCGGCGCCGGCGGCATGGGACAGGTGTACCTGGCACGCTCCGAGCGGGGCCGTACCGTCGCCATCAAGCTGGTCCGGCCCGATCTCGCCGAGGTGCAGCAGTTCCGCGACCGCTTCCGGCAGGAGGTGCAGGCCGGCCGCCGGGTCGGCGGCGCCTGGACCGCGCCGGTGCTGGACGCCGACATCGACGCGCCGGTGCCCTGGGTCGCCACCGGTTACGTCGCCGGCCCCTCGCTCCAGCGCACCGTCTCCGGAGTGCCGGGCACCCCGGTGACCGCGTCGGGGGCGTACGGTCCGCTCCCCGCGCGTACCGTCCGCATCCTGGGCGCCGGGCTCGCGAGCGCCCTCCAGGACATCCACCGCGCCGGGCTGATCCACCGCGATCTGAAGCCCTCCAACGTCCTGATCACGATCGACGGTCCACGGGTCATCGACTTCGGCATAGCCCGGGCGCTGGACACGGCCACCGACGGCGGCCTGACCCGCACGGGCGCGCTGATCGGCTCACCCGGATTCATGGCGCCCGAGCAGGTGCGGGGCGAGCCCGTGACTGCGGCGTGCGACGTGTTCTGCCTCGGCTCCGTGCTCGCGTACGCGTCCACCGGCAGGCTTCCGTTCGGCGGGGCGGACAGCGGGGTCCACGCCCTGATGTTCCGGATCGCGCAGGATGCCCCGGACCTCACCGGAGTCCCCGCGGACCTGGTCGAACTCATCCAGGACTGCCTGGCCAAGGACCCGGCGGCGCGGCCCTCCACCGACAGCATCCTGGAGCGGCTGGGCGGTCCCGAGACCGGGGAACCGTGGCTGCCCGGTGCGCTGATCGCCCAACTCGGCCGGCACGCGGTGGAGCTGCTCGATTCCGAGGACCCGGAAGAGGGCCCTGCACCGTCCCCGGCCGGCCCCGTGGCACCGGCACCCCCGGCCACCACGCCCGCACCCCAACCGCCGCCCGGCCAGGCGCCCCAGCTGCCGCCCGGCCAGGTACAGGCGCCCCGGCCGACGCCCGGTCAGACACCTCAGCCGACGCCCGGTCCCGCACAGGCGCCCCACGTGCCGCCCAACCGGCCCGTGCACACGCTGCCCACGATGGTCGGCCCGCCCGCACTGCCGCCGCAGGCACCCGTACCCCCGCGCTACGGCAACCCGCAGCCGCCCGCCCAGGGATACGGCTACCCGCAGCCGCCCGCCCAGGGGTACGGCCATCCGCAGGCACCCGTACCCCCGGCCTACGGCCATCCGCAGCCGCCCGCCCAGGGGTTCGGGCCCACGCCCGCGTACGGCGCGACTCCCCCGTACGGCCCGCCCCACCACCTCGCGCCCCCTCCTGCTCCCGAACCGGAGCGCCGGCGCTCCGCGGGTTCGACCGTGCTGCTGGTGGCGGTGGCCCTGCTCGTCGCGGTCGGAGTGGGCTGGTCGGTGTACGCGTTCATGAAGGACGGCGACGGGCACACCACAAGCTCCCCGGACCCCACTCCCACGCCCACCTCGTCCCGGTCCGTCTCCCCGTCGCCCTCGGCCCCGGACCCCGGACCCTCGACGGACGGGAAGAACGCCGAGGGCGCCGTCCCCAGCGGCTACCTGGGCACCTGGTCGGGCACCATCGACAGCGCTTCGGGACAGTCCACCCGTCAACTCGTCATCCAGCAGGGCGAAGTGGGCGACACCGTGCTGTCCCTCACCGCCGAGGGGCCGCTCGACACCGGAGGCTCGTACCACTGCGTCTTCCAGGCCCCCCTCCAGGGCGAACCCTCCTCCGGCTCCCCGGTCAGCATCGGTCCGTCCACGGTCACCGTCGGCGAACCGATGACGTCGTGCACCCCGGGCAAGGCCACTGTCCTGACGCTGCTGCCCGACGGCACCCTGCGCCGCGAGATCACGGACACCGGCGAGAGCCTCACGTACACGAGGACGGGCTGATCACGGGCCGGACCCGGCACCCGCCCGGTCCGGCTCACCCACCGTCAGGTCCGTCGCCCTGAACGCCATCCACAGGTCGTGGCGCGCGCTCGGGGTCTGGAGCAGCGAGCGGCGGAGCACGGCTTCGAGCCGGGTCAGGCGTTTGCGCGCACCGGGTACGGAGATGCCCAGCTCCGCTGCGGTCGGGCCCAGTTGGGCCTCGCACCGCAGCCAGGTACGCAGGGTCTCCTCGGCCGTGGGGCCTGCCGGGTCGAGGAGGCGCAGCTGCTGGGACGCCCAGTCCTGGACGCCGGGGCCGCGCAGGATCTCGTCGAGGCTCCCGGCCGCCCCGCCAGGTCGCTCACCCGGGCGCCCGGGCCGGACGAGCGCGGGGGTCGCCCTGATGCTGAGCGCCAGGTCGAGGGCCGCCTGGTCCGCGACCCGGTTCAGGTCCAGGCCGAGCAGCTCGCCGATCAGCTTGAGCCGGGCGGCGAGGGTGTTGCGGTGGATCTTCAGGTGCTGGGTGGCGTGCGAGGAGAACGCCAGCCAGGAGGCGAGGGTCGCCGCCAGTTCCTGGCTCCCGGGGTCCTGCGAGCGGCGCGGCAGATAGGCGAGCAGCGGCGCGAGCAGCGCGTCGGCCCACTGCGCTCCCGCACTGCCCACGACCAGGGCGGGTTCCGGCGAGGAGCCGAACCGGGCGTGCCTGCCGGGGAGTCCGCGGGCCACGGCCAGGGCGTGGAAGGCCTGCCGGTAGCCCGTCGCCGTGTCGGACAGCCGCACTTCCTCGCTGACGCCCACGACGCAGTCGTCCACCAGCTCGGCGACGGTCCGGTCCAGTGCGGCACCGTCGTTCGGCGTCCCGCCGTCCGGTGCCGCGTCCGTCTCCGGGACCGCCGGCATGACGAGGATCAGATGACGTGCGTACACCGGGCACCGGACGATCCACGTCCTGCCGCCCGAGGCGTCGGCGCAGACGCGCGCCACCTCGTCGCGCTGTCCGCCCGAACACTCGACGACACAGACCCGCACGGGGTCGGGGAGCTTCGGCCGCAGTGCCCCTGCCACCTGGTGGGCGATGGACAGCTGACCGGTCATGAGCAGGTGCAGAACCGCCTCGCGGCCCCGGGACTCCGCGAGGTCGACCCGGCGCCGCCTGCGTTCGAGGGTCTCCCCCGCCCAGGCCAGGGTCAGGGGCATCATCGCGTCGGCGAGCAGCACGGACAGCCCGCCGGGCAGCGGCCGGGGGGCGGCGACGGCGAGAACCGGGGCGCGGTCCTGCGGCTGTCCGTCGAGGGGGAGCACCAGCACGGTGCAGCGGTCCGCGTCGAGCGAATAGGCGCGCGCATCGCGGGACTTCAGTTCCCGGGCGGCCTCGGCGGCGAGGGCGGCGGCCTCCTGGCCGGGTTGCCCGGAGGGCCCGGCCGCGGCCTGGAGCACCGTGCCGTCACCGTCGAGCAGTCCGGCCCAGCCCTCGGCGCGGTGCGCCAGCCAGCGCAGGAGTTCCGGCGATCCGCCTGTCCGGGCGAGCCGGTACATCCGCAGGACGTCGTCGGCCCGTTCCCACCCGCGCACACATCCCCCGCTCGTACCCGAAAACCGGAGTGCAGAGTACCGGTTCGGCTGTGCGGTCTGATACCCCCGCGAGACCCTCACCATGCGAATTGAATCTCCCGGTCCACCGCCCCGTCCGCCTAGAGTCCGAGGGGTGTTCCGGGACGTCCGGGGGACGTCGGGGGACGTCAAGGCGTCCCGGATCCGGGGGACGCCGGCAGGCGTGGCGGCAGCGGCCCACGGGGGTGGTCGCTGTCGTCTCCACCGGTGATTGTCAGTGGCGGCGCCTACCGTGTTTCTCGACCGTGTCGCACACCGGACGAGAGGCCCCTGCCATGGAGTTCAGCATCGAGCGCGGCGCACTGGCCGATGCGGTGGCCTGGGCGGCGCGCGTGCTGCCGACGCGGTCACCCGTGCCCGTTCTGGGCGGCCTGCTTCTCGAGGTGTCCGGCGGCCGGCTGAGTGTCTGCGGGCTGGACTTCGAGGCCTCCGCGCGCATCGAGGTGGAGGCCCGGACCGTACGGACCGGGAAGGCGCTGGTCATGGGCCGGCGGCTGCTCGACATCTGCAAGGTGCTCCCCGACGGACCCGTGGAGTGCGCGGTGGAGGGCTCGCGGTTCACGGTGACGGGGGACGGCGTCCGGTTCGGGCTCTCGTTGCTGCCGCTCGACGACTATCCCGCGCTGCCGCCGCTGCCCGAGGTCCGCGGCGCTGTGGACGCCGCCGCGTTCGCCGCGGCCGTCGCCCAGGTGACGGTGGCCGCGGGGCGGGACGACACCCTGCCGACGCTCACCGGGATCCGGCTCGGGCTCGACGGCTCCACGATGACGCTGGCGGCCACCGACCGGTACCGCTTCGCGGTGCGCACCCTGCCCTGGAAGGCGACGGCGCCCGATGTCTCCGCCGATGTCGTGGTGTCGGCCCGCAGGCTGACCGAGATCGCCCGGTCGATGGGCCGGTCGGGTCTGGTCAGCGTCGCCGTGGACGCGGGTTCGGTCGGCTTCGAGCACGCCGGGATGCGTACGACGGTGCGCCTGCTGGACGGCCGACTGCCGCGCCACGACAAGCTGTTCGCGCTGGCGGACCCCGCGTTCGCGGTGACGGACCGCGTCCGGCTGGTGGAGGCGGTGAAGCGCGTCTCCGTCGTGGCGGACGGCGGCAGCCCGCTGCAGATGACCTTCTCGGCACCGGACGGTTCGGTGCTGCTGCAGGCGGGTTACGAGGACGATGTGGCCTCGCAGCGGCTGCCGGCCACGCTGGAGGGCGCCGAGGAGATGACGGTCGCCTTCAACCCCGCGTACCTCCTGGACGCCCTGTCCTCCTTGGAGGAGCCGACGGTCCGGATGAGCCTGATGGGGCCCGGCCAACGCGCGATGATCACGGGCGCCGAGGACACGCGGCAGCACCAGCACCTGCTGATGTCCGTGAAACCGGCGCTGCTCTGACTCCGCCCGACCTCTACGCGGGCAGCGTCGCGGTCTCGCCGACGGCGGCGAGCAGCCAGATGGGGAATTCGGGATCGGCCTGACCCACGGCCAGGCCGAGCCAGCGCCCGCCCTGCGGCTCACCGTCCCCTCCGCCCTCCCGCTCCCCCGGCGGAAGGCGCCAGACCTGCATGCTGCCCGCCAGATTGCAGAGCTGCCCCATCGGTTCCGGGGCCGGGCCGCCCAGGTCCAGATAGGGCCACAGGTCAACGGTGTCCGGCTCGCCCCACCGCTCCGTCAACGCGGTGGCGACAGCGCTGAATTCGGCTTCGATCTCCTGCTCGGCCGGTTCGACGAGCTCGGGGGAGCGGTCGTCCCAGAAGTCCTGACTCGCCCGCAGGATCACAAGGTGGTGCCCAGGGCCGCTGCTGCGTACGCCGCCGTCCTCGCTCTCCTCCCCCGCGGGGAAGGGCAGGGCGAGGACGCTGTCGATCAGGGCGAGCCGGGCCCCGGTGCTGGCGGGCGGTGTCGTGCTGTCCGGTGTCATGCTGCGTGATCCTGCCAACCGGCTGCCCCGGAAACCGAATCGGGGGGCGCACCCGGCCGCAGTGGCCGGGCACGCCCCCCGTCCGGGTGGGGGCACCGAAACGTCAGCAGCTCAGGTTGCCGCCGGGGGTCGTGCCGAGGATCTGGACGAACGCCTGGTACTTGTCGATGCGGCTCTGCACCTGGGCGGGGTTGCCGCCGTTGCACTCGATGCTGCCGTTGATCGAGCGGATCGTCTCGCCGAATCCGGCGCCGTTGACGATGGCGTTGTGGGGCGTCATCGTGCCGGGGCCGCTCTGGGTGTTCCAGTACCAGAGACCGGTCTTCCAGGCGATGGAGGCGTTCTGCTCCACCTGCCACGGGTTGCCGAGCAGGTCGATGCCGAGCGCGTCACCGGCGGCCTTGTAGTTGAAGTTCCAGCTGAGCTGGATCGGGCCGCGGCCGTAGTAGGCGGCCTGGCCTGCGGGGCAGCCGTAGGACTGGCTGGTGTCGCAGTAGTGGGGGTAGTTGGCCGTGTTCTGCTCCACGATGTGGACCAGTCCGCCGGTCTCGTGGCTGACGTTGGCGAGGAACGCCGCCGCTTCCTGCTTCTTGACGGTGTCGCTGCCCGTGTTGGCGAAGCCCGGGTAGGCGCTCAGTGCCGCCGTCAGGCCGCTGTAGGTGTAGAACGAGTTCCGGCCCGGGAACATCTGGTTGAACTGGGCCTCGCTGACGACGAATCCGGAGGGGTTCGGCTCACCCGGGTCCGTACCGCCACCGCAGCTGCCCTGGTCGGCCCAGACGTCGACGGTGCCGGGACGCTCGTTCTGGGTCCACCACTTCGCCAGCCAGTTGTGCCCGTTGTACGAGGCGGTTCCGCCGCCCCAGTACACGGACGAGGAGTTCCAGGCCGGGGCGCAGGCCGCAGCCGAGGCAGTGGCGGCGGGGAGAAAGACGAGGGCCGCGACGACCGCACACAAGGCGGTCAACAGGCTCATGACACGTTTGACCACGTGATCACTCCTTCGGCGCGGCGCCGGCGATGACCATGCGCCGCCATGGGGGTGACCGACACTCAACCGTCGATGGTCTGGACCTGTCAAGGTCTAGACCAGGATTCCCCCTGCCCGAAACCCCCGCGCCAACTGCCCCCGAAGACCGTCAGGTTGAACGCAGGACGAACTTCATCCGAAGGAATCCGGCCACCCGCCCCCCGGCCTGCCCCGGACCGTACGGTGACGCGAACCGGCACACCGCACCCACGAGGGAGCGCAGGCAACCATGGCGTGGTTCGACCCCGAGAACGTCATCGCCGTCCTCACCGCCGCAGTGGGCGTGGCGACCTCCGCGGGCGTGCTCTGGTACGAACGCCGTGTACCGCGCCGCAAACGCATCGGCTACCGCGTCCAGATGGACACCCCGATAGGCAGCGGGGTCAGCCAGGGCCGGGCCAACGTACGGCTCGGACTCTTCAGCGAGACCCCGGACATGGCCGACGCCACCCTCGTACTGCTCCGCGTCGAGAACGACGGCTCGCAGTCGATCGCCAACGACGACTACACCGGGCGCGGCGAGCAGCTCCACGGCCTGACCGCCGAGTTCACCGGCCGTACCGTCCGCGGGGTCGCCGTGACCCACTCCCCGGGCGCCGACCACCTGATGGACCACTTCACACCGGCGGCCGGGCTGCGGCACACCGGGTCCCTCATCCGGCTGCCGCGCGTCCCGCTCAACCGGAACGAGCACTTCAAGCTCCTGGTCCTGCTCACCGGCTCCCACGTGGGCAGCCCGATCAGGGTCACCGGCGGCATCCGGGACGGCGAGGTGACCCCGAACCAGGCACTCCGGCCGGACGAGAAGCCCCCCGTGTTCAGCCGCTCCGCACGGATCATCACGGTGGCCCTGACGGCCTGCGTCGTCACGCTCGCCTCGATCATCCTCGTACGGAACGCCCCGCCGCCGCCGATCGAGTGCGCCCCGGGCAGCCTGACGGTCACCGGCTCCACGGCGTTCGGTCCTGTCCTGGACGCGGTGGAGGAGCAGCTCGAGGAGAAGTGCGACGGCGTCCGCATCGAGGTGAAGGCGCGCGGCAGCGCGGAGGGCCTGCGCCGGCTCGCCGGCGAGGCGAAGTCCCGGCCCGGCAACGCGGTCGTCGCCTTCTCCGACGGCGTGAAGCCCTCGGCGTACACGAAGCTGAGCGAGACCCCCATCGGCGTCTCGCTCTTCCACCTCGTCGTCAACGACCACGTCCGGGTGCGGAACCTGAGCCTCGACACCATCCGGAGGATCTACCGCGGCGAGATCACCAACTGGAACGAGGCGGGCGGCCCCGATCTGACGATCAAGCTGATCAGCAGGGACGCCGACTCCGGCACGCGCGAGGTGTTCGGGCGCCGGGTGCTGGGGGGCGGCGAACCCACGTTCTCCTCCCGCGACTGCACCACCAAGGACGACCCGTCGGTCCCCTACATCCGCTGCGAGCTCAACGGCACCCAGGAGGTCCTGGACCAGGTCGCCTCGGTCGAGGGCGCGATCGGCTACAGCGAACTGCGCAAGGGCGAGGACCTGAGGGGGCTGCACCAGCTGGCCATCGACGGCACCACCCCGTCCATCGACGACATCGACGCCTCCACGTACCCGTTCCGCGAGATCGAGTACGCCTACACCTACGGCCGCCCGCCCGCCGGCTCGCCCGCCGCGGGATTCCTCGACTATCTGAGCCGCGGCGGCGGACAGGGGATCATGCTCAACCACGGCCATCTGCCGTGCGCCATGCCCAAGGGGACGCGGGTGTGTGCCGAAGGCTGAACCCTCCGCGCCCCGTTCGGGAACGCGTGACGGCGGCCGCCCTGCCGAGGCAGGGGCGGCCGCCGTCACGGCGACTACTGGACGACTCCTACAGGAAGGAGTTGATCTCGATCGTCTCGGTGCGGCCGGGGCCGACACCGATCGCGGAGATCGGAGCGCCGGACATCTCCTCCAGCGCCTTCACGTAGTCCCGCGCGTTCTTCGGCAGGTCGTCGAAGGTCTTGGCCTTCGTGATGTCCTCGGACCAGCCCGGCAGCATCTCGTAGATCGGCTTCGCGTGGTGGAAGTCGCTCTGGTTGTACGGGAGCTCCTCGACGCGCTTGCCGTCGATCTCGTACGCCACACACACCGGGATCTGCTCCCAGCCGGTCAGCACGTCCAGCTTGGTGAGGAAGAAGTCCGTGAGTCCGTTGACCCGGGTCGCGTACCGCGCGATCGGGGCGTCGAACCAGCCGCAGCGGCGGTCACGGCCGGTGGTGACACCGCGTTCGCCGCCGATACGGCGCAGTGCCTCGCCGTCCTCGTCGAGAAGTTCGGTCGGGAAGGGTCCGGCACCGACGCGGGTGGTGTACGCCTTGAGGATGCCGATGACCCGGCTGATCTTCGTCGGGCCCACGCCGGAACCGGTGCAGGCACCGCCCGCGGTCGGGTTCGACGAGGTGACGAAGGGATACGTGCCGTGGTCGACGTCCAGCAGAGTGCCCTGGCCGCCCTCGAAGAGGACGACCTTGCCCTCGTCGATGGCGTTGTTCAGGATCAGCGTCGTGTCGGCGACGTACGGCTTGATCTGCTCCGCGTAGGTGAGCAGCTCCTCCACGATCTTGCCGGCTTCGATCGCGCGCCGGTTGTAGAGCTTGGCGAGGATCTGGTTCTTGAAGTCGAGAGCGGCTTCGACCTTCTGGACGAGGATCGACTCGTCGTAGAGGTCCTGGACCCGGATGCCGACGCGGTTGATCTTGTCCGCGTACGTGGGTCCGATTCCGCGACCGGTGGTACCGATCTTGCGGGAGCCGAGGAAGCGTTCCGTCACCTTGTCGACCGTGGTGTGGTACGAGGTGATCAAATGAGCATTGCCGCTGATCAGAAGCTTGGACGTGTCGACGCCTCGCTCGTTCAGACCGCTCAGCTCGGAGAGCAGGACCGCCGGGTCGATCACGACACCGTTACCGATCACCGGCGTACAGCTCGGCGACAGGATTCCGGAGGGGAGGAGATGCAGTGCGTACTTCTGGTCGCCAACGACGACCGTGTGGCCGGCATTGTTGCCGCCTTGGTAGCGCACCACATAGTCCACGGATCCACCGAGGAGGTCGGTGGCCTTCCCCTTGCCCTCGTCACCCCACTGAGCACCGAGCAGCACAAGTGCGGGCACAGGCGTACACCCCTTCCGGGCGGGGCATGTCCAAGGTCAGGGGGCGTACGTAAAGGTCGTACCTGCCGCACGACGATGTGCGGCAAAGCCTGAGCCGTCGAACCGGGTGCCCCGGAATAGACGAAGCCCCTGGCGCAATAGCGCAAGGGGCTCTTGCACCAAGATGCTACCCGAGGAAGGACCGAGGTGTCGGCTGCAGAGCCCCCCGGCGACGGCGACCACCAGCTACTGGTACTCATCGACCCCCTTGCCCGCCGCTTCGACGGCGAGTCCGTGCGTATCGCGAAGGACGTGCTGAGCGCGGGTTCGCACGCCAAGATCTGCCTTCCGGACAGTCCGGACGAGTTCGCCCGGGCCTTGTCCCGGCGGGGCGGACGACGGCCCGTGGTCGTCGGCGACGACCACGCGCTGCTGCGCGCCGTGGCCCAGCTCCACCGGGAACGGGAGCTGGCCGACAGTGCGCTCTCCCTGATCCCGGTCGGCGCGCCGCACGCGCTGGAACTGGCCCATGCCCTCGGCGTGCCCCGGGGCGCCGTGGCCGCTGCCCGTGCGGCGCTCGAGGGCGCCGCACGTCGGCTGGACCTCCTGGTCGACGACAGCGACGGCGTCGTGCTGGGCGATCTCCGCATCCCCGCGCTGAGCCCGGCGCCGGGCCCCGAGGCGCCCCATACGGGCGTCACGGCGGTCTGGGACACCTGCCGGAGCCTGGTGGCGGCCCTGGTCCGCCCGGCCCCGCCCTCGTCCCCACCGCGCGCGCACCGGCTGCGGGTGGAGGCGGACGGGGTGCTGCTGAACGACCTCGACCGGCCGGTCGAGGGAGTGTCGGTGACCACGCAGGGCGACGGGGGCCTCGCGGACGTGGTGATCCACACGACGTCCGGCGAAACGGTCACGGTGGAGGCCAAGGCGGTCACGGTCTCCGGCCCGGACTTCCGCTACCGCGCGGACATACAGGTCGCGGGCCCCGTCCGGACCCGGACGTGGACGGTGCGGGCGGGGGCGTGGGGGCTGATACTTCCGCCGGCGACGGCCCCGGGCAGGTGACGTGACCGGCACAGGGGCTGCCGGACAGCGATCCGGCGGCCCCACCGGTCCGGTGGCTCGCTGAGCCCGCGAACCCGCGTGGGTGTCACCCGTGCGGGCGCCCGCCGACCGCCCGGGACCGTTCCCGGGATCAGTTCCCGCCCGCCGCCCCTCGGCTCTCGCGCCACCGGTCCATCACGCCGACCAGCTCCGTCTGCAGGAACTCGAAGAACTCCGCGGTCTCGGCGATCCGCGCACCGGCCGGTGTGTCCTCGCCCAGGGAGCGCGCACCGTCCCTGAGGGTGCGCTCCCAGCGCGTCAGCACCTGGTCACGGCTCGCGAAGGTGGCGTACCAGATCTCGTTGTGCAGCCGGTAGCGGTCGCGGCGCGATCCCGGGTCGCGCTCCCGGCCGACCATGCTGACCTGGGTGAGGTAGTTGATCGCCCCCGAGACCGCGGCCGGACTGATCTGCAGCTGCTCGCCGAGCTCGGCCGAGGTCATGGAGGCGTCGTCGTCCGCGAGGAGCGCCGCGAAGACCCGTGAGGCCATCCGCTGCATACCCGCCTCCGTCATCTCGGCCGCGAAGCGCTCGACGAACCGCGACACCGCCTCCTCGTCGCGCTCGGCGCCTTCCCCTGCCCGGCTGGTCATCGCTCTGTCGCCTCCCCTGCCCCGATCATGGGACCAACTTTATACGCTTCCTTAACTTCACAACTTTGTGAATCTAGCGTACGTTCAAAATCATGACGAAGGCAATCACCGTCGCCGGACTGCACAAGTCGTTCGGCCGGACACACGCACTGGACGGCCTCGACCTGGACGTCGAAACGGGCGAGGTCCATGGCTTCCTCGGGCCCAACGGCGCCGGAAAGTCCACCACCATCCGGGTCCTGCTGGGGCTCCTGCGCGCCGACTCGGGCGCGGCACAGCTGCTGGGCAAGGACCCGTGGAACGACGCCGTCGAGCTGCACCGGCGCCTGGCCTATGTGCCCGGCGACGTCGAGCTGTGGCCCAACCTCACCGGCGGCGAGGCCATCGACCTGCTCTCGCGGCTGCGCGGGGCGAGCAACCCGAAGCGCCGTGCCGAGCTCATCGAGCGCTTCGACCTCGACCCGACGAAGAAGGGCCGGGCCTACTCCAAGGGCAACCGGCAGAAGGTCGCGATCGTCGCCGCGCTCGCATCCGACGCGGAGCTGCTGCTGCTCGACGAACCGACCGCCGGACTCGACCCCCTGATGGAGGTCGTCTTCCAGGACGTGATCCTTCAGGCGAGGACCGCGGGGAAGACGGTGCTGCTCTCCAGCCACATCCTGGCCCAGGTCGAGAAGCTGGCCGACCGCGTCAGCATCATCCGGCTCGGCCGGATCGTGCAGTCCGGGTCGCTGAGCGAGATGCGTCATCTGACGCGTACGACGATCGAGGCGGAGACGGCCCGCCCGGCCACCGGGCTCGACGGACTGCCCGGCGTGCACGGGGTGCAGGTCGTCACCGAAGGCACCGAGGGCGCCGGCCGGGTGCGGTTCGACGTGGACGGCGGCCACCTCGACGACACGGTCCGCCAGCTCGCCGAGTTCGGCGTCCGCAGCCTGACCAGTCACCCGCCGACCCTGGAGGAGCTCATGCTGCGCCACTACGGCGACGAGCTCTCCGTGGGCGGCCACCCGCACGGAGACGGCCGATGACCGCCACGACCACGACCCGGGCACCCGCGGCCGACCGGTCCCTCGCGGGCGGTGGCGGCACCCTCGCCGGAACCCGCACCCTGATCCGGTTCAACCTGCGCAGGGACCGCGTCCGGCTCCCCGTGTGGATCCTCGCCCTGTTCATCGGAACTGCCTCGACTGCGGACAAGTACAAGACGCTGTACGCCGATCCGGCCGACCGCGCCTCCGTCGTCACCACCATGGAGAGCCCCGCCGGGCTCGCCATGACAGGGCCCGGGCACTACCTCGACGACTACACCTTCGGCTCGATGCTGGGCCACCAGATGCTCGGCTTCACGGCCGTCCTGGTCGGCCTCATGAGCATCCTGATCGTCACCCGGCACACCCGCGACGAGGAGGAGACGAACCGGGCCGAGCTGGTCCGCTCCACCGTCGTCGGCCGGCATGCTCACCTGGCCGCCGCCCTGTCCGTCGCGGTGCTCGCCAATCTCGCACTCGCCACTCTGCTGGCCCTCGGCCTCGGCACGATGGGCATCAGCTCCATCGACGGCGGCGGCTCGCTGCTCTACGGGTTCGCCCACGCGGCCGTGGGCATCGTCTTCGCCTCCGTCGCGGCGGTCACCGCACAGATCACCGCGCACACCCGGGGCGCCTCCGGCATGGCCATGGCCGCCATCGGCCTCGCCTACGTCCTGCGGGCCGCCGGCGACTCGGGCGGCAGCGACGCACTGTCCTGGCTGTCCCCGATCGGCTGGGTGCAGCGCACCTACGTCTACGTGGACGACCGCTGGTGGCCGCTGCTGCTCTGCCTCGCACTGGCCGTGCTGTCGGCGGGCGCGGGATTCGTCCTGTCCACGCGGCGGGACGTGGGAGCCGGACTGCGTGCCGCACGGCTCGGCAGCCCGGTCGCGTCCCCGTTCCTGACCCGGCCGCTGGGCTTCGCCCTGCGGCTGCACCGTTCCGTGCTGGCCGGCTTCGGCGCCGGCGTGTTCCTGATGGGCGCCATGTACGGGTCGATCCTCGGCAGCGCGGACGACATGCTGAAGAACATCGACCAGCTCCACGAGGCGCTGGAGGACGTCGGCGGCACGACCATGGCCGAGTCGTTCGCGTCGATGGTCATGGTGGTCCTCGCCGTCGTCACCGCCGTGTACGTGGTGATGGCCGCCCTGCGGCCGAGGTCCGAGGAGAACGCGGGCCGGGTGGAGCCCCTCCTCGCGACCGGCCTGTCCCGCACCCGCTGGGCGGGCAGCCACCTCGCCGTCGCACTGGCCGGCGGCACGCTCCTGCTGCTCCTCGCCGGGCTCGGCATCGGTGCCGCGGGGGCGGCGTCGGCCGGGGACACCGGGCTGTTCCCGAAGCTGGTGGGAGCCTCGCTGGCGTACGCACCGGCGCTCTGGGTCACCGTCGGAGTCGCGGCCGTCCTCTTCGGCTGGCTGCCCCGGGCGGCCTCCGCGGCGTGGGCCGTACCGGTGTACGCGTTCGTCGTCGGCTACCTGGGCAAACTGCTGCGGTTCCCGCACTGGATGAACAACGTGTCGCCCTTCGGGCACGTACCCCAGCTGCCTGCCGCGGAGATGAGCTGGACGCCGATGGCGGTGCTCACCCTGATCGCGGCCGCCCTCCTGTGGCTGGGCCTGGAGGGCTTCCGCCGACGGGACCTGGAGACGAAGTAGCGGAACGGGGGCCCGGCACTCCGGGCCCCCTCCTCAGATCTCCACCCGTAGCTCCCGGAGCCCCCGGATCACGTACCCCGGCTTCCACTCCGGTTCCGCCGACAGCCGCATTGCGGGTGCCCTGCGCAGCAACTCACCGAACGAAGCCGCCAGTTCGAGGCGGGCCAGCGGTGCGCCCAGGCAGTAGTGGATGCCCGCCCCGAACGCGATGTGCGGGTTGTCCTCACGGGACAGATCCAGCGTCCCGGCCTCGGCGAAGCGCTCCGGGTCCCTGTTCGCCGAGCCGAAGAGCAGCGCGACCTGCGAGCCGCGCGGGATGACGGTGCCGTCGATCTCGATGTCGTCCAGGACCCAGCGGGCGAACATGGGCACCGGGGTGTCGTACCGCAGCAGTTCCTCCACCGCGGTCGGCAGCAGACTGTGGTCGCCGCGCAGGGAGGCCAGCTTCTCGGGGTGCTGGAAAAGCGTCCACCAGCCGTTCGCGGTGGCGTTGACCGTCGCCTCGTGGCCCGCGTTGAGCAGCAGCACACAGGTGGAGATGATCTCCTGCTCGGTCAGCCGCTCCTCCTCGTCGTGGGCGGTGATGAGCGCGGTGATCAGATCCGTGCCGGGGTCCCCGCGCCGCTCCTCGATCAGCCCCCGCAGATACGCGGAGAACTCGACCGACGCCTGCACGGCGGCCCGTGCCCTCTCCTCCGGCGGGTTCAGCTCGAACATCCCGCAGATCGCCGAAGACCAGGGACGCAGCAGCCCCCGGTCGGACTCCGGGATGCCGAGCATCTCGGCGATGACCGCCACGGGCAGCGGCTCGGCGACCGCGGTGAGCAGATCGCCGCCGCCCGCTGCGGCAAAGTCCTCGACGAGCCCGGCGGCCAGCCGCTCCACGGCCGGGGCGAGCATCTCGACCGTGCGGGGCGTGAAGGCCTTGGCGACCAGCCGTCTGATCCGGGTGTGGTCGGGGGCCTCCAGATCGAGGATCCCCTGCCCGTTGAGCGTGTGGAAGGGCTCGTGGGCGGCGGGCGGGGCTTCGAGGCCGAACTCGTCGTGGGTGAAGCGGTGCAGATACGTCCGGCCGAGGCGCCGGTCGCGCAGCAGCCCCGACACATCGGAGTAGTGCGGGATCAGCCACTGCCGGGTCGGCTCGAAGTAGTGCGCCCGGCCGGTGGCGCGCAGCGCGGCGTAGGCGGGGTACGGATCGGCGACGAACGCCGGCGACCAGGGGTCGAAGGACACATGCATGAGCCCGACGCTATCCGGGTGTGACCAGCCGCGCCTCGTACGCGAACACGGCCGCCTGGGTCCTGTCCCTGAGCCCCAGCTTCACCAGGATGCGGCTGACATGCGTCTTGATCGTGGACTCGGCGACCACCAGGTGCGAGGCGATCTCCAGATTCGACAGCCCCTGGGCGATCAGCACGAGCACCTCCGTCTCGCGCTCGGTGAGGTCACCGATCCTGGCCATGGCGGGCGGCCGGGGTGCTTCGGCGAGCTTCGAGAACTCCTTGATCAGCCGCCTGGTCACGGTCGGCGCGAGCAGCGCCTCGCCCGACGCCACCACCCGTACCCCGTCGGCGAGCTGGCGGGCGGAGGCGTCCTTGAGCAGGAAGCCCGAGGCTCCTGCGCGCAGCGCCTGGTACACGTACTCGTCCAGGTCGAACGTGGTCAGGACGAGCACCTTGGCGTCCGCGTCGGCGGCGACGATCTCGCGGGTGGCCTCGATGCCGTTCAGCTCCGGCATCCGGATGTCCATCAGCACCACGTCGGGGCGCAGGGCCGCGACCTGCGAGACGGCCTGCCGGCCGTCGACGGCCTCGCCGACGACCTCGATGCCGGGCATCGCGTTGAGCAGCACGGAGAAACCCTCGCGGACCATCATCTGGTCGTCGACGATCAGCACCCGGATGGTGGAGTCGTTCACGCGTCCCCACCCTCCCCCGCACCTGTCCGCTCGGCCGCCACGGGCAGGAACACGGCAACCTCGTAACCGCCGTCCCCCGTGGCCCCGGCCGTCATCTCACCGTTCAGCATCGCGACCCGCTCCCGCATCCCCGTGATCCCGTGCCCGGCGCCGGGCGACGGCTTGACCAGCCCCGTCGCGGGCCCGTTGACGACCCGCAGCCCCAGCCCGCCGAGCACGTACCCGATCTCCACCTTGGCCGTGGCGCCGGGAGCGTGGCGGAGGGTGTTGCTCAGGGCCTCCTGGATGATCCGGTACGCCGACAGTTCGACGCCCGGCGGAAGCTCGCGCACCGCGCCGGTGACCGTCTTCTCCGTCTCCAGGCCCGCTTCCCGCACATTGGCCAGCAGCCGGTCGGTCTCGGCCAGGGTGGGCTGCGGGGCGTCGGGTGCCTCGTAGTCGTCGGCCCGTACGACACCGAGGACGCGGCGCAACTCGGTGAGCGCGGCGACCGCGTTCTCCCGGATCGTGACGAAGGCCTGCTCCAGCTCGGGCGGCGGGTTCTCCACACGGTAGGGGGCGGCCTCGGCCTGGATCGCGACGACGGACATGTGGTGGGCGACGACGTCGTGCAGCTCACGGGCGATGGTGGTGCGCTCCTCCAGAAGCGTGCGCCGGTCGCGCTCGACGGCGGTGACGGTGCGCTGCACGGTCACCTCGCGCTCGGCGTCACGGCGTACCTGCACGACGGTGACCAGGAGCAGGGCGAAGGCGGAGGCGACGGCCATGGGCCCGGTGGTGGGGGAGTAACCGCTTCCGAAGTTCTCCAGGAAGGACCCGGCGACCAGGGTGATCAGCCACATCCACGCGGCCGTACGCGGCCGGGTCCTCGCCGCGACGACGATCAGCACACCCAGGTGGCAGGCGAAGGCGTTCGGCCCCCACGGCCAGTCCCCGTGGCCCGCGACGGCCACCAGCGGCGTGGTCGCGAGCGACACCCAGAACGCGAGAACGGGGCGGACCAGCGTCATCAGCAGGGCGGCGGACGGCACCACACCGGCGATGAGCGTCGCTATCCCGAACACCGAGTAGGTGTTCGCCTCGAACACTCCGGCCAGCAGCGAGATCAGCGCGACCACGCCGACCACCGCGTGCGGCGTCCAGACCGCCCGCTTCCGGATCGCCCTGGGCAGCCTCTTGACCACCGGACCGCCGGTGCCCAGGGGGTCCAGCGGACGGTAGTCGAAAACGTTGTGGAAGAGGTCCTGCCGCAGGCCGTCTATCGCCCCTGCGGCCAGCCGGAGCTCGGGGCTTCTGGTCTTCGTCTCGGTCACGCTCCCCAAGGTAGGCGCCACCGCGGCCGGGGTCGTCAGCAGTGATGCGGATCCTGGGCCGTCCGTCGCAAGTACTACCAGGCCAGCTGGGCGATCTCCTCCGCCACCACCGCGCACGCGTCGGCCGACGGGTCGATCAGCGGAAAGTGCCCCACCGCGTCCAGCAGCGTCAGCCCGACCATCTCCCCCGCCTTCGCCGCGGCGTCCACGAACGCCTCCGCGACCGCCTGCGGCACGGTGAGGTCGTCGACGCCCTGGACGACGGCCGTCGCGATCCCGGTCGGGAGCAGCTCGGCCGGATCGGCGTGCAACCTGCGTTCCTCGAAGTCCGCTTCCTTGCCTAGGAGTTGCCGCACGGCACCGGAGCAGACGTCCAGCTCGACGGCGCTCGTGAAGTCACCGATCGGCGCCAGCGCGACGACTCCGCGCAGCGGCGGCGGCGCGGGCAGCCGCCACGGCGAACCGAGCGGAAGCACGTGCCGGGCGGCGGCCCACAGGGCCAGCTGTCCGCCCGCCGAGTGCCCGGTGACCACGGTCCGCCGTATGTCGGCCTGCGGCAGCTCCCGGGCGGCGAGCACCGGCAGGGCGTCCATCGCCGCGGCCACGTCGTCGAACGTCTCGGGCCAGCGCCCCGCGACCGGACCGGCCCCGCCCTGCTGCGGGATCTCGCTGCCGCGCCGGTACTCGACGCTGGCGACGGCGAACCCGCGCCGGGCCAGGAAGTCCGCGAACGGCGACACATGATGCCGGTCGTACGGGGCACGCCAGGCCCCGCCGTGCAGGACGACCACGAGCGGCGCCCCGGTCCGGCCGTCGCGCGGAGCGAAGAAGTCGATCACCTGGTCGGGGTGGCTGCCATAGGCCGCGGACCGATCGGGGGCGACCACCGGATGCGCGAACGCCGACTCGGTCTCGGCGGCGTCACGATCACGCGCGGCAGAATCCGACATGCTGCTCCAACCGTCCTACGCATATGCCCAACTGGACTGACCTGCGGGGACGGTATCAGTACGGCGGGCCGTCGTCGGACCGGCGGCAGGACCGGACGGACCCGGTCATCGAGGACCGGGCCCGTCCGGGACAGGAGGCCTAGGCGGCCAGTACCTCCGCCAGGATCCGCGCGGCGCGTTCCGCGTCCGCGAAGCCGACGTACAGCGGGGTGAAGCCGAACCGCAGCACGTCCGGGCGGCGCAGGTCGCCGATCACGCCACGCTCGATGAGCGCGCGCATCACCGGCTCGGTGTCGTCCGCGTTCTCGCACCGCAGCGAGACCTGGCTCCCGCGCTCCGCGTGGCCGGCCGGGGTGACCGGGACGACCCGGCCCTCGGGGACGTACGCGGCGACGCACTCCAGGAAGAAGTCCGTCAGGGCGAGGGACTTGGCCCGTACGGCCTCGACCGTGACGCCCTCCCACACGTCCAGCGCCGCTTCGAGCGCCAGCATGGAGAGGATGTCCGGGGTGCCGACCCGGCCCCGTACGGAACCGTCCGCCGGGGTGTACTCGGGGGTCATCCCGAACGGGTCGGCGTGCGAGGTCCAGCCGGGCAGGGGCGAGTCGAAGGCCGCCTGGTGGCGTTCGGCGACGTACAGGTAGGCGGGCGAACCGGGGCCGCCGTTCAGGTACTTGTACGTGCAGCCGACGGCCAGGTCCACCCCGTGGGCGTCGAGGCCGACCGGCAGGGCGCCCGCACTGTGGCACAGGTCCCAGACCGCGAGGGCACCCGCCGCGTGGACGGCGTCGGTGAGACCCGGCAGGTCGTGCAGCCTGCCCGTGCGGTAGTCGACGTGATTGAGCAGGACGACCGCCGTACGGGGGCCGAGTGCGGCCGGCACGTCGGCCGGGACGACCGGGACGATGCGGTGGCCCGTCATCCGGGCCGCGGACTCGGCGATGTACCCGTCCGTGGGGAACGTCGTGGCGTCGACCAGGATCTCGTCGCGGCCGTCGGCGGCCAGACGGCTCGCGGCGACCACCGCCTTGAAGACGTTCACGCTGGTGGAGTCGCCGACCACGATCTGCCCGGCGGCGGCCCCGACCAGCGGGGCGATCCGGTCGCCGATCCGCTCGGGTGCGGTCCACCAGCCGCTCTCGTCCCAGGAGCGGATGCGCAGGGCGCCCCACTCCCGGGTGATGACGTCCTGCATGCGTGCGGGGACGTGGCTGGGCAGCGCGCCCAGCGAGTTCCCGTCGAGGTAGACGGTGTCGTCGAGGCTGAACAGCTCGCGTCGGCCGGCCAGCTCGTCGGCGGCGTCGAGCGCCTGTGCACGCTCGTAGAGATCAGACATGGCTGCGCGCCGTCCACAGCTCGGGGAACACGTTCTTGGTGGCCCGCTTCTCCAGCCAGGCGACCCCGGCCGAACCTCCGGTACCGGTCTTCGAACCCATCGCACGCCGGGTGGCGACCAGGTGGTCGTTGCGCCAGCGCCACACCAGCTCGCCGACGTCGGTCAGCACCTCGCCGAGCCGCACGAGCTCGTCGTTCTGGTCGGGACTGGCGTAGATCTCCGCCCAGATCGCCTCGACCACGGGGGACGGCTCGTACTTCTGCGACAGGTCCCGGTCGAGCACCGACTGCGGCACCGCGTGACCGCGCCGGGCGAGCAGGGCGAGCGTCTCGTCGTACAGGCCCGGCTCGTGGAGCGCCTTCTCCAGCTCGGCGTGGACACGGGGAGCACCCCGGTGCGGCACGAGCATGGACGCGGACTTGTCACCCAGCAGGAACTCCATCCGCCGGTACATCGCCGACTGGAAACCGGAGCCCTCGCCGAGGGAGCCCCGGTAGGAGTTGAACTGGGCGGGAGTGAGGCCGGCCAGCGGCTTCCAGGAGGCGTTCAGTGCCTCGAGCTCCCGGAGCGAACGCTTCAGGGCGTCGCGTGCGACGGGTATGCGGTCCTCGCGCAGGGCACGGGTCGCGGTCTCCCACTCATGGACGATGACCGTGAACCACAGCTCCATGACCTGGGTGGTGACCAGGAAGACCATCTCGCCGGGATCGTCCGAGCGAAGGTGCTGGAGATGGGTCAGGACATCCGCCTGGACATAGTCCTCGTACGGAGTCGTTCCCGCGAAGTCCAGGTGCGGGGTGTCCGCACCGGTGGCTTCGGGGTCGGGGTTGATCGTCGACATTTCTGTCTCCTCGACACGAGCTTCCGGGTAGCGGTCCGCCCCTTCCTCTGAGGTGGTGGAGCTCCGGTCCCCTGCTCGCATCCTAAACCGGAGCCGCGCGGGACGCGTCGGGCCCCGCAGGCGAGGGTGCTGCCTGCGGGGCCCGACGGGTGCGGAGGGGGCTCAGCCCAGGGTGTCGGCTGCGGTCTGCGAGGAGTCGCGGAGGAACGACGAGCAGCGCTCGTACTCCTCCTGCTCACCGATCGACTGCGCGGCGCGCGCGAGGGCGTGCAGGGCGCGCAGGAAGCCACGGTTCGGCTCGTGCTCGAACGGGACGGGGCCGTGGCCCTTCCAGCCCGCCCGGCGCAGCGCGTCGAGACCACGGTGGTAGCCGGTACGGGCGTACGCGTACGACTCGATGACCCGGCCTCCCTCGTACGCCTCGTCGGCGAGCTGGGCCCAGGCCAGCGAGGACGTGGGGTACTTCGCCGCGACATCGGCGGGCGCGGCGCCGCCGGCGAGGAGCTCGCGCGGCTCCGGGTCGTCGGGCAGGTGGGTCGGGGCGGGGCCCCCGAGCAGGTTCTCGTGGATGGACATGGTTCAAGTGTGCCTGGCTCCGCCCGCATCGTGGACACCCGGGCGACTACGTTCCGCCCGCCCGTCCCGCCGTCTGCCGTTCCGGCTCGAGGGGCGGGGCCGTTACCCCGCAGTGCGTCGTGCATTCGGGCCTGCACCCGCGTGCCGCCTCCGGGGTCGTCCGTACCGTCGACCAGGCGATCACCGACCCCGCCACCAGCAGCCCGGCGCACATCGGCATCGCCCGGCGGAAGGTCGCGGCGAACTCCCCGGCATCGCGGTACGCCTCCGGGCCCATCCCGGCGAGGAGCGGCAGCGCGGCCACGGCGAGCAGTCCCGCCGCCCGCGCCGCCGCGTTGTTGATCCCGCTGGCGAGCCCGGCCCGCCCCGTGTCCACGGCGGCCAGGACGGTCGCGGTGAGCGGCGCCACCAGGATGACCATGCCGATGCCCAGCACCAGGACGGCCGGCAGGACGTCCTGGAAGTACGAGGAGAGCGAGGCGCCCGGGCCGACCCGCAGGAACAGCAGCATCCCGGCCGCCGCCAGCAGGGGGCCGACCGTGAGCGGGATCCGTGGCCCGATGCGCCGGCCGAGGTCACCGGCGGACGCGGAGAAGAGCAGCATGAGCACGGTGGTCGGCAGGAGCGCCGTGCCCGCGCCGAGCGCCGAGTAGCCGGCGACGACCTGGAGCTGGATCGCGGAGAGGAAGAAGAATCCGCCGAGAGCCGCGTACACGCAGAACGTCACGATGTTGACGGCGGTGAACTGCCGGGACGCGAAGATCGACGGCGGCACCATGGGGTCGGCCCGGTGGCGTTCCACCTGGACGAACGCCACCCCGAGCAGCACGCCGCCGATCGCAGCCCCGACGACCGTTGCGGACGCGCCCTGCACCGGTACCTCGATCAGCGCGTAGGTGACCAGAGCGAGCGCCAGGGCCGCGAGCGCGGCTCCGAGCACGTCGAACCGGCCATGGGCCTCCGGATCCCGGGACTCCGGTACGTGGCGCAGGGCGACGGGCAGGCAGACCGCGGCGAGCGGGAGGTTGAGCAGGAACACCCAGCGCCAGCCGGGCCCGTCCACGAGCCAGCCCCCGACGAACGGCCCGACGGCGGCACCGACCCCGCCGAGCCCCGACCACAGCCCCACGGCGCGGGCCCGGTCGTCGGGATGGAAACTCGCCTGGATGAGCGCCAGCGAACCGGGGGTGAGCAGGGCGCCACCGACGCCCTGGAGGGCGCGCGCCGCGATCAGGACGGCAGCGTTGGGCGCCAGCCCGCAGAGCAGCGAGGCCACGGCGAACCAGACGACGCCGATCACGAAGACCCGCCGCCTGCCGAACCTGTCCCCGAGCGCACCGCCGAGCAGGATCAGCCCGGCCAGCGTGAGCATGTAGGCGTTGACGGTCCACTGGAGCGCGGCGAGGTCGGTGTCGAGGTCCTCGCCGATCCGGGGGAGGGCGACGTTGATGACCGTGGAGTCGAGGAGGGCCATGCTCGACCCGAGGACGGTCGTCAGGACGATCCACCGCCCGGCGGGCGAGGCAACCCGGATTGCGCCGTCGGCCGCGTCTGTCATACGAGCAGCATCGCGGCTCCCTCCGCCCCGGGCCATCGGGGCGAGCCCACATGAAGTCCTGCCGGCGATTGCCGGCCCACATCCAAGCCCCTCCGGCGATTGAGGAGCGGGGTCCGGGGCGGAGCCCCGGTTCGGGAAGGGGCGGGCAGGGGAACAGCCCGCCGCAGGCGCACCCCGCACCGCGGCCCCGCAACCCGCATCCTCTACCGAACCGCCCCCACGCCCCGCACCAGCGCCGCCACCCCGGCCTCCACCTTGCTCCGCGGGCACCCCGCGTTCAGCCGGAGGAACCCCGGCGCCCCGTACACCGCACCCGGCATGATCGCGACCTTCTCCCGATCGATCAGCACCCGCTGCAGCGCCTCGTCGTCCACACCCAGGGGGCGCAGATCGATCCAGGCCAGATAGCCCGCCTGGGGCGGCTCCCACCCGAGCTCGGGGAACGCCCCGTTCAGCCGCTCCGCGATCAGCGCGAGATTCCCGGCGACGTACTCCCGTACCTCGTCCAGCCACGCCCCGCCCTCCCGGTACGCGGCGATGTGCGCCGTCAGCGACAGCACGGCCGGTGAGGCGAGCCCCTCCGCCGTCTCCATGCGCCGCAGGTACTCCGCCCGGTCCGCCGGATCGCCGATGATCCCGTACGAACCGGTCAGCGCCGGAAAGTTGAACGACTTCGAAGCGGAGCTGATCACCGCCCAGCGCCCGTCACCGGCCACCCGTGTCCACGGCACGTGCACGTATCCGTCGTGCACGAAGTCCGCGTGGATCTCATCGCTGATCACAGCGACCCCGTGGCGCCGGGCGAGCGCCGCCGTCTCCCGCAGCTCGGCCTCCGTCCACACCCGCCCCGTCGGGTTGTGCGGGGAGCACAGCACGAGCACCTTCGCGTCGGCCCGCTCCAGCTCCCGCTCGAGCGCCTCGGTGTCCCCCACCGGCACCCCCCGCAGCTCCCGCCCGAGCCCGGTGATCGCCTTCCGGAAGCCGTCGTACGTGGGGGTGTGGACGACCACGCCGTCCCCCTCGCCCGTCCACATCTGCAGCAGCTGCGAGAGCTGGCTGAGCACGGAGGGCCCGTAGACGAGCCGGCCGGTGTCGAGCTCCGTGCCGTACCTGGTCGCGTACCAGTGCGCGATCGCCGACCGGAAGTCGTCCTGCTGCCAGGTCGTGTAGCCGAGGACCCCGTGGTCGAGCCGGGCGCGCAGCGCGCCCAGCACCTCGGGCGCGGTCTCGAAGTCCATGTCGGAGATCGTGAACGGCAGCAGCCCGTCCACCCCGAACCGGTCGGCGACCCCGTCCCATTGGACGCACCAGGTGCCACGGCGGTCGATGACGGTGTCGAAGTCGTAGCGCGCAGGCGTACTCACAGCGGTTTCCTCATGGTTCGGTCGGACACGGAACGGGCCCGGCACCCCAGGAAAGGGGGACCGGGCCCGGTGCGTCCGTGACGTACTTACTTCAGCTTGGTGCCCGTGGAGCGCAGGTCGGCACAGGCCTGCGTGACACGCGCGGCCATGCCCGCCTCGGCGGACTTGCCCCAGCTGCGCGGGTCGTAGACCTTCTTGTTGCCGACCTCGCCGTCGACCTTCAGCACACCGTCGTAGTTGCGGAACATGTGGTCCACGATCGGGCGGGTGAAGGCGTACTGGGTGTCGGTGTCGAGGTTCATCTTCACGACGCCGTTCTCCAGCGCGGTGGCGATCTCCTCGGCCGTGGAGCCGGAGCCGCCGTGGAAGACGAAGTCGAACGGCTGGCTGCCCGCGGCCTTGCCGTACTTGGCGCCGACGCCCTCCTGAAGGTCCTTGAGGAGCTCGGGACGCAGGACGACGTTGCCCGGCTTGTAGACGCCGTGGACGTTGCCGAAGGACGCTGCCAGCAGGTAGCGGCCCTTCTCGCCCAGACCGAGCGCCTCGGCGGTACGCAGCGCGTCGTCGACGGTCGTGTACAGCTCGTCGTTGATCTCGTGCGTGACGCCGTCCTCCTCGCCACCGGTCGGGGTGATCTCGACCTCAAGGATGATCTTGGCGGCGGCGGCCTTGGCGAGCAGCTCCTGGCCGATGGCCAGGTTGTCGGCGAGGGTCTCGGCCGAACCGTCCCACATGTGGGACTGGAACAGCGGGTTCAGGCCCTTGGCGACGCGCTCCGCGGAGACCTCGATCAGCGGACGGACGTACGTGTCCAGCTTGTCCTTGGGGCAGTGGTCGGTGTGCAGGGCGACCGTGACGTCGTACTTGGCGGCGACGATGTGCGCGAACTCGGCCAGGGCTACGGCGCCCGTCACCATGTCCTTGTTGTGCTGGCCGCCCAGGAATTCAGCCCCACCGGTGGAGATCTGGACGATGCCGTCGCTCTCCGCCTCCGCGAAGCCGCGCAGCGCAGCGTGCAGGGTCTGGGTCGACGTCACATTGATGGCCGGGTAGGCGAACTTGCCTGCCTTCGCCCGGTCGAGCATCTCGGCGTAGACCTCGGGGGTTGCGATGGGCATCTGTCCGCTCCTTGGGATGTGCGGGTGTGCAGTGCTGGTCCCTGACCTGGGGGCGACGTCATCGTCGCCCCCATCTTTCCAGACTCTCGCCCCGGCTCCACCCGGCCCGTGGCCGGAGCATCTTTACGGGCGTACGCGAAGGGCGGCCGGTTTCACGTGAAACCGGCCGCCCTTCAGGAAACGTGCAGGTCAGGCCAGGTCGAGGTCCGCGACCCCGTAGGCGTTGACGTAGGGCAGACCGGCCTCGGCGATCGCCGGAGCGGCACCCCGCTCCACGATCACGGCGACGGCGACGACCTCACCCCCGGCCTCGCGCACCGCCTCGACCGCGGTCAGCGGGGAACCACCGGTGGTCGAGGTGTCCTCGACGACGAGGCAGCGGCGGCCCTTGACGTCCGTGCCCTCGATCCGGCGCTGCATCCCGTGCGCCTTCTGAGCCTTGCGGACGACGAACGCGTCGAGGCTCTTCCCGCGCGCCGCGGAGGCGTGCAGCATCGAGGTGGCGACCGGGTCGGCGCCCAGCGTCAGACCGCCGACGCAGTCGTAGTCCAGCTCGGCGGTGGCATCGAGCATCACCTGGCCGACCAGCGGCGCGGCCTTGCCGTCCAGCGTGATCCGGCGCAGGTCGATGTACCAGTCGGCTTCCAGACCCGAGGAGAGGGTCACTTTGCCGTGCACCACGGCCTTGTCCTTGATCTGCTGGAGCAGCTCAGCGCGTACGTCAGTCATGCTCACGAGGGTAAGCGCTGCCGCGGCCGCGCCGCGGCCAGGTCTCAGAGCCGCACCCAGCTCCAGGTCGTCACGATCTCGAGCGGGTCGATCGGGGTGACCAGCCGGGGCAGGGTGTTCAGCCCGTTCGGCGGGCCCGACTGCGGCTCCACACACACGGCCTCGGGCTGCTCGTCATAGATGACCACCCACTCGTCCCGGCTCTTCACCGTCAGCTCCAGCTGCTCGGGCCAGGTGAGCTTCACATCGACGCCCTCGGGCATCCCGAAGCAGTCGTCCCAGGGGCCGGGGAGGGGGTCGATCCGGCGGCCGGTCGGCAGGTGGTTGTCGCCGCGCTCCTCCTGCCAGGCGGCGTCGAAGTCGATCCGCACATCCTGGCCGCCGGTGTTACGGAGGAACCAGGGGTGCCAGCCCGCCTGTGCCGGGAAGGAATTCCCGTACGTCTCGACGCCCATACGGAGCGTCAGCGCGTCCTCGGTCAGTTCGAAGGACTGCGTCACCCGGCCCTCGTACGGCCACGGGTCGGTCAGGTCGTAGAAGAAGGCAGCCTCCGCCTCGTCCTGCCGGGCGGGCTGCCAGGCGGTGTCGCGGCCGGTGCCGTGGATCGCGTGCGGCGGGGAGTCCACCGGCAGCCGGTGCAGCTCGCTGCCGTTGCGGAACAGGCCGTTCTCGGTGCGGCCGCACCACGGCACCATCGGGAAGCAGCCGTACCGCTCGCCCTGGCGCAGCAGTTCGGTGCCACCGATCCGCAGGCTGCGGATCCGGCAGCCATGGACGGGGTCAACGGTCAACTCGGCGTCGCCGGCGGTCAGCCGGACGTCCTTCGCAGCTCTGCTCACCCCAGAACACTACTGGCGCGGCCAGGGGCTGTCCCGCCGTCCCCGGACAGGGACGGTGGTTACCGCCGACGCCTCAGAGCCCGGCCCACGACCACGGCCGAGGCGATCGCGAGGGCGGCCGCGGGAGCGATCCAGCGAAGCGTGACGCCGGCGGTCATGTCGTCCTGCGAGGGCACGGGGGCGTACCGGCCGCGCGGCGGAGCGTGGTCGACCTCCTCCGTACTCCGGCCGATCATGGTGCGCCGGGCGTGTGCGGCCTCGGCAGGCGGTCCGTCCGGCACGGTGAACTCCAGCTCCGCCGCGGGGTCGAGCGAGGGCGGCGGGACGGGGGCATCGAACACCGAGCCCTTGTCGCGCACCTCGCCGGAGGCCGAAGCCTCGGAGGGCTCGGAGGCGGACGGCTCGGGCTTCGACGCGTCGTCCGGAGTGGAGTCCGCGGCACCGGGCTCGTCCGAGGCGGAGTCGGTGGACCGTCCGGGCTCACCCGAGCCGGAGCCGGAGCGCGCACCGCCCCCCGACGCCCCGTCGTCCCCTGAAGGCTCGGCGTCGGCCGACGCCCGGTCGTCCCCGGACGCGCGGCCGGGCTCCGGCACAGCTCCGGGAGCGGTCTCCTGCGCATCCCGGGCGGCCAGGGACTCCGTCACCAGCTGCTGCGTGAAGCGGTCCAGCAGCCGTTGCGCCGCGGCGAGCGCCGCCGCCTCCTCCAGCTCCACGATGCGGCCCTCGCCGCTCGCCGACCCGCTGAAGGCGACCGTCGTACCGCCGTCGGTCTCCGTGAGCCCGACGGTCAGGGACAGCTTCGCCGAACCCGCGCCCCGGGCCTCCACGCCCTCCCCGGACACGAGGAAGGCGTCGTCGCCCCGGCCGGTGAGCGTCAGCGCTCCCCGGTACGTGATCGTGTGGCCGTCGATCCGGATCTTCAGCCGGCCGGTCAGGGGACCCGCCGACGCATCGGCGTCCTGCTGGAGGCCGGGGACACAGCGCGCCACACGGGCGGGGTCACCCAGCGTCCGACGAAGGGACGCGGCCGGAACCGGAACGAACACCTCATGCTCCATACCGACCGAGCCTACTCAGCCGGGGCCGTCCCGTCAGCGCTTCCACACCCCGTACACCGTGAGGTCCACACCGCCCCGTCCCGCTCACGGTTCCTCCCAGTAACGCGGATGCACCAGCGTCGACGGCATCGCACCCCTCAGCCGTACCCGCTGCGCCGAGCGCTCGGCCGCCAGCAACTCCCGCTCCCCCAGGGAGCGCGGCCCCGGCACCCGCCCGTCGAGGCCGAGCGGGCCCACCGCACGCGGAGCGGCGAGCACGAAACCCCAGTCGTGCGGCGCCTGCGACCCGCCCGTGGCCCGGTCCGGGCCCGCGGCGAACCCGGTGAGCCTGCCCTCGATGCGGTACGGGCGGGTCGCCAGGCCGCCCGCCCTCATCGACGCCTCCACCGTCCAGAACGTCTCCGGCCTGCTGCCCAGCGGCCCCGCGTGCACCACCAGCCGGCCACCCGGCTCCAGGGCCTCCTCGATCAGGCCGTAGAACTCCGCCGAGTAGAGCTTCGTACTGGCCGTGATCCCCGGGTCGGGAAGGTCCGAGATCACCACGTCGTAGCGCTCCCCCGTGGCCCGCAGCCAGTTGAACGCGTCCCCGTCGGCCGCTGTCAGCCTCGGATCCCGGTACGCGTGCCCGTTCAGCCCGGAAAGCGCAGGGTCCGTACGGGCCAACCGGGTGACGGCCGGGTCGAGCTCGACCACCACGACGGACTCGACGTCGGGATAGCGCAGCACCTCGCGGGCGGCCAGCCCGTCGCCCCCGCCGAGGATCAGCACCCTCTCGTGCCGGCCCTTCATCGCCGGGTGCACCAGCGCCTCGTGGTAGCGGTACTCGTCGCGCGAGCTGACCCTCAGCCGGCCGTCCAGATAGAGGTCGAGCGAGCCCCGCCCCGCGCCGGTGAGGACGACCTCCTGCACCTCGGTCTGCACGGCGACCCGCACCTCGTCCCCGTACACCGCACGCCGGGCCGCCCTCTCGAAGTCGTCGGCCAGGACCGTGGCCGTGGCCAGCACCGTGATCACCACGGCGTTGGCGGCGATCAGCAGCCAGCGCTCGCGGGTGCCGAGGTCCCGCCGGAACACCCAGAGCACCAGCGCACCGCCCGCCGCCGCGTTGACGGAGCCCGTGAACAGCGCCCCGGTGAGCTGCCCCATCATCGGCAGCAGCAGGAACGGGAACGCGAGCCCGCCGACCAGGGCGCCCACGTAGTCGGCGGCGAAGAGATCGGCGACGGCCCCGCCCGCGTCCTGCCGGTCGACCCGCTGGATCAGCGTCATCAGCAGCGGGATCTCCGCGCCGATCAGGATCCCGATCGCCATCGAGAACCCCACCAGTGCGTAGCGCGACTCCCCGAGCCAGGCGAACGACGCGTACAGCACGAGGGCCGACGATCCGCCGACCAGCGCGAGGGCGGCTTCGATCAGCCCGAATCCGACGGCGGCGCGGCTGCGTAAACGTTTCGCGAGAAGCGAGCCGATGCCCATCGCGAACACCATCACGGACAGCACGACGGAGGCCTGGGTGACCGAGTCACCGATCAAGTAGGAAGCCAGCGCGACCAGTTCGAGCTCGTACACCAGACCGCAGGCGGCACAGATGAAGACCACGGCCAGCACGAGGAAACGGCCGGTCCTCGGCCGTACGGGAAGCCGCGCCGCGCCCCCTCGCAGCGACACCTGCTGGTCGATCATGTCGCGAACGCTACGTTACGGCGACGTCGCCGCTTGTCACCCACAAGGGTGTAAGTGAGGCACTCCGGAGGCACGCCGAATGCGCCCCGCACCTACGCAGACCGGCCCCGCGCCCGGCCACGGACCTGCGCAGACCTGCCCCGCGCCCGCTCACAGCGCCGGCGCGGGCATCCGCACACCCACCCGGGTCCGGGTCACCACCAACTGCCCCTCCTGCGGGTACGCGTGCCAGGTGCGCCACCTCACCTGGCCCTCCGAGTACTGCGCCAGCATGGCCGTGAAGGCGTACGGGCTACCGGGAAAGGTCCCCGCAAGTCCGTGCGGATGGTCGGTCACCAGCGCGAGCAGCTCCTGTGCGCGCCCCGCGAACGAGCCCTCCGAGAGAGTCTCCACGCGCGCCGCGAACTCGTACTCCCACTCGCCCATCCGCTTGGCGACGCCGAGCGGCAGGGGTGTGCTGCTGCCCGGAATGCAGGCGACGGTCTCGGAACAGGTACCGCGCTCCTCCTCCAGGAGGACCTGATGGGAGGCACCGAGCAGCCTCATCTGCAGCTTGGCGCAAGGCAGTTGGAGATCGAGGACGGCGAGGGCCGGCAGTGGCTCGCGCCCCAGCGCCCAGGCCAGATCGGCGGCACGGGTATCGGAATAGGCGGTCTGGAGGGACGTGAGCATGGGTCGGCTCCGCAAAACACACATGGACACACGGACAGGAGGTGCCCCCGGTGCGTCGCACCTAGGGGAGGAGGAACGCCTGAACCGGCCCGATCAGGGTCCGATGGCTGAATGTTCCCTACAGCGAGGGAATCATGAAGTACGCCACACTCACAGCGTTTTTACCCAACTTGACGTGGTTTCCATCCCCTCGGGGGCAGCACGGTTCATCTGTTCCAGAAAAGCCCAACGAAAAGGTGCCCGGCGGGAGTTCACCCGCCGGGCACCTCACGGACGCGGCGTCCGCCTCACGGACGCGGCGTCCGCCTCCCGGTCGGCCGACCGGGTTCAGCTGCCCCCGCCGCCGCATCCGCCCCCGCCGCCGCACGACGAGCTGCTGCCACCGCACGACGAGCTGCTGCTGCCGCACGAATGGCCACCGGAGTGACCGGCGCCGCTGTCACCCGCCCACCAACTGCCGCCGTCCGAACCGCTGGAGCCGCTGCCCGAACTCCGGCGCCCGCCACGCCCCCTGCGTGCCCCCAGCGGCTTCTTCCTGCTCCCCGACCGCGACATCAGGGCTGCCACCCCCACGCACACCAGCACCATGAACACGATGAAGACGAACAATGCCACCGACCTCACATCCTTCTCTTCCCCCGAAGCGAGGTCCCCGCTTCTCACGTGACACGGGGATTCCCGCGCCCCACCGCGGCCAAAGCAGACTTGAGCAACTCCAGAGCTTCGGCACAGGATGGCGCCCATGACACAGGGACGACAGGGACGACCGCTGCTCAACCGCCGCCTCGCCGAGTTCGGCACGACGATCTTCGCGGAGATGTCGGCGCTGGCCGTACGGACCGGATCGATCAATCTCGGCCAGGGCTTCCCCGACACCGACGGCCCGGAGGAGATCCGTGAGGCCGCGGTCCGGGCGCTGCGCGCCGGCCACGGCAACCAGTACCCACCGGGCCCCGGCGTCCCCGAGCTGCGCTCCGCGATCACGGAGCACCAGCAGAGGCGATACGGACTGGCGTACGACCCCGACACCGAGGTCCTCGTCACGGCGGGCGCCACCGAGGCCATCGCCGCCACCCTGCTGGCCCTCCTGGAGCCCGGCGACGAGGTCATCGCCCTGGAGCCGTACTACGACTCCTACGCGGCCTGCATCGCCATGGCGGGCGGTACCCGCGTCCCCGTCACGCTCCACCCCCACGAGGGCGCCTACCGGCTCGACCTCGACGAACTCCGCGCCGCCGTCACCCCCCGCACCCGGCTGATCCTGCTCAACACCCCGCACAACCCCACCGGCACCGTCCTGACGCGCGAGGAGCTGGCCGCCGTCGCCGGGCTCGCGTGCGAGCGCGACCTCCTCGTCGTCACGGACGAGGTCTACGAGCACCTGGTCTTCGAGGGCGAGCACATTCCCCTCGCCTCCTTCCCCGGCATGCGCGAGCGCACGGTCACCATCAGCAGTGCGGGAAAGACGTTCTCGTTCACCGGCTGGAAGGTCGGCTGGATCACGGCGAGCCCCGCCCTGGTCACCGCGGTCCGGTCCGCCAAGCAGTTCCTGACGTACGTGTCGGCCGGGCCCTTCCAGTACGCGGTCGCCGAGGCACTGCGCCTGCCCGACAGCTACTTCGACGGACTGCGCGCGGACCTGCGCGCCAAGCGCGACCTGCTGAGCAGCGGCCTCGCCGAGGCCGGGTTCGAGGTCTACAAGCCCGCCGGAACGTACTTCGTCACCACCGACATCCGGCCGCTCGGCGGTGGGCAGGACGGCTTCGCGTTCTGCCGTGCGCTGCCGGAGCGGTGCGGGGTCGTCGCCATCCCCAACGCGGTGTTCTACGACCACCGCGAGCAGGGCGCGCCCTTCGTGCGCTTCGCCTTCTGCAAGCGCACGGATGTACTCGCCGAGGCGGTGACCCGTCTGAAGAGCCTCGCCGCGGGCTGATCACCGGGGCAGGAGGAAGCCCGGCCCGGCGGCGCGGTCGCGATGACCGCCGCCCCCGGCCGGGCTGTCGCACCGGCGCCGGATCAGGCCTCCGGGGAGTCCTCGTCCGCGGTCTTGTCCTCGGCGGGCTCCAGGCCCAGGCGCTCCACGAGCCACTTGTCGAACTCGATGGAGGCCCGCACCCAGCTGACCGTCGAGGAGACGAAGTGCTCCAGGCTGACGCCGGTGCCGATGAGCATCTGCGCCTCACCGATCAGCCGCACGGAGGCGGCAGCGCCCTCCTCGCCCTCGTGGGCGTGCGTGTAGACCTTGGGCCACAGGGTGCGGCGGTTCCAGTCGTCGATCGCGTCGAGGAGGACGGGACGCTGGTCGACGGGGTGGGGGCGGTCGTAGAACGTACGGACCGAGAAGACCTGCTGCTCCTCCTCGCCGCGGAACATGAAGTACGTGCGGAACTCTTCCCACGGCGCTGCGAGGTCGCCCTCGTCATCGACGACGTACTTCAGCTCCATCTGCTCGAGAAGCTGCTTGACGAGGTCCTGGTCAGGGACAACGGGTCCCTCGGGTCCTGCCGCCTGCGGCTCGGGCTGGCCCCCGAAGTTGGGAATCGAGGACGGGTCGATAGACATCGCTGGGTACTCCTGTGGATCGCTCGTGGTTTCCTGCCATCGACCCTAGCCGCGATCGGCGGCCAGTAGTCCTACGCCCTCAGGGGAATCGTCCCTGCGCCGGTCCCCCGGGCCCGCGACCAGGCGAAGGCGACCAGGATCGCGCACGATGTCCCGACAAGTCCCGCCCCTCCGATCGTGTCCGAGGACGATCCGGACAGCTCCGCCGCCAGACCTCCCGCCGCGACACCGATCCCCTGCATGGCGGTCAGCCCCGACCTGGCGAGTCCCAGCACCTGGCCGCGCTGGCCGGCCGGGGTGAGCAGGACGAAGGTGGCTCCGGCGGTGATCTGGTAGGCCGAGCACACCCCCGATGCCATCAGCAGCAGGACAGCCACCGCGACACCGGGGCCCGTCCAGTACAGGAGCAGCGGCAGATTCGCGCCGACCGCCAGCGGCCCGAGCAGCCGGCGGCGCCACTCGTCCCCGACGCTCGCGCGCCCGAGCAGAGCCGCGCCCAGCACCATTCCCGCCGGGTGCGCGGCGAGCAGGAGCCCCACGGAGGCACCGCCCCCGCCGGCCTCGTCCGCGAACGGGGCGGCCAGCCCCTCCGGCAGCACGATGAACCCGGCCAGCCATCCCAGGGCGACCAGCGCCCGCAGCCTGGGGTCCGCCCAGATCAGCGCCGCCGCACTCCTGACCTGCATGTGCAGCCTCTTCTGCCGCACGTCGTCGCCCGCGATCGGCCGGGCCTTCACACCGAACCTGATCAGGGACGCGGAGAGCAGGAACGAAGCCGCGTTCAGCCCCAGGGAGACGTGGCTGCCCAGCCACACGACGAGCACACCGCCACCGGCGAAGCCGACCAGCTGCCCGGCCTGGTGGGTGATCAGCATGACGCGCTGGCCGCGCTCGTACCTCCGCTCGCCGAGCACGGTCGGCAGCAGAGCGCCCTGCGCGGCGCCGAAGGGCGCCTCCGCCAGCTGCGCCAGCACCAGCAGTCCGGCCAGCAGGGGCAGGGGTGTTCCCGGCAGGGCCATCAGCCCGACCAGGGCGGCGCGCACCAGGTCGCATCCGACCATGACGGTCCGTCGGGGGAAGCGGTCCGCGAGCCCGGACAGCAGCACCCCGGACAGCAGGGCGGGCAGGGTGGTCAGGGCGTACGTCGCCGCGGTCCAGCCGGCCGACTCGGTTCGTTGGAAGACCAGCAGCGACAACGCCACCCGCGCCAGCTGGTCACCGAGGACCGACTGAGCATAAGCCGCCCAAAGAGTGCGAAATTCGCTGAGGCGAATTAGATTGTCACTTTTGCAATCCTTCGACTCCGGGCTTATCTCATCAGGTATGCGCTCGGTCATGCGCGTACCTTACCGGCTGCCGAATTCCGCATATACCCCCTCCCACAGATCATGAAAGGTGGTCCGGAGTGTCCTGATATTGAGCGGAAACCGGTCTGTTGCCTGGCCGTTGACCGGAGTGTGATCGGGATACGGATATGCACCCACCTCGCCCGGAGAACACCCGGGGGCGGCACAGCGCGTCTGCCATCCGGCCACGGAATGGAAATTTTCGGCTCGATTTAGTGGGCAACCGCCGGTACGGCCCGACTTACTTCTCGGGCGCACCACCAGGGCGCTTCCTCAATCAAGGGTGTCGGATGCACGCATCAATGCAAACGACACCGCGCACAAACGTGCCCCCGGCCCGGACACAGGGTCCGGGGGCCGGGGGCACGACGAGTGGTCTACCTGGCCTTCTCCGGGGGAACGGGCCCGACGAGCAGACCGTCCCCGGCCCGGTCCACCCGCACGGTGTCGCCGTCCTTGACCTCGCCCGCGAGGATCTCCTTCGCGAGCCGGTCGCCGATCGCCGTCTGGATCAGCCGTCGCAGCGGCCGGGCGCCGTACGCCGGGTCGTTGCCCTCCTCGGCCAGCCAGGCCAGGGCGTCCGGGGTCACGTCGAGGGTGATCCGCCGGTCGGCCAGCCGGCCGGCGAGGCGGCCCACCTGGAGACCCGCGATGTGGGCGAGCTCGTCACCGGACAGGGCGGAGAAGACCACCAGGTCGTCGAGCCGGTTGAGGAACTCCGGCTTGAAGGACGCCCGCACGACGTCCATGACCTGCTGCTTCTTCACGTCCGGCTTGGTCAGGGGGTCGACCAGGAACTGGCTGCCGAGGTTCGACGTGAGGATCAGGATGGTGTTGCGGAAGTCCACCGTCCTGCCCTGCCCGTCGGTGAGCCGGCCGTCGTCGAGCACCTGCAGCAGGATGTCGAAGACCTCGGGGTGCGCCTTCTCCACCTCGTCGAGCAGGACGACGCTGTACGGGCGGCGGCGGACGGCCTCCGTGAGCTGGCCGCCCTCCTCGTAGCCGACGTAGCCGGGCGGGGCGCCGACGAGCCGGGCGACGCTGTGCTTCTCCCCGTACTCGCTCATGTCGATGCGGATCATGGCCCGTTCGTCGTCGAACAGGAAGTCGGCGAGTGCCTTGGCCAGCTCCGTCTTGCCGACCCCGGTGGGGCCGAGGAAGAGGAACGAGCCGGTGGGCCGGTCGGGGTCGGCGATCCCGGCGCGGGTGCGGCGTACCGCGTCCGACACGGAGCGCACGGCCTCGGTCTGGCCGATGAGCCGGCGGCCCAGCTCGTCCTCCATGCGCAGGAGCTTCTGGGTCTCGCCCTCCAGGAGGCGTCCGGCCGGGATGCCCGTCCACGCCCCGACGACGTCGGCGATGTCGTCCGGCCCGACCTCCTCCTTGACCATGGTGTCCTGGGAGGCCTCCTGCTCGGCCTCGGCCGCTTCGGCCAGTTCGCGCTCCAGGCCGGGGATCTCCCCGTAGAGCAGCTTGGACGCGGTGTCGAAGTCGCCGTCGCGCTGGGCGCGTTCGGCCTGGCCGCGCAGTTCGTCCAGGCGCTCCTTCAGCTCGCCGACGCGGTTGAGCCCCTGCTTCTCCTTCTCCCAGCGGGCGGTCAGGCCACGCAGCTCCTCCTCCTTGTCGGCGAGGTCGCGGCGGAGCTTCTCCAGGCGCTGCCTGGAGCCCGCGTCGGTCTCGTTCTTGAGGGCGAGCTCCTCCATGTGCAGGCGGTCGACGGCCCGCTGGAGCTCGTCGATCTCCAGGGGCGAGGAGTCGATCTCCATACGGAGCCGGGAGGCCGCCTCGTCGACGAGGTCGATGGCCTTGTCGGGGAGGAAGCGGGAGGTGATGTAGCGGTCGGAGAGGGTCGCGGCGGCGACCAGCGAGGAGTCCGCGATCTGGACCTTGTGGTGCGCCTCGTACCTGCCCTTGAGACCACGCAGGATCGCGATCGTGTCCTCGACGGACGGCTCGGCGACCAGGACCTGCTGGAAGCGGCGCTCCAGGGCCGGGTCCTTCTCGATGCGCTCGCGGTACTCGTCCAGCGTGGTGGCACCGACCATGCGGAGCTCACCTCGGGCGAGCATCGGCTTGAGCATGTTGCCCGCGTCCATCGAGGAGTCGCCGCCGGCGCCCGCGCCGACGACGGTGTGCAGCTCGTCGATGAAGGTGATGATCTGGCCGTCGCTCTCCTTGATCTCGGAGAGGACGGTCTTGAGGCGTTCCTCGAACTCACCGCGGTACTTGGCTCCCGCGACCATCGCGCCGAGGTCGAGGGAGACGAGCCGCTTGTTCTTCAGCGACTCGGGGACGTCGCCCTTGATGATGCGCTGGGCGAGCCCTTCGACGACGGCGGTCTTGCCGACGCCGGGCTCCCCGATGAGCACGGGGTTGTTCTTCGTGCGGCGGGACAGCACCTGGACGACGCGGCGGATCTCCTGGTCGCGTCCGATGACGGGGTCCAGCTTGCCCTCGCGCGCGGCGGCCGTGAAGTCGGTGCCGAACTTCTCCAGGGCCTTGTACTGGCCCTCCGGGTCGGGTGTGGTCACCCGGCGCCCTCCCCTGCTCTTCTCGAATGCGTCCAGCAGCTTCTTCGCACTGGCTCCCTGCTGAGTGAGGATCTCACCGGCGCGGCCGCCCTTGGCGGCGATACCGATCAGCAGGTGCTCGGTGGAGAGGTAGTCGTCGCCGAGTTCCTTCGCCCGCTGGTCGGCGTCGGAGATGACGGCGAGCAGCTCACGGTTGGGCTGCGGCGGGGCGACGGTGGATCCGGTGACGCTGGGCAGTGCGCCGAGAAGCCGCTCGGTCTCGGCACGCACGACCACCTGGTCGGCGTCGGCCGCGGCCAGCAGGTCGGTGATGTTCGCGTTGTCCTCGCCCGCGAGCAGTGCAAGCAGCAGATGCCCGGGGGTGAGGTCGGGGTGCCCGTCCTTGACGGCCCTGCTGGTGGCCGCGTTGAGGGCGTCCCGGCTCCTGTTGGTCAGCTCGGCGTCCACGGGCGCTGTCTCCTCCTTGTGCTGGTGCTTCTCGGCTTCACTGAAGCATGACTCGAACAACGGGTACAAAGTTGAGTCTATTCCACTCAAGCCTGACCGGGTGCGGGAGTCGGGACCGTTCTCTCTAGGCTGACCCCATGCCTGACGTTCGCAACCCCGGCCCCGAGTACCTCGCCTTCTGGCGGGAGCGCCATGTGTGCACCCTGACGACACTCCGCCCGAACGGCACCCCGCACGTGGTCCCGGTCGGCGTGACGTACGACCCGCAGACACGGCTGGCACGTGTCATCACCAGCGGGAAGAGCCGGAAGGTCGCCCACGTCCTGGCAGCCGGCCCCCAGGGCGCACGGGTCGCGGTCTGCCAGATGCAGGGACGCCGCTGGGCGACCCTGGAGGGCGTCGCGACAGTCCGCACGGAGGCCGTGCAGGTGGAGGACGCGGTACGCCGTTACGCGGAGCGGTACGAGCGCACTCCGGCGCCCAACCCCGAGAGGGTCGTCATCGAGATCGCCGTGGACCGGGCGCTCGGCAGAGGCTGAGAAAATCCGGGCCGAGAAACTCCGGGCTGAGAAAATCCACCCGGGCAGCACAACGGCGCCATCGTGTTCAGGTCACGATGGCGCCGTTGTGTGGGGGAAGCGCCTGAACGACATGGAACGACGGGGGAATCGTTCAGGCACTGCGGGGGGTGGCGGAGATGGCTTCTTGTTCGAACAGCTCGTGGTCCCGCTGATCGAGATTGACGAAAATCATGCCGTACCTCACGGCACAGCGAACCGGTTGCGGCGCCCCACGGGGCCGGCGGAGACAGCGATAGGCGCGGACGTCGTCGTCCGTTTCCATCACCACGACGATCGGCTCTCCGAACAGGGTGACCATCAACGAATCGCCACGGCCGGTGAGCGCCGTGAGCAGATCGATGAAGTGCCACCCGGACCGATAGGCCGTGGCCATCTCCCGCCGGAAGGTGCGGTCGTCCGGAGGGGTGGTCATGCGCCGATAAGGGCCGGAGCGGACCAGGCGATGTCACCCGGTGCGGAAGCAGCCGGAGCGCCCCAGGCGATGTCACCCGATGCGGACGCGGCCTGGACACCCCAGGCGATGTCACCCGATGCGGACGCGGCCGGAACGCCCCAGGCGATGTCACCCGGTGCAGGCGCGGCCTGGACACCCCAGGCGATGTCACCCGATGCTGCGACAGCCTCCCCGCCCCATGCGATGTCGCCCCCGCCCGCCAGTCCAATGCCCAAGGCTGCAACGAACGAGGCGGCAAGCGCCGAGCGAAGCATTCGCTTATACATAGTCGGCTTCGTCCTCACTTGTGGATTCTTCTCCCCCGCTCTTAAGACGATGTCTCACCCAGGCACTCGAACACCACCGAGTCGATGCATCATGTTCCTGCATGTTCAGGAACCTGGGGGGTGGAGATATGACTACAAGCTACACAAAGCCGACACATCCTCACGGGATCACCGAACTGTGCGAAGAGGGAGGGCGGCTTTACGCCAGCGCATTGCGCTCCGGGCGCATCGCCCGCGCCGAGGTGGCAGCCGCTCCGTGCCTGATCGACTTCGCCCTACTGCATCCCGATCCCGACGACGCGGACTGGCTCCGGCCCGTGCCCCCGTCCGCAGCGCTGGCCAAACACCTGCACCCGCTCGAACGCGAGATCCTGGAACGCCGCCGGCGCTCCGTCCTGCTCACGGAGTCCTTCGAGCCCTACATGGACATCAGCGCCCAGGACCCGCCGACCACCCACGCCATCACCGTCCTTGAAGGCGCCAACCGGATCAACGCGGCACTGGACCTCGCCACGGCCGAATGCCGGACCGAGGTCCTGACCGTCCAGCCGGGGGGCGGCCGGAGCGAGGACCGCCTCATCGAGGCCCTGGAGCGGGGCCTGTCCGTCGTGGACCGCGGTGTACGCATCCGCACGCTCTACCAGCACACCGTGCGGCACAGCCCCGCCACACTGGCGTACGCCGAACGCATCGCGGACGAGAACGTGGAGATCCGCACGCTCGAAGAACTCATCGAGCGCCTGATCATCTTCGACCGCACGGTCGCGTTCATCCCCGCCACGGACGACCGTCAAGTCGCCCTGGAACTCCGGCACACGGGACTGGTCGAGTACCTCGCCAAGGTCTTCGAACAGCTCTGGACCCGAGCCGCTCCTCTGCTGGAGGAGGTCAAGTACAACCCGACGACGCTCGGCATCAGTGGAGTTCAGCATGCGATAGCCCAACTCCTCGTCGAGGGACACGTCGACGACTCGATTGCGCGCCGTCTCGGCATGAATGTCCGCACCTGCCGCGCACATGTGGCCAAACTGAACGCCGCGCTCGGCAGCAACAGTCGCGCCCAACTCGGTTATCTGATAGCGCAGTCAGGGATCCTGGATCAGGAGTGACCCGCTCCCGGCACACCACCATTCCCCCGGAGCCGGGCTTCCGCCACCGTCATCTTGTTGCAGTGCAGAAGAATGAGGGCCCCAAATCGACGTGGAAAAGGCAAAACCGACCCATTCTCATGGGAATCGAGAGCTGTGCGACCCGGCGATACGCCTGTACAAGGAAGCGCTGCGCGCGGGACGCCTCCCCCGCTCCGACCTGGACTCCGCTCCGTGCCTGCTGGAGATGGTCCTCGTCCAGCCCGACCCGGGCGACGACGCGTGGCTCCGTCCGGTCCCGCCGTCCGCCGCCCTGGCCCACCTGCTGCAGCCGATCACCAGGGAGATAGACGAGCGGATTCGGCTGACCTCCGCACTGTCGGGGGCGCTGGCGCCGCTGATGGCCGTCGCCGATGAGGACCCCAACCACGCGATCACCGTGCTCGAAGGGCGGTCGCTGATCATCTCCGTGCTCCGGGAGGCCTCCACCCATGCCAAGGAGGAGGTCCTGACGGCGCAGCCAGGGGGCAACAGGCTCACGCACAACATGCGGCAGGGTCTGGAGAACGCCCGCTCCGCGATCGCCTCGGGGGCCCGTCTGAAGCACATCTACCAGCACCCCGCACGCTACAGCCCGGGGCTCAAGGACTACGTGGCGGAGATACCGCCCGACCGCCTCCAGGTACGGACCGTCGAGCAGACCGTCGAACGGCTCATCATCTTCGACCGCGCCGTGGCCTACATCCCTGCCACTCCCACACGGGAGACCGCACTGGAAATCCGCCATCCCGCGCTCGTCACCTATCTCACCCAGGTCTACGAGGTCCTCTGGGCGCAGGCCACCCCCCTCACCCAGCAGCTGCCCGCGACCGTCCCCGGCGCCCCGGTCACCGCCGTCCAGCAGAGCGTCGCCCGGCTGCTGGCCGAGGGTCACGTCGACGACGTGGTCGCCCGCAAGCTGGGCATCAGCGTCCGCACCTGCCGCTCCCACATCTCCAAGCTCATGCAGACGCTCGACGCCCGCAGCCGGACCCACCTGGGAGCGCTCATCGTCCGGTCCGGCATCGCCGAGGCCGGCACCGGGACAGCACAGAGGCCCGCCCCCGGGGTCATGAACGGGTCATGACGCCCCTGGGGCGGGCCTCCGCAGCCGGTCTCAGTCCTTCGGCCTCTTGGGCCGCCAGACGACCAGTGCGCTGGTCTGCTGCACGTCCTGGTACGGCACCAGGTCGCGCCGGTAGGAGGCGTGCACCTGGGCCTCGCGCTGCTGCATGGCCACGGCCGCGCCGTCCACCGCCGCCGAGAGCTCGGCGACGCGCTGCTGGAGCGCGGCGACCTGGTTCTCCAGCTCGATGATGCGCTTGATGCCCGCCAGGTTGATGCCCTCGTCCTGCGACAGCTGCTGCACCGTGCGCAGCAGCTCGATGTCGCGGGCCGAGTAGCGCCTGCCGCGTCCGGCCGTACGGTCCGGCGAGACCAGGCCGAGGCGGTCGTACTGGCGCAGCGTCTGCGGATGCAGGCCCGAGAGCTGGGCCGCGATCGAGATCACGTACACCGGTGATTCATCGGTCAGCTGGTACGGATTGCGTCGACGGCCGTCCATCTCAAGCTCCCTTCGCAGCCTGGAACAGCTCCGCCCGCGGGTCCTCCCCCGCGGTCGCCTTCCGGTAGGCCTCCAGCGCTTCCTGAGCCTCTGCGCCGAGGTCCTTGGGCACGGACACCTCCACGGTGACCAGGAGGTCGCCACGGGTGCCGTCCTTGCGCACGGCTCCCTTGCCGCGGGCCCGCATCGTACGCCCGTTGGGGGTGCCGGCCGGGAGTTTCAGGGTGACCGGAGGTCCGCCGAGCGTGGGGACCTTCACCTCGCCGCCGAGTGCCGCCTCCGCGAAGGTGACGGGCACGGTGACGGTGAGGTTGTCGCCCTTGCGGCCGAAGACCGGATGGGCGTCGACATGGACGACGACGTAGAGGTCGCCGGCCGGGCCGCCGCGCTCGCCCGGGCTGCCCTTGCCGCGCAGCCGGATCCGCTGGCCGTCCAGCACGCCCGCCGGGATCCGCACCTGCATGGTGCGGGCCGACTTCGCCCGGCCGCTGCCCTTGCAGACCTCACAGGGGTCCTGGGCGATGAGGCCCCGGCCCTTGCAGTCCACACAGGGGTCGGTGAGCGAGAACCCGCCGCCGCTGCCGCGTGACACCTGACCGGTGCCGACGCAGGTCGGACAGACCCTGGGGGTGCCGTTCCTGTCGCCCGTGCCCGAACACGCCTTGCAGGGCGCCTGGCTGGACATCCGCAGCGGGACCGTGGCCCCGTCGACGGCCTCGGTGAAGCTGAGCGTCACCTCGGACTCGATGTCCTGGCCCCGGCGCGGCTGGACACGGGTGCCCGCACCGCCCCGGTTGAACAGTCCGCCGAAGACGTCGCCCAGGCCGCCGCCGCCACCGCCGAACCCGCCGGCACCGCCGCCCTGGCCCGCACCCGGGGCACCCCCGAAGAGGTCGCCCAGGTCGAAGTTGAAGTTGCCGCCCGCGCCGCCGGGACCCGCCCGGAAGCCTCCGTTGCCGAAGAGGGCGCGCGCCTCGTCGTACTCCTTGCGCTTCTTGGGGTCACCGAGGACGTCGTTCGCCTCGGAGATCTCCTTGAAGCGCTCCTCCGCCTTGGCGTCGCCCTTGTTGGCGTCCGGGTGGAACTCGCGGGCGAGCTTCCGGTACGCCTTCTTGACCTCGGCATCGGTGGCGTCCTTGGGGACGCCGAGGACCTTGTAGTAGTCCTTCTCGACGAAGTCCTTCGTGCTCATCGACGTCCCTCCTTCCGGACGATCGGCCGTGCGGCCGGCCCTGTGGCCGGCCGCACGCCCCGTCGGTGTTCACCGCAGTGGTCGGACTGGACGTCAGACCTCTTCGGTGCCACCGCTCTCCTCGTCGTCTGCCTTCTCTTCCTTCGCCGCCGCGGGCGTCGCACCCGGCTGCGGCTCGGCCACGGCCACCCGCGCGGGGCGGATGGTGCGCTCCCCGATGCGGTACCCCGGCTGCAGGATCGCCACGCAGGTCGTCTCGGTGACGTCCGGCGCATACGAGTGCATCAGGGCCTCGTGGATCGTCGGGTCGAAGGGCTCGCCCTCCTTGCCGAACTGGTGCAGGCCCAGCTTCGCGACGACCGTCTCCAGCGATTCGGCCACCGACTTGAAGCCGCCGACCAGCTCGCCGTGCTCCCGTGCGCGGCCGACGTCGTCCAGCACGGGCAGGAGCTCGGACAGAAGGCCCGCGACTGCGACCTCCTTGACCTGCACCCTGTCCCGCTCGACCCGCCGGCGGTAGTTCTGGTACTCGGCCTGGAGCCGCTGGAGGTCGGCCGTGCGCTCACTGAGCGCGGTACGGACCTGGTCCAGCTGCGCCGTGAGGGCCGCTGTCTGCTGTACGTCCCCGGCCGGGGCCGCCGCCTCCTCCGAGGAGGGGGCGGCGGCCTTCGGCTCGACGTCGTCGGAGTTGGCGCCGGAGGGGACGTCGGGCTTCTCGTCGAAGCCCGGAGTCTCCTCGGTCACGCCGCACCGCCCTTGTTGTCCTTCTCGTCGTCCACGATCTCGGCGTCGACGACATCGTCGTCGGCCTTGGCGCTGTCGTCACCCGGGGTGTCGGCGCCGGGCGTCGCACCTTCGGCCTGGGCGTTGGCGTACATCGCCTGGCCCAGCTTCTGGGAGACGGCCGCGACCTTCTCGGTGGCGGTACGGATCTCGGCGGTGTCCTCGCCCTTGAGCTTCTCCTTCAGCTCGGTGAGCGCGGTCTCCACCTCCGTCTTCACGTCACCGGGGACCTTGTCCTCGTTGTCCTTGAGGAACTTCTCCGTCTGGTAGACGAGCTGCTCGCCCTGGTTGCGCGACTCGGCGGCCTCGCGGCGACGGTGGTCCTCGTCCGCGTACTGCTCGGCCTCTTCGCGCATCCGGTTGACCTCGTCCTTCGGCAGCGAGGAGCCACCGGTGACGGTCATCTTCTGCTCCTTGCCGGTGCCGAGGTCCTTGGCAGCGACGTGCATGATGCCGTTCGCGTCGATGTCGAACGCGACCTCGATCTGCGGGACGCCACGCGGGGCCGGCGGCAGGCCGGTCAGCTCGAACATTCCGAGCTTCTTGTTGTACGCCGCGATCTCGCGCTCACCCTGGTAGACCTGGATCTGCACGGACGGCTGGTTGTCCTCGGCCGTCGTGAAGATCTCGGAACGCTTGGTCGGGATCGTGGTGTTGCGCTCGATGAGCTTGGTCATGATCCCTCCCTTGGTCTCGATACCGAGGGACAGCGGGGTCACGTCGAGGAGCAGGACGTCCTTGACCTCACCCTTGAGGACACCGGCCTGGAGCGAGGCGCCGATGGCGACGACCTCGTCCGGGTTCACACCCTTGTTGGCGTCCTGACCGCCCGTGAGCTCCTTGACGAGCTCGGCGACGGCCGGCATACGGGTCGAGCCACCGACGAGAACGACGTGGTCGATCTCGGAGAGCTGGATGCCCGCGTCCTTGATGACGTTCTGGAACGGGTTCTTGCAGCGGTCCAGGAGGTCCGCGGTGAGCTGCTGGAACTGCGAGCGCGTGAGCTTCTCGTCCAGGTGCAGCGGGCCCTCGGCCGAAGCGGTGATGTAGGGCAGGTTGATCGTGGTCTCGGTCGAGGACGAGAGCTCGATCTTCGCCTTCTCCGCGGCCTCGCGGAGACGCTGGAGAGCCATCTTGTCCTTGGACAGGTCCACGCCGTGCCCGTTGGCGAACTGCTTCACCAGGTAGTCGACGACACGCTGGTCCCAGTCGTCACCACCGAGGTGGTTGTCACCGTTGGTGGCCTTCACCTCGACGACGCCGTCACCGATCTCCAGGAGCGACACGTCGAAGGTGCCGCCACCGAGGTCGAAGACGAGGATCGTCTGGTCGTCCTTGTCGAGCCCGTACGCCAGCGCGGCGGCCGTCGGCTCGTTGACGATGCGCAGGACGTTCAGGCCCGCGATCTCGCCGGCCTCCTTCGTCGCCTGGCGCTCGGAGTCGTTGAAGTACGCCGGGACGGTGATGACAGCGTCGGCCACCTTCTCGCCCAGGTACGCCTCGGCGTCACGCTTGAGCTTCTGCAGGATGAAGGCGCTCATCTGCTGCGGGTTGAAGCCCTTGCCGTCGATCTCGATCTTCCAGTCAGTGCCCATGTGGCGCTTGACCGAACGGATCGTCCTGTCGACGTTCGTGACTGCCTGGCGCTTGGCGACCTCGCCGACGAGCACCTCGCCGTTCTTCGCGAAGGCGACGACGGACGGCGTGGTCCTGGCGCCTTCGGCGTTGGTGATGACGGTGGGCTCGCCGCCTTCGAGAACGCTGACGACGGAGTTAGTCGTGCCCAGGTCGATGCCGACCGCACGTGCCATTTCGATTCCTCCAACTGACTACTTGAGTGGATCTGACTCAAGGATGCATGACACCCGCCCCCGAGTCAAAGGACCTGAGTCACCTGGACTCAACTAAGGTGCTCAGACCCATCACCACCTGGGCTTTTTATCTGATGCACACAGGAACGCGAACCTGCCGCCGAGCGCGACACCCGGCACTCCCGTCACGCCGAGCACCTCCGCCCCACCATCGCATCGTGGGATCGTTCTGTCACAAAATGCAGCGAGACGGTCATAACGGCACGTCACGGATTCCGGGCAGGTGCGATGCAGAACGCGAAGCAGACTGCGGTACGAAGAAGGACGGCGCACCCCGCCACAGCCGCGGTGGCACGGGCGGCGGCCCGCGCCGCCCGGTTCACGGCGGCGCGGCTGGCAGCCATGACCGCCAAGCGGAGCCTGGACCTGGCGCTCGGCTCGGTCCTACTGGCCCTGGCCTCCCCCGCCCTCGTCCTCGGCGCCCTCACCCTCGCGCTCAGGCCGGGCCGCCGCCCCGGAGGCGTACTGAGGCGCGACATCCGGACCGGCCTCGGCGGCCGGCCCTTCGAGCTGCGCTCCCTGCGCACCCGAAGGCTCCGTCTCGACCTGCTGTCCCGGCTGCCCCACGTCGTACGCGGGGAGCTCTCCCTGGTCGGCCCGGCACCCCTCGCACCCGGCGACCCGGCGGCCGAGGGACCGGGGGGCCGCAACTGGCGGCAGGAGCTGCGGCCGGGCCTGACCGGCCTGGCACAGGTGCGCGCCCGCTCCGGAATGCCCTGGGACGAACCCGCCCTCCTGGACGCGTACTACGCCGAGCATCATGGGACAGGACTCGACCTGGCGATCCTGGCTCAATCCGCACGCATCCAGCTGCGCACGGCACTCCACGGGCTCGCCCGGCGGAGGAAGGCTCACCTGAGCGACACAAATCACCGCCTGCCCCGCTACAGCACTGCGGAATAAGTGGATAGTGTCAGCACAGAATCATTAAGTTACCGCTTAGTATCCTACCCTCGCAGGCCCGAGGAGCCCCCAAAATGCAACTCGCCGCGATCATCGTGTCGCTGGTCATCACGGTGGTGGCCGTCGCACTCTTCGGCCGCGCCATCGCGCAGATCTACCGCTATGTGCGACTCGGTCAGCCCGTGCCCGCGGGCACCCGCACGGGTGATCCCACACAGCGCACCATCACGCTGGTCAAGGAGTTCCTCGGCCACACCCGCATGAACCGCTGGGGCATCGTCGGCTTCGCGCACTGGTTCGTGGCGGTGGGGTTCTTCTCGCTGCTGCTCACGATCGTCAACGCCTTCGGCCAGCTCTTCCAGGCCGACTGGCTGATCCCGTTCATCGGCGACTGGCTGCCGTACGAGATCTTCACCGAGTTCCTCGGTCTGATGACGGTCCTCGGCATCGTGACCCTGATCGTGATCCGGCAGCTGAGCAGGCCGGGCAACGCGGGCCGCAAGTCCCGCTTCGCGGGCTCGAAGACCGGCCAGGCGTACTTCGTCGAAGCCGTCATCCTCATCGTCGGCCTCTGCATCATGACGCTGCGCGGCCTGGAGGGTGCCCAGCACCACGTGACCAGCTGGGAGCCCGGCTTCTTCGCCTCGTACCCGCTGGTCGCCGCCTTCGACGGGCTGAGCATCGGCACGCTCCAATACATCACCTACGGCGTCGCGGCGCTCAAGATCGTCACGTCCTTCACCTGGATGATCACGGTCTCGCTCAACACCAACATGGGTGTCGCCTGGCACCGCTTCCTCGGCTTCCCGAACATCTGGTTCAAGCGGAACGCCGACGGCGCGGTCGCGCTCGGCGCCCTCCTGCCGATGACCTCGGGCGGCAAGGAGATCGACTTCGAGGACCCGGGCGAGGACGACGTCTTCGGTGCCTCCCAGGTCGAGCAGTTCTCCTGGAAGGGCATCCTCGACTTCTCCACGTGCACCGAGTGCGGTCGCTGCCAGTCGCAGTGCCCCGCCTGGAACACGGGCAAGCCGCTCTCCCCGAAGCTCCTGATCATGTCCCTGCGCGACCACGCGCACGCCAAGGCCCCGTACCTGCTGGCCGGCGGCGGCAAGGACATGGAGGGCAACGAGAAGGCCACCGAGGAGCAGCTCAAGGACGTTCCCGCGGCCGCCCTCGCGGAGGCCGAGCGCCCCCTCATCGGCACCGCCGAGGAGAACGGCGTCATCGACCCGGACGTGCTCTGGTCCTGCACCACCTGCGGTGCGTGCGTGGAGCAGTGCCCGGTCGACATCGAGCACATCGACCACATCGTCGACATGCGCCGCTACCAGGTGATGATCGAGTCCGCGTTCCCGTCCGAGGCGGGCACGATGCTCAAGAACCTGGAGAAGAAGGGCAACCCCTGGGGGCTCGCCAAGAAGCAGCGCGTCGAGTGGACCAAGGAGGTCGACTTCGAGGTCCCGATCGTCGGCAAGGACGTCGAGGACCTCACCGAGGTCGACTACCTCTACTGGGTCGGCTGCGCCGGAGCCCTGGAGGACCGGGCGAAGAAGACCACGAAGGCCTTCGCGGAGCTCCTCCACATCGCGGGCGTCAAGTTCGCGATCATGGGCGGCGACGAGAAGTGCACCGGTGACTCGGCCCGCCGCCTCGGCAACGAGCCGCTGTTCCAGCAGCTCGGCCAGGAGAACGTCGCGATGCTGAACATGGCGTTCGGCGAGGACGACGAGGACGACTCGACGAAGAAGGCAAAGGCGACGAAGAAGATCGTCGCGACCTGCCCGCACTGCTTCAACACCATCGCGAACGAGTACCCGCAGCTCGGCGGCGAGTACGAGGTCATCCACCACACGCAGCTGCTCCAGCACCTGGTGGACGAGGGCAAGCTGATCCCGGTGACGCCGGTCGAGGGTCTGATCACGTACCACGACCCCTGCTACCTGGGCCGTCACAACAAGATCTACACGCCCCCGCGCGAGATCATCGCGAAGGTCCCGGGCCTGCGGAACGAGGAGATGCACCGCCACAAGGAGCGCGGCTTCTGCTGCGGCGCCGGTGGTGCCCGGATGTGGATGGAGGAGCGGATCGGCAAGCGCATCAACAACGAGCGCGTCGACGAAGCCCTCTCCCTCAACCCGGACATCGTCTCCACGGCCTGCCCGTTCTGCCTCGTCATGCTGACCGACTCGGTCAACGGCAAGAAGAACGACGGCCAGGCGAAGGAGTCGATCCAGGTGGTCGACGTCTCGCAGCTCCTCCTGGAGTCGGTGAAGACCCCTGCGGACCCGGCGGACGACACGGAGCCGGCGGACCAGCCGGAACCCGAGCCGGTGAAGTAACACACGCTGTCGCGCGGCGGAAGCGGCCGGACCTGCCTCGGGGGCAGGACCGGCCGCTTCCGCCGTTTCATGCATCATGTGGGTCGCACAGAACCCACAGAGACGTACGAGACGGATGAGGTGCCCCCGTGCGGATACGGATCGCAACGGCGAAGGCCGCGACGGCAGCACCGCTCGCGGCGGCCTGCGTCGGCATGCTCCTGCTGACGGCCTGCACGGGCCCCTCCGCGGCGCACGCACCCTCCTCGGCGTCCGCCGCCCCGACGGGCAAGAACGGCGACACCCCGCCCGAAGCCCTCGCCGGCCGGGCGGACACCCCGCGGCTGCCCGTCCCGCGCGGCAGCGGCAGCCGTACCGCCGACGACTTCAACGGGGACGGCCACCGGGACCTCGTCATCGACGACCTGGTGAAGGCACCCGAGGACAGCCACGGCGACGACGCCGGCATCGGCATCGTCTACGGCTCAGCCGGCCGCGCCCTCGAACCGGGCACCCGCCAGCTGCTGAGCGCCCGGACCCACGCGGCGAAGTTCGGCGACACCCTCCCCGCGGCGTTCGACGCGCAGACGGCGTGCGACCTCGACGAGGACGGCTTCACCGACCTGATCGTGGCCACCGATCCCCCGTACGACGGCATCGGCCGCCCTCCCGTGCCGCTGCAGGTCCTCTTCGGCTCGCCCGGAGGCCTGACCGGCAGGGCCGTCACCCTCCGCATCCCGGACACGGCCAGATACGGCAACGAGTGGCCCGACCACCCCGTGTGCGGCGACTTCGACGGGGACGAGCACACCGACCTCGTCGTGACGGCGGGCGAGGGCCGGGTCAGCAACCTCCGCGGCCCCTTCACCCGCGCCGGTGCGCCGCGCGGCGCCGAGTCCCTCCCCGGCGGCGGACCGTACCTCTTCGCCCCCGTCCCGAAGGCCGACACGAACGGCGACGGCTACGACGACCTCGTCCACGCCGCCAAGCCCCACGCACCCGGCGAGGCGGCCAGGGGCACCCTGCTGCTAGGCACCCCGAACGGCCCGACCCGCCCCGGCGGCACGTACCGCTTCGAGGCCCCGCCGATCGGCATCCCGGCGGCGCCGGTCCGCGGCTCCGGTTCGGCCGCGCCCGCGGAGACGGCGCTGCTCGGCTACGCGGACTTCGACGGCGACAAGAAGCGGGACACCGTGGTCCGTACGCACCGGGGCGAGGAGACGGACCTGATCGCCCTGTACCCGGCCACCACTCCCGGCCGCCCCGGGATCAGCTTCTCCACGGCACTGTTCCTGCGCTGAGCCCCTGCGGCAGGCCCCCCAGGGTTCCCCTAGGGGATGTCACAGGTAGGCCGCAATGGCACCCGTGTTCCCCTGGGCAACGCACCACGCCCGTACGGACCAGGTACGTTCGATGCGTGGCTGGATTCAGGATCGGACGCGGCCGGGACAACCGCACACCGCAGCAACACCCGCAGCAGCAACAGCCGTACGGCACGCAGGCACCACCGCAGCCGTACGGCCGGCAGTCGTGGCCTCCGGCAGGCGGCAACGGCGCACCGTACGGCGGCCCTCAGGGCGCCCCGTACAACGGCGGGCACGGCGGCAACGGACACGGGCAGGGGGGCGGACACGTGCAGGGTGGCGGACACGGCGAACCGGAGTACTTCGGCGACCCGTACCACCAGCCACCCCAGCAGGACCCGTACGCCAACGCCCCGGGCCACACACAGGCCTTCAGCATCAACGAGGACCCGTACGACGACGGGGACACGTACCACGCCGGCCAGGCACCCGCCCAGCCCGCAGGCCCGCGCCTGCACTGGAAGCAGCTGCTGAGCGGTGTCGTGATGCGTCCGGGCCCGACGTTCTGGCAGATGCGCGACTACCCGGTCTGGGGCACCGCGCTCGTCGTCACGTTCGTGTACGGCCTGCTCGCGCTCTTCGGCTTCGACCAGGCCCGCGACGAGGCGATCCACGCGGAGGTCTCCACGGCCGTCCCGTACGTCGTGATCACGGGCATCGGCTTCGTCATCGGCGGCCTGGTCCTCGGCGCGGTCACCCACACCCTGGCCCGCCAGCTCGGCGGCACGGGCTCCTGGCAGCCGACCGTGGGCCTGTCCATGCTGATCATGTCGATCACGGACGCCCCCCGCCTCGTCTTCGCCCTGTTCCTCGGCGGTGAGAACTCCCTGGTGCAGATCGTCGGCTGGCTGACCTGGCTGGCAGCCGGAGCGCTGTTCACCTCCATGGTGAGCAAGTCGCACGACCTGCCGTGGCCGAAGGCGCTGGGAGCCTCCGCGATCCAGTTGATCGCCCTGCTGTCGATCATCAAGCTCGGCACGATCTGACCCGGACACCACGCGGAAGGGCCCCGGTGCTCAGCACCGGGGCCCTTCCCACGTCCGCCCGCGGGTCTACGAGTCGAGGACCTGCCCCGTGCGGCGCACGACGGGCTTCTCGACACTCCACGGGAAGTTGATCCACTGATCGGTCTTCTTCCACACGTACTCGCATTTCACGAGCGACTGCGGCTTCTCGTAGATGACCGCGCTGCGCACCTCGGCCACGTGGTCGATACAGAAGTCGCGCACCAGCTTCAGCGTCTTGCCCGTGTCCGCGACATCGTCGGCGATGAGGACTTTCTTCCGCGTGAAATCAATGGCGTTCGGCACGGGCGCCAGCATGACGGGCATTTCCAGGGTCGTCCCGACCCCGGTGTAGAACTCCACGTTCACCAGGTGGATGTTCTTGCAGTCCAGCGCGTACGCCAGACCACCCGCGACAAAGACCCCGCCGCGCGCGATGCTCAGCACGACATCCGGCTCGTACCCGTCGTCGGCCACCGCCTGCGCCAGTTCACGCACGGCGAGCCCGAAAGCCTCGTACGTCAGATTCTCCCGCGCCTCATCAGCCATGCCGCATCACACCTGGGTCCGATGGAAATTCATGTACGAACGCGAGGCCGTCGGCCCCCGCTGCCCCTGGTAGCGCGACCCGTACCGCTCGGAACCGTAGGGGAACTCGGACGGCGAGGTCAGCCGGAACATGCACAGCTGCCCGATCTTCATCCCCGGCCAGAGCTTTATCGGCAGCGTCGCCAGATTCGAGAGCTCCAGGGTCACGTGCCCCGAAAACCCGGGGTCGATGAAGCCGGCCGTCGAATGCGTCACCAGCCCGAGGCGCCCCAGGGAGCTCTTTCCCTCCAGCCGCGACGCGAGATCGTCGGGGAGCGAGATGACCTCGTACGTCGACGCCAGTACGAATTCGCCCGGGTGAAGGATGAACGCCTCGTCACCCTCCGGCTCGACCGTACGCGTCAGGTCCACCTGCTCGACCGCTGGATCGATATGCGGATAGCGGTGGTTCTCGAACACCCGGAAGTAGCGGTCAAGCCGCACATCGATGCTCGAGGGCTGCACCATCGAAGCGTCGAACGGATCAATGCGAACCCGCCCTGCATCGATCTCGGCCCGGAGGTCCTTATCTGAGAGAAGCACGCACCGAGGATACGCAGAACGCGCGGGCCCGCCCCAACCGGACCGCCCCGCGCGCCTGCTCCACGACTCCCCGCCGCCGCTACCGCTCCCCGAGCACCACGGGAACGGCCTGCCTCAACCGGGCACAGCGCGGGCAGCGGATGAGCCGCCCGGGACCGATCCGGTCGGACCCGAGCTGCTGCATCGGGAACGACGAGGTAGCAAAAACGTGCCCTTCGGCACAGCGGACGACGGTGCGCTCCATCGACTCCATCAAGTCCCTTCCCCAACCAAGCCTTGGACGAGACCGCCACATTAGGGGATGAACAGGACGCCACTCCAGGCGGCACTCCGCCCACCCACGCTACGCCCCCAACTCCCGCCCCCCACAACCGCGTCCCGTCGCCGAAACGCCGGATGGACCCCGCGGCGAAGACGCCGGGGGCCTGCGATGAGGTAGAGTGTGCGGCGATGCACTGCCGATCATCGGCGCGCTTCGCGGGTGTAGTTTAATGGTAGAACATGAGCTTCCCAAGCTCAGAGCGCGAGTTCGATTCTCGTCACCCGCTCCATGAAAAAGCCCCAGGCCAGCGGCCGGGGGCTTCTTTGTTGTCCGGACCGGTTCAAGCGTCCCGTGCCATATCCGTGCCAGATGCCTGGTCATCAGCGGCTTCGCGCCGAGCCCGTACGAGCTGGTCGAGGCCGGCCGCAACCTCCCGCTGCCGCTCGAGGTCCGAGTGCTGATAGATGAGCGCGGCCCGCTCGGTCGACTGCCCCGCGCGCACCATCGTGTCCTTCAACGTGGCCCCGGACCGGGTCGTCAGGGTGTGCCCGGTGTGACGAAGGTCGTAGAAGCGGAAGCCGTCGGGAAGACCCACCTTCGAGCGAGCCGCGCGCCACTTCCGCCCGAACGTGGAGCGGCGGAACGGCTTGCCCTTCTCCCCCACGAACAGCAGTCCGTCCGGGCCCTTCTCCGCGTACCAGTCGAGATGCCGACGAAGGTCGGTCCGCAGAAAGGCCGGCAGAACGACGAGCCGCTTGCCCGCTTCCGACTTGGTGGGCCCTTCCGCCCGCCTGCCCGTGGTCAGCTCCGGGGCCGCCTGCCTGACGCGGACGGTGAGGTTGTCCAGGTCGACGTCCTTGCGCGCAGCTCGGCTTGCTCCTCGGGACGAAGGGGTCCGTACGCGCCGAGGTAGAAGATCATGGCCCCAACGTCGTGCTTTAACGGGCAGGTCCACAGACTGCCCGACTCGCCGCAAGCTTAAGGGGCCATGATCACTCGACCCCAAGCAGCTCCAGCCCAAAGCCGCTCCGCCGACCTCGCGGGAAGCGGCGACCCGGGGAACACCGGTGCCGGTATCCGAACCGACTCATCAGGTTCGGCCTCCAAAGGAACGATCAGACAGCTTCAGGCTCCTACTCTGAACCCTTCTCATTGGCGGCCGCTGCCTGGGACTGCCGGCGCAAGCCCTCCCGTACCGCACCCGTCAGCACCTTGGCCGCCACGCCGATCAGAAGGAGATCGAGCGCCATCTGCCCCATGGTCAACACCCGTGCCAGTTGGCTGTGTGGTGAGATATCTCCGAAGCCAACCGTGCTGAATACGGTCAGCGTGAAGTACAGGGCGTCGGTCCGCGACAGCGATCCGCCAAAACTCTCTGGTTCGCTGCGCTGCAGCAGGTAGTAGGCGGCAGCGTAAAGCAGCAGGAAAAGCGGGAGGCTGGTAGCCAGTGACTCGACCGCCCGCAGCGTGGGCCGCTCAGAGCGTTTGATCACGCCGACGTGCCAGAACAGCAGCATTGCCACCGCTGCCATGCCGCCGATGAGCGCGATGACGGTAGCAGGGGTGGAGGCCGATGCCAGCGGCAGCAGGTAGTAGGCGGTGAGGAGGACGCCGGTTGTCGTCAGGGATCGTGCGACGGCTAGCAGCGTGTGCAGGCGGTCGCTCCTACTCCCCATGGTGTCCCTTCGCATAGCCCGGAACCGGTGCCTACAGCTGTCCTGAGCTGTCTTGCAGTACCTACTTACCAGGGACTCACTCTCCTGGGCGATCGGCATCTCGTGCAGCAGGACACGAGGGCAGTCACCGGCCTGGCGGTACTTTGCGTGGCGTTTTAGCGACGACCTTTGAAAGATCTCCGTCGGCGGCTGAGTTGGAGCGGAGCACGATCAGGCTGATTGTGCTGGCGCTTTGGCGGTGTGCTTGGCGAGCATGCCTGCAAGAAGCATGCCGAGCAGAGCGATCCCCACGCCGGACAACGTCCACAGCACCCGGTAGCCCTCGGAGGCATAGTCGGAGGGCTGCGGAAGGTCCACCAGGATGAGCACGCCCATGGTGATGGCCGCTGAGTAGAGGGCGTAGTTCAAGGTGTGAGCCGCAACCGCGTGCATCAACACGACGAGTGCGACCACTTCGAGTCCGTGCTCGACCGCGAAGAGCTTGGGTCCGTGTTCATTGGCGGGCAACAGCAGGAGCAGCCCAGCCGCGCCGGCGCCGATCAGCGTGCCGACAAGGCGCTGCGCGGCGACGAGCGTGGTCTGCTCCAGGCTCGGCTTCATCGCGATGATGGCCGCGATCGGCATCCAAAAGCCGTGCGACAGGTCCAGGCCGAACGCAAGCGCGACGGTGCCAGCCATGACCAGAGCGCGGATCACCGCGAAAATGATCAGCGGCCGGGTCAGCTTTCGCCGGGAGGTGTCACCAGGGATCTCCGCGACCATCGGGGGGTGGTCCTTGCGCCCGCGGATAAGCCAGCCAGCGAACGTCATTACGATCCACAGCGCGGCCCCCCCGGCCCAGGCGAGCACCTGGGCCCAAGTGTAGGTGGTGATGCGGGCGGAATGATGAAGGCTGAACGCTTGCCCGAGGGCGGCGATGAACCAAATGTTGAGAAACAGGGCGGCAACGAACCTGCGCACCCCGAACGCGACCGACAGGCCTGCCACCAGCGTGACCGCGAAGGCCGCCAGCACCAGCCAGCCCCAGGCCTCTCCCCCGATGCCGAACCCCAGCGCGGTCACTCCTGCGCCGGTCACCGCAAAGACGGCGATGTGCGAGGCGCGGTAGCCATAGCTGCCTCCCGGGTCATTCAGCCACGTAAACACCAGGCCGAACAACGCGCTGACAAGATACTGCTCATGCCCAATCGCCCAGAAGACGATCAGCGGCACCAGTGCGATGTCCAGGAACAGCACCCCCCGCGGCCAGTTGAGTCCCGCGGGGTTGAGCTCGAACACCTTCGACAGCCAGCTCATAACCTTGCCCCTGTGAACGGGCTGCACTTCTCGTCCACTCGCACTGGTCATGGCTCGTCCTCGTTCTCGCTAGACGCCAGGTGTGCCGCTCCGGTCCCGCATTCTCCGATCTCGCCAGAATCACCTCGAAGCGACCCACAGGCCCGGATCAAAGACGCCGCGTCCACCAGTCGTACGGCCCAGCACAGCCACCGCGCTGCGAGAATTTCCCCGCCGGGCCGTGGAACGCCGACGCGCTGTAAAACCGTCCGCTGAGCGCGGTCGGTTAGCCAAGGACGCGTCGTACAGACCGGGGCGACGCCTGGATGCATACAGTGCGAGGCCGACCAACGCTCACAGACAGCACCTATCGGTGATCGCCCTTACCCTGCTCTGGCCTTGTCCCCGCCCAGGTTGCTTCGGGACGAAGAAGTCTGCGTGCCAGACTCGTGCCAGAAAGGCTGGCGAACATCGGTCAGCAACGGTCAACCAGATACTCGTCATGGCCCCGCAGAGGGCGCCATCGTCGCAGTTCGACACTCGACCGCCCGTACTCTGCCCGGTGATTCCCAAGCTCAGAGCGCGAGTTCGATTCTCGTCACCCGCTCCATGCAAAAGCCCCAGGCCAGCGGCCGGGGGCTTCTTTGTTGTCTGGACCAGTTCAAGGCCCTTGCACCAGATCCGCACCAGAAGGCCCTGGATCAGCCTTCTTACGGGCGGACCGCACGAGGTCATTAAGGCCACTCGCGACTTCCTGCTGTCGCTCAAGGCTCCTCGCTCCGCTCGTCGCGCGCTCCCCGGCTCACCGCCGGGGCCCTGCGCTCCTGTCTCCGCCCCGCTCTGGGCCCCGGCTACGCCGGTCGCGCAACTAGAGCGAGAGAACCTGACCGAGGGGAACCGTCGGGCATGAGACATGCCTCCGGCGGGGGCGCTCAGACTCCGGGATGGGAGGGGCGCCGTTCGCGGGTGCCGGCGGATTCGTGGCGAGCGTGGTGGGCTCCCATCCCGACCACCTTCGACCCAGGCAGAGCCGAGCAGGGGTGAGTGGTGGGTCAGGGAGGTATGTACCGTCTCCGCAGACGATCACAGGGGAGGGATCAAATGTCGAGTGATCTCCAGTTCAGTTGGAGTCTGACCGGATCTGGTTGGGCAACGTATCGAATCGCGGATGGTGAGTCGGAGCAGAAGTGCAGTCCGAGCTACTGCACGAATGCGCTTGCTGATCTACTCGTTGGCGTTGCAGGACTGTACGGTCCTGACGCTCCTCGGCGGTTCTCGTTCGACTTGGAGCCCCCAGAAGTGAGGTGGGTCCTCAACAGCCGCGGGACAGCCGTCGAGATGGGTATCTACCGGTTCCCCGACATGTCCAAGAGCTTCGATCTGCCGGACGACAAAGGCGAGCTCTTGTGGCGCTCAGTCCAGTCGCGCAGCGCTATCGGTCACGTGGTCATGGAAGCCGCGCAAGACGTCCTTCAGCTGCACGGCGAGGACGGATACCTGAAGAAGTGGGTGCAGCATCCCTTCCCTGTCGCCGAGCTAGGAGAGCTCCGTCACCTGCACCTGGAGCGGGACGCTTGCGATCTTCCACACGAGTTGTCGCCCTCGGAGTGAGTCGTGCCCCTCGCGTGCCCGATCGGACGGGGATCTAGGGGCAACAGCGGTACGGAGCGGGCACCGGACATAGCGAAGGCCCCCAACCGATCTTGCTGGTCAGGGGCCTTTCACCTGCGGTGGGTGTGGGATTTGAACCCATGGTCACATCGCTGCGACGACGGTTTTCAAGATTGCTCACAGTTTGGTAGAGACGCCCCGGCCGTGGGGGTGAAAGGATCCCGCTGTATCCGACGCCACCCAGGAGAGTTCGTATGCATGTCGCAATAGCGGTGGCGGCTCCCAGGGGGTATCTGGACTATCTGGCCATCGACGGCGCGCGGTTCTGTGTGGAGATGGCCCTAAGGAGTTTCGGGGGACCGCCCGCCGGGTTCTGGGTGTTCCAGCGGAAGCCGGTCCGGATTCCGGTACCCGGACCGGAAGAAATGGCGCGATGGGCCGACGAGTGGTTCGCCAGGGACGACCCCGTGGACGCCATGCGGGGCAAGGGGCGTGGCAACGCGGCCGAGCGTTTTGTGAAGAAGAACCAGGCTTTCGGACCAGGGGAGTTCACGCTCGCCCCGACGCTGCAGGCAATTATCGAGGCGACGGGTGACCTGGCCGGCCACACGGTCGCCGTCGTCGTACTGACTTCCGCACCGGGCGACGGCGCCGCCGTCATCGCCACGTTGAAGAGGGCTGCCCGCTATCCCGTCTTCTGGGTGTTCGTCGGAGCGAATTATGACATCGAGCGTGTTCTGCACCTCGGCGTACTGGACACTTTAGGAGAGCGCCCCGACGACCCGGAGAACATCCTGGTCCTGAAGACGAGCGGGTGGGGGTCGGAGTTCGGCGGGTGGTGGCGGACCCGGCAGATCAAAAAGGCGTCGGGCCGCTGGCGCCGCCGCGCCCCGCTGGGTTGAGATACCCGGGCCTGGCGCAGCTCGGGAGAAGAACCGGAGCATTTCCCACCGCTTCTGCCTCATCAACACCGTAAGGCCGTGCCATTCTCGTGCGAGAACGGGCGGAGACTCACGGGGACTTGGCGGCAACAACGGTGCAGACTCAGGGCCTTGCTCCAAGCCACGTCTTCGCAGCTCACGTCAGCAATCGCCCAACCTCGCTCCTAAAGCGAGTGTCAGGCGGGCAGCCCATCGCCGACGATGCGCTCATGAGCGATGACGTGGTGGAGTTCCTGCGAGCGCGGCTGGACGAGGTAGCCGAGCTGGCCGGCCGATGCGACGGCGATGGCTGCGGACAGTGGACCGCCCACGGAGACACTGTCGACTTCTGTCAGATGGATCTCTCCGGATTTCGCCCGACGGTCGCCCAGCACGTGGCACTCCACGATCCCGCCCACGTTCTCCGTGACGTAGAAGCCAAGCGCCGTGTCTTGGCGCGACACGTGCTCAGCCCCGCAATCGACGATCCAGAGTTGCCCTGGGACAACCGAAACGACTGCCAGTACGACGGCGAGGACTGGCCCTGTCCCGACCTCCTGGACCTGGCCCTGCCGTACGCCGATCATCCGGACCACCGTGAACAGTGGCGGCCGCACCAGATACGCACCAGGTAGGCCAGGGATCAGCGGTCAACCACGGTCAGGCGGTACGCCCCTTCCCACCCGATCCCGGTCGTTTTCGCAGTTCAACAGGCCTTACAGAGCGAATCCACTCGTGATACCCAAGCTCAGAGCGCGAGTTCGATTCTCGTCACCCGCTCTTCGAGCAAGGCCCTGGTCAATGACCCGGGCCTTTCGTTTTGCTACCAAGACGCCGCTGCCGGACCTCGACGCGCCGCGAATACCGGAGCGCCGCAAGCCGCACTCCCCCGGGTCATGCGGCCGCGACCCCATAGACCGCAGCCCGAGCCTCCCGCGCATACTCCAGTATGCTGGCCATATGTCCTCAACGACTCGCATCACCGTCACGCTCCCCAGCGACCAGGTGGCGGAGCTCCGCAAGCTCACGGACAACGTCTCCGGCTATGTAGCGGAAGCTGTGGCCCGCCAGATCAGGCACCAGCTTCTGGGCGACGACCTTCGCCGCCACGCGGAAGAACACGGGCACTTCAGCGACGAGGAACTCGCCGAGGCCCGCTCGAAGATCTTCGGCGTCGACGGCACCTCCAAGGACGCGGACGCCGCGTGAGCGAGCGCATCGAGACCGTTGTCCTGGACCCCGAAGGGCTCTCCGCCTGGATCGCGCAGGACCGCAAGTTCCTCGCGATGCTGCAGGTCTTCCACGACATGGGGGCCGACCTCGTGATCGGGGCGAACACCATCGTGGAAGTCACCCACTCCCGCACCAACATCCCGAGCCTGAACTGGGCCCTGTCCCGCGTCAAGGTGGAGCCGGTCACCGAGCAGGCGGCCAAGGCGGCGGCGGAACTACTCAAAAGCGCCGGGCTGCACGGGCACAAGTACGCCATCGACGCCACGGTCGCCGAGGTCGCCCTGCGCCAGCCGAAACCGGTCGCCCTCCTGACGTCCGACAGCGACGACATGACCAAGCTCTGCGGCAACCAGGTCCGCATCATCCCTCTCTGACCCGCCGGTCCATCCGGAGCACGCACCCTGGCAGGTTTCGTTGCTGCCGGCCTCGTGCCTCATCCGTGCCCATCAGAGCGGACGACAGCGGTCAGATGCGGCTTCCGCAGACCAGGTTATCTAGGCCGTCCCACGAGAAAGACCAGGTCAGAACCTCTTCAGTGGTCCAAGGACCGCTGATTCCCAAGCTCAGAGCGCGAGTTCGATTCTCCTCACCCGCTCCGTGAAGGGCCCTCGGGCCAGCGGCCGGGGTGGAGGTCGGATCCGACGTGACGCTGGGACGATCATGTCTCAACGCCTGCGCCTGGAAGGCCAATCGGCCGCGCCGGGAACAGCCGGACGGGCCGACACGGTTGCAACCCGGGGGACCGGCGCCGTACGGGCAGGGAACACGGAGAGCACAAGGTCGTGCGCCCCACCAGGACCCGGGTCCCGGGGATCGCGGTACGCCCGCCGCGCACTCGGACCAAGACGTAGCTCTGCAGGAGGACTGTTTCTCATGACTGACCGGCCCTTGACGCTCATGGCGGTACACGCCCACCCCGACGACGAGGCCACCGGAACCGGAGGGGTCCTCGCGCGGTATGCGGCGGAAGGCATCCGCACGGTTCTCGTGACGTGTACCGACGGTGGTTGCGGTGACGGAGCGGAGGGTGTCAAACCGGGCGATCCCGGGCACGATGCGGCGGCCGTCGCCTTGATGCGCCGTCAAGAACTCGAGGCGAGCTGTGACGTCCTGAAGGTCAGCGATCTGGAGATGCTGGACTATGCCGACTCCGGGATGGCGGGCTGGCCGAGCAACGACGCCCCCGGGTCCTTCTGGCAGACCCCCGTGGAGGAAGGCGCCGCCCGGCTTGCGGAACTCATGCGGCACTACCGGCCCGATGTGGTCGTCACCTATGACGAGAACGGCTTCTACGGCCATCCCGACCACATCCAGGCCCACCGCATCACGATGGCGGCGCTGGAGATGACCGCGTTGACGCCGAAGGTGTACTGGACGACGATGCCCCGCTCGATGATGCAGCGGTTCGGGGAGACCATGCGCGAGTTTGATGAGGACATGCCCGAGCCGGATCCTGCCGAGGCCGCCGCGATGGCCGAGATCGGCCTTCCCGACGATGAGATCACCACCTGGGTGGACACCACCGCGTTCAGCGGCCAGAAGTTCGATGCGCTGGCCGCGCACGCCAGTCAGGGCGAGAACATCTTCTTCCTCAAGATGGGCAAGGAGAGGTTCGGCGAGTTGATGGGCACGGAGACCTTCGTACGCGTCAAGGACACCACCGGCGGTGCCGTACCCGAGAACGATCTCTTCGCCGGACTGCGCTGATCCGCTCGCCCGCCCCGGGCCCGGGGCAGCTCATCCTCGGCTTGCCCTGAGCCGCCGCGCAGGGCTGGTCCGCAGGGCTTCTCGGGGTGCGCCAGGATGGCGGCGCGAGGTCGTCACGGATCGCCCACGCCGCAGAAGTGGGCAAAGGGGGATTCGAGAGGAAACGAGCCGTACGCCACATCCTCGGACGTGTGCGCACCTGCCAGTTCCGGGCGGGCGCGCGCCACTTCACCCCACGGACGGTGAGTCCACCGCCTCAGTACCACGGCGGTGTTCGGCGTTGATGCGCTGGGCTTCTTCGAGCTGGTCTTCGAGGATGACGATGCGGCAGGCGGCCTCGATGGGGGTGCCCTGGTCGACGAGTTCCCGGGCTCGGGCTGCGATGCGCAGCTGGTAGCGGGAGTAGCGGCGGTGGCCGCCCGCGGAGCGGAGCGGGGTGATCAGGCGGGCCTCTCCGATGGCGCGGAGGAATCCCTGGGTGGTGCCGAGCATCTCAGCGGCTCGGCCCATGGTGTAGGCGGGGTAGTCGTCGTCATCGAGACGGCCGAACGTGTCGCCTGCTGTCATCGCACCTCTCTGTGCAACCAGTGGAGGGGCCCTGGTGCCGTACTGGCACCAGGGCCCCGAAGGAACTGCTACACCATCTGCCGACCCTGATACTGCGCCGGCCCTGTGTTTCCGCAGACCCGACCTGAACGCTGTCGGGGACGCGGGGATCGCGGTTGCTTGACCGGAGACCACCTCACTATCGATGTCCTGCGGTACCCGGGCCCAATGACGTCCGCCCGGGCGATCCTGATGGCGCTGGGCTCCTCCGTTCTTCCCTCTGGATGAACTGCTTACCGAACGAGACCTGCGTACTGCTGATACTGCGAACCACTGGCGGCCTCGAACCACAGCCGCTCTTCGACAGCCAGCCCCGTCGCCCGTCCTGCATCCGCTCTGGCTTGGAACCCCACTGCCGAACCTCCCGGCACGCGCGCCCGCAGCCGACGCCTTCACCGAGGTGCTGCTCACTGACTTCACTGCCGTGTACTGCGCACTGCGTATTACTCCGCGGCTGCCCCTGATCACTGCGGGCCACCCGGTCCGGTCGTCAGTCCCGTCGCCGTCCTGCAACAGCCCTGGCTTCGAAACTCCACCACCGCACCGTCCTGCGCACTGCAACTACCTGTACTGCCTGGCAGTTCATCTCTGCCGGGCCTTGCTCGATCTCGGCTACGAGAGAAACCATAGCCACCACGCCACCCAATGTCTACTGCCGCCGAAATAGATTTCCATGCACTGGACAGAGAGATAGTCGGCCTCGACCGCCGAAGGGTGCGGGCGGACCGTTCAGCCGAGGACACGCCTCCGACCGGCGCCCCTGTCGGCGGCCTCGAGCTGTCCCTCATGGCCAGGGTGTGGCCGGTGGGAGAAAGGTCGTGGAAGCAGAAAACCGTGCACCCATGCATCGCCGGCCACGCCTCCTTCCGGGCCTCACCCGGCTCACGCCGGGCGGGGGCGGTGGGCCTGCCCACATCGGTACCGCTCAGGAGCAGTGCGCGCAGGCCCCTGGCGGTCAGCTCCGCGCGCCTCGCGTGGAGCGCCGCCCCGAGACCGCGCCTGGAGGCGCTCAGCCGCGGGGTGGCATAGCGTTTCCCGTGACGGGCCGGGGCCGACAGTGGTGATACGGAACGGCGGATGAACGGTGGAGCAGCACGAGATCAGCGCTTCCCGCCAAGCAGATGACGGATGGTGGTCGGGCCATCTGCATGAGCTCTGGCGGGTTGCCGACACAGCGTCGGACGTGACGGGGCTGGCCGATTCCCTCTACTGCATGCTGCTCCGTATGCCCGGCGTGCTGGCCGTCGTAGGCACCCGCTGGAGCGGCGGGCTGCTGCACTATCTGCGTAGCATCACTGCGGCGGACACGGCGCCGTCGTTCGTGGAACTCGAACAGGATTTCGGCGCATCGGGCGCCGACGGGGCACCGGACGGCGAGCCGACCGTCACGGTTCACGAGGTGTCGGGGCTCGACGCCGCCATGCCGTATGTCCAGGTTCTGGCCGCAGCGGGCGCGCGGAGTGTGGCCGAGTGTGCCGTACCGCTGGGGCAGGACGGCTGGGCGTCGTTCATGGTCGGCACCGCAGACGCGGACGCAGTCGATGCGACGCTCCGGAGCCGGCTGAAGCAGGTGGCCGAGGTCGCCATGGTCTCGGACAGGCGCATCATGGCGCGCCGCGACGACGAGATGCGTCAGGTGAGTGACGCCTTCCTGGCGGAGGCGTCGTTGCAGATGGATTCGAGCCTTGATGTGGAGAAGACCGTGCGGCGGGTGGCCCGCACGGCTGTTCCCGCCGTCGCCGAAGGCTGCGTCCTGCATCTTGTTCTTCCCGAAGAGGGACTGACACTCGTTTCCTTCGCGCATGTGGACGCGGGTGAACAGCAGTGGCTCGGCAGGGTTGCTGCCGAGGACCCCTGGCTGACGGATCTGCTCCAGCGAGTACTCGACAGTGGCCAGGGGCTGGTACTGAAAGGTAAGGGGCTGGAAGGGGGGCCTTTCGGGGCCGCGTCGTCCGGGGCGGGCCGTGCCGTGTATGCGCTCAGTGTGAATCCGCTCAAGGCTCGGGGCCGGGCCCTGGGCACCCTGACATTTCTCTACCACCAGGTGGTCGTCGCCGAGGGGGCCTCACGGTTCCTTGCGAATCTTGCCGACCGGGCCGCGCTGGCCATCGACAGCAGCGCCCTGTACGAACAGCGGCGCCGCAACGTGGTCTCTCTCCAGCGACATCTGCTCCCGAGCGAACTGCCGCAGGTTGCGGGGCTCACGTTGAGTTCGGCGTACGAGGTGGGCGACGTCTCGCTCGATGTGGGCGGTGACTTCTACGACGCCGTCCCGAGTGCGCAGGGTGGTGTGACCCTCCTCATCGGTGATGTCTGCGGTCGCGGGGCGGAGGCAGCGGCACTCACGGGGCTGGCCCGCCATACCCTGCGCGCTCTTCTCGAGGACGGCAGTTCGCCCGAGCACGCGTTGGGACGGTTGAATCAGGCTCTGTCCAGGGAGGGCATGTCCCGTTTCGTGACAGCGCTCGTAGCGGTGCTGGTGCCCGACGAGAAGGGATTCCGGCTGCGCTATTGGAGTGCCGGTCATCCGGCGCCTCTGATACGGCGTGAGCACGGCACCGTGGAGGAGCTCCCGGCCCACGGGGATCTGCTGGGTGTGCTGGAGGACATCGAGTACGGATCCGGGTCGGCACACATGGCACCGGGCGACACGCTGGTGATGTTCACCGACGGGGTGACCGAGGCCAGAGCGGCCGACGGGACGTTCTTCGAGTCACGTCTGCGGACCGCGGTGGCGCAGATGGGCGCCGGTGAGGCCCTGGGGTTCGCCGAGCGCCTGGCAGAGGCTGTCGTGGAGTTCCGCGCGACGGGCGCCGACGACATCGCCGTGCTCGCCGCACGGGCGGAGGCGATCGTATGAGCGGGGCTGCCGGGGAGTACAGAATCGATCACAACCTTGTCTGGGTGGTCGAGGATTCGGCGGAGGACGCCGAGGCCATTGCGCGGGCGCTCGGTCGCACCCACCCGGGTCTGACTCTGGAATTCACCGACCGGGGAACCGGATTCGTCGAGCGCTTGCTGGAAGCCGCACGCCGACCGGGGCTCGTCCTCCTGGACCTGAACCTGCCTGGTCTCAGTGGAGGAGCGGTGCTGCGTTCGATCCGCTCCCGGCCCGAACTGAACGACGTGGCGGTGGTGGCCTTCACCTCGTCCACCGGACCGGACGAGGTGGACACGACCTACGCGGCAGGCGCCGACAGTTACATCTACAAGCCGGTCAACTTCGAACTCTTCCGCACGGTACTGAAGGGGGCGGTGGACTACTGGCAGAGAAAGGCGACGGGCGGGGACGAGGGCCCCGCCGCTCAGCCTCCTTCCTGACTCAGGGTGAAGAAGAAGGTTGTCCCGCGGCCCGGTTCGCTGTCGAGCCACAGTTCGCCGCCGTGCCGCTCCACGATCCGCTTGACGATCGCGAGCCCCACGCCGGTGCCGCCACCGTGCTCGCCCTCCCCGTGCAGCCTGCGGAACAGCTCGAACACCTCGTGCTGCCGGTCGGACGGGATGCCGATGCCGTTGTCCCGGACCACGACGGTCTGCTGCGGGTGCCCGCCTGCCGGTGGGCGGAGCGTGTCGACCAGGACCTCGACCGTGCGATCTTCCTTGTCCGCAGCGTACTTGGCCGCATTCACCAGGAGGTTGACCAGGACTTCGTAGAGCCGGTTCTCGTCGGCGTACACCTCGGGCAGATCATTTCTGATGACCCGCACGTGGGCCTCGGCCAGACGTTCCCCGGCCACGTCGAGCGCGGAGTCCAGCACCCGGTCCAGTGGCACACGGGTGCGGTGCAGCCCGCCTCGGCCCAGTCGGGCGAAATGCAGCAGCGAGTTGAGCAGGTCGTCCATCCGGCCGGCCAGTCGCCGCATGGTGAGCAACCGTCGGACGGTGGTCGCGTCGAGCTCCGCTGCGGCATCCTCGATGACGAAGGTCGCGGCGTTGGAGATGCCTCGTAGCGGTTCCTTGAGGTCGTGGGCTGCCACATGGGCGAATGAGTCGAGGTCGGAGTTGGTGAGGCGCAGCTGTTCGTTCAACGCTGCCAGTTCCGCCTCGTGCCGGAGTACGAGTCCTGTCAGCGTGCGCCAGAGTTCCTGCGCGGTGACGCTGTCGGTCGGCGTCCAGGGCAGGCTCCGTCCGCGTACCACCGCGCGAAAGACGGCACCTGAACCGCGAGGGGTGAGCCGTTCGCCTCGCGGTCCGACCTGGACGGGCGTGGAAGGGTCGGTGGCCCACTGGCGGGCGGTCGGACGGGCCCTGCGGAACCAGGCGAGGAAGTCACCCGAGTGGCTGAGCGTCACCATCAGAACCCCTGCCGGACCGTCTTCCGGCACGTCGTCGTGATGGTCCGGTTCCTCGGACAGGCGGTCCGTAGTCCAGACCGTGCCGGGTGCCGGCCCTGCCGCGCGGACCTGGAGGGTGTCCAGCAGAGCGGGCGGAACACTCATCCCGCTCATGACGCTGCGGCCGCCTCTGCAGAGCACCGCGCCATCGGCGTCCAACAGTGATCTGAGGGCGTCGTCACCTGCCAGGAGCGAGTCCTCCAGGTCTGCCGTCACCCGGGACATGATCTGCCCAAGACGCTCCCGGGATGCGGTGAGCGCCTCGGCCTGTTCTCGTTCCTCGATGACGGCGAGTTGGAGGGAGAAGGCCACGCCGAAGAACTCACATGCTGCCCGGAGCTCCGGAGGGACGGTGACGGCGGCGTAGCCATGACAGGCGATCAGCCCCCAGAGCTCGCCCTCCCGGAGGACGCTCACCGACATCGACGACTTCACACCGATGTTCCGCAGGTACTCCAGATGGAAGCCGGACACGGTGCGCAGTACAGAGTTCGACAGATCCAGTGGCAGGCTCGAATCGGCTCGGCGCGGAGGGTGCAGGCCGACACTGGTGTCGTCCACGTCGGCGATCGCCCGGATCCAGTTGTCGCGGTACAGCCGCCTCGCCTGGGGCGGGATGTCGCTGGCAGGGAACCACAGCCCCAGCCAGGGCTCGTGGCCGGCGGTGAGTTCCTCCGCGACCACCTCTCCTGGCCCGTCCTGTCCGTCGAAGCGGTAGGCGACCACCCGGTCGAAGCCGGTCAGCGCACGGATCTCACGCGTGGCCTCCTGGCAGCACTCAACCGTTGTCGTCGAGGACCGTAGACGCGTCAGGGCTCGCCGGACCCCCTGGTAGAAGTGTGCGAAGTGCGGTGCCGCGACGATGCGCGGCTCGCACTCCAGGACCAGTAAAGGCCCCTGCCGGTGGGCGGTCACGTCGAACATCCGAGGGGCGCCCGCCACATCGATGGAGACGGGGAGAACCAGGCTTGCCGCCGCATGCTGAGCGCCGACCTCGAGCGCCTCGGCCCACTGCTCGGGGGACAGCACCCGCGTGATGGGCCCCCCGACCAACTCCTCGGCAGCGATCCCCAGCAGGCAACCGGTGTTCAGGGCCGCGGTGTCCACGGTGCCGGTGGCGGCCTCCACTGCGAGCAGGGTGCCGTGGGACTGGATCCTGCCCAGCAGGTGGATGGGTTCCTGGATGCACTCACTGAGGTCGAAGCCGATGGCCGCCGCGGCTTCTTCCTCCCGTCCCGGGTCCGGAAGGGACATCTCTTCTCCCACGTTCCGAGTTCTCGGGCCGGTCCTGTCGGCCGCCCCGATCGCCGCGATCCTTCCACGGCGCCCTGCAGCGGAGAGTCTGCTGCGGGTGCGTGTCGTCGCTCCCGGAGGCAGCCGCCTGTGCCGCCGCAGGAGGCCCGCCCCCGCAGGCCGTGGTGGCACGTGAGGGCGGCGCTGCGGCAGGACGCATGCCGCAGCAGGACCAGGCGCCGTGAGTCGCCTGTGGTCACGGAGTCTCCTGGTGCTGGTGGCCGACATCGCGCGCGAGGTCCAGCCCGAGCACGCGGTCGAGATGTGCGAAGGTCTCGAACTTGGCGCCGGCAGGTACGTCGGCGTTCTCCTCCACGCTGCGCAGCATGTCCAGGACGGCGGGGACGCCGAGATCGTCGGCGAGTGCGGCATGAGCCTGACGCAACAGGTCGGCGGGGATCGGCCTGGATGGTTCCTGCGCCCAGTCGGCCACCAGCTGCCGCCAGTGCCGCAGTGTCCGCCGGGCCTGGGCGAGCGCGGCGCCGGTGACCAGGACGGGCGTGCTGTGGGGATGGCCGAGCAACAGCATCCTCAGAGCCAGCGGATCGCTTCCCTCCGGGGCGGCTGCGTCCGGGGAGCCTGGGCCTCCCTCGTCCGGGGGTGCCGTGCTGACCTCGCCGACATCGATCCGTACCCCGCCGGAGCTGTCCTGCTGGTCGGCGCCGTACGCGAGCACGTGCACTTCGGCAGGAGCGCTCGGTGTCTGACTCGGATCGTGAGCACGGACGGTGGCCGGCGGGTGGATGCCGAGTACGGCCATGACCCTGTCGAGCGCCTGCACTTGCTCCTGCGGCAGGTCCGGCGCGGTGAGCACCGTGAGGGTCTGCAGGTGGTGCAGCTCAGCGGTGCGCGCCAGTACGTCGCCGAGCAACAGTACGCGCAGGTGCACCGGGCCGATCCCGTCGTCGATGACCGGCAGATGGACGCAGATGCGCATGAGGTGGCGGTGCGCAGAGGGAAACTCCACGAGGTGGCCCGTGCGGGCGTCAGCGATACGCAGCATGCTGCGGAGGCTAGTCGTGGAGACCTCCGGTACGGAGGAAGCCGGCAGATGAAGCCCATCGGGCCGTAGAAACCCGGGGGCCTGCCTGACGCGGACGGTGAGGTCGTCCAGGTCGACGTCCTTGCGGCGCAGCGGCCGAGGGACAGCGCACACGAGAGCGACCCCCGACCCGTTCCCCAGGTCAGGGGCCGTTCAACTGCGGTGGGTGTGGGATCTGAACACACGGTGGCATCACCGACACGACGGTTTCAAGTCACTGTCGGGTTGAGTCGGACCTTGCTTTCACGGAGGCGATCACGGCGGTTGCGGCGCAGGTCACGATGAGAGACCCCACCATGATCATCACCACGCCGACCAGGAACAGTCCGCTGGAGTCGTCCGACCAGTCGTAACCGGCGGCGACGGTCAGGCCGACCGGGACGCCGAACGCGGCGCCTGCGATGTAGCGCCGGGATGCCGCCCAGTACACCGGCGCCAGCAGAGTCAGCACCAGCCCGATCACCTGCCACGCCTCGTAGGGGCCGGTCTCGGAACCATCAGGCTGCACGTCTCGGTGCTGGTCCCAGCCCAGCCAGGCAGCCCACACGACTAGCGTCATCACAGCAAGCACGAGGATCGCTATCAGCTGGGGAACGAGTTTCAGAGGTCGTTGCGGCATGGCTCAAGCGTGTCGGATCACCCTGCAACCGGCCAGAGTCCACATACTCAGCCCCGCTTGAGTAACTCGGCCACGGATCACAAGTTCCCCGTGCCGCAACCGCGCCGGATCGTTCAGGGACTCACGGGGAACTGCGGCTGCCTGCGGAGCTCACAGTCAGCAGTCACCGAGGCCCGCGTTCCGCAGGTGCGCACGCGAGGGACGGGAAGCTCCCATCAACGTGGCGTCGGTGGAACTTTATTGACCGCTCGTTCTGTAATGGACTACGGTCTCCGATGTGGCCAGGACCAAGGAATTCGATCCGGATGCCGCGCTGCAGTCAGCCCTTGAGCTGTTCTGGCGGCGCGGCTACGAAGCGACGTCGATCGCCGACCTCGTCGAGCACCTCGGCATCGGTCGCGCCAGCATCTACGCCACGTTCGGCAACAAGCACGAGCTGTACCTGAAGGCCGTGGACCGGTACTCGGAGGAGCGCGATCCGCTGCTCCTCACCGAGCTGTCACAGCCGGGACCCGCGCTGCCCGCGGTGCGGGCGACCGTACGCCGTTTCGCCTCGGAAGCAGCCTCCCCCGAGGACCGGCTGAATGGCTGTCTCATCACCAACACGGCAGCCGAACTGGCCCCGCACGACCCCGCCGCGGCCCGCCGGGTCGAGGTCAGCTGGGAGCACTTCGAGACGCTGCTGCAGTCCGCGCTCGTACGGGCCCGGGCCCAGGGCGAGCTGCCCGAGGATCGTGATCCGCGTGCGCTGGCCCGCATGCTGCTCGTCCTGCTGCAGGGCGTACGGATCGTCGGCAAGGCATCCAGCGATCCCGCCCGGGTGCGGGATGCGACCGAGCAGGCGCTGACCCTGCTGGACTGAATCACACGCGCCGGAACCACCGCGCCCGCTCCCGCACGCCCGAATAATGGACCGATCGATCAAATATGAGGAGGGGTATGACCGCCGGGGGAGCCACCCACGTCGTCGACGTGCAGCACCGATACGCCTTCGTCCTTCTCGGAAGCGTCCAGACCACGCTGATCTTCACGCTCGCCGCGATCGCTGTGCCGCTGCCTCTCATCGGGCGGGAATTCGGCCTGCAGCGGGCCGACTTGATCCTGCTCAGCGCCTCATACGGACTGACCTTCGCCGGCCTGCTGCTCTTCGGTGGCCGCCTCGCCGACCGCTTCGGCGGGCGGCGTACCCTCGCCGTCGGCCTCCTCCTCTTCGCCGCGGCCTCGGCCGCCGCCCCGTTCGCTCCCGGCATCGGGGCACTGCTCGCGGCACGTCTCGCACAGGGCGCAGGCGCGGCCCTTGTCGCGCCCGCCGCCATGGCGGTGCTGCGCACCGTCTTCCGCTCCCCCGCCGCGTACGGCAGGGCGATGGCCACCTGGGGCGGACTCTCCGTACTCGGCGCGACCGCCGGCAATCTGCTCTCCGGCGTCATCCTGTCGTGGCTCTCGTGGCGTTGGACCTTCGTCGTACCACTCGTGGTCGCGGTCACCTCCCTGGCTCTCGCGCCCCGGCTACTGCCGCACACCGCTCCGAACCGGGGCAGGACTCTGGACCTGCCGGGTGCGCTGCTCGCCACCACCGGGATCACTCTCGCCAGTTACGGACTCGTCGTCACCGACGTCCGGCCCTGGTCGTCGACCGGCGTGCTCGTGCCACTGCTCGGCGGGGCCGTACTGCTTGCCGCGTTCCTGTACGCCGAGCGTCACGCCCGCGACCCGCTGCTACCGATTCGCTTCCTGCTCGACCGGCGGCGGGCCCTCGCCCTCACGGCCATCGCGCTGAGCGCCTGCGGGACCGCGATGACCTTCGTGGTCCTCTCACTGCACCTCCAGCAGACCCGTGACTGGTCACCGCTGCAGACCTCGGCCGCCTTCGTGCCGTTCGCCGTCGCGCTGATCGCCTCGGGCCGCGCGGCAGGGCCCCTCGTCATCCGGTACGGGGCCGGAGCCGTCACGACCGCCGGGCTCGGCACCGGCGCGGCCGGGCTCGCCTTCCTCGCCTCCACCGGACTCCACGCACACACCCCGTACGTGTACGGGCTGCTGCCGGGCCTCGTGCTGCTGTCGGCCGGTACCGCGGCCTCCTTCGGCGGAGCCGCCGTGCTCGCCACCGCAGGCGTACCGCCGCAGCAGACCGGGCTCGCCGGCGGTGTGCTGAACAGCGCGATGGAGCTCGGTCCGACCGTCCTGTTCGCCCTCCTGCTCACGCTCGGCGGCGACGCCCTGTCCCTGGCCGCGACGGGGTCCGCCCTTGCCGTCGCAGCCTTTCTGAACCATCGCACCGACTAATCCACCGCTCGAAGGAGTTGCCGAACAATGAAGCACTTCACTGGCAAGACCGTGCTCGTCACGGGCGCGGGCTCCGGTCTCGGCCGCGCGATCGCGCTCGCCTTCGCCGCCGAGGACGCGTCCGTGATCGCCGCGGGTCGCACCGCGGCCTCCCTGGAGGAGACGGTCGGCCTCATAGAGGCGGCCGGCGGCACGGCCGCCGCCGTCACCGTCGACGTCACGGACTCCGGCCGGGTCCGGGACCTCGTACGCGAGAGCGTCACCCGTTTCGGCGGGCTCGACATCGCAGTCAACAACGCCGGGATACTCCGCGGCACCGTCCCTGTCGGAGAGGTGAGCGAGGAGGACTGGGACGCGGTACTTCGGACCAATGTCACCGGCGTCTGGCTGGCCATGAAGCACGAGATCGCGCACATGAAGGACAACGGTGGCGGGGTCATCGTCAATATCTCCTCCAACCTGGGCGCCCACCTGCGTATCCCGAACGCCGCCGCGTACATCACCTCGAAGGCAGCGGTCTCCGCGCTGACCCGCGCTGCCGCTCTCGACCACATCCACCAGGGCGTTCGCATCAACGCGGTCAGCCCCGGCGCCTCCGCCGCTCCCATGTCGCTACGACCCGGCGAGACCGAGGCCGACCGTGCCGAGCGGGTGAAGTCGGAGAACCCGCTCGGCCGGGTCGCGGAGGCCGAAGAAGTGGCGGCTGCGGTGCTCTACCTCGCCTCGCCCACGGCGGGCGCGGTGGTCGGCACCGACCTGGTCGTCGACAGTGGGGCATCGGCCTGACGTTCGGCAGGCAGGGGTGACCACCCCAGCAAAAGGCTTCACCACGACGGGCTGGAGGCGGACCCGCGTCTCCACGGGCCGCCCCCATTCGGCCCGTCCCTGGCGCACTCCGGGTGCCTGGTGACGCCTGCGCCGAAAATGATCGAAGAAATGAGATGCCTTGATGACGGTCTTCCAGTGCCGCGGCTGCCACCGAGCGGTAACCCCGACGGTCAGCGAGCGGTCCCTGCCGGACCCTGATGTGGATGAAGGGTGGTACCGGGCGGAGGCGTCACCCCCGGATGCAAGCGGGCATTCCGCTGAACCCATCGTGCGGATGCCTCCGGGGGCGTTTGCGGTCGATCCCGATGCGTCAGGCCCACCGTACGTACTGGATAAGTCGTCCGGCTTCCTGGTGGAGTCCGGCCCGAGCGGCACCATCGTGCTCAACCCCGGCGACAGCCTCGGTCTGGAGGAGCACCCCGACATCGCGATGCGCCGTGGCTACTGCTGCGGGATGGACGGCGAATGGGGGCCCAACCTGGCATGCACGTGCGGCGCAATCATCGCCACCATCTACTCCGACTGCTATCAGGTCCAGGAGCTGAGACTGCAATCCGACGCTGTTGAACGATGCGATTAATGGTCAGGTGACCCGCCTCCACGCGTGGCCCTTCTGCGCCCGACCGCCTGGCCAGAGGTCGTTCACCTGCTGTGGGTATGGGATTTGATTCCACAGTCGGTTTCGGGATCGCGGTCAGTCGCCGACGAACCAGAGGTATCGATGTGTCCCGCTCTGCACTACCTGGCACAAGTCACGGGCTTGGTCCACCCAGGCACCTCCGTAGGCTTCGGGAAGTCGATCGAGCTCCTCGAGCAGGAGCGGAACCTGTCGCTCGTTGAAGACAGCATCCCCGTAGGGACTCAGCGCCCACAGCATCGGGAAGTTCACCGGATCGAGCGCCGGGAGGAGGTCCGTCCACTCCAGTCCACCCTGGGCACGAGCCACGGCCCTTCCCCGGTCCCCACGCACCACCATATTGATCACTCGCCGACCCTACCGACCCTTGACCCCGAGCTGACAAGGCACAGGTCTCCGCGCCATCGGACACAGCACCAACAGGCAGCCGCGGCCGACGGACCCGAGCGCGGCCGTCCATCGGCAGCCTTTCGCGGAGGGCCCCCGGCACCCTCTGTGGTGTACCGACGGTCGAAGTCCGGTCCCTTGACGCCGACGGCCTGGCCCCTTCCCTGCGGCCAGGCCGATGTGTCCCTGTCCTGCCGGTCAGCCGTGCATCGCGGTGCTGTAGACGTAGAGCGCGATCACACCGGCGATGCAGGCGAGGACCACCCACGAGCCGAAACCGGTGTGCCTCCCACTGCTCCTGGGCCGCGTAGCCTTCGCGGACCTACGGGACCGCCCGGGCGCTGCCCGTCCCGGAGCGACCGGCGCCACATCGGCCGCCGCCTCGGCGAGCAGGCGCCGACAGGTCGCGGCGAGCACGCCCGTACCGGCGGAGAGGGGCACCACGGCCTCCGAACGCGCCGGAGCGGTGGTCCCGCCGTCCAGGATGCGCCCCGCGCGTACGAGGACCTCGTCCCGGCCGCCCGCCGGAGCGAGGCTGATCCACCGCCGTACGTGCTCACCCCGGATGACCACACCGCCGGACCGCTCCCGGTACACGGTGTGCTCCCGCCACAGAATCTCTGCCAACTGCCCCGCAGTGTCCCTCAGTTGTGTACCCACAACCCCTCCCCCTCCGCCTCTCGGCGAATCGAACAAGCATCGCACTCTAGTAGGAGGCGCAGAGCGGAGGTCAGCAGCCCCCACCGTGACCGCACCGTGCACCGGCCAAGACCGCACAAGTCCCCGGCTCCACCCACCTGGGCGGACCTGGGGGTGAGGCGCGCTTCCGTCCCGACACCGCTTAACCTCTGCTGGTCCGCCCGGTCCAGGGCGTTTCAGGGGAGGGTGTTCATGCGTCAGCGGATAGCAGGCAGCGGGCTGAGAGTCGCGGGCTGGGTACTGGTGCCACTCGGGCTGCTCCTGGCGGTGGGAGGCATCGGGTACTTCTTCACGCATTACCAGGGGGCCACCGTCATGAGCGAGGCGATGGAGCCCACGTACCGCCAGGGCGATCGGCTGGTCATCGAGAGCATCGACGCGGGCGAGGTGCGCAGGGGTGATGTCGTACTCGTCGATGTGCCCGATCGCTACCAGGGCGGTCCCGTCCTGCAGCGGGTCATCGGGATGGGCGGCGATCACGTGGTGTGCGACGGAAATCGGATCACGGTGAACGGCAAGCCGGTCGACGAGCCGTATCTGATGCGCGGCGAAGTGAACCCGGCGACCGGGCCGTACGACGTGCGTGTGCCGGACGGGCGGTTGTTCCTGCTGGGCGACCACCGGGGCAACTCGAACGACTCGCGGTTCTTCCTCGACGAGCAGCAGGGCAGCGTCGCGGCCTCCGGGGTGCTCGGGCGCGTGCACAAGGGTTCCGCCGCCCCGGTGGCGTCGGGGGCGCTCGGAGTCCTCGGGGTCTTGCTGGCCCTGGTCGGGATCGGCCTGGGGATCGGGGGGTACGCCGCCGGACGGAGTGCCCGGCGGCCGCTCGCGGCCGTGCCGCCGTGGGCCACGGCTTAGGAGAACGCCGCCGGCAGGTCCTGCGACTGCTTCTTCGTGCCGGGGACGGCGTCCCGTTGCGGGTTGACCTCAGTCGTAGAGGAGCGAGGCCGATGGCGCGGTCGTTCCCTGGCGGCCCGGCGTGGTGTACGCGAAGTTGAGCACCGTACGCCGCAGCCCCGGACGCCCGAGCGGGGTGACGCGGTGGGCGGTGCGGTCGCTCCGCAGGAGGTAGCCGTCGCCGGGCCCGTGGTGCACGAGCCGGGCGCCGGGCGTGTCGAGCTCGTCGAGGTCCCTGCCGGGGTGGAACTCCAGCAGTCCGCCGTCGGCAGGGTGCGGCGGGGCTTCCAGGAAGAGGACCAGGGCGAGCGGGTAGTCATCGGTGTGCGCGCCATGGGTGTCGCCCGGGCGGTGCAGGACGTTCAGGACGTGGCGTTCGACGGGGTCATGGACGGCGACGACCGTCTCACCCAGGAGCGAGGACAGGAGCCGCATCAGTTCCCGGTCCTCGTAGAGACGCGTGATGAGCGGTGAAGCGTCGGCGATCTGGTGTCCGCCGAGCGTGGTCATGTGCCGGGGGCTGTCCGCCATGTACGGCATGCGGAAGTCCCGGCGTACCGCATCGGACTCCAGCCGGCGCGCTTCCCCTCCGAGCTTCGCGAGCCCCGCGGGGCTGATGAGCCCGGGCAGGGCGACGTAGCTGTCGGAGGAGAACCGTCGGCGCAGGGAGTCCCGGCGCGAGTCCACGGGCAACGAGAACATGGACGATCCATCCCTCATGCCCGAACAGGGCAAACCCACCTCGACCCGGTCCGCTCAAGACGAAAGCGTGCCCGTCGGGCTGCTCAGGCTCGGCGGACGTGCCCCCCACGCTTCCTGTCAGGTCGCCACGCGAAAGCCGATGTTCCCCGTCGAGCTGTCCGGCGTGTTGGAGCTTCGGGCCGCGACGCGGTAGCGGTTGCAGTACGAGTCGTGGCACAGGTAGGAGCCGCCCCGCATCACGCGGGACCCGTCCGGTGTGAACCAGTCCTCGCACCACTCCCAGACATTGCCCACCACGTTGTAGAGGCCGTAGCCGTTGGGGCGGTAGGACGTCACCGGGGCTGTGCCGACGTAGCCGTCCTCACCCGTGTTGTGCAGGGGGAACTCCCCTTGCCAGATGTTGCACATATGCCGTCCCCCGGGCGTCAGTTCGTCGCCCCACGGGTAGCGCTGCTGCTCCAGGCCGCCCCGCGCGGCGTACTCCCACTCCGTCTCCGTCGGCAGCCGCGTACCGGACCACGCGCAGTACGCCTGTGCGTCGTTCCATGAGACGTGCACGACCGGATGGTTCTGCCGGGTGCCGAACGAGGAGCCCGGGCCCTCCGGGTGTCTCCAGGTGGCACCGGGCACCGCTCGCCACCACGGAACTGCCGCCACCGGCTGCGACGAGGCGGCGAGTTCGTCGGGCAGCAGGCCGGCGAAGACGAAGGAGAAGCCGAAGTGCTCGGCTTCGGTGACATGGCCCGTGGCCTTGACGAAGGTGGCGAACTGGGCGTTGGTCACGGCTGTGGGCGCGATACGGAAGGGGGCGATCCCGGTTTCGCGGACCGGGCCTTCACCATCGGCCGGAAAGCCGTCCGGGTCGTCGGTGCCCATGAGGAAGCGCCCGCCGGGGAGGGCGAGCAGTTGCTTGGCGACGCGGAGGGCGGATGCCGACCGGGGCGGAGGCGGCGCGAGGGAGACCGTGACGGTCGTGGCGTCACCGTGGCCCGGTGTGCAGCAGGAGGAGGACACAGCAACTCCTTCGGTAGGACGGTCCGGCAGGGCCCTGGAGCCGGCGCTCCAGGCCCCTGCCGGAGGCTTGGTTCCTTGCTAGCTGACGCGGTCGGTGGCGAGCTGGGCCGCCAGTGCGGGTATGCCGAGGTTCTGCTCGTCCTGCGGGGTCGCCTGGTGGAGGCTGTTCTTCAGCTGGTGCGGGTCGCCCGCGAGGTCGTAGTGCTCCCGGAACTTCAGCTGTCCCGTGCCGGACACCCCGCCGTCGGCGTCGGTCGTCAGGTCGTAGTACTCGGTGTACTGCTTGTTCTTGGCCACGTACGACGCCCAGGTCGGCGGCCCGCCCGCGGCGGTGCCCTGCTTCCAGAACTCGACGAGCAGGTGGTCGCGGCTGTACGAGGTCAGCAGCGACCTGCCGTCCTGCGCGTGCCCCGGCGTGACCCCGGCCGCGTCGAGGACCGTGGGCGCGATGTCGATGTTGGCGACGATGCGGTTGTCCGTGGTTCCTGCGCCCAGGCCACCGGCCGGCCAGGAGAGGTAGAACGGGACCTCATGGGCGGGGCTGTAGGGCACCGACTTCTTGGTCCAGCCGTGGTCCGCCCAGCCGAAGCCGTTGTCGGCGATGTAGATGACCAGGGTGTTGTCCAGCTGACCGAGGGCCGTCAGCTTGTCCCTGAACGCCTGCACCGCGTCGTCGACGGAACGAAGGCTCCGCAACTGCTCCGCGCGGATCCGCCGGCCCTCGGCCAGGGTCCCCGTCGCGTTCTGGATGAAGACCGGCTTGTCGCTCCGGTCGGCCTCGGGGACGGAGGGCCGCCCGTTCCAGTCCGGCACGGCGGTACCCGCGTACTTGGCCTCGGGCGTACGGGGGCCGTGCGAGGCGTACGGAGTGACGTACGCGAACCAGGGGCGGCTGTCGGTCGCGGCCTTGTCCAGGAAGTCCAGCGTCCGGTTCTTGATGATGCTGGTGGTGTAGCCGTTGATCGTCTGGACGTTGCCGTTGACGTTCCACCGAGCGTCGACGTAGGCCGGCTGGAGCAGCGCGAAGTCCTCGAAGTGCGGCGGATTCTCGGCGAGCGTCCATGCGTTGAGGAACTTGCCGAACAGGCCGGTGCGGTAGCCCGCCTGCTTGAGGTACCGCTGAAGGGTGGTGCTCTGGTCCAGTTGGTACGAGGCCGCGTTGTTCCGCACGCCGTGGTTGTGGGCGTACTGCCCGGACAGGACCGACGACCGCGACGGCGAGCAGAGCGGCGTGGTGACATGGCCGTTGGTGAACCGCACGCCTCGTCCGGCGAGCCAGTCGACGGTCTTGGGGAGCGCCCACTCCGTCTGCTTGGGCTGGTCGTCGGTCACGATCAGAAGGATGTTCGGGCGGCTCGCGGCGGCCGCGGAGCCTGCGGCGGCCACCTGCGCCAGCGCGGGCACGGCCGCCGTGGCAGCTGCCGCCGCCGTACCGGCGAGAAAGCCGCGCCGGCTCACCTGCGGTCTGTCGTTGTGACTCATGGATCGTTCCTCCTGTGGTCCATCAATGGGGCGGCGGGGTGCGGAAACCGCATGCTGGACACGCGGAACTCATGGACACCGCGCGCCCGCACGGGCACGGCAATTCCTGCCGGAAACAAGGAAGGGACGGAATCAGGCGTGAGGACGGCCGGGCGCCGAGTGGGATCCCGCAACGAAGTCCGTACGGCGTGAACTGACCGGATCTGAACCGGGTCACTGCCGCGAAGGGTGCCGGACAAGGGCTGCTCGAAGGTCGGGCGACAAGCGACCGGCCTCGGCGGTCACGCCGTGTCGGCGGTACACAGCGCGCTCGCCAGCCTGCCGAAATCGACATGGCGGCGAGCAGCGAGCATTCCTTCTGCTGCCATGCCAGGAGACTAGGGGGAGCGGAGCGTGCCGTTCTATGCACGGCGTATGAAATCTGAAGCCGCCTGTGAGCGACCGGGTCGTAGGCTGCCGGCCATGGCGCGATTCGATGAGATCAGGGCGACGTTCTGGGATGACGGTGACTACGGTGCCCAGCAGCCTCTGACGGACGAGACGGTGCGAGAGGCCGAGCGTGTGCTCGGCGTGACGCTGCCCTCGGCGCTGCTTGACCTTCTGCGGGCTCAGAACGGCGGCATCGTGGCTGCCGGTCACGATGCGTTCCCCACCAGCCGGCCGACCTCGTGGAGCGAGGACCACGTTCCCTTCGACCACCTGATGGGCATCGGGCGACAGGACGGAGCGACCTCGCTGCTCGACACTCCCTACTTGGTCGAGGAATGGGGCATGCCGGCTCCCCTTGTGCTGCTCTCCGGTGACGGGCACTGCTGGATCGGGCTCGACTACCGCGCTTGCGGGCGGGACGGCGATCCCTCGGTCACATGGTTCGAGACCGATCTCGAAACGGAGCTCGTGCTGGCCGGCGACTTCCGCTCGTTCGTCGAGGGCCTGACTGCGGGCAGCTCGTACGGTGACGGCTCGCCTGCCGACGTCGTACCGGCTTGATCAACGCGGCGTCTTCCGGGCCGAAAGATCACGAGCTGTCCGGCCTGAGCAGATGCGGGTTGCGCGCCTCCATGGTCCATGGGGTGGGATGAGCTGAAGGGGAGGACGCTTGTGGAGCAGCACTTGCCGGAAGGGCCGAACGCCGATCCTGATGCGGCAAGAGATCGCCACACCGCAGACATGCGGGCATCACGAGCGGCGAAGGGCGCCGTGCGCGCCGCATACAAGTTCACCTTTGGTTGGGCAGAGTGGATCACGCCGTAGCGGCGTGCCCCATCGGTGCCCGAGCGTGCTTCCGTGCGTCGCGTATACGCCTTCCCCAGCGCAATCGCCGTGTAGAAGCCTCCCTGAGGTCACTACTCGGCGGCTCGTAGGGGGTACGGAGTGGCGTCTCAATCCAGGTGTGGCGCACGCACCAAGGCGGGCACAGCGTGCCGGAACCTCGCGGTGGTCGGCACCTCTCGTTGTGCGAAGCATCAAGGCCCGTGGTCGGCCTACGGGGTCGCGCAGCGCAAGGAGAAGGAAGCCAAAGCGAAGAAGCGCAAGATCCGCGGGAAACGGTAGGCGCCAGCTGTTCATGGCCGTGCGGGCCGTTCGGCTTCCCGGCGAGTGCGGCCCGCCCCGACGTGGACGTGCGCGACCAAGGTGAGCACGCCCATGGGAAGCAACGACGTAGGAAGCTCTCAGCTATGGGCTGACCTGGGCTTATCCGCTACTCTCCCGTGAGATCCGCAGCTCAGGGTGGGGGCACCGTGAACAAGAAGAACAAGCTGGTTCTGGCAGCATTGGCAGCGCTAGTCGCGGCTGTGCCAACCACGTTGGTGGTGCACGACAGGATCGAAACAGCGGAGCGGGAGTCGCTCGAGCAAGCGGCTCTGAGGGTCTTCCAGCGCGACGCAGACCTCGCCACGGCGTACTGGCGGAGCCTTGAGCCACCACCGGGCAAAGTGTGGGACAAGGCCGTTGCCAGTGCTGTCGTCTCCGACGTCGAGATGCAGGGTGACCGGGCCAAGGTGTGGGTCGACGAGTACACGACGCCGTACGCCACCGATCCGTCCGGCAAGGACTCACAGCCGACCACGCCTTATGCGGGCTCCCACCTCTTTCTGTTCGAGCCGGCGGGAGACGGCTGGCGGCTCGCCAAGGATCTCACCGAGTCCGATGCCTAGGACTACTGACGTGCCGAGCGCCGCCGCACCTGGGCCGCCCCCGAGGACGGGTGTGGGCGGTTGCGCCACGGTGTTGGAGCACGCGGACCGCCGCCGGTGGTGACACTGTTCGTGTTGGCGGCGAACTCGCCAGTCCGGTCACCGGGAACAGGGCCCTGGCATCGCAGCGTTCACGGCTCTCGATCGCGATCTCGCGGGCCTGTGGACGACCTACTCCCAGCCATCCCGGGGGCGGGTCTCACTCACCGCACGGGGAAGCCGAAGGAGTAGCCCTGCTCCTTCAGCCACGGCAGGATCTCGCGCAGGGCGGCCACGGTCTCCGAGCGTTCTCCTCCCGCGTCGTGGAAGAGGACCGTCGGCCCGTTGGCGATCTCGCTCTTGACGGTGGCGACCATGGCGTCCACACCGGGATGCTCGAAGTCCTTGGTGTCGACGTTCCAGCCCAGCGGGCGCATTCCCCGGGACGCGGCGAGCTGTCGGCTGTACGGGGTGAACGCACCGCCCGGGGCCCGGTAGTACTGCGGACGGACGCCCCCGGACGCCTTGGTGATCATGCGTTCGGCATCCAGGATCTGCTGGGACTGGTAGGCCTCGGACTTCTTGTCCATGGTGGTGTCGTGCGAGACGGTGTGGTTGCACAGTCGGTGCCCGTCCGCCACGACCGCCTTGACCAGGTCCGGGTGCGCCTGGGCCTGCGTGCCCACCATGCAGAACGTGGCCTTCACACCGCTGTCCTTCAGCAGTTGCAGCACCTGCGGCGTCCAGACCGGGTCCGGCCCGTCGTCGATGGTGATGTTGACGCCCTGGGGGCCACGGTCCGAGGCGTGCGCGATGTCCGCCGCCACCTTGGCCACGGGCTGGGCGACACGCGCTTGCGGCTGGCGCCCTCCGGCGGGGTCCGCCTGCGCGGTCCACACGGAGGTGACAGCGGCCAAGGTAGTCACCCCGAGTGCCGCCGCGAGAAGTTTGCCGTTCCATCCCCTTCCCTTGTGCCTTGCCATGTCCGCCCGCCCTCTGTTGTCTCCGCCGATGCCGTGCGCCCATGAAGACATACGAACGCCCGTACAAGCTGCCTCTGTTACCGACCGAGGACGAATCCACCGGGAGCCGGCGACAAAGACAGGGATTCCGCGACAGATGAGGAGTGCAACGTCCCGGCCGGGCTTCGGGGGCGGGCGTCGGGCGGCGGGCCTCGCGCGGAACGTGTCGCCGCGACCGGGCCGCGCCGAGCGCTCGTGTTGCGGGGTACCGCGCCGCGTGTGAGGTTCTCCGGGAGGACAAGCCCGCGCCCTCGGACGGCCCCTTGTGACAGCGACCGGAGGAACGATGCCGTACGCCCCGAAGGAAGCCAGTCCGGCCACCGTGGCGGCGAACCGGAACGCCGCGTCCCTCTACGCGCTCGACGACCGTGAGGACTTCGAGACCGCCCGCCGGGGCCTGGTCGCGCCGATCCCGGACGGGAAGGTCCACCGCGAGGACGGCTCGGTCCTCTACGACGCGGCGAGCACGGCGTTCCTGGCCGGTGACGCCCCGGCGCCTCCGACGGTCAACCCGAGTCTGTGGCGGCAGTCCCAGGTCATCCGTGAGCCCGGGCTCTACCGGGTCGTCGACCGGCTCTACCAGGTCCGCAACACCGACACCGGGAACCTCACCGTCGTCGAGGGCGACGACGGGCTGATCGTCATCGACTGCATGACCTCCGTGGAGGCGGCGCGTGCGGGCATGGCGCTGTTCCGCGAGCATGTCGCCGACAAGCCGGTCGCGGCCGTGATCTACACCCACACACACGTCGATCACTACGGCGGGGTCAAGGGCATCGTGGACGAGGCGGACGTCGTATCCGGGAAAGTGCCGATCATCGCGCCGGGCACCATCGCCTCGTTCGACAGGTTCGCGATCGGGGAGAACATCGTCGCCGGCAACGCGATGACCCGCAGGGCGAGCTACGCCTTCGGGGCGCTCCTGGACTTCGACCCGCACCAGGTGTGCTCGTGCGGCATCGCGGTGGCCGCCCCTGGGGCCAAGACCATCACGTACATCTCCCCGACCGACCCGATCACCGAGACCGGGCAGCAGCGGGTGATCTCGGGCCTCACCTTCGAGTTCCTCTACGCACCGGACACCGAGGCGCCGGAGGAGATGCACATCTGGATCCCCGAGCTGAAGGCCCTGACCTGCGCGGAGAACGCCAACCACTCCCTGCACAACATCCAGACGCTGCGCGGCGCCCGCACCCGCGACGCCCGCAACTTCGCCCGCTACCTGGACGAGACCCTGGAGCGCTGGGGCGACGAGGCCGAGGTCCACTACGGGCCGCACACCTGGCCCGTGTGGGGCAACGCCGAGGTCGTCGCCTTCCTGGAGTCCCAGCGCGACACCTACAAGTACATCCACGACCAGGCGCTGAGGCTGGCCAACAAGGGCTGCACGCCGCTGGAGGCCGCCGAAGCCGTCCAGCTGCCCGAGGTACTGGGGCGCAAGTGGTTCAACCGCGACTACCACGGCACCCTCCACCACGATGTGCGTGCGGTCTTCACCAAGGAACTGGGCATGTGGGACGGCGACCCCGTCTCGCTGCACCCTCTTCCCCCGGTCGAGTCCTCCCAGAAGTGGGTGCGGCTGGTCGGCGCGGACGCCCTGCTGGCCGAGGGCAGGCGCGCGGTCGAGGCCGGGGAGTACCGGTGGGCGGTCGAGGTCCTGCACCCGCTGGTCTTCGCCACTCCGGACGACCAGGAGGCCAGGCACCTCCAGGCCGACGCCTACGAGCAGATGGGCTACCAGGCCGAGGGCCCGCAGTGGCGTCACATCTTCCTGACCGCCGCCCGCGAGCTCCGCGAGGGCGTCGTCCCGGCGCAGTTCACCACCGTGAGCCCGGACATGGTCCTGGCCATGCCGTTCGACATCCTCTTCGACTACGCGGCGGTCCACGTGATCGGTGAGAAGGCCGCCCACGCCGATGTCCGGATCGACTTCGTGTTCACCGACAAGGGGGAGACCTGGACCATGTGGGTGAAGAACGGCGTGCTCAACGCGCGAAGCGGTGCCTCGAAGAACCCGCAGGTCACGGTCAGTGGCCCGAAAGAAGCCGTGGTCGGCGCTGTCCTGCAGCCGGCTGCCGCGGCGAAGCTCGCGGAGGCCGGTCGCATCACGCTCGACGGAGACACGTCCGCCCTCGACGCCTACGCGGGGCTCCTCGACGAGTTCGACCCGAACTTCGCGATCGTCACCCCGTGACCGGGCAGACGGCAGACGCAGGGCCCGCGACCCGTCACCCCGCTCCGGAGTCCTGTGCCGCGCCGGGGCCGGCCGGTGCCTGCACATCCTTCGTCGCCGGCTTCTCGGGATGCGCCGGACTCCTCTCGGCCGCCTTCGCCCCGGTCCCGGCCTGCTGCTCGCCCTCCAGCAGCCGCTCGCAGTAGCCCGGTACGGCCTTCCGGCTGCCGGCCGCCTCCTCGAGCCGGGTGGTCGCCGCGTCCCCGGGTGCCCTGCCCCGTCCCTGTGCTGCCGCCAGGTGGACGCGGCAGTGCGCGGCGGTGTCCTGCGCCGTGCCCGGGCGTTCCCTCGGGGGCTCCTGCGGGGCGGTCGACGGGAAGGACCTCGGCGGACGCTGCGGTGCCTGCCACCCGCTCCCCTCATCAGCCGATGCCTCACCCGAGCCGGGTACGGTGGGCGCGTTCTGCCCCGGCTTCGGCTCCGCGCCGCCGCCGAACGGCAACGGGACGGCCCCCTCCTCCACCGCCACCGCGACCCCGCCCAGCGCCACCGCTGTGACAACACCCGCCAGCAGCACCTTCAGCGACCGCGACCGGCGACGCTCGTCGGCGGGCCGCCAGTCGTCCCGTCGGCGCCGCCACCGCAGCGGCGACGCGTGCACGCCGTTCTCACGTGCCGTGCGGAACGCACGGAGCGCCTTCTCCTCAGCGGCCGGGCCGAGGCCGCCGGGGCGGCTCGCCGCGTCGAGGAGCGCCTCCAGCTCCGGAGGCCGGGGATCTTCCCGTTCGGGGTTCATGTCTCATCCTTCAGCGTGCGCCGGACCCCAGGCGTCACACCACCTGCTCCGGCCCTTGTGAGGTGCTCCGCCAGTCCCTTCAGTCCCCGGTATGCCGCGGTGCGAACGGCCCCGGCCCGCTTGCCCAGCACCCGCGCGCTCGCCGGCCCGTCGAGCCCGACGACCACGCGCAGCAGTACGGCCTCCGCCTGCTCGCGCGGCAGGCTGCCGATCAGTTCGAGAGCCTGCTCCGTGGAGAGCTTCTCCAGGGCCGCGGCAGCGGTGTCGTGCCCGCCCGGCATCTCCAGCATGTCCTGTTCCAGGACTGAGGTGCGCGGTCGCCGTTTCTGCCTGCGCAGATGGTCCAGAGCACGGTGCCGCGCGATCGTCGCCGTCCACCCCCGGAAACCCGCACCGTCGCCGCGGAAGCGGCCCAGGTCGCGTGAGATCTCCAGCCAGGCGTCGGAGGCCACGTCCTCGGCGTCGTCGCCGACCAGTCCCCGGACGTAGCCGATCAGCCCCGGCTGCACCAGCCGATACGCGATAGCGAACCCTTCGTCGTCCCCCTGCTGAGCTCGCTCGACAGCAGCGCCGAGCTCCGCGTCGTACGCCCCCACACTTCCCTCTCCGTACCGGCACCCCGTTGTACCTGCCCCCTCCATCTCTGCGTCCGGAGGTGAAGAAGCGTCACTGGTGGGACGTCAGCGACCGCAGCAGGTCCTTGGGTTGGCGGTCCTGCCGGTGACGTTTCGCAGGTGGGATGCGCTGGGTATGGCAGTCCGCCCATGTGGCGGGTTCCTACGAGGGAGCATCATGATGAGAAGCAGCGCGCTGGGTCGTAGCGTTGCCCGCGCGGCGACCGTACTCACAGCGGCTTTCGCACTGGCGGCGACGGTGGCCCCTCTTGCAGGCACGGCGCAGGCCCATGAAGCGGTGACGGGATCGCTCAGCTTCAGCGGCGAGCCGGGAGAGTACATTTCCGGCGGACAGTCCTACTCCTACACCCCGGAGACGACGGAGATGTTCGACATCTCCGGGCCGACCTCGGAGTCCGCGGTGGGCGCCACGGTCGTCACGCCCGAGGGCGAGCGCTGGGCCCTGTCCATGGAAGCGCCGTACGGCCAGAAGCTGACCGCCGGCACGACCTATTCCAACGCCCTCAGTTGGCCCGAGGCCCAACCGGAGGACCCCAAGCTGCAGTTCAGCGTGACCGACAGGTACTGCGAGAGCGGCACCGGCTCCTTCACCGTCTCGCACATCGTCTACGGTCCCCACGGCTACATCCGTGAGGTCGACGCCACGTTCGAGCGGTACTGCAGCGGATCCACCCTGCCCGTGCGCGGTGAGCTCCATGCCCGTATGCCCGAGCCGCCCGCGGAACTCGCCATCGGCGTACAACTGGACACCACGGGCACCGTGGCCACCCGCACCGGTGAGATCACCGTCGGCGGCACGGCCACCTGCAACAAGCCGGCCCGCATCAGCATCAACGTCAGCGCCTACCAGACACAGAAGCGTGCGACGGCGACCGGCTCCCACGAGGGCCTGATCGTCGTCTGCGAGCCCGGCGCCCCGGTCCCGTGGACCACGTCCTTCCCCAGCAACATCGACCCCACCGCCTCCTTCCAGCCGGGCGCCGCCGTGCTCCGGGGACTGGCCAGGGCGGACGACCGTGACTACCCGGTGAGCGTCTCCGCCTTCCAGAGCACCGACATCACTCTCGTCAGGTCCTGACCCCGCGGCGGGCCCGGCCCGGCCGGGCCCGCCCTGTCCGCCGGAGGCCGGAGCGCCACCGGTCGGACGGTAGTATCCGCGGGTCTTCGTACGGGGGAGGAATCATGGCCGAGGGTGGCAGCACCGAAGGAACCGACAACAGCACGGGAGCCTCTGACGGTGTGACGGAAGGACGGACCGCGGTCCAGTTGGCGTACCTGCCACAGGCTGCCGACACACTGGTCGGCCTGCGGGTCCGCGAGCGGATCAAGCGGACCGGGCTGATTCTGCGCTGGGTCTTCCTCGCGCTGTGGGCAGGGCAGTGGCTGCTCTCCGCTGTTGGCCGCGGGAGTATCGACGTGGTCTCGACGGTTCTGTTCCTGTTCGTCCTCCTGGTCGTGTGGGGGTACCCGCGGCTGCAGGCCGCCCACGTGCAGCGGCTCGTCGGATGGCAGGGCGAGTACCGCGCCACGGTGTCCCCGGACGGGATCACCTGCCGCAACGACCACAGCACACTGGTCCAGAAGTGGTCCCTCTTCCAGGGCTACCGGGAGACGGCCGGCCACTTCGTCCTGCTCAGCCGGGACCCCAACATCATGTGCCTGGATGTCCTGCCCAAGCGGGCCGTGCAGGAGTCCGGGGGCGTCGACCGGCTGCGGGCCATCCTCGACGAGCACACCCCGCGCGTGTGACGGTCCGCGCGCTTCGTTCCCCCTGACGGCCTACATCCGGTAGTCCCCTCCTGCCACGCGAGCAAGAGTGGCAGGAGGCGTGCGCGACCGGTGCGCCGACGGTTTCCGCACACCGTGGACAAGGGAGAGACGATGTCCCCCGGCTTCGCCGTCGTCACGCCGTGAGCCCGCGACACGGCGGCGCGTCATGACCCACCCGGGCACACTCGTCCTGATCATGGCAGCCGCCGTCCTGGCACCCGTCCTCGTACACGCCACGGGCCGGCGGATCCGCGTTCCCCTGGTCATCTTCGAGATCACCCTCGGCATCCTCATGGGCCCCGATGTCCTGGGCTGGGCCCACCCCGACGACGTCGTCGACACGCTCGCCGACCTCGGTCTCGCCATGCTGATCTTCCTCGCCGGGTACGAGATCGACTTCGCGGCCGTCCGGGGCGACACCCTGCGCCGTTCCATGTGGTCCTGGCTGGTCTCCCTCGCCCTCGGCATCGGACTGGCCGTCCTCATCAGCGGCGGTGACATCTTCGAGGCGTTCGTCATCGGCACCGCGCTCACCAGCACGGCACTCGGCACCGTCCTGCCGATGCTGCGGGACAGCGGGGAGCTCCGCGGCCGGTTCGGAACGGTGATGTCGGCGTTCGGGGCGGTCGGCGAGTTCGGCCCCGTCGTCGCCGTGGCGCTGCTGCTCAGCGGACGCCGGCCGGCCGAGTCGGCGGCCCTGCTGGCCGCGTTCGGGGCGATCACGGCCGTCGCCGTGTTCTGGGCGCTGCGTCCCCGGCCTGCCTGGTTCGCCCGGCTGACCGAACGGACCCTGCACAGCAGCGGCCAGTTCGCGGTCCGGTTCGTCATGCTGCTGCTCGCCTGCATGCTGGGCCTCGCCGAGGTCTTCGGCCTCGACGTGCTGCTGGGCGCCTTCGCGGCCGGCGTCCTCACCCGTCTCGTACTGCACCGTGCGGCTCCCGCGAGCAGCGGGGAGGTGCTCGGCAAGGTGGAGGCGATGGGCTTCGGCTTCCTCGTGCCCCTGTTCTACGTGGTCACGGGCATCGAGTTCGACCTGGACGCCCTGCTGCACGACCCGGAAGCGCTGCTGCTGGTCCCGGTCTTCCTGCTGCTGGTCCTGTTCGTGCGCGGCGGCCCGGTGTACGTGTTCGCCCCGAAGGATCTCGGCCGTACGGACCGGGTGGCCCTTTCGCTGTTCGCCTCGACATGCCTGCCGCTGGTCGTCGCCATCACGACCATCGGCGTCGATCAGGACCTCCTCGGCTCGGACGAGGCGGCGTCGCTGGTCGGCGCAGGGATGATCTCCGTACTCGTCCTTCCGCTGCTCGCGATGCGGATGCGGTCGAAGGCCGGTGCGAAGGCACGGCCGGCGCCCGCGCAGGAGGAGGCCGATGACACGGAGGCGTGGTGAGGCGTGGCGGGAGGGCGGTCCGCGCGTCGGAGATCAGGGGCGCTCGAAGAACTGGAGCACCCCTCCGACGGCGAAGCAGAGTGCTCCCGTGAGGGTGCCCCAGTTGGCGATGTCGAGGTTCACGACGCTTCCCGTCGCGGGGCGGGTGAAGTCCGCCAGTGCCGCTACCAGGAAGAGCGCGGATCCGAGTTGGTTGACCGCGACGATCCACCAGCCGAGGTCGTGCGCACGGATGCCCGGTCGGCCGTGGCAGACCTCGGCCAGGGCAAGGTGCCCCGAGACGAGGAACAGGATGCACCCGACCATGTCCGGGGCCCAGACCAGCCTGTTCACCTGCTGCACCGAGAGCCCCTGCAGCAGGGAACTCAGCAGGTTGATCCCGAACACGAGCGTTCCCGCGAACAGCAGGAAGGTACTGAGCCAGTCGATCCGGCCGGGCTCGTAGCTCCACCATCTCCAGCGCCGTGCGGCAAGCGCCCCGGTTCCGCCGTCCTGGCGGGGAGCGTTGACCGCCTGGAGAAGTGACACGTAGCCGCCCGTGTTGAAGAACAGGCCGCCGGCGAAGTAGATCCAGGCACCCGTCAGGCCGCCCGTGCCGAACTGACCCACCGCGGCCCCCGAGGCGAACAGGCACCCACCGACCGTGAACGCACCCGCCGCAATGGCATTCAGCCTGCCCAGACGGGCGACCGATCCGCTGTCCGCTCTTCGGGAGTGGGACTTCGACTCGCCTGCGGCCCGCACGGTGAGCAGGCCGCGCTTGCGTGCCGGGCGCGACTCCCAGACCGCGGTGCCTCCATCGCTCAGGCTCCAGGTCAACCGGGTCGTGAACGGCCCCGCGCCCTCGGCGTTCCTCGCGATTCGGCTCACCCGGCGACCCTAGCCTTTCGTGTGCAAATATCCCGTGTGCGGCTCGAGCCACCGCACAGGTCGCCGGGACGGGCAGGGCGTCCCGTCGTCCGCGCGGAACCGGCCGCGGCCGTGCCGACCGGCTGCCCCGGCCGGGCGTTCGCTGCGCATTTCGACGAATGCGCCGTTCCGTTCGGGTGACTACCGTTCGCGCCGCCCGTGTCCGGCACTCGTCGGGGGCCATACCTGAGCCCATGGACAGGAAACTGCCGAGACGAACGGTGCGTGGTGCGGTGCGAGCAGAGAATTCCGGATCTTTTAGGCGTCGCGTGGTCGCCGGATGCTGTGCCCTGCTGCTCCTGGCCCTGACGTCGAGCGCGGCAGCACAGGCGGCCTCGTCGCCCGACGACGACGGTTCCGACCGGCTCGACCCGCGGATCACGGAGATCATGGAGAAGCCGGACTACCCCAACGCCCGGTGGGGCCTTCTCCAGCAGGACCCGGACAGCGGGCAGGTCGTCCACAGCCGGCTCGCCGACCAGCTCTTCATCCCCGGGTCGGTGGCCAAGCTGTTCGGCACCTCCGGGGCGTGGGACACCCTCGGCGGCGACCACCGCTTCAGGACACCGGTCTACGCGGTCGGCGATCGCCGAGGCAGCACGCTGAACGGCGATCTCGACCTCGTCGCCCAGGGCGACCTGACCATGGGCGGCAGGACCCGCCCCGACGGCACGGTCGACTACACCGACCTCGACCACACGTACGCCAATGACTTCCCCGGCGCCACGCTCACCCCGGAGAACCCGCTCGCCGGGATCAACCGGATCGCCCAGCAGGTACGGCGCTCCGGCATCACCCGCGTCAACGGGAACGTGGTCGTCGACAACCGGCTCTTCCAGCCCGAGCCGGTCTTCATCCCCGTCCCGACGCCGCTGATCATCAACGACAACCTCATCGACCTGCTGTCCACCCCCGGCGCGCGCCCCGGCGCGCCCGCCCGGCTGGACTGGCGGCCGAAGGTCGCCCCGTACCGGGTCACATCGACGGTGAGGACCGTGGCAGCCGGGCAGCCGACGGACATCGAGGTGACGACCTCCGAGAACGGCACCCGGATCAAGCTGTCCGGCACGATCGCGGCCGACTCCGAACCCGCGCTGAAGGTCTCCCCCATCACCGACCCGGCGGCCTTCGGACGCACCGCGCTGATCGAGGCGCTCGGACGGGCCGGGGTGAGGGTCACCGCCGACCCGACGGGAGCCAACCCGGTGGGCCGGCTGCCCGACGGGTACGAGGGGCGGCCGCGCGTCGCCCAGTACACCTCCCCGCCCTACTCCCAGTACGCCAAACTCATCTTCAAGGTCAGCCACAACCTGGGCGGGAACCTCGCGATCTGCCTGATGGCCGTCGCGAAGGGCAGCCAGGACTGCATGGACGGCTTCCCGGTGCTGGCCGACTTCCTGGACCGCGCGGGCGTCGACCGCAAACAGATCCAGCTCCTCGACGGCCGGGGCGGCAACCCCGTCGACCGGACCACGCCCACGGCCGTGGTGCAGCTCCTGACGTACTGGCACCGCACCCCCGAGGCCGAGGTCTTCCGGAACGCGCTGCCCATCCTCGGCGTGGACGGCCTGCTGGCGGAGAACTGCACCGACTGTCCCGCGCGCGGCAAGGTGTTCGCCAAGACCGGCGCCGCCGTCGGTCTCGACGCCCTCAACAACCGCCTGGCCGTCGGCGCCATCACGATCGCGGGCTACCTGGACAAGGGCAACGGCCGCTTCGACGTCTTCTTCGCGGGCGTCAACGGCGCCTCCACCCCGACGACCGACGTCAACGGCGTGCTGGACATCGCCGACGACCTCGCCATGATCTCCGCCTACCTGCAGGAGGACGCGGAGCGGCGAGAAGACTGAGAGCGGCAGCGCATCGTCGAGAAGCCCCGGGCCGACGGCCCGGGGCTTCTTCGCTGAGGCCGTTTCCTGCCCGGCAGGGGCGGATGTCGCGCAGAGTACTCCGTATGACGGCACCCGCAGAGCTGCTCCGCTCCTTCGCCCGCACCCGCGCCTCGCTCGACGGCGAGGAGGTCACGTACTGGTGGTCGGGAGACGTGTACTCCTGGGCCCCCGACGAGCCCTACCGGCGCGTCTTCGGCTTCGAAGGGCTCAACGTCGCCCGCCTGGTCGAGGACGCCGAAGCCGGGCCCGACGCCTACCGGCTGCTCACCCGCGAGGCGGCTTTCTACCTGGACCCCGCCACCCGCGAGATCCTGGAGACCTGGCAGGACCTGCCGGTGGTGCACGTCTGGAACGACCCGGCGAACCAGAAGTGGCGCCCCTTCCCGATCCCGACGACCGAGCTCGGCGGACAGCTCTGCTTCAGCCTGGAGATCCCGCTCGCCTACCCCTCGCCGCTGCCGGTCGCCCAGTACCCCGTCCACTCGGCCGGCGACACGTACAAGGCCCTGGAGCTCTTCCAGTTCTTCGCCGACCGGGCCGACCTGGACGGCCCGGCTCCGAGCGTCCCGGCCACCATGTCGTGGACCCGGATGTCCCCGTGGCTCCCGTGGATGGCCCGCGGCCAGGAGCCCGGCGGGCTCACCTTCCACTGCCGGGGCCGCAAGCTCGGCTCGTACGCCGAGGTCCCCGAGCGGACCCGCGCCTACATCGCCGCCCACCAGCCGGAGTTCGCCCGGGCCCCGGACAGGTGGAGCGAGCCGAACGAGACGAGCTGGACGTACTTCCGCAGGCTCAACCCGCCGCGGTAGCCGCCGGGGCCTTCAGAAGTTCGGAATGCCTCCGTGGACCTCGTCCGCTTCCTCCTTGCGCCCCAGTGCCCGCAGGTTCATCTCCAGACGGCTGCGCGTCCGCTCGGTGGCCGCGTGGTCCTTCCCGACCGCGCGCTCGAACTTCGGCAGCAGGTCCGCGTTGACGGCGCGTGCCGCCTCGTGGTCCCCGAGCTTGTGGAGGGCGATGGAGACGTCGGCTTCCGCGCGAAGCGCCGCCAGGGAGTCCGCACCCGACGCCCGCAGGTGCCGCCGGTGGATGTCCCGGTAGAGAGCCAGTGCCTTCCGGTACTCGCCGAGTCCGAACAGGCTGCCGGCGAGGTTCCCCGTGGCCAGGACGGTCGTTCCGTCGTCCTTGCCGAGTCGCTGCTCGCACAGCCGTGCGGTGACGCGGTTCAGCTCGGACGCCGCTTCGTAGTCCTGGAGCTGGTTGAGGCAGGCGCCCAGATTGCAGGATGCGAGGAGGGTGGAGGGATCGGTGCTGCCGAACATCCTCGTCCGCAGGACGAGGATCCTCTCGAAGAGTGGCCGGGACCGTTCCGAGTCGCCGCCCGCGTGCAGGCAGGCGCCGAGTCGTTCGGCGGCCTTGAGCGTGTCGGCGTGCGACTCACCGAGCCGTGCCTCCCAGTCACCGTGGACCATCTCCGCCAGCAGGACGCCGGGGGCCGCTCGGTCGGCTTCGTAGAGGTAGTGGAGGACGCGGATCAGCAGGGAACGGAAGCGCTCCGGTTCGCTGCTCGGGACCCCGGCCTCGCGCAGGTAGCCGAGGAGTGTCTGTACATCCCGCGTGATCAGGGCGTACGAGCTCCAGGTCCGCGGATCGTGCGGATCGAGGGCCGGCAGCAGCGCGAGCCGGTCCCGGGCCGCGCGGCACACCGCTCCCAGCCCGATGGGGTCCGCGGCGGGATTGCTGAGGAACAGGTCCAGGACGTCCGTGTGCGCCTGTTCCACCGCGGGGTCGACGGGGCGCGTCATGATGCCCGCCCGGTGGCGACGAGTCGGTCCAGACGGACGCCGTCCACCACGTCGGGTGCCGTGCCGTCAGGCGAGGTGCAGGCGAGCGCGCGGGCCATGGCCGAGCCGAAGGTGGCGGCCAGGTCGGTGTCCAGTGCGTCGATCAGGGCGTCCGCCCCGCGTTCCAGCAGCTCCATGGCGAAGGCCCAGTCCGCCGAGACGACGCCGTAGAACCTGCGCAGCGCGACGGCCGGCGCGCGCTCCAGCAGCACGGGGAACAGACGGACCACGACGTCGGCGGGAATCCAGTGCTCGCCCGGCCAGCCGAACGTGCAGCGTTCCGCTTCGTGGAGGAGGCCGACAGGATCCACCAGGTCGCCGAGTACGGGCGATGCCACCAGGACGGCCAGCGCGTCCACGCCGGTCGCGGAACCGTCACGGGCTTTCGCGACGACCTCGGCGGCCAGTGCACGGATCTCGTCCCGGTTCTCCGGCCTGGCCTCCGCGGCGAAGGCGACCAGACCGGCCGCCGCGGGCAGCGGTCCGGTGTCCAGCAGCCCTCGGAGCCTGCGCGTGAAGGAGGGGCTGAGGGAGGCGGCGCCGGGGGCGGGAGTCACCAGGTCCACGGCTGCCGCGTAGATCGGGGCATCGATGCGTACCTTCGGTGGGTGAAAGGTGTATCCGGGCACCTCGCGTGCGATCCGGAACTCCTGGTACGCGGCTGCGGCCACTCTGCTCAGGCTTGTCTCATCGCTCTGGTCCAGCTTCTCGGCGAGGTTCTCCAGATGGGTCTCCGTGAAGACCTGATGGGGCCGCTTCCGCCGGATCATGTCGGCGGCGAACACCTTGGACGCCCACGACAGCATGGCGTGCCGTTGTACGTGGGCCAGGAAGGTCAGCCCCTGGAGCCCCTGCATGTCCGCCTTCCGGCATCCCAGTGCACGCACGGCCAGCTCGAAGCGGACGCGGATGTCGGGGCGTGCGTAGGCCCACGCCTTGTGCCGCTCGGAGTCGTCGCCCTGGGCGACCGTCCACCGGTGCCGCGGCAGTTCGTCGAGGGAACGGTCGATCTCCTTGGCGAACGCGTCCGCCTCGGGGCCGTGGTGGGAGTCGCTGCTGTCGGGGCCGTGCGCGGCCCGGTGGAGCTCCGCGAAACCGATGGCCCGTTCTCCGGGATCGGCGATCGCGCGTACGAGAGCGCCCGCCCGGTCCAGGTCCCGGTGCGCCAGCCGCCCCGCGAGACCCCGGATCGCTCTGGCCGTGTTGCCTGACGGCCCCAGCTCGACAGCGCGGACCACGTCCACCGGTTCGCGGAAGAAGTGCCCACGCGCGCGGGCGGCCCAATGATGGCTCAGGTTGAACATGCCCATGACCGCGTGGATGTTCGCCTTCTCCAGTTGGCTCCTGGCGGGCGGCGCACTCGATTCGGGCGACGCGGTCGTGAAGCCCGTACCGGCACCGCCGCTCCCGCGGAGCGGGGCAGGGTGCTCGACGCTCCTCAGTACCTCCTCCAGGAGCGCGGTGGCCTGCGAAGCCTCGCCCCGGTCGAGGTGGCGGTGGGCGATGTCGGCGAGCAGCTCGTACCGGGTGGAGGAACCTGCGATGCCTCCGGCCATCTGCGCCGCCCTGGCGAGGTCGTACTCGGCCATGCGCCGGACCACGCCGCCCAGGTCGTCCTCCCTCTGCCGCGCCGCCCATCCGTACGCCGTCGGATCGGCCGGCGGCTCGGGGATGTCGGCATGGACCTTCTCGATGAGCCGCAGGTCCTCCGCCCGGTCCGACTGACCGAGGGCCTTCCTGGCGGACAGCTCCGCCCACGGGCTGCTGGACCGGGCGAGGCACCGGTCGACGAGAACCCGCGCGCGCTCGGGCGACCCCCAACGGGTCCACAGGCCGGCAGCGTCGAGGAGGGCGCGTTCGGTGATGCCGTTGACGACGACGGTGTCCAGTCGGGCCAGCAGAAGGCGGGCGGCATCGGGGGCGATGTTCCTCAACGCCTTCGCGGCCCCGGTCAGCTCGGGGGCGAGCTGCCCTTCGTCGCCCGCATCGAATACCTGCGCGAGCGCCTTGGCGAGGAACCGCCGGCCGGTGTCCGGATCGTGCGGCGCCCACGCGGAGGCCAGTCTCGACAGGGCCAGGACCCGTACCGCCGGCCCGAGGGTGTCCAAGGACCTCTCGGCCGCCCACAGCAGCTCGGTGGCCCGTCCGGGGTCGGCGCGCTCCGCCAGGTCCAGGTAGTCCGTCCAACGGTCCCCGCGGATCCTGCCGATGAGGACACGGGCCCTGTCCACGTCCTGCTCGGCGACGGCGGCGGCTCGGTACACGGCGTCCGGCTCCTCCTCAGGACGGGACGCCCGCTCCGACCACTCCCGGCCGTGCCGCCACAGCCGCAGTGCGCGTTCGAGATCGTGCGGTGCGAGCAGCAGCGCGGCTGTCTCCGCCGCGTTCTTCGCATCCATGCCCCGGTAGTGGTCGTTGCCGTGCCTCGGAATGGTCAGCACGGACTCGACCAGGAGGTCCAGCAGTTCCTCGTACGGGGGCTCGCCGGAGCCGGGATTCGCGTACTTCAGGATCTCCGTGACGGCGGTGAACTGCTGTGCCGAGGGCGTCATCCCGGCCACGTACTCCAGGGCCTCCTGGCGGCGGCCCGTCCGGGCGAGGAGGCCGATCACCCGTGTCGGCAGTGCGTTGACGGACTGGGCGGCCTGCTGGCGTACGACGCCGAGGTACATCAGCGCGGGCAGTCCGGCGCCCACGGGTGCGCTGTCCGCGACGTGGTGGGCGACGCTGTCGACGAGTTCGAGGAACCTGCCGTGGGCTCCGAACTCCGTTCTGACAGCCCGCCGCAGACCGGGGCAGACCAGGTGGACCGCCTCCTCTAAGCGGCGCGGCCGTGCCCTCAGGAGGTGGGTGACGAGGTGGACCAGGCCGTAGCGGTCCACCTCCGTCCAGTTCACCTCCTCCCAGTTCGCCGCGGCGCCGCGGTAGTGCCGCACGATCTGTTCGTGCCACTCGGTCTCGTCGACCCAGCACTCCGGGTGCTTCGTCCGGGCTTCCTCCCCCGCGAGGAATTCACTGATCGAGGTGTGGAAGAAGGCGATCCGGCCGTCACTGCGGTCCAGCAGCCACCGCAGGCTCTCGAGGACCTTCCGGGCGGGGCCGTCCTGTACGGGTGTGCCGGACAGTGCGCTGAGCTGGTCCTCCGTCAGCGCCTCTCTCGCCACCGTCAGCACACCGATGACCGGCAGGCCCACCCCGTCCCAGCCGGCCGGTTCACCGGCCCTGTGCCTCGGCCACGGGGTGAGTTCCTCGCGTGCCAGCTCCACGAAGAACCCGTACAGCCCGGGGAGACTGCCCGGTACGCCGCTGAAGACCAGCAGCCTGTCGACCAGTTCGCCGTCCTGTCCCGCGACCGCGTCGTTCAGCGCCCGTGCGTACGTCGCCAGATACAGGAAGTTGCCGGCGGCCCTCTTGACCGCGTGCCGCTTCGCGCTGCCCGGGAGGTGGCCTCTGGCCTGTTCCATGGCGATGACCGCGTCCGTCTCCAGGACGCGGTCCGCGTAGACGCGCAGGTCGTTGACGACCTGGGGTGAGCCCGCGTCGACGACCACCTCGGTGAGCCGCTCCTCCCGGGCCGCCCGGAACAGCCGGAGACCGGAGTGCGGCCGGGAGGTCATGACCACCTGGACGTTGGCGGGCAGTTCGGGGGAGCGGGCCAGCCAGTGCAGGAGCCCTTTCCTGGGCTCGGTGGTGTCGTCGTCGGCTATCTCGTCCAGCGCGTCGAGCAGGATGACGATCCTGGCCTCGGGATCCTGTGCGGCCAGTACCTGTGCCGGCCCGATCAGCGCCAGGTGCGCGAGGTTGTCGGGGTCCAGCAGGCGGGGCTCCAGGTGCGCCGTGCCGATCTGGACGGCGACGGCCTCGCCCGCCAGGTCTTCGATGTCCTGTTCGACCTCCAGGGTGGCGGTGCGCTGGAACGGCGACACCCTCAGGTCCTCGATCCTGATCCCGACCACGCGGCCCTCGGCCTCGACGGCGTCGATGTGCTGCTTGACCACCACGGAGAGGGACTCCAGGTCGAAGAGCTCCGGGCGCACCCGCGCGAGCTGGTGCCCGATGGTCAGCAGGAAGGACTGGGTGTCACCTCCGGTGAGGGCGGTCCGGCTGTCCCGTCTGAAGAAGTACCGGAGCCGTTCGGGACGGGCACGCGCCATACCGGCGAGCAGGCTGGTCTTGCCCGCGCCCGGCTCGCCCGTCACCAGGACGTACTGACCGCGCTCCGAGTCCAGGGCCCGCTCGATCTCGGCGTACAGCCAGTCGCGCTCGACGAAGTCCGCCTCCGTCCGGGCACGGACCACGTCCTCGAAGGCCCGGCCCTTCCCGGCCCGGTCGGCGCTCACTTCTCACCGCCGGCGCCGCGGATGTCCACCCCGACCACTGTTCCGGTGGACGCCACCCGATCGACCTTGACGGTGCCGTTGAAGCTGCCCGACTGCTGGTCGGTGCGCACCCCGACCGCCTCCCCGGCCACCTCACCGGCGACCACGTTTCCCCGCACCTCGGTCGTGTGGCGCTGCCCGCTCCCGGAAACCTCGTCCACCTCGTCCGCAGCGGCGGTGGCAGTGGCAGCAGTGGCGGACCCCTTCGGACGCCGTGGCCCTTCCACAGCACCCGGGACCCAGATCCAGGCCTTCCCCCGGAACTCCTTCTCCTTGACCCGCACCTGCCGGAACTCGTCCTTGCGGAGAGTGGTGTGCGCCTCGCCCCGCACGACGTCACGGAAGACGGTCGCCGACACCCCGACGGCCAGGCAGGCCTCCGGTGCCTCCTTCAGGGCGGTGCGCAGTGCCGCGGAGTCGCGGATACGGGCGATCTCGACCGGGGCCGTGTCCACGAAACCGTTGGCACCCGGCGAGGCAGGGCCGAAGTGGACCGCCGCCCTGAGCCTGAGCCGTGCCTGCGGATTCCGGTTGTGGTTGAAGACCCGCAGGCCGGCGTCCAGGCTGCGCATGAACGCGTCGACCAGGACGGGCTCGGAGGCCTCCGGGGGCAGGACCGCGAACACGGAGTCCCCGCCCACCTGCGTCGTCCACCCCTCGCGGTCCAGCCGTGCGGCGTCGGCGGCCTCGCCCAGCAGCCGCGTGATCGCCTCCTGGAACTCGCGCTGCGTCACCACGTCGGCGCGGCCGTAACCCTCCGCATCGACTGCCAGCAGCAGTCTGCGCCCGAACTCTCCCATGCCACCCCGCCCATCGAGACCGTTCCCTGCCATGACACCTCTCGGGCTACACGTGCTCCCCGGGAGAAGATGCCGTTTCACTCGAACTCCCCGGAAATCAACGGAGTCACCACATTCCGGCCGGACCGCCCGGCAGCCCTCCGCGGACTCCCGCGGAAGGTACCGGCGCCCGCTCCCCCGAAAGCGGGCACCGGTACTGAAGTGGTACACCCGCGCACCGGCGTGAACCCCGTGGAAATACGGATTGCCGCGATCTGTGACTTCTCCCGAAGTCCGGAGAAACCGCAGAAGTGACTGGTTCGGCCGGGGCGTTCGCCCCCTTACTGGACGCGACACACCCCCCGTCGACCGGAGGAGGAGACTTCCGTGGCACCAACCGTGCAGGTCACCGACAGCCGCCCTGCGCAGTACATGTTCACCGCGCTGCACGCGACCCACCAGCACGCGGACACGAAGGCCGGCATCCTGGCAGCGGCGCAGGCGGCGCTGGCCGGCACGGCGGGAACGTGGAGCCGCCAGGCCGTGCGCGCCTGTGAACAGGGCGGTGCGGGAGCGGTGTTCGCCGGAGCCCTGCTGGTCCTGTTCGTCTGCGGCCTGATCGGCGGGGCGGTGAGCCTGGCGGTGACGCTGAGCCCCCGCGTACTGCAGGCGCCGGCCGTCAACCGGTACAGCTTCGTCCATCTGGCATCGGGCCCCGACATCCTGCCCGCCGACGGGACGCCCCCGGACGAGACCGCGGACCGCCGGGAGCTGTCGCACACCGTACGGTTCCTCGCCCGCGTCGCCGTACGCAAGTACCGCTGGCTGGCGAGGGCGGTGGTGTGCACGGCCGTCATGGGCGTGAGTGCGGGACTGGGAGTGATCCTGCTGCCGGTCCTGGGCTGACCGGCCCGGTGGACGCGGGCACCCAGGCACCCTCCGCGGGGCCTCGCCGCCCGCCCGAAAATCGGTGGAGCCGCGTCCCCGTACGCCGATACCTTCCTTGCGCCAGCTGTCGCCCCGTCAAGGACGTCCCGTTGTACACCAAGTGAGACCCCCCGAGCGCTGAACCGTCGCGCGTCGCACCTGTGCGCCGTGCTCCTTTTCGCTGCGGTCCTCTCACTGAACCGGTGTACTTCTGTGTCCAGAACCTGGGTGGTTGTGCCCACCTGCCTGCCGATAGTCCTCCGCCGTTGCCACAGGTGCGCCTCCGGGCGCTTCCGCGCGAACGGCAAATTCCGCGTCAACGCGAACCACAAGCTCCTCGACGCCTGGCTCCTCGCCCTGTGCACGGAATGCGGGGACACCACCAAGCTCACTGTCCTGGAGCGGACGCACGTACGTTCCGTGCAGCCGGAGCTCCTGAACCTGCTGCACGACAACGACCCCGGCCTGGCGGCCGAACTGCTCCAGGACCCCGTCGTACGGCGCCGCAATCGCATCGCCCTCGACTGGGACGACGCCTGGCGCCTCGACAGCGGCCCGCCGGATCGGCCGGATCAGCCGGAGGGTGAGGCGATCGAGGTCTCGGTCCGCTTCGCGGCGCGGATCCCCGTGCGGCCGGTGCGGCTGATCGCCGAGGGCTTCGGCCTTTCGCGGGCCGAGGCCGGGAGGCTGCTCAGCGAGGGGAACCTCGTGTCGACGGTCCGCCTGAGCGGCAAGCTCTCGGGCGACTTCACCTTCACGCTCAAGCGCTGAGCCTTCCGGCCCGGGGCCTGTCCGGCAGTATCCGATCCGCCGGACAGGCCCTACCGGGGCCCCTCCCCCGCCAGGTCCGCGAGCTTCCTGAGCCTGGGCAGGTCCCGGATGGTGGTGGAACGGTAGCCGGTCACCAGCAGGTCCTCGTCGCGGAGTTCACGCAGCACCTTGTGCACGGTCGTCTCCGCGGCGCCGATCAGGGTCGCCAGCTCGGGCTGTGTCAGCCGGCAGCCGATCACCACGCCACCGGTCCCCTCCGTTCCGTACGACACGGCGAGTTCCACCAGCAGCCGGGCGAGGCGCACCTTCGCCGGATACCCGCGGAAGTCCAGCCGCCGCCGGTTCGCCCAGCGCAACCGGTCGGCGACGATGGCGGTCAGGGCGAGGGCGACCTCGGGGCGGCGCAACAGCAGCCCCCGCAGTACCTGCCCCGGCACCTTCCGGGCGGTCAGCGGACTGCAGGCGGTGACCGTCGCGGAGCGCGCGGCGCCGGTCATCGGGGCCATCTCGCCGACCGTGTCCCCGGCGGCCCGGACCGCGAGGAGCGAACCCTCACCGTTCTCCACGGTCGCCGTGACCTTGGCCAGGCCGGACAGCAGCAGCAATACGTGCTGGTCGTCCGCTCCCTCGCTGAGCAGCACGTCACCCGCGTCGAACCGTGACCGGGTGCCCAGGCCGAGCAGCTCCTGCCGGGCAGGCGGCGACAGCATCCCCAGCAGACTGCGCGCCGGCCACTCCTCGGACCCGATGGGCACATCCATGTGCATCCCCCCGTATCCAGCTGCGTCCGGGCCTCCGGGCGTCCGCTCGCGCCGGCCCGAACCTCAGTCTGGTCGATGCCGAGCCGTGCCGTCGCCCTTCCGAAGATCCTGGACGGTGAACGCCTGTGGCGGAGGGGGACGGCCCTCAGCGCGGTGCGGTGTCGTCGGCGGGGAAGGCGGGGCCGTGGCCGGGCACGATCAGGTCGGCGGCGGCGAGTACCCGGAGCCGGGATGCCAGCAGCATCTCCTGGTCCGGGGCGACCGGGTCGTCCACCGGGCCGTTGGGGCGCCACCACAGGTCCCCGACGAAGGCCACGACACCCGAGTCCGTACCTGCCAGCAGCGTGATGTCCTCGCGGCTGTGCCCCGGGGTGCGGATGAGCCTGAGCGAGGGGGTCAGTTCGTAGCCCTCGGCGTCGCGGTCGGTCCACTGGTCGTTCAGGTAGATCGCCTTGTGGTCGTGGACGCGGGCCCGGCCGAAGAGGCCGACGTTCATGGTGTTGTCCGGATGGTGGTGGCTGAGCACCACATCGGTGATGTCGTCGGGGCCGGTACCCGACTCCGCGAGCGGCCCGAGGATCCGCTCACGGCCGGCCACCATGCCCGGGTCGACGATCACGTGAAGTCCCCCGTCGCTGATGTAGGAGACGGTGGCGGCCACCCCCGGGCCGGTGGAGAGGGTGTAGCCGGTGGTCAGGATCCTGTACGTGGCGCTGCGGCCGAGCGGTGCGTCTGTCATGGCCCCAAGTCTTCGCGTCGGCACCCCTCTTCACGAGTGGCCGTGCTGCCACCGATCGCGTGAATCGTGCCAGACTGCCCGCATGCCGCCCTTCGTGACCGTCGCCGCCTACGCCCCGCCCGGTGTCGGGATGCTCGGCGCGGGCATCGCCTCCGAGGTGTTCGACGCGCGCGGCCAGGACCTTCCCCGCTTCGACTTCGCCCTGTGCACCGACCGGCCGGGACGGATCCGCACCGACGTCGGGCTCCCGGTCGTCGTCGAGCACGGCCTGGACCGGCTGGCCGCGGCCGACCTGGTGATCGCCCTGCCCTGGGCGGACTTCCGTACACCGCCGGGACCCGCCGTGCTCGATGCGCTGAACTCCGCGCACGAGCGCGGCGCGCTGGTCGCCGGACACTGCGTCGGCGCCTTCGCGCTCGCCGCGGCGGGGCTGCTCGACGGGCTTCGCGCCACCACGCACTGGCGTTTCACCGGCCTGCTGGCCGACCGCCACCCGGACGTCACCGTGGAACCCGACGCCCTGTACATCGACGAGGGCCGGATCGTCACGGGCGCGGGAGCCGCCGCCGGTTTCGACCTGTGCCTGCACCTCCTGCGCCGGGAGTACGGCGCCACCACGGCCAACGCCATCGCCCGGGACCTGGTCCTGCCGTCCCACCGCGACGGTGGACAGGCCCAGTACCTGGCCGCCCCGGCGCCCGAGGACTGCAACGACGACCGGCTCGCCGAGGTGCTCGCCTGGGCCCGCGAGCACCTCCACGAGTCGCTTCCTGTGGCGGAGCTGGCCCGCCGGTGCCTGATGAGCAGGCGCTCCTTCGCCCGCCGCTTCGCCGCGTCGACGGGCACCACCCCCCACGCCTGGCTCCTCGGCCTGCGGCTCAGCCGCGCCGAGGAGCTCCTGGAGACCACGGACCTCCCCGTCGAGGAGATCGCCCGCCTGGTCGGCTTCGGGAGCGCGGCCGTCCTGCGCTCACAGTTCGTACGGCGCCGGGGAGTTCCGCCCCGCTCCTACCGCCGTTCCTTCACCCGCACTCCGTAGGTGAACCGCCGGCGTCCACAGCGTCGGGAACGGTCAGCGCTCCCGCGCCTCCTTCAAGGTGGACCGCAGGGCGAAGTAGGCGGGCTTGCGGGTGAGGTCGTCCGTCATGACCGTCGCGGAGCCCTCTCCCTCGAAGAACACGGGGACCCAGGAGTACTTGTCGGTGAAGCCCCAGATCGTGAAGGAGTTGCAGTCCTTCACGGCCAGGCACGCCGACAGGGCCTGCTGGTAGTAGTCGGCCTGCTGCTCCAGCTGTGCGTCGGTGGGCTCGCCGCCCTCCGGCAGGTCCATGCGCACGTCCAGTTCGGTGATGGCCGTCTCGAGGCCCAGCTCGTCGAACCGGCGCAGGCTCGCCTCGAGGCCGCCCGGGAAGCCGTAGCGCGTGCTCAGGTGCGCCTGCGAGGAGAATCCGTCCACGGGCACGCGCTGCTTGAGCAGCTCCTTGACGAGTGCGTAGTACGCGTCGCTCTTGGCGTTGACGTCCTCGACGCCGTAGTCGTTGAAGAAGAGCTTCGCCTTGGGGTCGGCCTCGTGCGCCCATCGGAAGGCGTCGGCGATGATGCCCGGACCGAGCTCGCGGATCCAGATGTTCTCCTCGGTGCGCAGCTTGCCCTCGCCGTCGAAGATCTCGTTCGCCACGTCCCACTGCTGGATCCGGCCCGCGTAGCGGCCGACGACGGTGGTGATGTGCTTGCGCAGGATGGAGCGCAGCTCCTCGTCGGAGAAGTCGCCCTCCTCCAGCCATGCCGGGTTCTGGCTGTGCCACAGGAGCGTGTGCCCGCGCACGACCTGGTTGTTGCGGTCGGCGAAGTCGACGATGGCGTCGGCCATCTTGAAGTTGTAGCGGTTCCGCTCGGGGTGGATGTACTCCCACTTCATCTGGTTCTCGGGGGAGAGCGAGCTGAACTCCTGCCCCATGGCCTTCCGGTACTTCTTGTCCGAGGTGAAGGGGTCCGGGTAGTCCTGCTCGAGGTGGTGCCCGCCACCGGCCACGGCGGTGCCCACGAAGAAGCCGTCGGGAGCGGCCCGGCGCAGCGTGTCGGACTTGCCGTGGGAGTGATGCGCGTCCCGGTGGCCCGAGGACGGGTCGGCCGTGGCCGAGCTCGCCGCCAGTGGCAGCGTCAGGGCGGCCGTGGCGAGGGCAGCGGTGGCGAATCGGAGGTATCTCATCGGAGGACTCTCATTCCGGTCGGCTTTTTCGAAAGTTTCGATAAAATTTACGAACAAGCGCTCACGGACGTTAAGAGCTATCGGCCAGGGCGTCAATAGATCGCGGGGAACCTTCTGACCGCCGGGCGTTCGCGGGACATCCGCCGGCAGTTCCTCGCGCATCGGCGGGGTCACCTGCGCCGAAGAGGCCGTATGGTCGTGCGGATTTCGGCAGTTCGGGCCGTCACATCAACCCGGTTCGTCAGCAACGCCGTTGGCCGGCGGGGCCGTCGGGTCCGGGCAGGGGAACGATTCGCGGGGGCGGAATGAAGGTCGCGGGCAGAGGCGGATCACGGCTGCACCGGGAGGGCGTGCGCTACTTCCACGCGGTGGAGGAAGGCCTGACGGGAGTGTCCGGGCCCGAGGTACCCGCCGACAACGAGGCCGGAGTGATCGGCTGGGGAACGTCCTGGCGGATGCAGGGTTACCTGATGATGGCCGAGCGCACCGGCGACCCCCGGTACTCCGAACGTCTCGCCGAGCTGATCGACCAGGTCTTGGACGCCCGTGACGACGTACGGGGCATCGAGGACCACCGCGGCCGCAGCCGCCCGGTGTGGAGCACCGCGGGGAAGTTCACCGCGTGCTCCGTCACCGTCCCGGACAGCGAGGGCCGTCCGGCGCTGGACGTGAGCATCTGCCCACCGCACACACGCAATCTGCAGGTCACCGTGGAGCCCGGAACCGAGGACCGGTTCACGCTGACGGTCACCGGATCCGCGCGCAAGCATGCCTTCACGGTCGACGGACTGAGCCTGGACCCCGAGTGCGCCGATCGCGCCGATCACGCCCTCTACAAGGCGTACAGGCAGCGCAGCGGCGTCACCGCCCGGCTGCTGACGACAGCTCACCGCCAGGTCCGTGCCGGTACGTACACCGCTCGTCCCGCCATGGTGGCGCTCGCCGCGCAGACCGGGATGATCGCCTACCCCCTGGCCGGTCTGGTCCGACTCGCCCGGGAGCGACCCGACACGGTGGCGCCGTCCGTCCACGCCCGGCTGGACGGATACCTCGACGCCGCGGTGAGCGCCGTCCGCGCCCACGACGAGCAGTGGGGAACCACGAGCGACGGCCGCGGCTTCTACCGCTGGCTGCCCGACGAGCCCGTCTCCTTCGCGGGCGCGGAACTCCCCACCAACGAGTTCCTGGCGATGGGCCGCACCCTGGTCCAGCTGGCCGCCGTCACGCGCGACGAGGAGTTCACCCAGCGCGCCGCCGCGATCGCGCGGTCGCTGCGCGACGACCTGACCGTGACGAACGGCGTGGCGACATGGCCGTACTGGCCGAGCTTCGGCCGGGTGTACACGGGCTGGTCGGCCACCGGCTCACCGGCGGACGACGGCTCCCTCTACCGGCCGTCGTACGCCGCCGTCACCGTTCCCGAGGACGTCACCCACGCCCTGATAGACATCGACTTCCTGCGGATCTACCACGACACCCCGGCACTGCCACCGGTGTTCACCGCTGACCGGATGCGCGCCGTGGCAGCCACCTTCACCAGCCATGTCGTCCGGCGCCGCCGGCTGCGCAGCCGTGTCCTGCACGACGTGGGCGGCGACGGCCGTCCGGGCACCGACCGCGAACAGGCGCACGTCGCGGGCTGGCTGCCGTTGCACCAGTGGTCCCCGGCAGTGGCCCGCCATGTACGCGCGGTCCAGCCCACCCTGCCCCCACCGCCGCTGATGGGCGTCGACACCTACTGCGGCGCGTTGCTGGCGAGATGGGCCTGAGCCCGGCCCCTCCGCGTGGGCGTCCGTCACGGACAGGCGTCCGGTGATCCGGCGATCCGGTCGAGAACCTCCCGGGCGTGGAGCACCGCTTCCTCGGCGGTCAGCCGGGCGCCGTGGTCGAACGCCTCCGTGAAGGCGGACGCGCCCAGGGCGGCTCGTGCCGCTGACGTGATGCGGTCGACGTCGGCGCGTTCGGCGGGTGGCAGCGGCGCTCCCGCGCGACGGCGGGCCGCGGCAGCGGCACCGAGGAGGACGGCCGAGCAGCCGGCGGACGCCTCGCCGTGCAGGGCGGCCGCGCCGGCCAGGCCCTCCAGGGAGAGGGCGAGGGCGCGCGGCTCGGCGAGGGAGCGGGCGATGTCCAGACCGCGCAGGTGGTGGACCGCGGCCCGGCGCGCGTCGCCCCGGAGCTCGGCGACGAAGCCGAGTTCGGCGAGGACCAGGTGGTCGCCCGCCTCGGACGACACATCGGCGTAGCCGTCGCGCAGGTGCAGCAGGTGCGCCTCGGCGGCATCGAGGTCGCCGGAGCGGCGCGCGCCGAGGGCCAGGCCCATCCCGGAGTGGATCTCGCCGTACTTGTAGCCCTGTTCGGCGGCGATACGGCGTGCCTGTTCGTGCAGGTCGCGGGCCCGTTCCCAGTCGTGGGCGAGCAGTGCCAGCCGGCCGAGACCGGAGAGCCGCGCCGAGACCTCCGCCTCCAGACCCAGCTCCCGTGCCATCCGGAGCCCCTCGTGCTGGCGTCGCGCCGCGTCCTCGTACTCGCCCTTGATCTCGGCGAGCGCGGAGAGCGGCGACACCGTCTGCAACTCGCCCCACGGGTCGCCCAGTTCGCGAAAGATCGTGGCGCTGCGCAGGCCGTCGCGGCCGAGGCCGGCGAGGTCGCCGCGCACCAGTGCGAGCGTCGCCCGCAGGCCGAGCGCGGCCGCTGTGCCCCACTGGTCGCCCGCGTCGGTGAACAGGGTGAGGGCGCGGGTGTTCAGCTCGTCGCCGTCGGCTGTGTCGCCCGCGCTGAACAGGCCGTACGCACACAGCCACAGCGCACGGGCGCGGCGCACGGGGTCCGGGATGGCGTCGGCGGTCCCGGTGGCGGCGACACCGGTGCCGGTGGCCCCGCCGGCGGCCGCGTGGTCGCCGGTGAGCAGTGCGAACGCGGTGTGGAGGAGAGCCAGTTCGGCGGGGGCCGCAGCCGTGGGGTCGGAGACGGCGGCCAGGACGGACCGCAGGCTGCGGCGGGCCTCGGTGAGGCGGCCGCGCAGGAGCCACCACCAGGCCAGTGCGGTGGCGAGCCGCACCGCCTCGTCCGCTTCGCCCGCGCCGGCGCGCCGCACCGCCTCGTCGAGTGCCACGCGCAGATTGCCGGCCTCGGCGTCCAGACGTGCCAGCCAGGATCGCTGTCCCGCGCCGCGCAGGTGGGGCTCGGCGCGCTCGGCGAGCGCGAGGTGGTGGCGCAGATGGCGGTCGCGTACGGCGGCGAGGTCCTCCATCTCGTGCAGCCGTTCCGTCGCGTACGCGGCGACCGACTCCATGAGCCGGTAGCGGGGCCCCGTGGGCCCGTCCACCACGACGACGAGGGACCGGTCGACGAGCCGCGTGACGAGGTCGAGCACCTCGTCCCGGGCGACGCCGTCGCCCGAGCACACCGCTTCCGCGGCGTCCAGGTCGCAGCCGTCGCTGTGCACGGCGAGGCGGCGCAGGACGATGCGCTCGGGCGCGCTGAGCAGCTCCCAGCTCCAGTCGATCACCGCCCGCAGGGTCTGCTGACGCGCGGGCGCGCCGCGCTGCCCGGAGGTCAGGACCCGGAAACGGTCGCTCAGACGGGCCGCCAGTTCCCGTACGCCCAGGACGTGCACGCGGGTGGCGGCGAGTTCGAGGGCGAGCGGGATGCCGTCGAGCCGGCGGCAGATCCCGGCGACGGCCTCGCGCTCCGACGCGTCCGGTTCACGCGGAAAGCCCGGCGCGGAAGCGGCGGCGCGTTCCATGAACAACTGGACGGCGTCCGCGGTCGGGAGGGGCTTGACCAGGAACACCGCCTCGCCCGCCAGACCGAGCGGCTCCTGGCCGGTGGCCAGGACGCGCAGCCCGGGGGCCGTGCGCAGGAGCAGATCGGCGAGTTCGGCGGCGGCGTCGACGACGTGCTCGCAGTTGTCCAGGACGAGCAGGGTGCGGCGGTCCCGGAGGGCGGCGGCCAGGCGATGCGGCGGGGAGGGGGTGCTGGTGCCGGTGCCCGGCAGGGCGGAGGGGGCGTCGTCCCGGATACCGAGGGTGGCGGCGACGACCTGGGCGAGGTCGGCAGGGGTGCCTGCGCGGACGCCGGCGAACTCGACGAGCCAGATGCCGTCCGGGAGTTCACCGGCCTGCGCGCTGTCCCGTTCCGCGGCTGCGGCTGCCACGGCCAGGCGCGTCTTGCCGACGCCGCCGGGGCCCGTGAGGGTCACCAGCCTGGCCTGTCCGAGGAGCTGGGACAGGTGGGCGAGGGATCGGCGGCGTCCGATCAGGGGGGTGAGGGGGACGGGAAGGTTCGACTGCGCGTGCGGGCCCGCAGCGGCGAGGTCCGCCGCCTCCGCGGGGACGCCGTCGGCGGGGCCGGCTGCCGTCGGCCCGGGGGTCAGCACCGGGTCCTGCCGGAGCACCGCCTGGCGCAGTGCGCCGAGCTCGGGGCCGGGGTCGACCCCCAGTTCCCCGGCGAGCCGGGCCCTCAGGTCGTCGTACGACGCGAGGGCCTCGCTCTGGCGGCCCACCGCGTACAGCGCCCGCATCTGTACGGCGCGCAGCCGCTCCCTCAGCGGGTACTGCGACACGAGGTCGGCGAGCTCCCCGCCCAGGAGCACGTGGTCGCCGGCCTCCAGGCGGGCCTCCGCCTGTTCCTCCAGCACGGTCAGCCGCTGCTCCGCGAGGCGCTGCGTCGCCCCCCGTACGAACTCCTCGTCCGCGAAGTCCGCGTACGCCGGTCCCCGCCACAGCTGGAGGGCCTCGGTGAGCAGTGCGGCACGGGCGCGCGGGTCCCGCAGCGGGCGGGCCCGGGTCACGAGGGCGCGGAAGCGTGCGGCGTCCACCTCCTCGGAGCCGTCGCCGAGCCGCAGCCGGTAGCCCGGCGGCTGCCGCACCACCCGGTCCCGTCCGATGACCCGGCGCAGCTGGGAGACCTTGGCCTGCAGCGCACCCGTGGGCTTGCCCGGCGGTTCGTCGCCCCAGAGGTCCTGGATGAGACGGTCCGCGGAGACGGGGCTCCCGTCGCGCGCGAGCAGATCCGCGAGCAGCGCCCGGACCTTGACCTCGGGGACCTTGACTTCCTGTCCCTCGTCGTCCCACACCACCAGTGGCCCGAGCACCCCAAACCGCATACGCGCCACCGTACATGTCCGGGGGTCCGCGTCCCGGAGCCGACGGATCCCGCGCCCGGGGCGGTTCGCCGTCCGGACCGTCAGCGCTTCCGAAGGTTCCCCGAAGTGCCACGGCGCACAGTCGTACCCGCCGGGCGGCACCACGCACCGGCAGGAGACGACAGCCCGGGAGGGAGCGGCAGCCGTGACCAAGTACGCGAGCAGGAAGGCCCTGGTCGTCGGTGAGGACACCGGCATCGGCCTGGCCATCGCCAAGCGCCTCGTGGAAGGCGGTGCGACGGTCCTGCTGACCGCCCGCACCGCCCAGGACCGCGTCCACGCGGGCTCCGAACTCGGCTCCGCCGCCCGCGTCCTGGCCCCGGACGCCGTAGAGGCCGGTCTCGGCCCCGACGGTGGGATCGATCTGCTCTTCGCCGACGCGGTACCCACCGTGCTGCCGCTGCTGCGGCACCTCGGGGACGGCGGCGCGATCGTGCTCACGGCCCCGGCCCCGTCCCCCGTCGCCGTCACGGCGCTCGCCGCGGAGCTCGTCTCGCGCGGTATCCGCGTCAACGCGGTGGCCCCGGGCTGTATCGCGGCGCCGGGCGCCGGCGCCGCACCCCTGCCGCCGATGGGCCGTCTCGGCGCCGCCGAGGAGGTGGCCCGTGCCGCGCTCTTCCTGGCCACGGAGGCGACCTTCACGACGGGCGCCCGGCTCCCCGTGGACGGCGGCCTCGGGCCGCCGTGACCCGGAGCACCACGTCCCCAGATTCCCAGATTCCCCCAGAAGATCCGGAGTCCACCACATGAGCACCGTGCCCGACACCGCGGCCGATTCAGCCGCGGCACCGGAAACGAAGAGCGGCGGCCAGGAGCAGCAGAAGCTCCCGCTCCTGGCCCTGCTCGCCCTCGCCACCGCCGTCTTCATCACCTGCCTCACCGAGACGCTCCCCGCGGGGCTGCTCACCGCGATGAGCGACGACCTGCGGGTGAGCGAGTCCGCGACCGGCCAGACCGTGACGATCTACGCGATCGGCACCGCCCTGACCGCGATCCCGCTGACCGCGGCCACCGCGGGCTGGCGGCGCAAGGGGCTGCTGCTCGCCGCCATGGCCGGATTCGCCCTGGCCAACACCGTCACAGCGGTGTCGTCCGTCTACGAGCTGACGATGGTGGCCCGGTTCGTCGCGGGTGTCGCGGCCGGTCTGGCCTGGGCCCTGCTCGCCGGCTACGCGCGGCGTCTCGCGCCCGTACATCTCCAGGGCAGGGCGATCGCCATCGCCATGGCGGGCATTCCCGTCGCACTCTCCATCGGCGTACCCGCCGGGACCTTCCTCGGCGAGGCGCTCGGCTGGCGCGTGGCGTTCCTCTCGATGACGGCGCTCACGGTGGTGCTCCTGCTGTGGATCTTCGCGGCCGTGCCGGACTACCCGGGGCAGGAACGCGGCGAGCGGCCGAAGATGCTGCGCACCCTGCGCATCCCCGGCGTGACCCCGGTCCTGTTCGTCACGCTCGTCTTCGTGCTGGCCCACACCATCCTGTACGCCTATATCGCCGCGTTCCTCGACGACCTGGGCCTGGACGACAGCACCGGCCTGGTCCTCCTCGTCTTCGGCGCCGCCTCGCTGGCGAGCATCTGGATCGTCGGCGCCCAGATCCAGCACCGGCTGCGCAGCCTCACGATCGCCGGCGCCCTGCTGGTCGCCGTGGCCGCCGCGCTCCTGGCCGTTGTCTCCGACACGACCGCACTCGTGTACGTCGCGGCCGTCCTGTGGGGCCTGGGCTGGGGCGGGGTGCCCACCCTGCTGCAGACCGCGGTCGGTGACGCGGGCGGTGAATCCGCCGACGCGGCCCAGGCCATGCTCGTCACCCTCTGGAACGTCGCCATGGCGGGCGGCGGCATCATCGGCGGCATCCTGCTCGACGTGGCCGGCAGCGAATCCTTCCCCTGGACCGTCCTGCTGCTCCTGCTGCCGGTGATCGCGGTCGTCCTCTACGCACGCGGCGCCGGCTTCCCCGCCACGCGCCAGGTGTCCCAGGACGTCGGCCCGGAGCCGAGCTGATCCGCCACGCGCGGGGCCCGTCCCACGCCGCCGGGATGTTCATGATGTTTTGACACTTCACCGACCGGGTTCAGGTAATGGCTCCACCACTGGTGGAGCCGTTTCCGCTGCCCGCCCGAATCCCTCCCGCACACCCTTCCGTGCAGCGTTTGCGCAGGTCAGGCCGCGAAGTTGCAGAATAGGCGGCCAACCCAGGAAAACGACTCCCCGGACGGTACTTTCGCCTCGTACGTACGTGCCATGTATCCACCTGGGTGCGAGCGAATACGAGTATCGAAGGGGCGTAGCGTTACATGTCGTCAAGGGAGTTACGCACAGCCGTGCCGGGCGAATGGGCGCGCATGCAGACGTTCATGGACGAGATCTTCCGGCCGTTCCGCCGGGCGGAGCAACGCCGTTGGGCCCAGTTGTACCTGTGGGCCCTGATCCATGTCTCCGGCAAGAAGACCCCGCGGCGCATGGCGCTGGCGAAGCCGCTGCCCTCGGCCGCGGCACACGGGCTGCACCGGTTCATCAACGCCAGCCCGTGGGACTGGCAGCCGGTGCGCCGCAAGCTCGCCCGGCGGATCGCCGCGAGTGCGACACCGCACGCCTGGACCGTCGCCGAACTCATCATCCCCAAACGCGGCGAGCACTCGGTGGGCGTACACCGGCGCGTGGACACGGCAACCGGACAGACCGTCAACTGCCAGCGCGCCATGGGCCTCTTCCTGGCCACCGCCACCCACTGCTTCCCGGTGGACTGGAGCATCGTGCTCGACGGACCCTGGGACTCGGACAGGGAACGCAGGCGCCGTGCACGCATACCGGAGACCGAGACCGGGCGCCCCGCCGGCGCCTACGTCCTCGGCTACGCCGCCGACGTGTCCGCGCAGCCCCAACTGCCCCGTATCCCCTGGGTACTCGACCTGACGGGGTGGGACGACGCGTGCAGGGTACTCGCGGGGCTCGCCCGGCTACGGCACGACGTGGTGTGCGAGGTGGACCCGGACCGGCTCGTGCTCACCGGCCAGCACACGCCCACCGTGAGCACCGTGGGCGAGCTGATGGAGCTGCGGCACGCCCGGCAGACCCATGTACTGGTCCGGCGAACCGCACAGGGCCGCACCGAAGCGGTGCCGATCCACGCGTACGCGGGAACGGTGCGGCTGCCGGGACTCGGCGCCGGTGACGAGAGCGCCTCCCGCACGTACCGCGTCCTGGAGCGGCCCGACCCGGACGGCCGGCAGCCCGCCCGGTACTGGATGACCACGCTCACGGACCGGCGCGTGGAGGAGGTCCTGCGGCTCACGCGCAGCCGCGCCGCGGCCCTGTCGACCGTCGCCACGCTACAGAAACGGTTCGGCGTCCTGGACTTCGAGGGCCGCTCCTTCCCCGGCTGGCACCACCACATGACCATGGCCTTGGCCGCGTACGCCTACCAGCACCTGTACGCCGCTCCTGGCACGCTGCCCCCCGAACCGGCCGAGCCGTCGGGCGAACTCGCCGGTGCCGCGAGCTGACAACAGGCCGGGGAGAAGGGGTTGGTACTCGTGACGAACGTACTCGTGGTGGAGCGGAACGCCTCCGCGGCCGAAGCCATGGTCAGCGATCTGCGGCGGCAGGGATACACCGCCCGCGGCGTCGGCACAGGAGCGCGGGCCCTGCAAGCCTGCGCCGACGCGGACCTGGTGCTGCTTTCCCTGAACCTGCCCGACATCGACGGACTGGAGTTGTGCCGGTCCTTGCGGAAAGACAATGACACACCCCTGATTGCGATAACCGATGCCGACGATGAACTGGAGCGTGTTCTCGCCCTGAAAGCGGGCGCGGACGACTGCGTGGTGAAAACCTGGGGATTCCGGGAGATCAGTGCCCGCATCGAAGCGGTGCTGCGCCGGTCCCGCCCCAGACCGTCCCTTCTCGACGCCATTTCCCTGAGTCGGCTCCATATCGATCCGCGAACCCGTGAAGTGCGTCTGCACAACCGGCTCATCGATGTCACGTCGAAGGAATTCGAGCTGCTGTACACCCTGGCCGCGACCCCCGAAACCGTGGTGACGCGGAGGGAGTTGATGGAAAGGGTCTGGGGAAGCAGCTGGGGGCACCCCAGCCGCACCATCGACACGCATGTGAGCAGCCTGCGGGCGAAACTCGGCCACCCCTGCTGGATCCACACGGTCCGGGGCGTCGGCTACCGGATGGGGCACCGCTGGCGCATGCCCGAGGCATCCACCGGCTGAGCCGTCGGCGCGTGCACGAGGGCCCCGGGGAGGGCAGCGGCGCCGCCCCCCGGGGCCGCTCGGCGTCACGCGGCCGCGGGCTCCAGCAGCCGCAGCAGCGGGTGCGCCGCGCCGGGCGCGCCCCCCACCGCGCGCCGCGCCCACCAGGCCGACGCCAGGTTCGAGGTCAGCAGGGTCCGGCGGGGTTCCTCCCTGGCGAGCTCGGCGAGGGCGCCCAGCGTGCCCATGCCCGTACCGGTGAACAGCAGGGCGGTGCCGGCCGGGATCTCCCGCTCCCGTATGTGCCGCAGGACCGTCCCGGTCGTCACCTCGTACGGGTCGTAGTGGCCGCCACCGGCCGGATCCGTCGCCGCCGGCACGAGCACGACACCGTCGACGGTCAGGCCCGCCCGCTCCCAGAACGCGCGGGACGTGTCGGTGAGCCACGGCTCGTACGGCGAGACGAGCGTCAGCCGGTTCACCCCGAGCGCGTCGCACGCCGCGAGGATGGCCTGGGTCGAGGACTGCACGGGGAAGCCCGCACGCTCGGACAGCTCGGCGCAGAACGCGCGATCACCGTCGGGGTCCAGCAGGTAGTGCGAGGCGCTGCACGCCACCACGGCCGCGTCCAGGCGCATGCCGCCGAAGCTTCCGAGGATGCCGGGGAGTACGTCGTTGTACGTCTCCAGCATGGCCCTGAGGCCGACTCCCGGAGTCACCGGGAACCGGGACGTGTACACATTCATTCCGGATCCGAGCAGATGGTTGAACTCGGGTTCCGCGGTGGGGTTCTCCGGCGGCACGACGACCCCGAGCCGGGGCAGCGAGAAGATATCCATGGCCGCACAGTAGGACGCCGGTCACATCAATGGCGGTCCGGTGCGCTCGATTTGTCGTCGGCCGCACAACGGTCTTGCACTCCCTTGCCCTCCTGACATTCCCTGACAGTCCCCCACACACCCCTGACACAAACGATCTTGCCCTTTCCGGCCGCGCGGCGGAGGCTATGAGCAGCGCCTGCCGAATCCCCAGGAATTCGACCCACAGGCTCTGCAGGAAACCAAGCCAGGTCGGAATCACAGACCCTGTCGGGAACAAGGAGTGAAGAAATGGCAGCAGCAGAAAGCCTTGAGGAAGCGCCGAGGCTGCCCCGTATATCCGACGCGACCCTGCGGGACTCGGCGCATATGGCAGGTGTCGAATTCGGCCCCGCGGACGCCGCCGTCATCGCGGACCTGCTGGTGCGCACCGGCGTCGAACTCGTCGAGGTCGGCATGGTGTCCGGCCCGGACTCCAAGGACGCCGACCTCGTCCTCGCCACCCACGAGGCCGTCGGCCCCGAGCGCAGCATGACGCTCGTCGTCGTACGCGACCGCCGGCAGGTCGCGCAGGCCCTCGACGAGGCCGAGCGCCTGGGCGTGCGCCACATCATGTACTCCATCCCCACCTCCGAGCAGCACGCCCGGCTGAAGCTCGACTCGCACAGCCCCAGGTACGTCGAGAAGCTGGCCCGTTCTGCGGTCTCCCAGGCCAAGGAGCGCGGCTTCCACGTCACCTTCAGCGGCGAGGACGGCGCCCGCACCCCCAAGGAGCGGCTCGTCCCCTACGTCACCGCGGGCTTCGAGGCCGGCGCCGACCGGTTCCGGCTCGCCGAGACCGTCGCCCACCTGTCGCCCTGGCAGATGGAGGAGGTGATCGCGGACCTCGTCGCGATCGACGGCTCCGAGATCGAGATCCACTCGCACAACATGCTGGGCATGGCCGTCGCCAACTCCCTCGCCGCCGTCCGGGCGGGCGCCCAGTGGGTCTCGGCGACCGTCGGCGGCATCGGCGAGCGCGGCGGCAACGCTCCGCTGGCCGAGCTGCTCACCTCGCTGCGTGTCATCCACGGCGACACCCGCTTCGACCTGACCCACCTCACCGAACTGTCGCGGGTCGCGCTCAGGGGCGCCGGCCTCGGCGACGCCTTCCAGTCGGGGCCGACCACACCGCACGCCTTCGCGTACGAGCTGCCGGGCCAGCTCAGCCACCCGGCGGCGTACGAGACCCTCCCGGCCGAACTCGTGGGCAACACAAGGGAGTTGCGGGTGCGCAGCCGCCTGACACCGGCCCTCGTCACCTGGGCGCTGGCCGACTCGGGAATCCTCGTCGACATCGCCGCCTTCACACCCTGGCTGGCCGAGCAGCAGGAGCGGAACGGCCGCCCGCTGCTGGACCGGGACGCGATCCGCAAGGCCGCCATCGACTTCCAGCCCGCCTGAACCGCATCACCCGCAGGGGTGCGAGCCCCCTCCCACCCGGGCCGCCCGGCCCGGTCCCGAAAGCCGACACCCGCGTACGACCTACGGAGTTGAACCATGTCCACCGCCACACTCACCGGCATCTGCCCCGAGTGCGAGACCGACCTGACCGTGCCGCCGGTCGTGAAGGGCGAGACCCTGTCCTGCCCCGAATGCATACTCACGCTCCGCGTCGAGGACATCAAGGACGGCCACCTGACGCTGGTCATGGTCGAGGTACAGCTCCGCGACTGGGGGCAGTGACATGGGCGGCAGCGTCGCCCTCGTCGCCGACCGCATCAGCTGGGAGGAACGCCTGCTGATCGAGGCGGCCCCGGCCTTCGGCCTCCGCCTCGACTGGGTCAACGACGAGTCCCTGTGCCTCGGTCATCCGGACGCCCCGTCCGTGAAGGGCTACGACGCCCTGCTGGTACGCAGCCGCAGCTACACCCGCGGCGGACTGATCGCCACGCTCGCCGAGGCGGCCGGTGTCCCCGCCCTGAACACCGCCCGTGCGATCCACGCCTGTGAGAACAAGGCCGCGCTGCGCGCCGTCCTGCACACCGCGGGCGTGCCCGTGCCGGACCACCGGCTCGTGCTCTCCCGCAGGGACTTCGAGAAGGCCCTCGACGAGCTGCCCCTGCCGGTGGTCCTCAAGCCCGTCTTCGGCGGCATGGGCAAGCGGGTCACGCTGATCCGGCACGCCGACACCGCCCAGTCCGTGTACGACTACGTCGAGGACCTCGGGCACGCCTTCGAGCAAGCCTGTGTGGTCGAGCCGTACCTCGGCGGCAGCTCGGTGCGCTGCCTCGTCGTCGGGCGCGAGCTCATCGGCGCCGCGGAGTTCGAGAGCGGGGGCACCGACTGGCGCAACAACGCCGCCCTCGGCAACAAGAACCGCGCCGTCGCCCACGACCCCGACGTCACGAAGATCATCGACGGCGTGGTGTCCGTGCTCGGCCCCGGAATCTACGGGGTCGACCTCTTCCGCACCCCCGACGGCTACGTCGTCAACGAGGTCAACCACGCTCCCGGCTTCCGGGCGGTCGCCTCGGCGACCGGCGCGGACATCCCTTCGGCCATCGGCCGTTACGTGCAGGAGTTACTCGCATGATCCGTGCAGGAGTCGTCGGCGCCTCCGGGCTCGCCGGCGGCGATCTCATCCGGCTGATCACTCAGCACCCCGACCTGGAGCTGACCTTCCTCGGCGGCTCCTCCCACATCGGCAGGCGTCTGTCCCAGCTCCACCCCGGTCTGCGCATCGACCAGGGCCTGACCGTGCAGCCCGTGACCGAGGCCGTCGCCGACCAGGTCGACGTCCTCTTCCTGGCCACCCCGGCGCCGGTCTCGGCCGAGCTGGCCGCGCTGTTCGCCGACCGGATCCCGGCCGTCGTCGACCTCAGCGGCGCCTTCCGCATCCGCACCCCGGAGCTCCACGACCGCTGGTACCCGAAGGTGAAACGCCGTACCGACCTCGCGGACCGCTTCGTGTACGGGGTTCCTGAGCTGATCGGCGACCAGCTGAAGGACGCCGCGCTGATCTCCCTGCCCGGCTGCTACGCCACCGCGATCACCCTGGGCCTGGCGCCGCTCACACTCGGCCTCGGCCTGGACCTGAAGACGGTCGTGGTGGACGGCAAGAGCGGATCCAGCGGCGGCGGCCTGCACCTGCGCACCTCCGACCTGCACCCGTTCCGCAGCGGGGCCATCGCCCCGTACTCCCCGACCGGGCACCGGCACGCCGCCGAGGTCGGGGACTTCCTGCAGCGGAGCAAGCCCGGCGCCATCGAGTCCCTGTCCATGTCCGCGTACGGCGTCTCCCACGTGCGCGGCCTGCTCACCAGCTCGTACGTCTTCACCGACGAGAAGATCGACCAGCGCGAGCTGTCACGGGCCTATCTGCGTTTCTACAAGGGACGCCCCTTCGTCCGGGTGCGACGGCACGACGAGACGCTGATCCCGGTACCCGACCCGCAGGCCGTACTGGGCTCCAACTTCTGCGACGTGACGGCCCTGCACGACGAGGAGGGCGGCCGGATCGTCGTGCTCGCCGCGCTCGACAACCTCGTCAAGGGCGCCGCCGGCCAGGCGGTGCAGGCCGTGAACCTGCGGTTCGGGCTGCCCGAGGAGACGGGCCTGACGATGCAGCCGGTGATGCCCGCATGAGCGCCCAGCACCGAAACCGTGTCCCGACCGTGGTGAAGCTCGGCGGCAGCTGCCTCGACGACCTCGACGGCGCGTGGTGGGACGACCTCGCCCGGCACGGGCAGGAGCGGCCGCTGATCCTCGTACACGGCTGGTCCAAGCCCCTGAAGAAGCTCGATCCCCGCTACAGCGAAACGTCCGCGATCCTGCGCGACCGGTACGGCAACCAGAGCCGGTGGACCACGCCCGAGGTCATCGAGGACATCAAGACCGTCAGCGCGGAGCTGGCCGAGGACGTCCTGGGGCGGCTGGAGCGGCGCGGTATCACCGCGGAGCGGCTGCTGGGCAGCGACGGCCTGGTGGACGCCGGCGAGGGCGAGAAGTGGTGGTGGCGGGAGAAACAGCTCGTCGAGCTGGAGAACCTCGTCGGCCCGATCACCGGGGTGGACCCGGCACCGCTGAAGAACCTGCAGCCGCGCCACGCCTACCTCGTCACGCCGCTCGCCCGGAACGGGGCGGGCCGGGAAGTCAACACCGACGCCGACCGGGCCGCCGCCGCGATCGCCGGGGCCACCGGCGCCACCGACCTGGTCCTGGTCACCGATGTCGCGCACCTGCTCATCGACGGGGAGCCGGTACGCCGGATCACCGCGCAGGCCGCGGCGGCCTTCCGCGACAAGGGCGCGAAGGGCGGCATGCGCAAGAAGCTTCGGGCCGCGGGCGAGGCCCTGGAGCACGGTGTGGAACGGGTCGTCATCGGCAGCGCACCCGTCTCCCACCTGCTCGACGCCCGCACCGGCACCGTCATCACCCGAGCGCAAGGAGCGAACACATGACGCGGCCCCGTGTGCTCGTCGTCAACAACGGAACCCTGTCCCTGAAACAACTTCGGTCCCGGCTGGAGGAGTTGGGGTCACAGACCGAGGCGGTCGACGTCTCGTCCGTACCCGCCCGGCTGGGCGGCCGATACCGGGCGATCGTACTGAGCGGCACCAAGGTGCGCGCCTACGACCGTGACTACTACAAGCCCCTCATCGACCTCGTCAGGAGCGCGGACGTCCCCGTCCTCGGCATCTGCGGCGGCATGCAGATCATCGCCGTCGCAGCCGGCGGACACCTCGCGGAGGGGCCTCAGCGGGTCGGCGGCTACGAGGCTCAGGTCGACACGGAGGAGCCGCTCTTCACCTACGTGAAGCCGACCGTCACCGTCTTCCACCGGCACACCCTCTATCTGCGGGACGCGCCGCCCGGCTTCCGCTCCATCGGCCGCTCCGCGCACGCGCCCGTGGAGTTCCTGCGCTCCGACGACGGCCGGATCCTCGGCTCCCAGGCCCACCTGGAGTTCCGCAAGGACGGCCTGGAGATCCTGCGCGGCTTCGCGCAGCTCTACCGGTGACCCGTCCCTGCCGCACCGACTTCCCCCTCCCACCTACGGCCACAAGGACTTGGCAATGAGTGCTCTGGAAGACCCGCAGGCTCCCGCGTTCACCGTCCACCTGAACGGGAGCGGCGGCACGATCAAGGGCTGGGTCGTCGTCGACACGCTCGTCGACGGCCTGGCGATGGGCGGAACCCGGATGACAACCGGGGTCAGCGAGGAAGAAGTGGCTGGTCTCGCCCGCGACATGACGGAGAAGTTCACGCTCGCCGGGCTGCGCATCGGCGGCGCGAAGGCCGGCATCGTCTCCGACGGTACGAACCGCGAGGAAACCTTCCGCACCTTCGGCCGCACCGTCAAGCCGCTCCTGCACGGCGGCATCCACCTCGGCATCGACATGGGCGTCACCCCCGCCGACCGGGCCGTCTTCTTCGCCGAGGCCGGCTACGACCCGCGCTACCGGCTGGGCGCCCCGGACATGCCGATCGACTGGCGCACCTACTACGAGCCCCTGATCGACGCCACCGGGCACGGCGTCGGGGTCGCCGCGATCACCGCCCTGGAGGCGAGCGGCCGCACGGAGCCGGCCCGGGTGGTGGTGCAGGGCTTCGGCGCGGTGGGCCGGGCGGTCGCGCGGTTCCTGGAGGAGCGCGGGCACATCATCGTGGGCATCGCCGACGTGCAGGGCACCATCAGCGCGGACCGGCTGCCGGTGGCTGATCTCGTCGCCGTGACCGACGAGTTCGGGCGGATCGACCGCTCCCGGCTGCCCCAGCACGTCACCGTCTCCGGCGAGCCGGAGGCCTGGCTGGACGTGGATGCGGACCTGCTGGTCCTGGCGGCGCAAAAGTACGCGCTCACCGCCGAGAACACGCACCGCCTCCGGGCCGGCCTGGTGGTCGAGGGCGCCAACCTCGCCTCCAGTGGCGCGGCAAAGGAGAAGGTGGCCGCATCGGGCGCCGCCCTCGTCCCTGGCGTGATCGCCAACATCGGCGGGGCCGCGTCGGCGGCCCTGGCGGTCACCCGCGTCGTCCCATTCGACCTCGCGACCGAGGCCCGCAAGGCGTGGGTGTTCGACTGGGTCGGCGACCGGGTACGGCAGAACACCCGGGACCTGCTGGACATCGCGGCCGCCCGGGCGGGCAACCCGCTGCCCGAGCTGCTCGCGGCCCGCCGGAAGGACCTCCGATGAGCACGGCGGCCACGGAACCGGCGACTACGACGGTCACGGACCCGGCTCCGCCCTCGGCCACCGCCTCCGCAGGGGCCGAGGAGCGGGCGGCCGAGGAGCGGGCGGCCGAGTACCGCCGCCGCGGCTGGTGGCGGGACGAGACCTTCCTCGACGACCTGCGCCGGCAGGCGCGCCTGCACCCGCACCGGCTGGCCGTCGCGGGCCGACGCGTCGCCGAGTCCCGCACCGACACCCTCGACTACGCGGAACTGGACGCCCTGACGGACCGGTTCGCCCACGCGCTGCTCGACCTGGGCGTACGGCGCGGCGACTTCGTGGCCGTACAGCTCCCCAACCGGTGGGAGATGGTGCCGCTGATCTTCGCCTGCATCCGGGTCGGCGCCGTCATCTGCCCGATCTCGCCCGTCTGCCCGGAGGACGAGCTGCGCCACCGCCTCGGCCTCACCGAGGCCCGGGTCTGCGTCACCCTCCCCGAGTGGTCGGGAACGCCCCTGGCGGAGATCGTCACCCGGCTCAAGGACGACCTCCCCTCGCTCGAGCACGTGGTGGTGGTCGACGGCCCGGTGCCCGAGGGCGCACGGTCCTTCCACGACCACTTCGTGGCCGAGGCGCGGGAGGAGCAGGAGGGGGCCGCCGGCCCGGACGGCCGGGCCCTCGGCCCCGAAGAGCCCTTCGTGGTCCTGTTCACCTCCGGGACCACCGGAGCGTCCAAGGGTGTCCTGCACAGCCAGAACACGGTCCACTCGGCGGTACGCGGCTACGTCGACGCCTTCGGGGCCGGGGACGACTGGGTGGCGGCCGTGTCCACGCCGCTCGTCCACTACTCGGGGTTCGCGCAGGGCGTCCTCGCCGGTGTCATGCTCGGCGGCACCGTCGCCTTCCAGGACGTACGCCGCAACGAGGCGCTGCTCGACCTGGTGGAGCGGTACGGCGCCACCCTGCTGTACGGGCCGCCCGCCACGCTCGCCGACGTGGCCGCGTCGCAGCGGGCTCAGAAACGCGACACGAGCACCCTGCGGCACGTGGTCATCGGCTCGGCCCAGGTCCTCCAGGAGCTGGCCGACGAGGTCCACGAGACTCTGGGCGCGCGCACCTACTCGCTGTGGGGCATGTCCGAGAACGGCCCCGTGACCACGACCCGGCCCCAGGACCCCGAGAACTGGGCGGCCCACAGCAACGGCAGCGCCATCGACTCCATGGAGACCCGCATCGACGCGTCCGGCGCCGGCGGCGGGAGCGGCTCCGTCGGCCGCCTCAAGGTGCGCGGTGCGTCGCTGGCGCTCGGCTACCACCGGCGCGACGAGGCGTTCCGGGCGGAGCTGGACGCGGAGCGCTGGTTCGACACCGGGGACCTCGCACGGGACGACGGACGCGGCGGCATCCGCATCATCGGGCGGGCCCGCGACGCGATCCTGCGCGGTGGGCTGGTCGCGCCCGTGACGGAACTGGAGGCGGTCATCGGCGGCCACCCGAACGCCGTCGAAGCGGCGCTGGTGGGTCTGCCGCCCGACCGGGACGGCGGAGAGCCGGTGATCTGCGCCGTCGTGGTCCCGCGCGGCGGTGCGGGTCCGTCGCTCGGCGCACTCCGTTCCCGCATCGGGGAGGCGGGCCACGACCCCCGCTTCCTGCCGGACCGCGTGGAGCTGGTGCCCGCCCTCCCGAAGACCCTGACCGGCAAGGTCCGCAAGGCGGAGCTCCGGCAGCGGTACGCCACGGCGACGCCCTGAACCGGCCCCTGCCCCGCACCCCGGCCCCTCACCCCACCACCCCGAACGCTGGAGCTGTCATGTCCGAACCCGCACCGGTCTCCATGTCGGCGACCCTCGCCGCCGACGAGGCCCTGGCCCGCCGGCGCCTGGCCGGGGAGCGGGTGCTGTCGATGGCGAGCGGCGAGATCGGCCTGCCCGTCCTCACCACGCTGCGGGACCGGCTCGCCGCGGCGGCGGGCGAGAACGCGTACGGCTCCGTCGCCGGAAGTCCCGCGCTGCGCACCGCCGTCGCCGGGTACTGGGAGCGGCGCGGACTGGACATCGACCCGGAGCTGGTGGTGGCAGGACCGGGCAGCAAGGCGCTGCTGTTCGCGTTGCTGCTCGCCATCGGGGGCGACGTGATCGTGCCCGTACCGAGCTGGGTCAGCTACGCGGCGCAGGCCCGCCTCGTCGGGGCTCGCCCCATCCCCGTACCCATCCTGCCGGGGCAGGGCGGCGTACCCGATCCGGACCGGCTGCGGGAGGCCGTCGCCGACGCGCGGGCCGCCGGGCTGAACCCCCGGTCCGTGGTCGTGACGGTGCCGGACAACCCGACCGGCACGGTGGCGTCGGCCGCCACGGTGCGGCGGCTGGCGGACGCGGCCCGCGCCCTCGACCTGGTCATCGTGTCCGACGAGATCTACCGCGACCTGGTGTACGACACCTCCCGGCCCGCCGTGTCCCCGGCGGTGCACGCACCCGAGCGGACCGTCGTCACCACCGGCCTCACAAAGAGCCTGGCGCTCGGCGGCTGGCGTACGGGCGTGGCCCGGCTGCCGGACAGCGGCATCGGACACGCCCTGCACACCCGCCTCGTCGCCGTCGCCAGCCAGATCTGGTCCAGCCCGCCGGCGCCCGTACAGAGCGCGTCCGCGTACGCGTTCGGGGAGCCGCCGGAGGTCACCGCGCACATCGCGGCGAGCCGTCGGCTGCACGGGACGGTGGTGCGCGCGGTCGCCGGCCGGTTCACCGCGGTGGGCGCGCAGACGGCCCCCGTCGTCGCGACGTGCTACCTCTACCCGGACTTCGAGCCCTTGCGGGACCGGCTGGCGCGGCGGCACGGCGTGCGCGGCGGCGACGACCTGGCCCGGCTGCTCTCCGAGCGGTACGGAGTCGGCGTCCTCCCGGCGAGCGCGTTCGGGGAGCCCGGCCGCGCCCTGCGGATCCGCGCCGCGACCAGCCACCTCTACGGCGACTCCGACGAGCGGCGCAGGGCGGCCCTGACGGCGCCGGATCCGCTCGCACTGCCGTGGATACGGGAGGCGGTCGACCGGGTCGGTGAGGTCCTGGCCGACCTGACGGGCGCGGATGCTCCGGCCCCCGCAGCCGCTCCTCGGTCCTGACCCGCATCACCCACATCAGCACCCCTCAGCCCGCTTCAGCCCCCATCAGCCCTGGAGGAGTTCCCTCATGTCCCAGTCCGTTCCCCCCGCTCTCCCTGTTCTCCCCGTCCTGTTCGAGGCCACGTACGGCGGCGAACGCCATGTCGGTTTCGGCAGGCCCGAGGACGGCACGCGGCAGACCCTCTACCGGGTGGCCGAAGGGCAGGTGGCCGCCGCCTTCATCGCCACCGACGGTTCGGCGACCGCCATCGAGGCCGCCCTCACCGAGGGCGCGGAAACCGTCACCGTCACCGTCGGCGACCCGGAGCTGAGGCTGCTGCCACCGCTGCTGCCGACGGCCACGGGCCATGCACTGCTGAGCGGTTTCATGGGCACGCACAAGAAGAAGTGGAACGGCGAAACCGCCCCCGAAGGAGGGGAGTTCGTTCCGCCCAAGTGGTTCTTCAAGGGGTTCGGCGACTGGGTGCGGCTGCCGGGCGAGACACTGGACGTGCCCGCCGCTCCGGTCGCCCTCATCGAGGAGCCGGAGGTCACGCTGGTCTACGTCAACGACGACGACGGCACGCCCCACTACGCCGGCTACACCTTCGGCAACGACCTGTGCGACATCGGCCTGCACCGCCAGGACCCCGGCTACAACCCGTACTGCAAGCTGTGCGACACCGCGCTCACCCCGTGGCTCTTCCTCGGCCCGCCGCCGCGCACGGTGACCGGGCGGGTCACCATCGTGCGGGACGGGGCGACGGCCTGGGAGGGCAGTTTCGACTGCGGCGCCGACGCCCTGTACTTCCGGGTGCAGGACATGGCGGCACACCTGTTCTCGTTCCCCGCGGTGCGGCGGCCCGGACAGGTCAACTACGTGCTCCTGGGCGCCGACGAGGCCAGTTTCCACGACGGGTTCCGGATCGCCGACGGCGACCGCATCGCCATCGACGTGAAGAGCCACGGCGTGGCCTTCGAGAACACGGTGCGGTACGTCTCCCCGGCCCCGCTCGCCACGCCGGCCGCGACACCCGCGGCAGGCCCTACGGCGTGAACAGCTCATGAAGTAAGGCCTGTTGGCCTGTCCGCGCCGCCACCGGCCCGTGCACGCTCTGAGGGCCCCACCCACAGCCGGACCTTCGCAGGAGGAGACCGCACCGTGCCCGTCACCGGAAAGAAGCAGGTGCACCTCGCGGCGCAGCTGCCCGGCATCCACAACGTGACCGTCTGGTCGGACCCGCGGTCCGGGAGCCAGATCTCCATCGACTCCTTCATCCGGCTCGCGCAGACCGTCGAACGCGGCAAGTTCGACTTCTTCTTCCTCGCCGAGGGGCTGCGGCTGCGCGAGCACAAGGGGCAGGTCTACGACCTGGACATCGCGGGGCGCCCGGAGAACCTGACCGTGCTCAGCGCGCTGGCCGCCGTCACCACGCACCTCGGCCTCGCCGCGACCGTCAACGCCACCTTCAACGAGCCGTACGAGGTGGCGCGCCGACTCGCGACCCTCGACCACCTCAGCGGCGGGCGGTCGGCCTGGAACGTGGTCACCAGCTACGACGCCTTCACCGGCGAGAACTTCCGTCGCGGCGGCTTCCTCGACGAGGCCGACCGCTACACCCGGGCAGCCGAATTCCTGGCCACCACACGCGAGTTGTGGAACAGCTGGGCCGACGGGGATCTCCGCGCCGACGCGGCTGCGGGAGAGTTCGTACGGCCCGGGGTCGGCCGGTTCGCCCATCACGGGACGCACTTCGACATCTCGGGCCGGTTCACGACACCGCCCGGTCCGCAGGGACACCCCGTGATCATCCAGTCGGGCGAGTCCGACGCTGGCCGCGAGTTCGCCGCGTCCGACGCGGACGTGATCTTCAGCAAGCACAACCGGCTCGATGCGGCCCGTGACTTCTACCGGGATGTGAAGCGGCGCCTCGCGCGGTACGGGCGCACCCCGGACGAACTGAAGATCATGCCCACCGCCAACGCCGTCATCGCCGACACCGACGAGGAGGCCGTCGCGTACGCCGCCGAGGTCAGCCGCGACCTGGTGAGCCCGCAGACCGCGATCGCCCACCTGGAGGCGGTCTGGGGCCGCGACCTGTCGGGGTACGACCCGGACGGGCCGCTGCCCGGTATCGAGCCCGAGGACGACGCCCATTTCCTGAAGGGCCACTCGGTGTTCCGCAAGGGGCGCGCCGAGACGGCCCGGCAGTGGCGCAAGCTCGCCGAGGAACGGAACCTGAGCATCCGCGAACTGGTCATCGAGGTCGGCGGCCGCCAGACGTTCGTCGGCAGCCCGCAGACCGTCGCCGACGCCATCGACCACTTCGTGCAGACCGAGGGCGCCGACGGCTTCGTCCTCGTCCCCCATCTCACCCCCGGCGGGCTCGACGACCTGGTGGACCGGGTGGTGCCGCTGCTCCAGGAGAAGGGCGTGTTCCGCGAGGACTACGCGGGGACGACGCTCCGGGACCACCTGGGCCTGAGCACCCCCGACCGCGCCGAACGGCCCGCAGACCGCAAGCCCGTGGACAACGAGAAGGAGGCCTCGTGACCGGCACGACCGGCAGCACCCCGCTCCACCTCGCCGTCGCCCTCGACGGCGCGGGGTGGCACCCGGCCGCCTGGCGGGCGGCGGACGCCCGGCCCGGTGAGCTGCTCACGGCCGCGTACTGGGCCGGCCTGGTCGCCGAGGCCGAGCGCGGCCTGCTCGACTTCGTCACCTTCGAGGACGCCCTCGGACTGCAGACCGCCGCCTTCCACCTGCCGGACGACCGCAGCGACCAGGTCAGGGGCAGCGTGGACGCGGTGCTGCTCGCCGCCCACCTCGCCCCCCTCACCGAGCGCATCGGCCTGGTCCCGACGACGAACGTCACGCACACCGAACCGTTCCACCTCGCCATCGGCATCGCCACGCTCGACCACGCGAGCAAGGGCCGTGCCGGCTGGCGCCCGCAGATCTCCTCGCGCGCCGCCGACGCCTCCCACTTCGGCCGCCGCACCACACCTCAACTGACCGACGACGACGTACGCGACTCGGAGCTGATCGCGGCGCGGCTGCGCGAACTCTTCGCGGAGGGCACCGAGGTGGTGGAGGCGGCACGGCGGCTGTGGGACAGCTGGGAGGACGACGCGGAGATACGGGACGCGGCCACCGGCCGCTTCATCGACCGCGACAAGGTGCACCACATCGACTTCCGGGGAACACGGTTCAGCGTGAAGGGGCCCTCGATCACGCCGCGGACCCCGCAGGGGCAACCCGTGGTGGTGAGCCTCGCGCACGCCTCCACCCCGTACGAGTTCGCGGCGCTCGGCTCCGACCTCGTCCACGTCACCCCGCACGACCGTGCGGGCACCGCGGCGATCCTCGCGCAGGTCGACGAGGCGGTGGAGCGCACCGGCAGGGACATCCGGGACCGGCCCCTGCGGAGGTTCGCGGAACTCCTGGTCTTCCTGGACGAGGAGCCGGGCGCGGCCTCGGACCGCAAGGCCCGCCTGGACGAACTGGCCGGCGCCGAACTCGCCTCCGACGCCGAGATCTTCACCGGCACGCCCGGCGAGCTCGCCGACCTGCTGCTCGACTGGCGCACCGCCGGCCTCGACGGCTTCCGGCTGCGGCCCGGCACCCTGCCGCACGACCTCACCGCGATCACCCGCGGCCTGGTCCCGGAACTGCAGCGGCGCGGTGTGTTCCGTACGGCGTACGACGCCACGACCCTGCGCGGCCACCTGGGCCTGCCGCGCCCCGCCAGCCGCTACGCGGAGGTGGCAGCTCGTCAGTAGCCGTAGCGGCTCTTCAGATGGCGCCAGAGATCACGGAGCATCCACGTGTCGAACTCCGTGATCTGCGCGGCGGAACCCGCATTCATCAGGAAGCAGCACTGCCCGGTCGGGGTCCAGTCGTAGAAGTCGTCGAGCCCGAAGGTGTGACCGACTTCGTGCAGGTAGATGTGGATGTTCTCCTGGCTCAGCGCGCCGGTGAAGTACTCCTGCCCGACTCGCTGACCCCAGTCTCCGCCGGCACCGCCCTGGAAGCCCTCGGTCAGCCACAGGGACTGGTCGTAGTGACGGGCCGCACCGCCGGGGCAGCGTGAGTAGTCGGCGTCCTGGTGGAAGAAGCGGCCACAGTCCGGCGAGCACTGCGGGGCGCCGCCCTCGTCGAGGTTTCCCGCGTAGATGTCGACGGAGCTGTCGGTCCACTGCAGTGTCGAGCGGTCCTTCACCGCCCAGCCGACGATGTCGACCGGCACCGTGGTGTACGGCCAGGCGTTGTGGCCCTGGCCGTTCTCCACCATGGCCGCCGTCCATTTCCCGAACTGCTTCTTCAGCGCGGCATGGATCCTGTCGCGCAGTTCGGGGCCGACCGGGGCGTCGGACTCCCAGCGGACGCAGTAGTTGATGCTTCCTCTGTTGGCCACGACCTGGTCCCAGCCGTAGTTACGGAAGCCGTAGAGGTCGGGGTAGGTCGACTCGACGTGGCTCCACACCTCGCCCAGCGGCTGCACCAGCTTCGCGGGCGGGTTCCACTCCTCGGCGGCCTGCGAGGGGGACGCCGTCACCGGAGGCGCCGCGACCATCGCGACGAGGGCGGCGAGGACGGTGACCAGACGCGCAAGGTCTCTGCGCATGGGTGACTCCCTTGATGGGGGACGGGACTCCGCCCTCAAGTCGCCGCCACCACCCGCGCGGGTTGCCGGTCCGCCGCACAGCAGAGCCGGGGACGTGTACGGGGCGGCCGGCCCCGTACACGTCCCCGGCCGTCATGCGGTTAGGGGACGAGCTTGAGGAGCTTGTTCGGGGAGCCGGATCCGACGCCCGTGAGGACGTTGGACGTCGCGCCGTTCACGAGTGCCGCTGCCACTGCCGCCGGGGAGGCCCCGGGGTGGTTCGTCAGGTAGACCGCGGCAGCGCCGGCGACGTGCGGCGCTGCGAAGGAGGTGCCGTTGCCGGTGTAGGTGGCGGTGTCCGAGCTGTTCCAGCCGGCCGTGATGTCGGAGCCCGGCGCGAAGATGTCCACGACGGGGCCGTAGTTCGAGTAACTGGCCTTGGCGTCGGTCCTGGTCGTGGCGCCGACGGTGATCGCGGTGTCGACCCGGGCAGGGGAGTAACCGGACGCGAGTGCACCCGAGTTGCCGGCGGCGATGGAGTACGTGACCCCGGACGCGATCGACCGGCGCACCGCGTTGTCCAGCGTGGTGCTGGCCGCGCCGCCGAGCGACACGTTCGCGACGGAGGAGGCGACGTGGTTGGCGGTGATCCAGTCGACGCCCGCGATGACCCCGGCAGTGGTGCCGGAGCCGTTGTTGCCGAGGACACGCACTGCGACGATCTTCGCCTTCTTCGCCACACCGTAGGTGCTTCCGGCGACGGTCGTGGCGACATGGGTGCCGTGACCGGCACCGTCCTGGGCGGTGGTGTCGTTGTCGACGAAGTCGTAGCCGTACGAGGCGCGGCCGCTGATCTGCTGGTGGCTGATGCGCACCCCGGTGTCGAGGACGTAGACGGTTGTGCCGCCGCCCCCCGAGTCCGGGTAGGTGTACGTGCCGCTCAGCGGGAGGTTCGTCTGGTCGATCCGGTCGAGGCCCCAGGGGGCGTTGCTCTGGGTGGCGGTCGAGTGGACCTTCTGGTCCTGCTCGACCGAGGCGACCGCCGGGTCGGCGGCGAGCCGCTTGGCCCCGGTGCTGGTGAGCGTGGCGGCGTAGCCGTTCAACGCCGACGTGTAGGTGCGCTTGATGTGGCCGCCGTACTCGGCTATCAGCTGCTTGCCGTGGGCTGTGGAAGCCTTGAACCCCGCCGTCTGCTTCAGCGTGACGATGTAGCTGCCGGCCACCGCCTCGGCTGTCCCGGCGTGCAGGACTCTGCCCTCCGGCTGGGCCGCCTGGGCGGGTAAGGCCGCACCTGCTCCGACTGCCAGCGCCACGGTCGTCGCGGTGGCGATCGCCGCGGCGATCCTCCGCCTGATGTTACGCACTGCTGCCATCGAGAGGTCCTCCTCGAACGGTGGCGCGCCAGGGGTTCCACGCGCCGGGTGGGTGCGGCGTTCGGGATTCGAACGCCGCATCCGACGATGGCTCGGTGCGTTCGGGCGGAGCAAGCAATACCGGGATGCTGTCATGACCGCGCCACGTTGTTGACTGTGCGTCAAACTGCCGCCACACAAGGCAACACAGGCTTTGCACGGGATGCATGATCGGCGCTGCCGAAGCGCACGGCCCGGGTACGTCTCCGAGCCGCACCGCCAAGCCGTGACCGACGACGGGGCGGGCCGAATCTCGCTGGTGGAGCCGGGAACGCCCTGGCTAGCATCCGATGATGACGATGCCGGCGGACCAGACCTTCCACGATGCCGTACGCCGGGCCGACGTCGGCCGGCTGTCCCGACACCTCGACGCGCAGGTCTGCCCGCCTGCCGTCCTCGGGCGTCTGATCCGGCACGGGGATCCCCGAATGCGGTATCTGGGGCTGGCCCTTCTCGCCGAACGAGTCACCTCGGGGCCGGCCGTCGCGCATCCCGAGGCGGCCGAACTCGCGGCGCTCCTGCCGGCGTCGGTGACCGGGCCGCCGGAGACCGCACTCGCCATGGCGGGTCTCTACGAGCGGCTCGGGCCGTTCCGGAAGGGCAGCTCCTGGCCGTCGTGGCGTACGGCCGAGCTGCCGGTGCGCGTGCGGATCGCCTGGCTGCGCGCCGAGCTCCTCAACGACCCCTCGATCGTCCGGCGAGAACCTCCCGGTGAACTGCTCTACCAAGCGGTACGGGGGGCGAGCGCCGCCGACGCGCACCGGCTCGCGCCCCTCGTGGGCGAACTGGCGGACACCGGCGACCCGGTGTTGCGCGCCGAGGCTCTCCGGCTGGCCCGGCAGGGACTGCACGCGGGACTGCTGGCCCCCGCCCGGGTCCGCGAGGTCGTGGTCGGGCTGCTCGCCGGCGGCGGCGCGGTCGTCATGGCCGCCCTGGAAGAACTCGCCCAGCCCTGGGCGACGATGGACCCGGTCCCGACGGGACGCCTGTCCCCCTTCCTCGCCGCCGGCCCGGCGGTTGAGCGACCCGAAGTTGCCGACGCGGCCCTCGTGGCCGCCGCCCGCCACGGGCACGCCGGCCTGCTGCGGCAGGTCGTCGGCGATCCGGAACTGCCACCGGTCCTGCGCCGGAAGGGGATGGAACTGCTCGGAGACCTGGCGGACCGCGGTGACATCGGTGAACTGACGGCCATCGCCGCGCAGGACCCCCTGCTGTTCGGCGGTCCCGCGGTGAGCTGCCTGCGCGGGCTGCACCGGCGGGGGCACTTTCCGGACGACCTGCACGCCCCGTCGGTCGTCGGCCTGGCCCTCGCAGACCATTCGATTCCGCCCGGGGAGGTCGCGTCGGTCCTCTTCACCTGCCGACAGGTGGTGTTCCGGGCGTTGATGGACGCGGACGCGGAGGATCCCGGGTGGCCGCGGCGGCTCGACCTGCTGGTCGCCCTGGCCGGGCAGGGGGCGAGGGAGCTCCCGGTCGGGGAGGCGATCGCACGGCTGCTGCCGCGCGTCACCGCGCCGGGGCCCTTCCTGGCCGCGATCCGTGAGCTTCGCCATGCGGACGCCGAGGAGGCCGTGCTCGCCCTGCTCCCGTCGGCACCCGGCGCGGCCCTGGAGGCACTGGAGGCCGTCGGCGGGCACCGGACGGTACTGGTGCTGAGGGAAGGACTCGGCCTCGGCGCGGGCATGGACGCACCCGGGAGCGAGGGCGTGATCGCACCCCATCTCCGCGCCGTACGGAACCGCGCCCTGGAGCTCCTGTGGCACCTCACCGGAGATCCGGCACAGCGGCGCGCCCTCCTCGTCCGCCTCGATCCCGCCGACCTGCCGCCCCGCATCGCGAGCGACCTCGGCGGGCCGGACGAGCAGGAACTGGCGCTCCTCAGCTCCCGCCCGGACCCCGGCAGGCCGGTGGCGGCCCTGTGCAGGCTGGCGGCCCACGGCGGCGCCGGCACCCTGCCGGTCATCGAGGACCTTCTTGCGCGCATCGTGAGCGAACTGGCGGCGGCCCGGGAATCCGGTGCCACGGACTCGGGGCTCGACAGCGGACCGACGGCAGGCGAACCCGCCGTGCCCCAGGAGGTGCTGGACGCCGTCCACGCCCTGGGCCGCCGTCTCCACGAGCGGGGACGGATCAGGCCCTCCTGCCTGCTCGACGCGGCGGACGCGCACACGGCCGGGCATGCACTCGTCGCGGCGACGGCACTGAACCTGCTGGACCGGCCGGGACTGCCCGCCGGTGAGCAGACGATCCTGCTGGAACTGCTGCTCCGAGCCCCCAGTACGCGCACCCGCGCACGGGTGCACCGCATGCTGCGGCACCGCGACGGCCACGTACGCAAGCACGTGATCGCGTTGCTCGCCCGCGACGCCCGGGGGGACGACGCGCAGACCCTGTCGGCGACCCTGATCGCGCTGACCACCGCCCAGGACGTCCAGACCGTCCGGCAGGCGCTCCTCGCCCTCGGCCACGCGGGTGCCCGCTGGGCCGGTACCGCGATCGCGGCATGTCTCGACCACCCGAACATGAACATCAAGAAGACCGCCGCCGCGGTCCTGGCCGAGGTCGGCACACCGACGGCTGTACCCGCACTGCTCCACCGGCTCGGGCACAGCGACAACCCCGGGCTGCGTGCCGCAATCGTCGAGGCGCTGCGTGCCGTCCTCGGAGAGGCGTACGCCGCGACCCTGCTGGCCGCCGCCGAGCACAGCGAGAGCGGCCGGGCCCGCGAGCTGCTGCTGGACGGGCTCGACGGCGTACTGCCGGTCCGTTCGGTACGCGCGCTGGACGACCAGGCCTCACCGGTCGCACCGGCCCTGCTCGCCCTGGTGGCGGGCGGCCTGGTCCGGCTCGAATCCGGGACGGTCGCGGACCTCTCCGCGTCACTGGCCGAGCACGGCATCACCGCGCCCGCCGCGCGCCGGCCACCGGCGGACGAGGGCGGCGGGCCGGACCCCGACGTCACGTCGCTGGTGAGGGAGGGCTGGAATCCGTCGCTCGCGCTGCGCCTCGCCGGGAGGGACGAGCCCCCGCACCCCGACCGGTTGTCCGGACTGCGGCCCATGCTGGCGGACTGGCTCCGGCTCGCCGACTCCGAACCCGCCGCCCGGGACCGGGTGGTGCGGTTCACCCTGCGACTGTGCCCCGCACCGTGGGCGCCGGAGGAGCTGACGGTCTTCGCCCGGTTCGCCCAGGTCCTGACCGACGTGCTCGCCGAGGCCCCGGACGGGGACCGGCACGGCCTCGTCGCCGTATTCGAGGCGATCGCACCGAACCTCTCGGCGGTCCGGAAGGCGGCCGTCGCCGACGCCGTACGCGCACTGCCTCCCGCCCCCGAGGGGGGCCGGTCCGCGCTGGCGCTGCTGCGCCGCCTCGACGCCGTGCTGGTCCGCGCCGATCTCGAACAGGCGCTCGCCGCGGCCCGGCTCGGTGCCGACCCCTGGCTCGCCGAGGCCGCCGTACTGCGGGAGGCCTTCGCCGTACCGGAGCCCACCACGGACTCCGTGCCCGCCGACGCAGAAGCGTGGCGGGCCGCGCTGGAAGCCGCGGTGCGCACACCGGGCGCCCTGGAGGAGTTCCGCCGTACGGACACCTCCGGGGTCCGCTCCGGGGACCGCCTGAACGCACTGATCGAGGTCCACCCCTCGGCCGGCCCGGAGGTCCGCGCCGCGCTCGTCGACCTGATGGAAGGCGTCCAGCCCCTCGACGCGCCCCCGTGGACCATCACCGAGACCGCTCACGTGCCCACGCCGGCCGCGCGGAACGTCAACGCCGACGACCTCGACCAGCCCCGTTCGACCGCACTTCGTGAGCGCCTGCTGGCCATGCTGCACGGATCCGCTCCCGATCGCAGGACGACCGCGGCACTGGCACTCCTGAAGTGGCCGGAGCCCGAGGTCCGAACTCCCCTGCTGCGGGCGTACCTGCGCGGCCACGTCGACATACCCGTCGGCGCCGACCTGGCCCGCACGCTCAGCGCCCTCGACGTGACGGAGCTCCGGTCCGACGGCATCCTGCGCGAGCGGGTGGCTCTCGCGGCCATGAGCCTCGACCCGTGGGAACTCGGTCCGCTGGTGCCGCTGCTGCTCGAATGGTGGGAGGACGACCGTGCCTCGGCCGCGACCGGACAGGCGCTGCTCAGGGTCCCGGCCGATGTCCTGGCGGAGCACCTCGGCGACCGCCTCGACCGTGGGGCCTGGGGGTACCTCGACCTGCTCACCGGCCGTCCGGTGCTGCGCACATCCGCGCTGGTCGCGGTCTGCCGACGGCTGCGCGCCGAGGGGCGCGACGACCTCGCGGACGGGATGCGTCTCGTCGGGGGCCCGCTGCGTGGACCCGACGCCGCACGGCAGGACGCGGCCGCACTGGAGGCGCTCCGCGCCCGCGCGCCGCATGCCGTGTCCGCCGGAGCCCCGCACCGTCCGAACCGGCAGGAGTTGCTGGAGCAGGCCCGCACCGGCGATCCGGGCGGGGTACGCCGGGCACTCACCCGGCTGACCGAGATACATCCGGGCCCGAACACGGACGTGGACCCCGAACTGCGGGACCTCATAGGTGAGTTGCTGCACCACCCCAGGAGGGAGGTCCGCCTGCACGCCCACCGTGCCTCGCGGGCGATGCTGGACCGGCAGACCTACCTGCGGCACACCGAGGTCCTGCTCGACGACCCCCGGCACGACGTGGTCCGGACGGCGATCCGCGCCCTCTGCCACGCCTCCTGGGCGCCCGCGATCCCTGCCGTGACCGGCCTGCTCGCGCACGCACACCCGGTGGTCCGCAGGGCCGCGACCGAGGGGCTCGTCGGGATGGGCACACCGGCGGTCCCCGCTCTCAGGCGTGCCGCCGACCACGCCCGCCCCGACAGACGGTCGCTCTACACGGACGTCCTCGACCGGATCGCGGCCTCCCAGGGGTGACCGCCGCTACTTCGCGGGGGTTCGGGTTCGCCGGTGGTCCAGGGCCTCCGCGCCGAGGCCGGCCACGACGAGCAGGCATCCCAGCCAGAAGAGGGCCATGCTCTGCCGCTCCACTCCGCCGAGCAGGATGGCCGCGAGGCCGACGGACGGCAGGAAGACGCCGACCGCCGCCCACCCACGGCCCTTGAGCGCGAAGTTGACCGCGGAGGCCGAGCTGAGCACGAAGAGCACCGTCGTCACAACCAAGGCTATGCGCATGCGGGCAGTGTGCAGGGTCGCCCGCCGCGTGCGCCGACCGGGGCGGCGGCCGGGTGCCGCCGCCCCGATCGGCGCGGTGTCACGGGCGTGCTCCGCGGAAGGTCAGCCTGCGCTGCAGGAGACCGTCGGCCAGGTCCAGGATCCGTTGGCCTGGAGGGTGACCCCGAAGTTGTTGCCGCTGCCGTTCGATTTGGCTGTCAGTACCTGGGCGCTCGGGTAACTGGCGGTCGTGTTCCAGGTGGAGAGGACCTTCTGCGGGGACGGGACGTTCATCGTCACGGTCCAGTTGCTGGAGCCGGAGACCGCGACGTCGAGGTTGTACCGGTCGCTCCACTTCTCGCCCGCGGACAGGGTGGCGGTGCAGCCGCCACCACCGCCACCACCGCCACCACCGGACGAGCTGCCCAGCGTGATGTTGGAGCTCCCGCTGCTCTGGTAGCCCTCGGTGGCCATGATCATGTAGTTGAAGGTGCCCAGGTTCATCCCCTTCTGGGCCCAGGCGTCGAAGTGGTTGCCGGTGGTGATGGTTCCGCCGGTTCTCTTCGCCTGCCTGACGCTCCAGAACTGCTTGAACGTCTTGGTGCCTTCGATGGAGGGGGCGTTGGTCCGCGTCGTCTCGTAGATGTCGTACGTTCCGCCGTCGCTGGAGACGGTGCCCTTGAACGTTCCCGTGGGCCGGTAGGTGCCCCAGTTGTCGACGATGTAGTACTCGACGAGCGGGTTCGTCGACCAGCCGTAGAGCGTCAGGTACGCGTTGCCGGACGGGTTGAAGGTGCCCGAGTAGGTCACGCTCCGGCGCCCGCCGGTGCTCCAGCCCTTACCGGCCACGAAGTTCCCGGTGTTGCTCCACGACGTGCCGTAGGTGCCGCCGGATCCCAGGTTCATCGAGACCGTCCCGGAACTGTCCGTCCAGAACGAGTAGTAGTAGCCGTTGTTGGTCCCGGTCTGATTCGAGTTGATGACCGTGTCGGCACTGGCGGTGCCGGGCAGCGCAATTGCGGCCACGCAGGCCATCGCCATGGCGAAGGCACTGCGGATGAAAAGCCTGAAGCGGCCGAATGACCTGGTGCGGCCGCTTGCGCGGCTCGTCGCATGTGCGGGTGCGTCGTTCATGTGCGTACTTCCTCCTCGTCCTCGTAAGGCCGTTGGGGCCGGGCAGCGCAACACGTCTCGCGAAGGTGCCGGTGAACGGGCGACGACGGCGCATGCGCGTCGGTGCCGCGCAGCCCGGCCGAACACGGGCCCGGCCGTTGCGTGTTCGGCGGACCGGCCCCGGTGACGGGTCGTGGTGGACCCGGATCGACAGCGATCTGAGGTCTGCCGACGGCGCTCAGTGTTGATCTGCCCTCGTCAACTGTCAATAGTTTCGGCACGAGTTACGAAACAGTCGCTCGGTCGAGGAGTACGTATGGTGATCGTATTACCTGGTCATAGGAACTATCACGTCCATCGACCTTATGATGGTCACGCAGGATGTAATTGCCGGATCAGAATCAAAGATCTTCATTTCCGAAAGTTTCGAACTCTTTCGGAATGCGTTGCGCGGAGGAGCGTGCTCACACCGGACGCGACACCGTGAAGCGCGCGTGCGCCCTCACTCGCCCCTCAGCAGGCCGACCATGCCCGCCAGTCCTTCGTCTCCGTGGCCCTGGGCCACCCGACGGCGCATCAGCTCCATGTACGGGGTGAGGAGCCGGGGATCGACCGACCGGTCCTCCGCCGTGGCCAGGAGCGCGTCGTTGCCCGCCGTCATCATGGCGAGGTTGGAGGTGACGCCCTCCGTGTAGTCGCCGCTCTCCAGCTGGGCGGCCATCTCGTGGGTCGTGCCGGACATGGCGCCGAGCCATTCGGCGAGCAGGGCCGCAAATCCGGCCCGGTCGAGGTCCTTCTCGGCGCCCACCAGGGCGAAGGCGTGGGTGATACCCGCGAGCATGCCGGTCATCGCGCTGAGCAGGGCGATGTCGTGCAGCGCCGCGTGACCGGGGTCCTCACCGACGAACTTCGCACCGGCGGGAACCTCCAGTGCCCCGCTGTGGCGTTCGAACAGTGCGCGGTCGCCGCTGTAGAAGATGTAGCCGCCGGTCTCCGGCCGGCCGATCATCGGGGGTACGGCCATGATCCCGCCGTCCAGGAAACGGGCGCCCCGCTCCACGGCCCAGCGGGCACGTAGCCGGGCATCGGCGGGGGTGCTCGTGGTCAGGTTGACCACGTCCTTGCCGGTCAGGTCGACGCCGTCCAGGGCCTCTTCGACCGAGGCGTCGTCCAGCAGGCAGAGGACGACGGGACCGGTTGCCGACGCGACCGCCCCGGCCGGGGTCGACGCCACCCGCGCACCCTCGCCCGCCAGTGGTCCGGCCTTCTCCGGGGTGCGGTTCCAGACGGTCAGCGGGTGTCCCGCGCCGAGCCAGGCACGGGCGAGCGCGGTGCCCATGCCGCCGAGGCCGAGGAGGGTGACGGGGGTTCCGGGAGTGGTGTGGGTGTCCATGGCGATCAGGCTGCTATGCACCCGAATCATGATCAAGTACGCACTCTTTTGTGGGTGGTTACCTTAAGGTGAGCGGATGACCAGGCGGGACACGTACGTGTGCGGCATCGACGCGGCGATCGACGTGGTCGGTGGCAAGTGGAAGGTGCTCATCCTGTGGGTGCTGAACGAAGCGCCCTGCCGGTTCGGTGAGTTGGGCCGCGGCATACCGGGTGTCACCGAAAAGGTCCTCGCCTCGCACCTGCGCGAGCTGCAGGCCGACGGCATCGTCTTCCGGGAGGAGTCGCTCGAGGGAGCGGTACGCCGTGTCACCTACGGCCTCACCCCGCTCGGCATCTCCCTGAACGAGGCGCTGAGCCCCCTGGGTGCCTGGGGCAGGGAGCACCTCCTCGGAGGCCGGAGCGCACACGGGCAACAGCCGCCGGACGGGTGAGGGAACCGCGGTCACGCCGCTCCCGGAAAACCACTCGCCCGGACCGCGCGGTGGAGGAGACCATGAGGTCATGGCCTTTTCAGGACCGCCCCCCTCCTCCGTGCGGGTACCTGCTCGCATCGTCGGCCTGGCCGGGGACCGGCCCCTGCTGCCCGTGTGGCAGAACGAGTTGGGCGGCCTGACCTTCCGTATCGGCGACGGGGACGGCCGGCTCTTCGCCAAGTGGGCTCCGGCGGGCTCCGGGCTGGACCTGACCGCCGAGGCGGACCGTCTTCGGTGGGCCCGCCGTTTCACGACCGTGCCCCGCGTGCGCGAGTACGGAGCGGACCGGGACGGAGCCTGGCTCGTCACCCACGGGCTTCCCGGCGAGAACGCCGTCGCGCCCCGCTGGAAGGCGGATCCCGGCACGGCCGTGCGCGCGCTGGGTGCGGGGCTGCGGGCCCTGCACGAGCGGCTGCCCGTGGCCGGCTGCCCCTTCGGCTGGTCCGTCGAGGACCGTCTGACGCGCGCCCGGCGGGCAGGCATCCAGGTGCCCCCGGACCTGTCCGTGCCCCCGCCCGTCGACCGCCTCGTCGTGTGCCACGGCGACCCGTGCGCACCGAACACGCTGCTCCACGAGGACGGCACCTGGTCCGGTCACGTCGACATGGGGGCCCTCGGTGTCGCCGACCGCTGGGCGGACCTGGCCGTTGCCACCTGGAACACCGAGCACAATTACGGGCCGGGCTGGGAGGACACCCTCCTCGACGCCTACGGGATCGCCCCCGACCCGACCCGGGCCGAGTTCTACCGCCGTCTCTGGTCGGCGACGTGAGCGGTCCGGTCACCTGACACCTCGCCGTGCCGCCCACACGGGCCCACCCATGGACGGCCCCGCAGCGCCGAGCACCCGGACGGCCCACATCCCCCGGGCACGGCGCCTGCCGCTCCCACAGGATGAGCACAGTGCCAATCCCTGGAGGCCCGCGTGACCACAGCCGACGTCATCCCCGACTTCGAGGACCGAACCGACTTCGAGGACGCCGATCGCGGGCTGGTCGCACCCCCCACAGCCGGGACGATCACGGCTGCCGACGGCAGAGTGGTGTGGAGCTTCGACGACACCGCCTTCCTGGACGGCGACTGCCCCGGTACGGCGAATTCCAGCCTGTGGCGGCAGTCCCAGCTGTGCGCCCGCGCCGGCCTCTACGAGGTGACCGACGGGGTGTACCAGGTCCGCGGATTCGACCTGTCGAACATGACGCTCATCGAGGGCGACCGCGGCGTGATCGTCGTGGATCCGCTGGTGTCCGAGGAAACGGCAGCCGCCGCGCTCGCCCTCTACCGGGAGCACCGCGGTGAACGGCCCGTCACCGCCGTCCTGTTCACGCACTCCCACCTCGACCACTTCGGCGGCGTCCACGGCGTCACCCGCGCCGGCGACGACGTCACCGTCGTGGCTCCCGAGGGCTTCATGGAGAGTTCCGTCGCGGAGAACGTCTACGCCGGAACGGCCATGCTGCGACGCGGGGCCTACTACGCGGGCTCCAACCTCGACCGCGACCCCGAGGGCCTGATCGGCATGGGCCTCGGCTTCACCGCGTCCACCGGCCTGCCGGGGCTCCTCGCGCCCACGATCGAGATCAAGCACACCGGCCAGGAGCTGACCCTCGACGGGGTCCTCCTCCGCTTCCAGATGACGCCGGGCACCGAGGCACCCTCGGAGATGAACTTCCTCATCCCCGAGCGGCGCGCCCTGTGCATGGCGGAGAACGCGACCCACAACCTCCACAACATCCTGACGCTGCGCGGTGCACTCGTACGTGACGCCCGCATCTGGTCCCGCTACCTCAACGAGGCCCGCGAGCTGTTCGCGCACGACGCCGACGTGCTCTTCGCCTCCCACCACTGGCCCACGTGGGGCAAGGAGCGCATCCGGGCCTTCCTCGCCGAGCAGCGCGACCTGTACGGATATCTGCACGACCAGACGCTGCGCCTCGCCAACCAGGGGTACACCGGCACCGAGATCGCCGAAGTGCTCGAACTCCCGCCGGTGCTGGCACGCGCCTGGCACGCCCGCGGCTACTACGGCTCCGTCAACCACAACGTCAAGGCCATCTTCCAGCGGTACATGGGCTGGTACGACGGGCATCCCTCATCGCTCTGGGAGCACCCGCCGACCGAGAGCGCCCAGCGGTACGTGGACTGCGTCGGCGGTCTCGAAGCGGTCCTCACCAAGGCACGCGGGTACATCGGCGAAGGCGATCTGCGCTTCGCCGCCCAGCTGCTCAAGCACGCCGTGTTCGCCGCTCCGGACAGCACCGACGCCAAGGGCCTCCTGGCGCAGGTCTACGAGCAGCTCGCGTACGGCGCCGAGTGTGCGACCTGGCGCAACTGCTACCTCACCGGTGCCGCCGAGCTGCGCCACGGCATCACGCCGACCGTCATCACGGCAGGCACCATGGCCACCGCTCTGTCCGTGGAGCAGCTCTTCGACTCCCTCGCCGTCCGGATCAACGGCCCCGAGGCGTGGGACCACTCCTTCACGGTGCACTGGCAGCTCACCGACCTCGGTGAGGCGTACCGCATGACCCTGCACAACGGTGTCCTGATCCACTCCCGCACCTCGCAGCCCGGCGACGGCGCGGATCTCGCCCTCACCCTCACCAAGCCACAGCTCATGCAGATCCTCGGCGGCCAGGGGCTCGACGGAATCGAGCACACCGGCGACCCCGGTGTGCTCATGACCATCCTCTCCGTCCTGGACGACCCCGACCCCGACTTCGCCGTCGTCACGCCCTGAGGGACCGGGGCCCCGAGCGCCGTTCGCCGTCGGCTCCCGAGAGGGATCGGCGCAGCAGGTGGAGGGGGACGGCCCGGGACATCGCCTCGGCTCCGGCGTCGTTGGGGTGCAGGTGGTCGCCGCTGTCGTAGCGCGCCAGGAGGCGTTCCGGGTCTGCCGGGTCGCGCAGGGCCCTGTCGAAGTCGATCACCGCGTCGTACGCCCCGCTCGTGCGGATCCAGTGGTTCACGGCCTGCCGGGCGGCCTCGTTCTGCGGACTGTAGAAGCCGAGGGTGTCGTTCTTGAACGGCAGGATCGTGCCGCCGTACGCCTTGAGGCCCCGGTCGTGCGCGCGGGCGATGATCTGGCGGTGGGCGTCGATGATGTCGGCCGCGGTGACCCTCTCGGACTCCGGTGCGACCGTTCCGGGATGGCCGAGGTCGTTCACACCGAGGAGCACGACGAGGTGCTCGGCTCCGGGCTGGGAGGCTACGTCGCGGTCGAAGCGGCGCAGTGCGCTCCGGCCGAAGTACGCCGCGAAGTTCTCCGCCTCGGACCCGGCCGGGGGGTTGGGGTCGTGCAGGAGGCGGTTGCCGCTGATGCCCTGGTTGAGCACGCCCACGGCACGCGGACCGTATCCGGCGTTCAGTCGCCCGGCCAGGAAGTCGGGCCAGCGGTGGTTGGCGTCCACGCCGGTTTCGGCGCCGTCCGTGATGGAGTCGCCGAACGCGACGACGGCCGAGGAGCGTGCGGAGCGGCCGGTGCTCACGCTCACCCCGGTCAAGAAGTACCAGCGGTCGATGGTGGTGGTCGCTTCGATGTCGCCGCGCCCGGTGACGTTTCCGGCTGCGACGTAGTTGTGCTGGAGGGCGAACGCGTGGAGCGTCGAGCCCGCGGTGCGCTCGGGCAGATGGATGCTCACCACCAGATCGGAGCCAGCGGGCACCCGCAGGGAGACCGGGTCGCTGAGCGCGGGGGCGCCCGCGGGGATCGTCACGGACGTACGGCCGCCGAAAGTGAGCGGGCGGTCGGTGCGCGGGTCGATGCGGGAGGCCGGACCGTCGGCGGCCCGGCGGGCGACGTGCGCCTCACCGATGACCAGGGGCCGACTGCCGAACTCGTTGGACAGCCGGATCCGCACCCGGTCGCCGCCGATGCTGGTGCGGACGGTCTGCCGGATGGTCTGGTCCTCGAACGCGGTGGTGTCCGAGGCCGGGGTCTCCGTGGGCGTGGTGGCCCAGGTGCCGGTCCACGCGGCGTCGGCGGACCGGTGGGACGCGTGCCGGACGGAGGAGGCGGCGGAGGGTTCGGCGGACGCGGCCGGCGCCGTGGCCAGGAGCAGGGCTCCGGTGAGTACGGCCACCAGATGGCGGCCCGCGCGTCGGGCGCCGGACCCTGCGGAATGCGGTCTCATACGGATCTCCTGAAGCGGTGTGAGGAGGTGCGGGAAGCTGCTCGGAGCTGCGTCAGGCTCTGCGGGCGGGCTTGTCGAAGCGCCAGTGGGCGGCCCGCAGTGCGGGAACGATCCGGTCGACGGCCTCGACGGTCTGGCTGCGGTCGCCGCCACCGTCGTGGAGCAGCACCACCGCCCCGGGGGTGACGCCCTCCTCGATGCGGCGGACCAGCTCGTCGGTGCCCGGCGGCTCCCAGTCCCCGATCGCCAGCCGCCAGCCCAGCGGCTGCATCCCCAGATCAGCCGCCACCTGCGGGGTCTGACCCCAACTCCCGTACGGAGCACGGAAATAGGGAATACGCACACCGGGTGCGGCACGGCGGATCTCGGCGTTGGTCCGCTCCAGGTCCGCCCGGATGTCCTCGGCCGGCCAGGCCGCCATGTCGTCGTGGCGCATCGTGTGGTTGCACAGCGTGTGGCCGCCCGCGACGATCGCGCGCACCAGTTCGGGGTGCTCCTTGACGTGGTCTCCCCACAGACAGAACACCGCCTTGACGTGGTGCTTGCGCAGCACTTTCAGCAGCCGCGGGGTGTCGGTGGGGTTCGGGCCGTCGTCGAAGGTCAGGGCGACGGCCCGGCCGCCGTGCCGGGTGGAGTCGACGATCCCGGTGCCCGCCTGCTGCCCGGCGTACGCGGGACCCGTCGTGGTGAGGGCGGCCAGGCACAGTCCCCCGGAGAGCAGCAGGGGCGTCACACGGCGGCGCAGGCGGATGCGGACACGGGTACGGAAAGTGGTCAACGCTGGTCCCTCTCGGAGGTGTTACGCATCGCAGGACGCGAAAGTTTCGGCCGGTCCGTCGATCGGGCGAGCAGACGGTAGAGAAGCCACCCGGCCGCCGTCAAGAGGGCCCAACTCCCTTATCGTGCACGCGTTTTCGCTGGTCGAAGCAGGTATTCGCGGGCGTTCGGGGCACCGCCGGGACCGAAAACGGTATGGAAGACGCGCAGGTGTCGGACGAGTGCGGCCATGGAACCGACACATGTCGGATGACCTGGGGGAACGCCCCGTGACACCGTCTCACTCAGGACGCCGCCGCCCGCGGCCCGGACCGGAGGAGGGGCATGCTCCCGCAGTACCGTTTCGATCCGGAACTGGCCGCCGCGCTCACGATGATGCCCGAGGTCGACATCACGGACGTGGGCGCCGCCAGGGCAGCGCAGGCCCAGCAGCTGACCGCGTCCCTCGCGACGGCGGACACCGCGGGGGTGGACGTCCGGGAGGTCACCGTCCCCGGCCCGGACCGTGCGCCGGACGTCGCGCTGCGGCTGTACCGGCCCCGGTCCGCCCAGGGGCCGCTGCCCGTCGTCTACAGCATCCACGGCGGAGGCTTCGTCCTGGGCTCGCCGGACGTCGACCACGACTGGAATCTGCTGCTCTGCAGGGAACTGACGGCACTCGTGGTCTCCGTCGACTACCGGCTGGCCCCCGAGCACCCTTTCCCCGCACCGCTGGAGGACTGCTACGCCGGACTGTCCGGTCTCGCGGCGAACGCCGCGGAGCTGGGTGTCCGGGCCGACCGGATCGCCCTGTGGGGCGACAGCGCCGGAGCGGGTCTCGCCGCAGCCCTGACCCTGCTCGCCCGGGACCGCCGAGGGCCCGCCATCTGCTTCCAGCACCTGTGCAGCCCCGCGCTCGACGACCGGCTGGAGACGTCGAGCGCACGGCAGTTCACCGACACCCCCGTATGGAACCGGCGCAGCGCCCGCCTGAGCTGGGAGGCCTACCTGGGGGACGGGGTACGGGGCACGGCGGGCGTCTCCCCGTACGCGGCACCGGCCCGTGCCGGGGCCGACGCGCTGTCCGGGCTGCCGCCCGCCTACGTGTCGGTGATGGAGTTCGACCCGCTGCGGGACGAGGGCGCCGACTACGCCCGCGCGCTGCGGGCCGCCGGGGTGCCCGCACAGCTGCGGCTGTTCCCCGGCACCTTCCATGGCGCCTGGGCCGTGGAGCACGCGGCCGTCATACGGAACGCGACCGCCGAGGCGGTCGCGGCGCTCCGCACGGCGCTGGGGCGGTAGGCCGGTGCGCGCTCATCAGCCCGTGCCGTTACCCTCCTCGCCTTCACTGCCGGCGGAGCCGTCCGCGGACTGCGTCAGCCGCCATGCGTACAGGGCGAGTTGGGCGCCGAACCGGTCCTGCGGATCACGCAGCCGGAGGCCGAGTTCCTTCTCGACGTGGGCAAGCCGCGCGGCCACCGAACTGTGGTGCAGGTGGAGTTCCAGGGCGGCCTGCCGCAGCGAACCCGTACGGCAGAACGCCGCCAGCGCCGCCAGGAGGTCGCCGCCCTGCCCCGCCCCCTCGCCGCAGGCCAGCTTCGTCAGCCGCCGTACGTCCTCCTGGGCACGCAGCCGCTCCACAGGGATGTCCGCCAGCAGCGCGACCGGGCCGAGTTCACCGTGGTCGGCCACCGACTCCTCGGGGGAGCCCGCCACGGCGAACCGCAGCGCGGAACGCGCCTGTTCCCACGAGAGCCGTGCGTCCAGCGGGGCTGCTGAGGCCCCGACCCCCACCCGTACCGCGTGCGCGGGACGGTGGGCCGTCCCCCGCTCACGGCCCCGTTCGTGCAGAGCCGCCCGTAGTTCCGCGGTCGTCGACGCCGTACGGGAACCGGGTCCGCCCGCGTCCGGACTCTGCACCAGCACCGCCCCCAGGGCACCGGCCCGCGCCACCCGGACCGTGCCCCGCACAGCACCGCGCCCCAGCAGTGCCACCGCCTCCAGCCCGGCGTCCGTCCCCGGCCGCCCGGTCACCGCGACCACCCGCAGCGGCACATCGGGGGCGAGGCCCAGCAGCCGCAGCGCGCGGATCCGGTCCGTGGCGTCCTCGCGCCCGGACAGCACCAGTTCCACCAGAGCCGGATCGGCCGCGGTGGGCACCCGGGGCTGCCAGGGGCGGCCGGCGAGCACCCGGGCGGTGATGGCCATCCACTCCAGGACCAGCTCGTCGAACGGCCCCGGCACACCGGGCCGTTCCAGCCAGACACCGCCGGACGGCTCCAGATCCACCCGGCCGGAGACCTGCGCGGGTACGCCCGGCAGGGCGAGGCCGTCCGGCCCGAACCGTGCCGCCCGCCCGTCGGGCAGCTCGAGGCCAGCCGCACAGCCGGCCAGGCCCGCGGTCGACCGGGCCAGGGTCACCGGATCCGGGCCGCCGCCCAGCAGCGCCTCGAAGTGGGCGATCACGCGCACGGCGGTGGCGGCGTCCGCGTCCAGCGCCGACAGCCGCAGCAACAGGCCCTTCACAGCAGTCCCTTCACACCCGGCAGTCTAGGAAGGACAGGAACATGACCAACAGATCCCTGCACGCACCGGAGGCCGGAAGGCGGTCGGCGAGAGCGCTGCTGACAGCCCTCCTCGCGGGCGTCCTCCCCCTCGTGTCGGCGCTCCTCCTCGCCGTCGCACCCCCCGCGTCGGCCGCTTCGCTGACGGAGGTGACCTCCTTCGGCAGCAACCCGAGCAATCTGAGGATGCACGTGTACGTGCCGGACACCGTCCAGCAGCGGCCGGCCGTCCTGGTGGCGGTGCACTACTGCACAGGATCGGGCCCGGCGTTCTACTCGGGCACGGAATTCGCCTCGCTCGCCGACCGGTACGGGTTCATCGTCGTGTACCCCTCGGCGACCAGGAGCGGCAACTGCTTCGACGTCTCCTCGCCGCAGGCCCTCAGGCGTGACGGGGGCAGCGACCCCGTGGGCATCAGGTCCATGGTCAGTTACGTCCAGCAGCGGTACGGCGCCGACTCCGGCCGGATCTACGTCACCGGAGCCTCCTCGGGCGCCATGATGACCAACGTCCTGCTGGGCAACTACCCCGACGTCTTCAAGGCGGGGGCCGCCTTCATGGGCGTACCGCACTCCTGCTTCGCCACCACCGACGGATCGGGCTGGAACAGCGCCTGCGCCAACGGCACGGTCGACAGGACGCCGCAGGCATGGGGCGACCTGGTACGTGCGGCGTATCCCGGGTACAGCGGTGCCCGGCCCCGGATGCAGATCTGGCACGGCACCGAGGACAGCACGCTGCGCTACCCGAACTTCAACGAGCAGATAGACCAGTGGACCGATGTCCACGGCGTGAGCCGCACCCCCGCGGCCACCGACACCCCGCAGTCCGGCTGGACCCGCACCCGGTACGGCGCCACCGGCAACCAGGCCCCCGTGGAGGCCATCAGCATCCAGGGCGTCGGCCACTCGCTGCCGACCGGCGGCATGGCGGCCCGGGCCCTCACGTTCTTCGGCCTGGACGGCACCACGACCACCCCGCCCGACCCCGGCCCCGACCCGGAGCCGGGTGCCTGCCGGGTGGGCTACACGACCAGCGCCTGGAACACCGGCCTGACCGCGACCCTCACCCTCACCAACACCTCCGCCGCGGCGATCAGCAGCTGGTCGCTCGCCTTCACCCTGCCCGCCGGCCAGACCATCACCTCCGGCTGGGGAGCGACGTACAGCCCGAGCAGCGGTGCGGTGACGGCCAGGAACGTCGCGTACAACGGCACACTCGCCCCCGGCGGCTCGGTCCAGATCGGCCTCCAGGCGAGCCACACGGGTAACACCGGTCAGCCCGCTTCCTTCGCGCTGAACGGATCCGTCTGCTCCAGGGCCTGACAGCGTCCCGGTCCCGGCAGGACGTCCCCGCTGCCGGGACCGGGCATCCCCGCGCACCTGCGGGCCCCGGCCCCGTTGCGCTACAGTCGTCGGGTCCTGTTGTCTCCGATAGAGGTGGACGTTGCGCATCTGAGGTTCGCGATCATCGCGCGGTACGGCACTCGCCGTAGCCCTGTCACGCTGCCGTCGGCTTTCCTGCCGCCCCGTGACCCCGCGTGGATGCGACCTCGGTGCATGAGCCGTCCCCCGCCCTCCGGAGGACCGCACCCCCTTTTTCCATGGCCCGGTCGCCGCGTGGTGCTCGCATACGAAGCCCCTTTTTCCTGTGCTTGCGACTGCGAGGATCACCATGTCCCACCCCCTCACGCCCACGGCTTCCCTCACCTGCTCCGCCCTGTCCTTCTCCTGGCCCGACGGCACGGAGGTCCTCGACGGGCTCTCCCTCAGCATCGGCCGCGGCCGTACCGGCCTCGTCGGCAGCAACGGCTCCGGCAAGTCCACCCTGCTGCGTCTGCTGGCCGGCCGGCTGCGCCCCACCCAGGGTTCGGTGACGGTGGGGGGCAGCCTCGCCTACCTTCCGCAGAACCTCACCCTCGACACGGGACTGCGCGTGGACGCGGCACTCGGCATCGCCGAGCGGCGCACGGCGCTGCGCGCCATCGAGTCCGGCGACGTCGCCGTCGAGCACTTCGAGACCGTCGGCGACGACTGGGACGTCGAGGAACGGGCCCTGGCGACCCTGGGCTCGCTCGGCCTCGGCGGCATCGACCTCGACCGCACCGTCGGGCAGCTGTCCGGCGGCGAGACCGTGCTGCTGCGCCTGGCAGCCCTGCTGCTGGAGCGCCCCGACGTCCTGCTGCTCGACGAACCGACCAACAACCTCGACCTGTTCGCGCGCCGCAGGCTCTACGAGGCCGTCGAGTCCTGGCGCTCAGGCGTGCTCGTCGTGGTCAGCCACGACCGTGACCTGCTGGAACGGGTCGACCGCATCGCCGAGCTGCGGTCCGGATCCATGAGCTGGTACGGAGGCGGCTGGTCCGACTACGAGGAGGCGCTGGCCACCCAGCAGGAAGCGGCGGGGCGCATGCTGCGGGCCGCCGAGTCGGACGTGCGCCGTCAGAAGCGCGAGCTGGAGGAGACCCGGATCAAGGTGGCCCGCCGACAGCGCCACAACAAGAAGATGGACGCCGAGCGGCGGGCCCCGCGCATCGTCGCCGGTGCGCACAAGCGGTCCGCGCAGGAGTCGGCGGGCAAGCTGCGCGGCCTCCACGAGGACCGCCTGCAGGAGGCGCGCGAGCGGCTCGACGAGGCCGCGGACTCGATCCGCGACGACGCCGAGATCCGGGTGAGCCTCCCCCACACCGCCGTACCCGCGGGCCGCACCGTCCTGAGCCTGCACGGGCTGCGCCCGCGGTTCGGCGCACTGCGCGACGGCGAGCTCCAGGTGAAGGGTCCCGAACGCGTCGCCCTGGTCGGCCGTAACGGGGCGGGCAAGACGACGCTGCTGCGGACCCTCACCGGGGAGCTCGCACCGCTGTCGGGGGAGGCCAGGACGTTCGTACCGCTGCGCTTCCTCCCCCAGCGCCTCGACGTGCTGGACGAGGAACTGAGCGTCGCCGCGAACGTGGCCCGGCTGGCTCCCGGGATCACCGACAACCACATCCGCGCCCAGCTCGCACGGTTCCTCTTCAAGGGGGCGCGCGCCGAACAGTCGGCGGGCACCCTCTCGGGCGGCGAGCGCTTCCGTGCCGCACTCGCGGCGACGATGCTCGCCTCACCCGCCCCGCAGCTTCTGATGCTCGACGAGCCGACCAACAACCTGGACATGGCAAGCGTGCGGCAGCTTGCGAGCGCGCTCGACGCCTACGAGGGAGCGCTCGTGATCGCCGGCCACGATCTCGCCTTCCTGGAATCGGTCGGCATCACCCGCTGGCTGCTCGTCGGGGAAGAACTCCAGGAGACGACGGCGGAGGAGGTGCGCGACCTGCTCGCAGCCCCGGAGCCCGGCTGAGCGTGACCCGGCAGGGGAGCGCCCGACCGGGAAGCGGTGGTGTACTGGGAGGAGCGGGCCGTGGACCGCGGTCCGCTCCGGCACCTGCCGACAACGATCCGGATCTCCCCATGCACAGTCTCCGAAGAGTTCCCCGGGCGCTCGCGGGCGCGATACTCGTGGCGCTGGCGGCCGGCTGCTCGGCAGCGACGGCCGGGCAGGCCACGGCGCCGGCCCCCGTACTGGCCGCAGCACCGGCCGCACCGGCACCGACCACGGCCCCGGCACAGCCACCGGCCGACCGGACCGATCCGCGGACCGAGACCGCGACGCTCTCGATCCCGTCGATCGGCCTCACCGATCTGCGCGTGGTTCCGTACAAGGGGACGACGGACGACTGGCCGGGAACCCGCATCCAGAACCGCGGCGTCGCTGCCAGCCCGTACGGCAAGGACGGCGGCGTGGGACCGGGCGAGGTCGGCAACTATCTCGTGACGGCCCACCGGCTCTCCGCGGGCGGACCGCTGCGCGAGCTCCCGTCCGTCGAGAAGGGCGACTCCGTCTTCGTCACGGAGGGCGGCACGGTGTACGAGTACCGGATCACCGAGTCCAGGACGACCTCCTTCCGTTCCGAGCGCTCCCTCGCCGAGCAGCGCGCCGAGGTCCCCGGCTCTCCGGGGGAGAACCCGACGAAGGCGATGATCACGCTCTCCACCTGCGCCACGCCCGAGGACAACGCGGCGGGCAACTTCTGGCGGGACGACAGGGACAATCCGGAACACCGCATCGACAGGATCGGCGTACTGGTGGCCTCGCGGCCGTCATGACGTTTCACAGGAGCGAGGCCCTCATGCCGAAGACCAGGAGTCTGCTGGACGCGCTCCCGTCCGGGAGCCGGGCACGCCTGCTCGCCGAGGCGTCGCACGAGGTTCCCCTGGCGCAGGACGCGCGCGTCTTCGAAGAGGGCCGGCGTGCCGACCGCTTCTGGATCATCCGGTCCGGCCGGGTCGAGGTCGACATCCGGGTACCCGGGCGGCGTGCGGCGGTCGTCGAGACGCTGGGACGGGACGACCTCCTCGGCTGGTCCTGGCTCTTTCCTCCCCATGTGTGGCACCTGGGCGCGCGTGTCGTCCATGCGGGACGGGCGGTGGAGTTCGACGCGGCGGCCGTCCGTGCCCTGTGCGAGGACGATGCGGAGCTGGGCCGTGCGGTGTACAAGTACGTCGCCGAGACGGTCGCGGAGCGGCTGTACGGAACCCGTACGCGACTGCTTCAGCTGTACGGGCCTCAAAACGGGGCAGGAACCCCGGAAGATTGAAGTAAAAACTACGGAAAAGTTTCGACTTGTCCGCTGTAGGACTACCGTAAAAGCATGGCCAGAATCGAGCGTAAGCACGAACGACAGGCGGAGCACGCGTGTCCGGCCTGCAAGCACCACGTCGAGACGGAGCTGAGGCGCCACAAGACCCTCGGAATCTTCGTCCCTGTCTGGGGTCCGGGTCCGTGCCGGAATCCCGAGTGCACGGCGTACGTGGCCGAGGCGGAGGAGACCGGGGCACCGAGGTCCGGTAGGGCCACCCGCAACCACGGGGACACTGCCGTCGCCGACCGATGACCGGCACCACGAGCCGGGCCTGCCTGGCTCAGATGGTCAGCCGGAGACGCTGGCCGGGGTAGATGAGGTCCGGTCCCTCGTCCAGCATGTCGCTGTTGATCGCGTACAGGGCGTCGGTTCCACCGGGCACGTCCGCGCGCTCGGCGATGACGGAGAGACAGTCTCCCGGCTCGACCACGTAGGTCCGGTCACCGGCGAGTTCGTGGGAGTCAACGGCTTCAGCGGCTTCCGTGGTCTCTTCGGATCCACCGGCTCCACTGGTTCCACCGGTTCCACCGGCTTCACTGGTTCCACCGGCTTCAGCGGCTTCGGACGCCTTGGGGGAATAGCTCCCACCGCTGCTCGAACTGCCGCTCGACTGGCGGTTCGGGGTCGTCTGTGCCGCCTCGTGCCGCCGGTCGGTGCTGCCGGACTGAGGACTCGACGTCCGGTTGGCACCGAGGCGTCCGCAGGTGGGCCAGGCGGACAGTCCCTGTGAACGGGCGACCCGTTCACCGACGGCGATCTGTTCCGACCGGGTGGCGAGGTCGGCGCGCGGTGCGTACTTCCCGCCGCCGTACGCCCGCCAGGTCGAGGGGGCGAACTGCAGGCCGCCGTGGTAGCCGTTGCCGGTGTTGATGTTCCAGCGGCCGTTGCTCTCGCACTCGGCGATGCGGTCCCAGTCGGTGCCCGTGACGAGGGCCGGAGCTGCGACAGCCTGCACGGTGGCGGCCCGGACGGTGACCGCCCGGGCGGGGGCCGCCTGGGCCGGAGCTGCCTGGGCCGGAGCGACCCGGGCCGGAGTGTCCGCGGCGCTGCGGCCTGCCAGGCCCAGCACGCTCAGCAGAATCAGCAGAAGGGCGAGCGCCGATTCGACGGGCCGCTTGGCGAGGGGTGATGCCGGCATGACGGTATTCCTCCGCTGTGCTCCGAAAGCTTTCAAGGGCACGTACAGATAAGCCGCCGATATGCTTTTTGTTGGGCTTTGGCGCGTCCAACGCCCGCACATTCACTCGGGTGGAGGCTTTCGCATGGCACTGTTCGGCAACGCTCACACGGTCGACCCGGCCGCAGCACAGCGGGACTACGCACGACTGCTCGGCCAGGGAGAGCAGATACACGCCGCTTACCTGCTGATCCGCGACACGATTCTGTTCACCGACCGCAGGCTGGTCCTCGTCGACAAGCAGGGGATCACGGGCAAGAAGGTCGAGTACCACTCCGTCCCGTACCGCAGCATCACGCACTTCGCGGTGGAGACGGCGGGCACGTTCGACCTCGACGCCGAGCTCAAGATCTGGGTCTCCGGCACCTCCGAGCCGATCCAGAAGACCTTCACCAAGGGCGTCGACATCTACGAAGTGCAGGCGATCCTCACGCAGTTCGTAGCGCGCTAGGGTCCTCGTCCGGATCAGAACGGATCGGGACGGATCGGGTCGCGGGGGCCGGGCGTCACGCGCGCGGTTCCCGCAGCCTGGCCATCTCCTCGCGGATCGCGGGCAGTTGCGCGTACAGCTCCTCGCCGGGACAGCTGGTCTGGTAGGTGTCCCGGTGGCCGGACACGGCGTGGAGGCGGACCACCTCACCCCGCTCGTACAGGCTCTCGTCGTTCGTCGAGACCATCCGTACGGTGCCCATGGGGTCGATGCCCCGGCGCAGCTTCCACGCGCCCACCTTCGCGATCCCCTCGATGAGCGCCAGCGGCACCGGCACCCCGGGCCCGAAGTTCCCCAGGGCCGCGATCCCCACGCTGTGGGCGTTGAACCCCGTGGCGTGCGCGCCGCGCACGGACCGTCCGACGCCGCCGGCCCTGCCCTCGTATATGGTCCCGCAGCGGTCGACGACGAAGTTGTAGCCGATGTCGTCCCACCCCTCGCCGGAGACGTGGTCCTCCTCCATCGCCCGGAGCATCCTGGGGGCATCGGCGCAGTCGTACTGGTTGGTGTGGTTGGTGTGGTGGACAAAGACGGCGTTGACCGCACCCGTGTACGTCGCGTGCTCCTTGACCAGGCTCTCGTCCGCGTGCCAGGCCGCCCGGCTGACGATCGTCGGCCGCGGTGCCGCCGCGGGCGGCGCCTCGGGCTTGGCCGTGGTGGTCTCGGGCGCGACAAGCCGGACCGGCGCGTCCCGGAACACCAGGACGGCCAGCGGCACCACCATGGCGCCCAGGGCTGTACGACGAAGCCACATAGGCCCACCCTGCGCCCTGACCAGCCGCTTCGCAGTCGCGCGGCACCCACTCGGGTGAAGCCGGCAACGCCGCGTCACCGCGCCCCCGCGAGGGCGCGCACACGGCCTGGCCACGTGCGCGCGGTTGCGGCGCATCGCGGCGGGGCTGCCCGCGCCGGATCAGGACGCGGCGGCCGTCCTGCTCTCCTCGAGGAGGCGCTGCGCACGGTGCGGGGAGATGTCCAGCCGGGCCAGCACACCGGGGACGACGTTGTTGGGAAGGATGAGCTCGAAGAGGGCGGAGATCTCGGCGACCAGATCGGGCGGCTCCGCCATCGACTCGGTCACCAGCTGGACCCCGGTCCAGGCCCCGACGAACAGCCGCGACGTCATGATCGGATCGACGTGCGGGAGCAGCTCGCCCCGCTCCTTGGCCTCGGAGAGCATCTCGCCGCCCAGGGCGATCCAGTCCGGCCAGCGGGTGCCGAACAGTCCGCGCGCCCGAGGGTCGACGGACAGCCGGATCGACGCGCTGAGCATGGGTTCTCTGGGCAGCCGATAGGCGAGCAGAAGCGCTGTGTCCACCCATTCCTGAAGCTTGAACGTCTGGGGCGTGACGCCCTCCGCGGTCACCGCTTCTTCGAGAACGCCGCGGGCCAGCTCTTCCTTCGAGGTGAAGTGGAAGTACAGCGCGCCCCTCGTGAGCCCTGCCCGTTCGAGGATCGCGGCGATCGTCGCGGCGTCGTAACCATGCTCGTCGAAGACCTCGGCAGCGGCCTCGAGGAAGACTCTGCGCGTCCGGATCGCCCGTTGCTGTCTTGCCAACTCGCGCTCCCCTTGACGTGACGTTGCGCTGGCCGAAAAATACCGGTGAACCGGTATCATAACAGCGCCAGGGGCCCGCTTTGCGCCAGAGTCCGGGGGGACCGTGCCAGAAGTACCTGCTTTCCCGCATCCGCCACACGTCGACGTACGGGGGGTACCCAAGGAATACGTCCACCTCACACGCGATGCCACGGTTCTCGTCACCGGATGGCGATGCCTCGAAGATGGCGAGTTCTCGCTCACCGCCCAATGGCCCTCTCCCGATGACGGTCTGCGTTACGACTCCCGGGTCCTCACGCAGACCATCCGGCAGAGCGGTCTGGCCATAGCGCATGCAGCGTACGGCGTTCCACTGTCGCATCAAACCCTGCTGCACCACTTCGACTTCACAGTCGTTCCGGGATTCCGGGTTCCCTCCGGTCGACCGTCCGCCCTCGGTGTCAAGGTCTCCGTCTCGGAGTCGAAGAGAAGCAGACGGGCCGTCAGTTCCCTGGGTGTGGATATACGAATCTTCCAGGACAACACCATGGTGGCGCGGGCCGATTCGGAGTTCGGCTGGATATCTCCCGCCGTCTATCGACGACTTCGCGGCGAGAACCTCACGGCAGGCTGGAACGAATGGCCCCTGCCCGCGCCGGTCGACCCCCGGACCGTCGGCCGGACGAGCGGCACGGATGTGGTCCTGGCCCCCGGCGAGCGGCCGAACCGGTGGCAACTGCGCAACGACACCGCGCACTTCCTCCTGTACGACCACCCGGTCGACCATGTACCGGGGCTCGTCCTCCTGGAAGCCGCCCACCAGGCGGCGCAGGCCGTGCTGCACCCGCTCCCCTTCGAACCCACCGACGTCGCCAGCACCTTCGAGCGGTACGTCGAGTTCGACCGGCCCTGCTGGATCGGGGCGGAGGTCGTACCCGCCCCCGGCCCCGGGCAGTCCACCGTTCTGGTCACGGGGACGCAGGACGGGCAGACCGTGTTCCGGGGCCGGCTGAGCGGGCCGTGCGGCTGACGGCCCCCGAAGGCCGTCGGCTCACTGGTTGACGAAGCCGCCGTCCACCGGCAGAACCGTGCCCGTGAGGAACGGGCAGCGGTCGCTGAGCAGCCAGGCAACCGCGTTCGCGATCTCCTCGGGCTCGGCCGTACGGCCTTGCGGAGTAAGGCCGTTGACCATCTCCTCCAGACCCGGGTTGCGCCCGAACCAGTCGGCGGTGATCTCGCTTCGCGTCGTACCGGGGGCCACGGCGTTGACCCGGATTCCCTGCTTGGCGTATTCGTCGGCCGCCGCCCGGGTGAGCCCGACGACCGCGTGCTTGGCCGCTATGTACGGTGCGGCGGCGGGAATGGCCACCAGACCGCCCACACTGCTGTTGTTCACAATGGAGCAGCCCCCGCCGTTCGGCAGCATGGCCGCTATTTCGTAGCGAAGGCAGTTCCAGACGCCCCGCACATTCGTGTCCATGACCGCGTCGTAGACGTCATCGCCCATCAGATGCAGGGGAGTCCGGTCGCCGCCGAGTCCCGCATTGTTGAATGCCGAATCGAGGCGCCCAAAGGTGTTCACGGTGAAGTCGACCGCCCTTGCGGCGTCCTTCGCCACCGTGACATCACAGACGACATGGGCCGCCTGACCGCCCTTGTCCCTCAATTCGCCGGCCAACGCGGCCAGCCGGTCCTCCCTGCGCGCCGCCAGCACCACCGTCGCGCCTTCCTGGGAGAAGACCCGTGCCGCAGCTGCGCCGATACCACTGCTCGCCCCGGTGATGAGGACGACTTTGCCGTTCAGAAGATCGCTCATGGCCGCAGTCTTGCAGGCAAGTCAGGGCCGGACCATGGCCGTGGTGATCCGCGGCAGCATCAGGTTCCAGAACTGGGCGACGGCGTGCCGCGCCGACCAGTCCGCGTCCGCGCGTCCCAGGGCCTGCGCTCCCACCACCACCGCGGTCACGGCGGACACCAGGTCCTCGATGAGGACGTCCGCCGCCAGGACGCCTTCGGCTCGGGCCAGGGTCAGCATCGAGCGGACCCAGTCGTGCCACACCCGCCACAGCGCGACGTCCTCCTGCCAGGCGGCGTCCGCGGCAAGGCCGAAGCCGGCGCGCAGCACGACGTCCTCGGCGAGCCGCCGCGCCAGGATGTGCGAGGTGTCGACCAGATTCCGCAACGACGCGGGCTGTTCGCAGGGGCGCGGAGCGATGAGGTCCTGGAGGATCCGGGCCGCCTCGGACTCGACGGCAGCGCCCAGCGCGCGTTTGCTGCCGAAGTGGAAGTGCAGCGCCCCGCTGCTGACTCCGGCTCCGACACTGATCTCCGTGAGCGACGACGGAGCGAACCCACTCCGGTCGAATGCCTCGGCGGCCGACCGGATCAGCTCCTGCCGCGTGCGTACCGCGCGGTCCTGCTTGGCCATCCTGGCGCTCCGGTGAGTACGGGGTTCCGATGGTTGCGGAAGCGGCTGCCCGTGCTGTGCAGTCGGACAGCCACCCAGAGTGAGCACTCTAACAAACCGGATGTACTGTTTTCTCGGTCCCTGCGGAGATGGCCGAAAGTCTCTTCCCGGACGCACTTCCGCTCCGGATCACCGCGATACCGTGCGGCATGCTCGCGATCCAGTTCGACCGCTTCGGTGGTCCCGAAGTCCTCCGGCCCACGCAACTGGCCACCCCCGTGCCGGGCCCCGGCGAGGTGCTGATCACCGTCGAGGCCGCCGGGGTGAACTTCGCGGACACACACCAGGTGGACGGCTCCTACCTGACTGCCGACGCCCTTCCCTACGTACCCGGCAGCGAGGTCGTCGGCCGCACCCCGGACGGCAGGCGGGTCCTGGCCCGCGTTTCGCACGGGTACGCGGAGCAGGTGGTCGCCAAGGAGTCGGCCCTGCTGGACATGCCCGAGGAGCTGGGCGCGGCCGAGGCGCTCGCCCTGCTCGTGCAGGGACTCACGGCCTGGCATCTGCTGCGGACCTCGGCCAGGCTGCGTACCCGCGAGACCGTCGTCGTCCACTCCGCCGCGGGCGGGGTGGGCAGCCTCGCCGTCCAGCTGGCCAGGGAGTTCGGCGCGGGCCGGGTGCTCGCCCAGGTCTCCTCCCCGGCCAAGGAGCGGCTCGTGCTGGACCTCGGCGCGGACGCGGTGGTCACCTACCCCCTCCAGGAGAAGGCGGACGTCGTCCTGGACGCCGCCGGTGGCGAACTCTTCGACCGGGCGCTGGACTCGCTGGCGTCCTTCGGCCGCCTGGTGACCTACGGCAACGCCTCCCGCACCGGCTTCACCCCGGTGGACCCCGCCAGGCTCGGCCGGCTCAACGCCTCCGTGGTCGGCTTCTGGCTGCGTCCCACCCTGGCGGCGCCCGGCGCAGTCTCCGGACCCGTCAAGGAGCTCTTCGCCCTGGCCGCCGCGGGGCGGCTCAGGCCCGTGGCCGGCGGCAGCTACCCGCTCGCCGAGGCCGCCCGCGCCCACGAGGACCTGCTGGCACGCCGGACGACCGGCAAGGTGATCCTGGTCCCCTGAGGGCCACCGGCACGGGACGCGGGGTGCTTGCGCAGGTGATTAGGGTGGCCGGATGCCGTCCTTGACCTCACTGACCCCGGGCCCCGCCTCACCGGGGGCCGCGTCCCCGGCCGCGCCCCGGGCCGGCCGCGATCCGTACTTCGACAACGCGAAGTACCTGGCGATCGTCCTGGTGGCGATGGGGCACGCCTGGGAGCCGCTGCCCGGGAGCGGCCGCCTGGTCGAGACGCTCTACACCTTCGTCTACACCTTCCACATGCCGGTCTTCATCATGATCGCCGGCTACTTCTCCCGCAGCTTCGACCTGCGCCCCGAGCGGGTGTGGAAGCTCGTCACCAGCCTGGTCGTGCCCTACGCGGTCTTCGAGATCGCGTACACACTGTTCGAGCGCCTCACGGGCACCCCCGACTTCCCGCTGAGCCCCCTCACGCCGTACTGGCTGCTGTGGTTCCTGCCCGCACTGTTCCTCTGGCGTCTCACCACGCCGATCTGGCAGACGGTCCGCTGGCCCCTGGCGTTGTCCCTGGTCGTCGCGGCCATGGGAGCGGTGACCAGCAACATCGGCGGTGATCTGCAGCTCCAGCGCGTCCTGCAGTTCCTGCCGTTCTACGTACTCGGCCTGCAGCTCCGGCCCGCGCACTTCGACCTCGTGCGCAGCCGCGCCGTACGGATCGCCTCCGTGCCGGTCTGCCTGATCGCCCTGGCCGCGGCGTACTGGGCGGTCCCGCGCTCGACGACCTCGTGGTTCTTCCGGCGGTACGGCGCCGAGGAGCTCGGCTCGCCCGCCTGGACGGGTGCGCCGGTGACCCTGCTCCTGTTCGGCTGCGCCGTCGTGCTCAGCGCCTGCTTCCTTGCCTGGGTGCCGAGCCGCCGGCTGTGGATGACGGCGCTCGGCGCGGGCACGCTGTACGGCTACCTGCTGCACGGCTTCGTCATCAAGGGGGCGATCCGCCTCGACCTCTTCGAGGCCGACATCGTCTCCACCCCGCTGGGCCGGGTCGCGGTGTCACTCGCCGCGGCGGCCGTCGTCACGCTGCTGTGCAGCCCGCCCGTGCGACGGGTCTTCCGGTACGTGGTGGAGCCCCGGCTCGACTGGGCGAAGAAGCGGAACCCGGATCCGGCGGCCTCCTGACGCACCGCACCCCCTGGGCCCGGACGGGCACAGGGGGTGCGGTTCACACCTGACGGCGGGTTCAGACGTTGCCGGGCGTTCCGAGCATCGCGGACGCGTTCTCCAGCGCGGTGAGGGGCACCGCGGGGGCGGGCACCTCGGCCGGACGGCAGGTGAAGCCCAGGCGCGCCAGCGCCCTGGTCACCTCGGCGGCGCTGAAGTCGCGGCGGTCCTGCCGGGTGATCACTTCCCCGACCTGCTTGACGGGGTAGACGCGGCGGCTGATGACCACCGCGTCACCGGTGACGGGTTCGGGCTTGATGCCCTTCATCGAATCCTCCACCTCGTTCTTGAACAGATCGAAGGGGAAGCGGGCGATGACACAGCGCATAGTGCCTCAACAGGGTCGAAGAGAAAGCCGGGAAGGGACAGCCGGTCCGGTGACTAGGCAGCCCGGTTGGACCGACGCAGCGCGGCAGCTGCACGCGCTTCGGGAGTCGAGGTGGCGGCGTTGGAGCGGCGGCCCTGCGGGGGCCTGCTGCCGCGCCGGCGCGAGGGGGAGCCGTTGCCCTTGCCCCGCTCCGTCAGCGGTGCGGAGATGGTCACGGGGACACCCGAGGGCGCCTGCGCCCCGGTGATGCGGCTGAGCTCGGCCTCGCCGGAGCGGACCTGGGCGACCTGCGGGGTGATCCCCGCATCGGCCATCAGACGGGTCATCTCGCGGCGCTGGTTGGGCAGCACCAGCGTGACGACACTGCCGGACTCCCCGGCACGGGCGGTACGGCCGCCCCGGTGCAGGTAGTCCTTGTGGTCGCTCGGCGGGTCGACGTTGACGACGAGGTCGAGGTTGTCGACGTGGATGCCGCGGGCCGCGACGTTCGTGGCGACCAGCACCGTGACGTGACCGGTCTTGAACCGGTCCAGGGTGCGGGTGCGCTGCGGCTGCGACTTGCCGCCGTGCAGTGCGGCAGCCCGTACACCGCTGTTCAGCAGGTGGTCGGTGAGCTTGTCCACCGCGTGCTTGGTGTCCAGGAACATGATCACCCGGCCCTCGCGGGCCGCGATCTCGGTGGTCGTGGCGTACTTGTCGGAGCCCTGTACGTAGAGCACGTGGTGCTCCATCGTCGTCACCGCGCCGGCAGCGGGGTCGACCGAGTGGACGACCGGGTCGTGCAGGTAGCGGCGGACCAGGAGGTCCACATTGCGGTCGAGGGTGGCCGAGAACAGCATCCGCTGACCGTCGGGGTTCACCTGGTCGAGCAGCTCGGTGACCTGGGGCATGAAGCCCATGTCGGCCATCTGGTCGGCCTCGTCGAGGACCGTGATGGCGACGCGGTCGAGCTTGCAGTCGCCGCGCTCGATGAGGTCCTTCAGCCGGCCCGGGGTGGCCACGACGACTTCGGCACCGCCACGCAGGGCGCTGGCCTGGCGGCCGATCGACATACCGCCGACGACCGTTGCCAGTCGGAGCTTGAGGGAGCGCGCGTACGGGGTCAGCGCGTCGGTGACCTGCTGGGCCAGCTCCCGGGTGGGAACGAGGACCAGGGCCAGCGGGCGGCGCGCGTCGGCGCGGTTGCCCGCGGTACGGGCCAGCAGCGCGAGACCGAAGGCGAGCGTCTTGCCCGAACCGGTGCGGCCGCGGCCCAGGACGTCACGCCCGGCGAGCGAGTTCGGCAGCGTCGCCGCCTGGATGGGGAACGGCACCGTCATGCCCTCGGAGCCGAGCGCCGCCAGCAGGGGCGCCGGCATGTCCAGGTCGCCGAAGGCCTCGGCGGCGGGGAGTGCCGGGGTGATGGTCACCGGAAGGGCGAATTCACCCGAGACGGAGGAGGACCGGCGGCCATAGCCTCCGGAGCGTCCGCCGCCGGAGCGGCCCTGGGAGCCCGAGCCGCCCTGCCGGCTGGACGCCGCCGAGCGGAATCCGTTGGCGGTGCGGCCGCTCTGGGGCCCGCCGGAGCGAGTGCGAGAAAATCGGTCGTTCGTGCGAGCTGTGCGATCGCGGTTCAATGGAGAACCCTTCCCTCGAATGGCACGTATCGAGGGATTCTTTTTCCGGGCGGCTGCAGCCAAGTACGGCGCCAAGAATCGCAAGAACGAGCCGATGAAATAATGAAGAACGAAGCCCGTCCGTCGGTAATCAGCCGTATACGGCGCTTCAGAATGACTGCAAAGGGACTGCTCCGGCACGACCCGTGTGCACCAGAAATTTACGTACTGGGCCTACCGCGGCGACGACGCCGGGGTCACAGTGCCGGGAAACAACAACGAGCTGGGGCCCGCACCCCAAGGTGCGGGCCCCAGCTGCGCCATACGCCTGAGGTGATCAGGCGGGGGTGATGTTCTCCGCCTGCGGGCCCTTCTGGCCCTGCGTGACGTCGAAGTTCACCTTCTGGCCTTCCTGCAGCTCGCGGAAGCCCTGGGCGGCGATGTTCGAGTAGTGGGCGAAGACGTCAGCGCCGCCACCCTCCTGCTCGATGAAGCCGAAACCCTTTTCCGCGTTGAACCACTTCACGGTGCCAGTAGCCATGTCATATCTCCTTCGGGGCGTTGCCCGTGTCCCGCACTGTGCGAGCCACGTCGCCGCAAATGATTGCCCCGTCCGGAAGAAACCGGAAATACAAAAGTGCACCCACCCGAGTGAACCGGCGAGAGCACTTGAAGTTTTGGGAACCACAACTGCAACTGAGGTCAACAGTAGCACGATTTGGGCAGGTGCGGGCTGTACGCCATTTCACTCCGGCACCGCTCCGCCGTGTGCGGCATAAACCTTCACCGCTCATTACGCGTATTTCTGTGCTGGCGAAAACAGATATGCACCCGCCCGCCGGTCAGGAATCGGCTGCGCTCCGGCCCACCGCGGGCCTCCGCAGTTCCTCGTTGAGGCGCAGGGCCTCCTCGAGCTGGTCCTCCAGGATGACGATGCGGCAGGCGGCGTCGATCGGGGTGCCGCTGTCCACCAGCTCGCGGGCGCGGGCGGCGATACGCAGCTGGTAGCGGGAGTAGCGGCGATGGCCGCCCTCCGAGCGCAGGGGCGTGATCAGGCGGGCCTCGCCGATGGCCCTGAGGAAACCCGGAGTCGCACCGATCATCTCCGCGGCCCGCCCCATCGTGTACGCGGGGTAGTCGTCGTCGTCGAGACGATCCATGCTGTGAGAGGGGGTTTCCGGGGGCATCTGCACCTCTTCTGCTGCGCGCCGGCCCATTGATGTGGCCCGGCTGCACAAGAAACCCTAGGCGTACGGGTAGGCCATGTCTATCGCCACCGGAACAGATTTCCCCGCATCGTGGCGCCCCGCGCGCAGCGTGGCACCGCCCGGACCGCCCTCCCGGCGCCGCGAGGATTCCCCCGAATGCCCCAACACGACTGACCGGCCGGTCAGTTGTACGCCGACCTGAGAGCGGTCATACTGCAGGAGTAGCCCTTCACGCATCCCCCGTCGTGAAGGGCTACAGTCACGCCCGGCCACCGGCATCACGGGACCGGCGGAGCCCGCGGAGCCCCGGAGAACACGGTATGAGCACCACCAGCAGGACCACGTCGGCGGCCCGCACGGTCACGGACGTCCTCCAGCCCCGCAACGTCCTGCTCGCCGGCATGCTCGCCATCGGACTCGCGTCCGCCGGTGACTGGACGGGGCTGCCCTGGGGCCTCCTCGGCGCGGTCTGTGCCGGGCTCGTCCCCGCCGGTTACGTGGAGTGGGAGCGCAGCCGCGGCACCTGGGGCGACCGCCATGTCGTGGACCGGACCCAGCGGGCGCCCATCTTCCTCGTGATCCTCGGCTCCCTGGGCGCCGGTTCGCTGATCATGGTCCTCGGCGGTGCCCCCGCGGGCATCCTGATCGCGATGATCGCCCTGTGGGCGATGACGATCGTGCTGCTGGCCGTCAACACCGTCTGGAAGATCTCGGTGGACTCGGCGGTCGCCTCCGCCGTGGTGGCCCTGCTCTGCGTGGTGCACTCAATGTGGTGGCTGACCGCCTGTGTACCTGCGGTCGCCGTGTGCTGGTCGCGGGTGGCGCTGCGCTACCACTCGGTGGCGCAGACGGCCGCGGGGGCGTTCCTGGGTGCGGCGACCGCGGCGTTTTTCCTCCTCGCCTGAGCCAACGGGTCCCGTACCGGGTACGAGTGATCCGTGCCGACATTCGAGATCACCACCGCGAGCGCCGATGACGTCGGAATGCTGGGGGACTGGGCCGATGACGAGGGCTGGAACCCCGGCCTCACCGACGACCGGGCCTTCTTCGCCGCCGATCCGTGCGGCTTCCTGATCGGCCGGCTCGACGGCGAGCCCGTCACGTCCGTCTCCGTCGTGCGCTACGGCGCCTGCTTCGGCTTTCTCGGTTTCTACCTGACCCGGCCGTCGCTGCGCGGCCGGGGGTACGGGACCCAGGTCTGGCGTGCCGGCCTGGCCCGGCTCTCCGGGCGCACCGTCGGGCTCGACGGCGTACCCGCTCAGCAGGACAACTACCGCAGGTCCGGATTCCGCACCGCCTGGAGCAACGCGCGTTACGAGGGGGCAGTGCCCCTGGACGTCGCACCGCCGGCCGGTGTCACGCTCGTCGACGCCCGGACCCTTCCCTTCGGCCTGCTCAGCGCGTACGACCGGCGCTTCTTCCCCGAGGCACGCGACAGTTTCCTGGCCCCCTGGATCACCGCACCCCGGCGCACGGCGCTCGCCGCGATCCGCGACGGCTCGCTCGTGGGCTTCGCCGTGCTGCGCGCCTGCCGGGCCGCCTCGCGCATCGGGCCGCTCCACGCCGACTCCCCCGAGGTGGCCGGCGCCCTCGTGAGCGCGCTCGCGGCAACCGCCCAGGCCACCGCCGTCGCGATCGACGTCCCCGACATCAACCCGGCGGCCGTACGCCTCGCGGAACAGCTCGGTCTGGCCCCGTCGTTCGAGACGGCACGCATGTACGCCGGGCCGGTGCCGGAAACAGACCGGGCGGGCCTGTACGGCATCACCAGCCTCGAACTCGGCTGACCGATCACACCGACCGGCCGGAACCCACCCGTATCCGCCCGCGCAGCCGCTCCAGCACCCGGCCGCGCAGCGTCTCGTACTCCTCGCGGAGCCGTACGATCTCCGCCGGCCGGTCGATCACCGTGCCCCCGGTGACGACCTCGTGCGGTCCGAACTGCTCCCGGGTGAGGTCGATCTCGATGCCCAGGCCCAGCCTGTTCCACCAGTGGAAGTCGACCTGCCGGCCGTCGACCATCACCTCGCCCCGGATCAGCTGGCCGCCGAGCAGGTCGTTGACCACGAGGGCGGTGACTCCGCACTGGTCCCGCGCCGGATTGTCCGGGTCCCACCGGGGCCGGTGCTCGGGCGTGGTCGTGTCCGCGTCCCAACTGCTGCGGATGGCGGCTTCGATGTCGGCGAGGAGCAGAGGTTCCATGCCGCCGATCCTCGCACCCGCCACCGACAACGGGCCCCGGCGCCAGGACTGCCGTCCGACACGCGTCGCCCGAGGGCCGTTTCGGCCCGGACCGCCCCCGGTCTCAGGTGCGCGGCATCCCCCGCAGCGCCCGCCGGCCGGGTCCGGCGGGCAGGCTGTCCAGTGCCATGGTCCCGTCGGCGGCCGATGCGTCCACCGGCAGTTCCAGCGCGGCGGTGACCGCGTCGGGGAGCGGACCGAGCCCCAGCAGGCCCCTGACCAGGTCGGCGGTCAGGCGGTGCCAGGACGGTGCGCGCCGGAGCATCGCGTGGTCGCTGTCCCTGATCGTGACCAGGCAGGTGCGGGCACCCGCACGGCGGGCCCTGGCCGTGAGGGACTGGGTGGCCTGAGGGCTCGTCACGCGGTCCCGGGTGCTGTGGAGCAGGACGACGTCACGCCCCGCGAGCTGGGTGACCGGGTCCCCCGGCGGACACCACGGGGCGAGGCCCACCACCGAGCGGACCAGCGGATGCCCGGCGGCGTGCAGCGCGGCACGCGCCCCCATCGAGTGGCCCAGGAGGACCACGGGGATGTCGCCCGCCTCGCTCCGCAGGGCGTCCAGGTCCCGTACGACGTCGCGCATCGGGTCCTGACGGGCGCCGTTCCAGCCGCGGTGGCTGTAGCGGACCCGGCGGACGCGTATGCCGGGGGCGGGTCGGACGGCCCGGGCCACCGCGCGGGCGATCGGGAGCATCCGCAGGCCGGGGAGGTTCATGACGCCGGGCGGGGGCGGCGCCAGACCGGTCTCGTACCCGCCGTGCAGGACGAGCACAGCTGCGGACGGCGGTCGTTCGGCCACGCGTACCTCCGGTTCGGGGTGCGGGGCCCGTGCCCGCCCACTCCTCCCATATTCGGTGCCGGGCGGCGCAAGGATGGGTCGAACGTGTCGATACGTGGGAAGTGCCGTTCACTGTACGAAGCACGGACCCATTCACGTACCGGACCAAGGGAGTTGCCGTCATGGCATCAGGACCCCAGATCGGCCAGAACGTCCAGGACTTCACGCTTCCCGGCGGAATACTGGCCGAGGACACCTTCGAGCGCCGCGACTACACGCTCTCCGCCGCCCGCGGCCGGGCCGTCGTCCTCGCCTTCTACCCCGGCGACAACACGGCCGTCTGCACCAAGCAGCTCTGCTCCTACTCCTCGGGCCTCGAGACCTTCGAGGGCCTCGACGCCGAGGTCTGGGGAATCAGTCCACAGGGTGTGGACAGCCACGAGTCCTTCGCCCGCACCCACCAGCTGCGCATGCCGCTCCTGGCTGACACGGGACGGGACATCGCCCGGGCGTACGGGGTCGCGGCGCCCGGCATCGGAGTGCGGCGTTCCGTCTTCCTGATCGGGCCGGACGGCGTGCTGCGCTGGAAGCATGTCGCCCTGCTCGGTGCCACGTTCCAGTCACTGGACACGCTCGCCGGGCACCTTTCCGGCATCGGAACCGCGTAAAGACTGCCGGACTCCGGCAGTATCCCTGGCCGGTGGCGTATGGGATCCTTCAGTCAGTTCGACGGAAACATTTCGGGGGAAATCGAAAGCCGGGGGAGTGATCACGTGACCATTTTTCTCGGTCTCGGCATTGCGGGAATCGCTCTTCTCACCCTCTCCCTGATCTTCGACGGAATCCTTGAAGGGCTCCTCGGCGACGCGCTGGGCGGGCTGCTGAACGGCTTCTTCGACGGCCTGCTCTCCCTGCCGGTCATCGCCGGCTTCATCTCCATGCTCGGCTTCGGCGGCGCGATCGTCCTCGGCACCACCGGTGCGGGCACCCCGGTGGCCGTCGCGGCCGGGGCCGCGGCGGGGCTCGTGGCGGCCTGGCTGACCTGGCGGCTGAGCAAGGCCCTGATGCGGGATCAGACCACGGCCACACCCCGCGGCGAGGACCTCGTGGGCACCTCGGGATCCGTCGTCACCCCGATCCCGGCCGACGGCTACGGCGAGGTCCTGCTGCGACTCGCGGGCCAGACCGTGAAGTTCTCCGCGAAGAGCGAAGTACCGGTCGAACGCGGCGCCGAGATCTGGGTCGAGGCCACCCTCTCGACCACCTCGGTCACGGTCCGCCCCGTCGAGCGCTGACACCGCCGCGCCACACGTCTGTCCACCACCTGAACGAGCTGCCACCCCGTCGGGGGGCAGGGGGGATCCTTCTCATGAGTCCAGTAGTGATCGCCGTCATCGGCATAGTCGTTCTCGTCGTACTCCTCGGCCTCGCGGTCATCACCCGCTACAAGGTCGCGGGACCCAGCCAGGCCTTCATCATCACGGGCCGCCGCGGCAAGAAGTCGACCGACCCGGTGACCGGCCGCACCAGCATCGACAACAGCGGCCAGAAGGTCGTCGTCGGCGGCGGCGTCTTCGTCGTGCCGTTCGTCCAGCAGAAGTTCACCCTGGACCTCTCCAGCCGGCACATCCCCGTCGCCGTACGCGGAGCCGTCACCCTGCGCGGCGTGAAGTCGAACCTCGAAGGCGTCGCGATCGTCAAGGTCGGCGGCAGCGAGGACGCGATCCGCGCCGCCGCCCAGCGCTTCCTCCAGCAGCAGAACGGCATCGTCGGCTTCACCCAGGAAGTGCTCTCCGGCGCCCTGCGCGCGATCGTCGGCCGGATGTCCGTCGAGGACATCATCCGCGACCGCGCCGCCTTCGCCGGCCAGGTCGCCGAGGAGGCCGAGGCCAGTCTCTCCGGCCAGGGCCTGATCCTGGACGCCTTCCAGATCCAGGACATCACCACCGAGGGCTCCTACCTGGAGGACCTCGGACGCCCCGAGGCCGCCCGCGCCAAGCAGGAGGCCGACATCGCCGAGGCCATCGCCCGGCGCGCCTCGGAGCAGGCCCGGTTGAAGGCGGCCGAGGAGATCGCCATCGCCGAGCGGACGTTCTACCTCAAGCAGGCCGAGATCAAGGCCGAGACGGCAGCCGCCACCGCCAAGGCCGACGCCGCCGGCCCCCTCGCCGAGGCGGCCCGCCAGCAGGAGGTCCTCGCCGAGCAGGAGAAGGTCGCCCAGCGCCAGGCGGCCCTGACCGACCGTGAGCTCGACACCAAGGTCCGCAAGCCCGCCGACGCCGCCCGCTACCGGGCGGAGCAGGAGGCCGAGGCCCGCCGCATCGCCCAGGTCAAGGAGGCCGAAGCCGACGCGGAGCGCTCCCGTCTGACCGGTCAGGGTGAGAAGCTCCACCGCTCGGCCCTCGCCGACGCCGTACGCATCGAGGGTGAGGCCGAGGCCGCCGCCATCGCCGCCAAGGGCTCCGCCGAGGCCGAGGCCATGCAGAAGAAGGCCGACGCCTTCGCCCAGTACGGCGACGCGGCGGTGCTCCAGATGCTCGTCGAGGTGCTCCCGCAGGTCGTCGCCAAGGCAGCCGAGCCGCTGAGCGCCATCGACAAGCTGACGGTCATCTCGACGGACGGCGCCAGCCAGCTGTCCCGCACGGTCACGGACAACGTGGCGCAGGGCATGGAACTGCTGAGCTCGACCACGGGCGTCGACCTGGGCGCGCTCCTGCAGAACCTGAAGGGCAAGGTGGGCGGCTCGGAGTCCGTGCCGGCGCCGGCCGCCCCCCAGCACACGAACAACAAGATCGAGGTCACGGACTGAGGCACCTCCGCTCCACCGGGCCCGGCGGCGATCCTTCACCGCCGGGCCCTTTCCATCGGCGGGGAGCACGGCGTCAGTCCATGGCGATCCCACGGGCCGCGAGGATCTCCGGTGCGCCGGGGACGTGCAGCTCAGCTATGCAGGTGATGCGCTCGAGGTTCGGCAGCAGGGCCAGGTCGTCGAGCGACCGGACGTCGAACAGGTCGTCCTCGCCGTCCCAGACCGGGGAGCACTCGTAGTACACCTGGTGCCCGCCGTCGACGAGCAGCTCGTCCACGCCCGCCAGGAGCTCGTCGCTGATCTCCAGCTCCTCGAAGAAGGCGCGGGACTCGTCGAGCACCGTGAACGCCAGGTCGTTGTCGAACACGTGGTTCTGCACGTCCTCGATGCCTCTGGCGCGCATCCGCTCGTCGATGCTGTACGCCGGTACGAGGGCCTTGGACCCGTACATGAGCTTCTCGATGACCAGCAGCTTGAAGTTGAAGTCCTTGAAATCAGCCATGCCCGGAGATCTATCACGCCGCTCCGACAGCGCCCCACCTGCTGCCACATGGCCGGTTTTCGTCGCCGGATAAGGTAATGGAAAGCTAAAAGGATCACCAAGAGCCATCGCCGTACCGCCGTACTCCTCGGGAGGAAGCCATGGGAACCCACCGCACATCGCTGCCAGGAGTCGGCGTCCAGTACGACTACACCACCGAGTCGGGACAGCACATCTCCGTGGTCGTGCACCACGACGGGCGGCGCTTCCTCGGGTTCTACGACAAGGACGATCCTGATTCGTGCCTGCTCTCCGTGCCCCTGACCACCGCTGAGGCCACCGGGCTCGCGCATCTGATCGACGCCGCGCCGATCGACGCCGTGCGGACCGAGGGAATAGATCTCGTCACCGAGCACATTCCGCTCGGGACCCGCTCCCCGTACGGCGGGCGGGTGCTCGGCGAGACCAGGGCGCGGACCCGGACGGGCGCGTCGATCGTGGCCGTCCTGCGTACGCACAGTGCGCATCCGTCGCCCGGGCCGGACTTCCGGCTGGCCATCGGGGACACGCTCGTCGTCGTAGGCACGCGTGAGGGCGTCGACACGCTCTCCGAGATCATTGCGGAGGGCTGACCGTGCACGACACGACCGCACTGCTCATAGAGCTCGGCTCCGTCATTCTCGGGCTCGGCATCATCGGCCGCTTCGCCGGGCGGATAGGCCTCTCGCCGATTCCGCTCTACCTGCTGGCCGGGCTGGCCTTCGGTGAAGGCGGTCTGCTGCCGCTCGGCGCCAGTGAGGAGTTCACCGCCATCGGGGCGGAGATAGGCGTCATCCTGCTCCTGCTCCTGCTCGGGCTCGAGTACAGCGCGTCCGAACTCGTCACCAGCCTCAAGACCCAGTACCCGTCCGGGGCCGTCGACTTCGTGCTCAACGCGACGCCCGGGGCCATTGCCGGTCTGATGCTCGGGTGGGGGCCCGTGGGGGCCGTCGCGCTGGCCGGGGTCACCTGGATCTCGTCGTCCGGCGTGATCGCCAAGGTGATGACCGACATGGGGCGCCTCGGCAACCGCGAGACGCCCGTCATCCTCGGTGTCCTCGTCATCGAGGACCTCGCGATGGCCGTCTATCTGCCGCTGCTCACGGCGATGCTGGCCGGGGTCGGCCTGGCCGGCGGGAGCATCGCCCTGCTGATCGCACTCGGGACCGTCGGGTTCGTGCTGTACCTGGCGCTGCGGCACGGGCGGCTCATCAGCCGTGCGGTGTCCTCCGACAACCCGGAGATGCTGCTGCTCGTCGTCCTCGGGCTCACGGTCCTGGTGGCCGGTGTGGCACAGCAGTTGCAGGTGTCCGCGGCCGTGGGCGCGTTCCTCGTGGGCATCGCCCTGTCGGGCGAGGTCGCCGAGGGTGCGCGCAAGCTGCTGACGCCGCTGCGCGATCTGTTCGCCGCCGTCTTCTTCGTGTTCTTCGGTCTGTCCACCGATCCGGCGGACATCCCTCCCGTCCTGCTTCCTGCGGCCCTGCTGGCGATCGTCACCGTCTTCACCAAGATCGGCACCGGCTGGTACGCGTCGCGGCGGGCCGGCATCGGTCCGCGGGGCCGTTGGCGCGCGGGGGGCACGCTGGTCGCGCGCGGCGAGTTCTCGATCGTCATCGCCGGTCTGGCCGTGGCGACGGAGCCGCGGATCGGGCCCATCGCCACCGCGTACGTGCTGATCCTGGTGATCGTCGGACCGCTCACCGCCCGCTGGACCGAGCCGGTCGCCTCCAGGCTCCAGGCGAAGCTGGCCGGCAAGGGGAAGAAGCCGGCACCGGCCGTGGCGAGCGTCGGGCCCATGCCCTCGCACGACGACCTCACGCCGGAGCACGCGGGGCGCGACGCCGACTGAGACGGGGAGCCGGGGTTCCCCGTGGCCCTGTCCCCCGAGCCCCGGGGAACAGGGCCGGCCCCGGCCGCCTCAGAGCTCCTTCGCCGGCCAGTCCAGCAGCCGGGCCCCGATCACCGCGGTCTGGAGCGTGTAGCGGTGCATCGGATCGGACGGATCGGAACCGGTCAGCTGGTGTATGCGCTCCAGCCGGTACGTCAGGGCGCGCACGCTCAGCGCCAGCCGACGGGCCGTCTCGGCCGCGACACACCCCGCGTCGAAGTACACGGACAGCGTCCGCAGCAGCGGTTCCGCGCCGCCCCGGGCCCCCTGGAGCGGGCCTAGCTCGCTGCGCACCAGATCGGCCATCGCCTGCCGGTCCCGCGTCAGCACCGGGTAGACCAACAGGTCCGTGGCGTACAGCACCGGCTCGTCGAGCCCCATCCGCTGCGCCAGATCGAGCGCCTCGAGCGCCTCGTCGTACGAGTGGACGACGCCGCCGGGACCCCGGTGCGCGCGCCCGACCGCGACCTGGCCGCCGTCCGTCGCGGCGTGCGCCTGCTTGGCGAAGTACCTCAGGACGTCCGGCTGGCTGCCGGGGGCGATGCAGACGAGGCGCCCGTCCTTCGTGGTGAGCAGGATCTTCCGGCCGCTGAAGCGGGTGAGCAGTGCCGTCTCCACACTTCGGGACACGGCGTCGGTCTCGGTGTACGCCTCCGGCCCCGTCGCCACGGCGACGGCGTGCGCCCGCGAGAGCCGCAGCCCGAAGCGTGTGGCGCGCTCCGCGAGCCTGCCCAGGTCGCTGCGCCCGTACAGCAGGTCGTCGATGAACTCCCGCCGCGCCGCTTCCTCGCGCCGCACGGTGAGCCGCTGCGCCCGCTCGAATCCCTCCGCGAAGGCGTCGACCCCCTGTTCCACCGCGGCCAGCACGGCATCGGCGGCCGCACCGGACCCGATCGCGGCGCGCGGCCACGCGCTGCGGGTGGCCGCCAGGTGCAGATTCACCAGGGCGCGCAGCTGGTGCCCGGCCTCCGCGGCCTCACGGCCCAGCGCGCGCCGGGTCTCCAGCTCGTCACGGGTGAGCCGGCGCCCGGTGTCCGCGACCTCGCCCAGCACGCGGGCGTGGTCCCCCAGGAACTCCTCGGGGATCTCCGGCTCTGCCACGGCTCACTCCTCCTGCGTCCTGTACGTGAGGGCGCCGACCCGCGCCGACACCTCTCCAACGCACGTGGACGGGTGCCGGTGCCCGGCATCAGGAACTCGCAAAGATTGCCGGATTCCGGCAGTGCGGGGAAAGAGCCCCGACTGGCACGATCTCTTCAGCAACACACGGGGGAAGCACGGGGGTTACGGGGGAAGCACGGGGGACACGGGGAGAGGACCCGGCTGCTGCGGTGCCGTTCGCGGTGTCGCGGCGCCGGGGCCCCGTGCGCACCCCGCCACCACCACCCCTGGCAGACAGAGGCGCGCAGCGTCGCAGGGGGTGAACCGGATGGCCGAAATCCTTTCCGCAGCACTTGCCTTTCCTGCCGTCGTCCTCGACGCCGCCCTGGTCGTCGTCATCTGCTTCTGGCTGTTGGTGCTGGTCGGGGCCACCGCAACGGACTCCTTCGACAGCGACCTCGACGCCGACGCGGCGGGCATCGGCGGGGTGCCGGTCGCCGTGTCCGCGTCGCTCGCCGTGGTCATCGCCTGGTTCACCGGCCTCACGGGGTCGGTCCTGGTCCAGCGCAGCGGTGTCACCGGTACCGCACGCTCCCTGCTCCATGTCGCCGTACTGGCGGGGGCGCTGCTGATCGCCTGGGGGGTCGTCCGCATGCTCGTACGCCACCTCCGCCGGTACTTCCGGGCGGAACCTCCCCCATCGCGGCGGGACTTCCTGGGGCAGGTCTGCACGATCCGTACGGGGTCCGTCAGCACCGGCTTCGGGCAGGCGGAGGTTTCGGCGGCCGACGGCTCGACCGCGATCGTGCGGGTCCGGCAGCCGGTGCCGTCGTCCGGTCCCGGCGAGGTGCTCGGAGCGGGCAGTACGGGGCTGCTCCACGCGTACGACGCCGAGGGCGAGTTCTTCTGGGTCTCGGCGTACGATGCCGCGCCCGCCCCGCGAGCGCTGCCGCGCAAGGCCGCCTGAGCGCACACGCCCCGCCCACCGCGGGAGAGCGAAAGCTGATGATCGAGAATCGGGAGAGGACAGGGCATGCTGGGTTTCGTGCCTCCCCTTCCTCAGCAGCCCCAACGCCCCACAACCAGCGGCCACATGGTGGTCTGCGGCGACGACACGCTCGCCCGGCGGCTCGCCGTGGAGCTGCGCTATGTGTACGGGGAGCGGGTCACCCTGCTGCTCCCGCCGGGCCGCGACACCAGCCGCCCCGATCTGCCGCTGACCCAACGCGCGCGGGCGGCAGCCCTGTTCGGCCGCATGTCGGCGGCGATGAACCGCAACGGCGCGGCGGGCGGGACCGGTGACGGCGACACCAACGCCGGGGTCGAGGCCGTACGCATCATCGAGGCGCACGAGCCGTCCGACGACGTACTGGAGGAGGCGGGTGTCGACCGGGCCGCCGCGCTCGCGCTGGTCTACGACGACGACGAGCGCAACATCCGGGCCGCCCTGACGGCCCGGCGCCTCAACCCGCGTCTGCGGCTGGTCATCCGGCTCTACAACCGCAAGCTCGGCCAGCACCTGGAGACCCTGCTCGACCAGGCTGCCGCCGTCGCGATGCCGGGGCTCGACCCGGCCGCCCTGGACGCCTCCACGACCGTGCTGTCCGACGCCGACACCGCCGCCCCCGCCCTGGCCGCCACCGCACTGACCGGCAGCAGCAAGGTCATCCAGGCCGAGGGCGTGCTCCTGCGCGCCGCCGAGCGGACCCCGCCCCGGCAGGGCGAGCTCGCCGACCCGGGCCTGTGCACGCTGGCCCTGCTCTCCTCCACCACCCATGACCCCGCGGGCACCGAGGGATCCGACAGCAGCGGCGAGGAGGGTCCCCAGCTCCTGCCCGACCATGCGACGGTGGCCGCGGCCACCGGCCGGGGCACGGTCGTCCTGGAAGCCATCAGCCAGGCGGGCCCCGACCGCACACCCACCCGGATGGGCGGCAGGGGCGCACCGCTCGGCCACATCTTCTCGCGCCGGCTGCGCTGGTCGGCGGCGGGCGTCGCGACGGCCGTCGTGGGCCTGGCCGTCGCCTCGGTCGTCACCACCGGCGACAGCCCCGTGCACGCCGCCTATCTGACCCTGCTCGACCTGCTCGCGATGGGCGACCCGGCGGACGGGGACAAGGACCCGGCGTCCCGCCAGATCATCCAGCTCCTCTCCGGAACGGCCGGGCTCCTCCTCCTGCCGCTGCTGGTCGCCGCCGTCCTGGAGGCGTTCGGCTCGCTGCGCACCGCGTCCGCGCTGCGCCGCCCCCCGCGCGGCCTGTCCGGCCACGTCGTGCTGCTGGGCCTCGGCAAGATCGGTACGAGGGTCCTCGTGCGGCTCCGCGAGCTGGACATCCCCGTCGTCGTCGTCGAGGAGGACCCGGAGGCGCGCGGCATCCCGCTGGCCCGCAGCATGCACATCCCGACGGTCATCGGCGATGTCACCCAGGAGGGCGTCCTGGAAGCGGCCAAGATCCGCCGGGCCCGCGCGCTGCTGGCCCTGACCAGCGTCGACACGACGAACCTCGAAGCCGCCCTGTACGCCCGCTCGGTGAAGCCCGACCTGCGGGTGGCACTGCGCCTGTACGACGACGAGTTCGCCACCGCCGTCTACCGGACCCTGCGCACGGTCCACCCGCAGGCCCTGACCCGCTCCCGCTCCGTCTCCCACCTGGCCGCCCCGTCGTTCGCCGTCGCCATGATGGGCCGGCAGATCCTGGGCGCGGTCCCGGTCGAACGCAAGGTCATGCTGTTCGCCGCCCTGGAGGTGGGGGGCCATCCGCAACTGGAGGGCCACACCGTCGAGCAGGCGTTCCGCCCGGGTTCCTGGCGCGTCCTGGCCCTGGACGCCACCCCGCCGGCCGACCGCCGCCCGGATCTGGCCGCCGTCCCCCCGTACGACCCCTTCGGACCCGACGCGACGGACCGGCCGGCCGGACTGATCTGGAACCTGCACCCGGGCTACGTGCTGCGGCCGGAGGACCGGGTGGTGATCGCGGCGACCCGGCGCGGTCTGGCGGAACTGCTGCGCAGGCAGCGCTCGATGAACCGTCTGTGACCCGTGGCCGAGCACTCGGCCACGGGCCGGCACGGTCAGCGGGGCGTGCCCATCGCCTCGCGCACCTCGTCCAGCGTCGCCTCGGCGATCGCGTTCGCCCGCTCGTTGCCCGCGCGCAGTACCGACCGCACGTACGCCATGTCCTGCTCGTACTCCGCCCGGCGGGCCCGGATCGGGGCCATCGTCGCGTTCACCGCGTCCGTCACGGTCCGCTTGAGCGCGGCACCGCCGCCGTTCCCGATCTCTTCGGCGACGTCGTGCGGGTCGCGCCCGAGGCAGAGCGCGGCCAGCAGCACCAGGCTGGACACCCCGGGCCGCCGTTCGGGCTCGTACGTGATGTGCCGCTCGGCGTCGGTGGTCGCGCCCTTGATCAGCCGGGCCGTCTCGTCGGCGTCCGCGCCGAGGGCGACGGAGTTGTTCCGGCTCTTGCTCATCTTGGTGCCGTCGGTGCCGAGCAGCAGGGGCGCGGCGGAGAGCAGCGCGTCGGGTTCCGGGAAGACCACCCCGTACCGCTCGTTGAAGCGGCGGGCGACGGTGCGGGTGATCTCCAGGTGGGGCAGCTGGTCCAGCCCGACGGGTACGAGGTTTCCCTTGCAGAACAGGATGTCGGCGGCCTGGTGCACCGGGTAGGTGTACATGAGCCCGCTGACCGCGGCCTGCCGGGAGTGGGCGATCTCGTCCTTCACGGTGGGGTTGCGGCCGAGCTCGGCGACGGAGACGAGGGAGAGGAACGGCAGGAGGAGCTGGTTGAGGGCCGGTACGGCGCTGTGGTTGAAGACCGTCGTCCGGGCGGGGTCGATCCCGATGGCCAGATAGTCCAGCAGCAGCCCCTCCACGTGCTCGGTGAGCCGCTCGGCGACGTCCCGGTCGGTGAGGACCTGGTAGTCGGCGATCAGGACGAAGACGTCCACGCCGAGGTCCTGGAGGCGCACCCGGTTGTGGAGGGTGCCGAAGTAGTGCCCGAGGTGGAGGGCCCCGGTGGGCCGGTCGCCGGTGAGGACCCGGAAACGGCCCGGGTCCTGCGCGAGCTGTTCCTCCAGCTCGGCACTGCGGCGCAGGGCGGGTGCTGCGGGGCCGGCGGGCGGCAGGTCTGTGACGGTCACGTGGCTCTCCTCGCTGATCGCGTATGCGTGGAGGACGGCCCGCCGACGGACATCGGGGCAGCAAAAAAGGGCCGTCCATGTCGAACGGCCCTGGTTCCGTGCAGATGAAGGTGGCCGCTCCTAGGAGGAGCGCCACCGGTTCAGGCACAGGACGGAGGTCATGCGCCGAGTGTAGTCACTTGTCCGCGTGGCCGCCCACGTAGAAGAGCAGCATGATGAACCCGGCGAAGAGGTGCGTCGCGAAAATGTAGACGAAGACGCGCAGGACGACACCGCGCTCCTTCCAGCTCTCGCTCTCGCTCATGACTCACCTCTTTCCGCTCCGTCACCGCGACAGGACCGGCTCCAGGGTACGCAGCCCCGGGGCGGCACGGAGCCCGCGGAATAGGGGGGCGGGGTCTCCCGTTGTAGGGTGTGTTCAGATAGTTCAACGTTCAACCAGTAGCTGGAGGCGGGCGCCATGCAGTTCGGGATCTTCACCGTCGGGGACGTCACCACCGACCCCACGACCGGTACGACGCCGAGCGAGAACGAGCGGATCAAGGCGACGCTCGCGATCGCGCTCAAGGCCGAGGAGGTGGGCCTGGACGTCTTCGCCACCGGTGAGCACCACAACCCGCCGTTCGTCCCGTCCTCGCCGACGACCACGCTCGGCTACATCGCCGCCCGCACCGAGAAGCTGATCCTGTCCACGTCCACCACCCTGATCACCACCAACGACCCGGTGAAGATCGCGGAGGACTACGCCACGCTCCAGCACCTCGCGGACGGCCGCGTCGACCTGATGATGGGCCGCGGCAACACCGGGCCCGTCTACCCCTGGTTCGGCAAGGACATCCGCCAGGGCATCCCGCTCGCGATCGAGAACTACGCCCTGCTGCACAAGCTGTGGCGCGAGGACGTCGTCGACTGGGAGGGCAAGTTCCGCACACCGCTCCAGTCCTTCACCGCGACCCCGCGCCCGCTGGACGGCGTCCCGCCGTTCGTCTGGCACGGCTCCATCCGCTCCCCGGAGATCGCCGAGCAGGCCGCCTACTACGGCGACGGGTTCTTCCACAACAACATCTTCTGGCCCCTGGAGCACACGAAGAAGATGGTGGACCTCTACCGCCGGCGCTACGCCCACTACGGGCACGGCACCGCCGAGCAGGCCATCGTCGGCCTCGGCGGCCAGGTGTTCATGCGCAAGAACTCGCAGGACGCGGTGCGGGAGTTCCGCCCCTACTTCGACAACGCGCCGGTCTACGGGCACGGGCCCTCCCTGGAGGACTTCTCGGAGCAGACCCCGCTGACCGTCGGCTCCCCGCAGGAGGTCATCGAGCGGACCCTGTCCTTCCGCGAGCACGTCGGCGACTACCAGCGCCAGCTGTTCCTGATGGACCACGCGGGACTGCCGCTCAAGACGGTCCTGGAGCAGCTCGACATCCTCGGCGAGGAGGTCGTGCCCGTGCTGCGCAAGGAGTTCGCCGCCCTGCGCCCGGCCGGTGTGCCGGACGCACCCGTCCACCCGGCGGTCGCCGCCGCCCGCGCCACCCGCGCCACCCAGAAGGAGGCCTGACCACCGTGTTCGCCACCGCCCCCCTGAAGATCGTCGCTGTCGCCGCCGGGCTGAGCAGCCCCTCGTCCACCCGGCTGCTGGCGGACCGGCTGGCCGACGCCGCCCGTGAGCAGCTGGCGGCCGGCCAGGACCGCAGGGTCGACGTACAGGTCATCGAGCTGCGCGATCTCGCCGTCGACATCGCGAACCACCTCGTCACCGGCTTCCCGCCGAAGGGCCTCGAGGCAGCGATCGACGCGGTCACCGGGGCGGACGGGCTGATCGCCGTGTCGCCCGTGTTCACCGCCTCGTACAGCGGGCTGTTCAAGTCCTTCTTCGACCTGATCGACAACACCGCCCTGACCGGCAAGCCCGTCGTCGTCGCGGCGACCGGCGGCACGGCCCGGCACTCGCTGGTCCTCGAGCACGCGATGCGCCCGCTCTTCACCTACCTGCGGGCGGTCGTCCTGCCGACATCCGTGTACGCGGCGTCCGAGGACTGGGGCTCGTCCGGCGACGAGTACACCGAGGGGCTGCCCTCCCGGATCCGCCGCGCCGGCGGCGAACTCGCCTCCGCGGTCATGGGGCGGACGGTCTCCGGGGCGTCCCGGTCGCTCACCCTCGACGACGGCGAGGACGCGGTCGTGCCGTTCGAGCAACAGCTCGCCGGACTGCGCACAGCCTGAACGGAACACCTGGGGCCTCCCGTTCGGCCCACAGGCCCCAGGTGCCCGTTCTGGTTAGAGTTGTCCCGAATAGGCATGGTGAAGAGCAGGCCAGGAGTGAGCGGACCGAACGGGAGGCAGACATGGGCAGGATCGTCGTCGGCGTGGACGGCTCGGATGCGTCGATCAAGGCGCTGCGCTGGGCCGTACGCCAGGCCGAACTGACCGGGGACACGGTCGAGGCGGTCAACAGCTGGGAGTACCCCGCGTCCAGCTGGGCGTCCATGATGCCTGGCCTGCCGGAGGACTTCGACCCGCAGGCCGTGGCGATCGTGGCCCTCACCGAGGCACTGGAGGAGGCCCTCGGCGCCGAAGGCGCGGCATCGGTCAGCAAGGTCGTCGTGATCGGGAACCCCGCGCAGTCCCTGCTCGACCGGGCCGCGGGCGCGAATCTGCTGGTCGTCGGCGCCCGTGGCTACAGCGGCTTGAAGGCGACGCTGCTCGGCTCGGTCAGCCTCCACGTCGCCCAGCACGCCCCCTGCCCGGTCACCGTCGTCCGCGACTAGGACCTCCGATCCGGCTCACGGGCGGGCCGCCCACGCGGTGGCCCGCCCTTTTCGTGGCCGGAGTCAGCCCTGGGAAGTGACGTGGTCGACCACCCGGGCGAACTCCTTCGTGGGCGAGAAGTCCACGTACTCGCAGTCCTCGAGCGCCTCGGGGACGTGGCCGGGGGGCCAGTAGAACGCCTGCCCCTCCTCGTAGACCTCGTACGAGTCCGAGCCGGCACCGGTCCGCATCTTCAGCCGGCCCTTGAGGAGATAGCCCCAGTGGGGGCAGGGGCACAGGTCCTCCGGCAGGCCCTTGAGCGCCGGGCCCATGTCCGTGCCCTTGGGAAACCGGACGAAGGCGACCGTCAGGTCTCCCCCGATCTCCTTCATGCGCAGTTCCGCACCCTCGCCCTCGAACGCAACGGGCGTCTCGTTCCTTGTCGTAGCCGTCATGGCTCCTCCAGGACTCCTCAGGGCAGGTCCCTGCCCCTGCCTTCCAGTCTGGTCCCGGCCCGCAGAGGGGGCGAGAGAAGGAGCACGGCCCCACCGCCGGAGCGCACCCCGCCGGGAGGGCCGGACGGCCGGAGTCACTTCCGGTTGTAGAGCCGCATCGTCACCGTGCCGAACACCACCACGAACAGGGCCGACCAGCCCAGCGACCAGGCGATGTCCGTCGCCGGCCAGTTGCCGGCCATGAGCTCCCTGACCGCCGTGGCCACGTGGGTGACCGGGCTGTTGTTCACGAAGGCCTGCAGCCAGCCCGGCATGGTCTTCGGGTCGACGAACACATTGCTCAGGAACGTCAGCGGGAAGATCACCATCATGCTGACGCCCATCACCGACTTCTCGGTGCGCAGCAGCAGCCCGAACATCGTCCAGATCCAGGAGAACGCGAACGAGAACACCAGCAGCAGGACAACGCCCGCCAGTACTCCCAGCGCCCCGCCGTCCGGCCGGTAGCCGATGATCATGCCGACGGCGAGCATGACCGCCGAGGCCAGCACATAGCGCAGGACGTCGCCGAGCAGATAGCCGACCATCGGCGCGGGCCGCCAGATCGGCAGCGTACGGAAGCGGTCGAAAACGCCCTTGGTGATGTCGGTGTTCACCGAGACACCCGTGTACATCGTGATCATCACGACGCTCATCACCAGGATGCCCGGCAGCAGGAACTGGATGTACGCCTCGGTGGAACCGGCCAGCGCTCCTCCGAAGAGGTACGTGTACATCAGCACCATCATGATCGGGAACGCCGTGACGTCGAACAGCTGCTCGGGCACGTGCTTGATCTTCAGCATCGCCCGCCACCCGAAGGTGAGGGACGCCGACAGAGCACCGGGCCTGGGCGGCCGCTCCTGGCCGACCAGCAGGGAGGCGAGCGTCTCGGCGTCCGGCGCGGTGAGCTCGACGTCCTCCGTCCGGGTCTTGGCCGGTGCGGTACTCACGCCGCCACCCCCTTCTTGTCCGTGAGCGCGAGAAAGACCTCGTCGAGGCTGGGCTGCCCCAGCGCGAAGTTGTCCACGTGGATGCCGCACCTGGCCAGCTCGGCCAGCGCCCGCGCGGCCTGTTCCGCCGCGCCCTTCTCCGTGCCGTGGCCGTTGACCCTGGCCGTCAGCGCGACCGGGTCCGGGTCCAGCTGGACCGTGGCGTCCAGCACGAGCGCGAGCACCCGCTCGGCCTCGGGCCGCTGGGCGGGGTCCCGCAGGCGCAGATGGACCGAGCCGGAGCCGACGGATGCCTTGAGCTCGCCCTTCGTGCCCTCGGCGATCACCTTGCCGTGGTCGATCACCGCGATGCGCGAGGCCAGCTGGTCGGCCTCGTCCAGGTACTGCGTGGTCAGCATGACCGTGGTGCCCTGGGCGACGACGGCCCGCACGATGTCCCACACCTGGTTGCGGCTGCGCGGGTCGAGCCCGGTCGTCGGCTCGTCGAGGAAGAGCAGGTCCGGGGTGTTCAGAATGGACGCGGCGATATCGATACGGCGCCGCATGCCGCCCGAGTAGTTCTTCACCTGCCTGCCTGCCGCCTCGCTCAGCCCGAAGGCCTCCAGCAGCTGTGCCGACCTGGTCCGGGCCTGGGGCTTGGAGTGCCCGAGCAGCCGGCCCAGCAGCACCAGGTTCTCCGTACCGGTCAGGTCCTCGTCGACCGAGGCGTACTGCCCCGTGAGGCTGACCCGGCTGCGGACCGCGTCGGCGTCCTTCACGACGTCGTGGCCGAAGACCCGTGCCTGGCCCTCGTCCGGGCGCAGCAGCGTCGCCAGCATCCGTACGGCGGTGGTCTTCCCGGCGCCGTTGGGTCCGAGGACGCCGTAGACGGTGCCGGTGGGAACAGCGAGATCGATGCCGTCCACCGCACGGTTGTCGCCGAAGATCTTGACCAGCCCCGTTGTCTCGATGGCCAGTTCAGTGCTCATGGTCCCTTCCTTGTCCGTCGAGATTGCCGGGTTTACCGATTGCCGAGGGTGTCGAGGAGGTCGGGTGGGTCAGGGCCACGATGGCACGGGAGCACCGCGCCACGGGGTACGTCAGAAGGAAAGGCGTGGCCGCCAGATCCGATCTGGCGGCCACGCACCGGTCCGGAGGGACCCGGCGCTCAGTCCTCCCGCGTGTAGTACAGGTAGAAGGCGGAGCAGAACATCCCTGCACCGACCACCAGCCCCAGCACGCTCGACGAGAACACGCTGCTGCCGTTGAGGCTGTGGAGGAAGCCGATCGCGATCCCGGTCAGCGCGCCGTACGCCGCCGCCCGCAGCTCCCTCGGCAGGGCGTGCCCGACCCGTCCCAACACGAAGCACAGCGCGGCGAAAGCCACTCCGGACACGACACCGAGCCAGATCTGCCCGCCGGTGGTCGCGCCGCCGTCGCGCTTGATGAAGAAGGCCCAGAAACCGAGGATCACGCCCAGCGTGAGGGGCAGCGCCCAGGCGAGCGCGCTGTGCGTCCGCCGTGCCGGTGTGCGGGCATGCATGCGTCCACGCGTCGGCATCGTTGCGTGAGTGGCCATGGCGGACAGCTCCTTCCCTCGCCCCCGTCCTCCGTCCCTCCAGGGCACACCCGACCGCGCCGACCGGCAACTCGAATGGCCCACGGCCCGGAGCGCCGCGGCGCTCCGCGGGATTGTCTGGGTGGTGTGCGGACCTACCTCTCAGCGGCTCTGTCGGCAGTACTGCTCGTCCTGCTTGCCGTGCTGGTGCCGGTGAGCGCGCTCTCCGCGTGGGTCGACCTGGAGATCGACGACACCGACCGGTACCTGGCCGCCGTCTCCCCGCTGGCCTCCGACCCCGCCGTCCAGAACACCGTCGCCACCCTCGTCACCGACGAGGCGATGAAGAACATCGACGTCGGACCGCTCCAGGAGACCCTGGAGCAGTTCCTGCACGAGACCGTGCAGTCGTTCACCACCACCGAGTCCTTCCAGCGGGCCTGGGACACCGCGAACCGGACGGCGCACCAGGCCGTGACCGCCGCGCTGCACGGTGACAGCGGCCAGGCGGTGATCATCGATCTGGCGCCGGTGATCGAGCAGGTCAAGGGGGAACTGGTGAACTCCGGAGTGCCGTTCGCCGATCAGATCCCGGTCGAGAGCACCGCGATCACGGTGCTCTCCGCGGACCGGGCGGACGACCTGCGGAGCTCCTTCCAGTGGCTGCGCCACTGCAGCGTCTGGCCGGCCGTGGGGACGGTGGTGCTCCTCGTCCTGGTGGTGGGCCTCGCGCTCGTACGGGGAGGCCTGCGGGCCGGGCTGGGCGCCGCCGCCGTGGTGGGCGGCGGCTTCGTGCTCGGCGCGATCGTGCTGCGCATCCTGGTCGCGGTGGGCCGCGACCGGGTGCTGGACGAGGTGCCGGGCAGCGACCGGGGCGGGGCCGCGGCCGTGTACGACGCGCTGACCGCTTCGCTGCGGACGACCGTGTGGATCGTGATCGTGGTGGGCGCGGTCCTGGTGGTCGGCGGACTGGTGGGACGGTACGTGTCGGCGCGGCGGGGCGCCGGACGGAGTGCCGGGCCGTAGGAGGGTGGCTCCGGCCCGCCGGGCTCCGACATGCGCGGGCGCGTGGGCCGGGCGAAAGTGGGACCCGTGAGAGCAGGGGGGCGACTGAGAGGTCTGCCGTATGCGAGCCATCGCTGTCAGCGCGTTCTGTGCGGAGCCCTGTCTCGTCGAAGTGCCCAAGCCCGATCCCGACGCGGGCGACGTGCGGGTGAAGATCGAGTACGCGGCGCTCAACCCGCTCGACTGGCAGACCGCGGACGGCGCCCTGGACGGGGCTGCCCCGCATGCCTTCCCCCTGATCGTCGGAGTCGACTTCGCGGGCCGGGTGGACATGATCGGCAGCGGCGACAACCGCTTCCGGGTGGGTGACGCCGTCTTCGGCCGGGTGACCGCGCCCCCGGTCGGGCGCTGCGGGTCGTACGCCGAGTACGTGTCCGTTCCGCAGGACTCCCCGATCGCCCTGGTCCCCCGCGACCTGCCGCTCCAGATCGCGGCGGCGCTCCCGTCCGCCGGGACGGCCGCCGCGCAGATTCTGGGGGGCACGGCGGTCCGCAGCGGCCGGAGTCTGCTGATCATCGGCGCGGCGGGTGGCGTCGGCACCTTCCTGACCCAGCTCGCCGCCGCCCGGGGCATCGGGGTCGTCGCGGCGGTACGGGGCGACGAGGAGAAGCGGATGCGGGCGTTCGGCGCAGCCGCCGCCGTCGACACGACCGTCGGTCCCGGCGAGCTGGCCGCGGCGGTACGGGACGTGTACCCGAACGGCGTCGACGCGCTCGTCGACCTGGTCTCCACCGACCCGGACGCCTTCGCCGCGCATGCCGCACTGGTGCGCGACGGCGGTGTCGCGGTCACCACCCGCTCGGTCGCGGGCCCGCCCGGCGTCGCACGGGTCGACTTCCGGCTCGCCCCGGCGGCGGAACTGCTCGAATCACTGGCCGCCGGCGCTGCGCGGGGCGAGCTGGCCGTGCCCGTGGACGCCGAGCTCCCCCTGGAGAAGGCACCGCAGGCACTCGCCCAGAACCGTACGGGCGGGGCGCGCGGAAAGACCGTCTTCGTCATCTGAAGCCGGTCCTTCGACGGGAAGCCCTTCGGCGGGAAGCCCTAGGACGGGCCGGGTCCGCGCTCCTGGAGGCGTTCCATCTCCCGGCGGTCGCGTTTGGTCGGGCGGCCCGCGCCGCGGTCGCGGACCGGGACCTGGATCGCGGCCTCGCGCGGCGGCGGGGGCGGGCTGTTGTCGACGAAGCAGTCGGCGGCCACCGGCGGCCCGACGCGCTTCTTCACGATCTTCGAGACGACCACGATCCGGTCCCGTCCCGCATGCCGCAGCCGTACCTCGTCGCCCGTCTGCAGCGCCTGGGCGGGCTTGGCCCGCTCGCCGTTGACCCGCACATGCCCCGCCCGGCAGGCGGCAGCGGCCTGCGAACGGGTCTTCGTCAGCCGGACCGACCAGATCCAGACGTCGACCCGGACACTTCCCTCCGCCTGCGGCGCCTCACCGGAAACCATGAGACCGACTCTAATGCGGTGAGGCGCCCCGGACGGGTCAGGAACCGAAGTCTCCGATGACTTCGGCCATCTCGTGGGTGTTCTGCGGGACGGTTCTCCTCCTCAGCCGTACCGGCCGCTCACCGAAGGCAACTCGGGCCACGGAGGGGACATTTGTACGACGTACATCAGGCCTGCACCGCAAGGGGCACAGGCCTGATGTTCACCGAGATCGGCAGTGGAAACGGGGTGCGGTTCAGACGCCGATGTCGCTGCCGTCCTTGCGCCAGACGGCCACGACGGACGGGCGGACGATCCGGCCGGGGCCGTCCGGCCAGGTGCTCGCGGGCTTCTCGACGGACGCGCCGTCGATCTCGCCCGGGTGCTGCACGGCCACCAGGACCCGGCGGTCCTGGATCACCGGGCCGCAGGTCTCGGCGCCCGACGGCACGGTGAGGAACTGCTTGAGCTCACCCCGCCGTTCGCCCTGCGTCGCGACACCGAACAGGCCGTCGTGCGAGCCGAGCTGGGCGCCGTCCGTGGAGATCCACAGGTTGCCGTGGTCGTCGAAGGCCACGTTGTCCGGGCAGGAGATGGGGCTGACCTTCTCCTTGGGAAAGCCCGCGAAGTACGTCGACGGGTCGTTCGGGTCACCCGCGACGAGGAAGAGCCGCCAGGCGAAACCGTCGCCCGCCGGGTCGTCCCAGTTCTCCGCGAGCTCCAGGATCTGGCCGTGCTTGTTGGCGTTGCGCGGGTTGGCCTCGTCCGCACCGGCCTTGCCCGCCTTGCCGCGGTCCGTGTTGTTGGTGAGGGCGATGTAGACGCGGCCGGTGCGCGGCGACGGCTCGACGTCCTCGGGGCGGTCCATCTTCGTGGCACCGACCTTGTCACCGGCGAGACGCGTGAAGACGTACACCTCCTCGGCGGTCATGCCGGGCACGTGCGAGGTGCTGCCCGTGGCGAGCGGGATCCAGACGCCGCTGCCGTCGAACTCGCCGTCGGAGGGGAGCTTGCCCGTGCCGTCGAACTCCGCGGCCGGGGAGTCGCCGGTCAACTTGGCGACGTACAGCGTGCCCTCGTCCAGCAGGGTGAGGTTGTGCTCGCGCGCGGCACGCGAGTTCCCCTTCTTCATCTTCTTGCTGGAGACGAACTTGTAGAAGTAGTCGAACCGCTCGTCGTCGCCCATGTAGACCACGGGGCGGCCGTCTGCGGTCAGCCGCGGCTGGGCCGCCTCGTGCTTGAAGCGGCCGAGCGCGGTCCGCTTGCGGGGGACGGAGTCGGGGTCGTACGGGTCGAGCTCGACGACCCAGCCGAAGCGGTGCGCCTCGTTGGGCTCCTGGGCCAGGTCGAAGCGCTTGTCGAAACGCTCCCACTTGCGCTCGGTGGCGCTCGTCGCGATGCCGTAGCGCTTGTCCGTGTCGCTGGAGCCGTTGGCGAAGTACTGGTTGAAGTTCTCCTCGCCGTGCAGCGTGGTGCCCCACGGGGTGGTGCCGCCCGCGCAGTTGTTGAGCGTGCCGAGGACCTTGCGGCCGGTGGGGTCGGCGGAGGTACGGAGCAGGGGGCTGCCCGCGGCCGGGCCGGTGACCCTGAACTCGCTGGTCGCGGTGAGGCGGCGGTTCAGCGGGTGGCGGCTGACCGGGCCGAGCCTGCCGGTGCGGTTCTCCTCCTGGACGACGACCACGGAGAGTCCGTGCGCGGCCCAGGCGATCTCGACCTGCTCACGCGTCGGGTTGGCCGGATCGTATCCACGGAACATCAGGATCTCGTCCGTGTACTCGTGGTTGGCGACCAGGACCTGACGGCCCCGCTCGCCGGGGAGCGGGAGCAGGGAGAGGAAGTCGTTGTTGTAGCCGAACTGGCCCGCCTGCGCCTTCGCCGACTGCTGGTCAGGGTCGAAGGCGGGGGCACCGCGCAGGATCGGCTCGCCCCAGCGGATCACCACGTTCTGGCTGTAGCCGTCCGGGACGGTGACCTTGTCGTTCTTGTTCGGTGCCACGGGCGCGAAGCGCAGGCCGCGGGCGCCCGAAGAGGTGTTCCCGTGCGGGGGCTTCGGCTTGTGGCCGTGGCCCGCGAGCGCGGCGGCCTCGGCGCGCGGGGCGCCCGGGCCGGTCAGAGCTGCGGTTCCGGCGGCGGCGGCGACGGTCACCACCGCGGCGGCGCGCATGATCGACCGGCGCGACAGCGCACCGGCGATGATGTCGCCGGCGTACTCGTTTCCACTGGTGTTCGGTATCTCCTGGAAGCAGGCGTCACCGCAGCGGTAGCGGCACGTCAGCGCAGAGCGCCCGCCCTGGTGCGAGCCGATGAGCGGCAGCAGATTGCGCACGTTGTTCGTCCCTCCGTCTGTGTGTCCTGCGTGACGGTAGGTGCGCATCGACGCGGTACGAGGGACGGACGGTGAACGAGGGGTGAAGTCCGGGCCACTGCTGTCCTCAGGGCTCAATTGGAGCTCGGTTGGAGCTCGGTTGACGCAGGGGCGGGCCGCGCCACCGAACGGCCGGATCCGGCCGCTAACCTTACGTATCCGCCCTGGCCAGGGATCAATTCCCGCAGTACGGACATTTATCGCCACCAACTCATGCGAAAGGCCTCGCCCATGGGCATTCGGAGCTTGCTGCGCAAGGTGTTCGGCCGCACGGAGCAGGACGAGCCGGTCACGGCCACCGTCCCGCCCCAGGCCGAGCGCACCCAGCCCACGGAGCCGGAGCCGGAGACCACCACTTCGGCGGCCGAGCCCGCGAAGGCCTCGGTACCGGCACCGGCCTCCTCCTCTTCGGCGCGGTCCACCGCGGACGGGGAGAACGGACTGGCAACGGACCTGGTGGCGGAGGCCTTCGACAAGGCGGCCACCACCACTTCAACCTCAGCCTCCGGGCCCACGCCGACGGTTCCGGCCCAGGGGTCGGCCCCCGACGCCAAGCCGGCCACGGTGGCCACGGCCGTCGCGGAGACCACGACCGTCGCGGAGACCGCGGCTGTCGCGGAGACCGCGGCTGTCGCGGAGACCGCGGCTGTCGCGGACGAGCCGGCACCGGTAGCCGAGGCGGCTGACCCGGCGCCGATCACGATCGACGTCGACATCGACGCGGAGCCGGAGCAGGCACCCGCTGCGGTCGCCGAGCCCGCCGGAACGGTCATCGAAGCCGAGCCGGTCATCGAGATCGTCGAGGTCGAGACCGCGCCCGAGGCCCCGGCCGCCGAGCCGGTCATCGAGATCGTCGAGGTCGAGGCCGCCGCCGAGCCGGTCGCCGACGAGGTCACCGCGGAGGCCGAGTCGGTCGTCGAGGCCGAGCCGGCCATCGAAGCCGCGCCAGTCGCCGAAGCCGAGCCGGTCGTCGAGGCCGCGCCTGTCACCGAAGCCGCGCCGGAGCCGGTCGCCGAGGCACTCACCGCCGCCCCGGCCCCCGCTGCCGGCGGTAAGCCCGCCGTCACCCTCGCCCGGGTCAAGGCGGCCGCGCCCGCGCTCGTCACCCCGTACAAGGCGGCGCAGGCCGGGCTCAAGGCGCACGGGCTCACCGGCCTCCGGGCGAACGTCTACCTGGTGCTCGACCGCTCCGGGTCGATGCGGTCGTTCTACAAGGACGGCAGCGCACAGCACCTGGGCGACCGCACCCTGGCACTCGCCGCGCACCTGGACGAGAACGCCACCGTGCCCGTCGTCTTCTTCTCGACCGACATCGACGGCACCGGCGCGATCGACCTCACCGCCCACGAGGGCCGGATCGACGAGCTGCACGCGGGGCTCGGGCGCCTGGGACGTACCAACTACCACCGGGCCGTCGAGGAGATCGTCACGCACTACGAGAAGTCCGAGGCCACCGGGCCCGCGCTGGTGATCTTCCAGACGGACGGCGCCCCGGACGCCAAGCAGGCCGCGAAGCAGGCGCTGGCGGACGCGGCACGGCTGCCGCTGTTCTTCCAGTTCGTCGCGTTCGGCGACGAGGACGCGAAGGGCTTCGACTTCCTGCGCAGGCTCGACGTCGAGAACGCCGGGTTCTTCCACGCCGGTCCGGCCCCGCGCGAGGTGCCCGACGCGACGTTCTACCGCGAGGTGCTCGCCGGGCTTCCCGCCTGGGCCGCCGCCCGCGGAATCGTCGCCGGGGACTGATCCACCGGCAGCCGTACGGTCACGGCGAGCCCGCCCCCAGGGCCGGGTACCGCCGTGACCGTACCGCCGTGAGCCACCGCAATAGAACGTACGATCGATAGACCGAGGCCCGAGCCCGGCCCCATCCGGTCCCGCCCCTCACCGCGCCTGAACGGTTCGAAGAACCCCGCGATGTCCCCCTCGGTCACCGCGGGACCGGTGTTGCGGACCACCAGGGTCCCGCCCGCGGACAGCGACACCCGCACGGAACCGCCGGGCACGTTGTACCTCACCGCGTTGGACAGCAGGTTCGCCACCAGCTGCGCGAGCAGCTGCCGGTTGCCCCGTACCGCACACGGCTCCGCCGCGACCGTCACCTCCGGGTGGGTCGGCGGGCGCTCCGCCGCCGAGGGCCGGGCGGCCTCCTCCGTCACCACCTGCGCGAGGTCGAACTCCTCGCGCTCGCTCTTCGCCAGCCCCCGCTCGCTGCGCGCCAGCACCAGCAGCCCCTCGATGAGCCGCTCGCTACGCCGGTTGTTGTCCAGCAGCGTCTGACGGGTCCGTACGAGCTCGTCCGGCGACGGATCGTCGAGACCCACCTGGATCGCGGCCCGCTGGGTGGCCAGCGGAGTGCGCAGCTCGTGCGAGGCGTTGGCGATGAACCGCCGCTGGCTGTCGAACGCCTTCTCCAGCCGGGCCAGCAGCGCGTCCAGCGTCTCCCCGAGCTCCTTCAGCTCGTCGTCGGGGCCGCTGGAGGCGATCCGCTCGTGGAGGGTGTGCTCGGAGAGCCGCCTGGCCTTCGCGGTCATCGCGTGGACGGGCCGCAGGACCCGTCCGGCCGTCCACCAGCCCACGGCGACCGCACACGCCGTCATGACGAGCAGCGCGGCGACCGACCAGTACATGAGCTCACGGCCGGCGGCGTCGCTCACATCGTCGGTGAGGTCGTAGACCGTGGGCGGACCGAGGCGGCCCCGTGTGTGCAGGGGGCCGTTGACCGCGAAGCCCGGCTGGGTGACCGCGGCGGACGTGGCGATGGCCCGCGCCTGCGAGTCCGTACCGGCGCGGGAGGCCAGATTGACCGTCGTCAGCAGGGCCGTTCCGAGGATCAGGAACACTCCGCCGTACACCAGGGCGATCCGCATCCGGATCGTCGAGTGCTGGACCTGCGAGGCACCCGTCGCCCGCAGCCGCCTCAGCAGCCGCTTCACAGGGCGTACCCCACGCCCTGCACCGTGCGGATGAGGGCGGGCTCCCCGAGCTTGCCGCGCAGCTTGCTCATACAGACGCGGACGGCCCCGGTGAAGGGGTCGGCGTTGGCGTCCCAGGCCCGTTCCAGCAGTTCCTCGGCGCTGACGGTGCCCCCGTCGGCCTCCAGCAGCAGCTGCAGCACGGTGAACTCCTTCGGCGACAGGTCCAGATCCCGCCCGTCCCGCGTCGCCGCCCGCCGCACGCTGTCGAGCCGGATGCCGTGCCGCTCCAGCTGCGGCGGTACGGGCCGTGCACTGCGCCGCCGGAGCGCGCGCACCCGGGACACCAGCTCGGGGAACTCGAAGGGCTTGCTCACGTAGTCGTCCGCTCCGAGATCGAGCCCCTCCACCCGGTCCTCCATGGTCCCCGAGGCGGTGAGCATCAGGATCCTGGTCCGGGAGCCGGCGGACACGAGCCTGCGGGCCACGTCGTCGCCGTGCACCCGGGGCAGATCACGGTCCAGGACGACCACGTCGTAGTCGTGCAGGCCCAGGTAGGCGAGCGCCGCGTCCCCGCTGTACACGGTGTCGACGGCGAAACCGGCCCGCCGCAGCCCGGTCGCCACCAGCTCGGCCAGGATCTCCTCGTCCTCGGCGACCAGTACCCGCATCGTGTTGTCTCCCGCCTCGTGCACGCGTGCCCACTCCTCCCAGGATGCGTCTTTGGTACGGGAAGGGATGTTTCGCAAAGCTCTCCGAGCACCGGGCCGCTTTTAACGATGTGAGTGGAACTCCCACGGACCGTTAGGATTTCGACCATGGCGGCCACTGGATCCGAGAAGCAAGGGGGCGACGGCGTGAAGAGTTTCTACGTATCGACCCCCATTTACTACGTCAACGACGCTCCTCACCTGGGGCACGCCTATACGACCGTCGCAGGCGACGTGCTCACCCGCTGGCACCGCCAGCGGGGCGAGAAGGTGTGGTACCTCACCGGCACGGACGAGCACGGTCAGAAGATCATGCGCACGGCCGAGGCGAACGACGTCACGCCCCAGGCCTGGTGCGACAAGCTCGTCGAGGAGGCCTGGAAGCCCCTCTGGGAGCACCTGAACATCGCGAACGACGACTTCATCCGTACGACGGAGAAGCGGCACACCGACCGTGTGCAGGAGTTCGTGCAGGACCTGTACGACAAGGACCAGATCTACAAGGGCGGGTACGAAGGCCCGTACTGCGTGGGCTGCGAGGAGTACAAGCTCCCCGGCGACCTGATCGAGTCCGAGGACGGCACGAAGCTGTGCCCGATCCACAAGAAGCCGGTGGAGCTCCTCAAGGAGGAGAACTACTTCTTCAAGCTGAGCGAGTACGGCCCGAAGCTCATGGAGTTCTACGCGGCCAACCCGGGCTTCATCCAGCCCGAGTCCGCGCGCAACGAGATCGTGAACTTCGTCAAGCAGGGGCTGCAGGACCTGTCGATCTCGCGCTCCACGTTCGACTGGGGCGTCCCGGTGCCCTGGGACCCGAAGCACGTCATCTACGTGTGGATCGACGCGCTGCTCAACTACGCGACGGCGGTCGGCTACGGCGCCAACCAGGAGAAGTTCGACGGTACGTTCCCGGCGAACGTGCACCTGATCGGCAAGGACATCCTGCGCTTCCACTCGGTCATCTGGCCGGCGATGCTGATGGCGCAGGGCCTGCCGCTCCCCGGCAAGGTCGTCGCCAACGGCTGGCTGATGGTCGGCGGCGAGAAGATGTCCAAGTCGAACCTGACGGGCATCAAGCCGCAGGACCTGACCTCGCACTTCGGCGTGGACGCGTACCGCTGGTACTTCCTGCGGGCCATCGCGTACGGCAGCGACGGCTCGTTCTCCTGGGAGGACTTCAGCGCCCGCTACACCTCGGAGCTCGCCAACGACTACGGCAACCTCGCCTCGCGGGTCGCGGCCATGGTCGGCAAGTACTTCGGCGGCGCGCTCCCGGAGGCCACGGCCGCCGGTGACGCCGAGCGGGCGGTCCAGGAGGGCCTCGCGCAGGCCGTCGCCACGGCGGACCTGAAGATCGGCGAGGAGCTGGACTTCCAGGGCGGCATCCTGGCGATCTTCGAATTCGTGAAGCAGGTCAACGGCTACATCACGGAGCAGGAGCCCTGGAAGGTCGCCAAGGACGAGTCGCCGGAGGGCCAGGCCCGGCTCGCGACCATCCTGTACACGGCTGCCGAGTCGCTGCGCGGTGTCGCGGTCCTTCTGAACGCCGTGATGCCGGACACCTCGCAGAAGCTGTGGGAGTCCCTGGGCGCCGAGGCGTCACTGGGCGCCCTGAGCGAGCAGCGGGTGCAGGACGCGGGCCGCTGGGGACAGCTGTCCGTGGGGACGACGGTGACGAAGGGTGCGGTGCTGTTCCCGCGCCTGGAGGAGAAGCCCGCCTAGGGTCGTACGCTGCCTTCCGCAGACAGCGGGGAGCCCGGGACCGGACATCGGTCCCGGGCTTTCGTGCGTCCGGCCCTCACAGCTCCAGCGCCGCGGCGTCCCCCATCACGATCACGGGGTACTTCACCGGGTCCAGGATGAGCAGGAGCTCCCTCATCCGTTCCTCGGGAAGCGAGACACAGCCCTGGGTCGGGCCGCCGTGGTCCACATGGATCCAGATGCCGCCGCCTCTCTCCTCGCCGAGCGGCCGGGTGCGGTCCAAGGGGGTCGTGCCAGGGATCCGGTTGTAGTTGATGGCGACGACATAGTCGAAGGACCCGTCCAGGGGCTCACCGAAGAAGCCCTCGCCGCTCACCGCGAAGCGCGACTGCTCGTCGTACGGAAGCAGCGCACCGGGATCGGCGAGGCGGCCGCCCGCGTCGGTGAGGCTGTAGACACCGATGGGCGATCTGAGGTCGTCCGCCATGTGGAAGTCCGTCCAGCCCTCCATGCCGTTGTGGGCGGGCCAGGGGCCTGCCTCCGGTCTCCAGCCGAGAGCGGGGTCGTCGCGGGTGTAGAGCACGGCCGTGGAGAGGTTGGCGTCGGGGCCCTCACCGGTCACCACGACGGCCTGCCGGGCCGAGTCCGGGATCTGCGCCCGGGTGTTGGGCCCCAGCCCCGGAATCTCCCGGGGGCGGACGGGCTCGGGAGCGGGGGACGCCGCGGCCGAGGACTCGGGACCGGCGGCACCACGGGGCGCCGAGGTCTGCACCGCACCGGCGGAACAGCCGATGACCAGCAGGAACAGAACGACGAGAAGGGCATACGGGCGGCGCAGGAGGGACACGGTGCGGAGCTCCTCAATGACGGGCGATCGGTCTTCTTCGGTGCCAGTCATTGCCGGGCCCCGCGGCGTCGAATCGGAACCGGGGCCATCCGGCTGTACGGGTTCCGCGCACCCGGGGCGGGGCGAGTTCCGCACGGCTGTCCGTAGGCAGGGCGAAGGGCCGGGAACCGCGAGGTTCCGGGCCCTTCACCGGGTGACGGAGATCCCTAGAGGCCGGTGCCGTCGTTGGTCTCGTCCGGGTCGACGCCCATCGTGATCGAGCCGATCACTCCGCGCCCCATCCGGCCCTTGCCGTAGCTGAGCTTGAGCAGCCCGCCCGTGACACCGCTCTGGTCGTAGATGGTGTCCTCGGTCAGCGTCGTGCGGGTGGTGGTGCTGGTCGCGTACGGCTCGATCCTGGCCGAGTCGAGGACCGCGGACTCGGCGAAGAAGAACTGGCCGGTGTGGCAGGTGTGCCCGCCCTCGTACCCGGCGTCGGTCATCTTCCCGCCGACGTGCACCTTGGTGTGGATGTGCACGGCACGGCCCTGGTACCAGCCGGGGAAGATCGTCCTGAACTCCACGTACCCGTGCTGGTCCGTGAGCTGTGTGCCCCGCAGGTACCGCTCGTCGTCGGTGGGTTCGCTGTGCCCGCCGCCTCCGCCACCGGGGCCGCCGGACGGGGGAGTCCCGGTCGGAGTGCCCGTGGGGGCGTCGGTCGGGGCATCCGTCGGCGCGTCCGTGGGGGCGCCGCTCGGCGGGGTACCGCCACCGCCGGGGCCGCCCTGGCTCATGCTCTCGTAGCCGGAGTAGATCCCCAGCGCGTCGCAGTGCCAGATGTCGACGGCGGCCCGCTTCAGCGGCTTGCAGGTGTCGGAGTCGATCACCTTGAGCCGGAGGGTCAGCGGGATGCCCTCCTTGTCCTCCGTGATGTCCTTCCGGATCTTGTCGGCGTCGATGTAGTACGGGCCCTCGGTGGTCTCCGAGGTCAGCCGGTAGCACGCCTCGCCCTGACCGCTCTTCTTGCTGTTGCCGCTCTTCTCCTCGCCGGCCGAGGCAGTCGCGACGACCCCGGCACCGATGCCTGCGGCGGCCATGGCCGCACCACCTGCGAGGATCACGCGTCGGCGGGTCAGATCCTTCTTGTGTGCGGGTCCCTGATTCTCTGTCATGAGGGGTGAGGCTAGGCAGCCCAGCTGGCAGGGACGTGAGCGCAGGCTGTGCGTTCCTGTGCGTATCCCGTGCGCGCACGAAAACAGTCCCCGGCCGGGCGGCCGGGGACTGTTTCACGTGGAACCGAAGCGGAACCGCTGACGCTTACTTCGCGCCGGTGTCCCTCGCCACGGAGTCCTTGGCCTCCGCCTTCTCCTTGGCCGACGCGACGGGCTTGCGGAGCTGGATGTTCAGCTCACGCAGGCGGGTCTCGTCCAGCTCGCTCGGGGCGCCCATCATCAGGTCCTGGGCGTTGCCGTTGAGCGGGAAGGCGATCGTCTCCCGGATGTTGGGCTCGTCGGCCAGCAGCATCACGATGCGGTCGACGCCCGGGGCGATGCCACCGTGCGGCGGGGCGCCGAGGCGGAACGCGCGCAGCATGCCCGCGAACTCCCTCTCGACGGTCTCCGCCTCGTAACCGGCGATCGCGAAGGCCTTCAGCATGACCTCGGGCTCGTGGTTACGGATGGCGCCGGAGGACAGTTCGATGCCGTTGCAGACGATGTCGTACTGCCACGCCAGGATGTCGAGCGGGTCCTTCTCCTCCAGGTCCTTCATGCCGCCCTGGGGCATGGAGAACGGGTTGTGCGAGAAGTCGATCTTCCCGGTGTCCTCGTCCTTCTCGTACATCGGGAAGTCGACGATCCAGCAGAAGCGGAAGACGCCCTCCTCGAAGTGGCCGGCGCGCTTGGCGGCCTCGACGCGGACGACGGACATGATCTTGGAGACCTCGTCGAACTCGCCCGCGCCGAAGAAGACGGCGTGGCCCGGGACGAGGGAGAGGCGCTCGGTGAGGGTCTTGATGTCCGTCTCGGTGAGGAACTTGGCGATCGGGCCCGCCAGCGTGCCGTCCTCGCCGACGCGGACCCAGGCGAGGCCCTTGGCGCCGTGCTCGACCGCGTACGCACCGAGGCCGTCGAAGAACTTCCGGGACTGGCCCGCGGTGTCCGGCACCGGAAGGGCGCGGACGTGCTTGCCGGCGAAGGCCTTGAACTCCGAGTCCGCGAAGATGTCGGAGATGTCGACGAGTTCCAGCTGGGCACGCAGGTCCGGCTTGTCGTTGCCGTACTTCAGCATCGACTCGCGGAACGGGATGCGCGGGAACGGCGAGGTGACAGGGCGGCCGTTGCCGAACTCCTCGAAGAGCTCGGTCATGAGCTTCTCGATCGGCTGGAAGACGTCCTCCTGCTCGACGAACGACATCTCGACGTCGAGCTGGTAGAACTCGCCGGGCGAACGGTCGGCGCGGGCGTCCTCGTCGCGGAAGCACGGCGCGATCTGGAAGTAGCGGTCGAAGCCGGAGATCATCAGCAGCTGCTTGAACTGCTGCGGCGCCTGCGGAAGGGCGTAGAACTTGCCCGGGTTGAGACGGGACGGGACCACGAAGTCGCGGGCGCCCTCGGGGGACGTCGCGGCGAGGATCGGGGTCGCCATCTCGTTGAAGCCGAGGGCCACCATCTTGGAGCGGATGGAAGCGATCACGGACGAGCGCAGCATGATGTTGCGGTGCATGCGCTCGCGGCGCAGGTCGAGGAAGCGGTACTCCAGGCGCCGCTCCTCGTTGACCCCGTCCTCGGCGTTGATCGTGAAGGGCAGCGGGGCGGCCTCGCCCAGCACCTCGACCTCGGTGACCTCGATCTCGATCTCGCCGGTCGGGAGCTCCGGGTTGACGTTGTCGGCGCCGCGCGCGGAGACCTTGCCGTCGATCCGGACGACCGTCTCCTTGGTCAGCTTCGACAGGGCGTCGTTGCCGGGAGTGCCGGGGCGGGCGACGAGCTGCACCAGACCGTAGTGGTCGCGCAGATCGATGAAGAGGATGCCACCCAGGTCTCGGCGATTGTGCAGCCAGCCGCTCAGCCGGACGTCGGTGCCGACGTCAGAGGCGCGGAGCTCGCCGCAGGTGTGGGACCTGTACCGATGCATCGTCGTTCATCCAGTCTTCGCGGTCGGGGTGGATTGACACCCCAGGCTACCGCCCGTAGGCGCACCACTTCATTGACATTGATCCCGCACGGCCTCCCGGGCCGCACCGGACGCGGCCGGTGACCCTGCGCGGACGGCCGTCGGGCGGCCGTCCCTCGGTGGCGTCCGTGGAGAACATCTTCATAAAGTGGGGCAATGCGCACCGAGGAGATCCTGGCTGCGATCGTGACCGGTCTGTGGAGCTGGGACAGCTCAGCCGGCACCGTCACGCTCGACGCGGAGGCGGCCCGGCTGCTCGGTCTGCCTGCCGAGGCCTCGGTCTACCCGTCGGAGGAGGTGCGCCCCCGCTTCCATCCGGCCGACTGGAACGAGATCGACGGGGTGGTGAACTTCGCGATCGCCGAGGACACCATTGCCGAGGCCAGACTGCGGATCGTGGACGAGCAGGGCACGGTGCTCCGTACCGTGCGCAGCCGCTCGAAGCCCGTTCCCGTCAAGAGTCCGGGCCGCTTCGAGTACGTGCTGATGGGCATCCTCCAGGAGGTCGCCGAACCGTCGGCGGGAGTCCCGGCCGCGCTCAGCCCGATCACCGGGGACTGGCGCCGCTCACGCGAGGCCTTCCTGCTGGACGCGGGGCGCGCGCTGGCCGAAGCCGGGTCCACCGAAGAGGTCCTGCGGGTCGCCGGGTCGCTGTCGATGCCCGGGTTCTCGCCGGACGGGCTGGCCGTCTTCGGCATCTCGGGCGAGCGCCTGACAGTCGTCGGCCACCACGGGCACAACATGGGCGACGAGAAGCCCTTCACCGACATGCCCCTGGAGACCGACTACCCGGCCGCCGAGGTGGTGCGGACGGGGCAGGCCATCTACCTCCCCTCGCCGGAGGCGTACCGGCAGCGCTTCCCGACCACCTGGCCGCTCGCCCGCGGCTTCGGACGCCGCTCCTGGGCCTTCGTGCCGCTGATCGTGTCGGGGCACACCATGGGCGCCTGGATGGCCGCGTTCCGGCACAGTGTGGCCTTCTCACCGGACGAGCGGGCCGTGCTGACGACCGTGGCCAAGATGCTGGCGCAGGCACTGGCCCGCGCCGGGGCGGCCGAGACGGAGCGCGAGCTGTCCCTGGGGCTGCAGAAGGCGATGATGCCGTCCCTGGGCCCGGGGGTTCCCGGCCTGACGGTGGCCGCCCGCTACGTCCCGACCGGCGGCGGCCTCCAGGTCGGCGGCGACTGGTACGACATGATTCCGCTCCCCAACGGCCGCATCGCCCTCGTCATCGGTGATGTCCAGGGCCACGACGTACGGGCCGCGGGGCTGATGGGCCAGCTGCGGATCGCCCTGCGGGCCTACGCCTCCGAGGGGCACCGTCCCGACGCCGTGCTCTCCCGTGCCTCGCGCTTCCTGTCCGGGCTCACCGAGGAGTACGACGGCACGGAGGGGGAGGACGAGGCCACCTCGGCACGCTTCGCCACCTGCCTGTACGCGGAGGCCGACCCGGACACCGGCACCCTCGACATCGCCCGGGCCGGCCACCCCGACCCGGTCGTGATCAACGTCGACGGAACCGCCGTGATCCGCCAGACCGCCGGCGGGCTGCCGCTGGGCATCGAGAAGGACGCGGACTATCCGACGACCCGCGTCGTCCTGGAACCGGGCGAAACGATCATGCTGTGCACGGACGGGCTCATCGAGACCGGCGGGCACGACATGGCCACCGGCTGGACCAGGCTCAGACCGGTCCTGGAGGAGCCCACCGAGGACCTGGAGAAGCTCGCCGACGCCCTGGTGCAGGCGGTGCACGGCCCGGGCTCGCACCACACGACCGGGCCCCTGGTGGACCGCCGCGAGGACGACATCGCGGTGCTCGTGCTGCGCCGGGAGGGCGCCACGACCCGCACGGCACCGGGGCGCCGCTCGGCGATGACCATCGCCCAGGCCGAGCCCGAGCGCATCGCCGCCGCCCGGCAGCAGGTGCGTGAGCTGCTGCACGACTGGTCCGACGGGGAGCAGATCGACGCGGCGGAGCTGCTGGTCTCGGAGATGTCGACGAACGTCCTCGTACACACGGACGGGGACGCCCTGCTCGTCGCCGAGGTGAGCGGGGACCGGGGCGAACGGCTGCTGCGGGTCGAGGTGGCCGACGCCAGCGACGAGCTCCCGCACAAGCGGCGCCCGGGCGAGATGGCGTCCAGCGGGCGGGGACTGGTCCTGATGGAGATGCTCGCCGACACGTGGGGGGTGGATCCGCGGGGGGAGGGGAAGTCGATCTGGTTCGAGCTGTGCGAGTCGACGGAACCGCCGGAGTCCTGAGACGCACGGGTGTCGGTGGTCGGGCGGTCATGAGGGTTCAGGTGCCTCGTAGCCCTTGCGCAGCTCACCGATCACGCCGAACACCGCCGCGCAGAGCGGCACCGCGAGCAGCATGCCCAGGATGCCCGCGACGCTCGCGCCCGCGGTCAGAGCGATCAAGATCATGGCGGGGTGCATCTGGACCGTGCGGCTCTGGATGGCCGGCTGCAGGACATGGCCCTCCAGCACCTGGACCGCGATCACCACCCCGAGCGCCCAGAGCGCGATCACGAACCCCCGGTCGGCGAGCGCGACCAGCACCGCGACCGCGCCGGAGAGGAAGGCACCCAGGTACGGGATGTAGGCGCCCACGAAGACCAGTGCCCCCAGCCCCGCCGCGCCGGGCACCCGCAGGATCAGCAGGCCCACCGTGATGCACAGGGCATCGATGAGGGCGATGACCGTGGTTCCGCGCATGAAGCCCTCGACGGCCTCGAAGGCCCTGCGCCCCATGGCCTCCACCAGGGCACCGGTACCGCGCGGGGCGAGGCTGTGGGCCAGGCCCGCGGCGCGGTCGGAGTCACGCAGGAAGAAGAAGGTCAGCAGCAGCGCCAGGACACTGGTGGTGAAGAGTGAGCCGATCAGGCTGATCCCGGTGAGCAGTCCGCCCGCGGCGCTCGCACCGAACTTCTCGACGAGGCTCTTGGCGTTGTCGGCGAGGTCGTCCACGTCGGCGACGCCGGCGATGTCGAAGTGGTCGAGGACCCACTGCGCGGCCTCCTTCAGCGAGTCGACGATCTGGGCACCCGTGTCGACGAGCACCGTGACGACGATGTACCCGGCGCCGCCGACCACCGCGACGAGTGCCACGCAGGTGAGCCCGGCGGCCAGCGACCTGTTCACCTTGTGGGCGGTCAGCCAGCGGTGGACCGGCCCCAGCAGTGCCGTGCCGAGCAGGGCCAGCAGGACCGGGGTGACCGCCGTCTTGAGCACGACACTCAGCCAGATCGCCACTGCCGCGACACCGGCGACCAGGAGCAGGACGCCGCACCAGGCGGCCGTCCGCCGCGCGATGTCGGGCAGGAGGGGCTTCCGGGTAGGCACCCTCCCACCCGATCACGGGGCCGACGCGGTGTCCCGCCCGCACGGGCGTACGGGTGACGGTCCGTCACCCGTACTCCATGCGGTGCGGTCACATGCCGTGGACCGCGGGCACCGTACCGAGGCGGCCGGCCTGGAAGTCGTCGAACGCCTGCTTGAGCTCGTCCTGGGTGTTCATCACGAACGGCCCGTAGTGCGCCATCGGCTCACGGATGGGACGGCCGCCGAGCAGCACGACCTCCAGGTCCGGGGTGTTGCCGTCCTGCGCCTCGTCGGCGCGGACGGTCAGCGAGGACCCCGTACCGAACACGGCGGTCTGCCCCATGCGGACCGGGCGGCGCTCCTGGCCGACGCTCCCGCGTCCGGCCAGGACGTACGCGAGGCCGTTGAAGTCCTCGCGCCACGGCAGGGTCACCTCGGCGCCCGGCCGGACCGTCGCGTGGACCATGGTGATCGGGGTGTGCGTGATCCCCGGGCCCTGGTGGCCGTCCAGGTCACCGGCGATGACGCGCAGGAGCGCGCCGCCGTCCGGGGAGGCGAGGAGCTGGACCTGGCCGCCGCGGATGTCCTGGTAGCGCGGGGCCATCATCTTGTCGGCCTTGGGCAGGTTCACCCAGAGCTGGAGGCCGTGGAAGAGGCCGCCCGACATGACGAGGGACTCCGGCGGGGCCTCGATGTGCAGCAGGCCGGAGCCCGCCGTCATCCACTGGGTGTCGCCGTTCTCGATGGTGCCGCCGCCACCGTTGCTGTCCTGGTGGATGAAGGATCCGTCGATGAGGTAGGTGACGGTCTCGAAGCCGCGGTGCGGGTGCCAGGGGGTGCCCTTGGGCTCTCCGGCGGCGTACTCCACCTCACCCATCTGGTCCATCATGATGAACGGGTCGAGGTGCCGGTAGTTGATCCCGGCGAAGGCGCGCCGCACCGGGAAGCCCTCACCCTCGAAGCCGCTCGGCGCGGTCGTGACGGTCAGCACGGGACGGGCCACGGCATCGGCCGGGGCGGCGACCTTGGGCAGGGTCAGCGGGTTTTCGACGGTCACTGCGGGCATGGGAGCCACCTCCGGAGGGTCTTCTGCATCCAATTTAGTTGAATGGTGAACATCTAGCAAGGCGGCATTCATTCCCGTCCGGTCCCGGACCGCGAAAAGGGGCCCGTACCCAGTCGGTACGGGCCCCTCCCCGGGTCCCGCGATCAGCGTCCGCGCAGCGGCGAAGGCCTTGAGGCCGCGCCGCCCTCAGCCGTACATGCGGCGCATGGCGAAGTCGACCATCTGCTCCACCGCCTTGGCGTCGAAGACCATGCGGTGATCGCCCTCCATGTCCAGGACGAAGCCGTAGCCGGTCGGCAGCAGGTCGATCACCTCGGCCCCGGTGATCACGAAGTACTTGGACTCCTTGCCCGCATAACGCCGCAGCTCCTTGAGCGTGGTGAACATGGGGATCACCGGCTGCTGCGTGTTGTGGAGGGCCAGGAATCCGGGGTTGTCGCCGCGTGGGCAGTAGACCTTCGAGGTCGCGAAGATCTGCTGGAAGTCCTCCGCCGACAGGGAGCCGGTCGTGAAGGCCCGTACCGCGTCAGCCAGGGAGGGCGGCGAGGGTTCGGGATACAGCGGCTGCTCGCCGTAGCCGCCACCCATCTGCTGCTGTGCACCCGGGTTCTGGTCGTAGCCATACATGCCGCAAAGAGTAATCGGACACATCGAGCCTTGAGGGGTTGCGTCTTATTACTGACGGGTAGCATCATCGTAGGGGTCAGCTGATATACCCACGTCCGCCCGTCGCCCGATCCTCACTCCTCCACGGGGCGCTGCGCGCCACTGCTATTGATTACGGAGCCTTCCCATGGGGCACTACAAGTCGAATCTCCGCGACATCGAGTTCAACCTCTTCGAGGTCCTCGGGCGCGACAAGCTGTACGGCACCGGCCCGTTCGCGGAGATGGACGTCGACACGGCGAAGACCATCCTTGACGAGATCACCCGGCTCGCGGAGAACGAGCTCGCCGACTCCTACGCCGACGCCGACCGCAACCCGCCGGTCTTCGACCCGGAGACCAACACCGCGCCGGTCCCCGACACCTTCAAGAAGTCGTACCAGGCCTTCATGGACTCCGAGTACTGGCGCCTGGGCCTTCCCGAGGAGATCGGCGGCACCACCTCCCCCCGCTCCCTGATCTGGGGCTACGCGGAGCTGCTGCTCGGTTCCAACCCGGCCGTCTGGATGTACTCGTCCGGCCCGGCGTTCGCCGGCATCCTCTTCGACGAGGGCAACGACGCGCAGAAGAAGGTCGCGGAGATCGCCGTCGAGAAGCAGTGGGGCTCGACGATGGTGCTGACCGAGCCGGACGCCGGTTCGGACGTGGGCGCCGGCCGCACCAAGGCCGTCGAGCAGGAGGACGGCTCCTGGCACATCGAGGGTGTGAAGCGCTTCATCACCTCGGGCGAGCACGACATGTCCGAGAACATCCTCCACTACGTGCTGGCACGCCCCGAGGGCGCGGGCCCGGGCACCAAGGGGCTGTCCCTCTTCCTGGTCCCCAAGTTCGAGTTCGACTGGACCACCGGTGAGCTCGGTGCGCGCAACGGCGTCTACGCGACGAACGTCGAGCACAAGATGGGCCTCAAGGCGTCCAACACCTGCGAGATGACCTTCGGCGACCAGCACCCCGCGAAGGGCTGGCTCATCGGTGACAAGCACGAGGGCATCCGCCAGATGTTCCGCATCATCGAGTTCGCCCGCATGATGGTCGGCACGAAGGCCATCGCCGCCCTGTCGACCGGCTACCTCAACGCGCTGGAGTACGCCAAGGAGCGCGTCCAGGGCACCGACCTGTCGCAGTTCATGGACAAGACGGCCCCCAAGGTCACCATCACGCACCACCCCGACGTGCGCCGCTCCCTCATGACGCAGAAGGCGTACGCGGAGGGCATGCGCTCCCTCGTGCTGTACACCGCCTCCGTCCAGGACGCGATCCAGGTGCAGGAGGCCGCGGGCGAGGACGCCAAGGCGCTGAACGGCCTCAACGACCTGCTGCTCCCGATCGTGAAGGGCTACGGCTCCGAGAAGTCCTACGAGCAGCTCGCGCAGTCGCTCCAGACCTTCGGCGGCTCCGGCTACCTCCAGGAGTACCCGGTCGAGCAGTACATCCGTGACGCCAAGATCGACACCCTGTACGAGGGCACGACGGCGATCCAGGGCCAGGACTTCTTCTTCCGGAAGATCGTCCGCGACCAGGGCGCCTCGCTGAACACCCTCTCCGAGGAGATCAAGAAGTTCCTCGCGGGTGCTCAGGGCAACGAGGAGCTGTCCGGCGCTCTGGACAACCTCGCCAAGGCCGTCGTGGACCTCGAGGCGATCGTCGGCACGATGATCACCGACCTCACCGCGACCGGCGAGGACGTCAAGAACATCTACAAGGTCGGCCTCAACACCACCCGCCTGCTCATGGCCTCCGGCGACGTCGTCGTCGGTTACCTGCTGCTGAAGGGTGCGGCCGTGGCGGCCGAGAAGCTGCCGAGCGCCTCCCCGAAGGACGTCGCCTTCTACCAGGGCAAGATCGCCGCCGCGAAGTTCTTCGCCGCGAACGTCCTGCCGGGTGTCTCGGCCGAGCGCGCGCTCGCCGAGGCCGTGGACAACTCGCTGATGGAGCTGGACGAGGCCGCCTTCTAAGGTCCTCCGTTCGTCCTTCGGCAGAGACGGCCCGCCCCGGGTACCCGGGGCGGGCCGTCCCCATGATCGGCACCCGGGTCCGGCGCTCGGGCGGCAGCCGTTTCCGGACGACGGGCCGCTGCCCTGGTCCGACGCGGCGAATGCTCCCGTTCAGCCGTCGTTAAAGTGAAGAGCATGAGTTCTCCCCTCCGCTTCGACCGCGGTCACACCGACGACCTGATGGCCTTCCTGATGGCCGGCCCCTCCCCGTACCACGCCGTGGCCGCCGCCGCGGCCCGGCTGGAGAAGGCGGGTTTCCGGCAGGTCGAGGAGACCGCGGAATGGGACGCCACCACGGGCGGCAAGTACGTCCTGCGCGGCGGGGCGATCGTGGCCTGGTACGTGCCGGAGGGGGCCACGGCCAACACCCCGTTCCGTATCGCCGGTGCGCACACCGACTCCCCCAATCTGCGGGTCAAGCCGATGCCCGACACCGGGTCCTACGGCTGGCGGCAGATCGCCGTCGAGATCTACGGCGGAACGCTCCTCAACACCTGGCTCGACCGCGACCTCGGGCTCGCCGGCCGTATCTCGCTCCGCGACGGGACGCACCGCCTGGTCAACATCGACCGCCCGCTGCTGCGCGTGCCGCAGCTGGCCGTGCACCTGGACCGGTCGGCCAACACCGAGGGGCTCAAGCTCGACCGGCAGAAGCACATGCAGCCGATCTGGGGGCTGGGTGAGGTCGAGGAGGGCGACCTCATCCGCTTCGTGGCCGAGGAGGCGGGCGTCGACGCCGACGACGTCACCGGGTGGGACCTGATGCCGCACGCCGTCGAGGCGCCCGCCTACCTGGGCCGCGACCGCGAGCTGGTGGCCGGACCCCGCATGGACAACCTGCTCTCCGTACACGCCGCGACGGCCGCGCTGGCCGCCGTGGCCGGGCAGAGCGACGACGAGATCCCGTACATCCCCGTGCTGGCCGCCTTCGACCACGAGGAGAACGGCTCCCAGTCCGACACCGGCGCGGACGGCCCGCTGCTCGGCACGGTCCTGGAGCGCTCCGTGTTCGCCCGCGGCGGCAGTTACGAGGACCGCGCCCGGGCGTTCGCCGGAACCGTCTGCCTCTCCTCCGACACCGGTCACGCGATCCACCCCAACTACGGCGAGCGCCACGACCCGACGCACCACCCGGTGGTCAACGGCGGCCCGATCCTCAAGGTCAACGTCAACATGCGGTACGCGACGGACGGCAGCGGCCGGGCCGTGTTCGCGGCGGCGTGCGAGAAGGCGGGCGTGCAGTGGCAGACGTTCGTCTCCAACAACGCGATGCCCTGCGGCACGACGATCGGTCCGATCACCGCCGCCCGGCACGGTATCCAGACCGTCGACGTCGGCGTCGCGATCCTGTCGATGCACAGCGCCCGTGAACTGTGCGGCGCCGACGACCCCTACCTGCTGGCGAACGCCCTGGCGGCGTTCCTGGCCGGCTGACCCTCCGCCTCCTCGACAGGTCACCGGGACATGGTTGTTGCCGGGCCGGGTACGCGACCGGTACACCGGCCCGGATTCACCGGGTCGTCGAGGAGGCGGAAATCATGGGACTCGGAGGATGCATTCTCCTGATCGGTGCCGGGGCGATTCTCGCTTTCGCCACCGACTGGAAGCTCGACACGGTCAACGTCGACATGGTCGGCTGGATCATGATGCTGGTCGGCCTCGTCGGGGTCTTCGTCTACATGAGCATCGCGCGCCGTCGCCGCATGGTCGTGCCGCCCACCACCACGGTCGTGTCGGACAACGAGCGCCGCTACCAGTGACCCGAGGGCGCGGACGCGGCGTCGTACGGGGTGGATACGGCCCCCGGGGCGACGCCCCCAGCGGCTCGGGGAACGGCTGATGCGGCGCCGTTGCGCAGCCCGGCTCCACGGGCTGCGCAACGGCGCCGACGGCTTCCGAGCCCTCAGCCCCGGTCGTCCATACCGGCCAGCACCAGCGGGAGCCTGGACACCCCGTCGGCGGTGACACGGACGGGAACACCCCAGTCCTGCTGGTGCACATGGCAGGCCGGGTACTCGTTCTCCGGATCGTCGTCGCAGGACGCCGCCATCGCGGAGACGTGCAGGACTCCCTCGGTGACCCCGTCCGCCAGGACCAGGTCACGGCCCAGGTCCGTGCCCGGCCCCGAGCCCTCCGCCAGCAGTTCCGGCGGGGTCGAGGAGACCAGCAACCGGGTCGAGGGACCGTACCGGGTGTCCAGCTTCTGGCCCGCGGGCGCCTGGAAGACCACGTCCAGCCGCAGCGTTCCGCCGGCGATCTCGGTGGCGGCGCGCTTGGTGCGGTGCGCCTGGTCGGCAACGCGTACCGCCTCGTCGGGCAGCCGCAGCCGGGTCAGCCGGTGCCGGGCCGACTCGACGACGACCAGATCGCCGTCGACGAGCACGGCGTCACTCGGCTCACGCAGATCCGTGGCGAGCGTGGTGACCTCACCGCTTTCGGGGTCGTAACGCCTCAGGGCGTGGTTGTACGTGTCGCTGACGGCGACGGAGCCGTCGGGCAGGGCCGTGACACCCAGCGGGTGCTGGAACAGGGCCTGGCCGGCGGGGCCGTCGCGGTGCCCGAAGTCGAAGAGCCCGGTGCCGACCGCGGTGTGTACGGCACCCTCCCGGTCGACGTAGCGCAGCGAGGACGTCTCCGAGTCGGCGACCCACAGCCGGTCCTCGGCCGCGGCGAGACCGGACGGCTGCGCGAACCACGCCTCGGCGCCGGGTCCGTCCACCAGCCCCTCGTTGGTCGTCCCCGCGGCGACCTGGACCGCACCCTTGGCCGGGTCGTACGTCCACAGCTGGTGCACCCCGGCCATGGCGATCCACAGCCGGTCGCCGAACCAGGCGATGTCCCACGGCGAGGAGAGGTCCACGTCCCGGGCCGGGCCGCTGGTGGCGGAGCCCTGCCACCACTGACGGCCGGTTCCGGCGAGTGTGGTCGTGAGCCCGGTCGTGAGGTCGAGCGCACGGATCGCGTGGTTCACCGTGTCCGCGACGGCGATCCGGCCGTCGGGCAGGACCGCGAGCCCCTGCGGCTCGCTGAACCGGACCTCGTCGGGACCGCCGTCCACGAGCCCGCGCTCACCGGCACCGAAGTGCCTGCGGACCGTCTCACCGTCCGCGTCCAGTTCGACCAGACGGTGCCGGGTGGTGTCGGAGACGAGGAAGCCGCCGTCGGACAGCAGCAGCGCCTTGCCGGGGAAGCGCAGATGCGTGGCGACGGGCTCGGGTGCCACGTACGGGCCGTCGCCGCGGCGCAGCGTGCCCTTCTCCGCGTGCTCGGCCTCCAGCTCCTCGACGAGCTTCTCGATCGCGTGCGCATGCCCCTCGCCCGCGTGCTGTGCGACGACGTAGCCCTCGGGGTCGACGACGACGAGCGTCGGCCAGGCCCGCACGGCGTACTGCTTCCAGGTGGCGAGCTCGGGGTCGTCGAGTACGGGGTGGTGCACCTCGTAGCGCTCGACCGCGTCGACGACCGCCTGGTGCTCCGCTTCGTGCACGAACTTCGGCGAGTGCACGCCGATGATCACCACGGTGTCGCGGTGCTTCTCCTCCAGTTCGCGCAGCTCGTCCAGGACATGCAGACAGTTCACACAGCAGAAGGTCCAGAAATCCAGGATCACAATGCGTCCTCGCAGATCAGCGAGGGTGTACTGCTGGTCGCCTGTATTGAGCCAGCCGCCCTTGCCGATCAGTTCGGGGGCGCGAACGCGTGCACGTGCAGTCATGACAACAGTCAACATCACCCCGGCCTGCGCGCATTCCGGTGGGGCGTCGGGGAACCTGTGATCCATGAGACTTCTCGTACGTGAGCGTCTGTTCGCCGTCGGCGACGACTACTGGATCGAGGACACGGACGGGCGCAAGCTCTTCCTCGTCGACGGCAAGGCCATGCGGGTCCGCGACACCTTCGAGCTCAAGGACGCGGACGGCCGGGTGCTGGTCGAGTTCCGGCAGAAGCTGCTCAGCCTGCGCGACACCATGATCATCCAGCGGGACGGCGAGGAGCTCGCCAGGATCAGGCGCAAGCGGCTCTCACTGCTGCGCAACCACTACCGGGTGACCTTGGTGGACGGCACCGAACTCGACGTCAGCGGCAAGATCCTGGACCGCGAATTCGCCGTGGACTACGACGGCGAACTGCTCGCCCAGATCTCGCGGCGGTGGCTCACCGTCCGGGACACGTACGGCATCGACATCGTGCGCGAGGACGCCGACACGTCGCTGCTCATCGCCGTGGCGGTGTGCGTGATCGTCCTGGCGGACAAGGAGCTCGGCGACGACTGACAGCCGGGCGGGCTGTTTCACGTGAAACGCCCGCACGGCCGGTATGACGCACTCCCGCACATCCGGGCATGCCACACTCCCGCACGTCCGGGTCAGCGCGGCGGAGCGAGACCCAGACGCCGGTCCTTGAGTGCCGGGAACTGCTCCCGTGTGGTGGCCGTCCTCGCCGGGTCGAATTCCACGGTGAGCACCTCCTCCGCGGCACCCGCCTCGGCGAGCACCTCGCCCCACGGGTCGACGACGATGCTGCGCCCTGCCTGCTCGACCCCGGCGTGGGTGCCCGCCGTGCCGACGGCCAGGACGTACGCCTGGTTCTCGACGGCCCGCGCCTGCGCCAGCAGCGTCCAGTGCGAGCGGCGACGCTCCGGCCAGCCGGCCGCGATGACCAGCGTGTCGGCACCCGCGTCGACCAGACCCCGGAACATCTCCGGAAAGCGCAGGTCGTAGCACGTGGCAAGACCGAGCGTGGTCTGCGGCAGGGCTACCGTGACGAGCTCCTCGCCGGCGCCCATCATCACCGCTTCGCCCTTGTCGAAGCCGAAGCGGTGGATCTTGCGATAGGCGGCGACCCGCTCGCCCTGGGGCGAGAAGACCAGCGAGGTGTTGTAGAGGGTGCCGTCATCGGCCCGCTCGACGAAGGAACCCGCGTGCAGCCAGACCCCGGCCTCGGCCGCGGCCTTCGCCATCACGTCGTGGGTGGGCCCCTCGAGCGGTTCGGCCTCGTCGGCGAAAACGGTGTACGCGAAGGCGCCGACCGGCCAGAGCTCGGGCAGGACCACCAGATCCGCATCCCCCTGGGCCACGACCAGCGAAGCTGCTCGTTCCCTACGGGAATTGACTGATTCGTCCGGGTCTACTGCGATCTGGATGAGGGAGGCGCGCACACTACCACCGTCCTGGCATTCGAGCCGTCAACACGGGCCTACGATCGTCACACGAAAGCACTGCCGGGGTGCCTGCTCGCAGCGTAACTTAGCGAGCGAACCTCCCACGCAGCCCGCAGACAGCGCCGTCAGTGCCGGCCAGCCGCCAGCACTCCCTGCACTCCAGCCCATGCACCGCAGAACCGCACGAGGGGTCCCGTGACCGTCCATCCCAGCCTCCAGACCTACGCCGATGCCTGGACCCAATCCGTCGAGTCGATAGCCGAGCTGGTGAAGCCGCTCGCCGAGGGGGAGTGGAACCGCCGTACCCCCTGCCCGGGCTGGTCGGTGCGCGACATCGTCTCGCACGTCATCGGCATGGAGTGCGAGCAACTCGGCGATCCGCGCCCGATCCACACACTGCCGCGCGACCTCTACCACGTGCACAACGACCACCAGCGGTACATGGAGATGCAGGTCGACGTACGGCGCCACCACACGGCGCCGGAGATGACCTCCGAGCTGGAGTACACGCTCATCCGGCGCATGCGTCAGCTGCGCAACGAGACACGGGCGCCCGAGACGATGGTGCGGGCACCGCTGGGCGCCGAGCAGACGCTGGAACTGGCACTGCACATGCGGGCCTTCGACGTCTGGGTCCACGAGCAGGACCTGCGTACGACGCTGGGCCAGCCCGGCAACATGGACTCCCCCGGCGCCCTGATCACCCGGGACACCCTCCTGGCCGCGCTGCCCGATGTGGTCGCCAAGGACGCGGGCGCACCGCCCAATTCGGCGGTGGTGTTCGATGTGCACGGCCCCGTGGAGTTCCTGCGCACGGTCCGCGTCGACGGGGACGGACGCGGTTCGGTCGACGGTGCGCCGTCACTGGGCCCCGCGGCGACCCTGTCGATGGACTGGGAGACGTACTACCGCCTGGCCTGCGGCCGGGTGCGCCCGCAGGCGGTCGAGGACCGGATCAAGGTCGACGGCGACCAGGACCTCGCGGCGAGCATCCTGCGGAACTTCGTCGTGACGTCGTAGTGCGGTCGAGGCCCTGACGGGGCCTTCGTGCCGGGGTGAAGTGACCGGGGTGAAGTGACCGGCGGCGCCCGTCCGCCGAAGGACAGGGACGGGCGCGCCGCCGGGGCGTACGGTCACGCGGGTACGTGCACGGCTTCCACCCGGCTGACCACGTGATGGTCGCGTTCCCTGTGCGTGGCACTCGCGTGCAGCCGCAGGATCTGCAGCACCCCGACCACCTCCAGGACGAAGACCGAGGCGAACGCGACGCGGTAGTTGTCACCGGTCGCGTCCAGCAGCACGCCGACCGCGAACAGCGTGGTCATCGAGGCGACGAAGCCGCCCATGTTGACGATGCCCGAAGCGGTGCCCTGGCGCTCCGGCGGATTGGCGGGCCGGGCGAAGTCGAAGCCGATCATCGACGCGGGTCCGCAGGAGCCCAGCACCACGCACAGGGTGACCAGCAGCCACATCGGAGCGTGGTCACCGGGGTGGAGGATCGTGGCCGCCCAGAGGAGCGCGGTCACCGCGACGGTACCGAGGGCCAGCGGGGCGCGCGCCGCATGGTGCCGGGCGATGATCTGCCCGTAGACGAGCCCCACCACCATGTTGGAGAGCACCACCAGGGTGAGCAGTTCACCGGCGGTGCCCCTGCTCAGCCCCTGCGCCTCCACCAGGAACGGCATGCCCCACAGCAGCAGGAAGACCATCGCGGGGAACTGGGTGGTGAAGTGCACCCACATGCCGAGACGGGTACCCGGCTCCCGCCACGCGGCGGCGATCTGCCGGCGCACGTACGCGGCGCCCGCGTGCTCGGCGGGCGGCGGCTCGTGGCCCTCGGGGTGGTCCTTCAGGAAGAGCATCAGCAGCACCAGCACCACGACACCGGCGACCGAACTGCCCACGAAGGTCGTGGTCCAGCCGAAGCCGTGCAGCGCACGGGCGATGAAGAGGGTCGAGACGAGGTTGCCCGCCATTCCGAACAGCGCGGCGACCTGACCGATCATCGGCCCTCGCCGGGCGGGGAACCAGCGGGCACCGAGGCGCAGCACGCTGATGAACGTCATCGCGTCGCCGCAGCCGAGCAGGGCTCGGGAGGCGAGCGCCATTCCGTACGAGGGGGAGAGCGCGAAGCCGAGCTGTCCCAGGGTGAAGAGCACCGCCCCGATGGTGAGGACCTTCTTGGTGCCGAGCCGGTCGACCATCAGACCGACAGGTATCTGCATGCCCGCGTAGACGAGCAGTTGGAGGATGGAGAACGTCGACAGCGCCGAGGCGTTGACGTCGAACCGGTCGGCGGCGTCGAGCCCCGCGACACCCAGACTCGTACGGAAGATGATGGCCACGAAGTAGACGGCCACCCCGATGCCCCAGATCCGGGCGGCACGCCGGCCGCCGGGCGGATCGCCGGGCAGGGGGAGGGTGGGGACGCCGGACGTCACCGGTCATCACCCCTGACCAGCACCTTGACCCGGCTGACATGGCGGCGCACGACCTGCGCGGCGCCTTCCGCGTCACCGGCCCTGATGGCGTCCAGCAGCTCGCCGTGCTCGGTGATGTTCGCGGCGATCCTGCCGGGGTGCGCCTCCATCACGGCGACACCCATACGCAGTTGCCGATCGCGCAGCTGGTCGTAGAGGCGCGAGAGGATCTCGTTGCCCGCGTTCCGCACGATCTCGGCGTGGAAACAGCGGTCCTTGACCGCTACGGCGGCCAGATCCCCCTCCTCGGCCAGCTGCCGCTGTTCCTCCAGCAGCTGTTCGAGCCGGGCGATCAGCTGCGCCGGGGCGGGGACGGCCTTGCGGGCGGCGAACTCCTCGACGAGCAGCCGGGTCTCCACGACGTCCGCGATTTCCTGCGCGGAGACGGCGAGCACCAGGGCGCCCTTCTTCGGGTAGAGCTTGATCAGCCCTTCGACCTCGAGGCGCAGGAGCGCCTCCCGCACGGGCGTGCGGGACACGCCCACGGCATCCGCCAGGTCGCCCTCGGTGAGGAGCGTGCCGCCCTCGTAACGACGGTCCAGGACCGCCTCCTTGATGTGCGTGTACACACGCTCGGCGGCGGGGGGCTGCTTGACGGGGGCAGGGGGTGCGGCAGGCATGCACACAGCATAGATACAACATGTACCCATGACAGGAGCCGTCCACGATTCGGGACACAACCCCGGAGCCGCACGGCCCGTCCGGCCGCATGGCCGAAATCACCCTCACGGGGGCACATCCATCCGTGGCCCTCAGGAGTCTCACCTTCGAGCGGCACCCTCATGTAGCCGCATTTCGGCGGTATTTGGAGCGTTTGACTTGAAAATTGGTCTTAGGGGCATAAATCGCGCAACCGTTGCCGCCACCGCGGTCCTCACCGCGGGCGCCGTCCTCACGGGCGGTGCGTTCGCCTCCACGGCGCAGGCAGCGACTCCGCCCACGCCCACGATCACGGCCAAGGGCGGCTTCGTGATGGACAACGGCACCGCGAGGGCGCTCTACAGCAAAACCGCGGACACCCGCCGTTCCACCGGCTCCACCACGAAAATAATGACCGCCAAGGTGGTGCTGGGCCAGAAGAACCTGAACCTGGACGCCAAGGTCACGATCCAGAAGGCCTACAGCGACTACATCGTCTCCAAGACCGCCTCGTCGGCCCGGCTGATCGTCGGCGACAAGGTGACGGTCCGCCAGCTCCTCTACGGGCTGATGCTGCCGTCCGGCTGTGACGCGGCGTACGCCCTGGCCGACAAGTTCGGCACCGGCACCACCCGCGCGGCGAGGGTCAAGTCCTTCATCGGCAAGATGAACGCCGACGCGAAGGCTCTCGGCCTGAAGAACACCCACTTCGACTCGTTCGACGGCATCAGCAGCGGATCGAACTACTCGACGCCCCGTGATCTGACGAAGATCGCCAGCGGTGCGATGAAGAACTCCACGTTCCGCGCCATCGTGAAGACGAAGTCGACGAAGCAGAAGGTCACGACGAAGAGCGGCGGCTACCGCTACATGTCGTGGTCCAACACCAACACCCTGCTCGGCAGCTACACCGGCGCCATCGGTGTGAAGACCGGCTCCGGGCCGACGGCCAAGTACTGCCTGGTCTTCGCCGCGACCCGTAACGGCAGGACCGTCATCGGCACCGTTCTCACCGCGACGTCCTCGACCACCCGGACCGCGGACGCCAAGAAGCTCCTGGACTACGGCTTCAAGAAGTAGCCCCGGGCACGGCAGACGGAGAGAGGGGCCTCCCGCACGATGCGGGAGGCCCCTCTCTCCGTCTGTGGAACAGGCTCGCTAGGCCCAGGTGATCAGGCGCTTCGGCTGTTCCAGGATCGCCGCGACGTCCGCGAGCACCTTGGAGCCGAGCTCGCCGTCGACCAGCCGGTGGTCGAACGACAGTGCCAGCGTCGTCACCTGGCGGGGCTTCACCTTGCCCTTGTGGACCCACGGCTGGAGCTTGATCGAGCCGACCGCGAGGATCGCTGACTCGCCCGGGTTCAGGATCGGCGTACCCGTGTCGACGCCGAAGACGCCGACGTTCGTGATGGTCACCGTGCCGCCCGCCATGGCGGCGGGGGACGTCTTGCCCTCGCGTGCCGTGGAGACCAGCTCGCCCAGTGCCGCGGCCAGCTGGGGAAGGGTCTTGTCGTGCGCGTCCTTGATGTTCGGCACGATCAGTCCGCGCGGGGTGGCCGCGGCGATACCCAGGTTGACGTAGTGCTTCTGCACGATCTCCTGGTTGGCCTCGTCCCAGGCCGCGTTGACGTCCGGGTTGCGCTTGATCGCGACCAGGAGCGCCTTGGCGATGATCAGGAGCGGGTTGACCCGGACTCCCGCGAGGTCCTTGTCCTCCTTGAGCTCCGCCACGAGCTTCATCGTGCGGGTCACGTCGACCGTCACGAACTCGGTGACGTGCGGAGCCGTGAAGGCGCTGCCGACCATGGCCTGCGCGATGGCCTTCCGTACGCCCTTGACCGGGATACGGGTCTCCCGGGCGCCCTGGACACTCTCCACCGCGGAAGCGGCGGCGGTGACGGGGGCTGCCGGGGCGACCACCGGCGCCGGAGCGGCGGGGGCCTCGACAGCCGCGGGCGCGACCGCGGCGTGGACGTCCTCGCGGGTGATGATGCCGCCCTCACCGGTCGGGGTGACCGTCGCGAGGTCGATGCCCAGGTCCTTGGCGAGCTTGCGCACCGGCGGCTTGGCGAGCGGCCGGGTCTCCGGGACCACTGCCACGGCCACGGCACCGTGGCCGTTGATCTCGGCCTGGATCGCGGCAGCGGCCGGACCCGGGACCTCGACGCCCTTGCGGGCACGGCGCTTGGTGGAGGCTTCGGCCACGCCGTAGCCGACGAGCACCGGCTGACGGCCCTTGGGCGCCTCCGGCTCCGCCTTCGCAACGGGCTCCGGAGCGGCCGTGGATGCGGCTTCCGGGACGGCGGGGGCGTCACCGCTGCCGGGTGCCACGTCCACCGCGATGATCACCTCGCCGACATCGACGGTCGTGCCCTCGGGGAAGCGCAGCTCGTGCACCACCCCGTCGAACGGGATCGGCAGCTCCACGGCCGCCTTCGCCGTCTCGACCTCGCACACGACCTGTCCGTCGGTGACGGTGTCGCCGGGCTGGACGAACCACTTGAGGATTTCCGCCTCGGTCAGTCCTTCGCCCACATCCGGCATCTTGAACTCGCGGAAACGAGCAGACGTTTCAGTCATCGTCGTCACGATCCCTCTCCTCAGTACGCCAGCGAGCGGTCGACGGCGTCGAGCACCCGGTCGAGACCCGGCAGGTACTCGTCCTCGAGCCGGGCCGGCGGGTACGGGACGTGGTAGCCGCCGACCCTCAGTACCGGTGCTTCGAGGTGGTAGAAGCAGCGCTCGGTGATCCGGGCCGCGATCTCGGCCCCGGAGCCGTAGAACACCGGCGCCTCGTGGACCACCACGAGCCGGCCGGTCTTCTCGACCGACGTCTGGACGGCGTCGAAGTCGATCGGGGACATCGACCGCAGGTCCAGGACCTCGAGCGACTTGCCCTCCTCCTGCGCGGCGGCGGCCGCCTCCAGGCAGACCTTCACCATCGGGCCGTACGCGGCGAGCGTGAGGTCGGAGCCCTCACGTGCCACGGCGGCCTTGTGCAGCGGGCCGGGGATGGACTCGGTGTCGAGTTCTCCCTTGTCCCAGTAGCGGCGCTTCGGCTCGAAGAAAATGATCGGGTCGTCGCTCTGGACGGCCTGCTGCATCATCCAGTAGGCATCGCTCGCATTGGACGGCGAGACGACCTTCAGGCCCGCGACGTGCGCGAACAGGGCCTCGGGCGACTCGCTGTGGTGCTCGACGGCACCGATGCCGCCGCCGTACGGGATACGGACGACGACCGGCATCTTGATCTTGCCGAGCGCGCGGGCGTGCATCTTGGCGAGCTGCGTGACGATCTGGTCGTACGCGGGGAAGACGAAGCCGTCGAACTGGATCTCGACGACCGGGCGGTATCCGCGCAGGGCCAGGCCGATCGCCGTACCGACGATGCCGGACTCGGCGAGCGGGGTGTCGATGACCCGGTCCTCGCCGAAGTCCTTCTGGAGTCCGTCCGTGATGCGGAAGACCCCGCCCAGCTTGCCGACGTCCTCACCCATGATGAGGACCTTGGGGTCGGTCTCCAGTGCCTTGCGCAGCGACTCGTTGAGCGCCTTCGCGATGGACATCTTCTCAACGGCCATGGCTAGTTGCCCTCCTCGGCGAACGATGCCTGGTAGGCGGCGAACTGTGCGCGCTCCTCGTCGACGAGCGGGCTGCCGTCGGCGTAGGCGTGGTCGAAGATCGCCAGCCGGTCCGGGTCGGGCATGGCCCGTACCGCTTCGCGTACCCGCTTGCCGAGGGTCTCGCTCTCCTCCTCCAGCGCGGCGAAGTACTCCGCGTCGGCGAGGCCCTGGTTCTCCAGGTACGTGCGCAACCGCAGGATCGGGTCCTTGGCCTCCCATGCCACCCGCTCCTCGTCCGCCCGGTACTTGGTCGGGTCGTCGGAGGTGGTGTGGGCGCCCATCCGGTAGGTGAACGCCTCGACGAGGGTGGGACCCTCGCCCCGGCGGGCACGCTCCAGCGCCGACCTGGTGACGGCCAGACAGGCCAGCACGTCGTTGCCGTCGACCCGGACACCAGGGAAGCCGAAGCCCTGTGCGCGCTGGTAGAGCGGCACTCGGGTCTGCTTCTCGGTGGGCTCGGAGATCGCCCACTGGTTGTTCTGGCAGAAGAACACCACGGGGGCGTTGTAGACGGCGGAGAAGGTGAAGGCCTCCGCGACATCGCCCTGGCTGGAGGCGCCGTCACCGAAGTACGCGATCACGGCCGAGTCCGCACCGTCCTTGGCGACGCCCATGGCGTAGCCGGTGGCGTGCAGGGTCTGCGAGCCGATGACGATCGTGTAGAGGTGGAAGTTGTTGGTCGTCGGGTCCCAGCCGCCGTGGTTCACACCGCGGAACATCCCGAGCAGATTGGTCGGGTCGACCCCCCGGCACCAGGCGACACCGTGCTCCCGGTAGGTCGGGAAGACGTAGTCGTCGTCGCGCAGGGCCCGGCCGGAGCCGATCTGCGCGGCTTCCTGGCCCAGCAGCGAGGCCCAGAGGCCCAGCTCGCCCTGGCGCTGCAGCGCGGTCGCCTCGGCGTCGAAACGGCGGGTCAGAACCATGTCGCGGTACAGACCGCGCAGCTCCTCGGCGCTCAGGTCGATCTCGAAGTCCGGGTGCTCGACGCGCTCGCCCTCGGGCGTCAGCAGCTGTACCAGCTGGGGCTCGGAAGTCTGTGGCGTCTTCGCGGCGCTGGTCCGCTTGCTGGCGCGTCGCGGTTTGCGCGCGGCAGTGCTTTCCACGGTCACGTGCGTGCTCCTCCGTCGGTCCGGCCCCCGGGATGGCCGGGAAGCCAGTGCGGCTCGCCTGTGTCCGGACCCGTGCACGGGGTGGGTGCCGCTCGGCCGGGAACAGGCGTGACAGGTGCCCCGGCGAGCGCCCTGTCATAGGCACGTTACCCAGTGCACCGCATAACTGCGAAACACCTTGTGACCTGCGATTTTGCTTGGATTTCCAAGTAAATCGAAAAAATCGCGAAGTCTTGCTGGTCACAGCACTGGCAACAGCCTTGCAGGCCGCCGGAACAACGGCACGTTATCCCGGCCGACACCGCCAGGGAAGGGCAGACAGGAAAGGAATGTGTGAGACTGCGATTGTGCCCGAAGATGGAAAAATCACTGTATTTCTGCTAGACGATCACGAGGTGGTCCGGCGCGGAGTCCACGAGCTGCTCTCCGCCGAGGAGGACATCGAGGTGGTCGGAGAGGCCTCCACGGCCGCTGACGCGCTCGTACGCATCCCGGCGACACGGCCGGATGTCGCCGTCCTGGACGTACGTCTGCCGGACGGCAGCGGCGTCGAGGTCTGCCGCGAGGTCCGCTCGAAGGACGAGTCGATCAAATGTCTGATGCTCACCTCGTACGCCGATGACGAGGCCCTCTTCGACGCGATCATGGCCGGCGCCTCCGGATATGTGCTGAAGGCGATCCGCGGCAACGAACTGCTGAATGCCGTACGGGACGTCGCGGCCGGGAAATCGCTGCTGGACCCGGCGGCCACCGCGCGGGTCCTGGAACGGCTGCGCGAAGGAAAGAACGGCAAGGGCGACGACCGGCTCTCCGGCCTGACCGACCAGGAGCGCAGGATCCTCGACCTCATCGGCGAGGGGCTGACGAACCGGGTCATCGGCGAACGGCTGCACCTGGCCGAGAAGACCATCAAGAACTACGTCTCCAGCCTCCTCGCCAAGCTGGGCATGGAGCGGCGCTCGCAGGCCGCGGCATACGTGGCCCGGCTCCAGGCCGAGAAGCGCTGAGCCGCGCGGCCGGGACTTTGGTCCCGGCGCGACCGGGGCGGCCGACTCTTACCCCGCCCCTACAGGTGCCGGAGAGTGGAACGCATGCTTTCTCCCCGCCCCTCCGACGACCTCCATGCCATCGAACTGCTCGGCCGCGTCCGCTACGGCCGGCTGGCCACCAGCATGCGCGCCCTGCCCTTCCTGGCCGTGGCCCGTCACCTGGTGATCGAGGGCCGCGTCGTCCTGCGGATGCACCGGGGACTCGGCTATCACGAGTCCTGCGACGGGAGTGTCATCGCCTACGGGGCGGACAACTTCAACTCCCGGACGGACCGTGCGCCCGACGACGCGGAGGAGCTGTGGTCGGTCCAGTTCACCGGCCCCGCCGAAATCGTGCACCCGACCGCTGACCAGCGAGAACTCTTCGGGACCGGCCCCGCCGAGGTGAACGGCGAGACCTTTGATCCGGTGTTCCTCCGGCTCGATCCGCACGTCGTCCAGATGCACACTCTGAGCTTCGACGCAAGTCAGTGAAACCAGCCACTCAGCGTCACCTAACATGTGGCGAGTGCTGCGCTCATCTGTGACCCTCCCACCTGTTCCGCCGGTCGGCGAGGTGCTGCGCCGCTATCCGGACGCCGGTGAGCCTCTGGCCTGCGAGCCGCTCACCAAAGGCCTGCTCAACCACGGCTACCGGATCTCCACCACCCGCGGTGCGTACTTCCTCAAGCACCACTTGGACAAGCACCACCTCGACGACGCCAGCGGGGACCACGCCACGATCGTCCGGCAGCACCGGGCGACCCAGCAGCTCCACTCCCTCGGTGTACCGGTCGCCCCGCCCCTCGCGGACACAGAGGGTGACACCGTCACGGTGATCGACGGTCAGCACTATGCCCTGCACCCCTGGGTGGACGGCCTCCACCGGGACGGCGCCCAACTGACGACCGCCCAGTCGCAACGGCTCGGGGCGCTCCTCGGAGCCGTACACACGCATCTGGAACAGGTCATGGAGGCGGACCCGCCGCCTCCGGTACGAGGGCAGAGCCCCGACCCCGCCGACACGTTCGCGCTGATCGACGACCTGCTGGCGGCCGCGCGCGGCATGGGACCCCGGGACGCCTTCGACGAGCTCGCCGTGCACCGCCTCGTCGAACGCCGCGCCCTGCTGGAACAGCACGCGCACCGCCGCCCGCCCACCCCGGCGGGGCCGGCCCGGGGCTGGGTGCACGGCGACTTCCATCCGCTGAACCTGCTCTACCGGGGTGCGGACCCCGTCGCGATCGTGGACTGGGACCGGCTGGGCGTGCAGCCCCGTGCCGAGGAGGCCGTACGGGCCGCGGCGATCTTCTTCGTCCGGCCGGACGGGGAACTGGACCTGGAGAAGGTCCGGGCGTACGCGCGCGCCTACCGGCGGTCGGCCGGCGCCGGAGCGGCGGAGCTTGCGGCGGCGGTGCACCGCGTGTGGTGGGAACGGCTCAACGACTTCTGGATACTGCGCTGGCGCTACCGCCTGCACGACCGCAGGGCCGACCCGCAGTTTCCTGCGGTGTCGGCCCTGGCGGTGTGGTGGACGCGGGAGTACGAGGCGGTGTGCGAGGCCTTCACGGGCTGAGGGCCCCGCGGGTGCCTAACGGCCCGCGGCTGCCTACGGGGTGGCGCCTCCGGCGGTATCGCCCGCAGCACCCTCGGCCGCGCCTTCGACTTCACCGCCGCCCGGAGTACCCGGATCCGTGGCGGGATCGGTCGGCTCGGTGGTCGTCCCGCCGTCCCCGCCCTCGTTGGTGTTGCCGTCGGACGTGCCCGTGTTCGTGCCCGGCGAGGACGTGGGCTCGGTCGGCGTCGCCGTCGGCTCGGTCGGCTCGGTGGACGGGGTCCACGTCGGCTCCTTGGTGGGCCAGTTCTGGCCGCCCGTCGAGTCGTCCGGTTCCTCGGTCTCCTCCGTCTCCTCGTCCGTCGGCTCCGGGGAGGCCTCCGACGCGGACGGGGAGACCGAGGTGGACGGGTGGGTCGGTGTCTTCTTGTTGTTCGCGTCGTTGGCCGCGTTGACGGCGAACGCGACACCCGCGCCGATCGCGACCAGGGCCAGCAGGACGAAGAGCCACATCTTGCCGCGCCCGCCGCCGTTGCGGTGCCCGCCGGCGTACGCCCCGTCGTCGGGGTTCATGGGCGGCAGGATCGGGCCCTGCGAGGTGTCCCCGTGCATCGGGTGACCCATCGCCGCCGTACCGCCGCCGATGTTCATCGGCGCGGTGCGGCCGCTGTCGTTCATCACGACCGGGCCGGTGTTCCAGGTGCCCGTGTGACCGCCCTGGACCTGGAGCATCTGCAGGCTGTACTGGACCAGGCCGCGCATCTCCTCGGCGCTCTGGAACCGGTCGTCCGGGTCCTTCGCGAGCGAGCGCATGACGAGGCCGTCCAGCTCCGGCGGCACGCCGTCCGAGACCTCGGAGGGCGGCACCGGAATGTCCTGGACGTGCTGGTACACGACGGACAGAGGCGTCTCACCGGTGAACGGCGGCCGCAGGGCGAGGAGTTCGTAGAGCAGGCAGCCCGTGGCGTACAGGTCGGAACGGTGGTCGACCGCCTTGCCGAGCGCCTGTTCGGGGGAGAGGTACTGGGGCGTACCCATGACCATGCCCGTCTGGGTCATCGTCGACTGGGCGCCGTGCAGCGCACGGGCGATGCCGAAGTCCATCACCTTGACCGCGCCGGAATGCGTGATGATCACGTTCGCGGGCTTGATGTCACGGTGCACGATGCCGTGCTGGTGGGAGTACGCGAGCGCCTCCAGCACCCCCGAGACGATGATCAGCGCCTGCTCGGGCGGCGGGGCCTCGGCGTTGAGCAGCAGATCGCGGATGGTGCGGCCCTCGACCAGCTCCATGACGATGTACGGGACGGTGGCGCCGGCCACGACGTCCTCGCCGGAGTCGTACACGGCGACGATCGCATGGTGGTTGAGGCCCGCGACCGACTGCGCCTCGCGCGTGAAGCGGGCCTTGGAGACCGGGTCCTCGGCGAGGTCGGAACGGAGCAGTTTCACCGCGACCGTGCGTCCCAGACGCACGTCCTCCGCGGCGAGGACCTCGGCCATACCGCCGCGTCCCAGCCGGTGGGTCATGCGGTAACGGCCGTCCCCGACCACGCCGCCGACGATCCCGGAGTCGGTGCCATCCGAAAATCCGCCGCCGTTTGCTTCGGGTTCGGGTGCCATCAGTCCTCGCCGTCGTATCTGTCCGCGCTTCCGCGCGTTCTCACGGTGCCTTGCTGCATTGCCACGTCACGCTACAGCCTCTGCCGGACACACCGGTTCCGAGAGGGACGGGTCATCCAATCGGCTGGCGCGCCGCTCACGCAAATTCCATGCGGTTCCTGTAACGCTTCCGAGACGCTTCTTGTGCGTAGGGTCACGGAACGGGCACCTGGCTTGACGTGTCGGACCCCTCGGGCAGACTTGGCCCGTAATAGGGATCACGCGTCCGTGGGCGCCGAGGGGGATGCAAGTCATGAGCCAGGACGGCGCACACGGCGCACAGGGTCGCTACGCGGGCGGTTCCGTGGCCGGCGGCCGCTACCAGCTGCGCGACCTGCTCGGCGAAGGCGGGATGGCGTCCGTCTACCTCGCGTACGACTCCGCCCTCGACCGCCAGGTCGCGATCAAGACGCTGCACACGGAGCTGGGGCGCGAGCAGTCCTTCCGCGAGCGGTTCCGGCGCGAGGCGCAGGCCGTCGCCAAACTGCAGCACACCAACATCGTCTCGGTGTTCGACACGGGCGAGGACGAGCTCGGCGGCGCGCTGATGCCGTACATCGTCATGGAGTACGTCGAGGGGCAGCCGCTCGGCTCCGTCCTCCAGGCGGACATCCAGAACTACGGCGCGATGCCCGCCGACAAGGCGCTCAAGGTGACGGCCGACGTGCTCGCCGCGCTGGAGACCAGCCACGAAATGGGCCTGGTCCACCGCGACATCAAGCCCGGCAACGTGATGATGACCAAGCGCGGCGTCGTCAAGGTCATGGACTTCGGCATCGCCCGCGCCATGCAGTCGGGCGTCACCTCGATGACCCAGACCGGCATGGTCGTCGGTACGCCCCAGTACCTCTCGCCCGAGCAGGCCCTCGGCCGCGGTGTGGACGCGCGGTCCGACCTCTACTCGGTCGGCATCATGCTCTTCCAGCTGCTCACGGGCCGGATCCCGTTCGAAGCGGACTCCCCGCTCGCCATCGCCTACGCGCATGTGCAGGAGGAGCCGGTCGCACCGTCCAGCATCAACCGGTCGATCACCCCCGCGATGGACGCGCTCGTCGCCCGCGCGCTGAAGAAGAACCCGAACGAGCGCTTCCCCAGCGCCGCCGCGATGCAGGACGAGGTCGTCCGCGTCCTGAGCGCCGGCGCCCATGCGGGCGCTCCCGTGATCATCGGTGGCACCGCCCCGGCGAACAGCGGCTCGGGCGTCGGCTCGGCGGTCTTCCCACCCGTCGACCAGACCACACCCGCACCGCACGGTGTGCAGACGCCGTACCAGCCGCAGCCCCACCAGCAGCACCAGCCCGGCCCGTACGGCCCGGCGACCCCCGCGCCCACTCCGGGTTACGGCTACCCGCAAGCACCTCAGCCGTACGGCACCCACGCGCCCCTGGCACACCAGACGCCGCCCCCGTACACGCTGTCCCACCAGTCCTCGACCGCCGTCAACGGCGGTGGGTCCAAGCGCAACATGCCGGTCGTCGTGGGCTCGATCGTGGTCGCCCTGCTCGCGATCGGCGGCCTGGTCGCCTTCCTGAACATGAAGGACGACACGGACAACGGCAAGGGCGGCGACCCGGACACCAGCGAGTCGACGGTGGCGGGCGAGCACAAGCCGCCGGAGCGGAACCGGACGATGGACACCGAGGACTGCACCGACGCCACGGAGGACACGGACGACCCGGCGAAGGTCCAGGCGCCGAACTTCGTCTACAAGGACATCATCTCGGCGAAGTCCTGCGCCGCCGCCGCAGGCTGGACGGTCAAGGTCATCGAGGTGGAGGGCAACACCTACGCCGAGGACCAGGTCATCGACCAGTTCCCGACCTCGGGTACGGCGGTCGCCGAGCGGGGCGCCCACTTCGAGCTGCGCATCGCGACCGGCGACCCGGCCTGACCTGGCGCGTACGCGGCTGCTGACCGCCCTCGGGGCGCCGGGGGCCGGGTCGCTCCCGGGGATCCAGGGCCGGTCGTCTCCGGACGGGCTACGGGTCGCTCAGGGGCGGGGCGGGGCCTCACTCAGGGGCGGGCCGCCGGTCGTTCTGGTGAGCCGTGTCCGGGATGCCGGACATATCACGCCATGTGACGCTGATCTCATGCCTCCAGGACTCCTGGCTTCACGATCGTCGCGATGCGTGGCCTGTCTGGTGATGGCGGCCGGGGCGGCGCTCGGACCGATCGCCGTGGCGCACGGGGACGGGCGGGGCGTGCAGTCCCCTCCTCAGCGCGTACTTCTCGCGGGACCCCTGGCCGCTCCCGCCGCACCGCCCTCCTCCGCGAGCCCCTCGGCGGAGGAGTCCCCCATGGCTGGGAGACAGGCCGGGGAGGGCCGGGCGCGGCCCGGGCGGTCGCTCTCCCCCATGGAGCTCGCGGACGCCTCGGCCTCCGCCGACGAGGTCCCGCCGGAGGAGGATCCCGTCCCTGCGGTCACACCCCCGCCCGACGCGTTCCCCGAGCCCGGCCGGACCTCCCGCCAGGCACTGGACGAGCCCGCCGTACGTCAGGTGCAGCAGGTGTCGCTCGGGGTGGGAATCGCCCTGGTCGGCCTGGGTCTGGGGTTCCTGGGGCTGCGGTTGCGCCGCGTGAACTGACCGGCCGGCCCACATGCACCGACCGCTTGTGGGGCTTGCACTCGACAACATACTCGGTATACATACTCAGTATGTCGATCCGCCACGGGCTGCTGGCCCTCCTGGAGCGGGGGCCTCGGTACGGCTCCCAGCTCCGTACTGAATTCGAGTCCCGCACCGGTTCCACCTGGCCGCTGAACGTCGGCCAGGTCTACACGACCCTCAGCCGGCTGGAACGCGACGGCATGGTCGCCCAGGACGGTGAGGACGACGCGGGCCACGCGTTGTACTCGATTACCGACGACGGCCGCACCGAGCTGCGGAGCTGGTTCGAGACCCCGGTCGACCGCAGCAACCCGCCCCGGGACGAGCTGGCCATCAAGCTCGCGATGGCGGTCGGGGCGCCCGGCGTCGACATCCGGGCCGTCATCCAGTCCCAGCGCAGCCACACCGTGAAAGCCATGCAGGACTACACCCGGCTCAAGGCCCAGGCACTCGCGGACGTCCCCGCCGACCGCGACGAGGTCGCCTGGCTCCTCGTGGTGGAGCAGCTGATCTTCCAGGCCGAGGCCGAGGCCCGGTGGCTGGACCACTGCGAGTCCCGCCTCGTCCGGCTCGCCGAAGCCGCCGCCACCGAACCCGCTGCCGGACCGGGGTCCACCGCGGCCACCGGCCGCGGAAGCGCCCGCACGGCGGCCTCCCGGCTGCGCGGCACCCGTCGCTGACCACGGACCGCCGCACCCGGACCGCCGACAACGGCCCGCCGACTACGGACCGCCGACACCGACCGCCGGCGCCGGACCGGTGGTGGCAGACCGCCGACCACGCACCGATCCGGCCCGCCCCGACCTTCCGCACGTCGCTCCTAGGGGGAACAACCCACCATGTCCTCGTCCGCACCCTTCCCGTCCTCCGGCCCGCCCGTGGACGCACCCGTCCTCGAACTGAGGGCGCTGACCCGTACCCACGGCTCCGGCATCGCGGAGGTGCACGCCCTGCGCGGCATCAACCTCGCCGTGCACGCGGGGGAGCTCGTCGCCGTGATGGGCCCGTCCGGCTCCGGCAAGTCCACCCTGCTGACCCTGGCCGGCGGTCTCGACACCGCGAGCAGCGGCCAGGTCGTCATCGAGGGCCAGGACATCTCCACGCTCGGCCGCAAGGGCGTCGCCGCCCTGCGCCGGCGCAGCGTCGGCTACGTCTTCCAGGACTACAACCTGATCCCCGCGCTCACCGCCGCGGAGAACATCGCCCTGCCGCGTGAGCTCGACGGCGTATCCGTCCGCAAGGCGCGCAAGGAGGCCCTCGCCTCACTGGAGGAGATGCACCTCACCGAGATCGCCGACCGCTTCCCCGACGAGATGTCCGGCGGCCAGCAGCAGCGTGTCGCCATCGCCCGCGCACTCGTGGGCGACCGCCGCCTCGTGCTCGCCGACGAACCGACCGGCGCTCTCGACTCCGAGACGGGCGAAGCCGTCCTCGCCCTGCTGCGCAACCGCTGCGACGAGGGGGCGGCCGGCGTGATGGTGACGCACGAGCCGCGGTACGCCGCCTGGGCCGACCGTGTCGTCTTCCTCAGGGACGGGTCGATCGTCGACCAGACCCTGTCGTCCGGCGCCGACTCGCTGCTCACCGCAGAGGGTGCCAAGTGAGCGTCTTCACGGGGTGGCGCGCCGCCCTCCGGATCGCCCGGCGCGACGCCCTGAGGTCCAAGGGCCGCAGCGCACTCGTCGTCGCGATGATCGCCCTGCCGGTCCTCGGTGTGACCGCCGCCGATGTCACGTACCGCAGCTCCACCCCGACCGCCGCCGAGAAGCTGACCGCCACGATGGGCTCGGCGGACGCCGTGTTCAGTTCGGCCGGCATGGGGCCCGTCCCTGTCGAGCAGCTGCCCGACCTCAGGACCTACGGCTCACCGCCCGGCGCACCGCAGCCCGACAGCGCCCCGAAGCCCGTCGACGTACGGAGCGCCTTCCCGGAAGGCTCGCGGTACATCACGGAGCAGTCCGTGCCCGCCACGGTCACCACCCGGCACGGCATCGCCAACATCGAGATCGTCGAGCTGCGCACCTCCGACCCGGCTGTCCGCGGCAAGCTCGACCTCGTCGAAGGCACGTACCCGGCAGGCAAGGACGAGGTCGTCGCGACAGAGCACTTCCTCGAGTCGACCGGGCTGCGCATCGGCTCCCGCACGACGCTGAGCGGCCCCGAGCAGACGTACACGATCACCGGCAGCGTCGAGCTGCACAGTGAGCTCGGCGCGAGCAAGCTGTACGCCGATCCGGGTGCGGTCCTCGCACCCTGGACGGCTGCGGCCGCCCGCGACGACAAGATCGTTCCGCCGAACCCCGGAGACACGAAGTGGCTGGTCCAGGGCGCGCCCGGGGCCGGTATCACCTGGTCGGACGTACTCGCGGCCAACAAGAAGGGTGTCCTGGTGCTGTCCCGCCAGGTGGCCCTCGACCCGCCGCCGGACTCCGAGGTGCCGATGGCCGCACGCGCCGGCATGGGCTTCCCCGACGGTTCGGCGGAGCTGAGCGCGGCCGTCGTGACCGTCGTCGCCATGGCGGTCCTCGAGGTCGTCCTGCTGGCCGGCCCCGCGTTCGCGGTCGGCGCGCGCCGCTCGCGCAGGCAGCTCGGCCTTGTCGGAACCTGCGGCGGGGACCGCAGCCAGGTACGGGCGGTGGTGCTGGCCGGGGGTGTGGTGCTCGGCGGATTCGGCGCCGTGTCCGGTGTCGTCGCCGGTCTCGGGCTGACCGTCCTGTTCCGCCCGTTGATCGAGGGCTGGACCGAGAACCGCTTCGGCGAGCTCGAGATCCGCCCCTGGGAGCTGCTGGCGATCGCCGTGATCGGCCTCGTCACCGGGATCCTGGCGGCGCTGGCCCCGGCGATCGTGGCCGGCCGCCAGTCCGTACTGGAATCCCTCACCGGCCGCCGCGGAACACGCCGGAGCTCACGCGTCCTGCCCGCGGTGGGCTGTGTGGCGATGGCGGGCGGCATCGCCGTCGCCGTCATCGGCGGCACCACGGGCAACACGAACCTGGTCGCCGGCGGCTCGGTAGTCGCCGAGCTCGGCGTGCTCGCCTGCATCCCCGTGATCGTGGGCTTCCTGGGCCGGCTCGGCTCCCGGCTCCCGCTCTCCCCGCGGATGGCGCTGCGCGACGCGGCCCGCAACCGGGGCCGCACGGCACCTGCGGTCGCCGCCGTGATGGCCGCGGTCGCGGGCACCGTGGCCATCGCCACGTACACCGCCAGCGTGATGGCCGAGCACGAGTACGACCACATACCCATGCTCACGCCCGGCACAGCGGCGCTCGTGGGCTCCCAGCCGACGGAGGGCGATCAGCTCCCCCTGGCCCGTGCCGCCGTCGAGCGGAACCTTGCCGTCAGCGGCGGCCGTGCCGACTTCGGACGTGTCTGGGCGGGCTCGGACTGCTCCGTCTACTACGAGGAGGAGGACGGCTGCGGCACACTCGAGATGGTCAAGCCGACCGGCAAGGGCCACAGCTGCCCGCTTCAGGGACCGGGAGCCAGGAAACTTGCCGAAGGGCTCTCGGCCGGTGCCCACAAGAAGCTGATGGGCTCCCCCGCCTGCGTCGACGAGTACATCCAGGCGTACTCGTTCGATTCGGGCATCGCCAAGATCGTCGTGGGAGACGCTTCCGTACTGACCTCGTACGTGAAACTCGACGACCCCGAGGCCGCCAGGGCCCTGGCGGACGGCACCCCGGTACTGCTCAACCCGGCGTACGCGGAGAACGGCCAGGTCACCCTGAAGTCCGTCCACACGTACAACGAGCGCGACACCGAGAACCGGAAGCTGCACCCGGGCACGGCCAGGACCACCACGGACCGGATCAAGGTGTACGTCGCGCCCGGGAAGTACGCCGCCACTCCCGGGATCCGCATGATCCTGCCGAAGAAGACCGCGGACCGGCTCGGACTGCACACCCAGGACTACGGCAGCATCTACACCGTCACGCACACCCCCACGGACGCCGAGCAGCAGGCGCTGCAGGCAGCGTTCGCACAGGCCGGGGACGCCGCCTTCCTCCAGACGGAGCAGGGGGCGGAATCCCGGGACGAGGATGTGATCCTGCTGATCCTCGCCCTCTTCGCGGGCGTGGTGACCCTGGGCGCGGCCGCCATCACGACCGGCCTCGCCAAGGCCGACGCGGAGGCCGACCTCACCACGCTCAGCGCGGTGGGCGCGCCCCCGGGCGTACGGCGTTCCCTCTCCGGCTTCCAGTGCCTGGTGGTAGCGCTCACCGGTGTACTGCTCGGCACGGTGGCCGGCATCGTGCCCGCGGTGTCGCTGCGCCTGATCGACCTGCGCGAGGCGATGGCGGCCATGCGCAAGGAGCCCATGGACTCCGCGTACACGCCGATCGTGCTGCCGTGGGAGACCATCGGGCTGCTGGCCCTGGTCGTGCCCGTCCTGGCCGGGCTGCTCGCCGCCGCGTTCGCCGGGTCGCGGCTGAAACTGGCCCGCCGCGCGGGGTGAACGCCCGCTGACCGGCTGTTCCGGTGCCCCCGGAAAGGGTGGATCATCCCTTCCCGGGGGCACCACCGTGATGTGGAGCAGGTATACGAGACAATGGCGGCATGGAGATGCCGAGGAATGACCGGTCGCAGGAGCACCCTCAAGTCCTTGTGGTGGGACAGGACGGAATGGCTATCGGCGGCGGTGGCAGTGACGACGAGTCGCGCGAGGTCCCGGTGACGGAGATGGTCGAACAGCCCGCGAAGGTCATGCGCATCGGCAGCATGATCAAGCAGCTCCTTGAGGAGGTCAGGGCGGCTCCTCTCGACGAGGCGAGCCGGGTCAGGCTCAAGGAGATCCACGCGAGTTCGGTGAAGGAGCTCGAGGACGGGCTCGCGCCGGAGCTGGTGGAGGAGCTGGAACGGCTCTCGCTGCCGTTCACCGAGGAGTCGGTCCCGTCCGAGGCCGAGCTGAGGATTGCGCAGGCCCAGTTGGTGGGCTGGCTGGAGGGCCTGTTCCACGGCATCCAGACGGCCCTGTTCGCCCAGCAGATGGCGGCCCGTGCGCAGCTGGAGCAGATGCGACGCGCCCTGCCTCCGGGCGTGGGCCACGAGGACGAGGAAGGCGGCACGGACCCGCACGGCCCGGCCCGATCCGGCCCGTATCTGTAGGCCCTGCCTTCGTCATCCCGACCTCAGGTCGCCGAGCGCATAACGCGCAGGGGCCCGGCACACGTGGTGTGTGCCGGGCCCCTGCGCGTGGGCGGCGCCTCGGTGTTCGGCGTTCCGTGCCAGGTGCTCGGTGTTCGGCGTTCCGTGCCAGGTGTTCGGCGTTCCGTGCCAGGTGCTCGTTGCCAGGCCGTACGCCGGTGTCAGGCGCCCGGTGCGAGCAGGAGAACCTTGCCGATGTGCGCGCTCGACTCCAGCACCCGGTGGGCCTCCGCGGCGTCCGCCATCGGCACCGTGCGGTCCACGACCGGCCGGACGACACCCTGGCCGATCAGCGGCCAGACATGTTCCCGTACGGCTGCGACGATCGCGGTCTTCTCCGCGAGCGGACGGCCGCGCAGAGAGGTGGCCGTGACGGCAGCGCGCTTGCTCAGCAGGGCGCCGAGGTTCAGTTCACCCTTGACGCCGCCCTGGAGGCCGATGATCGCCAGCCTGCCGTTGACGGCCAGGGCCCGCACGTTCCGGTCCAGGTACTTGGCCCCGACGATGTCGAGGATGACGTCGGCACCCGTACCGTCCGTCGCCTTGCGCAGCTCCTCGACGAAATCCTGCTCGCGGTAGTCGATGAGGATGTCGGCGCCGAGTTCCTGACAGCGTGCCAGCTTCTCCGCCCCGCCCGCGGTCACCGCGACGCGCGCGCCGACGGCCTTCGCGAGCTGGATCGCCATCGTGCCGATCCCACTGGACCCGCCGTGGACCAGCAGCGTCTCGCCGGGGCGGAGATGGGCGACCATGAAGACGTTGGACCAGACCGTGGCCGTCACCTCGGGCAGCGCGGCGGCCGTCACCAGGTCCACGCCCTCGGGCACGGGCAACAGCTGCCCGGTCGGCACGGCGACCTTCTCCGCGTAGCCACCGCCCGCCAGCAGCCCGCACACTTCGTCACCCACCGACCAACCGGTCACACCCGGCCCGAGGGCGGCTACGCGGCCCGCGCACTCCAGGCCGGGGTAGGGAGAAGCACCGGGCGGAGGGTTGTAGAAGCCCTGCCGCTGCAGGACGTCGGCCCGGTTGACGGCGCTGGAAACGACCTCGACGAGGACCTCTCCCTCGCCGGGTACGGGATCGGGGACCTCGGCCCATACGAGCGCCTCGGGGCCACCGGGTTCGGGGATCGTGATCGCATGCATGGCCGCGAGGCTACTCCGCTCCGCCCGGCGAACGCGGCACACGCACACGGCACGGTCCCGGGGGAGAGGCCCTAGGAACGCTGGTTGGACTGCGGCGGTTGATTCATGGGCGGGACATGAAGGGGGGTGGCGCGCACGATCGTGATCACCCGGTCCGTCAACTGCAGGGGGCTGGCCGCCGGATCGTCGTACCCGAGCAGCCTGTGGCCGCGCAGCACACTCACCACGAGGTCCTCGGTCTCCCGGACGCTCTTGCCCACCTCGGCCTTTATCACCGGCCGTTCGACGAGATCGAGACCACTGCCCTGCTGAATGAGGTCCTCCATCACCGTGCCCGCACTGGGGCTGAGCACGGAGAGTCCCAGCAGACGGCCGGCCGCGCTCGCGCTGGTGATCACGGCGTCGGCGCCGGACTGGCGCAGCAGAGGCGCGTTCTCCTCCTCGCGCACGGCGGCGACGATCTTCGCACCCCGGTTGAGCTGACGCGCGGTCAGCGCGACCAGTACGGCCGTGTCGTCGCGCTGGGTGGCGATGATGATCTGACGCGCTTTCTGGACCTCTGCCCGCAGCAGTACATCGCTGCGTGTCGCATCGCCCAGCACTCCGACGAAGCCTTCGGCATTGGCCGCTTCGATCACCTTGCCGGCCGGGTCGACGATGACGATCTGGTCCTTCTTGAGACCCGTGGCGCAGAGCGTCTGGATTGCCGAACGGCCCTTGGTACCGAAGCCGACGACAACTGTGTGTTCACGCAAGTTGGTTCTCCAACGGTTCAGCCGGAAGTCCTCCCGGGTCCGTTCCGTCAGGACCTCGAGGGTGGTGCCGACCAGGATGATCAGGAAGAGCACGCGCAACGGCGTCACCAGCAGCACATTGACCAGCCGGGCCGTCTCGCTGTACGGGACGATATCGCCGTATCCGGTCGTCGACAGTGTCACCGTCGCGTAGTAGACGGCGTCGAGGAGATCGACGTTCCCGTCGGCGTTGTCGTGGTACCCGTCCTGGTCGATCCAGACGATGAAGACCGTGGTGGCCAGCACCGTCAGAGCCATCGCCAGCCGTTTGGCGACCTGGCGCAGCGGCCTGTCGACGACCCGTCGGGGCAGGAGCACCCGAGTGGGGACGACATGCTCGTCCGCGCGCCTGGCCATCGCGTCCTGGCCCGGAAGTTTCACGTGAAACACCCTTCCGTCCACGGCGTCGCCGAGGCCCACGGTAGATCGAGGATCTCCACCTCGGTGCCGGACCGTACCCCGCCGGGCGGCACAACGGCCAGTCCGTCAGCAGCGGCGATCCCACGCAACATCGCAGGTCCGTTGTAATGCAGGGGAACGACGTGATCCGTGCCGCCCGCGCTGTCCGCACGATGGACCACCGGGACGAGCCGGGTGTCGTGCGGATGCCCGTGCACCTCGCCCCGCACTGTCGCCCGGTACGGATCCTGAGCGGCTCGTCCGGCGATCCCCCGGAGCAGGGGCTCGGCCAGGGTGAGCAGTCCGGACACGGCGGCGAGCGGGTTGCCGGGCAGCCCCACCACATAGGGGCCGCCGTCGGCCTGCCGGGCAAGGAGCATGGGGTGCCCCGGGCGCACGGCCACCCCGTCGACCAGCAGCTCGGCCCCCGTCTCGGCCAGGACCGGGTGGACATGGTCGACCGGCCCGGCGGCGGTGCCACCGGTGGTGAGGATCAGATCGGCGTCCGAGGTGGCGAGGGCGTGCCGGAGCGCCTGCGCGTCGTCGCCCAGGCGTTGAGGCTCGGTCACCTCGGCTCCCAGGGTGCGAAGCCAGGGCGCGAGCATGGGGCCCAGTGCGTCCCGGATCAGCCCGTCGTGCGGAAGCCCGGCGTTGAGGAGCTCGTCGCCGAGAACGAACACGTCCACGCGGGGCCGGGGTACGGCAACGAGGGCGTCGTACCCCGCGGCGGCTGCCAGCCCCAGCACGGGAGGGGTGACCAGGGTGCCGACGGGCAGGAGCTGGTCGCCGGAGCGGCACTCCTGACCGCGGGGCCTGATGTCCTGTCCGGGGACGACCTCGCGCGTCGCGTGGAGCAGCCCCTTGGCCTCGTCACTGCGGGCGTGTTCGCTGCGGATGACCGCGGTGGCGTCCACCGGAATGCGGGCCCCGGTGGCAATCCGTACCGCTTCACCGTCGGGGAGGAGTGCCGGCGTGCTGCGTCCGGCGAGCAGTCCTTCACCCGTGCGTACGGTCCACGGACCCGGTCCGGCAACGGCCCAGCCATCCATTGCGGACGTGTCGAAGGACGGCAGATCGGTGAGCGCCACAACCGCCTCGGCCAGGACGTGGCCGAGCGCCCGGTCAAGGGGGAGACGGTGGGCGGCCAGGGGTGCGGCGCGGCCCAGGCGTTCGGCCAGAGCGCGGGCTTCGGCCCAGGGGGTGCTGTGGGCGCGGGTCCGGCGGGCCTGCGTGGAGGGGGAGACGCGCGTGGCTGCCGAGCCTCGGGGGAGACTCGGGGAGTCCGGGGGTGTGTCGCTGGGAGGCTGGTCTCCCGAGGGCTGTGAGGCGGAGGACTCCGCCTTGCCCGGGTCCGACGGCGAAGACTGCTCCGGCGGGGAGGACAGGCCCCCTGCGCGGGCCGGATCCGGTGTCGGGTGCGCGGCCTGTGGCTGCCGCCCCACGAGAGCCAGGGCCTGCTCGACGGCGCGCTCCTCTTCAGCGGCCCGCGCCTCCTCCACCGACACTTCCCCCACCGACATCGACGAAGCCCGGCCCGCGTCGGGGGCCGGGGTTCCGGACCGGTCGTCCGTACGTCCGGAGGGCAAGGGGCCCCCGTCGTCGCCTCCGAGTGCCGTCATGGCGTGCCGGCCCCGTTACCGCTCCCCGCCTCTTCCTCCCATCGGAGGGCGAGCGCGGTGGCCTTCCTGGCGGCCTCCGCCACCGCTTCGGCCGCGGCCTCCGGGCTCGCGCCGCTGCTCGCCTTCGCCGCCGCGTACCCCACCAGGAAGGTGGTCAGAGGTGCGGCAGGTCTGGCGACACCATGGGCGGCATCACGGGCGAGGTCGAGCAGAACGCCGGTGTCGACGTCGAGTTCGATGCCCAGTTCGTCCTTGACTGCGTTGATCCATTCATCCAGCACGGTCCCATGCTCCCTGATGCGCGCCCTGGCGGCAGCAATGTCTTCCCAGGTGTCGCAGTCGAACGAGGCCAGAGGACCGGCCTCGACCCGGACCAGGTCCAGCTCGCCCGTCAGCAGCCGCAGCGGCAGACCGGCAAGACTGCCGTGCTCGGTGGCGAGAAGTGCCAGCTCGCGGCGCAGCGGCTCGGCGCGATAGACCGCGACGAGCGGCTGGTCACGCCCGTCCGGGTCGGTGCACAGGGCGCCTTCGTGGGATCCCGTCGCGGCAGCGGCCAGCAGCGAACCGACGGTTGTCTCCCCCAGGAACGGCAGATCCGCGGAGAGCACCAGAACGCTCTCCGCGGACGTGTGCCGCATCCCTGCACCGAGCGCGGCCAACGGCCCGCCGCCCGGTGGTACTTCGCGCGTCCAGGTGACCGGGCGCGCGGTGGGCCTTCGCCCTCCCACCACTACGGTGGCCCCGGCGTCGGCGCAGACGCCGAGCACCCGGTCGAGCAGCGCCCGGCCGCCCACCCGGACCCCGGGCTTGTCGGCTCCCCCGAGCCGTTTGGCGGCCCCTCCGGCAAGAACGATGGCGTCATACGCGGTCATGCTCCGAGTATGCGTGCCACCCGGCCCCACCGATCCCGTGGGGGGATCCCTGTCCGGTTACAGCGTGCGCAGCAGAACCGCCGGCTGCTCCACGCAGTCGGCCACGTACCGCAGGAATCCGCCGGCCGTCCCGCCGTCGCAGACCCGGTGGTCGAACGTCAGCGAGAGCTGGACGACCTGGCGGACCGCCAGCTCGCCCTGGTGCACCCACGGCTTGGGCACGATCCGGCCGACCCCGAGCATGGCCGCCTCGGGGTGGTTGATGATCGGTGTCGACCCGTCCACGCCGAACACCCCGTAGTTGTTCAGAGTGAACGTCCCGCCGGTCAGATCCGCCGGGGTCAGCTTCCCCGTCCGCGCCACCTCGGTCAGCCGGGAGATCTCCGCGCCGACCGACTCCACATTCCGGGAGTGCGCGTTCCGGACGACCGGAACAACGAGCCCCCGCTCGGTCTGGGCAGCGAAACCCAGATGGACCTCGGACAGCCGGACGATCTCCCGGGCCTCGGTGTCCACAGTCGAGTTGAGCTCGGGGAACCGGGCCAGAGCCGCCGTGCAGATGCGCGCCAGCAGGGCGAGCACCGACACCTTGGGCGCCGCGGCGGAGCCACCGGCCTTGTTCATCGCGGCCCTCGCCGCCATCAACTCGGTGGCATCGGCGTCGACCCAGCACGTGGCATCGGGAATCTCGCGCCGACTGCGCGCCAGCTTGTCGGCGACGGCACCACGGACCCCGCGCAACGCAATCCGCTCACCCGCCTGACGGGACGCCGAACCGGCCGCCGGACGAGACGCCGGAGCCTCAGCGGCAACCTGCTCCTCCTCCGCAACCTTGATCGCGGATTCGACATCGGTACGCAGGATCAGCCCGTCCCGCCCGGAACCCGCCACCAGCCGGAGATCGAGACCGTGCTGCCGCGCGAGCTTGCGAACGAGAGGAGAGATGACCGCCACGGGCCCCCGCACCTCCTCCGCGGCAGGAACCGGAGGCTCAACCGGAGCCTTGGCCGGAGCCGAAGCCGGAGCCGTGGCTGTGGCCGTACTCGTGGCCGCGGCAGAGAACGACGCGGGCCGGACCCGGCGGCGGCGTGCGGCAGGTGCGCCGGTGCCGTAGCCCACGAGCACATTGCCGGACGCCGAATCGTTGCCGGACGCCGGCTCGGTCTCCGTCGCGCCACGGGATCCGGACGAGGAACCGGAAGCCGGGTCCTGTCCCGTCACCGGCTCCTGCGAGCCGACGGCCACCGTCAGCAGCGGCGCACCGACCGGAAGTTCCGCACCCTCCTCGCCGAACCTCGCCGTCACGACACCCCCGTAGGGGCACGGCACCTCCACCATCGCCTTGGCCGTCTCGACCTCGACGACCGGCTGGTCGATGGCGACGACATCGCCGACCTCCACCAGCCAGCGCACGATCTCCGCCTCGGTCAGCCCCTCACCGAGGTCGGGAAGCCTGAACTCGAACACCTGCGGCATCAGTTGTCCGCCTCCCACTGAAGACGGGCCACCGCGTCGAGCACCCGGTCCACGCCCGGCAGATGGTGGCGCTCCTGCATGGGGGGCGGATACGGGATGTCGAACCCGGCCACCCTCAGCACCGGCGCTTCCAGGTGGTGGAAGCACCGCTCGGTGACCCGGGCTGCGATCTCTCCACCCGGACCGCCGAAACCGGAGGACTCGTGGACGACCACAGCACGGCCCGTACGCCGTACCGAAGCTGCGACGGTCTCGTCGTCGAACGGCACCAGCGAACGCAGGTCCACGACCTCGAGGTCCCAGCCCTCGGCCGTGGCGGCCTCCGCGGCTTCCATGCACACCGGCAGCGACGGCCCGTACGTGATCAAGGTCGCGCTGCGCCCGGAGCGGCGGACGACGGCCCGCCCGATCGGCTCGACCGCGGCAGGCGCATCCGGCGACCACGCGGCCTTCGACCAGTAGAGCCGCTTCGGCTCCAGGAAGACCACCGGATCGTCGGAGGCGATCGATTCCCTCAGCAGCCCGTACGCGTCCTCGACCGTGGCCGGCATGACGACGTGCAGACCGGGCGTCGCCATGTAGTACGCCTCCGAGGAGTCGCTGTGGTGCTCGACCCCGCCGATCCCGCCGCCGTACGGCACCCGGACCGTGATCGGCAGCGGCATGGCTCCCCGGGTCCGGTTCCTCATCTTCGCGACATGGCTGATCAGCTGCTCGAACGCCGGATAGGCGAACGCGTCGAACTGCATCTCCACGACGGGCCGCAGCCCGTACATCGCCATACCGACCGCCGCGCCGAGGATTCCCGCCTCGGCCAGCGGCGTATCCGTACAGCGGTCGTCGCCGAACTCCTTCGCCAGACCGTCCGTGACTCGGAAGACACCGCCGAGTGTGCCGACGTCCTCACCGAGCACGTGCACGGTCGGGTCCTCGGCCATCGAGTCACGCAGCGCACGGCCGAGCGCCTGCGCCATGGTGGCCGGCTTGGCCGTGCCCGCCCGCTCGCCGGCCATCGTCGCCACCGTCGTCATCGACCTTCCTCCGCGCCGCTCTCGCCGTGCTCGGCGTCCAGCTCGACCCTCAAACGGGCCGCCTGCTCACGCAACTGCTCGGTCTGTTCCTCGTAGACATGGGCGAACAGGTCCATCGGATCGAGCACCGGATCAGCGTTCATCTGCTCGCGCAATCCCGCCGCCATGCGTTCCGCCGCCTCCCGCACCGTCCCGATACCGTCCTCGTCCAGCAGCCCGCGCCCGGTCAGCTCCCGCTCCAGCAGCCGGATCGGATCGTGCGCACGCCACGCCTCCACCTCGCTGTCCACGCGGTACCGGGTGGCGTCGTCGGCGTTCGTATGGGCTTCCATGCGGTACGTGACGGCCTCGACCAGCGTCGGCCCTCCACCACGCCTGGCCCGCGCCACCGCCTCGCCGAGGACCTGGTGCACGGCTGCCGCGTCGTTTCCGTCGACCAGGCGGCCCGGCATGCCGTACCCCACGGCCTTGTGCGCCAGGGACGGCGCCGCCGTCTGCTTGGCCAGCGGCACGGAGATGGCAAAGCCGTTGTTCTGCACGAGGAAGACGACCGGCGCCCGCCAGACTGCCGCGAAATTGAGCGCCTCGTGGAAATCGCCCTCGCTCGTCCCGCCGTCACCGACCATGGCGAGCGCCACCACGTCGTCGCCCTTGAGCCGCGCCGCGTGGGCCAGACCCACGGCATGCGGCAACTGGGTGGCCAGCGGGGTGCACAGCGGGGCGATGCGGTGCTCACGCGGGTCGTAACCGGTGTGCCGGTCCCCCCGCAGCAGGGTCAGCGCCTCCACCGGGTCGAGACCGCGCGCCACGGCGGCGAGCGTGTCCCGGTAGCTGGGAAACAGCCAGTCACGCTCCTCCAGCACGAGCGCCGCCGCGATCTCGCACGCCTCCTGACCGGTGCTCGACGGATACACCGCGAGCCTGCCCTGCTTGGTCAGAGCCGTGGCCTGCGTGTTGTACCGGCGGCCTCGCACCAGCTCCCCGTAGAGCCGGAGCAGCAGCTCGGGGTCCACGTCGGCCGCGGCGTCCGTACCGAGCACGCGGTACGGCTCGGGGTCCGGGAGCAGCGGCGCGGGGTCGGTGAGCGGCTTCCAGGCCGGGGGCGGCGTGGGCCTGTAGGCGGCTGCGCCGGGCAGCTCTTGGACCGTCATGACAAGCACCTCCTGGCATCGAGATACATCGAGGGGTGTTCGAAATCTTCAGGAATGTCAAGGAATAGGCGGGGCACCGGTGTGGTGTGCCTCACCTACCGATTGTTCGGTCGTGGGCGCATTTTGGCTACAGGCACCGTCAGCCTGTGGACAAACGGTTCTCCACAGCCTGGGATAGAGACAGGTCGTCCACAACAGGGAGGCACGGGCAGATGGCAGCTGAACAAATGGCCGACAGGGGCGAGGGCGCCGGCCAGGTTCCGCCCGCGCGGCCGCTGGACGCCATCGACCGCGACATCCTCCGCATCCTGCAGACGGACGGCCGCGCATCCGTACGGGCTGTCGCCGAACGCGTCCACGTGTCGCGGGCCAACGCCTACGCACGGATCAACCGCCTCGTCGAGGACGGCGTCATCCGCGGCTTCAGCGCACGGGTGAATCACGAGCGGGCGGGGCAGGGCGCCTCCGCGTACATCACGCTCAAGATCGTCCAGAACTCCTGGCGCACCGTGCGCGAACAGCTCCAGGCCTTGCCGGGAGCCACCCACATCGCCCTGGTCAGCGGCGACTTCGATGTCCTGCTCCTGGTCCACACCCCGGACAACCGGGCGCTGCGCGAACTGGTCCTGACCAGGATCCAGTCCATACCTGAGGTGCTCTCCACCCGCACCCTGCTGGTGTTCGAGGAGACCGACCTGGGCCCCCGCCCGGACCGCACGGCGGAGCTCACCTAGGGTCCTCCGCCCGGATCAGGCAGGCTCAGCGGCTGGCCCGCATCCCCTCGAATGCCAGCTGGACAACGGTGTCGGCCAGCTGCTCCCGCTCGGCCGAGCCACCCGGTTGCGGGCGGTACCACTCGACCAGGGAGTTCACCATCCCGAAGAGCAGCCGTGTGGCCATGCGTATGTCCACGTCGGCACGCAGGTCACCGTCCGCCACGGCGGCCTTGAGGAGCTCCGACACCCGCTGGTCGAACTCGCGCCGCCGCTCCAGGGCCAAGCGCTCGGTCGCTGTGTTGCCGCGCACGCGCAGCAGCAGCGTGACGTACGGCAATTCGTCCATCAGCACCTCGACGGTGCGGCGTGTCACGTACTCGACCCGCTCGATCGCCCGCCCGCGCGTCGCGCCCGGCTCCTCGAGAATCCCGAACAGCCCGTCGAGCGCCCGGCTCACCGCGCGCCGCAGCAGCTCTTCCTTGCCGGTCACATGGTGGTAGATCGACGATTTGGAGATGCCCGCCGCCTTGGAGAGGTGCTCCATGGACGTGCCGTCGTAACCGCGCTCGTTGAAGACACGGACGGCAACGGTGAGGAGTGTCTCCGGGGTGTACGTGTCCCGCTTGGCCGTGGTCATGAACGCGATCCTCCCCCATGAGTTGTCCACAGGTTTCTTGGGGCCCCTTGTCCCGACCGATCGTTCGGTTACTCTAACTCCGTCCGCACATCCCTGCCCAGCTCGACGAGGAGTTGGTCCGTCATGGCCGCCGAGCTTTCCACCGAGAAGCTGTCCGAGACCCACCGCCCGACGCTCGACCAGGCCCTCGACGCGATTCGTACGCGCGCCTACTGGTCCCCGCACCCCGAGCACCCGAAGGCCTACGGAGAGGGCGGCCTCCCCGGCAGCCTGGGCGCGGCCGAGGGCAAGGCCGCTTTCGACGCGGTGCTGAACACCAAACTCGATCTCGGCCAGCCCGGGACCGACGGCTGGACCGGCGGGGAGGTCTCGCCCTACGGGCCGGAGCTCGGCGTCGAGTATCCCCACGCCGATCCGGACGTCCTGCTCCCGGCGATGACCGCCGGGTCGGGTGCCTGGCGCGCGGCCGGACCGGAGACCAGGGCCCTGGTCTGCCTGGAGATCCTCGCCCGGATCAGCGCCCGCACCCACGAGCTCGCCCACGCCGTGATGCACACGAGCGGGCAGGCCTTCATGATGGCGTTCCAGGCAGGCGGCCCGCACGCTCAGGACCGCGGCCTGGAAGCGGTGGCCTACGCGTACGCGGAGCAGATCCGCACGCCCCTGACCGCCGACTGGTCCAAGCCCCAGGGCAAGCGCGACCCGCTCCAGCTGCACAAGTCGTACACGGCCGCCGGCCGCGGCATCTCGCTGCTGATCGGCTGCAACACGTTCCCCACGTGGAACGGCTATCCGGGCCTCTTCGCCTCGCTGGCGACCGGCAACCCGGTCCTGGTGAAGCCGCACCCCAGGGCGGTCCTGCCGCTCGCGCTGACCGTCCAGCTGGCACGCGAGGTGCTGTCCGAGGCGGGCTTCGACCCGAATCTGATCGCGCTGGCGGCCGAGAGGCCCGGCGAGGGCATCGCCAAGACCCTCGCGGTACGCCCCGAGATCAAGATCATCGACTACACGGGTTCCTCCGCATTCGGCGACTGGCTGGAGGCCAACGCCAGGCAGGCCCAGGTCTACACGGAGAAGGCCGGCGTCAACACGATCGTCGTCGACTCCACCGACAACTACCGGGGCATGCTCGCCAACCTGGCCTTCTCGCTCTCGCTCTACAGCGGCCAGATGTGCACCACCCCGCAGAACCTGCTCATCCCACGGGACGGCATCACGACCGACGCGGGTGCCAAGTCGTACGAGGACGTCGTCACGGACATCGCTGAAGCCGTCAACGGGCTCCTCGGTGACGACGCCCGGGCCAACGGGCTGCTCGGCGCCCTCGTGAATCCCGACGTCAAGGGCCGCCTGGAGGCGGCGGCTTCACTGGGTGACGTCGCCCTGGCCTCGCGCGCCGTGGCCAATCCCGACTTCCCCGACGCGGTGGTCCGCACGCCGGTCATCGTCAAGCTCGACGGCACCAAGCCCGACGAGGGGGCGGCCTATCTCTCGGAGTGCTTCGGCCCCGTGTCGTTCGCGGTCGCGGTCGACTCGACCTCCGGCGCGCTGGAGCTCCTGCGCCGCACCATTCGGGAGAAGGGCGCGATGACGGTCGGCGCGTACACCACGTCCCCGGACGTGGAGCGTGCGGTGGAGGACGTCTGCCTCGACGAATCCGCCCAGCTCTCGCTGAATCTGACGGGCGGGGTGTACGTCAACCAGACCGCGGCGTTCTCCGACTTCCACGGTTCGGGCGGCAACCCCGCGGCCAACGCGGCCCTGTGCGACGGAGCCTTCGTCTCCAACCGTTTCCGGGTGGTGGAGGTCCGCCGCCAGGCATAGGGATCCGTCGCCGGCCTGCGTCGGACGGCCGGTGCTCCCGGTGTCCGGTGGAGCGGGGAGAGCACGACACCTGCCCCGCTCCACCGGCTACTGGACCCGCGGGTCCGGAATGTCCGCGTACCGCTGCACCCACGCGTGCATCGCGATGGCCGCTGCCGCACCGGCGTTGATCGACCGCGTCGAGCCGAACTGCGCGATCGAGCACACCATCGACGCGTGCTTGCGCGCGTCCTCCGTCAGCCCGGGCCCTTCCTGCCCGAACAACAGCACGCACCGTCGCGGCAACTCCGTACGCTCCAGCGGCACAGCCCCGGGAAGATTGTCGATCCCGATGATCGGCAGCCCCTCGGCCGCCGCCCAGGCGGTCAGGTCCGCGGTGTCGGGGTGGTGCCTCACGTGCTGGTAGCGGTCGGTGACCATCGCCCCCCGACGGTTCCAGCGCCGCCGGCCCACGATGTGGATCTCCTTGGCGAGGAAGGCGTTGGCGGTGCGCACCACCGAGCCGATATTGAAATCGTGCCCCCAGTTCTCCACCGCCACATGAAAGTCGTGCCGCCGCAGATCGAGATCGGCGACGATCGCCTCCCTCGTCCAGTACCGGTAGGAGTCGCCCACGTTGCGCCTGTCCCCCTGGGCGAGCAGCTCGGGGTCGTACCGCTCCCCCTCGGGCCAGGGCTGCGGGTGGGGGCCGACGCCGATCTCCGTGCCGTAGCCGTCGTCGTACTGGATCGGTTCGGCGGACGGGTCGGGTGCCGTGTCCGCCTGGGGCTCTTGTGTACTACCGGTCTCGCTGCTCACCCGACGAGCGTATGGCCACCGCCACCGCCGTGCTGCGGGGCCTCCTGCTCCTGACCGCCCGGCTGCCGCTGCCCGGGCAGCACGGGCGTGCCCGCCGGGCGCGAGAACAGCCGCTGCCGGCCGCGCGTCACCCTGGCTCCCAGCCACACCAGGAAGACGGTCGGCAGGAAGACGGCGTCCGCCGCGATCATCGCCATCGAGAAGAACGGCAGGCCCAGCAGGACGGCGATGCCGGCGTGCTCACCGATCATGACCACCAGCAGGACGTTCTTGACCCGGCGGTTGAACAAGGTGAAGGGGAAGGCGACCTGCACGATGACCGTGGCGTACGTCAGCACCATGACGGCCAGGGCATTGGACGCGAGAAGACCCGACAGTTCTGGCCACGGCGTGAAGTAGTCGAGCTTGAGCGGGTAGTAGAGCGCGGTGCCGTCCTGCCAGCGCGAGCCCTGGATCTTGTACCAGCCGGCGGTCGCGTAGATCAGGCAGACCTCGGCCATGATCACGACGAGGGCGGCGCTGTGGGCGAGGTTGGCCACGACGTCGAGCAGCGTGCGCAGCTCACGGTCGGGTGCGTAGCGGTTCACCAGCCACCAGCCGGCGTTCCCGAGCCACAGCACCCACAGGAGCGACTGCAGCCACCACGTGCCGCCGAAACCGTCCATCAACGAGGCCACGAGCAGGACGGGGCCGGCCGCGGCCCAGAGGACCGGACCCGCCACGTCCCGGACCGGAGTGCGGCCCTCCGCGGCCCGGGCGGCGTTCCGTGCCGCACGGCGCGCATCCAGCGACCAGACGCGCGCACAGCGCGTCAGCACCAGATAGACGGCCATCAGGTGGATGACGTTGTCGCCGCCGTCGCCCATGAAGATGCTGCGGTTCTGCAGCGAGAGGACCCCGACCATGAAGAGGACGGACGTGACGCGGGTGCGCCACCCGATCATCAGGAGCGCGGCCGACAGCAGCGTGAGCGCGTACACGGACTCGAACCAGAGCGCGCTGTCGGACCACATGAGGACGGTGAAGGCTTCGTTGCTGTCGATGAGCTGCCGGGCCATGTCCCAGCGCCAGGGGCCGTCGGGGCCGTACAGCTCTTGGCGGTGCGGCAGCTCACGCAGCAGGAACAGCAGATATGTGGCGGAGACACCGATCCGGACGACGGCGCTCTGGTACGCGCCGAGGGGCGAAGCGGTGACCCGCTGGATGCCACGGGCGAGACGGTCGGCATCCCCTGCGTTCTTCCGGATCCGAGAGGTGGGTGCGCTCACTTCTCCGCCTCCTCGCCCTGTGCTGCCCGGTCAGCTGTGTCCGACTCGGGGAGATCGTCCGAGGTGACTGTCCACCATGGGAGCACCCGGTAGTTCGGCTTGGTGCTGATCTTCTCGTTGCTCCACGGCGGCGCCCCGACGGAACGCACGGCGGACCGCACCTGGATGCGTTCGACCGTGCCTGCGTAGTTGTCGTCGATGAGGCGCAGCATCACGATCCGGCGGATGTAGCGCTCGGAGAGCTCGCCGCGCAGACCGTTGGGACGGTTCTCGTTGTCGTGGGATCCCACGTAGAAGTCCCAGGCACGGCGGAGCTCGTTCTGGTGGACGTGACTGGGGAGGGGGTTTCCGCGTATCGCCTCGCCGTCCTCGCCGGAAAGGCTCATCCAGCGCGTGGTGCGTCGGCCGTCGGCGCCGGCGATCTCGGCCCGTACGTGCACGGCGACGTTCTGCTGGAGCGGATTGGGAGCGAACAGCTTCCAGTTCTGCTCGAACTCCGGGTAGACCCAGTCGTCGACCGTCTCGCCGTGCTGCTTCGTCAGCGTGTTGGACGGTGCGACGTGCAGGAACACCATGGCCAGGTGTCCGACGGCCAGGAGCCCGATGACGGACAGTGCCAGTGCTGCGGTGACCTGGTACGGAAGCGAGAGCGCGGCTATTCCGCCGCTCGGCCTGGGAGGCTGCCCCGGATCCGCACCGACTGCGAAGGCGGTGCCGGGTGCCGGCTCGGGATCCGCGCCGGGTGCGACGGCGGGCGCGGTGCCGGGTGCGGGGGCTGCACCGGGTGCGCCATCCACCGCCGTGTTCGGCGGGCGGCCTGCCCCGGTGCCGGGTATCTCCGCCGATCCGGCACCCGCGTCTTCGTCCCCGCTGTCGGGGTGCGTGGCGGCGGCGTACGGCTCCCCGTCCGGACCGGTTTCCGGATGACCCACCGCCTCCGGCCAGGCGAGCTTCTTCTCGCTTCCGGCGTGCCCACCGTGGTCCGAATCCATCCCGCCCCGATCGCCATCGATCACCACTCAGTTATCCACAGGGTTGACACCCTACGGGCCTCCGACTCACCATTGAAGTCAATGAACCGAACGATCGGTCGGTAGGGAGTGCGGGATGGCGGCAGTGACTGCGGACCAGACGACGCAGGGGACGGCAGGCACGGCGGACGCGGCGCGCGCCGCGGCATTCGACGCCGCGGTGGCAGCCGACGACCGGATCGAGCCGCGGGACTGGATGCCGGACGCCTACAGGGCCTCACTGGTCCGCCAGATGGCCCAGCACGCGCACTCCGAAATCATCGGCATGCAGCCCGAGGCCAACTGGATCACCCGCGCACCCTCGCTGCGCCGCAAGGCGATCCTGATGGCAAAGGTGCAGGACGAGGCCGGCCACGGGCTGTACCTGTACAGCGCCGCCGAGACGCTCGGCACCAGCCGCGAGGAGCTGCTCGACAAACTCCATGCGGGCCGCCAGCGATACTCGTCGATCTTCAACTACCCGACGCTGACCTGGGCCGACGTCGGTGCGATCGGCTGGCTGGTCGACGGCGCCGCAATCACCAACCAGGTCCCGCTGTGCCGCTGCTCCTACGGCCCGTATGCGCGGGCGATGGTCCGGATCTGCAAGGAGGAGTCCTTCCACCAGCGCCAGGGGTACGAGCTGCTCCTCGCCCTCAGCCGGGGCACCGCCGCCCAGCACGAGATGGCCCAGGACGCGGTGAACCGCTGGTGGTGGCCCTCACTGATGATGTTCGGCCCGCCCGATGACGCCTCGGCGCACTCGGAACAGTCGATGGCCTGGAAGATCAAGCGGCACTCCAACGACGAGCTGCGCCGGCGCTTCGTGGACATCTGCGTCCCGCAGGCACAGGCGTTGGGCCTCACCCTCCCGGACCCCGACATCCGGTGGAACGAGGAGCTCGGACAGCACGACTACGGAGCGATCGACTGGACGGAGTTCCAGGAGGTCCTCAAGGGCAACGGCCCCTGCAACGAAGAACGGCTCGCCCAGCGACGCACGGCCCACGAAGAGGGCGCCTGGGTCCGGGACGCGGCAGCGGCATACGCAGACAAGCACGCAGCAAAGCCCGGGGCATCCGGAGCAAGCGCAGAGCCCGGGGAGGCAACAGCATGAGCAGCTCGACCGACTGGCCGCTGTGGGAGGTGTTCGTGCGCTCACGCCGCGGGCTCTCCCACACCCACGCAGGCAGCCTGCACGCGCCGGACGCGGAGATGGCCCTGCGCAACGCACGCGATCTGTACACACGCCGCTCGGAGGGCGTCTCCATCTGGGTAGTTCCCTCGACCGAGATCACCGCTTCCTCGCCGGACGAGAAGGACTCTTTCTTCGAACCCGCCGGGGACAAGCCCTACCGCCACCCCACGTTCTACGAGATCCCCGAAGGGGTGAAGCACCTGTGACCGCGGCTCTCGCCCTCGGCGACGACGCGCTGGTGCTCTCGCACCGGCTGGGGGAGTGGGCGGGGCATGCCCCCGTCCTGGAGGAGGAAGTAGCCCTGGCCAACATCGCCCTGGACCTGTTGGGGCAGGCCAGACTGCTGCTCTCGTTCGTCGGCGACGAGGACGAGCTGGCCTTTCTCCGCGAGGAGCGCTCCTTCCGCAACCTCCAGCTCGTCGAGCAGCCGAACGGCGACTTCGCCCACACCATCGCCCGCCAGCTCTACTTCTCCGTCTACCAGCACCTGCTCTACGAGCAGCTGGCCGCGGGCGGGGGCGAGTTCGCGGACCTCGCGGCGAAGGCCGTCAAGGAGGTCGCCTACCACCGCGACCACGCGGAGCAGTGGGTCCTGCGGCTCGGCGACGGCACGGCGGAGAGCCATGAGCGCATGCAGCGCGGCCTGGACACGCTGTGGCGGTTCACCGGTGAGCTGTTCCAGCCCGTCGAGGGAGTCGATGCCGACTGGGAGGCCCTGCAGAGCAGCTGGCTGTCGGCCATCACCTCCGTGGTCGAGCGGGCCACGCTGACGCTCCCGTCCGGCCCGCAGTCCGGAGCGTGGACGGCGGGAGCGGGCCGGCAAGGTCTGCACACCGAGCCGTTCGGGCGGATGCTCGCCGAGATGCAGCACCTGCACCGCAGCCACCCGGGGGCGTCATGGTGACCGAGACCCTGCTGGAGGCGGAGCTCCACCGGCTCGCGGGCTCCGTGCCCGACCCCGAGCTGCCGGTCATCACCCTGGACGAGCTCGGTGTGCTCCGCGGCGTGCGGATGGACGGCCCGGACAGCGTCACCGTGCAGCTCACTCCGACCTATACCGGCTGCCCGGCGATCGAGGCGATGTCCGCCGATATCGAGCGAGTGCTTCACGAGCACGGCGTGGCCGAGGTCTCCGTGGTGACCGTCCTCGCCCCGGCCTGGTCGACGGACGACATCAGCGACGAGGGCCGGCGCAAGCTCGCCGAGTTCGGCATCGCGCCACCCCGACCCGGAGGCGGGCCGGGCGGACCGGTGCCGCTGACCCTCGCGGTGCGCTGCCCGCACTGCGGTTCCACCGATACGGAACTGCTGAGCCGCTTCTCCTCCACCGCGTGCAAGGCACTGCGCCGCTGCGTCGACTGCCGCGAACCGTTCGACCACTTCAAGGAGTTGTAGATGTTCCATCCGCTCCGGGTCAGCGCCATCGAACGGATCACGGACGATGCGGTGGCTGTCACCTTCGCCGTGCCGCCCGAGCTGCGCGAGACCTTCCGTCACAGCCCCGGCCAGCACCTCAACGTGCGCTACAGCGCCGACGGCGAGGAGATCCGCCGGTCGTACTCGATCTGCGCACCGGCCGTCCAGGAGCCTGGCGAACCGGTGCTCCGGGTGGGCATCCGCATGGTCGACGGTGGTGCCTTCTCCACGTACGCGCTCAAGGAACTGGCCGTCGGGGACCAGGTGGAGGCGATGGCCCCGATGGGCCGCTTCGTGCTCGACCCGCGCCCCGGCAACTTCGCGGCGATCGTCGGCGGCAGCGGCATTACACCGGTGCTGTCGATCGCGGCGACGCTGCTGGCCAGGGAACCCGCTGCGCGCTTCTGCCTGATCCGCAGTGACCGTACGGCGGCGTCGACGATGTTCCTGGACGAGGTGGCCGACCTCAAGGACCGTTATCCGGACCGCTTCCACCTGGTGACGGCGCTGTCCCGGGAGGAGCAGGCGGCCGGGCTCCCCTCCGGCCGGCTGGACCGCGAGCGGCTCACCGGGCTGCTGCCCGCGGTCCTCTCGGTGCCCGACGTGGACGGCTGGTTCCTGTGCGGTCCGTTCGGCCTGGTCCGTGGCGCGGAAGGTGCGCTGCGGGAGCTCGGCGTCGACCGGGCCCGTATCCACCAGGAGATCTTCCACGTCGCCGACGAGGGAACGGCGACACCGTCCGTCACCCGGGCCACCACACCGGCTGACAGCACGCTCACGGCGACCCTCGACGGCCGCTCGGGCAGCTGGCCCGTGCAGGACGGCGAATCACTCCTGGAGACGGTCCTGCGGAGCCGCTCGGACGCCCCCTATGCCTGCAAGGGCGGAGTGTGCGGCACCTGCCGGGCCTTCCTGGTCTCGGGCGAAGTGAGGATGGACCGCAATTTCGCGCTGGAGCCGGAGGAGACCGGGGCGGGGTTCGTGCTGGCCTGCCAGTCGCACCCGCTAACCCCGAAGGTCGAGCTCGACTTCGACCGCTGAGGCTCTGCCGTGCTGAGCCTCTTACCGGCTGAACTGCCTGCCGACTGAACTACCTGCCCGCTGTACCGCAGCAACGCGAACCGCTGAACCAGAGCCGTCAGGCCAGAACGTGAATGAGGACCGAGCAGCCCACCGGCCGCTCGGTCCTCATTCACAAACAGCTGGAGAGCGTTCAGGGAACGTCGGAGAAGGGGCCTCAGAGAACGAAGGCCGCGGTGCCGTTGTCGGTGACCATCGGCCGCCCCGCGCCGTCCCAGGCGAGCATTCCGCCGTCGATGTTCACCGCGTCGATCCCCTGCTGCACCAAGTACTGGGTGACCTGTGCGGACCGGCCGCCGACCCGGCACATCACATGCACGCGCCGCCCGTCGTCGGCCGCCTCGGTCAGCTCACCGAACCGGGCCACGAAGTCACTCATGGGAATGTGCAGCGCACCCTCGACATGCCCGGCCGACCACTCGTCGTCCTCCCGGACGTCCAGCACGAAGCCGTCCGACGGCACTGCCGCGATATCCACAGAGGGCAGTGGGGCGAAATTCATGGGTCATGCCTTCTCTCGTACAAACGCGCCAGAGTTACCGGAAACGCTACTGCACCAGGCCCGCCAGCTCGGCCTCACGCTGGGACACCTCGCCCAGCAGCTTCTCGCCGATGTCCTCGAGAAGCCGGTCGGGATCGTCCGGAGCCATCCGCAGCATCGAACCGATCGCGCTGTCCTCCAGCTCCCTGGCAAGAACCGTGAGCAGTTCCTTACGCCTGCTGAGCCAGTCCAGACGGGCGTAGAGCTCCTCGCTCTCGCTGAGCCGGAGCTCAGGTGCCACCGGACCCGCCGCCCATTCCCCGGCCAGCTCCTTCAGCAGCTCCACATCTCCACGGCCGTAGGCAGCGTTGACGCGGGCGATGAACTCATCGCGGCGTGCCCGCTCCTTCTCGTCCGGTGCCAGATCCGGGTGCGCCTTGCGGGCCAGCTCGCGATAGAGCTTGCGCGCCTCCTCGCTTGGCCTGACCCGCTTCGGAGGCCGGACCGGCTGCTCCGTGAGCATGGCCGCGGCCTCGGGTGAAAGACCGTCGGAGTCCATCCAGTCGTGGAACAGCTCGTCGACCCCCGGCATCGGCATGACGATCGCCCGGGCCTCCTGAGCCTTGCGCAGATCCTCCGGATCACCGGACTTCGCGGCCCGCGCCTCCGCGATCTGCGCATCGAGCTCGTCCAGGCGCGCGTACATCGGGCCGAGCTTCTGGTGATGCAGCCGGGAGAAGTTCTCGACCTCCACCCGGAAGGTCTCCACCGCGATCTCGAACTCGATCAGCGCCTGCTCGGCCACCCGGACGGCTTTGGCAAGCCGCTCCTCGGGCCGGGGCGCACCGGCTGCATCCGCCGCGTCACCGGCCGCGCTGGAACCAGCCGCACCGGAATCAGCCTCACCGGAATTACTCGCGTCGGAGTCAGCCGTGCCGGCATCGTGCTGATCGGCCTGCGGTGCGTCGTACGCATCACCCTGCAGGCCGCCCTGCGACGTGTCGGGCGCGGCATACGGCTCGTCCTGCCGGGCGTGGTTCTGCCGGTCTTCGTCGTTCCGGGTGGTCGGCACCCCGGCGGCTTCGTCGGTCACCCGTCCAGCGTATGGCCACGGCCCGCACACCGAGGACCCGCGGTCGTCTGCAAGCCCCTCATACGCCGAGCTCGGCGGCTATCCGCCCGGCCCCGACGGCCCGTACGAGCTCGGCGTGGTCCGCCTCGGTCCTGTCCGCGTACGTCACCGCGAAATCGGCCACCGCCTCGTCCAGCTCTGCGTTCTTCCCGCAGTAGCCAGCGAGCAGACGGGGATCGGCACTGTGCGCATGGGCCCTGGCCAGCAGCGCGCCCGTCATCCGTCCGTAGTCGTCGACCTGGTCCGCGGCGAGAGCGGCCGGGTCCACGCTGCCCTTGCGATTCCTGAACTGCCGTACCTGGAAGGGCCTGCCGTCGACCTCTGTCCAACCGAGCAATATGTCGCTGACGACCTGCATCCGCTTCTGCCCGAGCACCACCCGGCGCCCCTCGTGCACCACGTCCGGCACATCGAAGCCGGCCTGCGGGAGATAGGGCGCCAACGCGGAGGGCCGGGCCTCCTTGACCTGCAGGACCAGCGGCTCACCCCGGTGATCCAGCAGCAGCACCACGTACGACCGGGTGCCCACGCTGCCCGTCCCCACCACCCGGAACGCCACATCGTGGATCGCGTACCGGGCCAGCAGCGGAACGCGGTCCTCCGAAATCGTGCCGAGGTAATCGTGCAGGCCCGCCGCGACCGCGGCGGCCTCCGCGTCCGGCACCCGGCGCAGCACCGGCGGCGCGTCGACGAAGCGCCGTCCGCCGTCCTCGGAGTCCTCCGTGGACCTGGCGGCGAAGCGGGCACTCGTGTTGTTACGGGCCTTCGCCGAGACCCGCTCCAGCGTCCCGAGCAGGTCCCGGGCATCGGTGTGCGAGACGAGCTCCTCGTCCGCGATGGCGTTCCAGGCGTCGAGTGCGGGCAGCGCGGCCAGCAGGCGCATGGTGCGACGGTAGGCACCCACCGTGTCGTACGCGCCCTGACGGCAGGTGTCCTCGTCCGCACCGGCTTCGCGGCCCGCGAGCACCAGCGAGGTGGCAAGCCGCTTGAGGTCCCACTCCCACGGGCCGAAGACGGTCTCGTCGAAGTCGTTCAGATCGATGACGAGGCTGCCGCGGGCATCGCCGTACAGCCCGAAGTTGGCCGCATGCGCGTCGCCGCAGAGCTGTGCGCCCACACCCGTGACCGGTGTACCCATGAGGTCGTGGGCCATCAGCCCGGCCGAGCCGCGCATGAAGGCGAACGGTGTGGCGGCCATCCGCCCCACCCGGATCGGCGTGAGGCCGGGCACCCTGCCGCGGTTCGACTCCTCGACCGCCTGCACCGCGTCCGGCCGGCCGGCCGGAAGGACCAGGGAGCTGTGCGAGGCCCGCGGAACCGTGGCCCGCAGCGCCTTGCCCGCAGCCTTCGGAGATTCCCCGTCCGACGCCGACGAGGCACCTGTCGCCACACGCTGCGCAAACCCGGGCACGACCGGAATGCGCGCACCTGCCGCTGCCGCCCGCTGTACCGGCACCGTCGCATCGATTTCACTCATGGAGCGCCGCCTCCCCCGCCTTGTCGACCCGTTCGTCCAACATCAACTGCGGACGACGGTACAGCTGTCCCGCGACGGCCGTCTGCCCCTGTGGACAACTCCGGGAACCGGCCTGTGGACAACTCCAGGGCGGTCTCCAACGGCTCAGACCGCGACCGCTTCCTCCATCTCCTCCTCGGCCCCCGCACTCGACGCGGCGAGGGCTTCGGCGCGGGACAGCTCGGAAGCCGCCCGACGCCCCTTCGCCTCGGCAGCACCGGCCACACCCACGACGGCCAGTCCCGCCACGAACCACAGCGCGAGCACCAGCACATGGCCGCCCAGTGAGTGGCCGCCGAAGTACACATGGCTGCGGACACCTTCGACGAAGCCCGCACCGTTCCAGAAGGCATGGAGCGAGCCGAAGAATCCCGGCTGGAGCTCGGGCCGGAAGATGCCGCCCGAGCTGGTGAAGTTGAGCATGACGAAGAGCACCATCACGCCGAGCGTGGTCCACCGCTTGAGGAAGGTGTGCAGCCCGACACCGATCAGCAGTATCCCCGCCGAGTAGAGCCACGCCATGGCCCAGAGCCCGCCGAGCCCGTGGTCCACGAGGCCGAACAACGGCCCTGCGAACACCGCACCGATCACGCTCACCACGAGCGAGGCGCCGACGGCGAGCGCCGCCCTGATCCGCAGCGCCAGCACCGCGCCCGCGCCACCGATCACCGCGACCGAGGCGTACGACCCGATGCTGACGGCCACCAGCAGGAAGAAGATCCCCTGCCCGGTCGGATCGCCGTCCGCGGTCGGCTCGGCGTTCGTCACCTTGAGGGGCGCCCCCTGCTCGGCGGCGACGTCGGTGAAGACCTTCTGCACCACCGTCGCGCTGGTGTCCGACGAGGCGGTGGCCACAATCAGTTCGGGGCTGCTCCCCGGCAGGTAGGCACCGTAGCTCTGCTGTGTCCGCAGGTGGTTCACCGCGGTGTCGCGGTCGGCTACCGTACGCACACTCAATGCACCGTCACCCCTGTCCTGCAAGGTCTGTGCGAGCACGTCGGCACTCGCCCCCGAGCCGACGACGTCCACCCTCAGGTCGTGCGGTTCCGGAGCGTGAAAAGCACCCAGGTAAGCGAGCCCCATGCCGACGCACATCAGCAGCGGCGTAACGAGATGGCTGAGTACATGACGCAGCGCACCGGCAGTGGAGCCGGACGGCGCACTCGGACCTGCGGACATTCGAGCAACCTCCAGTCGTTGGCTTTTACAACCTCTAATTCGTTGTAGCATACATCTAGATTTCGAGAAAGGTGACTCCGTGGCAGGCGCCCCCCGGGAACGCGAGGAGTCGCTGGATGTCATCCAGCGCGAACTGACCGCCTTCGCACGCCGTGCACGCTCAGCCGCAGCACGCCTCCACCCGGAGCTGCCCCTGGTCTCGTACACACTGCTTGCCCACATCGACCACCGGCACGGCTGCCGCGCAACCGACCTGGCGGCGCACTACATGCTGGACAAGTCGACGGTCAGCCGACAGGTTGCCGCCCTGGAGAAGCTCGGCCTGGTCGAGCGCCATCCGGATCCGGACGATCACCGCATCCAGGTGCTGCACCCCACCGCCACGGGCACTCAGGCACTCGCCTCGACCCAGGCAAGCCGCCGCGCGGCCTACCGGGAGCGCCTCTCCGAGTGGACAGCGGATGATCTGGCGCAGTTTGCGGAGTACCTGCTGCGCTACAACACGACCGGCGACGGCGACACACCGCAGTAGACGTTCACCCGCACCACCGGCCCACCCCGCCAGGTGATCACGCGCACCACCGGCCTCCCGGCGGACAGGTCAGCAGCCGCCCGAATCGATCAGATACGTGTCGGCCCACTGCCCCAGCTCCTTGAGCGCCGGCCCCATCGCGGCACCGGCCTCCGTCAAGCGGTACGAGACGCGCAGCGGGGGCCCCTCGTCGACCTCGCGCACGACGAGACCCGCAGCCCCCAGCTCGGAGAGCCGGTCCGAGAGCATGCGCTCACTGATGCCCGGAATCGCCCGCCGCAGATCCGCGAAGTGCACCGGCTGCTGCATCAGCACCGAGACGATCGGGCCCGTCCACCGCTTCCCGAACAGCTCGAAGACGCGGCTGATGCCCACATCCACCCGCCGACAGGCCTGTGCGTCGTGATCTGCCATGGCTCCAGAGTACTGCGTCACCGTGAGGGACTTATGAAAAGTAAGCGACTATGTTATCAATAGGTACGTACGAAACACGGGCTCCCCTCGGGCCCCTCACGGCGCGTCCGTGACTCCGGAACCGAGCTCCGCCCACCCGACTCCCTGTGGAGATCCCCATGGCCACGCTCCTGCACCTCGACTCCGCTGTATTCCCCCAGGGCTCCGCGTCTCGCGCGATCGCTGCCGTATTCGTCGAGACCTGGCGGGAGCAACACCCCGACGGCCAGGTGGTGTACCGCGATCTCGCCGCCGACCCCTTGCCCCACCTGGATGCCACGGCCGTTTCCGCCGGTGCCGACGACGCGCTGCGCGGCCAGTTGGCCGCCGAACTGGCAGGCGCGGACGCCGTGCTGATCGGCGCTCCGATGTACAACTTCTCGATCCCGTCCACCCTGAAGGCGTGGCTGGATCAGGTGATCATCGTCGGACACAACGTCGGCGCCGACAGCCCGGTCACCGGCACCCCTGTCACCGTCGTCGCCAGTCGGGGCGGTTCGTACGCCCCCGGCACTCCTCGCGAGGAGTTCGAGTTCGTCCAGAATTACCTGGAGAAGGTACTGACCGGCATGTTCGGCGTCGAAGTCGATTTCATCGTCCCGGAGTTGACGCTGGCACACTCGAAGCCCGAGATGGCGGAACTCATTCCGCTCGCCGATGCCTCCCGCGCCCAGGCATTCACCGACGCCACAGAGAAGGCCAAGGCCCTCGCGGCACGTCTCGCCGCCTGAGCGACCGGAAACATCCGGGGCAACCGGGCAGCACGGCCGGGGCCACGGAGCAGACCAGCGCTTCGTGGCCCTGATTTCCTCTCCGCGCGGCTCCTGGACGGGCGCCTGCACACGTCCGGTACGACTCCCCTACGGTGCGGATCCGACGTTTCACGTGAAACAACGGCCGCATCCAGCCGCCATCCCGTTACGGTCATCCGCTGGCCCCTATTCATCACCGAGCGGGAAGCGGAGACAGCCATCCCCACCATCCGAATCGTTCTGGCCGACGACGAGGCGATGATCCGCGCCGGAATCCGCGCCATCCTCTCCGGAGATCCCGAGATCGAAGTCGTGGCCGAGGCTGCCGACGGCCGTGAAGCCGTCGCGCTGGCCCTTGAACACCGCCCCGACGTCGTCCTCATGGACATCCGCATGCCGGTCATGGACGGACTCACGGCAACTGAGGAAATCAAGCGCGCTTCCACCGGAATTTCCGTCCTCGTCCTCACCACATTCTCCGAAGACGAGTACGTCAGCAGGGCTCTCAGCGGTGGGGCCAGCGGCTTCATGCTCAAGTCGGGGGACCCACGCGAGTTGCTCGCGGGCGTGCACACCGCGGCAGCCGGCGCCTCCCATCTCTCCGCGAAAGTGGCACAGCACGTCATCGCGGAACTGAACCGAGGCGCCGGCACGCAGGCCAACGCGCGCAGCACCGCACTGGGCGCGCGGGTGGACGCGCTGACCGAGCGGGAACGGCAGGTGCTCGTCCTGCTCGGCAGCGGGCTGTCCAATGCGGAGATCGGGCAGCGGCTCCACGTCGTGGAGGGCACGGTCAAGAGCTACGTGGGGTCGGTCTTCTCCGCGCTGGGCGTACGCAACCGGGTCCAGGCCGCGATCGTCGCCTACGAGACCGGGCTGATCGACGGCGACGCCTGAATCTGACCGGCCCTCCATCGCCGCCAGAACGCCGCTCAGCGCCCCAGGACGGGCACCAGACCCCTCTGCCCCCGCAACCGGCCCACTACCCAGCTTCCGGGCGCCGCCAGAACCCCGACCAGCAGTGGGGCAACCAGCGCTCCAAGCAGCAGACCGGCCGCCACATCGTGCAGATAGTGAACGCCCACGTAGACGCGGGACAGGGCGACCAGCACCGCCAGGGGCAGGACCAGCAGACCGACCAGGCGCCACGTAAGCAAGAGAGTCATGGCCGACGCAGCAGCGATGACGGCATGGTTGCTGGGAAAGGACCAGTCGCCCGGCGCCGGGCACGAGGCGATCGGTCTGACTCCGGGGATGTCCCGGCAGGGGCGCTCCTCATGAAGCCAGACTTTGACGATCTCGCTGACGACGTAGACCACGGCGACAACGAGCGGGGCGAGCAGAGCGTGGGCCATCGCTCTGTTGTCGCGCGTGCGAGCCCTCCACCACTGGACCAGGAAGAGAACGACGAACACGAGAATTCCGCCCTCGGTGACCAATTCACCCAGCCTCTGCACCCACCCAGGCGTGCCGGCGGCCCATTCCGTGATGTCGCGGTACACGCCGACCCCGTACTCCGGACCCGCCTTGGCCGAGCGGACCATGTCTTCCGGCTTAACCACGTTTTTGTACATACTCGGTGTCGCTCTCCGTACGCCGATTCCCGCGTCTCCATGTCATCTGGAACGTAGGTTCCGGCCGGGTACGGCCACATCCCGCGAAAGCAAGCCATCACCCCCACTTTCGTCATGCCGTGGAACGACCTTCGGCATCCCACGACGTCAGCCGCGATCCGCCTGGAGGCGTGATTCGGCCGTCAGCTCGGTCTTGTCGACCAGCCGGTCGTGGGCAAAGCACAGGCGGTACACGTCGACGGTGACGAACAGATCGGCACTGGCCCGGTAATAACTGCAGGTGGCTCCGGGCGGCTCGGGCCGGTGCTCGGAAGGGGCGTCGCTCATTTCCCTGGACGGAAGCAGCCGGCCGACCGCGTCCGCGGGTGCACCGATCTCCAATTGCGCATACGCGGACGGCGGAAGCACCGATGTTGCGGCCCCGTACGCGTAATAGCCCAGCATCACGACGGCGAGGCAGGCGAACAGACCGAGCGGAAGGCCGACCGCGACGACGAATCGCCGCCGCAGGCCCGCCGTGGCACGTAGGAGTCCACCGAAGGCTGGTCCTTGCCCCGAACCGACCGGCGAAGCTCCAGCAAGCGGCGCCCCGGCCGGAATTGCCTCCGGGACGCCGACCGCCGCCCCGTCCGTACCGGCCCCGGCACCTGCCCGGCCCGGTACGCGCGGGAGCCGCGCGAACACCTCGAACCCACCGTCAGGCAGCACGCCCGCCCGGAATTCACCGCCCGCCAGCCGGGTCCGCTCCTGCAGCCCTATCAGCCCGCGACCGCCCTGCGCGCGGTTCTCCAGCGGGTCCCGGACCGGCGGGCTGTTCCGTACGGCAACGGTGACGTCGAGCTGATTGTGATCCAGTCGCACGGTCACCGCCGCCCCGGGAGCGTGCTTCATCACATTGGTCAACGACTCCTGCACCACCCGGTACACAGCCTTGTCCGTCATGCCCGGCAGGTCACCGGCCTCTCCGGTGCATTGGAGCTCCACCCCCGCGCCGGAGGCACGCGCCCGGTCCACCAGCACCCCCACACCGGCATGCGAAGCCTCCAACGGCGGCGGCGCACCGTCCTCGCGCAGGACTCCGATGATGTCCCGCAGCCGCTCCATCGCCTCGGCCGCACCCGCGCGAAGTCCCGCGGCCGTCTCCCGATGGTGGTCCCCCAGGTCCGGAGCGATCTGCAGAGCCCCGGCCCGCAGAGCGATCAGATTCAGCTCGTGCCCCAGGGAATCGTGCATGTCCTCCGCGATACGTGCCCGCTCCCGCAGCCGCGCCTGCTGGACTCTGCTGCGCTGCTGGAGCTCCAGTTGCCTCGCATGCTCCCAGCCGGCCACCTGAAGCTCGTATCTCTGGCGCGTGTACCGGCCCAGCAGCCAGGGGAGCAGCCCGGCGAAGATCAGCCCGGACGCCAGCACCGCCCACATGGGCACCGTCAGCCCCGACCGGACACCGCCAACCACCGCCGCGACACTCACCGGACCCAGCACCCGCAGCGCCGCCCGCCGGTCCACCTGCAGCCGTCCCACGGCGTAACTCATGACACAGACGGCCGGAAGACAGGCCATGACTGCGACGGAGTCGACATCGTCGAGCAGCAGCGCGAGAGTCCACCACAGCCCCGCACACAGGGCCAGGGACACCAGCGGCCACGTACGCCGCACCGCGACAGCGATGCCGATGGCGACGGCGCCGAAGAGGGTCTCCCACCGCCGGCTCCCGTCGAGTCCGGATCCGGGGACGAGGGCGACGGCCGGAACGTTGAGTGCCGCCCACAGCAGGACCGAGCCGACGAGGGTGGATTTCACGCGGATCACGCTAGCCGGGCAGAAGGATCCGCAACCGCCCGATGGATCCACCACCGGCAGAAGGATCCGCCACCGGCAGGTGGATCCACGACCGCCCGATGGATCCGCACCACACGGTCTCCGAACAAACCAGTGGCTCCGCACAACGAAGAACCCCCGCTCCGGATCTCTCCTGAGCGGGGGTTCTGTCGAACCAACCCGGCAGCTGCAAGCAACTGCCCGTTGTGCGCGAGGGGGGATTTGAACCCCCACGTCCCTAAGGACACTGGCACCTGAAGCCAGCGCGTCTGCCGTTCCGCCACTCGCGCATGAGTGGTGTTTTCAGACTCTCCCACCGAGTGGTGCGAGCGCCTGGCGACATCCGGAAGATTAGCACGGTGGACAGGGTGGATTCACATCCGTTGTTTCACCGAACGCACGGAGGGAACCGGGAACGCGGGGCCGACGCCCCCACTCCTCCTGAGTGCACCCGGAGTGCGGGACACTGTCAGGAGGCCACCTCTACGATCCGTGTGAGAGGTGACACTCATCCACTGTGCAGACAAGGGGAACCAGCCGATTTCCCGACGCGTGGATACGATCAGTAAGCAGTACAGGGACGACGACACCGGAGGAGGTGCCCCATGGGAGTCATGAAGCGTTTCGAGCAGCGTCTCGAAGGTCTGGTCAATGGCACCTTCGCCAAGGTCTTCAAGTCCGAGGTGCAGCCGGTCGAGATCGCGGGAGCCCTCCAGCGCGAGTGCGACAACAACGCACAGATCTGGAACCGCGAGCGGACGGTCGTGCCCAACGACTTCATCGTCGAGCTCAGCACCCCCGACTACGAGCGGCTCAGCCCGTACTCGGGTCAGCTCGGCGACGAGCTGTCCGGCCTGGTCAGGGACTACGCCAAGCAGCAGCGGTACACCTTCATGGGACCCATCAAGGTCCATCTGGAGAAGGCGGACGACCTCGACACGGGGCTCTACCGGGTACGCAGCCGGACCCTGGCGTCGAGTTCGTCACAGCAGGGCCAGCACGGCGGGCCCGCACCCCACGCCCAGCCGAACCGTCCCGCGGCCCCACAGGCGCCGGGCGGCTACGGCTACCCCCCGACCTCCCCCCCGCCCATGCCCGCGGCCCCGCCGCCGGGTTCCGGGCGCCCGGGAGGCCCTTCCAGCGACTGGCGCCCGCCGGCCGCGTCCGGGCCCGCGCCCGACGCGCAGGTGCGGCGCTGGATCGAGATCAACGGCAACCGCCATCAGATCTCCCGCCCGACGTTGGTGATGGGACGAAGCACCGACGCCGACGTGCGGATCGACGACCCCGGCGTATCGCGCCGGCACTGTGAGATCCGGACCGGAACGCCCTCGACGATCCAGGATCTCGGGTCTACCAACGGCATCGTGGTAGACGGGCAGCACACCACCCGCGCTACGCTCCGCGACGGCTCGCGGATCGTCGTGGGCAGCACCACCATCGTTTACCGGCAAGCCGAAGGGTGAAGCGGGGGCAATGTCAGAGCTGACCCTGACGGTCATGCGGCTAGGTTTCCTAGCTGTTCTGTGGCTATTCGTAATCGTGGCCGTGCAGGTCATTCGCAGCGACCTGTTCGGAACGCGCGTCACGCAGCGCGGCTCACGCCGCACTGCAGCCGACGCGCGCCCGCAACAGGCTCGCCAACAGCAGGCAGCGCCGCCTCAGCAGCGCCAGCAGCCCGGTCGCCAGCGGCGCGGGGCACCCACCAAGCTGGTCGTCTCCGAAGGCACGCTCACCGGCACCACCGTCGCCCTCCAGGGCCAGACCATCACCCTGGGCCGGGCGCACGACTCAACGATCGTGCTGGACGACGACTACGCGTCCAGCAGGCATGCCAGGATCTACCCGGACCGTGACGGCCAGTGGATCGTCGAGGATCTTGGGTCCACCAACGGCACCTATCTCGACCGGACCCGGCTCACCACCCCGACACCTGTTCCGCTGGGCGCGCCGATCCGCATCGGCAAGACCGTCATCGAGCTGCGGAAGTAGTACGACAATGAGCGAGCGGAGCGAGCGAGCCGCGGCGGTCCTGACAACGGACCCGGCCCGGCTCCCGACCGGAGGGTGGGCAGTGTGGCTCGAGACCGGCTGTACCCCGAGCCGACGGGCGAGGTGCGCATGAGCTTGTCGCTGCGCTTCGCCGCCGGATCGCACAAGGGCATGATCCGGGAAGGGAACGAGGACTCCGGCTACGCCGGTCCCCGCCTTCTCGCCATCGCCGACGGCATGGGCGGCCAGGCGGCCGGTGAGGTCGCCAGCTCAGAGGTGATCTCCACGCTCGTCCAGCTCGACGACGACGTACCTGGCTCCGACATCCTCACCTCGCTCGGTACGGCGGTCCAGCGGGCCAACGACCAGCTGCGTGTCATGGTCGAGGAGGACCCCCAGCTGGAGGGCATGGGCACCACGCTCACGGCCCTGCTCTGGACCGGCCAGCGCCTCGGCCTCGTCCACGTCGGCGACTCCCGCGCCTACCTGCTGCGCGACGGCGTCCTGACGCAGATCACCCAGGACCACACCTGGGTGCAGCGTCTCGTCGACGAGGGCAGGATCACCGAGGAAGAGGCAACCACCCACCCGCAGCGCTCCTTGCTGATGCGGGCCCTGGGCAGCGGCGACCACGTCGAGCCCGACCTCTCCATCCGTGAGGTCCGCGCCGGTGACCGCTACCTGATCTGCTCGGACGGGCTCTCCGGTGTCGTTTCTCACCAGACGATGGAAGAGACCCTGGCCAGCTACCAGGGCCCTCAGGAGACCATTCAGGAGCTCATCCAGCTCGCCCTGCGCGGCGGTGGCCCCGACAACATCACCTGCATCGTCGCCGACGTCCTGGACGTCGACAGCAACGACACCCTGGCCGGGCAGCTCAACGACACCCCGGTCATCGTCGGGGCGGTCGCCGAGAACCAGGCCGCCCAGCAGGGCGACAGCCGGGCCATGGAAACGCCCGCAGGACGCGCGGCCGGCCTCGGCCGTCCCGTCCCGCCGCCCTCCGGAGGCTTCGGCCCGCCCGGCAGCGGTGACGACATGGGCTACGGCTCCGGTCCGGACGGCGCCTTCAACTCCTACAGCGACGACGACTTCGTCAAGCCCCGCGGCGGCCGCAGGTGGCTGAAGCGGTCCTTCTACATCGTCCTCGCGCTGGCCGTCATCGGCGGCGGCGTGTACGGCGGTTACCGGTGGACCCAGACCCAGTTCTACGTGGGCGCCAAGGACGAGAACGTCGCACTGTTCCGCGGCATCAGCCAGGACCTCGCCTGGGTCTCGCTCTCGGAGGTCGAGGAGAGCACCAAGATCGAACTCAAGTACCTCCCGCCCTACCAGCGCAAGCAGGTCGAGGCGACCATCGCCGAGGGCAACCTCGCCGATGCCCGCAAGAAGGTCAGTGAGCTCGAAGCGCAGGCCTCCGCCTGCAAGAAGGACGCGCAGCGCCGCGCAGCCGAGGCGGACAGCAATGCCGCCACGGGACAGGGCGAGGCAGGCGGCACCGCCGGTGCCCCCGCCGCCAGGACATCCTCCGCCAAGGGGACCAAGACGACCGCGACTCCCACTCCCGGCCCCAGCCTCTCGGAGGAAGAGAAGAAGCTGGTCCCGCAGTGCGGTAAGCAGTAAAGCCGTAGGGGGCCTTCAGCACCATGAGCGTTGTCACCAACACCACCACCATCGGCGCGATCGATGCGCCGAGCCGCCGCAACACCGAACTGGCGCTGGTTGTCTTCGCCGTTCTCATCTCGGTGTACGCGTACGCCAACGTCGGCCTCGCCCTCAACGGCGAGCTGCCCTCCGGCATGCTCGGTTACGGGCTCGGCCTCGCCCTGCTCGGCGGCGTGGCGCACCTCGCCGTCCGCAGGTTCGCCGCGTACGCGGACCCGCTGCTGCTGCCACTGGCGACCCTGCTGAACGGTCTGGGTCTGGCCCTCATCTGGCGGCTGGACCAGTCGGAGCGGTTCCAGCAGACCGAGAACTTCGTGGCCGCCGCCTCCAAGCAGCTGCTGTTCTCGGCAGTGGGCGTCGCGCTCCTGGTCGTCGTCCTGGTCGCGTTGAAGGACCACCGCATCCTGCAGCGCTACACCTACATCTCCATGCTGGTGGCGCTGTTCCTGCTGATCCTTCCGATGTTCTTCCCCGCGGTGAACGGCGCCAAGATCTGGATCAAGATCCCCGGTGTCGGAACGATCCAGCCCGGAGAGTTCGCCAAGATCATCATCGCGGTGTTCTTCGCCGGCTACCTCATGGTCAAGCGCGACGCCCTGGCCCTGGCCAGCCGCCGCTTCATGGGGCTCTACCTGCCGCGCGGCCGCGACCTCGGTCCGATCCTCATGGTCTGGGCCTTCTCGATCCTCATCCTGGTCTTCGAGACCGACCTCGGCTCCTCGCTGCTGTTCTTCGGCATGTTCGTCGTCATGCTGTACGTCGCCACCGAGCGCACCAGCTGGATCGTCTTCGGTCTGCTGATGTCCGCGGCAGGAGCCGTCGGTGTGGCCACCTTCGAGCCGCACGTCCAGGACCGCGTCACCGCCTGGCTCGACCCGTTCGCGGGATGGGGCAAGGAGGCGGCCAGCGAGCAGATGGCCCTGTCCCTGATGGCGTTCGGTTCCGGCGGAACCCTCGGCACCGGCCTCGGCCAGGGCAACTCCGACCTGATCGGCTTCGCCGCCAACTCCGACTTCATCCTCGCCACCGTCGGCGAGGAACTCGGGCTCGCCGGAATGATGGCCGTCCTGCTCGTCTACGGTCTGATCGTCGAACGCGGTGTCCGCACCGCGCTCGCCGCCCGTGACCCCTTCGGCAAGCTCCTGGCGATCGGCCTCTCCGGCTCCTTCGCGATCCAGGTCTTCGTCGTCGCCGGCGGTGTCATGGGTCTCATCCCGCTGACCGGTATGACCATGCCGTTCCTCGCGGCCGGTGGTTCGTCCGTCATCGCCAACTGGGCCCTGATCGGCATCCTGATCAGAATCAGCGACACCGCACGCCGTCCGGCGCCGGCCCCCGCCCCATCCCCGGACGCCGAGATGACCCAGGTGGTCCGACCGTGAACAAGCCCCTCCGCCGGATCGCGATCTTCTGCGGGATCCTCGTCCTGGCCCTGCTGATCCGCACCAACTACCTCCAGTACGTCCGCGCCGACGAGCTCAACTCCAACGAGCACAACCGCCGCGTCCAGATCGAGCGCTACGCCCACGAGCGCGGCAACATCATCGTCGACGGGGAGCCGGTCACCGGCTCCGTCGAGACCACCGGAAGCGACTTCAAGTACAAGCGCGTCTGGAAGAACGGCCCCATGTGGGCGCCCGTCACCGGTTATTCCTCGCAGGCCTTCGACGCCTCCCAGCTGGAGAGCCTCGAGGACGGCATCCTCACCGGCAACGACGACCAGCTGTTCTTCGACCGAACGCTCTCGATGTTCACCGGCGACAAGAAGACCGGCGGGAACATCGTCACCACCCTGAACGGCGCCGCCCAGAAGGCCGCCTTCGAAGGGCTCGGCAGCAGGAAGGGCGCCGTCGCCGCGCTCGACCCGCAGACCGGCGCCATCCTTGCCCTGGCCAGCACCCCCTCGTACGACCCCTCGGTCTTCGCGGGCAACAGCCTCAAGGACTCGGACGCCCGGCAGAAGCTCCTGAAGGACAAGGACAAGCCGATGCTGAACCGGGCGCTGCGGGAGACCTACCCGCCCGGCTCGACGTTCAAGGTCGTCACGGCCGCAGCGGCACTGGAGAACGGCCTCTACACGGACATCGACGCGAAGACGGACTCCCCGCTGCCCTGGCGGCTCCCGCAGTCGACCAACCTGCTGCAGAACGAGGGGAACATCCCCTGCAAGAACGCCTCGCTCCGGGAGGCCCTGCGCTGGTCCTGCAACACCGTCTTCGGCAAGATGAGCGACGACCTCGGCAACGACAAGATGATCGAGCAGGCCGACAAGTTCGGCTTCAACGAGGAAGTCTTCACTCCCGTCCGCGCCGACGCCAGCATCTACCCGAAGGACAACCGGCCGCAGAACGCCATGGCGGGCATCGGCCAGGCGTCCAACCGCACCACACCGCTCCAGATGGCGATGGTGGCGTCCGCGATCGCCAATGACGGCAAGCTCATGCAGCCGTACATGGTCGCCCAGCGGCAGGCCCCCAATCTGGACCCCGTCTACACCCACGAGAAGGAGCAGCTCAGCCAGCCCCTCTCGGGTGAGAACGCCCAGAAGCTGCAGCAGATGATGGAGACCGTGGTCAAGAACGGCACGGGAACCAACGCGCAGATCGACGGCGTCACAGTCGGTGGCAAGACCGGAACCGCCCAGCACGGGCTCAACAACAGCGAGAAGCCCTACGCCTGGTTCATCTCGTACGCCAAGACCGACAGCGGCTCACCCGTTGCCGTCGCCGTGGTCGTCGAGGACGGCAATGCCAACCGGGACGACATCTCCGGCGGCGGTCTGGCCGCACCGATCGCCAAGAGTGTGATGCAGGCGGTTCTGGACGGAAAGTAGTGAGACCGGTCACAACATCCGTCAACACCAGCACATTGGGATACCGGTCGGATATCAGGTGACGGGTGCGGGCTGATCACGCCGGGAGTGCCCGGTAGCGTATGCGCGAACAGCGCACCGCCGGACCACACACGGGTGCGGTCGGGACTGACGGAGAGGGCTGGATCAGTTATGGAAGAGCCGCGTCGCCTCGGCGGCCGGTACGAGCTGGGCTCGGTGCTCGGCCGTGGTGGCATGGCCGAGGTCTACCTCGCGCACGACACCCGGCTCGGCCGCACCGTCGCTGTGAAGACGCTGCGGGCGGATCTCGCCCGCGACCCGTCCTTCCAGGCCCGGTTCCGCCGTGAGGCCCAGTCGGCCGCCTCGCTCAACCACCCCGCGATCGTCGCTGTCTACGACACCGGCGAGGACTACGTCGACGGGGTCTCCATCCCGTACATCGTGATGGAGTACGTCGACGGGTCGACCCTCAGAGAACTTCTGCACTCCGGCCGCAAGCTGCTGCCCGAGCGCACTCTCGAAATGACGGTCGGCATCCTCCAGGCCCTGGAGTACTCGCACCGCGCCCAGATCGTCCACCGCGACATCAAGCCGGCGAACGTCATGCTGACGCGTACCGGCCAGGTCAAGGTCATGGACTTCGGCATCGCCCGCGCCATGGGCGACTCCGGCATGACGATGACGCAGACCGCGGCGGTCATCGGCACCGCCCAGTACCTCTCCCCGGAACAGGCCAAGGGCGAGCAGGTCGACGCACGCTCCGACCTGTACTCCACCGGCTGCCTGCTCTACGAACTCCTGGCGGTCCGGCCCCCGTTCGTCGGGGACTCGCCCGTCGCGGTCGCCTACCAGCACGTACGGGAAGAGCCTCAGCCGCCGAGCAACTTCGACCCCGAGATCACGCCCGAGATGGACGCGATCGTGTTGAAGGCCCTCACCAAGGACCCCGACTACCGCTACCAGTCGGCCGACGAGATGCGCGCCGACATCGAGGCCTGCCTCGACGGCCAGCCGGTCGCGGCCACGGCGGCGATGGGCGCGGCGGGCTACGGCGGCTACGACGCCTACGGCAACGACCAGCCCACCACTGCCCTGCGCCAGACGGACCCGGGCGGCGCCCAGACGTCCATGCTGCCTCCGGTCAACCCGGACGACGGCGGCTACGGCTACGACGACCGCCCTGACCGCCGGCGCCAGAAGAAGAGCAACACCTCGACGATCCTGCTGGTCGTCGCAGGCATCCTGGTGCTCATCGGGGCGATCCTCATCGGCCGTGAGGTCTTCAGCTCCACCGACGGGGGCAGCGGCAAGGCCGACGTCCCGAACATGGTCGGCTCGACGCTGGAGGACGCGCAGAAACTCGCGCAGAATTCCGAACTCGTCCTCAAGGTCGGAGCGAAGGAACCCTGCGAGACCCAGGAGAAGGACAAGATCTGCAGCCAGTCCCCGGAGGGCGGCACGCTGGAGGTCGGCGGCACCGTCACCGTCGTCGTTTCCACCGGTGCTCCGAAGGTCGAGGTCCCCAGCGTCGTCGAGAAGACCGAGGAGACCGCCCGCAAGGAGCTGGAGGACAAGGGCTTCACGGTGACCGTCAAGGCGGTCGAGTCCGAGGCGACCGCGGGCACGGTGACCAAGCAGGACCCTGAAGGCGGCACGAAGGCCGAGAAGGAGTCCGAGGTCACGATCACCGTGGCCAAGGAGGCCACGCAGAACGTGCCCTCCGTGGTCGGCAGGCAGTTCACGGACGCCGAGGCACAGCTGAAGGGCGTGGGCTTCGCCAACGTCTCCAGGACCGACGTCGACTCCCAGGAGCCCCTGGGCACTGTCGTCGAGCAGACCCCGGAGGCGAACAGCAAGCAGGCCAAGGACGTCCAGATCGTCCTCAAGGTCTCCAAGGGCCCCGCACAGCCGGAACAGGTCGCGGTCCCCGACCTGCAGGGCAAGACACTCGCCGACGCCAAGGCCGCCCTGGCCCAGGCCGGCCTGCAACTGGGCAACGTGCAGGGCCCCAACGATGACGCGGCGAGGGTCGTCGGCTTCCAGCCCGGGGTGGGTCAGATGGTCGCCAAGAACAGCGCCGTCAACGTACAGACCCTGCCGGGCAACGGCGGCGGAGACGGCAACATCTTCGGCGGCCCGTCCGGCGCGGCGGACTGACCCGCAGAACACGGCACAGCAAAGGGCCCCGCTCACCTCGAGGTGAGCGGGGCCCTTTGCTGTGCACTCCTCACCGGACCACCCGCCGGGACGGCTGTAGCGACGTCGGGATCCACGGCAGCAGCGGGGACGTCACGGGGTTCACCGCCTACGTCCATCGGCTGGTCGTCCGGTGCAAGAGCGCCGCTCCGTACCGTCGGTGGGCAGCGGTGAGATGCAGAAGTTCGTCGACACGAAGACGCTGCAGATCTGCGTCAGCCGCAGGACATGCCGAAGGGCCCGATGCTGCAACAGCAAGTTGCGGGTTCAGACCCGGCTCGTACCGACACCTCGCAACTGCCCCCCTCCAAGGAGGGCAGCCGCCTCAGCGCAGCTCCGCCGGCTTCGTCCTGTCCCGGTCGACCTTCTCGGTCCGCACCAGCTCGCCCCACACGATGTAGCGGTACTTCGACGTGTAGACCGGTGTGCACGTGGTCAGCGTGATGTAGCGGCCGGGCTTCTTCACGCCCGCCCCCTTCGGGACCGGTGCGATCGCGTCGACGTTGAACTTCGACGTCTCGGGGAGCTCCGCGAAGACCTTGTAGACGTACCAGGTGTCCTTGGTCTCGAAGACGACCGCGTCGCCCTTCTTCACCTTGTCTATGTTGTGGAACTTGGCACCGTGTCCGTCCCGGTGCGCGGCCAGCGTGAAGTTGCCCTGCTCGTCCGCGGGCAGGGCCGACTTCACCGGGTCCGTGTAGTAGCCGGCGATGCCGTTGTTGAGGGTCTTGGGGTCGGTTCCCTTCTTGACCAGCACCTCGCCGTTCTTCATGGCGGGCACGTGGAGGAAGCCGATCCCGTCCCCGGTGTCCAGGGCTCCCGGTCCGCCTGCCCAGCGGTCGCGGATGGTGTTGCCCTGTTTGTCGGCCTCGCGGTCGGCGAGCACGTTGGTCCACCACAGCGAGTAGACGACGAAGAGCCCGAGTACCAGGCCGGCGGTGATCAGCAGCTCACCGAAGACGCTGACGGCCGCCGCGACGGGATGGCGGGTACTGCTGCGTCGCACCGGTGGCGCCGACTCGTCGGCGCGCTCTTCGTGCTCGGTCCTCGCTGCCACCGCACCCGTCCCTGTCGTGATGATGTTCAGCCGACGAGCGCGTCGGGCTTGCCCTTGCTGCGCGGTCGTTCCTCGACCATCTTGCCCCACACGATCATTCGGTACGTACTCGTGAATTCCGGCGTACACGTCGTCAGCGTGATGTACCTGCCCGGGCCGGTGAAACCGGAACCCGGCGGCACCTCGCCGATCACCGAGACGTTGGACGGAGACGTCTGGGGAAGGATGCTGAACATCTCGTAGGTGTAGTACGCGTCCTGCGTCTCGACCACGATCGGGTCGCCCGGCTTCAGCTTGTTGATGTAGCGAAACGGTTCGCCATGGGTGTTGCGGTGACCCGCCACCGCGAAGTTCCCCTGCTTGGCCGACGGCATCGCGGTCTTCAGCTTGCCCTCGCCGTAGTGACCGACCATGCCCCGGTCGAGCACCTTGTCCTTGCTGATGCCCTCGGCGATCGGAGCGACCACGTCCAGCTTCGGGATGTGCATGATGGCAAAGCCCTTGCCGGGCTCGAACGCACCCGGTGTGCGCTCGCCGTTCGCCCATTCGTCCTGGATCTTGTTCGTCTCCCGGCCGGCGATCTGGTCGGCCCTGATGTTGGTCCACCACAGCTGATACGTGACGAACAGCAGCATCAGCACACCGAAGGTGATGAACACTTCGCCGACGACCCTGCTGGCGACGACAGCCGGGCTGTCCTTGGCGGCACGGGCCGCGCGCCGGGCCTCCAGCCGCGACATCGGGACGGCCGGCTTCTCCGTGCCCGCTCCCGCCTCGCGCACGGGCTCTCCGCGCCGTCTTCCGCGCCCCTTGGCCGCCCGTCTGCGCTCGGCCCGCCCTCCGGTCGCGGGAGGGTCGGCCACGTCGCCGGCCACCGGCTCATCGCCTTCGGGCGTCCGCTCCGCCCGCCGTGTATCGGCTGTCCGCAGGGCGACGGTCTCGTCGTTCGGAACCGGGGGAGCGGAGGCGCCGGCCTGTGCGGGCGGACCAGGATCGGGGATCACGGCCTCGCGAGGGGCGGGAACCGGCTGAGGAGCCGGTTCCTGCGGCCCCTGCTGCCCGTACCAGTCCCGTTGATACCCCTCGGGGTCGTACCACTCCCTGGGGGGCTGCTGGGGCTGCTGTGACGCCTGCTGAGCCTCCACCGGGGGCTCCGGTCGGGCGGCACCGCCCGCCGGCACGCCCTCCGCCCGGAACCAGGGCGACGCGTGCTGCCCCGGAAGCGGATCGTTCAGCGGGTCCGCAAGCCCGTCCACCGCCGCCTCGAACATGCCGTCGCCCTCGTACGCTCCCTGCGCGTACGGGCCTTCCTGCCCGGCATCGGGTTCGGGGCGGAGTGGGGTCACGCGGCGGCCTTGCCCACCACCGGGGCAAGCCCCGCCGACCTCGCGACCGCCCCCGCATCGCCGCACTGCTCCAGCCAGTTGGCGAGCATCAGGTGACCGTGTTCCGTGAGCACCGACTCCGGGTGGAACTGCACACCTTCCACCGCCAGTTCGCGGTGGCGCAGCCCCATGATGATGCCGTCGGCGGTGCGCGCCGTGACCTCGAGCTCGGGCGGAACGGTATCCGGCTCCGCGGCGAGCGAGTGGTAGCGCGTCGCGGTGAAGGGCGACGGCAGCCCGGCGAAGACTCCCTTGCCCTCGTGGATCACGGGGGAGGTCTTGCCGTGCAGCAGCTCAGGCGCACGGTCCACCACGCCGCCGTACGCGACCGCCATCGACTGCATCCCCAGGCAGACGCCGAAGACCGGAACGCCGCTCCGCGCGCAGTGATGCACCATGTCGATACAGATGCCCGCCTGTTCGGGCGTGCCGGGACCGGGAGACAGCAGGACGCCGTCGAAGCCGTCCTGGGCGTGCCCCGTGGTCACCTCGTCGTTGCGCACGACCTCGCACTCGGCACCGAGCTGGTAGAGGTACTGGACGAGGTTGAAGACAAAGCTGTCGTAGTTGTCGACGACGAGAATGCGTGCGCTCACTGACCGGTCCCCGCTCCGCCGGTGCTGTCGCCGTCCACCGTCACATCACCGAACGGGAGCAGAGGCTCCGCCCAGGGGAAGACGTACTGGAAGAGCGCGTAGACAACGGCCAGGACGAGCACGAGCGAGATGAAGCCCCGCACCCATGTGTTGCCCGGCAGATGCCGCCAGATCCAGCCGTACATGCTGTCGCCTCCATTCGGTACGGCACCAGACTAAAGGGCCCGGGCACAGGCGGGGGTCAGCTGTGGAAAGCTTTCGGCTCACTGTCCGGCACAGGCTGTGCGGCGCCGCGTCCGGACGCACTCGGGGCGGGCGGGGCGGGCGGTCACTCCACAGGCTGTGCGTAGTGGAGATCGATCGTGCCCGAGTAGCCGGGAAGGGTCGTCCTGTCGTACTCGTCGACCTTCCAGCCCAGGCCGTACGCCTTCACGTACAGCTGGTAGTTCTGGATCGCCGGGGAGTCGTTCAGCGCCTGCCTGAGCTTGTCCTGGTCGCCCACGGCCGTGACCTTGTACGGCGGCGAGTAGACCCTGCCCTGAAGGATCAGCGTGTTGCCGACGCAGCGGACCGCGCTCGTCGAGATCAGCCGCTGGTCCATCACCTGGATACCGCGGGCCCCGCCCTCCCAGAGCGCGTTGACCACGGCCTGCAGATCCTGCTGGTGAATGACCAGGTCATTGGGTTGCGGCTCGGGGTAGCCGGGATTGGCCGTGGCGTCCGGCGGGGCGTCGTTCAGGGTGACGCCGACGGCCGCGCCGGTGAGCTTCTTGGTGCCGGCGGCCCGCTCCAGGGCGGCGAGCTTCGCGTCCTGCGCCCTGGTGCTCCCGTCGTCACGCTGGGCGAGTGCGTCGATGTCCGCACGCACGGACGCGGTCGATTCGTCCAGCTCGGCGTTGTGCTCGCTGCGCTGCTGGATGAGGTCGGAGAGCTTCAGCAGGGAGGAGTCCGTGCGGATATCGGTACCCTTGGCCGTGTTTGCACTGGTGACGAAGATCAGTCCGGCCAGCGCGAAAACGGCAGCGGTGAGCGCCCGGACCGGCCATCGGGACATGCGCCGGACCGGCGATTGAGGAGAGTCGGCAGAATTGCTCAACGTACCCTTATCTCCTTAGGCGCCACGGAAGCACTACGCTAACGGACGCCCCGGGGAGGCAGCATTCCCCCTTGCGCCCCCGGCGCCAGCCACAGATCCCTGCGCGGTCACGCAGCGCATCGACAGGAGAGCCCCTCGTGCCGAAGTCACGTATCCGCAAGAAGGCCGACTTCACGCCTCCCCCGGCGAAGCAGGCAACCAACATAAAGCTGACCAACCGCAGTTGGGTGGCGCCGGTCATGCTGGCGCTCTTCCTGATCGGTCTGGCCTGGATCGTGGTGTTCTACGTCACCGAGGGTGACCTGCCGATCGACGCCCTGGGCAACTGGAACATCGTGGTCGGCTTCGGCTTCATCGCCGGCGGCTTCGGCGTCTCCACCCAGTGGAAGTAGCCCTGCCCTGAAGTTACCCACAGAGTTATCCACAGACAGGGGAAAAGGTCAGACGATCTGTGGATAACTTCCGTCGAAGTTGACGCCGGTGTGACTGCAGACTCTCGCATCGCGGGAGGGTACGCCCCTTGTCCTGACTGGAAAAACCCAGTTCAGCGACAAGGGGCACACCTGTTCCCCACGTCATGCACAAGATCCGGCACACTCTGTGGACAACTCAGCCCTTGGCTCAGCCCCTGAACACCTGATTCCGCTCAGATGATCGCTGCGGTCCTGGCGAGGACGATCCCGACGACCGCCACCAGGACCAGTGCACAGGCTCCGTACTGCACGAGATTCCGGTGTTCGCGCGGTGCGTGCACCATGGCGATCGCGATCAGGGTGCCGGCGACCAGTCCGCCGACGTGCGCCTGCCAGGCGATGCCGCCCCATGGGTTGAAGGTGAAGATCAGGTTCACCACGAGGAGCGCGATCACCGGCCGCATGTCGTAGTTCATCCGGCGCATCAGCACGGCAGTGGCACCGAGCAGACCGAAGATGGCGCCCGAAGCCCCGAGCGAACCCTGCCCGGGATCGGAGAGCCAGTAGGTGAGCGCACTGCCCGCAAGGCCGGAGAGCAGGTAGAGCGCGAGGTACCGGGCACGGCCCAGCGCCTCTTCCAGCGGCCCGCCGAGCCACCACAGGCCCATCATGTTGAAGGCGATGTGCCACACCTCCTGGTGCAGGAACATCGACGTCACCAGGCGGTACCACTGCCCCTCGGCGACCCCCTCGACACCGGCCCCGGCATCGCCCGAATAGGCACGGCCGAACAGCAGGAGATCGTCGACCAGCCAGGACCTGCCGGTGACCCAGACGGCGACGAACACCGCGAGATTGATCCCGAGCAGGATCTTGGTGATCAGCCGCGGGTCCTCCGCGACGGTGCCGCCCGCCAGGGTGCGCGGCCGGTTCGCAGCCGGGTGGTGCCCCGAACCGGAGCCCTCACGGACGCACTCGGGGCACTGGAAGCCGACCGAGGCGCTGATCATGCACTCGGTGCAGATCGGCCGCTCGCACCGTACACAGCGGATCCCCGTCTCCCTGCCCGGGTGCCGGTAGCACCTGAGCGGGCCCTCCGTGGCCGCTGACGGGTCCTGGCCTTCTGGCGGCTGCTGCTGCTCCATCGGTCACGGCCCCTTCGGTCCTCGTCCGTGGAGGCGGCGCACATGCCACCGCCCCGCTCGCCCGTTATGTAACAGTACGGACAAGCAGGGCGGTTGGTTCCCCCCAGGGGCCCCTCGGGTCCCCACGGGATCCCGCAAGGTTTCCCACTCCGGGTCCTTCGCGTGGCAGCGGCCGACGGCCGGCCTTGGTCAGCGGTTCTCGATGACGACCGACTCGATCACCACGTCCTGCAGCGGACGGTCGGTGCGCGGGTTGGTCGGAGCCGCCGCGATGGCGTCCACGACCTTCTTGCCGGCCTCGTCCGCGACCTCACCGAAGATGGTGTGCTTGCCGGTCAGCCACGCGGTGGGCGACACCGTCAGGAAGAACTGCGAACCGTTGGTGCCCGGGCCCGCGTTGGCCATCGCCAGCAGGTAGGGCTTGGTGAAGCCGAGGTCCGGGTGGAACTCGTCGCCGAACTCGTACCCCGGGCCACCCGTGCCGTTGCCCAGCGGGTCGCCGCCCTGAATCATGAAGCCGCTGATGACACGGTGGAAGACGGTGCCGTCGTACAGCCTGTCCGTCGACTTCTGACCGGTCGACGGGTTCGTCCACTCGCGCTCGCCCGTGGCGAGCTCGACGAAGTTCTTGACCGTCTTGGGCGCGTGGTTCGGCAGGAGCCGGATCTCGATGTCGCCTTGGCTGGTCTTCAAGGTGGCGTAAAGCTGCTCGGCCACGATCTGCCTTCCGTAAGTCTTCGCTGACGACCACCGATACTCGCACGGAGCACCCCCTTCGCCGCCCGGTCGCCGCCCCGGTAACCGGCCGCACTCACCTTGTTGCCCGCGTTCCGGGCACCCATCGGACATCTCCGGCGGGATTAATGCGGCCAAGTGCGCGACGACGCGGCGCGCACCGGCGCGAACCGTGGCATTGTCATCGGCACGCTCCCCTTGCACCGCATTGACCGAGAGTGCCCCTCATGACCCGGATGCCCGTCCCGCATGGCGCGGACGGCCCCAGCAGGCATGATTTCGAAATGGGTGGATAGGCGGAGTACCTACCCGCCACCAAGGAGGAGGATCCCGTGACCCGCATCGACAGCGTGCGCGCCGCAACCTACTCGGCGAAGGACAGCGCGCAGCACGCCGCGGAAGTGGTGGCGCCCTACGCCGACACGGCCAAGGAACAGGCCGCGCACTACGCGCAGGAGGCTCGCGCACTGCTCGCGCCCAAGGTGTCGAAGGCAGCCGCGCAGGCCCGTGTCCAGTACGACGCGTATCTGGCACCACGTATCGAACAGGCGCTGACCCACGTGCCCCCCAAGGTCGACGACGCCGCACACCGCGCGGCCGTCCGGACCCGCAAGGCGGCCCGCAGCGCAGCCGACTACACCGTTCCGCGGGTCGAGCAGGCGGTCGCCGCGGCCCAGCCCGTCGCCGAGGAGGCCACGGCCCGCAGCTCCGCCGCGCTCGCCGCGCTGCGCGGCCAGGTGACGGCCAAGGAGATCCAGAAGCTCATCAGGAAGCACGAGCGACGGGCCAAGGCCGGCCGGGTGGCCAAGGGGCTCCTTGTACTGGGCGCCCTCGCGGGCGGCGCTTTCGCCGCCTGGAAGTGGTGGGACAAGCAGGCCAACCCCGACTGGCTGGTCGAGCCTCCGGTCGCCACCGAGGTTCCCGACGACCGCACCCCGCTGACCTCGGTCGACGGCAGTGGCGGGGCCGTGCTCGACCCGGAGGTCCGGGCCAAGCAGGACGACGCCGAAGCCGGCTCGGAGACAGCGGACGGCACGGACCGCGACGACCGCCGCTGAGCACACGTGCAGTACGCAGTACGAGAGGGGCGCCGGAAGACCGTGAGGTCTCCGGCGCCCCTCTCGTACTGCGCCACGAGTCGGCACTGAGCCGGAGATCACAGTGATCGGACCACGCGTCCGAGGGGGTTCCCCGCACACCGTGGGAGCCACCACCCCGCCTGCAACCGCCCGGGCGCGCAACGCCCCTCGGGCTTCGGCGGCCCCACCGATGGCACGAAAATGCCCCCTGGCCCTGCGTTACCGCAGGTCAGGGGGCATTTTGACTGTGGAGCCTAGGAGATTCGAACTCCTGACATCTGCCTTGCAAAGGCAGCGCTCTACCAACTGAGCTAAGGCCCCGGAAAGGGGACAGCACCGGACACTTGCGTGTCACGACGTCCGCCGCAGACCAGAGTACCGGGTGACCCCCTGAATCTTGCAAAAGGATTGGGACTCCCGGTCTGCAACCGCTCTCCGTAAGATGCACGACGAGGTTCGCAGCAGCGAAGCCGCAGCGAAGGGGAGACGCAATGGACGCCGCGCAGCAAGAGGCAACGGCTAGAGCCCGGGAGCTCCAGCGCAGCTGGTACGGAGAGCCGCTGGGGGCGCTCTTCCGCAGGCTGATCGATGATCTCGGCCTGAACCAGGCCCGGCTCGCCGCGGTGCTCGGACTGTCCGCACCCATGCTCTCCCAGCTGATGAGCGGCCAGCGGGCCAAGATCGGCAACCCCGCGGTCGTCCAGCGCGTCCAGGCCCTTCAGGAACTCGCCAGTCAGGTCGCCGACGGCAGTGTCAGCGCGGGAGAGGCCACCGACCGGATGGAAGAGATCAAGAAGTCGCAGGGCGGCTCCGTCCTGACCAACACCGGCCAGACCACGACCACCGGCGGGGCGCCCACCGTCCGCCGCGTGGTCCGCGAGATCCAGTCGCTGCTGCGGTCCGTCGCCGCGGCCGGCGACATCATCGATGCCGCGGACTCCCTCGCCCCGACCCACCCCGAACTGGCAGAGTTCCTCAGGGTGTACGGAGCAGGGCGCACCGCCGACGCGGTCGCGCACTACGAAGGCCACCAGAGCTAGACAGACCCTGAGGCCCAGGGAGCAGGGTCCCGCCCGTCGGGACCCTGGCATGATCCCGACGGCCCGGGACACAGCCGGAACTGGAACGGGGAGCGGGCGCAGCGCAATGGGTGAGGTCTTCGCTGGTCGGTACGAACTGATCGATCCGATCGGACGTGGTGGGGTCGGCGCCGTCTGGCGCGCCTGGGACCACCGGCGCCGCAGGTATGTGGCGGCCAAGGTCCTGCAGCAGAGCGACGCGCACACGCTGCTGCGCTTCGTCCGTGAGCAGGCCCTGCGGATCGAGCACCCCCATGTCCTCGCGCCCGCGAGCTGGGCCGCCGACGACGACAAGGTCCTGTTCACCATGGACCTGGTCAGCGGCGGATCGCTGGCCCATGTCATCGGTGACTACGGCCCGCTGCCCCCGCGCTTCGTCTGCCTCCTGCTCGACCAGTTGCTGTCCGGGCTGTCGACGGTGCATGCCGAGGGCGTCGTGCACAGGGACATCAAGCCGGCCAACATCCTGATGGAGGCCACCGGAACCGGCCGGCCGCATCTGCGGCTCTCCGACTTCGGTATCTCCATGCGCAAGGGCGAGCCGCGCCTGACCGAGACCAACTATGTGGTCGGCACGCCTGGTTACTTCGCGCCGGAACAGATGATGGGAGCAGAGCCCGACTTCCCCGCGGACCTGTTCGCCGTCGGTCTGGTCGCGCTCTACCTGCTGCAGGGCCAGAAGCCCGACGCCCAGGCGCTCATCGAGCACTTCGCCGCACACGGCACTCCAGGCGCACCTCAGGGCATCCCCGAGCCCTTGTGGCAGGTCCTGGCCGGCCTGCTGCAGCCCGATCCCCAGGCCCGCTTCCGGACCGCCACGGGTGCCCGCAAGGCCCTCGCGGCGGCGGTCGAGATGCTGCCCGAGACCGGCGATGACAACGAGCCAGTGGAAGTCTTCGACCAGATCGGCCCCCTGCCGGGCGGATTCGGCCCCGACGGGCCCGTAAACGGCCCTCAGGGCCGCGCAAACGGCCTTCAGGCGCCCACACAGGCCCCGACGGGCGGGCAGCAGCTGCCTCATCAGGCAGCACAACAGGCCCCCGTACAGCAGCCCTACGCCCAGCCGCACGCCTCGATGTCGGAGACGGGCAGCTTCCACCTCGCCCCGCCCCCTCAACAGGCACAGCCGAACACGCCCCCCACTCCGTTCCCGGCGCACGCGGCCTCCCCTTCCCCCGCTTCCGCACCGGACCTCGCCCAGGCCCCGACGGCAGCGGTGCAGCACGATTCGTTTCCTACTCGTGCATACACCGCCCAGCACCCTCAGGTTCCGCACCCCGGCGCGGCAGTTGTCCCCCCGGCCGCCGGGCACCCCGTCCCCGGGAACGCCCCGCATGCCCCGACCGCTCCCCGAACGCGGCCGGGACCGCCCCCGAAGGTGGCGGTCCCGGTTCTGCTCGTCGCTCTGATCTGTTTCGCGGTGGGCATCTGGGCGCTGACCCAGGCCTGACGGTCCGGCCGGCCCCGGCGCGGGCCTACCAGGCCTGAGGCGGTCCGCCGAACGGCGACTGCCCGCCCGCTCCCGGGGGCACAGCGGCCGGAACGGCACGGCGCCTGGCCACCAGCGTCCACACCCCGAGCCCGAGCACCAGCACGGCACCCGCGCCGATCCCCGCTGCGGCCACCATCTTCATGGTGTCGCTCTCGCGGGCCTGCGGCGCACTCTGCCCGGTCTCGGCCATGTCCTTGTCGTCATCGGTGACGCCGAAGATCCCCGCGTCTCCCTTGTACGGCGTCGGACCTGCCTCGTCACGGACATTGATCCTGAGCGTCAGCCCGATACCCGTGTCCCCGTAGTGCTTGGCGGCCTCCGGGGTGAGCGTCACCGACAGGTAGTACCAGCCCGCGAACCGCATGGCTGCGGCCTTCGAACTCGAGGCGTAGCGGTTCTCGTAGGCGACCGCGGGCAACGGGTCCAGGGCGCCCGAGACGGGCGCCCCGGAGTAGGACAGCGTCGCGTCGTCGACATGGCCGCGCGCCGGATTGTCCAGCGACAGCGCCAAGGCGTTGCCCAGGTACTCGGTCGAGGCGTTGTTGTTGCTGAGCGAGGCCGACGCGAAGATCCGCTGGCCCCAGTCGACCGGCACACGGTAGAAGCGCGTCTGTCCGGGCGCGATGCTGTCCACCCACTCGCCGGACTTCACACTGGTGGCGTCGTAGTAGCTGCTGCCACCGGCCCGCTTCTGCTTGCCGGCGGGCGGAGCGGGCGAGGCGGACGACCAGTTCTCCGGCGCCTCGGTCGGCACCGAGCCGGCGTCCTTCAGTGCGGGCTCCGTGTCGTACCGCAGCTCCAGGTCCCACTCGTCCGGGGCCGACGTCGCCTTGCTCTCCCGCTCGATCAGCACGTTGTAGGTGCCGGCCGCACTGCACGTGGCCTCGCTGTCCTCCACGGTCCGGTGGGCGTACGCGGCGATCGGGCGCGGGAATTCCGCCGACGCGAAGTTCGCTTGCTCGGAACTGCACTGGGTGTCGTCGAGGTCCCTGATGCTGACCGTGACGCCGTCCCCGTAGGCGACCTTGCCGGCCTTCCTCGGCACGACCACCGCGGAGACGTACGCGTTGGTCCTCGTGTCGAGTTCCAGGCGGTAGTAGAGCTTCTGGCCCCGCTGAATCGAACTCCTGTAGACCGACCCCGGCTTCAGTTCCGCAGCGTCGGCGTTCGTCTCCGTACCCTTGACCGCTGTCGCGGCGGGATCGAAGGCGTACGACGCGGGACCGTCGGCCGCGTGCGCCTGTCCCGGCAGCACCGCCACGGCGCACATAGCCGCGAGCGATGCCAGGATCACCCGGCCCCTGTTGCGCTGCCTGTTCACGCACTTCCCCTTGTCGTCCGCCGGCCCGGCCTGCGACGGCTGCGTACGCACACGAGCCCCGCGATCAGAGCGACCACGGCGCCCGCCCCTGCAGCGGTCGCGATGCCGGTCCATCCTGCCCCGCCCGAACCACTGCTGTCTGCGGCCACAGGCGATTTGCCGTCATCGTCCGCCTTCGTGTCGCCGGACTTCCTGGTCGACACGGGGGCTCCGTGCTGGGGGCCCGCGAGCGCGTCGCCGAGGACCGCCACGCGCAGCACCACGCCGATCCGGGGGTTCTCGGCGATCTCCGCGACCTTCGCCCCCAAGGTCACCGCGATGTAGAAGTCGCCCCCTGCGTGCACCGGCTGGACCTCGGACCGGGACTCGTAGCGGTTGGTCCAGGCGACCGGGACCGACCCCATCCTGATCGCGGCGGGCCGCCCGTTGTACATCGCTGTCGAACTGAACTCACCACCGCCGGCGACCGGGAACCTGGCCGGAGTGAACAACCGCGTCCCGCCGTAGGAGTACGTGGAGGAGACGCCCTTAACGGTCGGCTCGTTCGCGAACTCCACGTCGTAGCGCACCTGCTGGCCCCAGTCGGCCGGAACCTTGTACCAAAGGGTCTGCGAGGGCAGGATCCGGTCCCGCCACACCCCCCGGCCGAGCTCCCTGGCGTCGTTGAACCCGCTTCCGCCACGGACCTCACGCGGATCACCCGACGGCAGTGCGGCCTCCTTCCCGCCGTCCCCGTACTCCGGCCGGGACTGGGCGGGGGTGACCCCGTCGGCCAGGGGCGTCTCGACCCCGTACAGCAGCTCCAGGGGCCAACGGGCGGAATCGGAACCCTTCTTGCTCTGCCGTTCGACCACCAGCCAGTAGCGGCCCGCCTCGTCGCAGCTGCGGCTGCCGCCCTCGGAACGGATCCGTGAGACGGCCGAGGTCAGCGGGGTCGCTCCCTCCTTCTGGAAGAAGTGCTCGGTGTGCGAACCGCAGAGGGAGTCACCGGCGCCGTGGGCGAGGCCGGTGCTCAGGGCGTCGAGGCTGTCGACGGCCGCACCGGGCTGCGGAACCGCGGTCACCGAGAAGTCGGCGGTGGACACCGCGTCGAGGTCGACCGCGTAGTACCGCTTCTCGCCCGGTCCGATGGTGTCCAGGTACTGCCCGGGAGCGATCGCGGGGGCCTTGTCCGTAGCCGTCGCTCCTCGGACCCGCTCACCCTTCAACCGGTAGCCGTCGGCGGAGAGCTGCGCCGACCGCTGCAGCTGTCTGGCGAGCGCCTCCGCATCCGGTGCGTCGTAGTAGCGCCCGTTGCCCGCCTCCGCGATGCACTCGAGCTGCTTGCGGGCGGATCCCTTCACCTGGAAGCCCACGGTGTCGATCCGCAGCCCTACGCCCTCCTTGCCGAGCTGCTCGGCGACCTCGCAGGGCTGAGGCGTTCCGCAGTTGTCCTCGCCGTCGGAGACCAGGAGGATCGTGCGCGTCCCGACGGCACCGTTCCGTGGCTCGGGCAGGTCTTTCGCCGCCTTCTGCAGGGAAAGCCCGATGGGGGTGTCCCCTCTGGGCCGCACACCTGCCACGGCGCTCTTCATGGCGGCCCTGTCGAGTTTCCGCACCGGCCGTACGAGGCGGGTGTCGGTGCAACCGCGGGGCCGGTCGGCGCCGTACACGCGAAGGCCGGCCGGATAGCCGTCGGGCAGCGCGTCGACCACTGTGCCCACGGCCGTACGGGCACTCTCCATCCGGGTCCTGCCCGTGCCGTCGTCGTCCCCCATGGAGCCGGAGGAGTCGAGCACCATCACCAGGCTGCTCGAGCCGTCCTGAGCACCCGGCCCTGCGGGTACGGAAGCCGCAGCGGGCATTCCCCCCGCCACGAGTGCGAACAGCACCCCGGCCAATGCCCCCGCCGTTGCCGTACGGCTACGGGTTCCCGCCCTTGTCCGTGCCCCCATGGAAGCCCCCCTCGACCTGAAATCCACCTGAAACCCCGGCTGCTTTGCTCTCGCAACCTATTGATTTGCGTAGGTGAACTCAAGGGCACAGGTGTCACGGTCCCGCAACAGCGGCCCCGGACAGCAAGGAGCCCCGGTCGCTCAGCGACCGGGGCTCACAGCAGGCTGTTCCGTCTCACACACCCGAACCTGCGGGCACGGAGTCGGTCGCCTCCGTCCACAGATCCTGCTCGGCGCGATCCGCCTGGATCTGGCGGTACACGAGGAGCCCGCCGATGGCAGCCAGTGCGACCAGGAGAAGCTTCTTCACCGCGCGACCTCGTCTTTCCTTGACGTAAGGGACTTCTGCCGCCCGACTATACACACCGGCCGATACCGATCGGTGACCTCCCTGGAACCCAACCGCCGCACCGCTCCCGGCACTCGTCCGGGCATCTTCCGGACCGCTCACCACCCCCGGAAGACGCTTTTCCGGACCGGTTGAACCATAAGAGTGGTGTTCATCAGAAGATCGGCGCAGCGGGGGCGTCGGTCCAGGAATTCGGCAGCCACATCCACATCATCAGAAAGGTAAGCAAACCGGACCACCTGAAAGCGAGGGGCCATGAGCACCTTCAGGGTCAAGAGCATCTGGACCGCCTTCATCACCGCCTTCTTCGCACTCCTCGCCTCGCTGGGCCTCGCCACGGCGCAGGCCACGGCCGCGCAGGCCACGGCCGCGGAGCCCACGACCACGACCCAGGAGCACACGGGTGCGACCGCGGCAACCGCGACCACCCCGTCGGTGCGATGGACCCTTCCGCGTGACAGGGCGCTGCCACCCACGATGAAGCAGCGCATCCGCGCCGAGGCCCACGGTTCCTCACCGGCCACCCGCCAGCTGTCCGCAGACACCACGGACGCCGCGCACGCGACGAACAGCACCCGCTCCACCCACGGCGGCACACCTGCCGGGGACTCGTCCCCGCTACCGCCCTGAGAGCGCCTCGGACGACACACAGGGCCCCTGGTCCGGTTCACACCGGACGGGGGCCTTTCCCGTGCGCGCGCCCCTGAGCGGCGCCCGTCCGCACGTACACACCCAGGACAGGCACTCCCCGAGCAATCCCGGAGCCGAGGAACCGCGGGCAGCAACGACCCGCCAGGCGTCACCCAGGAGTCACGCCCAGGGCCCCACTGCCGCAGGAGCCCGGCAGGACACACCCCCGGGAGGCCGGATCCGGGAACCGCGGCCCTCCACGGGAGACCGGATCCGGAAGACATCCGATCCGGCCGGCAACCGCAACGCAGAAGGCCCCCGGTCCGTGTGGACCGGGGGCCTTCTTGCTTGTGGGGCTAACAGGATTTGAACCTGTGGCCTCATCCTTATCAGGGATGCGCTCTAACCAACTGAGCTATAGCCCCGCCGCGCTGTGCGCTGACTTCTGAAGATTAGCGCACGTCGGGGCCAGTCCCAAAATCGATACCCGGTGCCCTACTCGTCCTCGGCCAGAGTGAGCTCCACGCCACCCACGAAGCCGGCCGACAAGTTGTAGATGAAGGCACCCAGCGTCGCCAGCGCAGTGGCCAGCACCACATCGATCACCGCGATGACCGAGGTGAAGATGAGGACGCGCGGCAGCGACAGGAACGACTGCAGATCGAAGCCGTTGCTCTCGTTCGAGCCGGTGGCCTCACTGATCGTGCCGCCCACGGTGGAGAAGACGCCCATGGCGTCCATCACCATCCACAGGACCGCCGCAGCGACCACCGTGCAGATCCCCAGTGCGATGGACAGCAGGAAGCTGACCTTCATCACCGACCACGGATCGGCCTTGGCCACCCGCAGGCGGGCCTTACGGGTACGCGGAGTGGTCCGCGCCCCGGTCCGGGGCCGACGCGTCGCCTGTACGCCGCCCACGCCCTGCGCACCGCCCTGTGTGCCGCCACCCTGCGTACCGCCCGCGGGGGACGGGTACGCCTGCGGCGGGTGATAGGGCCCCGCCTGGCCCGGTGCGGGCTCACGCTCACCGGGCAACGGCCCGGTCGCGTACCCCTCGTACTGGGGCTGAGGTCCCCGAGTGTCCGTCACAGTTCCCCCTTGGGAGTCCGTGGCAGGGCCACGGGCACCGCTCGCTCCAGCTCCGGAAGAGGCCGAACCGGCGCCCGTGGCTCCACTCACGCTCTACTCCTCGTGCTCCCCGGCCGAGGGCTCCGTGCCCTCGACAGTGCCCTCAACCACGCTCTCGGCATGGGCCTCGACCGTGTTGCCTTCGGCTTCGTCGGTCCCGTCGACCTCTTCGGCCTCACGACCGGCCTCGGCGTTGCGCGCGATACCGACGACGGCATCGCGCTTGCCCAGATTGATCAGTTGGACGCCCATGGTGTCACGGCCCGTCTCCCTGACTTCATTGACTCGCGTACGAATCACACCACCTCCGAGCGTGATGGCGAGGATCTCGTCCGTCTCCTCCACCACCAGCGCCCCGACGAGCGAACCGCGGTCCTCCACGATCTTGGCGGCCTTGATACCCAGACCACCACGACCCTGGACGCGGTACTCGTCGACAGCGGTCCGCTTCGCGTAACCACCGTCGGTCGCAGTGAACACGAACGTACCGGGCCGGACAACATTCATCGAGAGCAGTTCGTCGCCTGCACGGAAACTCATGCCCTTCACACCCGAAGTGGCACGGCCCATCGGGCGCAGCGCATCGTCCGTCGCAGTGAACCTGATCGACTGGGCCTTCCTGCTGATGAGCAGCAGGTCGTCCTCGGCCGACACCAGCTCCGCACCGATCAGCTCATCGTCCGCACCGCTCTCCGTCTCACGAAGGTTGATGGCGATGACACCACCGGAACGCGGAGAGTCGTAGTCCTTCAGCGACGTCTTCTTCACCAGGCCGCCCTTGGTGGCCAGGATCAGGTAGGGCGCCGCGTCGTAGTCACGGATCGCCAGGATCTGCGCGATCTGCTCGTCCGGCTGGAACGCCAGCAGGTTCGCCACGTGCTGACCACGCGCGTCCCGGCCGGCATCGGGCAGCTCGTACGCCTTCGCCCGGTACACCCGGCCCTTGTTCGTGAAGAACAGCAGCCAGTGGTGCGTCGTCGACACGAAGAAGTGGTCGACGATGTCGTCTTCCTTGAGCTTCGTCCCGCGCACGCCCTTGCCGCCGCGCTTCTGCGAACGGTAGTCGTCCGTCTTCGTGCGCTTCACGTAGCCGCCGCGGGAGATCGTGACGACGATGTCCTCCTCGGCGATCAGGTCCTCGATGGACATGTCACCGTCGAAGGGCACCAGCTTGGAACGCCGGTCGTCGCCGAACTTCTCGACGATCGCCGCCAGCTCCTCGCTGACGATCTGACGCTGCCGCTCGGGCGACACCAGGATCGCGTTGTACTCGTTGATCTTCGCCTGGAGCTCGTCGTGCTCGGCGGTGATCTTCTGGTGCTCCAGCGCGGCCAGCCGGCGCAGCTGCATCTCCAGGATCGCGTTCGCCTGGATCTCGTCGATCTCCAGCAGGCCCATCAGGCCCTCGCGTGCGATCTCCACCGTGTTGCTGCGACGGATGAGTGCGATGACCTCGTCGATCGCGTCCAGCGCCTTGAGCAGACCGCGCAGGATGTGCGCCCGCTCCTCCGCCTTGCGCAGACGGAACTTCGTACGCCGGACGATGACCTCGATCTGGTGCGTCACCCAGTGCCGGATGAACGCGTCGATCGACAGCGTGCGCGGCACCCCGTCGACGAGCGCCAGCATGTTCGCGCCGAAGTTCGTCTGCAGATCGGTGTGCTTGTACAGGTTGTTCAGCACGACCTTGGCGACCGCGTCACGCTTCAGCACGACCACCAGGCGCTGGCCGGTGCGCGAGGACGTCTCGTCACGGACGTCCGCGATGCCGCCGACCTTGCCGTCCTTCACCAGGTCGGCGATCTTCTGCGCGAGGTTGTCGGGGTTGGTCTGGTACGGAAGCTCCGTGACCACCAGGCACTGACGCCCCTGGATCTCCTCGACCGCCACGACCGCACGCATCGTGATGGAGCCGCGGCCCGTGCGGTACGCGTCCTCGATGCCCTTGCGGCCCACGACGAGCGCACCCGTGGGGAAGTCCGGGCCCTTGATGCGCTCGAGCAGCGCGTCCAGGAGCTCCTCGTGCGAAGCCTCCGGGTGCTCCAGGTACCACTGCGCACCGGCCGCGACCTCGCGGAGGTTGTGCGGCGGGATGTTGGTGGCCATACCGACCGCGATGCCCGCCGAACCGTTGATCAGCAGGTTCGGGAAGCGCGCCGGGAGAACCACCGGCTCCTGGTTGCGGCCGTCGTAGTTGTCCTTGAAATCGACGGTCTCCTCGTCGATGTCCCGGACCATCTCCATGGACAGCGGCATCATCTTGCACTCGGTGTACCGCATCGCCGCGGCCGGGTCGTTGCCCGGAGAACCGAAGTTGCCGTTGGAGTCCACCAGCGGCATGCGCATCGACCAGTGCTGCGCCAGTCGCACGAGCGCGTCGTAGATCGAGGAGTCGCCGTGCGGGTGGTACGTACCCATGACGTCACCGACGACACGGGCGCACTTGTAGAAGCCCTTCTCGGGCCGGTAGCCGCCGTCGTACATCGCGTACAGCACCCGGCGGTGGACGGGCTTGAGACCGTCCCGCACGTCGGGCAGCGCACGCGACACGATGACGGACATCGCGTAGTCGAGGTAGGAGCGCTGCATCTCCGTCTCGAGCCCCACGGGCTCGACACGCATGCCCACACCCGCGATCGCGGGCTCCTCTTCGGGTGTCACAGGGGTGTTCTCGTCGGCCATTGCTGGTCAAAGTCCTTTCGAGCTGCGGCTTGCTTGTACGGCCGACTCAGATGTCGAGGAAGCGGACGTCCTTGGCGTTGCGCTGGATGAACGAGCGCCGCGCCTCGACGTCCTCACCCATCAGCACCGAGAACAGGTCGTCGGCCTGCGCCGCGTCGTCCAGCGTGACCTGGCCGAGCACCCGGTGGTCCTGGTCCATCGTCGTGATGCGCAGCTCCTCGGCGTTCATCTCGCCGAGACCCTTGAAGCGCTGGATCGAGTCTTCCTTGATCCGCTTGCCGTTCTGCTTGCCGAGCTCCACCAGGGCGTCGCGCTCACGGTCGGAGTACGCGTACTCGAAGTCGTCCCGGCCCCACTTGATCTTGTAGAGCGGCGGACGGGAGAGGTACACGTGCCCGGACTCGACCAGCGGCCGCATGAACCGGAACAGGAACGTCAGCAGCAGGGTGTTGATGTGCTGGCCGTCGACGTCGGCGTCCGCCATCAGAATGATCTTGTGATAGCGGAGCTTCTCGATGTCGAAGTCCTCGTGGACCCCGGTACCGAAGGCCGAGATCAGCGCCTGGACCTCGGTGTTCTGCAGGATCTTGTCGATCCTGGCCTTCTCGACGTTCAGGATCTTGCCCCGGATGGGCAGGATCGCCTGGTACATCGGATTACGGCCCGACTTCGCCGAGCCGCCGGCGGAGTCACCCTCGACGATGAAGATCTCGCACTTGGTGGGGTCGTTCGACTGGCAGTCGCTCAGCTTGCCCGGCAGCGAGGCGCTCTCCAGCAGCCCCTTACGGCGGGTCAGGTCACGCGCCTTACGGGCAGCGACACGCGCCGTGGACGCCGCGATGCCCTTGCGGATGATGTCCGCGGCCTCGTTGGGGTTCCGGTCGAACCAGTCCGTCAACTGCTCGTGGACGACCTTCTGCACGAAGGTCTTGGCCTCCGTGTTGCCCAGCTTGGTCTTCGTCTGGCCCTCGAACTGCGGCTCGCCCAGCTTCACCGAGATGATCGCCGTCAGGCCCTCGCGGACGTCCTCACCCGTGAGGTTGTCGTCCTTCTCGCGCAGCAGCTTCTTGTCGCGCGCGTACCGGTTGACCAGAGAGGTCAGCGCCGCACGGAAGCCCTCCTCGTGCGTACCGCCCTCGTGCGTGTGGATCGCGTTGGCGAAGGAGTAGACCCCCTCCGTGTACTGCGTGTTCCACTGCATCGCGATCTCGGCCGAGAGGAGTCGCTCCTTGTCCTCGGCCTCGATGTCGATCACCGACTGGTGAATGACGTCGCCCTTGCGGGAGTTCAGGTACTTCACGAAATCGACGATGCCGTTTTCGTAGTGGTACGTGACCGTGCGGGCGGCCTCCTCCTCGGCGGGCTCGACCGCGTCCGCGCTGTCCGCGCCCGCCGTCGCCTTCGCCGACTCCCGCTCGTCGGTGAGCTTGAGGGTGAGGCCCTTGTTGAGGAACGCCATCTCCTGGAAGCGGCGCGAGAGGGTCTCGAAGCTGTACTCGGTGGTCTCGAAGATGTCCCCGTCGGCCCAGAAGGTGACCGACGTACCGGACTCATCGGTGGCCTCGTGCTTGGCCAGCGGGGCGGTCGGGACACCGAGCTTGTAGTCCTGGGTCCAGCGGTAGCCGTCCGTCTTGACCTCGACGGCGACCCGTGTGGACAGGGCGTTGACGACGGAGACGCCGACGCCGTGCAGGCCGCCGGAGACGGCGTAACCGCCGCCGCCGAACTTGCCGCCCGCGTGCAGGACGGTCAGCACGACCTCGACGGCCGGCTTTCCTTCGGACGGCACGATGCCGACCGGGATGCCTCGGCCGTTGTCGATCACGCGCACCCCGCCGTCGGCGAGGATCGTGACGTCGATCGTGTCCGCGTGGCCGGCCATCGCCTCGTCGACAGAGTTGTCGACGACCTCTTGGACGAGGTGGTGGAGACCGCGCTCACCGGTCGAGCCGATGTACATACCAGGTCGCTTGCGGACCGCGTCCAGGCCCTCGAGGACCGTGATCGCGCTGGCGTCGTACGAGGCGGTGACCTCGCCGTGCGCACCGGCTGTGGACGGGTTGTTCTCGTTGGGGTTGCCGGAATCGGCCACGAAGCGCCCTTTCTGGCACAGCACAGGCCGTTCTCCGGACAGGCGGGAGCGGCTGCGTCGTTCGGCTTGTATCGACGACTCCCGCATGGAAGCGGGATTGTCCATCAGTCTACCGGTAGCGCCGACATGAATGGGGGTTTGCCGGTACCTGAGTCCGCATGTGCCGCCCTGAATGAGCGCCTGCCGACTCCCCATATTCAGGAAGGGGCTCTGAGAGGCTCACGCGGGCATTGAGCGCTTCGGGCTGTCAACCTCCCACTACGGTGAGGGACGCCTCACACTTGCCACCTGGAACGAACCACCGCACAACCGTGCAATCAGGTGGACAAGGGCAAACCGCGCAACGGCACCGAAGAGGGCGCTCCGCCCCTCGCAAAACCCCGGCGCCGGCCGTGATCACAGGAGCCCGGAGCAGGAAAATCCCTGCTCAGCCGTATGTGTCCCCCGGGCCCGTACTCCCCGGCGCCCGCAGCGGACCGAATTTGCGCTGCGGACCGCCAGGCCCCAGCACCTTGATCATTCTCACCGTGCCATGGCCCAGATCCGTGTTCAGCCTGGCCACCAGCTGCGGCGCCAGCAGCCGCAGCTGAGTCGCCCACGCCGTCGAATCGCACTGCACCGTCAGCACCCGCTCGGCCGGATCCTCGTCGTACCGCAGCGGCACACAGTGATTGGCCAGATCGTCGCCCACGATCTGCGACCACCGCCCCATCACACCGCCCACGGCCGCCGGGGTCTCCCAGCCCCGCTCCGTGATCAACCGGTTGATCGCCGACCCCAGCGCCAACGGATCACGGCCGTCGGACCGCGCACCCGACCTCAGCCCACCACCACGCCTGGCCTGCTTCTTCTGCTGCGCCGCATCACCGCGGGCACGGGCCTGCTCCTTCGCCGCACGCAGCGCCACCCGCGCCAGATCGACACCCGACACCTCGGGCTGCTTCGCCGCGGCACCGCTCACCGGATCCGGCAGCGCCCGCCCGCCGTTCTCTCCCCGGCCGCTCACAGCCGCTCCACCTCACCCGCGGACACCGCGTACCGGGCACCCGCCAGCACACCCGGGACGTCGTCGTCGACCGCCGCCGTGACCAGCACCTGCTCACCCGGGGCCACCAGCTCCGCCAGCCGCTCACGACGCCGCGCGTCGAGCTCGGCGAACACGTCGTCCAGCACGAGCACCGGTTCATTGCCCTCGGAGCGCAACAGGTCGTACGAGGCCAGCCGCAGCGCCAACGCGTACGACCAGGACTCCCCGTGGCTCGCGTACCCCTTCGCAGGCATCCCGCGCAGCCCCAGCACCAGATCGTCACGATGCGGACCGACCAGTGTCACGCCCCGCTCGATCTCCTGCTTACGGGCCTGGACGAGCGCCGCCATCACCTGCTCGTACAGCTCCTCGCGGGTGCGCGCGGGCTCCACGTCGGCACCGACCGAGCTGCGGTACTCCAGCGTCACCGGGCCACCGCCCGGCGCCACGTCCGCGTACGCCTTGTCCGCCAGCGGCTGCAGCGTCGCGATCAGGTCCAGGCGCTGGGCCAGCAGCTCCGCCCCGACCTGGCCCAGATGCTGGTCCCACACGTCCAGCGTGGACAGATCCATCGACCGGCCGCCGTGCCGGCGGGCCATCGCCGCGGACTTCAGCAGGGTGTTGCGCTGCTTCAGCACCCGCTCGTAATCGGACCGGACGCCCGCCATCCGCGGCGAACGCGCCGTGATCAGCTCGTCCAGGAAGCGCCGACGCTCACCCGGGTCGCCCTTCACCAGGGCCAGATCCTCGGGAGCGAACAGCACGGTCCGCACTATCCCCAGCACGTCACGCGGCCTGACCTGCGACGACCGATTGATGCGGGCTCGATTCGCACGGCCCGGATTGAGCTCGAGCTCAATGAGCTGCGACCGCTCGCCCTGAGTGACCGCGGCCCGGACGACAGCACGCTCCGCGCCCATCCGCACCAGAGGGGCATCGGACGACACCCGATGGCTGCCGAGCGTCGAGAGGTAGCCGACGGCCTCCACCAGATTGGTCTTGCCCTGGCCGTTGGCCCCCACGAACGCGGTGACGCCCGGGTCGAGAGGGACCTCGACCCGGGCGTACGAGCGGAAGTCGGCCAGCGAGAGATGCGTGACGTGCATGTTCGCCGACCCTTTCCGACTTCGTGCTCTGCGTTCTGCCGTGCTGCGTACTACTACTTCTTGTTCTCGACCGCGTGCCCGCCGAACTGGTTGCGCAGCGCGGCGATCATCTTCATCTGCGGGGAGTCGTCCTGCCGCGAGGCGAACCGGGCGAACAGGGACGCCGTGATCGCGGGCAGCGGCACCGCGTTGTCGATGGCGGCCTCGACCGTCCACCGGCCCTCACCGGAGTCCGCGGCGAACCCACGGAGCTTGTCGAGGTGCTCGTCGTCGTCCAGCGCGTTGACCGCCAGGTCGAGCAGCCAGGAACGGATGACCGTGCCCTCCTGCCAGGAGCGGAAGACCTCACGCACGTCCGTGACGGAGTCGACCTTCTCCAGGAGCTCCCAGCCCTCGGCGTAGGCCTGCATCATGGCGTACTCGATGCCGTTGTGAACCATCTTCGCGAAGTGGCCGGCACCGACCTTGCCCGCGTGGACGGAGCCGAAGTCACCCTCGGGCTTGAGCGCGTCGAAGACCGGCTGCACCTTCGCCACGTTCGCGGCGTCGCCGCCGTACATCAGGGCGTAGCCGTTCTCCAGGCCCCAGACGCCACCGGAGACACCGCAGTCGACGAAGCCGATGCCCTTGATGCCCAGCTCCACGGCGTGCTTCTCGTCGTCGGTCCAGCGGGAGTTCCCGCCGTCCACGACGATGTCGCCCGGGGAGAGCAGCTCGGCCAGCTCATCAATGGTGGACTGGGTCGCGGCACCCGCCGGAACCATCACCCAGACGACGCGCGGACCCTTGAGCTTGCCCACAAGCTCTTCGAGGCTGTGGACATCGGCGACGTCCGGGTTGCGGTCGTAACCGATGACGGTGTGGCCTGCGCGGCGGATGCGCTCGCGCATGTTGCCGCCCATCTTGCCGAGGCCGACGAGACCGAGCTCCATCAGAGATTCCTTAAGCGTTGTGCCGATTCGTACCCGGGACCGAGCCTACGCCCGGCCGGGGACAGCGCGGCGGGCCTGCTCAGCGCTGAGCGTGCCCGCCGGAAGCTGCCGTGACAGGAACGATCGCCGGATCAGCCGGAGAGGCGGACCGGCATGATCAGGTACTTGTACGCGTCGTCCGCCTCGGCGTCGACGGCGGGACGGCCGCTGAGCAGGGCGGGCTTGGTGGACGTCGTGAAGGAGAGCTGGGCGACCGGGGAGTCGATCGCGCTGAGCCCGTCCAGCAGGAACGTCGGGTTGAAGGCGATCGAGATGTCGTCACCCTCGAGCACGGCGTCGACGCGCTCCACAGCCTGTGCATCGTCGCTGGAACCCGCCTCCAGGATCAGCACACCCTGCTCGAAGCTGAGCCGCACCGGGGTGTTCCGCTCGGCGACGAGGGCCACACGCTTGACGGCCTCCACGAACGGGGCGGTCTCGATGACCGCGACCGAGTTGAACTCGGTGGGGAAGAGCGTCCGGTACTTCGGCAGGTCGCCCTCGAGGAGGCGCGTCGTCGTGCGACGGCCCGCACCCTCGAAACCGATGAGGCCTTCACCGGCACCCGAGCTCGACAGCGCCAGCGTCACCGTGTCACCGCTGGTCAGCGCCTTGGCGGTGTCCAGGAGCGTCTTGGCGGGCACCAGGGCGACGGCAGAGGCGTCCGGGTTCTCGGGCTTCCACAGGAACTCACGGACCGCGAAGCGGTAGCGGTCGGTCGAGGCGAGGGTGACGGTGTCGCCCTCGATCTCGATCCGGACACCCGTGAGGACGGGCAGCGTGTCGTCACGGCCGGCGGCGATGGCGACCTGGGCCGCGGCCGAGGCGAAGACCTCACCCGGGACGGTGCCGGTCGCGGTCGGCATCTGCGGCAGTGCCGGGTACTCCTCCACAGGCAGTGTGTGGAGTGTGAATCGAGAGGAGCCGCACGCCACGGTGGCCCGCACACCGTCGGTGGAAATCTCCACCGGTCGGTTCGGCAGGGCGCGGCAGATGTCGGCGAGGAGCCGGCCGGAGACGAGCACCGTGCCTTCCTCCTCGATCTCGGCGTCCACCGAGACCTTGGCCGAGACCTCGTAGTCGAAGCTCGAGAAGCTGAGGGCTCCGTCACCGGCCTTCAGCAGAAGGCCCGCAAGAACGGGCGCCGGCGGACGGGCCGGGAGGCTGCGGGCCACCCAGGCCACCGCCTCCGCGAGTACATCGCGCTCCACCCGGATCTTCACCGGAACCGCCTCCTGCTGTTGCTCGCTCGCCCTGCTGGCCTTCGTCGTCTGGTTCGGGGTCTCCCTGCCGAGGGGCTGAGGGGAGGACGCCGGGGTCCAGTCTGACGTACGGCACCGACACTCGTTGCTGCTCGGGGTCAAGTCGCGACAAGCGGTCCTCGGAGGTCCCGGCCCAAGTTGTGCACAGGCCCCACTTCGAAGCGGATTCCTGGCTAACTCTGAGTGGCAGTAGTAGTAGGGCCTGTGGAAACCGTGGATAACGTCGTTTCCGCAGGTCAGTGCCCGTTTTTTGTCCACCGACCCTGTGGGCGGCACCGGTGGACAACTTGGTGTTTCTGTGGACACCCGAAAGTTCTGCACACCCGATGCACAGGTGGGGGTTACTTCTCCCCAGGGCTGTCCCCAGCTTTACCCAGGTTCCCCACAGCCCAACCGAGCTCCTTGGTGTGACGCCTTTCACTCTCGGCAGTGAAAGCGGGTGTTGAGTTGCCGAACAGTGGACAGGGGTGTGGAGAAGCTGGGGACAACAGGGCCCAGCCTGTGGGCCGACGGTGGACAACATCATCGAGCCCCTGTGGACGAAAATTCTGTCCACAGGCTGTGGATCATCGTTGACCACAAATCCCCAGGCATGTGACCTGGCCTGATGGAGTATCGACAGCGGGCCCTGTGGATGCAATCTGGACAACTTCATAGTCCCCAGGCTGTGGATGCCCATTTCCTCATGGATCTGTGGAGAAGGGCATGTTCGCGGGCCGTATTCGAACACTCGGGGTGTCTCGCGAGGGTGCGGAGTGGCTCGGAACGTGCTGTGCGCGGGTCGGACGGACGTCCGGGAGGGCCTCCGCGGAGGCCCATGCGTCTCTTCCGACGGACTCCGGGCGGCTTCTCACAGCTTCCTGGCGAAGCTCTGCGGTCCCGTTTTCCGCAGCACCTGCCGGTCCGGCGCCCTCTTACGGCAGCCGTGGTCAGGCCTCCGGATGACGAAAAGCGCCCCGCGAGGACTCCTTGTGGTCCTTGCGGGGCGCCCCGGGTTCGCGCTGCGGAGGGCCGGCTCGTCAGCCGTTCTTGATGCGGTTGGTGAGCTCGGTGACCTGGTTGTAGATGGAACGCCGCTCCGCCATGAGTGCACGGATCTTCCGGTCGGCGTGCATCACCGTGGTGTGGTCGCGTCCGCCGAACTGAGCACCGATCTTGGGCAGCGAGAGGTCCGTCAGCTCGCGGCACAGGTACATGGCGATCTGGCGCGCCGTCACCAGCACGCGGCTGCGGGAGGATCCGCAGAGATCCTCCACCGTGAGACCGAAGTAGTCGGCGGTGGCCGCCATGATGGCCGGCGCGGTGATCTCGGGCGCCGAGTCCTCGCCGCCCGGGATGAGGTCCTTGAGGACGATCTCGGTCAGACCGAGATCCACGGGCTGCCGGTTGAGGCTGGCGAAGGCGGTCACGCGGATCAGCGCACCCTCCAGCTCGCGAATGTTGCGCGAGATGCGGGAGGCGATGAACTCGAGTACCTCGGGCGGTGCGTTGAGCTGCTCCTGTACCGCCTTCTTGCGCAGGATCGCGATACGCGTCTCCAGCTCGGGCGGCTGCACGTCGGTGGTGAGGCCCCACTCGAAGCGGTTGCGCAGCCGGTCCTCCAGCGTCACCAGCTGCTTCGGCGGCCGGTCCGAGGACAGCACGATCTGCTTGTTGGCGTTGTGGAGCGTATTGAAGGTGTGGAAGAACTCCTCCTGCGTCGACTCCTTGCTCGCCAGGAACTGGATGTCGTCGACCAGAAGGATGTCCACGTCGCGGTACCGCTTGCGGAAGGTGTCGCCCTTGCCGTCGCGGATCGAGTTGATGAACTCGTTGGTGAACTCCTCGGAGCTCACGTACCGCACGCGGGTACCCGGGTAGAGGCTCCGCGCGTAGTGCCCGATGGCATGGAGCAGGTGGGTCTTGCCGAGCCCCGACTCCCCATAGATGAAGAGGGGGTTGTACGCCTTCGCCGGCGCCTCCGCCACGGCTACCGCCGCCGCGTGCGCGAAGCGGTTGGAAGCGCCGATGACGAAGGTGTCGAAGAGGTACTTGGGGTTCAGCCTGGCGTGCGGCTCACCGGGACCGGGTGCGGGTGCGGGCTGGGCACCCATGGGGCCGGGGCCGCCGCCACCGGTACGTCCGGTGCCGGGACCGCCCTGACGGTGCTGGGGCTGCTGGTCCTGCAGATCATGACGGTCGCGCGCGTCCCGCTGCTGCTCGTAGCCCTGGCGCTCCGGCGGCTGCGGCCGGTAGTCGTGCTGAGGCTGCTGGGGCCGGGGGCTCGCGTACGGATCGCGGTCCTGGTATCCGCCGTGCCGGGGCTGCTGCCAGGAGAGGTCCTCCTGGGAGCGTGGCCAGGCGCCGGGCTCCGGGCGCTGCTGCTGGTAGTCCGGGTAGGCGGGACGGGCTGTCGGCATGCCGTCGTCGGAGGGGCGGTGGCCGTAGTTGTCGTACCCGTCGTTGTGCGAGGGGTCGTCGCGCTGTGGCCCTTGGTAGCGGTGGGACTGCTGGCCTTGGTGCGACTGGTGCATCGGAGGTGCGGGCGGGGCGGGGGGTTCGCCCGCGGAGTCGTCGACGGTGATCGCGATCCGGATCGGCCGGCCGCACTCCCGGGTGAGCGTCTCGCTGATGAGCGGCGCGAGCCGGCCCTCCAGGACGCGCTTGCCCCATTCGTTGGGTACGGCCAGTAGTGCGGTGTCAGCGACGAGTGCCAGCGGCTGGCAGCGCTCGATCCACTGCTTGTCCTTCGGCTCGATGCCCTGCTGGCCCTCCCCGAGGAGTTGTTCCAGCACTCGTGGCCACACTGCGGCAAGATCGGCAGGTACGTCAGCCACAAGGCACGCTCTCTCGCATGTCCCACGAATGTGTGGTTCTCGGGACGGGATGGGTCGGGTCGGGTGAGGCCCGGCAGGTGGGAAGGAAAGGAACCGGAGTTCAGCCACGGTAGTCAGGGCGACCCGCACGGTTCAAGTTGTTGTCCACAGGCTGTGTATAGACAGGGGGTGGCGCGGAGCCGGTTTGACCGGATGGCGTAGCCGCGCGTACCGTGACCAGGTCGAGTTGTCGATGGCTGCTGCCGCCTGCCTCCGATGGGCAAAGATCACGATCTGTGATTGTGAAGCGGTGCACTAAGGCGTTTACGCGAGTTCCTCGTGGGCGCACGGTGACAGCCAGGCGATGTCCCGCCAACACACGAATCATTTCTGGAGCCCCCGAGTGAGCAAGCGCACCTTCCAGCCGAACAACCGTCGTCGCGCCAAGACCCACGGCTTCCGGCTTCGCATGCGTACCCGTGCCGGCCGCGCGATTCTCGCGAACCGCCGTGGCAAGGGTCGCACCAACCTGTCCGCCTGATCGCGGCCAGGTCATGACGTGCTGCCTACCGAGAATCGGCTGAGGCGGCGCGAGGACTTCGCGACCGCGGTACGCCGAGGACGTCGGGCCGGACGCCCGCTACTCGTCGTACATCTACGCAGCGGTGCCACGGACCCGCACGTGACTGGGGAGAGTGCTTCCCCGCCACGTGCGGGTTTCGTTGTCAGCAAAGCAGTGGGTGGAGCGGTCGTGCGCACCTCGGTGAAGCGGAAGCTTCGCCATCTGGTCCGCGATCGGCTGGCTCAGCTGCCCCCCGGTAGCCTTGTTGTCGTACGAGCGCTGCCCGGATCGGGTGACGCCGACCATGCACAGCTGGCCCGAGACCTGGATGCCGCTCTGGAGCGGCTGCTGGGAGGGGGCGCGCGATGAAGTACCCGCTGCTGGCTCTCATCAAGCTGTACCAGTGGACGATCAGCCCACTCCTCGGGCCTGTCTGCCGCTACTACCCGTCGTGTTCCCACTATGGATATACGGCGATCGACCGGCACGGTGCGATCAAGGGAACTGCGCTGACGGCATGGCGCATTCTCCGTTGCAATCCGTGGTCACCCGGCGGCGTGGATCACGTACCGCCACGCAAACGTCCGCGTTGGCACGAACTGCTGCGCAGCCATGTGCGTGGTGGCAAGGGCGGGGACTCCGCCGCCGTTGTGCCTTCCGGGGGGTCGGTCTCCGAACCCCTGAGCCCGGCCACAGAGACCTCGCCCAAAGCTCAAGGAGCCTGATTAGTGGACACGATTGCCAGTCTGTTCAGCTTTATCACCACACCTGTTTCGTGGGTCATCGTCCAGTTCCACAAGTTGTACGGGGCGCTCTTCGGCGACGACACGGGCTGGGCCTGGGGCCTGTCCATCGTGTCCCTGGTGGTTCTGATCCGGATCTGTCTGATCCCGCTTTTTGTTAAGCAGATCAAGTCGACCCGGAACATGCAGGTGCTCCAGCCGAAGATGAAGGCGATCCAGGAGCGCTACAAGAACGACAAGCAGCGTCAGTCCGAAGAGATGATGAAGCTGTACAAGGAGACGGGTACCAACCCGCTCTCCTCGTGCTTGCCCATCCTGGCGCAGTCGCCGTTCTTCTTCGCCCTGTACCACGTGCTGTCGTCCATCGCCTCGGGCAAGACGATCGGTGTGATCGACCAGCCGCTGCTCGACAGCGCCCGTCAGGCGCACATCTTCGGCGCTCCGCTGGCCGCGAAGTTCATGGACAGCGAAGAGAAGGTCCAGGCGCTCGGCGCCTCGCTGGCTGATGTCCGAGTCGTCACCGCGATCATGATCGTGATGATGTCGGCCTCGCAGTTCTTCACCCAGCGCCAGCTGATGACGAAGAACGTCGACCTGACGGTGAAGACCCCGTACATGCAGCAGCAGAAGATGCTGATGTACATCTTCCCGCTGATCTTCGCCGTCATGGGCATCAACTTCCCCGTCGGTGTCCTCGTGTACTGGCTGACCACCAACGTCTGGACCATGGGTCAGCAGATGTACGTGATCAACCAGAACCCGACGCCGGGCAGCAAGGCGCAGGACCAGTACCTGGGCCGTCTGCTGAAGAGCGTGACCGCTCATGGGCAGGTGCGCGGCAGGACGAGGCGCAACACCGTGAAGCGGATCGTCGTCAAGGGCCCTGACCGCAACGACATCGAGCGCAAGTTCATCACCGGTCTGGCCAAGCTGGGTCTCGCGGCCCAGGAGGACGGGACGGTGGCGAAGAGCGAAACCGCTGTTGCCGAAGCCGAGGGCGGTGCTGCGGCGAAGCGGCAGCAGCCCAAGCGCCAGACGAAGGCGAAGCGCCAGACCGCTGCAACGCATCCGGGTGCGGCCAAGGACTCCGGTTCCGCCGAGCCGGAACCCAAGACGTCGCTCGAGAAGCAGGACGACAAGCCGAAGCCCGCGGGCAAGCCCGCGTCCGGCTCCTCACGCCAAGCCAAGTCCGGACAGCGCAAGGGCCCGCAGCGGCCCAAGCACCCGTCCAAGAAGTAAGAAGGAGTCCATCCGTGACGGAAGGCACCACCACCACGGCCGCTGAGGGCAGCGACACTCTGACCCGCCTGGAGCAGGAAGGGGAGATCGCGGCCGACTATCTCGAAGGCCTGCTCGACATCGCCGACCTCGACGGCGACATCGACATGGATGTCGAGGCGGACCGGGCTGCGGTCTCGATCATCAGCGACTCGGCGCGCGAACTGCAGAAGCTTGTGGGCCGCGACGGTGAGGTGCTGGAGGCGCTTCAGGAGCTGACGCGCCTGGCCGTTCACCGGGAGACCGGTGACCGTAGCCGTCTGATGCTGGACATTGCCGGCTTCCGTGCCAAGAAGCGGGAAGTTCTTGCCGCTCTGGGTGCCAAGGCCGCAGATGAGGTCAAGAGCTCCGGTGAACCGGTGAAGCTGGACCCGATGACACCCTTCGAGCGCAAGGTCGTGCACGACGCGATCGCGGCCGCAGGTCTGCGCAGCGAGTCCGAGGGCGAGGAGCCGCAGCGCTTCGTCGTCGTACTCCCTGCCTGAGGGATCCTTGTACTGTCGGCCCCGTCTGTTCGCAGGCGGGGCCGATCTTTGTCAGCCTGATAGTCAGCCACCCACAGTGCGTTAGTGCGGTACGGAAGGACGGTCCCCGTGACGGAGGCAGCAGAACTCCCTCAGGCGCCCATGGAGGCGCAGGCGGTATTCGGTGAGTTCCTCCCAGAGGCTGTCCGGTACGCGGAGATGCTTGCGGATGCGGGGGTCAAGCGGGGTCTGATCGGTCCTCGCGAGGTCCCGCGACTGTGGGAGCGCCACCTGCTGAACTGTGCGGTGCTCTCCGAGGTGGTTCCGGAGGGCGTCACGGTGTGCGACGTGGGGTCCGGGGCCGGGCTTCCCGGTATTCCGCTGGCTCTGGTGCGCCCCGATCTGAAGATCACGCTGCTCGAGCCGCTTCTGAGGCGGACCAACTTCCTTCAGGAGGTCGTCGAGCTGCTGGGCCTGGATCATGTGACGGTCGTCCGCGGCCGGGCCGAGGAAGTGCTCGGGACTCTGCAGCCTGTACATGTGGTGACCGCCCGGGCGGTGGCTCCCCTGGACCGCCTCGCCGGCTGGGGGGTGCCCCTGCTGCGTCCCTACGGGGAGATGCTGGCGCTCAAGGGAGGCACGGCCGAGGAGGAGATTCAGGGGGCTCGTGCTGCCCTGAGCAAGCTCGGCGTGGTGGAGACCGAAGTGCTGCATGCCGGTGAAGGCATCGTTGATCCGTTGTCCACCGTGGTGCGTGTGGTCGTCGGGGAGAGCCCGGGCGGTGTGAGGTTCGCCGCAAAGAGGGCCAAGGCGGCGAGGGCGGGCAGGGCGCGCCGACGCCGTTGATCCGCTCTGCGCCCGTTGTCACAGGTGGCGATTTCGGACGCTTTTCGGTAAGTGGGCTGTTTATGGGTGATGCTCCGTGAAAGCAGTGATATGTGACTGCTGCGGAGTGTCGGGAGTCCGCTGCTGCGCTGCGCATGCATCGTGTTTCACGTGAAACGTCGCTCTCTGCTGCAGGGAATTATCGGCCGCGGTCGTGCGGCTGCCACACCGCGCGGCCGCAAGCCCGTACGGGCTACCGAGTTGTCCACAGAAGTGGATTCATCCACAGAACAGTCGGCCTCGCTGGTTCACGACCCCGAAAGCATGGCAGGCTCTGTTCATTGCGAGCCTGAAGTCGAGGAGAGTGAATCCTTGCGGTCCGACGCCAACATCGCGGGGCCGATGACCGATCCGGTCCCCGGTCCCCGATCCGAGTCCTCGGGGGACGGTGTTTCACGTGAAACACTGCCGCCCATGGACGACACACCCATCGGTCGTGCGGCCCAGCTGGCGGTCGAGGCTCTCGGCCGCGCCGGCGAGGGTCTGCCCCGGCCTGACCAGACGCGCGTCATGGTGGTTGCCAACCAGAAGGGTGGAGTGGGTAAGACGACCTCGACGGTCAACCTTGCTGCTTCGCTCGCGCTCCATGGCGCACGTGTCCTGGTGGTGGACCTCGACCCGCAGGGCAACGCCTCCACGGCTCTGGGGATCGACCATCACGCCGAAGTTCCCTCTATCTATGACGTCCTGGTGGAGAGCATGCCGCTCTCCGAAGTGGTTCAGCCCGTCCCGGACGTCGAAGGTCTCTTCTGTGCCCCGGCCACCATCGATCTCGCCGGTGCGGAGATCGAGCTGGTGTCACTGGTGGCACGGGAGAGTCGACTGCAGCGGGCGATCCAGGCGTACGAGCAGCCGCTGGACTACATCCTCATCGATTGCCCGCCTTCGCTCGGTCTGCTGACGGTCAACGCGCTCGTTGCCGGAGCCGAGGTGCTCATCCCTATTCAGTGCGAGTACTACGCGCTGGAGGGTCTTGGTCAGTTGCTGCGAAATGTTGACTTGGTACGGGGCCATCTCAACCCGGATCTTCATGTGTCGACGATCCTGCTGACCATGTACGACGGCAGGACCCGGCTTGCTTCGCAGGTGGCGGAGGAGGTCCGTACTCACTTCGGCAAGGAGGTGCTGCGGACGAGCATTCCGCGTTCGGTGCGCATCTCGGAAGCTCCGAGTTACGGGCAGACCGTGCTGACCTATGATCCGGGATCCAGTGGGTCCCTTTCCTATCTCGAGGCTGCCCGAGAGATCGCCCTGAGGGGCGTGGGGATGCATTACGAGGCCGAGCATGCCCATACGGGCAGCAAGAACAGCCAGCAGAGCAATTCGGAGGGCATGCGGTGAGTGAGCGTCGTAGAGGGTTGGGGCGTGGGCTCGGTGCTCTGATCCCCGCAGCTCCGCAGGAGAAGCAGGTGACGTCTCCCGGGGCTGGGGTTGGTCAGGGAGGTGCACTGCCGGTGATGACGGCCGAGCGGGGTGTGGCCGCGGCGAAGGTGACTGCGCTGTCCTCCGGCCCGATGGTGCCGGAGCCCAGCGGTCCTGTTTCGGAAGGGGAGACCGTTCCGGGGTCGGCTGAGTCTGCCGGTGCGTACTTCGCGGAACTTCCTCTCGACTCGATCACACCGAACCCGAGGCAGCCTCGTGAGGTATTCGACGAGGACGCTCTGGCCGAGCTGGTCACCTCCATCAAGGAGGTCGGTCTCCTCCAGCCCGTCGTCGTGCGCGCGGTGGCTGACGGTCGCTACGAGCTCATCATGGGCGAGCGTCGCTGGAGGGCCTGCGGTGAGGCAGGTCTGGAGCGGATCCCGGCGATCGTCCGGGCGACCGACGACGAGAAGCTGCTTCTGGACGCGCTCCTGGAAAACCTTCACCGGGCTCAGCTGAACCCCTTGGAGGAGGCAGCGGCGTACGACCAGCTGCTGAAGGACTTCAAGTGCACGCACGACCAGCTCGCGGACCGGATCGGGCGGTCACGTCCGCAGGTGTCCAACACCCTGCGTCTGCTCCGTCTCTCGCCGCCGGTCCAGCGCAGGGTTGCCGCAGGTGTCATCTCGGCCGGTCACGCTCGGGCACTTCTCTCGGTGGACGACTCCGATGAGCAGGACCGGTTGGCTCACCGGATCGTGGCCGAGGGGCTGTCGGTTCGTGCGGTCGAGGAGATCGTGAACCTCCTTGGTTCCGAGCCCACGAGCTCCGCCAAGCCGAAGGGGCCCCGTGCCGGAGCGCGGCTCTCGCCGGCTCTGACCGATCTGGCGTCGCGGCTCTCGGACCGTTTCGAGACGCGGGTGAAGGTCGACCTGGGCCAGAAGAAGGGGAAGATCGTCGTCGAGTTTGCTTCGATGGAGGATCTGGATCGCATTCTTGGCAGCCTCGCCCCTGGTGAGGGACGTGTGCTGGATCGGAACCTCTCAGAAGAGCCGGACGAGCACGCCGAGGGCTGAGGTCTGGTTGAAGACCTGAGGGGCGGTCTGTGTTCCGGAAGTTCTCGGAACACAGACCGCCCCTTTGCTCGCTCTCGGTATCCGCATCACCTCTGGGTGGATACGATGCGTTCTGGTATGGCGTATCCACCGTGATCCACCTCAGAGGAGGCGGGGGCCGTGCGATCAGTGAATCGCAGCCACCTGGTGTCAGTCGGGTTGGGGCTAGGTGCTGTCGGGGGTTTTGTCGGCAGTCTCTTCCGAGAACGGAGTGCGCTGGCAGCCGCACGTGATGCGGCGGGCGAAGGAAGTGAGGGACCGCCTTCATGGGGCGTCGGCTTGTACCGCTCACACTGGACAACCTTCCGGACCTCCCCAGGCGTTGCCGCTCGTGTGTCTTCTGGGAACTTGATCCGGTCAGCGGGGAAGCCGCGGTAAAAGCAGGAAGACCCGAGCTGGAGAAAGAAGCCTGGATCTCCGCCGTGCTGCTGGAGTGGGGTTCCTGCGGTCGGGTCGTCTATGTGGATGACGTACCGGCCGGCTTCGTTCTTTATGCGCCCCCCGCATATGTCCCGGGGGCGATGGCGTTTCCGACCAGCCCTGTCTCCCCCGACGCGGCACAGCTGATGACTGCGTTGATCATGCCGGAGTTCCAGGGCCAGGGACTGGGCCGGGTCATGGTGCAGACAGTTGCCAAGGATCTGCTCCGACGGGGCTTCAAGGCGATCGAGGCCTTTGGCGATGCCCGCTGGAAGGAGCCGGCTTGTGTGCTGCCGGCGGATCACCTGCTCGCTGTCGGCTTCAAGACGGTGCGACCTCACCCGACTCATCCGCGGCTGAGGCTGGAGCTGCGTACGACGCTCTCCTGGAAGGAAGACGTCGAGTTGGCGCTGGACAGGCTGCTGGGGGCGGTCCAGAAGGAACCTGCCCTACGGCCGCTGTAGTCGTGGTCGACCTCGGTGCGTTCACGGGTGAATGAGTCCCGATCAGATGTCGAGGAGTACGCAGAACGGGCCCACCCCGAAGGGTGGGCCCGTTTCACGTGAAACAGTGCGGGGCGCTGGTACTACTCGCCGATGAAGCTTTCGAGGTCGCGGAGGATCGCGGCCTTCGGCTTGGCACCGACGATCGTCTTGGCGACCTCGCCGCCCTGGTAGACGTTGAGCGTCGGGATGGACATCACGCCGTACTTCGCCGCAGTGGCGGGGTTCTCGTCGATGTTGAGCTTGACGATCTCGATCTGGTCGCCGTGCTCAGCTGCGATGGCCTCCAGCGAAGGGGCGATCTGGCGGCACGGGCCGCACCAGGCAGCCCAGAAGTCCACCAGCACAGGCTTCTCGTTCTTCAGGACGTCCTCGTCGAAGGAGTCGTCAGTCACGTTCTTCAGGGCGCCGGCCACGGCGGCCTCCTTAACTTCGCGGGGTGTGGGGTGAGGTGAGGCGTCGGTCAGACCGCGGGGGTCTTCTCCGGCTCGGCGAGCTTCTCGTCGGCCAGTGCCGAGAGGAAACGCTCGGCGTCGAGAGCCGCGGAGCAGCCGGTCCCGGCGGCAGTGATGGCCTGTCGGTAGGTGTGGTCGACGACGTCTCCTGCGCCGAAGACACCGGACAGGTTCGTGCGGGTGGAGGGTGCTTCGACCTTGAGATAACCCTCGTCGTCGAGGTCGAGCTGCCCCTTGAAGAGTTCCGTGCGCGGGTCATGGCCGACGGCGATGAACAGGCCGGTCACCGGGAGCTCGGACGTCTCGCCGGTCTTGGTGTTGCGCAGGGTCAGACCGGAGAGCTTCTGCTCGCCGTGAACCGTGGCGACCTCGCTGTCCCAGGCGAACTTGATCTTCGGGTCGGCGAAGGCGCGCTCCTGCATGGCCTTGGAGGCACGCAGGGTGTCGCGGCGGTGAACGATCGTGACGGACTTCGCGAAGCGGGAGAGGAAGGTCGCTTCCTCCATCGCGGTGTCGCCACCGCCGATCACGGCGATGTCCTGGTCCTTGAAGAAGAAGCCGTCGCAGGTGGCACACCAGGAGACACCGCGTCCGGAAAGCGCGTCCTCGTTGGGCAGACCGAGCTTGCGGTGCTGGGATCCCGTGGTGACGATGACTGCCTTGGCACGGTGCACCGTGCCTGCGGTGTCGGTGACCGTCTTGACGTCGCCGGAGAGGTCGACGGAGATCACATCGTCGGGGATCAGCTCGGCGCCGAAGCGTTCGGCCTGGGCTCGCATGTTGTCCATGAGCTCGGGGCCCATGATGCCGTCCTGGAAGCCCGGGAAGTTCTCCACGTCGGTGGTGTTCATGAGCGCACCGCCCGCAGTGACGGCACCCTCGAACACCAGCGGCTTCAGCGACGCGCGAGCGGTATACAGGGCGGCGGTGTAACCAGCCGGCCCGGAGCCGATGATGATCACATTACGGACGTCGCTCACGGGTTTCTTCCTCGTCTCTGCAGACTGCCACTGCCTACTGGGGTCGGTTCCACGACTCTCACCCCACCCAACGGATCCTACGGGGCATGCATTCCCGCTAAGCCGGAGCAACTCCCGGCACGGTGCTCAGGGGCGCGCGTAGGAGTGGGTGAGCAGCAGCTGTCCCTTTGCCGCGGGAGCGGCGCCGACGCACGCTGCGTCGACCACATAGGCCTGTACGCGGCTCGGGTCGGTCGCGTGGGGCAGGACGACGAGGAATGCCGCCGTGCCCTGGTAGCTGCCGTGCTCCACCGCCAGAGCCGGGGAATTACGGCCGGTGCCCTGCTGTACGCAGGGGGGGACGTCGACGACAGGCGTGCGCAGGGGGTTCCTGGGCGTCGCCGAGTCGGGGGTCATGTTCTGCGGGGATGACTTGGTGTCGACGGACGGCTTTGTCCCGTCGGCTTCCGCGGTCTTCGACGCCTCTGCTTCGCCGAGAAGCTGGTGGACCTGGCCTTCGAGCGTGTCCACCGAGAAGTCCCGCTGGCTGTCCTCTGCGGCGCTGGATGCCCTGTCGGCGGAGTTCTGAGCCGGTTGGACCGACTGCAGCAGGAAGACGCCCATACCGACGACCGCCGCTCCGAAGGCAGTTCCGAGAATCACCGTGCGGCGACGACGCCGGGCGGGACGCCGGCCGGGGCCGGTGGCACCCCGGGGACGGCCTGACGGACGGTCCACGACAGTGGGCTCCGGAGGCTGCTCGTATGTTTCACGTGAAACAGGAGCGGTGGCTCCGGAGGACGCGTCGGGCTGCGCGAGGCTTTCTGAGGCCAGCGCCGCATCGATCCGGGCAACAACGTCCTCGGGCATCTGCTGGTCGGCGGGCAGATCTCCGAGGAGTGAGCGGATCTCTTCCAGCGAGGAATGGATCTCATCGCACTGCGGGCACCTGTCGATGTGGCGGCGGACATCTGCCGTGCGGGAGGGGGACAGGAGCCCCTCGGTGAGGTCGGAGATCTCTTCGATGTCCGGGTGCTGAGCTGTGTCGGCCGTGGATGTCATGCGTGCCCACCTCCGCCCTTCACAGCAGCAGGATCGCTTGACCCTGCATCTCTTGGTCCCGACGCAGGTGGGACGGATGTCCCCTGCGTCCGGTTCCTTTCCACGACGCTGTCCCCGCTGTTACTGCGTAGATGGGTGAGCAGAGGGAGCAGTCTTGCCCGTCCGCGCGCGCAGCGGCTCTTCACGGTGCCGGTCGGCACGTCGAGGATGCGAGCGGCCTCCGCGACGGGATAGGCCTGCATATCGACGAGCACGAGAGCCGCCCGTTGTTCTGCGGGGAGGGTGGACAGCGCTGCCAGGAGTTCGCGGTGGAGGTCCTGCCTTTCGGCGGGCGCCTCGGCAGATTCGTGCGGCTCCAGCAGCTGATCGAGCCGCTCCGCGTCATCGACCGGCGCCGTTTTGCGTGAGGCGGCCTTGCGCGCACGGTCGAGGCAGGCGTTCACGGTGATCCGGTGGAGCCAGGTCGTGACGGCCGACTGGCCGCGAAAGGTGTGGGCGGCCCGGAACGCCGAGACGAGGGCGTCCTGTACCGCGTCAGCGGCTTCCTCGCGGTCGCCGAGCGTGCGGAGCGCCACGGCCCAGAGCCGGTCACGGTGTCGTCGCACGAGCTCACCGAAGGCGTCCGGTTCGCCTGCGACATGCTGCGCCAGGAGATCCTGGTCGCTGGTGTCGGCGAATCTGGCGTCGTCCAACGGTGAGCCCCCTCCCCTGATGCCGTCAGCTGGTGATCTTGATGTCCGAGACCTTGCCCCTGTAGCGCCCGTCGTCACCCAGCGGCAGCTTGGTCAGCCAGACCAGAACGTACCGCGCCTGCACCGGCTTGTCGGGCTTGAGGGACACCTTTGTTCCGGATCCCTTCGCGGCCTCGGTGAAGCCGTCGGGGAGCTGGGGAACGGACGATCCGTCCGTGGTCCTCAACTCGACCGAGGTGGCGCCACCGAGGAAGGACACATCGACGGATCCGACCTGCTGGACCTTACCCAGGTCGAGGACGACTCCGACACCCTCCTTCAGTTTCCCGAAGTCGGCGCTGTAGTAGCCGTCCGTGGACCAGTACGAGCCGGTGTCCTTGTCGTGGACGTTCTTTATGGTTGCGGGCTTCTCGGAGCCGTCCCCGCCGAGCGGGTCGTAGTCCTGGGCGCGTGCGATGGTGATGGGCTTGCTGGGCTCGACGGCGTTGTTGTCGTCGCCCTCGTTCTCGGTGGTCTGTGTGTTGGCCGGCTCGTCGGAGTCGTTGCCCCGGTCGAGGACGGTTTCGGCCAGCTGCCAGCTACCGAGGCCCAGTGCGGCGATGAGCAGCGCGGACACGGCCCATTTGAGCGCCTTGCCGGTACGGCTCTGCAGCGGGGGCGGCGGTGCGGTGATGACGGGCTGCGTGGCCTGGTGGGGACGTGCCGACGGGCGCCCGTAGGTGCCTTGCTGGTAGGTGGTCCGCTGGTACTCGGGCGGCCCGGTGAACACAGGCTCGGGAGGAAGGATGCGCGGCATGGCTGCGACAGCCTTGGCCAGTTCGTCCGGTGTGGTGCACGGCTGTTCCTGCCGTGAGGCCGTGGCGCCGTCGTTGGCGAGCGCGCGCATGGCGAGCTCCGAGAGGCCGCGATGGACGCCGGCCCGTACCTGGTCCGGAGGAATCAGCCCGACGCCCTTGGGAAGCCCGGAGAGGCCGTAGGCATCGCTCTCGTAGGGCCAGCGGCGGGTCAGCGCGGCGTAGAGCAGTGCGCCGATGGCCTCCGTGTCCGTACGCAGCGGGTGGTCGGCGGTGATGCCTCGCAGGGCCGCGTTCACAGCGAGGCCACGGATCCGGTACTGCCCGGTCGAGCTGCGCAGCACCGCGCCCGGGGTGAGCCGCAGATGCGCGAGACCCTCCCGGTGGGCGGCGGCCATGGCCTGGGAGATCTGGCTCACGAGTTGGTACGCGTCGTGGGCTTCCAGGGGTCCTGAGGCGAGCAGTGCCGTGAGTTCGGTGGCGTCGGGGAGCCACTCATGGACGACGTAGACGAGGTCGCCCTCTTCCACGGCGTCCAGGACCTGCACGAAGCGCGGGTCTCCCAGCAGCGCCGAGGAGCGGGCAGCAGCCAGCACCGAGCGGGCGCGGGGATGGTCGGCGGGGAGCAGATGAACGCCCACCGCGCGGCGAAGCTTCTCGTCGACGGCACGCCAGCTGCTGAATCCGTCCAGACGGGTGACGCACTCTTCGAGCCGATAGCGCTTGGCGAGCTTGTGGCCGCTGTGCAGATCGGGCGTCGCCGGGACGGTATCCGCTCTCTCCTGCCCACCGTCCGCGCTCTTCGGGCTCGCGCCCGCTGTGTCCTGGGCTTGTTCCGTCCCGTCGGTCGTGGCCTCGTCCGCCTTGGCGGCCAGCGGCTCGTCGCCGCCGTTATCGGCCACGTCGACGGCAGCCGTGCTACGTTCCGCCACCGTCGTTCCTGCCTCCCCATCCGTTGCGCGATGCCAGCCAGCACTGCACAGTCCCGCCAATTGTGCCCACACTCCGGCGCTATGCACGACACGCGGTGTCAGGCGATGGTTGTGCGGATCGGAGCGCTCTTTAGCGCCCGAGCCGTCCCCGGACCATGCCGACCATGCCGTTGAGCTCTTCAATGCGCATCTTCTTCGCAGCGACGAAGAAGACGCCCAGCAGGACGATGCTGCCGCAGACCAGGGCGACCACGGAGCCGCCTGCCCCGTCCCCGAGTGCCCCCAGAAGGGCAAAGCCCACTCCGCCGCCCACGATGGCCGCAGGGATCGCGGCCAGGCACAGACGTGCGTAGGTGCGCACGATGCGGGCGCCGTCGAGGTCTCCTCCGAGCCGGTTGCGCAGGCGTCGCCAGGCGATACCGACGCCGACGGCGTAGGCCAGGCCGTAGGAGGCGGCCATGCCGACGACTGCCCACTGGGCGGGCAGGACCACGTAGCAGACGGCGGAAGCCGCGGCGTTGACCGCTGCGACGATGACCGTGTTGTAGAAGGGCGTGCGGGTGTCCTCGTACGCGTAGAAGCCACGCAGTACGACGTACTGCACGGAGTACGGGATGAGGCCGAGGGCGAACGCCATCAGGATGAAGCCCATGGACCGTGCTGCCTCGGTACCACTGGACGCGTACAGCAGGGTGCACATCGGCAGACCGAGTGCGAGGAACGTGAAGGCGACCGGCACGATCGCCACGGCCGAATTGCGCAGCCCCTGCGAGATGTCGTCGCGGACCGCCCCGGGGTCGTTGTCATGGGCGGCGCGGGAGATACGCGGCAGCAGAGCGGCCATGACCGAGACGGTGATGATCGCCTGAGGCATGCCCCAGATCAGCTGGGCGTTGGAGTAGGCGAGGAACCCCGTGCCGTCCTTGTCGGAGAGGTTGCCTGCCGCAGTTGCCAGCTGGGTGACGACCAGAACGCCGGCCTGGTTGGCCAGGACGAACAGGACCGTCCACTTGGCGAGCTTGATCGTTTTTCCGAGCCCGTGCCCCTTCCAGTCGAAGCGGGGGCGGAAGCGGAAGCCTGCCTCGCGGAGGTACGGAATCATCGCCAGGGCCTGGACGACGAGGCCGAGCAGCGTTCCGATGCCCAGCAGCCGGACGCCCTCCGGCGGGATCGTCTCGACGCCCATCAGGGATTCGCCGGACGTGCCGTAGACCCAGATGAACAGGCCGAAGGTGAAGATCATGACGATGTTGTTGAGGACCGGGGTCCACATCATCGCGCCGAACTTGCCCCGGGCGTTGAGGATCTGCCCCATGACCACATGGACACCCATGAAGAAGATGGTCGGCAGGCAGTAGCGGGCGAAGGTGACGGCCACATTGTTCGCTGCCGCGTCGTTCGCGATGGTGCTCGACATGAGATGGATCAGCTGCGGAGCGGCGAAGACCGCCACCAGGACGATCAGGCCCAGCGCCACCATGACGAGGGTCAGCAGACGGTTGGCGTAGGCCTCGCCGCCGTCCTCGTCGTCCTTCATGGAGCGGACGAGCTGGGGCACGAAGACCGAGTTGAGGCCTCCGCCGACGGTGAGGATGTAGATCATCGTCGGCAGGGTGTAGGCGATGGTGAAACTGTCGCCGAGCATCGCCGCACCGAGCGCGGCGGTGATCACAAGGCTGCGTACGAAGCCGGTGAGCCTGGATACCAGGGTGCCGGCCGCCATCAGCGCGCTGGACTTCAGTATCCCGGAGGCACGGCCGCCGGATTTCGGCGGGACGGGAGCCGGAGCAGCCTCCGGCTCGGGGGCGGGGCCGGGAGGCCGTCCTGATCCCTCCTGGTCGCGGAAGAGGTGCGCGAAGGCGTCCGGCTCCTCGCGGCCGTCGGATGCCTGTGTCACCAGGTCGTCCACTCCTACGTACTGGGTGGTTGCCGCGTTGTCTCCGTACGGCAGGTGCCGCGAGGGGCCTGCAGGCTCCGGTGGCGGAGTCTGGGCCCAGATGCGGGGGTCGGGGGCGTACTGGGCCGAGGGAGGCTGCTGGTACAGCGCCTGAGGCTCCTGGTAGGTGCCAGGGGGCGGCGGAGGGTGGGCGGCGCGGTCGTAGAGGGCCTCGGCCACCGGATCCTGGGCAGCGAGGTCCTGAGACCGGTAGGGATCGTGGTCGTAGGCATGCTGCAGGTACGGGTCCGGTGCCCCCTCGTCCTGACCTGCGTCCGACGGCACCGGCGGCCCGCCGGATGATCCAGCTCCGCCCGCGCCCTGGGCGCGGTCACCGTCGTACGGCGCGTTCATCGAAACCCCACCTCATCGTCCCCGGCCGACCGGCCCCGACAGACATCGCTCAACGGTCCACTTTCTCACCCGTTCCCGACGGGTCCCCGCTTTCCGGACCGGTGTCCGGGGTCGGGTCACTCGGCTGCTCGGGTTCGCCGCCGTTGTCCCCCGCTGCGCCGTTCGCGACGGTGCGCTTGCGGTGCGTGTACATCCTGATGCCTGCCAGGACGAGCAGGAGCAGTCCGCCGGCGATCACGAGGAGCACCGTCGGTGTGACTTCTGAGACCTTCACGGTGAAGGTCATCTCCTCGCCGTACGGTGTTCCGTCCTCGGTGAAGAGCTGTGCGGTGACCTGCGCCTGTCCGTTGGCATTGGCCGATGCGTCGAATTTCACGGACTGGCTGTGCCCGCCTGCGATCTTGATCGGCTGCTCGGCCACGGCTGCGCCGTCATTGAGCTTGAGCCGTGTCGAGTTGCCCGACGTCAGGCGGAGCTTGAGGTTGTCCACACCCTGCACCAGCTTGTTCTGCACGGTGACTGGGATCGTCGCGCTGCGGCCCGACAGGGTGACATCGGACTTCGCGATGAGCTGCACCTCGTTGGTGAGGCTCTGCAGGTAGGTGCGGACCGCGTCGCGGTACTGCTGCGCTTCCAGAGGCCTGCCGCGCCACGATGTGGAGACGGAGCGGTTGATCGCGTTGCCGAAGGGTGTCACCACCCGGTCGGGCGCCGTGAGGATGACCTGGAAGCTGTTCAGCGAGTCCTGCGTCGTCCTGATGTCCTGGAACGCCTGGGTGGGCAGTTCCTGGCTGCGGAGCTTCTTCGGGTACTGGGAGGCCCTCGGCACCTTCGTGGTGGCCTGGGCGTCGGGCTTCTCCTCGGCCGCCGCCACCAGGTCGACGGGCTGCGTCCAGTGCTCGTCGGCGAGGGCGCGCAGGGCGGCAGCCATGGCTTGTGCCTGCGTCGCCGTGGGTGTCCGCTGCGGTGCGACGACAACGCTGCGCGCCTTGTTCGGGGCCTGCTCGGTCAGCGCGAGCGTGTGGGCCAGGAACTTCTGCACAGCGAGCGTCGAGTCACCGGCCCTGGCCATGTCGCCCTTGAAGGCGGTGGACAGCCGGTAGTCGGCAACGACAGCGGTGGTGCCGCCTCCGATCGGCCGGGCGGCTGTCGGCGTGTACGGCAGCCCGCCGGTTTCGTCGAGGCTGTCGCTGCGGGCGATCACCTTGTGTGCGCCGGCCGAGGTGGCGACGTCGACGATCGAGGGATCGATCGCACCGTCCACCGGCCAGGCGAAGTCGGTGGAGGGCTTCACGTGGAGGATGGTCTCGACCGTGGGTCCCGCTACTTCGGTTGCCGTCTGCAGGTGGCTGAGCGTGCCCGAGACGTTCTTGCCGCGGTGGGCGATGGAGGCAAGGTCGGGGTCGGCGAACGGCAGGGCCACCACCTTGCCGTCCTTGACGGCCGCTTGCAGTGTGGTGAGCCACTGCTTGGCGATGGCCTGATTCGTCCCCGCGACGGTGGTGTCTTTGACCCTGACGCGATAGTTCCTTGTCATCGCGTCGACGGAGGCCAGCAGGTCCGGGTCGATCACCCAGGTCACCGGAAGCTGACTGCCCAGCGACACCAGCTGCTCCAGCCGGCCACCGGGAGCGAGCTCCTGCGCGAGTTTGTCGTTGGCGAAGACAGGGGTCTGCTGTTCGTCGGAGCCCGTCTCGGCCGTGACGTGTGCCGAGGCGATCAGCGGCCAGAGGAAGGTCAGTTTGGTCTTGCTGTCGGCGTCCTCGGGCTGCCAGGGCAGGAAGGTCCGCTGAATGCCGAGCACCTGGTCGTAGCCCGCATCGGCGGTCCGGCCCGTGACGGAGACGCCGAGCTGGTAGACGCCCTCTTCGTCCAGGCCCAGCTTGTCGACAGGAACAGCGAGGCTGAAGTCCTGACTGACGCCGGACGGAAGCTTCGGGATCTTCAGCGTGTACGTACCGCCGAGCCTGGCCGGGTCGCTGCCCGGCAGGTATCCGGTGCGCTTGGCGGCGTCATCGATTGCGGACCGGCCGGGGAGCGTCGGCCCCACGCGGAGGTCGACCTCGGCTTCGGTGACCGCTTTCTTGCCCTTGTTGGTCAGGGTGCCGGAAACCGTGAGGGTGTCCCCCTCGACCGGTGCGGCGGGGCTGAGCGTGTCCAGAGACACATCGACGGTGCGTGAACCTGTCGGGGCTTTGGCGGTCCCCTCGGCCTGCGCTGCGGGCGCTGCCGGACCCGTCAGGAGCCCGGCGAGCAAGGGCGCCCCGACGATCAAGGAGGCTGTGCGCCGGAGCCACCGGCGGGCAGGGGAGGGACTCGTCCCCTGGATGTCTGCCGCCTCGGCCACGCGTACCCGTCCCTCTTAGTCGTCAGCTGGTGTCGGTCTTGCCGGTCTCTGCGTCCACGCATGGTAACGATGTGCCCGATGGCTGAGTGCCGGGGACTGCGCCACATGATCGGGAGAGTCTCGCAGGGCCGCCATAAACGATGACGCCCGGGCCGGTCGGTGCACGTACCCTTTTCTGTTGTGCCGAACGCCAACGAAGACAGCCCCAGTGCACTGAGCCAGGTGCAGCACCGCGCAGTGAGTGAACTGCTGCGGGTGTCCCCGGTCGCCGACGACCTCGCCCGCCGATTCCAGGAGGCCGGATTCGGTCTGGCCCTGGTCGGAGGGTCGGTCCGCGATGCGTTGCTCGGCCGGCTCGGGAACGACCTGGACTTCACGACCGATGCCCGGCCGGAGGACGTCCTCAAGATTGTCCGTCCGTGGGCAGACTCCGTGTGGGAGGTCGGAATCGCGTTCGGCACGGTCGGATCGCAGAAGGACGGCTACCAGATCGAGGTCACGACCTATCGGTCGGAGGCGTACGACAGGACTTCCCGTAAGCCCGAGGTCTCCTACGGCGACTCCATCGAGGAAGACCTCGTTCGCCGTGACTTCACGGTCAACGCCATGGCTGTCGCTCTGCCGCAGAAGGAGTTCATCGACCCCCACGGCGGTCTCGATGATCTGGCCGAGCGTGTGCTGCGCACCCCGGGTACTCCTGAGGCCTCCTTCTCCGACGATCCGCTGCGGATGCTGCGTGCCGCTCGCTTTGCCGCGCAGCTGGACTTCGAGGTCGCCCCTGAGGTCGTTACGGCGATGACCGACATGGCCGGACGTATTGAGATCGTCTCGGCCGAGCGGGTCCGCGAGGAGCTCAACAAGTTGCTGCTGTCAGGGCACCCCCGCAAGGGGCTGGGGCTGCTGGTGGATACCGGTCTGGCTGACCGGGTGCTGCCCGAGCTCCCCGCCCTGCGACTGGAAAGTGATGAGCATCACCGCCACAAGGACGTCTACGAGCACTCCCTGACCGTCCTGGAACAGGCCATTGACCTTGAGGAGGGCGGACCGGACCTCGTGCTCCGGCTCGCGGCCCTGCTTCACGACGTCGGTAAGCCGAGGACGCGGCGCTTCGAGAAGGACGGCCGCGTCTCCTTCCACCACCACGAGGTGGTGGGCGCCAAGATGGCGAAGAAGCGGATGGCGGAGCTGAAGTACTCCAACGACATGGTCAAGGACGTGTCGAAGCTTGTGGAGCTGCATCTGCGCTTCCACGGCTACGGCGACGGTGAGTGGACCGATTCCGCCGTGCGCAGGTACGTGCGGGATGCAGGGCCGCTGCTGGACCGGCTGCACAAGCTGACCCGCTCGGACTGCACGACGCGCAACAAGCGCAAAGCCAATGCGTTGTCGCGAACCTATGACGGGCTCGAGGCGCGCATCGAGGAACTGCAGAGCCAGGAGGAGCTGGACGCGATCCGGCCCGACCTGGACGGCAACGAGATCATGCAGATCCTCGGGGTCGCACCCGGACCGGTGATCGGCAAGGCCTACGCCTTCCTGCTCGAGCTGCGGCTGGAGAACGGGCCGATGGAGCACGATGCTGCGGTCGCGGCCCTCAAGGAGTGGTGGGCCGCTCAGGACTGATGCCGGGCGTGGTCATGTTTCACGTGAAACATGACTCACGATTCTGGAGGGGTTTCCATCGGAGGGCGTTGCTTCGCGTGGTTTCACGTGAAACAACGCCCTCACTCCTTGATGCGGGCGCGCTGGAGCGCCAGGCTGATGTGCCGCCGGCGGAACATCGCTACTGAGACCAGGGCGTAGAGCACGGCCACGACAACCACCACAAGCACGGACCGGCCATCGGCGGGAAGCGCGAGGGCGGACAGTGCTGCGGCAGCGACGAAGGCAACGTTGAACAGCACGTCGTAGAGCGAGAAGATCCTGCCGCGGAATGAATCGTCGACCGAGGTCTGCACTTCGGTGTCCGTCGCGATCTTCGTTCCCTGTGTCACGAGCCCGAGGACGAAGGCTGCCGCCAGCATCGGAGTCGGGGCGAACGGCAGTCCCAGTGCCGGCTCCAGGAGAGCCGCCGCACCTGCGCACACCGCCATCCAGCCGTACCGGCCGAGGCGCCCCACCGCCCACGGGGTGATCGCCGCGGCCACGAAGTACCCTGCGGCGGAGGCCCCCAGCGCAAGGCCGAGCAGTGTCAGTCCGTCGGACTCGCTGTCGGACCACGCGTAGCGGCACAGCATCAGCACCATCACGGTCAAGGCGCCGTAGCAGAAGCGGATCACCGTTATGGCAGCCAGAGCGCGTGCGGCGTCCTTCCGCTCGGCCAGATGGCGCAACCCGGCTACGAGGCCGCGTGCGGTCGTGGTGAGCGCTTCCCGCAGTCTCACGTGGTGCAGGTCCTCATCCGGTCCGAGGAGGCCGCGGGGAAGGGTCAGGGATGTGAGGGCCGAGAGAAGGTAGAGGACCGCACCCAGCAGGATGACGGCGGCGTCGGACCCGTCCGTCAGTAGTTGCATCGACAGGGCGAGCCCTCCGCCGGCCGTTGCGGCCAGCGTTCCGGCCGTCGGGGAGAGGGAGTTGGCGACGACCAGACGGTCGGTGTCGACGACGCGTGGGAGGGCCGCTGACAGCCCGGCCAGGACGAAGCGGTTGACCGCGGTGACGCAGAGGGCGGAAGCGTAGAACGCCCACGCGGGTACGGAACTCAGGAGCAGCAGGGCTGTGCAGCAGGCCAGGGCGGCCCGCAGCAGATTTCCGTACAGGAACACCTGTCGGCGCGGCCAGCGGTCCAGCAGGACGCCGGCGAACGGGCCGATCAAGGAGTACGGAAGCAGCAGCACAGCCATGGCGGATGCGATGGCGCCCGGCGTTGTCTGACCCTCCGGGGAGAAGACGACGTACGTGGCGAGCGCGACCTGGTAGACGCCGTCGGCCGACTGCGAGAGAAGCCGCACGGCGAGAAGGCGACGGAAGTTCCGAAAGCGCAGGAGTACGCGTAGATCACGCACGACAGGCATGTGGGCAAGGGTCACACACGTTGGGGGTCCCCGGGCGGATTGCCCGGGGACCCCCAACGTGTGGAGGGGACGGAGCGTTTCCGCTCGTCACCCTGGTGAGGCTGCAGCCGTGATCGGCCGGATCAGCGCTCGATGTCGCCGCTGATGAACTTCTCGACGTTCTCGCGGGCCTCGTCGTCGAAGTACTGGACCGGCGGGGACTTCATGAAGTACGAGGAAGCCGAGAGGATCGGGCCACCGATGCCGCGGTCCAGGGCGATCTTCGCTGCGCGCACGGCGTCGATGATGACACCGGCGGAGTTCGGGGAGTCCCAGACCTCGAGCTTGTACTCCAGGTTCAGCGGAACGTCACCGAAGGCACGGCCCTCGAGGCGCACGTACGCCCACTTGCGGTCGTCCAGCCAGGCCACGTAGTCCGAGGGGCCGATGTGGACGTTGTCCGCACCGAGCTCGCGGTCACGGATCTGCGAGGTGACGGCCTGCGTCTTCGAGATCTTCTTGGACTCGAGGCGCTCACGCTCGAGCATGTTCTTGAAGTCCATGTTGCCGCCGACGTTCAGCTGCATCGTGCGGTCCAGGACGACGCCCCGGTCCTCGAACAGCTTCGCCATCACACGGTGCGTGATGGTGGCGCCGACCTGGGACTTGATGTCGTCGCCGACGATCGGGACACCGGCCTCGGTGAACTTGTCCGCCCACTCCTTGGTGCCGGCGATGAACACCGGGAGAGCGTTGACGAACGCGACCTTGGCGTCGATGGCGCACTGCGCGTAGAACTTCGCAGCAACCTCGGAACCGACGGGCAGGTAGCAGACGAGGACGTCGACCTGCTTGTCCTTGAGGATCTGGACGATGTCGACCGGGGCCTCGGCGGACTCCTCGATCGTCTCGCGGTAGTACTTGCCGAGACCGTCGTGGGTGTGGCCACGCTGAACCGTCACGCCGGTGTTCGGCACGTCGGCGATCTTGATGGTGTTGTTCTCGCTGGCGCCGATGGCGTCCGCGAGGTCGAGGCCGACCTTCTTCGCGTCGACGTCGAAGGCGGCGACGAACTCGACGTCGCTCACGTGGTACTCGCCGAACTGAACGTGCATCAGACCGGGCACCTTGCCGGCCGGATCGGCGTCCTTGTAGTACTCGACGCCCTGCACCAGCGAGGCGGCGCAGTTGCCCACGCCGACGATGGCTACGCGAACCGAACCCATGCCGATTGCTCCCTGTGTTCTCAGTGTTCCCCGTGGAACCTTGCGGATCTGCGGGGACTTCACTTGGTGTCGTCGGACGGATCCGGCCGGGTGTTGTCCCGGTGCCGGGGCAGGCCGCCCGTCTCTCCTGATGTGTCGTGCTGAGCAGAGCCCTCGGGCGAGGATCGTCGCTGATCCCGTCCCGATCGCTCGCTCTCGATGAGCTCGTTCAGCCAGCGCACTTCGCGCTCCACGGACTCCATGCCGTGTCGCTGCAGCTCAAGTGTGTAGTCGTCGAGTCGTTCGCGGGTGCGGGCAAGGGAGGCACGCATCTTCTCGAGGCGTTCCTCGAGCCTGCTGCGGCGTCCTTCGAGCACGCGCATCCGTACATCGCGCTCCGTCTGCCCGAAGAAGGCGAAGCGAGCAGCGAAGTGCTCGTCCTCCCACGAGTCCGGGCCGGTGTGCGAGAGCAGCTCCTCGAAGTGCTCCTTACCTTCTGCCGTCAACCGGTAGACGATTTTGGCGCGGCGACCCGTGAGCGAGGACGTGGGAGCGACCCCACGGCCGGCGACCGGCGGAAGATCCGGAGTACTTCCCGGCTCCTCGATCAACCAGCCGCTGGCAACCAGCGTCTTGAGGCAGGGGTAGAGCGTGCCGTAGCTGAAGGCGCGGAAGATCCCCAGCGACGTGTTGAGGCGCTTGCGCAGCTCGTACCCGTGCATCGGGGACTCGCGGAGCAGGCCGAGTACGGCGAATTCGAGGATGCCTGAGCGTCTGCTCACCTTCGCCTCCTCCTTCTCCGAGTGCTCCCGCGGAGCCCTTGAGTCCACCTTATGCCGTGCTGATGTATCGACTCGATACATCAGCACGATAGATCGACGCGGGGTGTTCGACAAGGGGAGGCTCCGTGAGCGGCGTCACATCGACAATTCCTAGGGAGCGACTTGCGTTATTTGGGGTGAAGTTCGGCTCTAGGGGGTTTTTGACCCTGCGTAGTCTGTGCGGCATGCAGATCACCGGGAACCGTGTGACGCCGCCAAGCGTCAGTCATCGCGGACTGCCGGATGTACTGCGGATGAGCCTTCCGCAGGGCGCGTCCGTAATTCGGGGGGACCGGATCTCAACTGCCGCTTCCAGGCGCTCTTGCCTGCCCGAGGAGTAGTCGTTCGATGAGCGAGCACCGTCGCAAAACGCCGCAACCGCAAGGTGGAGGGCGTGCCGCGGCCAGACGAGCCGCCCAACAGCCTGCCGGACGCCGCAGCGAGTCGTCACGCAGAGCAACTTCAGCATCACCTTCCGACGCATATGGCGAGGAAGCCTCCTACGGCGGCCGGGCCGAGGCCCGTCGCGCCGCCCAGCGCGGCGGCGGTGGCAGACGGCGTGGAGCCGGCGACACCGGTGGGCACGAAGGCCGAGGCCGGGGCCGGGCCGACGCCCGCCCCGGCAAGAAGCGCCTCATCGACTACCCGCGGGCCGGAAAGTACGGCGCACGCCGCTGGGTGCCGTCGTGGAAGCTCGTCTCGGGTGTGACCCTGAGCTTCCTCGGCCTCATGATGGGCGCGGCCGGCATCGCGTACGCGCTGGTGGTACCGCCGAACATCAAGGACGTCGCCACGGCGCAGAACAACGTCTATTACTGGGCCGACGACACCCCCATGGTCGCCACCGGCGGTTCCGTCAACCGGCAGTCGATCGGTTACGCGCAGATCCCCGTAGCGATGCGGAACGCCGTCATCTCCGCGGAGAATAAGTCGTTCGAGACCGACAGGGGCATCGACCCCATGGGTATCGGTCGCGCCGTCTACAACATGGCCCGGGGAGGTGACACCCAGGGCGGATCGACGATCACGCAGCAGTACGTGAAGAACTCCATGCTCTCTCAGGACCAGACGCTGAGCCGGAAGGTCAAGGAACTCTTCATCACGCTCAAGGTCGGTGAGACGGAGAGCAAGAAGAAGGTCATGGAGGGCTATCTCAACGTCTCCTACTACGGACGGGGTGCGTCGGGGCTCCAGGCGGCGGCACGTGCGTACTACGACAAGGACGCCACGGATCTGACCCCGAGCGAATGCGCCTTCCTGGCGACCCTGCTCAAGGGGGCGACTTACTACGACCCGGCGGGCGCTCCCGAAATCGACCAGGAGCAAGCCACCCCGGCGAAGAACACGAAGCGGGCGAAGCTGCGCTGGAAGTGGATCCTCGACGAGGAGGTCAAGGACGGCCGGATGACCCAGGCGGAGCGTGCCAAGTACACGACGTTCCCCATGCCGGAACCGCCGCGGAAGGACGCGAAGCTGGGTGGCCAGACGGGCTACCTGGTGGACCTAGCGACGAAGTACTTCCTCGCGCAGAAGGAAGACGTCACCGAGCGGCAGCTCGCGCAGGGTGGCTACGAGATCCACACGACCTTCGACCGGAAAAAGGTCACGCAGCTCGCGACCGCCGTCAACAAGGTGTACGCCGACAAGATCGATGTGAAGGCGCGTCCTGAACTGGACTCGCACGTCCAGTTCGGCGGTGCGTCGGTGGACACCAAGACGGGCGCGATCGTCGCCACCTACGGCGGTCAGGACGCGACGAAGCACTACACCAACAACGCCGATGTGACGGGCGCTCAGGTCGGTTCTACCTTTAAGCCGTTCGTGCTGGCGGCGGCCATGCAGTACGGGAAGCGCGATCCGGAACTCGATGCGGACCAGAGCGACTCGGAGCGCACCCTGGTTTCGCCGAAGAGCATCTACAACGGCGACAACAAGCTGAAGATCAAGAAGTACAACGGCGAGGTCTGGCGGAACGCGAAGGGCGGTGAGTGGCTCCAGACCAACGACGGAGACAAGTCCTACGGACCCATCGACCTGCGAACCGCCATGCAGGAGTCCGCCAACTCCCCGTACGTCCAGCTCGGGATGGATGTCGGTACGGACAAGGTGAAGGAGGCCGCGCTCGACGCGGGGCTGCGTGACGACGACTACATGGCGGACGCGAAAGTCCCCTCGTATTCCATCGGCACGTCCTCTCCGAGCGCCATCCGGATGGCCGGCGCGTATGCCACCTTCGCCACCAGCGGACAGCAGCGCGATCCCTTCTCGGTCACCGAGGTCAAGCACAGGGGCGAGGTCATCTATCAGCACGAGACGGTGTCCGAGCCAGCCTTCCCCAGCATTGTCGCGGACAACGTCACCGACGTCCTGAAGAACGTCGTCGAGAAGGGCACGGGAACACCTGCCCAGCTCCCCGACCGTGACGTGGCCGGGAAGACGGGTACCACGGACGGCAACAAGTCGGCCTGGTTCGTCGGTTACACCCCGCAGCTGTCGACCGCGGTGAGTATGTTCCGGATGGACGACAACGAGAAGAACAAGAACCGCAAGTTCCTGAAGATGTTCGGCACGGGCGGTGAGGAGAAGATCCACGGCGCCTCGTTCCCCGCGCAGATCTGGCACGACTACATGGCAGTGGCGATGAAGGGCATGGAGGTCAAGGACTTCCCGGAGCCGCAGCCGTACGGCGAGACGCTCTACGGCGGTGGCGCCCCCAGCCCCACCCCGACACCCAGCCCGACGCCTTCGCAGACGCCGTCCAGCGAACCGTCGAGTCCGTCGCCCACCCCGTCCTCGCCGTCCCCCACACCCAGCAAGTCGTGCGGAACGTTCGACTGGGACTGCAACAACGGTGGCACCGACACCGGCACCACCGATGGCGGGGACAACAGCGGCACGACCGACGGCAATACCAATACCGGTACGACCGACGGCGGGACCGATACCGGTACGACCGACGGAACAACGGATGGTACGAACGGCAACGGGAACGGGAACAATGCGGCCGGCGGGTTCTTCGGCGGCGGCGGATAGCGCCACCGCTCGCCGGACCCCCGACGAGTGACCGTAGGACAAGCGTGACGAGGGCCGCCCGCACCTGCCAGGTGCCGGCGGCCCTCTCCGTGTCCCGGGGGCGGCACACGCCCCGCCCACAGCGCCGTACGGCAGGATGTGCGGCATGCCAAGCGCAGAAGACACGAGCGTGCACCAGGAGCGGCCCGTCGTTCGGCCCACGCAACAGGACGAGATCGCCGCGGCGGGCAGCGAGCTGATCGGCGGACCGGTGGGACGCTGGGCACGGCTCGGCGCCGGTCCGCTGACGCCGGTGCGCGTCATCGTGCTCGTGGCGATCGGAATGTTCGCGCTCGGCATGGTGCAGAAGCTGCCCTGCTACGACTGGGCCTGGTTCCGCGGGACCAGCTCGCAGTACACGCACGCGTGCTACTCCGACATTCCGCATCTCTACCTCGGACGCGGCTTCGCCGAGGGCCTCGTGCCGTACTTCGACCGGCTCAGCGGCGACATGGAGTACCTCGAGTACCCCGTCCTCACGGGCCTGTTCATGCAGGTCGCGTCCTGGCTGACGCTGACGCCCACCGGCGATCCCATGCAGCAGCGCGAGCAGATGTACTGGATGGTCAACGCGGGCATGCTGATGATCTGTGCCGTGATCATCGCCGTGTGCGTTGCGCGGACGCACCGGCGTCGCCCCTGGGACGGCCTGCTGGTCGCCCTCGCACCGGCACTCGCGCTCACCGCGACGATCAACTGGGATCTGCTCGCCGTGGCACTGACGGCCGCCGCCATGCTCATGTGGTCCCGCGGACGGGCACTCGCCTTCGGCATCCTCATCGGCCTGGCGACGGCCGCCAAGCTCTATCCCGTGCTGCTTCTGGGACCGCTCCTCGTGCTGTGCTGGCGGGCCGGGAAATGGCGTGAGTTCGGGTCGGCGATGCTCGGCGCGGCGGGGGCCTGGCTGCTGGTGAACGTTCCCGTCATGGCGTACGCCCCCGAGGGGTGGAAGAAGTTCTACACGTTCAGCCAGGAACGGCAGATCGACTACGGCTCGTTCTGGCTGATCATCACCCAACGCACCGGCAGGCCCATCGACGTGGACACCGTGAACACGGCATCGGTGCTGCTGATGATCGTGCTGTGCGCGGGGATCGCGGGGCTGGCGCTGACCGCCCGGCGCCGGCCCCGGTTTGCTCAGCTCGCGTTTCTGGTGGTCGCCGCCTTCATCCTGACGAACAAGGTCTACTCACCGCAGTACGTGCTCTGGCTGATCCCGCTGGCCGTGCTGGCCAGGCCGCGCTGGAGGGACTTCCTCGTCTGGCAGGCCTGCGAGGTCATGTACTTCCTGGGGATCTGGCTGTACCTCGCGTACACGACGAGCGGCGACAAGCACCAGGGGCTGCCGCAGGAGGGCTACCAGGTCGCGATCGCCCTGCATCTCCTCGGAACGCTGTACCTGTGCGCCATCGTGGTCCGCGACATTCTCCTGCCGGAACGGGACACCGTGCGGCGCGACGGGTCGGACGACCCGTCGGGCGGGGTGCTGGACGGGGCTCCGGACGCGGTCGCGTTCGGGCAGGCGGTCCACCATCACGGCAAGCACGCGGCACCCGCGGTCGAAGGACCGCGGGTGGAGTGGGGAACGACGGGCGGAGCGGCCGATTGAGGGGCCGCCGGACCCCCGCGAGCCCGGCCTGATCTGATCTGATCCGGGCGAAGGGTGAAGGGTGAAGGGTGAGCGCGAGGGCCCTACCGGTCCACGAGGCGGTCGAACTGGGTGGTCGTGTGGCGCAGGTGGGCCACCAGTTCGTCACCGACCTTCGGCTCCTGGGCGTCCGAGGGGACGAACAGGATGGACACCTGCATGTGCGGCGGCTCGGCGAACCAGCGCTGCTTGCCCGCCCACACGAACGGCGAGAGATTGCGGTTGACCGTGGCCAGCCCGGCCCGGGCGACACCCTTCGCGCGCGGCATCACGCCGTGCAGGGCCTTGGGGGCCTCCAGACCGACGCCGTGGGACGTACCCCCGGCGACGACCACCAGCCAGCCGTCCGAGGCGGCCTTCTGCTGGCGGTAGCCGAACCGGTCCCCCTTGACGACGCGCGTGACGTCGAGGACGGCGCCGCGGTACTCCGTCGCCTCGTGGTCGCCGAGCCAGAGGCGCGTGCCGATGCGTGCGCGGAAGCGGGTCTGCGGGAACTGCTGCTGCAGCCGCGCCAGTTCCTCGGCCTTCAGATGGCTGACGAACATGGTGTGCAGAGGCAGCCTGGCCGCGCGCAGGCGGTCCATCCAGCCGATGACCTCCTCGACCGCGTCCGAACCGTCCGTGCGGTCCAGCGGCAGGTGCAGGGCGAAGCCTTCGAGACGTACGTCCTCGATGGCCGCGTGCAGCTGCCCCAGCTCCTCCTCCTTCACACCGTGGCGCTTCATCGAGCTCATGCACTCGATGACGACCCGGGCACCCACCAGGGCGTGCACCCCGTCCACCGACGACACCGAACGGATGACGCGGTCGGGCAGCGGTACGGGCTCCTCGCCCCGCCTGAAGGGCGTGAGGACGAGGAGGTCGCCGCTGAACCAGTCCTTGATACGGGCGGCTTCGTACGTGGTTCCGACAGCGAGCGTGTCGGAACCGAAACGGATCGCCTCGTCGGCGAGCCGCTCGTGTCCGAAGCCGTAGCCGTTGCCCTTGCAGACAGGAACGAGACCGGGGAACTGGTCGAGGACGGACTTCTGGTGCGCCCGCCAGCGCGCGGTGTCGACGTAGAGGGAGAGCGCCATGGCCGGCCCGGAACCTTTCTGGTGGCTGCGGTGTATCAGAGGTGTGCGGAGCTTAGTGAAGTGCCTTCGGGCAGTGTCAGCGGCGCGACATGTACATATCGAGCGCCTTGTGCAGGAGCTTGTTGAGGGGGAAGTCCCACTCACCGACGTACTCGACGGCCTCGCCGCCGGTGCCGACCTTGAACTGGATCAGGCCGAAGAGGTGGTCGGTCTCGTCCAGCGAGTCGCTGATGCCGCGCAGGTCGTAGACGGTCGCGCCCATCGCGTAGGAGTCGCGGAGCATCCGCCACTGCATCGCGTTCGAGGGCCGGACCTCACGCCCGATGTTGTCGGACGCGCCGTAGGAGTACCAGACATGCCCGCCGACCACGAGCATGGTGGCGGCCGAAAGGTTGACCCCGTTGTGCCGGGCGAAGTACAGCCGCATGCGGTTCGGGTCCTCGGAGTTGAGCACCGTCCACATGCGCTGGAAGTACGACAGCGGGCGCGGCCGGAAGTGGTCACGCACTGCCGTGATCTCGTACAGCCGCTGCCACTCGGCGAGGTCCTCGTAGCCGCCCTGGACGACCTCGACACCTGCCTTGTCGGCCTTCTTGATGTTGCGCCGCCAGAGCTGGTTGAAGCCCTTGAGGACATCTTCCAGAGAGCGGTTGGCCAGAGGCACCTGGAAGACGTAGCGAGGCTGGACATCACCGAAGCCGGCGCCGCCGTCCTCGCCCTGCTGCCAGCCCATCTTGCGCAGACGGTCGGAGACCTCGAAGGCACGGGGCTCGATGTGGCTGGCCTCGACGTCGCGCAGGCGCTTCACATCCGGATCCTGGATACCGGACTTGATGGCGGCCGAGTCCCAGCGCCGGATGACGACGGGCGGGCCCATCTTCACGGAGAAGGCGCCCTGCTGCTTCAGATGGGCGAGCATCGGCTGGAGCCAGTCGTCCAGGTTTGGGGCGTACCAGTTGATGACCGGGCCCTCGGGAAGGTAGGCCAGATAGCGCTTGATCTTGGGGAGCTGGCGGTACAGCACAAGGCCGGCGCCGACCATCTCGCCGTTCTTGTCGAACCATCCCAGGTTCTCCGAGCGCCATTCGGTTTTCACATCCGCCCACGCCGGGACCTGGCAGTGACTGGCCGAAGGCAGGTTCTGGATGTACGCCAGATGCTGCTCTCGGCTGATGGTCCTCAGGGTCAGGCTCATGCGGGGCGCTCCTCGGCAGGTGTGTCCCCATCGGTCAGGGGCTCCGGCTCTCGCGCCGAAGCCTACTGTGACCGAGGAGTGCCCCGTCTGGGCCCCGGGCGACCGGGAATGGTGCCCAGGGGGCATCCTCAGCTGATCACGCCGCCGAAGAGGCCGCCATGGGCCATGCCGAGGAAGAACCCGATCGCGGACGCACCCAGACCCAGGATCAACGGGAACCGCTCACGCGTGGTCACCGAGACGTACTGTCCGTATGCGCCGGTCAGGATCCCGATCAGCCCGGCCCACGAGCTGATCAGATGCAGGTTGTGGAACATCGCCGTCACGAAGGCGAGAGCGCCGAGGACCAGAGTCACCACCACCAGGGTGTCCTGGAGGGGATGAGGTCTGCCGTCCGTGGCGAAGAGGGACACGGGCGGGCGGGGACGGGGTCGCATTGTCTGTGCCATGGAGAACCTCCTGGCCGGAAGGCGGTGCACTGTAGCGCCGCTCACAACCGATGTGTACAGATTGCGTCTCCTCGGCACCGGATTTCAACCGGAAGCCTGTCTGCGGGTACTCTGTACGGTCTGCACCGGTGTCTGCCCTGAGCCAGCACTGCAGCTCCCTCGGATTCGACGACGGGCGTTGTCAGTGGCGGCTGTTTTACTCGGAGACACTGTTGCTTACGCATCACGACCCTCCTGCCACGGAACGACCGTGGCCGCTGAGTCCAAAGGAGGTGGGTTCCACATGCGTCACTACGAGGTGATGGTCATCCTCGACCCCGATCTCGAGGAGCGAGCAGTCTCCCCGTTGATCGAGAACTTCCTTTCCGTTGTCCGTGAGGGCAACGGAAAGGTTGAGAAGGTCGACACCTGGGGCCGTCGTCGTCTCTCTTACGAGATCAAGAAGAAGCCTGAGGGCATCTACTCGGTCATCGACCTGCAGGCCGAGCCTGCAGTCGTCAAGGAGCTCGACCGACAGATGAACCTGAACGAGTCGGTCCTCCGGACCAAGGTCCTCCGTCCCGAGACCCACTGAGCTTCTAGCTCAGTGGTCATCGGGTTCGAGTAGCAGCAAGCAGCCAGAAGCAATCCCCGCCGAGAGGTTCACCCATGGCAGGCGAGACCGTCATCACGGTCGTCGGCAATCTCGTCGACGACCCCGAGCTGCGCTTCACCCCGTCCGGTGCGGCGGTCGCGAAGTTCCGTGTCGCGTCCACTCCCCGCATCTTCGACCGGCAGACCAATGAGTGGAAGGACGGCGAAGGCCTGTTCCTCACCTGCTCGGTCTGGCGTCAGGCGGCGGAGAACGTCGCGGAGTCGCTCCAGCGAGGCATGCGCGTTGTCGTGCAGGGCCGGTTGAAGCAGCGGTCCTACGAGGACCGTGAGGGCGTCAAGCGCACGGTCTACGAGCTGGATGTCGAGGAAGTCGGCCCCAGTCTCAAGAACGCCACGGCCAAGGTCACCAAGACCACTGGTCGCGGTGGTCAGGCCGGCGGCCAGGGTGGATACGGCGGCGGTGGCCAGCAGGGCGGCGGCAACTGGGGCGGCGGTTCCGGTGGCGGCGGCCAGCAGGGCGGCGGCGGTGCACCCGCCGACGACCCGTGGGCCACCAGCGCGCCGGCCGGCGGCCAGTCGGCCGGGGGCCAGCAGGGCGGCGGAGGCGGCTGGGGCGGAAGCTCCGGTGGTTCCGGCAGCTCCGGTGGTTCCGGCGGCGGCTACTCGGACGAGCCTCCCTTCTAGGGCTGCTCGTACCCCCACTTCTTGATCACACAGGAGAAACACAATGGCGAAGCCGCCTGTGCGCAAGCCTAAGAAGAAGGTCTGCGCATTCTGCAAGGACAAGACCCAGTACGTGGACTACAAGGACACGAACATGCTGCGGAAGTTCATTTCCGACCGCGGCAAGATCCGTGCCCGCCGCGTCACCGGCAACTGCACTCAGCACCAGCGTGACGTCGCCACGGCAGTCAAGAACAGCCGTGAGATGGCGCTGCTGCCCTACACGTCCACCGCGCGATAAGGGAAGGGTGACCGAATCATGAAGATCATCCTCACCCACGAGGTCACTGGCCTCGGTGCTGCCGGCGACGTCGTGGACGTCAAGGACGGGTACGCCCGTAACTACCTGGTTCCGCGGGGCTTTGCCATCCGCTGGACCAAGGGCGGCGAGAAGGACGTGGCGCAGATCCGCCGCGCCCGCAAGATCCACGAGATCTCGACGATCGAGCAGGCCAACGAGATCAAGGCCAAGCTCGAGGCCGTGAAGGTCCGTCTGGCTGTTCGCTCCGGCGACGCCGGCCGTCTCTTCGGCTCCGTCACCCCGGCCGACATCGCCACGGCGATCAAGTCTGCCGGTGGCCCGGACGTCGACAAGCGTCGCGTCGAGCTCGGCTCGCCGATCAAGACGCTCGGCGGATACCAGGTGTCCGTCCGTCTGCACCCCGAGGTTGCCGCGAAGCTCGGTATCGAGGTCGTTGCTGCCTAAGGGCACAGCTCAGCTGAGCTAGGTGAAGGGCCGCACCCTGAGGGTGCGGCCCTTCGTCGTTTCACGTGAAACAGCAATCGAGGGCAGCAAAGGCCGCCGTCTGCTCCGCCGCCTCTGCTCCTCCGCCGCTGCTCCGCCATCCCTGCTGCTGCTCAGCCGTCGACCCGGCCCCGATCAGCGGCTGGCGCCGGTGACGATCCACCGGCCCGAGCGGGTCCGGATCCAGAGTGTCGCAAGCCGGACTGTCATCATCAGCGTCATCGCCCACCAGAGAGCCGTGAGGCCTCCTCCGAGGCTGGGGATGAGGAGTGCGACCGGAGCGAAGACGGCCAGGGTCAGGAGCATGGCCCAGGCCAGGTAGCGGCCGTCGCCGGCCCCCATCAGTACTCCGTCCAGGACGAAAACCACGCCGGCGATCGGCTGGGAGACCGCCAGGACCAGTAGGGCGGGCAGCAGGGTGTCCTGCACGGATTCGTCACCGGTGAAGAGCGGGATGAACAGGGGGCGTGCCAGCACGATCAGTACCCCCAGGACCACCCCGGACGCGATGCCCCACTGGACCATCCGGCGGCAGGCTTCGCGTGCGCCCTTGGCGTCGTTCGCCCCCAGGTAGCGGCCGATGATGGCCTGACCCGCGATGGCAATGGCATCGAGGGCGAAGGCTGTGAGGCTCCAGAGCGAGAGAATGATCTGGTGTGCGGCGATGTCCGTGTCGCCCATCCGGGCGGCGACAGCAGTGGCGATCATCAGGACCGAGCGCAGAGAGAGCGTGCGGACCAGCAGGGGGACACCTGCCTGTGCGCTCGCCCTGATCCCTGCGGCGTCAGGGCGAAGAGACGCGCCGTGCCGACGGGCCCCGCGCACCACGACGATCAGGTAGACGAGGGCCATTCCGACCTGGGCGATCACGGTTCCCCACGCGGAGCCGGCGATCCCGAGGCCGGCTCCGTAGACCAGGACCACGTTGAGCACACCGTTGGCGGCGAACCCGCCGATGGCGACGTAGAGCGGCGTACGGGTGTCCTGCAGGCCACGCAGGACGCCGGTCGCGGCGAGCACGACGAGCATGGCCGGAATGCCGAGGCTGGAGATCCGCAGATACGTGGTGGCGTAGGGAGCGGCGGTCTCCGATGCGCCGAACGCCTCGACCAGCCACGGGGCCGACGGGAGCGTAACGGCGACGACGACGGCGCCGAGCAGCAGGGCGAGCCAGATGCCGTCCATGCCTTGGCGGATCGCGGAGGACAGATCTCCCGCACCGACCCGGCGGGCGACGGCAGCGGTGGTGGCGTAGGCGAGGAAGACGAAGACGCTCACGGCGGTCGTCAGCAGGGCCGCTGCGACCCCCAGGCCGGCCAGCTGGGAGGTGCCGAGGTGACCGACGATGGCGCTGTCGACGATGACGAAGAGCGGCTCGGCAACGAGCGCGCCGAAGGCCGGAACGGCGAGTGCGATGATCTCGCGGTCGTGCCGGCGGCGACTGGATCGTCGGGTCGTGGGGGCCTGGGTCATGAGGGCTAATCTAATCTTCCACAGGTAAGAGATGCAATGCGATAGCAGTCCTTACTTTTTACCGAGTCCCGGGTTCGCTCGCGCGTGGTTTGCAGTGATCTTGCGCTGAGGAGAAAAGTTTTTCTCCCCCACAGCCGGTGGATGGAGAAAGTGCAGGTCAGGGCCGCCTTGGTGATGACGGTATGAGTTTGTCCACAGTGCTGTCCCCCGGTCCGTGCACAGGTTCTGTGGAGTTCTCCACAGCATCTGGTCCGTCGTCCACATGCCCTGTGGATAACCAGATTGGCTGACGGTGCGGACCGGCCTACCGTGGGGCGGCGCCCGCACTCCGTTCCGGCTTGGAAGTCCGCAGAACTTGACGCGCCGGATCCGGAGTCGGGCGTCTTGTTTGTCGGTGCCGTGCCGTAAGAAAGAGTGGCATGGCTAGGTCCGCGAAGCGGACGGGAGGAGGTGGCCCGGTGAGCATTCCCGAGCCTTTGGACGATCCCTGGGCCGACGTCGGTCCCAGCGACCGTCTGCCCGTTTCCCGTCAGCGACGCGGTGAGGGCAAGGGACGGGACGAGCAGCACGACCGGGGGCGCGAGAGCGGCTGGGACGGTGGCTCGTCCGGGTTCGAGCGAGTCCCTCCGCAGGACCTCGACGCGGAGCAGTCCGTGCTCGGCGGCATGCTGCTGTCCAAGGACGCCATCGCCGATGTCGTGGAGATCATCAAGGGCCACGACTTCTACCGTCCGGCCCACGAGACCGTCTACACGGCGATCCTCGACCTCTATGCCAAGGGCGAGCCGGCCGACCCGATCACCGTGGCGGCCGAGCTGGTCAAGCGCGGCGAGATCACCAAGGTCGGCGGAGCCCCGTATCTGCACACGCTGGTCCAGTCCGTACCGACGGCCGCCAACGCCTCGTACTACGCGGAGATCGTCCACGAGCGGGCCGTGCTCCGGCGTCTCGTCGAAGCGGGCACGAAGATCACGCAGATGGGGTACGCCGCCGACGGAGACGTCGACGAGATCGTCAACTCCGCCCAGGCCGAGATCTACGCCGTCACCGAGCAGCGCACCAGTGAGGACTACCTGCCGCTCGGCGACATCATGGAGGGTGCGCTCGACGAGATCGAGGCGATCGGGTCACGCAGCGGCGAGATGACCGGTGTACCGACCGGATTCACCGATCTGGACTCGCTGACGAACGGCCTGCACCCCGGTCAGATGATCGTCATCGCGGCGCGACCCGCCATGGGAAAGTCCACGCTCGCCCTGGACTTCGCCCGCGCATGCTCGATCAAGAGCAATCTCCCGAGCGTGATCTTCTCCCTGGAAATGGGGCGCAACGAGATCGCGATGCGCCTGCTGTCCGCCGAGGCGCGGGTGGCGCTCCACCACATGCGCTCCGGCACGATGACCGACGAGGACTGGACGAGGCTGGCCCGGCGGATGCCGGACGTTTCCGCGGCTCCCCTCTACATCGACGATTCGCCGAACCTCTCGATGATGGAGATCCGGGCGAAATGCCGTCGTCTGAAGCAGCGGAACGGTCTCAAGCTCGTCGTCATCGACTACCTGCAGCTGATGCAGTCCGGTGGTGCCAAACGTGCAGAGAGCCGTCAGCAGGAGGTCTCGGACATGTCCCGAAACCTCAAGCTCCTCGCAAAGGAGCTGGAGCTTCCCGTCATCGCGCTCTCCCAGCTGAACCGTGGCCCCGAGCAGCGTACGGACAAGAAGCCGATGGTCTCCGACCTGCGTGAGTCCGGTTCCATCGAGCAGGACGCCGACATGGTGATCCTGCTGCACCGTGAGGACGCGTACGAGAAGGAGTCGCCCCGTGCGGGCGAGGCGGACCTGATCGTGGCCAAGCACCGTAACGGCCCGACGGCGACGATCACTGTGGCCTTCCAGGGTCACTACTCGCGTTTCGTGGACATGGCGCAGACCTGAGTCGCCCTTCTGCGGGCGGGGTCTGCGTTCGTCCCTGGCTTGATCGTCAAGTGGCCTCGGGCGCTCGAACGGTGTGGGTCTCGGTGAAGGACAGGAGGAGCGCCGCGGTCCGCGGCGGATCCTCCAGAATGGGTGTGTGTCCGGCACCGGGCAGGAACTCGACTCTCGCGCCCGGAACGACGCGGTAGTCGGCCGCGGACGAGGGGCGCCATCTGCGGTCTTCGTCGCCGAAGATCACCTGCAGCGGTTTACCGAGGGCCTTCAGCCGATCCGGGAGCGCCAGCTCGTTCAGATAGGCGGTGCACGCCTGCATGGCTGCGGTGACCGCCCCGAAGGACATGCCGCGCAGTTCGTCGACGAGCTCTTGCGGGACCTGGAAGCCCGCGCGGAATCCGGGGCTTGCGAACTGGCGGATCTGTTCGTCGGTCGGCGGCCACTGCGCGGGGTGGAACGCGGCGGGACCGGGTGCGATGAAGGCATCCATGCCGGGGCCGGTGCTGATGAGCGCGAGCGCGGTCACCAGGTCGGGTCGTTGCTCGGCGAGGGCGGTGGCTGCGTAGCCGCCGCTGGAGTGGCCGACGACTACGGCGTGTTCGACGCCGAGCCGGTCCAGTGCCGTGCTGATCCTGCGTCCCTGCTCCGGGGTCGCGTAGTCGCCGTCGACCGGTTCGGCCGAGCGGCCGTGCCCCGGCAGGTCGATCCGGATGACGCGATGGAGCGTGGCCAGCAGTGGAACGAGGGCGTCCCACGACCGGCTCGAGGCTGCGGATCCATGGATGAGGAGGAGAACGGGGGCGTCGCGAGGGCCGTCCTGGCGGACGTAGAGGTCGCCGTGGTCCAGGCAGAGGATCGAATCCTCGGGGGCAACGGCGTCGCCGTTCGGATGAGGGTGCCTGTCGGGAGTCATGAGTCCACTGTCGCCGTCGGTACACACCGGCGGCTTGGACAAATGTTCCCTCCTTGGCCCGCGTAGCATTCGGGGATGGGGTCCACCACGGGTGAACGTGAAGATCCCGCTGTGTGGGACGTCGCACGCCCGCAGCGGCCCAGCAGGGTTGCCGGTGTCGACATGGCCGGGTTCCGCGTCCCCGGCCCACTTGTCGGTGGCCTGCGGGTGGTTCCGCACCCGGCGGTCATGCTGATCCTGGAGTTCGGGGCGATCCCGTCCACAGTGGAGGACGGCGCCGGGCGGCGGCATCGGGGCAGTCTCGTCGCCGGTCCCGGGTTCGGATCCGGGGGCGGGGTCCGGGCGTGGGGCGAACATGCCGAGTGCGTGCAGGTGCGTCTGTCCCCGGTGGTCGCAGGCGCGGTTCTGGGTGTCTCTCCGGCCGATCTGGCCGGTTCCCCGGTGTCCCTCGACGAGGTGTGGGGCAGGGACGCGTCACGGATTCGCGAGCAACTGAGCGAGATTCCCTCGTGGGAGGGCCGCTTCGCGTTCATGGACGCACTGCTCGCCCGCCGGTTCGAGGCGCGGTCGCCGGTGGACCCGGCGGTGGCCTGGGCCTGGAACCGGATCGTCGGCGGCAGGGGCCTCGTCCGGATCGACCATCTGGCGGACGAACTCGGATGGAGCCGCAAGCGTCTGTGGTCCCGGTTCCACTCGCACATCGGCCTCCCACCGAAGAGTGCCGCGAAGCTGGTCCGCTTCGACCATGCCGTGCACCGCCTGATCGCCGGTGAAGGCGCAGCCCAAGTCGCGGCGGACGGCGGCTACTACGACCAGTCCCATCTCCATCGGGACGTCATGGAGTTCACCGGTACGACTCCGACGACCGTGCTGGGCGAGCCGTTCCTGACGGTGGACGACCGCGCATGGCCGACCGTGGAGCACCCGCCCAGGACCCGCGTTCCACAGATCTCGTCCCGGTCGCCACGTGCCGACGTCGGCTCAGGGGACCGCTGAGAGATCCTGCACCTTCAAGGCCTCGCTCAACCGCGCAGCTGGGAGTTGAGCCGTGCGGCCTGTCGCGTGAGGTGGTCGCGCTCGGGGAGGCTGGGCGCCGAGCGGGCAGCCTCGGCGTAGAGCCGTGCCGCGGTCACCAGGTCACCGTCCCGCTCGTGCAGGTACGCCACGACGGCGGTGTGGCGGGGCAGGGCGGGGTCCAGCCCCGCCAGGGCTGCCAGGCCGGCACGCGGGCCGTCGGCCTCACCGACCGCGACGGCCCGGTTGAGGCGGGCCACCGGGCTGTCGGTGAGGCGTACCAGTTCGTCGTACCACTCGACGATCTGCACCCAGTCGGTCTCCTCGGCCGTCCGGGCGTCGGCGTGCAGCGCGGCGATGGCGGCCTGTGCCTGGAACTCGCCCAGGCGGTCGCGGGCGAGGGCCGCCTGGAGCACGTCGACGCCCTCGGCGATCAGGCGGGTGTTCCACAGGCTGCGGTCCTGTTCGGCAAGGGGCACGAGCCGGCCGTCGGGGCCGGTCCGTGCCGGGCGCCGGGCGTGGTGGAGCAGCATGAGCGCGAGCAGGCCCGCGACCTCCTCATGGCTGGTCCCGGCCGCCAGTTGGCGAGTGAGCCGGATCGCTTCGGCGGCGAGGTCGACGTCGCCGGAGTAGCCCTCGTTGAAGACCAGGTAGAGGACGCGCAGCACCGTGGCGACGTCACCGGGCTGGTCGAACCGGACGCCGGAGACGGTCCGTTTGGCCCTGCTGATCCGCTGGGCCATGGTCGCTTCCGGCACGAGGTAGGCCTGCGCGATCTGGCGCGTGGTCAGACCGCCGACCGCCCGAAGCGTGAGAGCGACGGCCGAGGCCGGGGTCAGGGACGGGTGCGCGCACAGGAAGTACAGCTGGAGCGGGTCGTCCACCGACTCGCTCGGGCCGGGCACGGGCTCGCGCTCGACGCGTACCTCGCGGTGCCGGCGGGAGGTGTCGGCGCGGGCGGCGTCGAGGAACTTGCGCCATGCCACGGTGACCAGCCAGCCCTTGGGGTCCCGCGGCGGGTTGTCCGGCCACACGCGCACGGCCTCGACCAGGGCGTCCTGCACGGCGTCCTCAGCCGCCGCGAAGTCGGCTCCGCGGCGGACGAGGACACCGATCACCGAGGGCACCAGCTCCCGGAGCAGCGAGTCGTTCACTCGGTGGTCGTGGGCAGCTCGGCGTAGAACGGGCGCAACTCGAGCCACTCGTGGATCGGCTTCCCACCCGCACCCGGAGCCGCGGACAGCTCGCCGGCCAGCTCGATCGCCCGCTCGTAGGTCTCGACGTCGATCACCATCCAGCCGGCGATCAGGTCCTTGGTCTCCGCGAACGGGCCGTCGGTGATGGGAGGGCGTCCCTCGCCGTCGGAGCGGACGAACGTGCCCTCCGGGGAGAGCGCCTGGCCGTCGACGTACTCGCCGGTGCCCTCGAGCCGAGCGGCGAAGTCGCGCATGTACTGGATGTGGGCCGTAACCTCTTCCGGCTCCCACTGGTCCATCGGCACGTCGTTGACCGCTGCCGGTGCGCCCCGGTAGTGCTTGAGCAGAAGGTACTTGGCCATCGTGTTCTCCTCGGTGACGTACGGCCCATTGTGGCCGTGTTCGATCCAGGGACGGAGCCGTGCACGGGTTCTCGACATCCCCCAGCGAAATTTCCTCGCGGATTTCGGATACGGACGTCAAGGACGCGGACGCCCCGGCCGCAGTGGGGGTCGAGGCGTGGGCGATCCACCCGTCATGGGCGATCCAGACGCGGCTGATCCAACCGATGCGGGCGTCCTCGGGGCGCTCCGCCCAGCGTCTCATCGGGCCTGTGCGCTCGACGGTGGCGACTCACGACTCGTTCCGGGAAGAAGCGCGTCGCCCCCGACCGCCCGTTCGAGTAGCCCTGCTGCCGCCGCAGGCCCGTCCGCATGTGCTTGTCCGCCGTCGCAGCGCCGCACTACCGTTCCGACGTGGAACTCTTCTCACGCTCATGGGCGGCGTTGCGCACGGTGGTAGCCGAACTTCCGGACGAGGACTTCGTACAGCCCTCCGGCTGTGCCGGCTGGCTCGTGCGGGATCTGGTGTGCCATCTGGTCATCGACGCTCAGGACGTCCTGATCACCCTTGTGACCCCCACCGAGAAGAAGCCGACGCGCGACGCGGTGACGTACTGGGACGTCACCGGAACCCCTCCGACCGGCGATGATCCGCTGGACGCGCTCACCGTTCGGCTGGCTGCCGCGTACGAGGAGCCTCGGCTGCTCAAGTTCCACTTCGACGACGTCGGCTCCGCCGCCGGCCGCGCCGCCGAACTCGCCGACCCGGAACTCAGGGTGGGCACCCGCGACGAGGTCCTCACCGCGGGCGACTACCTCTCCGCGTACGTCCTGGAGTGGACGCTGCACCACCTCGACCTGATTGCGCACCTCCCGTACGTGGCGGAACCGCCTGCGGAAGGGCTCGCCCGGTCCCGCGCGATGCTGGAGAGGATCGCCGGGGCGGATTTTCCTGCGTCGTTCTCCGACACGGACGCGCTGCTGGTCGGTACCGGACGGCGTGCCCCGACCGGCGGGGAGAGGGCCGAACTGGGCGGGCTGACCGCGGAACTCCCGCTCGTCCTCGGGTGATCGCCGGTCCTGCGCGGGTGCCCGTTCGCATGGCCGTGGTCGGGTCTCGGGCGGTAGCGTGCACGCATGACATGGCGGGGGCCGACGTATCGGACAGTGGACGGGCAGAGGATCGACGGGGAATGGTGCCACGTCTGGCGGCGGGACCCCTGGAACGACCGGCACTACCTCGACGATCTGATCGTCTTCGCGGACGGGGCAGTCAGGTGCGAGGAGCGGACCGACCTGCACGGCCTGGAGAAGCTGCTGGCATCGGGCCGGATCGCGGTCACGGAGCCGGGGGCGTCGAAGCCTCCTGAAGAGCAGTCGATGTGGCTCTCCAGACGAGGCGAGCCGGTGACCCCGGAGGGATTCCTCCTCGAAGTAGCGGACAAGATCGAAGAACTCAGCGGACGGCCTACGTCCGGACAGCGTTGCTGGGATGCGATCCGACGTTTCCAGCAGGACCCGAACGAGTCCAACCGCGTCCTGATCCGAGAGGCGTACCTGGCGGTTCCACCCCACGTCCGTATCTACGTCCTCGGTGACATGGACCGTCAGGACCGTCCTCTGCGGATTCTGTTGACCGAAGTGGGTGCCGCTGTCGACGGGGGCGGGCCCGTGGTGACAGCGGAGATGCACGCTGACGTCCTCGACTACTTCAACCGGGGTGACGAGGGGGTCGCGCGGGAGGAGGAGAGCCGCGCCGTCGATCATGCCGACGATCCCCCCACGGCCGGCCAGGCTGCTTTCACTTCGCTGGAAACCATCTATCCGCGAGGCTGGCCGGACGTACTCGGACTGTTCGTGCTGCGTAACGAGTTCCCGGCACCGGTGGTCTTCGCAGGGGAGACCTACCCTTCCGTACTCCACGGCTACTGGGCCCTGTCAGCGGCGGACGCCGCCGACCACGATCAGATCCGCGATGCGCCGAGCGGGCGGGAGGCGCGCGACAGGGGAGGCCGGGCAGAGCGCAGAGCGGACTGGCCCAGGATGCGACTCGCCGTCATGGGCGGCTTGTTGGAGGCGAAATTCACCCAGCATCCCGACCTCGCCGAGATCCTTCTCTCCACGGGGGACAGCGTGATCAGCTACACAGGCCACTGGGACTCCCCTTTCTGGCGGGACGCATCCGACGGCCGGGGGCGCAACTGGGTGGGCCGCCTGCTCGAACTGACCCGCTCCGGGCTCGTTGCCCGACAGGTGCTGCCGGGCTGACGGAGCTCGGAACGAACGTGCACAGCGGCTGCGGATCCTCGAGGCGGAGCTGTTCAGGCGCGTTGAGCGGGAACGACACTGGTGACGACGAGGTCCACCAGGCGGTCGTGTGTCGTGTCCGAGAGCATGTCGGGCAGGGTGAGGTGCTCCAGGAGAAGACCTGTCATGGCCAGGTGGAGCGCGAGGAAGGTGTCGGCGTCGCCCGGCAGTTCCGCGTCCTGGTAGAGGCTGCGGTTCTGGTCGAACTCGGCGCGTACGGTCTCGGTCAGGCGGGCCCTCAGCGCCGGGCGGCGGGTGGCTTCGAGGCGAAGCTCCAGCATGGCCAGATAGCCGGTGCGGTCATCGGTCATGCGCTGGACCAGCCAGCGCATGAGTGACGTGACCAGCTCGCGTGAGGGCTCGGGACGCATCGCGTGCTCGACCCTGGCCGCGTCCGGTGTCATGCGGCTGTTGATGCGGGAGCCCGCCTGCATGAACAGATCGTCCCGGTTCGCGAAGTAGTTGGACGCTGTGCCGACGGGGACACCCGCCCGGGCATCCACCGCACGGAAGGTGAGTCCGCGGGCTCCTTCGTGGGCCAGCACGTCGATGGCAGCGTCGACGAGCGCCGTTCTGCGCTCCGGATTCCTGGCCATGAGTCGTCTCCCTCCACCCGCCCCGGAAAGAGGCTTGCGCTACCACTACATGTGAAGCACTCTAGTCGAAGTGGTTGCGCCGTGGGGCAGTCGGCGCCGCAGCCGCTTCTCTTCCATGACCAACAGGCTTGTGCAGAACGGGGATCAGATGCGAAAGCTCACCTATTTCGTAGCGTGCTCGATCGACGGATTCATCGGCGATCCGAACGGCGACGCGACATCGATGATGGCCTTCGTGAGTGAGGAGTTCCTCGGATTCCTCACGTCCGAGTATCCGGAGACGATCTCGGCGCAGGGGCGGGAGGCGCTGGGGTTCAAGGACGCCAAGAACCAGCACTTCGACACCGTGATCCAGGGGCGGGGCAGCTACCAGTTGGCGGTGGACGCCGGGATCACCAGCCCGTACTCCCATATCAGGGAGTTGGTTGCCTCCAGGACTCTGCGGGAGTCCCCCGATCCGAATGTGGAGATCGTGGCCGACGACCTGGTCGGGCGGATCAGGGAACTCAAGGCGGAGGACAGCGAACTGGGCATCTGGCTCTGCGGGGGATCCAGCCTTGCAGGCGAGCTGATCGACGAGATCGACGAACTCGTCATCAAGACCTATCCGCAGGTGTACGGGTCCGGGATGCCGATGTTCGGTTCGGACTTCGCGACCGCCGACTTCACTCTGGAGGGCGTGCGCACCTTCGACAACGGGGCGCTGGTGAGGACGTACAGCCGAAAGCGCTGACGCGGCCGGTGCGCCCCGGTGCCGCGTGCGCCGGGGCCCCGGCGGTCGTACGGCAATAAGGATTCGCCCGGCGGCCGCCGTGCCGGTAGTCCTTGTGCCATGACCTCTTCCGAAGCCTTGCTCCCCAGCACCAGGCGTGCTCTGCTCCACCGCATTGCCACCGCGCAGTCCGAAGGGCGTGCCCCCTCAGTCGTCGCCGCGGTTCTGCGGGACGGCCAGATCGCCTGGAGCGGTTCGCGCAGTTGCGTCGACGGGCATGCCCCCGATGCCGATACACAGTTCAGAATCGGCTCCATCACAAAGACGTTCACCGCTGTGCTGGTGCTGCGCCTGCGTGACGAAGGCCTGCTCGATCTGGACGACCCGCTGGAGAAGCACCTCCCGGGCACGGGAGCGGGCGCGGCGACCGTCTTTCAACTGCTGGGCCACAGCGCAGGCCTGGCCGCGGAAACGCCTGCACCTTGGTGGGAGCGGACGCCGGGGACTGTCAGGCCAGGGCTCGACGACGTTCTGGGCGAGCAGCCGCAGATGCATCCGGCCGGGCGCAGTCACCACTATTCCAACCCCGGCTACACGCTGCTCGGTTCTCTCGTGGAGGCGCTGCGCGGTGCTTCCTGGGCCGAGGTACTGCACCGCGAGATCCTGGAACCGCTGGGGATGGACCGTACGACTCCGGAGCCGCAGGCCCCGCATGCAGGAGGCTGGGCGGTCCATCCGTGGGCGGATGTCATGCTGCCCGAGCCGACCGAGGACCTCGGCCTGATGGCGCCGGCCGGTCAGCTCTGGTCGACCACCACGGATCTCCTCCGGTTCGCCTCGTTCCTGGCGCGGGGGGATGACCGCGTCCTCCGTGCTTCGTCGGTCGAGGAGATGCGCACGCCCTCCGCTCCGGCCGAAGCCGGCGACTGGGCCGGCGCGTACGGTCTTGGCCTGCAGGCGGTACGACGGGAAGACCGAACGCTCCTCGGTCATACGGGTTCGCTTCCGGGCTTCCTCGCCGCCCTGTGGTTCAGCGTCGAGGACGATGTGGCCGCCGTGGTGCTCACCAATGCCACCTCCGGCCCGCTCACCGGCGCGGTTGCCGCAGACCTGGTGCAGATCGTCGCCGAAGCGGAGCCGAGGATCCCGGAGCCTTGGCGTCCGCTGCCCGACGTCGACGAGGAGCTCCTGGCGCTGGCCGGCCCCTGGTACTGGGGCACCCATGCCTACGTCCTGAAACTGGCTGCGGAGCGCGGCCTGGAGCTTCAGCCGTTGCGCGGTGCCGGTCGCAGTGCCCGTTTCCGCGTGTGCCCCGACGGCACGTGGACCGGCCTCAACGGTTACTACGCGGGGGAGACGCTTCGGGTCGTGCGCGCCGATGACGGCACCGTGGATCATCTCGACCTCGGATCGTTCGTCTTCACACGGGAGCCCTACGACACGGGGGCGTCGATTCCGGGTGGAGTGGCCGAGGGCGGCTGGCGAGGACTTGCCATCTGAGCTCCGTAAACGGTGTTTCACGTGAAACACCGAATGGGGGCGACAGACGGCTCAGGCCGTCAGTTCGCGCTCCAGCGGGGTACGGAAGCGCGGCGTGATCCGAGCCTCGCCCACCCAGGCCGACAGCCGGGATGCCTCTGCCTCGATGAGGCCCGAGGCGTCCCGGCCCACGTCGGACAGCAGCCGCCACACCGGCTCTCCGTCCGCTCGCTGAGCCCAGCCGCCCACGATTTCGCCGTTCCACCACACGGTGGGGCCGATGTTGCCCGCCCGGTCGAAGAGTGCCGCACGGTGGCTGACCGACAGGTGGAAGCTGCGGTCGGACCAGCCCATGGCGCTCGGGTCAAGGCTGGGCAGCAGTGCCGCCCAGGGTTCCAGGGGCTGTTCCGGAGCCACATCGCCCGACGCGACCCAGCCGGAGGCTCCGTTGTCGAGGAGCACTTCCTCCGCGTCGGCGGCGGCCAGCGCCTTGCGTGTCTCACGGACGCCCCAGCCCGTCCACCACTTCAGGTCGGCTTCGGTCGCGGGACCGTACGCGCGGAGCCAGCGCCGGGCCACCTCCGCCTGTGCCTCCGCGATCGCAGACGTGGGCCAGGGATCAGCGGGCGTCCAACGGAACTGGCTGGAGGTCCAGGAACCACGGGGGCGGCCCCGACGGATGCGTCCGTCGGCGGCGAGGACGCGGATGACTCGGGAGGCGACTCCCTGCACCGCCTCCTGCTTCGTGCCCGGGAAGACGGTGATCTTGGTACGCAGGGCCGGCACAGCGGCGGAGAGCTCGCTCCCCGAGGCCTGGCCGCGCTCTGCCAGAGCGACCAGTGTGTCCTGCTCGGCGGCGGAGAGCCAGGCTTCGTCCAGCCCGTGGCCGTCCTCCCGCAGGTGCTTGAGCAGGGTGCGGCGCTCCTTGGCTGCCACGGCCCGCGCATTGGACGCGTCGATGGCAGGCGCGACATCCGTCGACATGGTGAACAAGGTGTTCCGCATGGAGAGCAGTCGAACCAGGGAGACGTCCTCGTAGAGTGCGCGCTCCACTGCCCCTACGCTCGCGTCGGACAGCCGGGCGCACGCGGAGAGGAAGACCGTCGCGGCGTCGGTGGCGTGCAGGGCTACGACTGCGTCGGCAGCGGCCACGACGGAGTCGGCCCGCACGGACGGGGCGAGCAGATGCCGTCTGCCGAGCCTGATCCGACGCTGGTTGTCATCGATGCGGTGCATGACTCCCCCTGGGTGGAGACGTTCCTGCTCAGAGTGCGAGCTTGAAGCCCACGTGGCTCGCGGTGAAGCCGAGCCGCTCGTAGAAGCGATGGGCGTCGGAACGGGAGGCATCGGATGTCAGCTGCACCAACTGGCACTTCTGGCGCCGGGATTCGTCGACCGCCCACTGGATCAGCTGGGTACCGAGGCCGCTGCCCCGCTCCGCGGCGTGGATGCGGACGCCTTCGATGATCGAGCGGGTCGAACCGCGCCGAGTCAGCCCGGGGACCACGGTGAGTTGCAGCGTTCCCACGACGCGCTCCTCGCGCACGGCGACGACGAGATGCTGATTGCGGTCGTCGGCCAGCCGCCGGAATGCGGCGTCGTACGGGGCGAGGTCGTCCGGTGACTCGCGCTGCGCACCGAACGGGTCGTCGGCGAGCATCGCCACGATGGCCGGGATGTCGGTGAGGACAGCGGGACGTATTGCGATATCGCTCATGATCGGCAGACTACGCAACTCGCCCGCTCAGGCGGGGACCTTGAGGGCTTCGACGGTCCTGACCAGCGGAGCGAGCTCCGGGTTCTTCGCAGCCTCGTCCAGGGCGGCCCGCAGAGCGGTGTCGTTGGTCGGCCGGGCCTCGCCGAGCAGCGTCAGTCCGGCTTCGGTGACATCGGTGTAGATGCCTCGCCGGTCCGTGTCGCAGAGATACCGGGTCAGCAGGCCGCGGTCCTCGAGCCGGGTGACCAGTCGGGTGGTGGCGCTCTGGCTCAGCACGACGGCGTCGGCCACCTGCTTCATCTGAAGATGGCCGCCCGTACCGCTGTGCTGGCGGCTCAGGACGTCGAGCAGCGAGTACTCACGCACGCTGAGGCCGTGGCGGGACTGCAGGGCCCGCTCGATGTGGGCCTCGATCTTTCCGTGGAGCAGCGAGAGGGCGCACCAGCCCTGGGAGAGGGCGGTCAGTGCGGGATCTGTCGCGGTCATGTGTCTCTCCTCCGTGCGGAGCTGCGTGCATCCCAGGATAGGGCACATACGCAATAGCCCGCGCTTGCAATTAACCAGCGTCTGCAATTATTGTGGACGCTCGTAAGGCGCAGACGCAATCTTCAGGGAAGGTGAAACCCATGCCGCTCGCGCTCCTCGCCCTCGCCATCGGGGCATTCGGTATCGGAACCACCGAGTTCGTGATCATGGGGTTGCTCCCCGATGTCGCGGCGGACTTCCAGGTCTCGATCCCCACCGCAGGCTTTCTGGTCACGGGCTACGCCCTGGGGGTGGTCCTAGGCGCTCCGCTGATGACGGTGCTGGGCACCCGGGTCACCCGCAAGCGCATGCTGATGCTCCTGATGGGGCTGTTCATCGTGGGCAACGTGGTGTCCGCGCTCGCCCCCGTCTTCGGGGTGATGCTCGCCGGACGAGTCATCGCCTCGCTCGCCCACGGAGCGTTCTTCGGTATCGGATCGGTCGTTGCCGCCGACCTGGTCGCTCCGGAGAAGAAGGCCGGCGCCATCGCCATGATGTTCACCGGGCTCACCGTCGCCAATGTCGTCGGAGTCCCCCTGGGCACCTACATCGGCCAGAGTGTCGGCTGGCGGACCACGTTCTTCATCGTTGCCGGACTCGGTGTCCTCGGCCTTCTCGGCGTGGCGAAGCTCGTGCCCGAGCAGCCCGGGCCCGGGGGTGTCAGGATCCGCCACGAGCTGGCCGCCTTCCGCAATGTGCAGGTGTTGCTCGCCATGGCGATGACGGTTCTGGGCTTCGGCGGTGTCTTCGCGGCGATCACCTACATCACCCCGATGATGACCGAGATCGCCGGCTACTCGCCGTCCTCCGTCACCTGGCTGCTCGTCCTGTTCGGACTCGGCATGGTCGGTGGCAATCTGCTCGGCGGCAAGTTCGCCGACCGCCACCTGATGCCGCTGTTGTACGTATCGCTCGGCGCTCTCGCCGTGGTCCTGGCGCTGTTCACGCTGACCGCCCACGACAAGACCGCTGCCGCCGTCACCATCGTCCTCATCGGGGGACTGGGCTTCGCGACCGTGCCGCCGCTCCAGAAGCGCGTTCTCGATCAGGCCGCCGGTGCTCCCACCCTTGCCTCCGCCGTGAACATCGGAGCCTTCAACCTCGGCAACGCGCTGTCGGCGTGGCTCGGCGGAATGGTCATCGCTGCCGGGCTCGGATACACCGCACCCAACTGGGTCGGCGCCGTTCTTGCGGCTTCGGCACTGGTCCTCGCCCTCGTCTCCGGCGCACTCGAGCGCCGCACGGTCACCCGTAGCCGGCTCGTTGCCGAGCACGCCCCCGAGCCGGTCGCCGTCGCCGCCGGCAGGCACTGACAACCGCTGTCACCAGTGGCCCGGCACCGCAGCCGCCCGCCACATCCAAAAGCACCACGCACCACACACCACGCACCACGCACCAAGGAGCCGTCCCCCATGAGCACCACCACCGCCTTCGCACCGCTGACCATCCAGGACGCGGAAGCGCTCGTGGACACCGCCCGTCGTTCAGCCGAGGCAGCCGGCGTGACCGTCGCTGTCACCGTCCTGGACGCGGGCGGTCATCTGCTGGCCTTCCGCCGCGACGACCGGGCCGTCCTCATCGCCGGAGAGACCAGCACCCGCAAGGCGTACACCGCCCTCCAGCTGAACGCCCCCACGGCCGACCTGGTCGACGCCGTCCAGCCCGGCGGCCTCTTCCACACGCTGCCGACCGCACTCGACCGCCCGCTGCTCTTCATCGCCGGCGGCGTCCCGGTCCGTCGCGGAGGCCGGCTCATCGGTGCTGTCGGCGTCGGTGGCGGCGCACCCGAGCAGGACCACGCGTTCGCGACCGCCGCAGCCGAGTCCCTCGTCTGAGGGTTACCACCGCGCGAGGACCGGCAACACTGCCGACCGCTTTCGGGGGCCCGCGTTCCGCGGGCCCCCGAAGTGCGCATCAGGTCTTCGAGGCGCGCAGGCGCCGGCCCCGCCGGGTCGGCCCCCACGGCTTCAGCACCGAGATCGCGGTGATGAAGAGGTAGGTGGCCGTGGCCACCGAGGGCGCGATGACCAGATTGATGTCCGCCACTCCCTGGGCGGCGGCCTCATTGATGCCGGGGCGGAGCGAGAAGATCGACAGCCCTGCCGTGACAAGGGTCAGCCAGAACTTCGTCCAGACCCAGCGATGCCTCGCCAGGCCCCAAGGGGTGCCGAGGGACAGCACGAGGCCGCTCAGGAGGGAGAGCAGGGCAACCGGCACGACCAGCCAGTCACCGAAGACCTTCATGGAACGGGTGGCCGCCTCCGTCATCGAGGTGTCACCGGTGAGGAACGCGGCGAGGCCGAGGGCCAGCAGTCCGACCGTGAGGCCCAGCCAGCTCACGGAAACGGCGACATGGGCGACGAGGAGGCTCCGGCGAACAGGGCGCTTGAGTGGTTTCACGTGAAACACGGTGTCAAGCGTGGAGCGAGCGGTCATCTGACGGCGGGAGTATCCGCATGTACTGGCCTCGGCGTACAGACGGCCGTGGCGCCGGTGTGCAGGAGCCTCTCAGCCCAGGTCGGGCGCGTGCATCGCCCGTACGCCCTCGATGTTGCCGTCCAGGTAGTGGCGCAAGGACAGCGGTACGAGGTGCACGGCTGCGATTCCGACCCGGCTGAAGGGCACTCGTACGATCTCGTACTCGCCGCAGGGGTCTTCGATCTCAGGGCCGTGCCGTCGTGACGGATCCATGGATTCCAGTCGGCAGACGAAGAAGTGCTGCACCTTCACACCTTTGACGCCGCCACCCGCGATGTGTTCCACGGTATCGACGAAGCAGGGCACGACATCGATAATCTTGGCGCCGAGCTCTTCGTCGACCTCGCGGTGCAGGGCGTCGACGACGGTGGCGTCCTCGGGCTCGACACCGCCACCGGGCGTGACCCAGTACGGATCCACCCCCGGCTTGGTGCGCTTGATGAGGATGAGGTCATCGCCGTCGAGCAGGACGGCGCGTGCGGTGCGCTTGACCACAGGACGTTCGGTCATGGCAAGAGAGTGGCCCATGAAACGCGATCTGAAACTCCTACAGGCCGACCGGTCACCAGTCCACGGCTGCACGCACCAGGCACTCGTGCGCCCGCGCAATGTGCGGGAGGGCCAGTGTGCCGGTCCGCACGGCCAGGAAGTACGTCCGCAGCGGCGGTACGGGCGGATCGAGCAGAGCCACGACCTCGCCCCTTTCCAGCGCGTCCTCGCAGAGATAGCGAGGCAGCACGGCGAGGCCGGCGCCCGCAGCCGCGCACTGCAGGACCGCGCGCAGATCCGGCGCGATCACCGTTGCGGAAGCGGCGGGTCTGCTGTCGAACACGGCGGCCCAGTACCGGGAGACCAGGGGGAGGCTCTCGTGCACCTCGACCACCGGAAGCTGCTCCAGGACCACTGAGCCCTTGTGCCGCAGTGTTCCGGGCCCCAGCCGCCCGGCCCAGCGCGGCGCCGCGACCAGGACGTGCTCCTCGTCGCAGAGGGTCGTCGACGTGAACAGTCCTCCGCGTGGACGAGCGGTCGTGATGGCCAGGTCGTGGTGTCCGGCAGCCAGTCCTTCCAGCGTGTCCTCGGCATTGCCGTTGAACGTGCTGCGCAGTGCGAGGCCCTGGGAGATCAGCGGAGTGAGCGCGGGAAGCGCGCGTACGGCGGTGAACTCCGGGGGACCGGCCAGATGGAGGGTGCGCACCCCCGGCTCCTCGTCGAGACCGGCGGTGATCTCGACCAGTGCGTCCAGATGGGGCGAGGCCCGGTGTGCGAGCTCGTCGCCGATCGTGGTCGGGGTGACGCCGCGGGCCCCGCGCAGAAAGAGCGGGCGGCCCAGCTGACGCTCCAGCGTGCGTATCTGCGAGGTGACGGCGGGCTGGGACAGCCCGAGCAGTGCGGCGGCCCGCGTGAAGGATCCGGCCCGGTGCACCATGACGAATGTGCGTAACAGGGCCAGGTCCATGGCTTGTATCTCCCACCCTCGCGACGCTCCGGAACCGCACCGTCGGCCCGCACAACTATAAATATGTCGATAGGCAGCTGTCGCTACTGTGATTGGACACTGACGCAGAGTCAATTAGCCTTGTGCAAGCGGTTCTTCGTTCAAGGAACCGGAGTGGTCCGAGCCAAGAGGGGGGAGGCTCGGACCACTCGTCCCGAGCAGGACCGGTCAGGTGGACGGGGACGCCCGTCCCGGGCCGGTCCTGCCGGACCGCGGAGCGCCCTCGGTCGGTGTCCCGCTGCTTGTCAGCGAGCGGCCTCGTCGAGCGCGCGCTCCACATCGGCCAGGAGATCGGCAGGGTCCTCGGCCCCGACCGAGAAACGGATGAAACCTTCCGGGACGGCGTCGCCGCCCCAGCGCGCCCGGCGTTCGGCCGTGGAGCGCACTCCGCCGAAACTCGTCGCGTCGTCGACCAGACGCAGCCCGGCCAGGAAGCGTTCGGCCGTCTCCTTGTCGGCCAGCGTGAACGAGACCACGGAGCCGAAGCGCCGCATCTGCCGCACGGCCTTCGGATAGGAGGCGTCGGTGGGCAGTCCGGGGTAGCGCAGCCCTGTCACTTCCGACCGCTCGGCCAGCGCCTCGGCCAGGGCCAGCGCGGTGGTGCACTGCCGGTCGATCCGCAGTTGCAGCGTGGCCAGTGAGCGGTGCGCGAGCCAGGCCTCCATGGGGCCGGGAATCGCGCCGACGACCTTGCGCCAGCGCCGTACGCCCGCGGACAGCTGCGGATCCCGGCAGGTCACGTGGCCGAGCAGGATGTCGCCGTGCCCGGTCAGACCCTTCGTGTCACTGGCGACCGAGAAGTCCGCGCCCAGCTCCAGGGGGCGCTGGCCGAGGGAGGTGGCCAGCGTGTTGTCGACCGCGACCAGAGCACCCGCCGCGTGTGCCGCCGTGACGAGCCGGCGGATGTCGCAGACATCGAGCCCCGGGTTGGACGGGGTCTCGATCCACAGCAGCTTCGCCCCCTCGAGGACTTCCAGCTGGGCGTCGTCCGCAGTGGGCGCGGTCCGCACCTCGACGCCGAATGCCTCCAGTTGCTCCCGCACCAGGGGGAGCGCCTGGTAGCCGTCATCGGGGAGCACGACGATGTCACCGGTGCGCGCCTGGGACAGCAGCACGGCTGACACGGCCGCCATTCCGGAGGCGAAGACCGTGGTCTCGACCGTCTCCCCCGGTGCCTCCAGCTCGCTGATGGCCCGCTCCAGAAGGGTCCACGTCGGGTTCGTCTCGCGGCCGTAGGTGTAGGGGCCGACGGGCTCGCCCGACAGATGGAAGTGGGCGGCGAAGACGGGGCCGGGCAGCGTGGGTTCGTACTGCTGCGGCTCGGGCAGTCCCGCTCGTACGGCGCGTGTCCCGTCGCCCGTGGTGCTCATCTGTTTCCTCGTTTCTCTCCCCGGTGTCCCACCGGTCCTGTCCGCACTCTTTCAGTAACGGGCAGATCAGTCGTTGTCGGGCAGCACGACGTTGAGTGCCCAGGACACGACCGAGATGATGAGGCCGCCGAGGACGGCGGTCCAGAAGCCGTCGACGTGGAAGCTCAGGTCGAAGACACCGGCCAGCCACGAGGTAAGCATCAGCATCAGGGCGTTGACCACCAGGGTGACCAGCCCGAGGGTGAGAATGAACAACGGCAGCGTGAGCAGCTGCACCACCGGCTTGACGACAAAGTTGACCAGGCCGAAGAGCAGCGCGACCACTATGAGGGTCAGCACCTTGGGCCCGGTGTCTTCGCCGGTGAGCGTGATGTCCTGGAGCAGCCAGATGGCCACGGCCAGTGCACCCGCGTTGGCGATCGTCTTGACTACGAAATTCTTCATGTGTCTGATCGTGGCAGACAAGATCCGTGCCGGACACCGGCAGAACGGACGAGAACAGATGCAAGGGGCGGACAGGCGATGAAGGCATTCAGACTGGACGAGCTGGAGGCGGAGCGGGCCGCCAACGAGGGTGCCTACCTGCAGTTCATCCGGGAACGCAACATGTCCGTCGGCCTGTACGCACTGGACGCCGGCGAACTCGACCCCCAGAAGCCGCACAAGCAGGACGAGGTCTACTTCGTCGTGAGCGGCCGCGCCGCGATCACCGTCGGCATGGAGACCACACAGGTGGGCAGGGGGAGCGTCGTGTACGTTCCCGCCGGTACGGCCCACAAGTTCCACCACATCACCGAGGACCTCAGGGTGATGGTGGTCTTCTCTCCGCCGGAGAGCTGAGCCGGCACCTCGGGGTTCCCTAGGGGATCGGTCAGGGGACTTCAAGGGCTCCCGGGCCCCCACCGGCCACCCCCACGCCTCTAGCATCGAAGCAGGAACTCACAGAGACGAGGTAAGGACGATGGCGGTGCGGGAGATTTTCGCGGGGATGCCCTGGTGGGTGAAGTGGGTCGCGGTGCCTCTCATCGCGATCGTCGTGTTCGGTGGCCTCATCGCCAGCGTGGTCGGCTTCGTGATCGGTCTGCTGTTCAAGGCGCTGGTCTTCGTCGTCCTGGTGGGCGGTCTGATCTTCGTCGTGCGGAAGTTCATGGCGTCCTCCTCCTCCCGCAGCGACTGGTAGGCGCGAGCGGGGCCGGGTGCCGCGCAGCCGGGCGCGTGAGGGACGGGAGCCCGGCCACAGGTGCGGCGATTAGCCCAGCTGAGCTAAGTCCAGGATGAAACCTCACTCGTGACGGGCGGTGCCGATACAGTGGCAGACCGCTGCCGTCGGCTGGGAAATGACTGCCCGTCATCGTCCTGACCAGTGGTTTGTGCGACCGTCCGGTCTCCGGACCCCCGGCTCGCGGCGGGCCCGTGGGGGCGGCCCCCGCGGGAGGGCTGAATGCCCGTCACCATGCCTGGGGGTGACCTTTGACCACGGCATCGAGTACCGCTGTCCCGACGTTGATCGGTTCGGTTCAGCGGGCGTTGAGACTGCTGGAGGCTGTGGGCACCCATAGGGAAGGGGCGCCGGCGAAGCAGCTCGCCCGGGAAGCGGGGCTTCCTCTTCCTACTGCCTACCACCTGTTGCGCACCCTGACTCATGAGGGCTACCTCCGCAGGGAGAACGGTGTCTTCCTGTTCGGTGCCGCTGCCGAGCGCCTCGTCGGAGGCCGGGCGCCCGCACCCCGTCGTGGTGTGATCATCGAATCGCTCGCGCACTGGGCCGATGTCATCGGGGCGCCCGTGTACTGCGCTGTCTACCGGGATGGGGAGATCGACCTCGTCGCGGTGGCCGATACGCCCGACTTCCCCGCCGTCGAGGAGTGGGCCGCCTTCCGTGAGACCGGCCATGCACATGCTCTCGGCCAGTGTCTGTTGAGCCAGCTCGACGAGAGGGCGCGCGAGGACCATCTGGACCGTCACCCAGTGCAACCACTGACGCGCTACTCCGTCAGGGATCGTCCGGCGTTTCTCGACCGGATGAGATCAATGAACCGTACGGAACCTGTCATTGAACGACAGGAATACGCGCTGGGAACGGTCTGCGCGGCCATCCCGATCACGGTGGGAACCGCCGTTGCGGCCATGGCCATTTCACTGCCTCTGGACCAAGAGGAACGGTTGCTCCCCGCAGTCGAACAACTACGCTGTGAAGTGACCAGCCTCTTGCGCTCGTTCGTGTTCTCTATCAGTATCTGAAAAATCACTCCTTGTGATCTGCTATCGCGTGCACCACGATGGCGTCAATAGGGCCATGGGGGATCATTCCTGGCCAGATTCATCTACTGCGGGGTTGAACGATGCGCGAGTCGGTTCAAGCAGAGGTCATGATGAGCTTCCTCGTCTCCGAGGAGCTTTCGTTCCGTATTCCGGTGGAGCTCCGGTATGAAGTGGGCGATCCGTACGCGATCCGGATGACCTTCCACCTGCCAGGTGACGCCCCCGTCACCTGGGCCTTCGGCCGTGAGCTGCTGCTCGACGGTCTCAACAACCCGAGCGGCGACGGCGATGTGCACATCGGCCCGACCGAACCCGAGGGGCTCTCGGACGTACACATCCGGCTCCAGGTCGGCACGGACCGTGCGCTCTTCCGCGCCGGCACGGCGCCTCTTGTGGCATTTCTCGACCGGACGGACAAGCTGGTGCCACTCGGACAGGAGCACACGCTGGGTGACTTCGACGGCAATCTGGAAGAGGCGCTGGGCCGCATCCTCGCCAAGGAACAGAACGCCGGCTGAACAGGGACCACACGCTGAACAGGCAACACCGGTGCCACATGGGCCCGGCGTTCGCGCTCACGCCTTACGGCGTCGGCCCCTCCCGGTCCGTACGGGGGCAGGAGCTCCGGCTTCCGCGCCGAGCCCCGTGCGGTCCGCGGAGACCACCAGGGCCGCGAGCACCGTCGTCACCGGCACCGAGGCGACCAGCCCGATCGATCCGACCAGGGTCCGGACGATCTCCATCGCGACCAATTCGCTGGTGGCCACCGTTCCCACGCTGCTCTGGGCGATGGAGAAGAGCAGCAACAGGGGCAGCGCGGCGCCCGCGTAGGCGAGTACGAGCGTGTTGACGACCGAGGCGATGTGGTCGCGCCCGATCCTGATGCCCGCCCGGTAGAGCCGCCGTACGCCCATCGTCGGGTCTGCCTGGTGCAGTTCCCAGACCGCCGACGTCTGGGTGACGGTCACGTCGTCGAGAACGCCGAGCGAGCCGATGATCACACCGGCCAGCAGCAGGCCGCTCATGTCGATGTCCGGGAACAGCCCGTGGATCAGACCGGTGTTGTCATCGGTGTTGCCGCTCAGGCTCGCCCAGCCGATGAAGAGCGAGCCCAGCAGCCCGATCAGCAGCAGCGAGACGAGTGTGCCGATGACGGCCACGGAGGTGCGCGCGGTCAGCCCGTGGCACATGTAGAGGGCGATCAGCATGATGGCGCTGGCCCCGATCACCGCGACGACGAGCGGATTCGAACCCTGCAGGATCGCCGGGAGGATGAAGAGCGTCAGCACGGCGAACGAGACCGCGAGCGCGATGAGCGCCATCAGCCCGCGCAGCCTGCCCACCACGATCACCGCGAGGGCGAAGATCCCGGCGAGCAGGGCCATCGGGAACGTGCGGTCCACGTCGGTCACCGAGTACTGCAGATCACGGGGCGCGTCGGGCGCGTACGCCACCACCACCCCCTGGCGGTCCTTCAGTTGCCTGGTCGAGTCGGGCTGGATGATCTCGACGAAAGTACGGCCCTTGTCCTTGCCGCTCGTCACCTCGATCGTGGCCTTCTTGCACAGCCCCGACTGCTCGTTGACCGCCTCACGCCCCGAAGGCGTCGAGGTGTCGCCGGTCGGCGGCACCTGCGCGGCGTTCACGTCCGCGCAGTCCACCCTGGCGATCTCCACCACCTTGCCCTGCTGGGTCTGCCGGTCGAAACCGACACCCGTGCGCTCGTGGGAGGGCGCGCCGCCCGGCCAGAAGGCCACGAGACCGACCAGGACCGCGGCGGCGAACGGGATCAGCACGGCGGCGATGACCTTGCGCAGGTGCTTGGACACGGGCGCGGCGGGGCCATGGCTGTGGGTGTGGCCCGGCGCATGGCTCTGCGTGCTGCCGGACTCGGGGCCGTGCGGTTCGGGGGCGCTCGGGGAGGACGTCACCGGGAGATCATCCCAAGAACGGGAGAGGCCCTCTGGCCAGCACGCCAGGAGGGAGGCTAGCGTGGAGGCACATTTGCACACGCGGGAGCTCGGAGCACCGGGCTGAGAGGGCGCTGACCTCCGTACATCCGTACGGGACACGCTGCGCCGACCGCCGAACCTGTTACCGGGTAATGCCGGCGTAGGGAGTAGGTCTCATGACCACAGCGGACGCACGCACGCCTGCCTCGAAGCAGAATGCGCAGAACACCCAGAATGCGCAGAACGCGGCGAACAGCGAGGCCGGGAAGTCCATCGGCTGGCACAAGGGGTACGTCCAGGGCTCGCGCCCGGACCTCCGGGTGCCGGTCCGTCAGGTGCACCTCACCAACGGCAAGGACGTGACGCTCTACGACACGTCGGGGCCGTACACCGATCCCACCACCGAGACCGATGTCCGCCGCGGGCTCACGCCCCTGCGGGAGAACTGGATCATCTCGCGCGGCGACACCGAGGAGTACGCGGGCCGCCCCGCACGCCCCGAGGACGACGGGCTCAAGCACACATCGCCGCGCGGCGGTCTGCGCAACCTCGACGCGGTCTTCCCCGGCCGCCCCCGCCAGCCCCGCCGCAGCCGCGACGGGCAGCCGGTGACACAGCTCGCGTACGCCCGCCGCGGCGAGATCACTCCGGAGATGGAGTACGTCGCGATCCGGGAGAACGTGGCGCCCGAGGTGGTGCGCGAGGAGATCGCGGCGGGGCGGGCCGTACTGCCGGCCAACGTCAACCACCCGGAGATCGAGCCGATGATCATCGGCAAGCGGTTCCTGGTGAAGGTCAACGCCAACATCGGCAACTCCGCGGTGACCTCCTCCATCGAGGAGGAGGTGGACAAGATGACCTGGGCGACCAAGTGGGGCGCCGACACGGTCATGGACCTGTCCACCGGCCGCAACATCCACACCACGCGTGAGTGGGTCCTGCGCAACTCCCCCGTGCCGATCGGCACCGTTCCGCTCTACCAGGCCCTCGAGAAGGTGGACGGCCGGGCCGAGGAGCTGACCTGGGAGATGTACAAGGACACCGTCATCGAGCAGGCCGAACAGGGCGTCGACTACATGACGGTGCACGCCGGGGTCCGGCTGCCGTACGTCCCGCTGACGGCCCGCCGCAAGACCGGCATCGTCTCCCGCGGCGGCTCGATCATGGCGGCCTGGTGCCTCGCGCACCACAAGGAGTCGTTCCTCTACGAACACTTCGAGGAGCTCTGCGAGATCCTCGCGGCCTACGACGTGACCTACTCGCTCGGTGACGGACTGCGCCCCGGCTCCATCGCCGACGCCAACGACGAGGCGCAGTTCGCCGAACTGCGCACGCTCGGCGAACTGAACACCGTCGCCAAGCGGTTCGGCGTCCAGACGATGATCGAGGGCCCGGGCCATGTCCCGATGCACAAGATCAAGGAGAACATCGACCTCCAGCAGGAGATCTGCGAGGAGGCGCCGTTCTACACGCTCGGCCCGCTGACCACCGATGTCGCCCCGGCGTACGACCACATCACCTCGGGTATCGGTGCGGCGATGATCGCCTGGTGGGGGACGGCGATGCTCTGCTACGTCACGCCCAAGGAGCACCTGGGGCTGCCGAACAGGGACGACGTGAAGACCGGCGTGATCACCTACAAGATCGCCGCGCACGCGGCGGATCTCGCCAAGGGGCACCCCGGGGCGCAGGAGTGGGACGACGCGCTGTCGGACGCCCGGTTCGAATTCCGCTGGGAGGACCAGTTCAACCTGGCGCTCGACCCGGACACGGCGCGGGAGTTCCACGACGAGACGCTCCCGGCCGAGCCGGCGAAGACGGCGCACTTCTGCTCCATGTGCGGCCCGAAGTTCTGTTCGATGAAGATCAGCAGGAGCATCACGGAGCAGTTCGCCCCCGACCACCTGCTCCCCTCGGCTTCGGAAGAGGAGATCGAGGCGGGGATGCTGGAGAAGTCCAAGGAGTTCGCCGCGAGCGGCAACCGCGTGTACCTGCCGCTGGCGGACTGACGGCGGCGGAATCGCCGGAAGTCACGGCGCTGTCCTGGGTGTTGCGTGCCCGGGGCGGCGCCGCCTGGCTGTTCATCAGATTGTCCGCATTGAACCCGAAGAGTATGAGCAATAGCTGGTTTCACGTGATGAGTCCTCCGATCGCCTGATTACAGAGGCAGTTCGGCGACGGAAGGGACACGGAAACGTGGCAGGTCTATGTACGTTTCGGCAGGGACATGTCCTGGCTTGACCGCTTCCTTATCTGTGCCTTACCTTCCGCTGTGCTTGGCCGAAAAGGTGTGCGCCCCGACCGGGGGCGCCAGGGGAGGGAAACACAGTGAGCTGGTACCTGAACGTACTCAAGAACTACGCGGGCTTCAGCGGTCGTGCGCGCCGCAAGGAGTACTGGATGTTCGCGCTCTTCAACGTCATCATCGCCGGGGTCCTGCTCGGTATCGGTGCTGCCATCGACACCCAGATCCCGTACATCATCTACATCCTCGCTGTGATCATCCCCTCGCTCGCCGTCGTCGTCCGCCGGCTGCACGACACGGGCCGTTCGGGCTGGTGGTTCCTGATCTCGTTCGTCCCGCTCGTGGGCGGCATCATCCTGCTCGTCTTCATGTGCTCCGAGGGCGCGCACGAGGCCAACGAGTACGGCGCGAACCCCAAGCTGGCTCCCCAGGGAGTCTGACGGGGGCGCTCCGACCGGGTCGGAGCACCGCGCACAGAACAACGCGGAGGCCGGGTGCAGCAGCGAGCTGCCCCGGCCTTCGCCGTGCCGGAAACGCGAAAGGGCCACCGTGGTGCCGGATCGCGACCGGGATCACTCGGGCTGGTGCTCGGGGCCGCCGAAGTCGGGACTGGTGAAGTCGGGGCTGGTGAACGACGGACGCGGTCCGGCCGAGGGGCCGTCCTGCGGGCCGGAGAAGTCCGGTCTGCTGTAGCCGATCTTCGGGATGCGGTTCGCCGAGCGGTGTGGGGTCCGTGAGGCAGGCCCCGCGGTCGGGTCGGCCAGGGCGTCCCGCAGGAAGGGCAGGATGCCGCGCTCCAGCAGTGCGTGGCGCCAGGCTTCCCTGGCGCGTGCCACGTCCTCGGGCAACTCCTGCTCGTCGTCCATCGCCGGCAGCGCGGTGGCTCCGTTCCGCAGTGCGGTGAGGAGGAGCCCGACCGCGGCGACCAGGATGGCCGCGGCGGCGACCGCCGCGAAGAACCATCCGGCGGCGACCAGAGTGCCGCCGAACGCCAAGGACGGGCTGACCGCCTTCAGGAGATAGCCGACCAGCAGGAATATGAGGGCGGCGGAGCCGGCGAGCACAGGGGCCAGCGCGGCGATGACGGCAAGGGTTCCCGCGCCGGCCCCGTCTGTTTCGTCCGGGGCCGGTCCGAGGGCTGACCCGAGGGCGGATTCGGGGCCCGACGCGTCGGCCGGTCCTCGCAGTTCGCCGCGGACCTTCACGTAGTGGTCGTACTCGGTCGCGGCGGCTGCGGTGATCAGAGCGGTGGCGTTCAGCGCCATCGTCCGCAGTTGTTCCGCGTTGAGCCGGTCCCCCACACCGTCCAGATCCGGGCGTTCGTGAGCGTGGCGCAGAGAGTCGGCAAGGATCCGCTCGTACTCGGGTCGGTCCTCGGCCAGCAGGTGCGGAGCGCTTTTCATGTGCATCCCCCGATGCTCCGTAGGGCCTGATCGACCGCCTGGGCAGGGCAATCGGGCGGAAACGGAGGAGAGCCTGCTACTGATACGCCGATGGTAGAGCGACCACGGCACGGGTTGACAGGGGGTTTCCGGAAATAGGCCCAGTCGTCGGCGTTGTCAGGTCGTGGGTGCGTCTTCCCCGACAGCCGTCAGTCATTCAGGGGAAGTTGGACAACCAGTAGCTTTCCGGCCATGGTCACTCCGCCGTCCATGGCGATGGCAAGCCCGTCCGCGTACACGTGCGGACCGTCCACCACGGGGCGGGCGCTGTCTTCGCCGTCCTCGGATCCGACCTCGCCGAGCAGGTACGGGATGGGGCTGTGACCATGCACGACGCGCTGTCCGCCGTACGTCGACATCAGCTCGCGAACGGCCTGCGAGCCGCCCTCGTCGCGGAAGGCGAACCGCTTGGTGAGCTTGCGGAAGAGGTCCCAGCACTCATCGGCGTCGTTGCGCGTGAGAATGGCGTGCACCGTGTCGTTGACGTCCTCGATGGTGGAGCCGTAGTCGAGGTAGGCCGTCGTGTCGGAGTGCATCAGCAGGTGCCCGTCCTCCTCGACGACCGCGTCGAGCCGGGCCATCCACTGCAGATGGACGTCCTGGAGCCGCTCCATGTCGGTCTTCTGGCCGCCGTTGAGCAGCCAGGCCGCCTGGAAGGTCGCGGTACCCGCACCGGAGTTCACCGGGGTGTCGCCGAACCTCTTGGCACCGAGGAGCAGCAGTTCGTGATTGCCCATGAGGGCCTTGCAGTACCCGCCGGCCGCCGCGGCCTCGGCCGAGAGCCGCATGACGAGATCGATCACGCCGATACCGTCCGGGCCCCGGTCGGTGAAGTCGCCGAGGAACCACAGTCTGGCGTTGCCGGCGGACCACCGGCCCTCGGAGTCGATGAGGCCCTGCCGGCCGAGGGCGGCAAGGAGCTCGTCCAGGTAGCCGTGGACGTCGCCGACGACGTAGAGGGGCCCCCGTCCCGTGCCGGAGGCCGGCCGGGGCTGGGGAACGGCCTGCACCTGGACGGTGTCGCCGCGGTTGATCACGGGAAGATCGCGCGCCGTGGGGGTGTACCCCTCCGGCTCGTCGCCGATGACGGCGTTGCCGGGATGCGGCAACGGCGAAGGCATCGGCGCCTGCGCATACGGCGGTACGCGGAAGTCACGCAACGTCGCTGTCCGCACCACGGGTTCCTGACCGGCCCCCTGAGTCATCGACCCCTCCACCACCGTCGCGCCGCCGTACACCTGACGGGCCCTGCCTGGTAGAGGTGGTCCGCGGTGTCGTGCGCCCATCATAGGAATGCGGATCGTGCTCTGGGACGCACCAGGGGTGGTGAATCCGAGTGCACGCATGGTTCACCGACCGTTTGGTCCGGATTAATCCGATCAGTCCCCGGCGGGGGAGCGCGGCGGGCTGACCGTGGTGCGCGGCGGACGCCGCTGCGAGGACGTCCGGACGATCAGTTCCGTCGGTATCACCTGCTCCAGCGGTCCGTCGTGCTCGACGCCCTCGATGGCGTCGATGAGGAGCTGGACGACAGCCGTGCCGATTCTCCGCGGCTTCAGCGAGAGCGTCGTGATGGGGGGATCGGTCGCCGCGTACACGGTGGACTCGCTGCAGCAGACCACCAGCAGGTCCTCGGGGACCCGCAGGCCGTAGCGGCGGGCGGCGGCGAGCAGATCGGTCCCATTGGGGTCGAAGAGGCCGTAGACGGCGTCGGGCCGGTCCGGGCGGGCGAGGAGCCGGTCTGCCGCCACGGCGCCCGCACAGGGGTCGTGGGCCGGATAGGACTCGTAGACCGGGTCCTGGCCCACCCGCTCGCACCAGTGGAGGTAGGCGGTGGTCGAGAGGCTGGTGTAGGTGTCGGTGGTCGTGCCGGTCAGAAGCCCGATGCGGCGGGCTCCGGCGGCGGCCAGGTGGTCGAGGAGGTCGAGTACGGCTGCCCGGTGATCGTTGTCGACCCAGGCGGTGACCGGCAGCGTGCCGGCCGGCCGTCCGTCCGACACGACAGGCAGGCCCTGCCGCACGAGTTCGGTGACCACCGGGTCCTGGTCGGAGGGGTCGATGACGACGGTGCCGTCCAGGGCGACGTTCGACCAGACGTCGTGGCGCGAGGTGGCGGGGAGGATGACCAGGGCGTAGCCGCGGGCGAGCGCCGCCGATGTGGCGGCTCTGGCCATCTCCGCGAAGTAGGCGAACTCGGTGAAGGTGAAGGGTTCGTCCCCGTACGTGGTCACGGTGAGGCCGATGAGCCCCGACCTGCCGGTACGGAGGGTGCGGGCCGCGGCGGACGGGCGGTAGCCCAGCCGCTCGGCGACCTCGCGGACATGTCGGCGGGTGGCGTCCGGGAGCCTGCCCTTGCCGTTGAGCGCGTCGGAGACGGTCGTGATGGAGACTCCGGCCGCGGCGGCTACATCCCGGATCCCCGCCCGTCCCTGTCGGCCGCTGCGCCGGGGCGTCTCTGTCCGGCTCACCTGGTGCTTCCCTGCTGCTGTCATGGCGAGCCGATAGTAGGGCTCCGGCGGTGGGTTGGGCCGGTCGCATATGCGTACGTTGACAGGCACGTTTCTGCATGATCATGAGGCATTAAATGCCTTGTAAATCAAGGGTGTTGGCAGGTTGGAGGCCAATGTGTCATGTGTCGGTGTACATAGGCCTGCTAATTGGTTCATGTCTCGAAGAGGTCTCAACTCACCTGTTCGAGTGATGCGCGCTACGGAGTGAGCCACCGGCGCGCGCCATGGGGCGCGGCGCTCCCCCCGGAGGGCTCGTCGTTCCGTCGGGCATTAACGGTCCTTTCCGGCACAGCGGACGATTCTCCGGTCAGGCCATTCGCAGGGACGTCGAATCCTCTTAAGGTGAGCAGTATTGATGTGTACGGATGGTCGAGGAGGACCTGCGGTGAGCGAGACGAGCCCCAAGCTGCGTGCCGAGCTGGATGGTGTGCCTGCCTATGTGCCGGGCAAGCCGGCGGCTGCCGACGGACCGGTTGCTTTCAAGCTGTCCTCCAACGAGAACCCGTATCCGCCGCTGCCGGGGGTCATGGAGTCCGCACTCGGCGCCGCCGCGAACTTCAACCGGTACCCGGACATGGCCTGCACCGGCCTGATGAACGAGCTGGCCGACCGGTTCGGTGTGCCGGTCTCCCATCTGGCCACCGGTACCGGCTCGGTCGGAGTGGCCCAGCAGTTGCTCCAGGCCACTTCCGGCCCGGGTGACGAGGTCATCTACGCGTGGCGTTCCTTCGAGGCCTATCCGATCATCACCCAGGTCAGCGGTGCGACCTCGGTCAAGGTGCCGCTCACCGACGGCGAGGTGCACGATCTCGACGCGATGGCGGGGGCGATCACCGACCGCACCCGGATGATCTTCGTCTGCAACCCGAACAATCCGACCGGCACCGTGGTGCGCAGGGCGGAGCTGGAGCGCTTCCTGGACCGGGTGCCGGGCGATGTGCTGGTGGTGCTCGACGAGGCGTACAAGGAGTTCATCCGGGACGCCGACGTGCCGGACGGCATCGAGATCTACCGGGACAGGCCCAATGTGGCGGTGCTGCGGACCTTCTCCAAGGCCTACGGCCTGGCGGGTCTGCGGGTCGGCTTCGCGGTGGCGCACGAGCCGGTGGCTGCCGCCCTGCGCAAGACCGCTGTCCCCTTCGGTGTGAGCCAGGTCGCCCAGGACGCCGCGGTGGCCTCGCTGCGGGCGGAGGACGAACTGCTGGGCCGGGTCGGGTCGCTGGTCGGCGAGCGCACCCGGGTGTACGAGGGCCTGGTGAAGCAGGGCTGGACCGTGCCCGAGTCCCAGGCCAACTTCGTCTGGCTCCGGCTCGGGGACCGTACGCTCGAATTCGCCGCGGTGTGCGAGCGGGCGGGTGTGATGGTCAGGCCGTTCGCGGGTGAGGGTGTGCGGGTCACGATCGGTGAGACCGAGGCCAACGACGTGTTCCTGAAGGTGGCGGAGTCGTTCCACAAGGAGCAGTAGGAGGGCGGCTCGACCGCCTGCGTGCCGGTGGCCCCGGACCTCGTTCGACGAGGTCCGGGGCCACTGTGCTGAGCGCCCGGACGGGCATGGACGCGGTGTCCGGTATCGGTGGCTCGGTCCGGTCGGCCGGAAAGCACCCCCCGCGCGATGGCTTCGAAGATGTGTGCGCCATAATTGCTTGTGAATGTGAACGCGTTCACAAGCGCGCCCCGTTTCATCCCGTGATCGGTGGGATTGGTGGGGCAAGCTGCGGCTGTGATCACGGCGACGTAAGGAGAAAAGGGCGTGAACCTAGCTCTGGCGCCAGAGACTCTGGCGCGATGGCAGTTCGGCATCACCACCGTCTACCACTTCCTGTTCGTCCCACTGACGATCTCCCTCGCCGCCCTCACGGCCGGCCTGCAGACCGCCTGGGTGCGCACGGACAACGAGAAGTACCTCAGGGCCACGAAGTTCTGGGGCAAGCTCTTCCTGATCAACATCGCCATGGGTGTGGTCACGGGCATCGTCCAGGAATTCCAGTTCGGCATGAACTGGTCCGACTACTCGCGGTTCGTCGGTGACGTCTTCGGTGCGCCGCTCGCCTTCGAGGCGCTGATCGCGTTCTTCTTCGAGTCCACCTTCATCGGGCTGTGGATCTTCGGCTGGGACAAACTGCCGAAGAAGATCCATCTCGCCTGCATCTGGATGGTCTCCATCGGAACGATCCTCTCGACGTTCTTCATCCTGGCGGCCAACTCCTGGATGCAGCACCCGGTCGGCTACCGGATCAACGAGGAACGGGGCCGTGCCGAGCTCACGGACTTCTGGCACGTGCTCACCCAGAACACCGCGCTCACCCAGTTCTTCCACACCATCACGGCGGCGTTCCTCGTCGGCGGCGCGTTCATGGTCGGCATCTCCGCCTTCCACCTCGCGCGCAAGAAGCACATCCGGGTGATGCGGACATCGCTGCGCCTCGGACTGGTCACGGTCGTGGTCGCCGGCCTGCTCACCGCGGTCAGCGGTGACCTGCTCGGCAAGGTGATGTTCAAGCAGCAGCCGATGAAGATGGCCGCGGCGGAAGCCCTGTGGGAGGGGGAGCACGGCGCGCCCTTCTCGCTCTTCGCGGTGGGCGACGTCGCCAAGGGGCACAACACCGTAGAGGTCTCGATCCCCGGAATACTGTCCTTCCTCGCGGACGACAGTTTCACCTCGTACGTCCCCGGCATCAACGACATCAACAAGGCGGAGCAGGAGAAGTTCGGGCCCGGTGACTACCGGCCGAACATCCCCGTGGCCTTCTGGAGCTTCCGCTGGATGATCGGCTTCGGCATGGCGTCCTTCGGGCTCGGACTGCTGGGGCTGTGGCTGACGCGGAAGAGGTTCATGCTGCCGCCGGCCCTGCGGACCGGTGAGGACGAGGTGCCGCATCTGGTGCTCTTCAAGAACAAGGCACTGAGCCCGAAGCTCACCCGGCTCTACTGGGTCGTCGCCCTGTGGACCATGCTCTTCCCGCTGATCGCCAACTCCTGGGGCTGGATCTTCACGGAGATGGGCCGCCAGCCGTGGGTGGTGTACGGCGTGTTCCAGACCCGTGACGCGGTCTCCCCCGGTGTCTCGCAGGGGGAGGTGCTCACCTCGATGATCGTCTTCACGGCGCTCTACGCGGTGCTCGCCGTGATCGAGGTCAGGCTCCTCCTGAAGTACGTCAAGGCCGGACCGCCGGAGCTCACGGAGGCCGACCTCAATCCGCCCACCAGGATCGGCGGCCATGACCAGGACGCCGACAGGCCCATGGCCTTCTCCTACTGAGAGCAGCGGAGCTGAGAGATGGAACTCCACGACGTCTGGTTCGTGCTCATCGCCGTCCTCTGGACGGGGTACTTCTTCCTGGAGGGATTCGACTTCGGAATCGGCGTACTGACCAAGCTGCTCGCCCGTGACCGCAAGGAACGGCGCGTACTGATCAACACGATCGGGCCCGTCTGGGACGGGAACGAGGTGTGGCTGCTCAGTGCGGGCGGCGCGACCTTCGCCGCCTTTCCCGAGTGGTACGCCACGCTGTTCTCCGGCTTCTACCTGCCGCTGCTGATCATCCTGGTCTGCCTGATCGTGCGCGGCGTGGCCTTCGAGTACCGGGCGAAGCGGCCGGAGGAACGGTGGCAGACCAACTGGGAGCACGCGATCTTCTGGACCTCCCTGATCCCGTCGGTGCTCTGGGGTGTGGCCTTCGGGAACATCGTCCGGGGCGTGAAGATCGACGCCGACATGGAGTACGTCGGTAACTTCTGGGACCTGCTCAACCCTTACGCGATCCTCGGCGGGCTGGTCACGCTGTTCCTCTTCACCTTCCACGGCGCCGTGTTCGCCGCGCTGAAGACCGTCGGGGACATCCGGGAGCGGGCGCGCAAGCTGGCGCTCGGACTCGGTCCGGCTGCCGCGGTACTCGCCCTGGGCTTCCTCATCTGGACCCAGGCGGACAACGGCGACAGCTGGAGCCTGGGGGCGCTGATTGTCGCCGCGGTTTCACTGACCGGCGCGATCGGGGCCATCGCGAGGGGACGGGAGGGCTGGTCGTTCGCGCTCTCGGGACTGACCATCGCGGCCGCCGTCACCATGCTCTTCCTGACGCTCTTCCCGAACGTCATGCCGTCCTCGCTGAACGACGCCTGGAACCTGACGGTGACCAACGCCTCTTCGTCCCCGTACACGCTCAAGATCATGACCTGGTGTGCCGCGGTCGCGACTCCGGTGGTGCTGCTGTACCAGGGCTGGACGTACTGGGTGTTCCGCAAGCGCATCGGCACGCAGCACATCGCCGATCCGCACTGACGGGCGGCAGGTGGCAGGCCGAAGCCGACTGCCGACTGCCGAAAGGCACAGACGCTGCGTCAACAGGTGCTGCGTCGAACGACTGGCATGAGCTCACTGGGGAGCTGTTTCACGTGAAACCGATCGATCCGCGTCTGCTTCGGTACGCCCGCGCCACCCGTCTGTTCCTGGCGGCCGTGGTGGCACTCGGACTGGTCGGCGCAGCCCTGGTGATCGCCCAGGCCATGCTTGTCGCCGAAGTGGTGGTGGGCGGATTCGAGGACGGGCTGACCGTTTCCGGACTCCGCACACCACTGCTGCTGCTCGCCGCGGTCGCGCTGGGCCGGGCGCTGGTGGCCTGGCTGACCGAGCTGGCCGAGTACCGGGCGAGCGCCGCGGTCAAGTCCGAACTGCGCGGCAGGCTCATGGAGCGGGCGGCAGCCCTGGGTCCGGACTGGCTGAGCGGACAGCGCACCGGTTCGCTGGTGGCTCTCGCCACCCGGGGTGTCGACGCGCTCGACGACTACTTCTCGCGCTATCTCCCGCAGCTGGGACTCGCGGTCGTGGTTCCGGTGGCGGTTCTGGCCCGGATCGTCACGGAGGACTGGGTCTCGGCCGCGATCATCGTGGTGACACTGCCACTCATCCCCCTCTTCATGATCCTCATCGGCTGGGCCACCCAGTCCCGCATGGACCGTCAGTGGCGGCTGCTGTCGCGGCTGTCCGGGCACTTCCTCGATGTCGTCGCGGGGCTGCCGACGCTGAAGGTCTTCGGCCGCGCCAAGGCGCAGGCCGAGTCGATTCGCACCATCACCTCGCAGTACCGCATGGCCACGCTGAAGACGCTGCGGATCGCCTTCCTGTCTTCGTTCGCGCTGGAGCTGCTGGCGACGCTCTCCGTGGCGCTGGTCGCCGTGACGGTCGGGATGCGCCTCGTCCACGGGGAACTCGACCTCTACACCGGCCTGGTGGTCCTCATCCTGGCGCCCGAGGCCTTCCTGCCGATCCGGCAGGTGGGTGCTCAGTACCACGCCGCAGCAGAAGGGCTCTCGGCCGCCGAGGAGATCTTCGCGGTGCTGGAGACCGAACCCCGGCCCGTGGGCGCCCAGGATGTTCCGCCCTCGTTGCGGCTGGAACTGGAGCATGTGACGGTCCGGCACCGGGGCCGTGCCGAACCCTCGCTGGATGCCGTGTCCCTGGTGGTGGAGCAGGGGGAGACCGTCGCCCTGGTCGGCCCCAGCGGGGTGGGCAAGTCCACGCTCCTGAACGTGGTGCTGGGGTTCGCCGTGCCCGACGAGGGGCGGGTACGGGTCGGCGGGACCGACCTGTCCGACCTCTCCCCCGAACGCTGGCGCGAGCAGATCGCGTGGGTCCCGCAGCGTCCTCATCTCTTCGCCGGAACGATCGCGGAGAACGTACGGCTGGCGCGTCCGGACGCGGACGACGACGCGGTCACGGCGGCGCTGCGGGACGCGGGGGCGCACGACTTCGTGGCCGGCCTGCCGGACGGGGTGCGGACACCGCTGGGTGAGGACGGTGCCGGGCTCTCCGCCGGCCAGCGCCAACGGCTCGCACTGGCACGGGCGTTCCTTGCCGACCGGCCGCTGCTGCTGCTCGACGAGCCGACCGCGAGCCTGGACGGTGAGACGGAAGCGGGCATCGTCGACGCGGTACGGAGGCTGGCGGCGGGGCGCACGGTGCTGCTGGTCGTGCACCGCCCCGCGCTGCTCTCGGTCGCGGACCGGGTGGTGGCGCTGGAGCCGCGGGCGGCCGGGGCGGACATCGTACGGTCGGCGGTGGCGGGCCCGAGCGGGGCGGACGGGCTGGACGGGGCCAACGGGCTTGACGACCCGGCGGCCGGGGCTCCCGGTGGGCCGATGTACGGGGGCGACCCCGAACTGCTCAAGGACACCGCCCCGAGGACCGGCGGCCGGGTGCTCGGCAGGGTCAGGGAGGCCGCCGGTGCCCAGCACAGGAAGCTGGGTCTCGCGCTGCTGCTGGGCAGCCTCGCCGTGGGCTCGTCCGTCGGCCTCATGGCTGTCTCCGGCTGGCTGATCTCGCGTGCGTCGGAGCAGCCCCCGGTGCTCTATCTGATGGTCGCGGTCACCGCGACCCGGGCCTTCGGTATCGGCCGGGCCGTATTTCGCTATGCCGAGCGGCTGGTGTCCCACGACGCGGTGCTCAGGATGCTCGCCGAGCTCAGGGTCGCCGTGTACCGAGGGCTCGAACGCATCGCCCCGGCCGGCCTGCGTACGACACGGCGCGGCGACCTGCTGTCCCGGCTGGTCTCCGACGTGGACGCGTTGCAGGACTACTGGCTGCGCTGGCTGCTGCCCGCAGGAACCGCGCTCGCGGTCGGGGCCGGCGCTGTCGGCTTCACCGGCTGGCTTCTCCCGGAGGCCGGCGCCGTCCTGGCCGTCGGCCTGCTCCTTGCCGGCGTGGGCGTGCCGCTGGTCAGCGGGGCCTGCGCCCGGCACGCGGAACGCCAACTGGCTCCGGCCCGGGCCGTGCTGGCCACCAGGATCACCGATCTGCTCGGCGGAACGGCGGAGCTGACCGTCGCCGGTGCGCTGCCCTCCCGCAGGAGTCAGTTGCGCGCGGCCGACGGCACACTCACCCGGATCGCCTCGCGCGCCGCGACCGCGACCGCACTCGGCGGCGGACTCTCCGCGCTGATCTGCGGCCTCACCGTCGTCGGTGCCGCACTCGTCGCCGTTCCTGCGGTGCTCGACGGACGGCTGGCCGGGGTGGAGCTCGCCGTCGTCGTCCTCACCCCGCTGGCAGCGTTCGAGGCCGTGGCAGGGCTGCCGCTCGCCGTGCAGTACCGCCACCGGGTCAAGCAGAGCGCCGAGCGGGTCTACGAGGTGCTCGACGCCCCCCTGCCGGTCCGGGAGCCCGCCGCACCGGCCGAGGCGCCTGCCTCCCCCTTCCCGCTCTCCGTAAGGGCGTTGTCGGCGCGCTACGAGGGAGCCGAACGGGACGCCCTGCACTCCGTGGACCTGACGCTGCTCCCGGGGAAGCGGGTGGCTGTCGTAGGGCCGTCCGGCTCGGGAAAGACGACGCTCGCCCAGGTTCTGCTCCGCTTCCTGGACGCACGGGAGGGGACGTACCGGCTCGGCGGCGTCGAGGCGGCCGAGCTGGACGGGGACACGGTCCGGACATTCGTCGGGCTGTGTGCCCAGGACGCCCATGTCTTCGACAGTTCCATCCGCGAGAACCTCCGGCTGGCGCGCACCGGCGCCACGGACGGCGAGCTGCGGGACGCGCTCGCCCGGGCGCGGCTGCTGGACTGGGTCCGGGCGCTGCCGGACGGCCTTGACACCCTGGTGGGCGAACACGGCGCCCGGCTCTCGGGCGGCCAGCGGCAGCGGCTCGCGCTGGCCCGTGCACTCCTTGCGGACTTTCCCGTCCTCGTCCTCGACGAGCCCGCAGAGCACCTCGATGTGGCCACAGCTGATGCGCTGACGGCCGATCTGCTGGACGCCACCCGGGGACGTACGACCGTGCTGATCACCCATCGGCTGGCAGGACTCGACGCGGTGGACGAGGTCCTGGTGCTGGACGGAGGCCGCGTGGTGCAGCAGGGAACGTACGCCGCCCTCGCCGCCCAGGACGGCCCGTTGCGCCGGATGCTGGATCGCGAGCAGGAGCCGGAGCGGCTGGAGGAGGCGCGGCTGCGGGAGGCGCGGCTGCGGGAGGCGCGGCCGGCAGAGGTGCGGATGTGACGGCGGGAGACGGCGGCCGACTTTCCGGACGAATCATGACTAACTAGGCTCGGTTCATGCCTGAGCAGGACGCGAAGGACTCACCCGATGCCACGGCGCAGGCCGACGAGAGCCTGCAGAGACTCTCCACGGAACTGACCGCCCGTGTTCCGCAGCTGCTGGACGCCATGCGGTCCCTCGGTACGGGGCTGCAACTCCATTCCACCCTCGAGCGCATCTGCGAGACCGCGGCCGAGCTCGCCCACGCCCGCTACGCGGCGATCGGCGTGGTCGACGATTCGGGCGACGGCCTTTCCGACTTCATCAGCCACGGAGTCCCGGGAGAGATCGCCCACGCCATCGGGCGCCGGCCCGACGGCCGTACCGGGCTCCTCGGCGCACTGATTCATGATCCGGTTCCCATCATGCTGTCGGACGTGACGGCCGACCCGCGCTTCACCGGGTTCCCGCCCGCCCACCCCAGGATGCGGACCTTCCTCGGGGTGCCGATCCGAGTCCAGGGCGAGATCTTCGGGAATCTCTACGTGGCGGAGAAGCACGGCGGGGCCGACTTCGACGACAACGACCTGCACATGCTGCGGGTGCTCGCCACGGAGGCCGGGATCGCCATCGGGCATGCGCAGTTGTACGAGGCCGCACGCCAGCGGGAACGGTGGATCGAAGGTTCGGTGGCCGTCACCACCGCCCTTCTCTCCGGTGGGGACGCCGACGACGCGCTGGCTGTCGTCGCCGAACAGACACGCCGTCTCGCCGACTCCGCCGCAGGAATCGTCCTGCTCCCGGCCGAGGAGGGCGGCCTGGAGATCGTCGCCGTCGCCGGCACCAAGCCGTCCGCCTCGCTCGGAGTGATCATTCCGTCCCGAAGCCCCGTGGTGGCGGCACTCCTCAGGGGCGAGGCGGTCTTCATGGACGACGCGGCCACCGACCCCCGCATGATCACCAGGCTGTCCCACCAGTTCGGCCCGCACATGCTGCTGCCGCTGCGCAGCGGCGGACGGGTGCTCGGCGCGCTCTCCGTCCCACGGGAACGGGGCGGTCGCCCGTTCACCCAGGCGGAGCGCACGCTGGCCACCCAGTTCGCAGCGCAGGCAGCCCTCGCGCTGAAGATGGCCGAAGCGCAGCGCGACCGGGAGCGGCTCGCGGTGTACGAGGACCGGGACCGGATCGCCCGTGACCTCCACGACCTCGTCATTCAACGCCTGTTCGCCGCCGGGATGATGCTGGAACGTGCGCAGCGCCGCTCGACCGTACCCGCGGTGCAGAACGGCGTCGGACGGGCTGTCGACGAACTGGACGTGACCATCCAGGAGATCCGTACCGCCATCTTCGCGCTGCAGCAGGAACCGGCCGAGGCGCCCTCCGGACTGCGGACCCGGGTACTGCGGGAGATCAACATGGCGGCGGTGCCCCTGGGCTTCAAGCCGTCGCACCGCTTTCTCGGCCCCGTCGACTCACTGGTCGGCGAACTCGCGGGCAAGAACCTCATCGCGGCGCTGCGCGAGGCACTGTCCAACACGTTCCGGCACGCCGGGGCTTCCAGGGTCGAGGTGAGCGTGGATGCCACCGCGACCCTCCCCGACGGGCGGGACGCGGTGCGGCTCTCGGTCGTCGACGACGGGGTGGGCATCCCGGACAGCGGACGGCGCAGCGGACTGCGCAACCTCGCACGTCGTGCGGAGTCCCTGGGGGGAGCGAGCTGGTTCGGGCCGGGGGAGGACGGCGGTGGTGCGGCGGTGGTCTGGGAGGTCCCGCTCTGACGACGCCGGGACATCGGCAGGGACCCTGCCGTGCCCGTGCGGGCGGTGTCAGCGGGCGGCGAGGATCCGCTCGATGACGACCGCGACACCGTCCTCGTCGTTGGAGAGGGTCACACCGGAGGCGGCGGCCACCGCGGCCGGGTGGGCATTGCCCATCGCGAACGAGGCGCCGGCCCAGCTCAGCATCTCGACGTCGTTGGGCATGTCCCCGAAGGCGACCACTTCGGCCTGGCTGATGCCGCGCTGCGCACAGCACGCGGCGAGCGTGGCGGCCTTGGAGACCCCGAGTCCGCTGATCTCCAGGAGGGCGGTGGGACTTGAGCGGGTGAACGAGGCCCGGTCCCCCGCGGCCTCACGGGCCAGCGTGAGGAAGGCGTCCGGCGCCAGTTCGGCGTGGTGGGCCAGGACCTTCAGAACCGGGGCCGCGGAGCCCGGTGCCTCCTCGTGGAGGAGCTTCTCCGCGACGGCGACCGTGGCCCCCGGGTCCATGTGGAAGGGCGGGTAGGCAGGTTCGTAGTGGATGCCCGTGGTCAGCTCGACCGCGAAGGAGACCCCCGGTGCGGCCTCCCGGAGAACATGGACCACGTCCAGGGCCACGTCGCGCTCCAGCGGGTGGACCTCGATCAGCCGGCCGTCCGCGTGCAGATCGGCGACGGCGGCCCCGTTCGCGCAGATCGCCATGCCATGACCGTGCACGTGGGTGCTCACGACGTCCATCCAGCGGGCGGGTCGCCCGGTGACGAAGAAGACTTCGATCCCCGCCTCCTCCGCTGCGGCGAGGGCGGCGACGGTGCGGTCCGACAGGGTTTTGTCGTCGCGCAGCAGGGTGCCGTCCAGGTCGGTGGCGATCAGCCGTGTCACGGCAGGCAGAGGCGAGTCGATAGCTGAGGTCACCTGCCCATTCTCCCGCATGGAGTTGCCCAGGCGTGCAGAGGGGCGCACATCTGAGATGGCGTGCCCCTGAACTGCAGAACATGTCAAAGGCATATGCCGACGGCTGTTCGGCCGCGAATCGCCGCCCGAGCGCGGGAGAGCGCAGCCGGACGGGGGCGAGACGCGGCCGAAGACGGCCGGATGCGGGCCCGGACGGTCAGCCGAGCTGTGACAGGCCCTCGGTGGCGATCCGCTCGAACACCTTCTCGTCGACGGCGAAGTCGGAGTCAGGCACCGGCCAGTGCACGACGATCTCGGTGAAGCCGAGCTCGGCATGCGTACCGGCGAAGTCCACGAACGCGTCGAAGGATTCCAGCGGACGGTCCGGCGTGAAGCCGGTGAGCAGGACCTTGTCCAGCTCCGAGACATCCCGGCCCACGGACTCGCACGCCGCTCCGAGCCGGGAGACCTGTCCGCGGATGGCCGCGACGGACTGCTCCGGGGTGCCGCTCTCGTACAGCTTCGGATCGCCCGTCGTCACCCATGCCTGTCCGTACCGTGCCGCCAGCTTCAGGCCCCGCGGCCCCGTGGCGGCGATCGCGAAGGGCAGCCGGGGGCTCTGCACGCAGCCGGGGATGTTCCGGGCCTCGTTCGCGGAGTAGAGCCGGCCCTCGTGCGTCACCGAAGGCTCCCGCAGCAGCCGGTCCAGGAGCGGCACGAACTCGTCGAAGTGGTCCGCGCGCTCCCGCGGCGTCCACGGCTCCTCGTCGCTCCTGCGCAGCGTCGTGGCGTCGAAGCCGTTCCCGCCGGCACCGATCCCGAGCGTGATCCGCCCCGCGGAGACATCGTCCAGCGTGATGAGGTCCTTGGCGAGCGTCACCGGGTGCCGGAAGTTGGGTGAGGTGACCAGGGTGCCCAGGCGCAGCCGCTCCGTGGCCGCAGCAGCGGCCGTCAGGGTCGGGACCGCGCCGAACCACGGGCCGTCGCGGAAGGTCCGCCAGGCCAGATGGTCGTAGGTGTACGCCGCGTGGAAACCCAGTTCCTCGGCGCGGACCCACAGGGCCCGGCCGCCGTCGTGCCAGCGGCGGATGGGGAGGATCACGGTGCTCAGGCGGAGTGAGGACGTCATGCACCCGACTCTACGGCGATGCGCGGCGTCCTCGACTTCGGTGGGGGCGGAGCGGGCGCGGGGAGACCGGACCCGGCGGCCGTACCGTTCGCGCGGTCAGTCGCGCAGCCGCAGGAACTGCGGTGGTACGGAGTCGGTGAGCCACACCCCGTTGGTACTGACGTGAAAGATGTGGCCCGCCCGGTGCATGGCGCCCGCGTCCACGGAGAGGATGACCGGCACCCCGCGCCGTGCGCCGACGCGAGTCGCCGTCTCGCGGTCGGGCGAGAGGTGGACGTGGTGGCGGTCCATGGGCCGCAGCCCCTCGGTACGGATCACGTCGAGCACCCGGCCCACCGTGCCGTGGTAGAGGTACGCGGGTGGCTCGGCCGGTGGCAGCCCGAGGTCGACCGTGACCGTGTGGCCCTGGTTCGCCCGGATGCGGTCGCCGTCCACGGCGAAACGCTGCTTGTCGTTGGCCGCGACGACATGGTCGAGCTCGGCGCGGGTGATGGGGAACCCGTGTCCGGCGCATGCCCGCATCAGTTCGTCGATCGGCACCCAGCCGGAGGGGTCGAGGGTGATTCCGATCCGTTCCGGCTGATGCCGCAGGTGCTTCGACAGGTACTTGGACACCTTGACGGTGCGTCGCTCGTCCATCCCGTCAGAGTGCCCGCAGCGTCCGTCCCGGCGCACCCCGATTTTGCTCAGAGTTCGTGACACTCATTGGGTGCCCAGGTTTGATCCACAGCCAACTCAAGTTATCCACAGGCTATTTGGCGATTCTGTGGACAAGTCGCGTGGCTTTTAAGGCTTTTGTCCAAGTCATTCAGATTTAGCATGAGATGAGGTCAACGCATCCAATGTTCGCGCCTGAACCTCCCGTTCAGCTGCCGCCGCTACGAAGGCGGCGATGCCCTGGGAGCCAACAAGAGCCTGAACAGCCTGCATTGTCGAAGCCGGGATGAGCACCGGCTGCGGTCCGGGGTGCTCGGCGGGCGCATCGGGTGCGGTGAGGTGCTTCTGCAGATGGCGAACCGCCAACCGGCTCATGGCGCGCGCCAGTTCGGCATCCACGACGTGCTGTGCGAGCGGTCGCAGGCGGCGCACCATCGAGGCCGCTTCCGCCGCGTCCGTATCGGTTCGCCTCCGATGGCCCGCGTAGCGGGCGAAGACGTGCTCGGTGGTGAACTCCAGGAAACGGGACGCGATGTGCTCGACCTGCGGCCGGAGTTCCCCCAGGTGTCCGGAGATTGCGGACAGAGGAACTCCGGCAGCGTGCAACTCCACTGCCACGGACAGCTCTTGAGGACTCGGAACCAGGAATTCGTCGACGTCTCCCGGCGCGGGCTCGAGTACGCCGAGAGCGACTGCGTCCGCCACCGCGTCGGCGAACCCGTCCGTCACCGCACCCTCCACCGGCGCGCCGCCCGGCGTCCCGCCGAACCTCGCCTCCAGCTCCGCCCGCGTGATCCGGCCGGCCTCCTCGTCCGACCACGGGCCCTGCACCTCGGCGACCAGGCCGAGTACTCCGCCGAGCCCGCGTCCCGTGTCCCAGGCGTCGAGCAGCTCCCTGATGCTGGACAGGGAGTAGCCGCGGTCCAGCAGGCCGGCGATCTGCCTGAGGCGGGTCAGATGTATCTCCCCGTAGACGTTGGCCCGCCCGCGCCGCTCCGGTGCCGGCAGCAGGCCGCGGTCCTGGTAGGCGCGGATCGTACGGACGGTCGCACCACTCGCCTGCGCCAGGTCCTCGATCCGGTACTCCGGGGCGACCGGGCCTTGGTCGTCCGGAGGGTCAGCCGGAGCGTTCCGGCCCTGCGTTCCTGATGGTCGGGGCCCGGTCACAGCGGCGGCTTCAGCCGGGCGATCCCACGCAGTACTCCGGGGCTGATCCGCGACAGCAGCCGGGAGCCGCGGGCCTCGGGCGTCACCGGCACGACGGCCCGGTTGTGCACCACGGCCCCGAGGATCGCGTCGGCGACCTTCTCCGGCGGGTAGTTACGGAGCGCGTACAGGCGGCCCGTGCGCTTCCGGAGGCGGCTCTCCTCGGCCGCATCCGTTCCGGCGAAGCGTGCCGTCCCCGTGATGCCGGTGTTGACGATGCCAGGGCATATCGCACTGACACCGATCGACTGTTCGGCCAGCTCCGCACGGAGGCATTCGCTGAGCATCAGCACGGCGGCCTTCGAGGTGCTGTACGCGGGCAGCGCCCTCGACGGCTGGTAGGCGGCTGCCGAAGCGATGTTGACGATATGGCCGCCCTGGCCGCGGGCGGCCATCTGCTTGCCGAAGATCCGGCAGCCGTGGATGACACCCCACAGATTGACGTCGAGGACGTTCCGCCAGTCCTGGCTCGTGGTCTCCAGGAAGGAACCGGACAGTCCGATCCCGGCGTTGTTCACCAGGACGTCGACGACTCCGTACTCCGCCGCGACCTTCTCGGCGAGCTTCTCCATCGCCTGCTCGTCGCCGACGTCCACCACCTCGCTCCAGGCGTCCTGCGCACCGGACCGTAGGGCCTCCTGTGCCGCCCGGGCCGCCCCCTCCGGGTCCCGGTCCACGACCACCACGCGTGCGCCCGCTTCCGCGAACGCGAGGGCGGTGGCCCGGCCGATGCCGCCGGCCGCGCCCGTCACCAGGACCAACTGCCCGCCGAACCGGTCCGCGTGGGCCCCGGTCGCCGCGGTCTCCGGCAAGGACGGGCCGCTCGTGCCGACCGCCTCACCGGCCGTGACGAAGTCGCTGATCCAGGCTGACAGCTGGTCCGGCCTGGTACGCGGCACCCAGTGCTTGGCAGGAAGGGACCGACGGACCAACCGGGGTGCCCAGGAGCCGAGTTCGTCGTAGAGCGTCGCCGAGAGGAAGATGTCACCGGTCGGGGTGATCAGCTGGACGGGCACATGGGCGACCGCGTCGGTGCGAGGTCTGCGCAGGCGGGCCCGGACGTTGTCGCGGTAGAGCCAGGCCCCGTGTGACGCGTCCCTCGGAAGCGAGGACGTCGGATAGCCGTCCGCGGGCACCCTCTCCATCCGCCGCAGAATGCGCGGCCACTGCTTGCCGAGCGGCCCGCGCCAGGCGAGCTCGGGGAGGACGGGCGTGTGCAGGGCGTACACGTACCAGGACTTGGCGCCCTGGCCGAGCAGCTGACCGAGGCGTCGTGGCGTGGGGCGGGACACCCGCTGCTTGATCCAGTGCCCGAAGTGGTCCAGGGACGGGCCCGACATCGAGGTGAACGAGGCGATCCGGCCCTTGGTCCGCTCGACCGTGGCGAACTCCCAGGCCTGGACCGAGCCCCAGTCGTGGCCGACCACGTGCACCGGCCGGTCCGGGCTCACCGCGTCCACGACGGCCAGGAAGTCGTCCGTGAGCTTCTCCAGCGTGAAGCCGCCGCGCAGGGGTCTGGGCGCCGTCGACCGGCCATGTCCCCGCACGTCGTACAGCACGACGTGCCAGTGCCCGGCCAGCCGCAGCGCGACCTGCGACCAGACCTCCTTGCTGTCCGGATAGCCGTGCACCAGGACGATCGTCGGCCGCGTCGGGTCGCCCAACTCGGCGACGCACAGCTCGACTCCGCCCGTACGAACCCAGCGCTCGCGCGCGCCTTGCAGATTCACGCAGCCCCCTTGGTCTGTGCGGTGTCGCGGTACGTGCCCGTAACGTGACACTGATGAATGTGACAATCCCTGGCGGCTGCGTCAAGGGGTGTGCCGGGCCTGTGGACAACGGCATGTGGACAACTCGGTGCGGACGCGGACGCGGTACGGGGCGGGCAGGGTGTGAGGGCGGCACGGGCACGGCGCCGGGGCAGGTCCGGGCTCGGGCGGGTGCGCGGCTCCCGGATCCTTCCTTGTGGGGTCTCCCTTACGGGTCCGTACGCCTGGAGTCGGACGCGGATACCACCGTCAGGTCTGACGACTCCTGTGGTGCGCGCCACTACCTTCGAAGACGTGACTGTGATCGCGACCGAAAGCCTGAGCAAGCGGTTCCCCCGGGTGACCGCTCTTGACCGGCTCTCCTTGGACATCGGACCGGGCGTAACCGGCCTGGTGGGCGCCAACGGAGCCGGCAAGTCCACATTGATCAAGATCCTGCTGGGTCTGTCCCCCGCCACCGAGGGCCGGGCCGCGGTGCTCGGGCTCGACGTCGCCACCAGTGGCGCCGCGATCCGGGAACGGGTCGGGTACATGCCCGAGCACGACTGCCTGCCCCCTGATGTCTCGGCGACCGAGTTCGTCGTGCACATGGCGCGGATGTCCGGGCTGCCGCCGACGGCAGCGCGCGAGCGCACCGCCGACACGCTGCGCCACGTCGGTCTGTACGAGGAGCGCTACCGCCCCATCGGCGGCTACTCGACCGGCATGAAGCAGCGGGTGAAGCTGGCACAGGCGCTGGTCCACGACCCCCAACTGGTCCTCCTCGACGAGCCGACCAACGGTCTGGACCCCGTCGGCCGCGACGAGATGCTCGGTCTGATCCGTCGTGTCCACACCGACTTCGGCATCTCGGTGCTGGTCACCTCGCACCTCCTGGGCGAGCTCGAGCGCACCTGCGACCACGTCGTCGTCATCGACGGCGGGGCTCTGCTGCGTTCGAGCTCCACCAGCGACTTCACCCAGATCACGACGACCCTGGCGGTCGAAGTCACCGACAGCGACGACCACCCGGACGGCACCGACGCCCTGCGCCGGAGCCTCACCGGAGCCGGGGTCAAACTCATCGGCCTGGACGGCCTCGACTCGGAGGGGCTGCCCGGCGCGGGCCACATCCTTCTCGTCGAGGCGACGGGCGAGGAGACGTACGACCTGGTCCGCGACAGCGTCGCCGGACTCGGACTCGGTCTCATCCGGATGGAACAGCGGCGGCACCACATCGCCGAGGTCTTCCGTACCGAAGAGGCACCGCAGGCCATGCCCGCGACAGCCGGGGCCGTACAGCAGAAGGGGAGCGGTCGTGATGAGCACTGAGACCGGGACCGTGACCGGGAACGACACCTCCCGGATCCACAACATCGGGTACCGCTCCTACGACGGTGTCCGACTGGGCCGGGCCTACGCCCGCCGTTCGCTCTACTCCCAGTCCCTGCGGGGCTCCTTCGGACTGGGCCGTTCCGCCAAGTCCAAGGTGCTGCCGATGCTGCTGTGCGGGGTGATGTGCCTGGTGGCGCTGATCATCGTCGCGGTCGCCATCGCCACGCCGAACATGACGAAACTGCCCATCAAGTACACGGCGTTCGCGATCTACCTGCAGGCGGTGATCGGGCTCTTCATCGCCTCGCAGGCACCGCAGTCGGTGTCGAGGGACCTTCGTTTCAAGAGTGTTCCGCTGTACTTCTCGCGGCCGATCGAGCGCGTCGACTACGTGGTCGCCAAGTTCGCGGCCATGGCTTCGGCCCTCCTCATCCTCACCGGCCTGCCGCTCGTCATCCTCTACGTGGGCGCACTGCTCGCGAAGTTCGACTTCGCCGACCAGACCGCCGGGTTCGGGCAGGGGCTGGTCTCGGTGGCGCTGCTGTCCGTGCTGTTCGCCGGGATCGGACTGGTGGTGGCCGCCCTGACACCGCGCCGCGGGTTCGGTGTCGCCGCTGTGATCGCCGTCCTGACCATCACCTACGGTGCGGTCTCCACGGTCCAGGCGATCGCCTGGTCGACGGACTCCACGGGAGCCATCACCTGGCTGGGTCTCTTCTCTCCGATCACGCTGATCGACGGGGTGCAGACCGCGTACCTCGGTGCCACCACCAACTTCCCCGGCGGAGTGGGCCCGGGTGCCGGTGCAGGGGTGGCCTATCTGATCGTTGTACTCGCGCTCGTCGCCGGCTCGTACGCCGTACTGATGCGCCGCTACCGGAGGGTCGGGCTGTGACCACCATCGAGATCGACCACACGTCGCGCTGGTTCGGGAACGTGGTCGCTGTCAACGACGTGAGCATGACCGTGGGGCCAGGTGTCACCGGGCTGCTGGGCCCCAACGGTGCCGGAAAGTCCACGCTGATCAACATGATGGCCGGGTTTCTCGCTCCGTCGACGGGCAAGGTCACGCTCGACGGCAAGACCATCTGGCGCAACGAGGCGGTCTACAAGGCGATCGGCATCGTGCCGGAGCGGGAAGGCATGTACGACTTCCTGACCGGCCGGGAGTTCGTCGTCGCCAACGCCGAGCTGCACGGGCTCGGCGACGCGGAGGCGCGCAAGGCGCTGGCCACGGTCGAGATGGAGTACGCGCAGGACCGCAAGATCTCGACGTACAGCAAGGGCATGCGCCAGCGCGTGAAGATGGCGTCCGCCCTGGTCCACGAGCCCTCGGTGCTGCTCCTCGACGAGCCGTTCAACGGCATGGACCCGCGTCAGCGCATGCAACTGATGGAGCTGCTGCGGCGGATGGGGGCGGAGGGACGCACGGTCCTCTTCTCGTCCCACATCCTCGAGGAGGTCGAGCAGCTCGCCTCGCACATCGAGGTCATCGTGGCGGGGCGGCACGCCGCGTCGGGTGACTTCCGGAAGATCCGCCGGCTGATGACGGACCGGCCGCACCGCTATCTCGTGCGGTCCAGCGACGACAGGGCACTGGCTGCCGCGCTCATCGCCGACCCGTCGACCGCCGGGATCGAGATCGACCTGAGCGAGCAGGCCCTGCGTATCCAGGCCGTCGACTTCGGGCGCTTCACCACGCTGCTGCCGAAGGTGGCACGCGAACAGGGCATCCGGCTGCTGACCGTTTCGCCGTCCGACGAGTCCCTCGAATCGGTCTTTTCCTATCTCGTAGCGGCCTGAGTAGTGGCCTGAAAGGAGCTGTGAAGCGTCATGTACGACCCCACAGTCGCCCGGCTCACCTACCGGGCCCTGCTCGGCCGGCGCCGGGCCGCCATCCTGTTCATCCTGCCCGTACTGCTGGTGGCCATCGCCGTGGCGGTACGGGCGTTCGCCGGGGCCGATGACGACGTCGCCTCCGGGGTGCTCGGTGGATTCGCCATCGCCACGATGGTGCCGCTGATCGGCGTCATCGCAGGAACCGGAGCCATCGGACCGGAGATCGACGACGGTTCGATCGTCTACCTGCTGGCCAAGCCGGTGAAACGACCCACGATCATCTTCACCAAGCTGATCGTCGCCATCGCTGTGACGATGCTCTTCTCCGCACTGCCGACCTTCGTCGCGGGCATGATCCTCAACGGCAACGGCGGGCAGATCGCCGTGGCGTACACGATCGCGGCGCTGGTCGCCTCGATCGCCTACAGCGCGCTGTTCCTGCTGCTCGGCACGGTCAGCAGGCATGCGGTGGTCTTCGGCCTGGTGTACGCGCTGGTCTGGGAAGCCCTCTTCGGCAGCCTGGTGCCGGGCGCCAGGACGCTCAGCGTGCAGCAGTGGTCCCTCTCGGTCGCCGAGAAGGTCGCCGGGGAGGGCCTGGTGACCTCGGATGTCGGCCTGCCGCTGGCAACGGTTCTGCTGGCGGGCGTGACGATCGTGGCCACGTGGTACGCAGGCCAGAAGCTGCGGGCGCTGAAGCTCGCCGGCGAGGAGTGAAACCGCTTCCACCGGCCTGATGTGCCGTGCAACCCCCGTCCGATGGGCGGGGGTTGTCCTATGAGCGGACAGCGGAGCGCGTAACTGTACGGTTATCGGCTCGTTGACCTGGGTGCGTGGAGGCAACTGGGATCTGTGGCGTCGAGCTTTCGTGAAATCGGGGAATGCCGGCATCGGTGGGGCTGAGCCCCGCGGTACCGGTCATCGAGTGAGTGGCAACCGTGAGCGTCCTCCGCCCTCGCAGCCCGGGGACAGGGCCGTCCATCGCCGTTTCCGCGCACGAAAGGCATGCCCATGCCCACGGAAGTAGCCCTGCTCGAATCGCACGCTTTGCGTGTTGAGCGGATGGGGCGCGTCGACGCCCTCGACAAGGTCAAGAGCCTTGTCATGCTCCCTGACGGGATTCACGTTCGCACAGACGACGTGGCCCGGTACTTCGAAGTATCCACAGCCTCGGTCAGAAGGCTGACCGACCGGCATCAGCAGGAGCTGACCGACAACGGCATGAGGGTTCTACGGGGTGATGACCTGCGCTCCTTCCATGGCGACATGCTGTCGCTATGGGAGGGGGAGGTGCCGGAAAGTTATCCACAGGCTGCCACTCAGCTGCGCCTCTACACCCGCAGGACCGTGCTCGACGTCGCCATGCTTCTTCGCGACAGCGACATCGCCCGCTGCGTCCGGACCTATCTGCTCGACGCCGAGGAGGATCTCCGGGCGTCCATCGCCTCGCTCGACCAGCGGGTCACCCGTGTCGAGGGGTGCCTCGTCGGCGTCGGGAGCGCACTCCAGGAGCTCGGTCCCGTACTGAGCAGGATGTCGCACCGGCTCGATGTCCTCGACCGGAAGCTGGACGTGACCCACCAGGTCGTCGGGGCCATCAGCCTCCGGCTCACCGATGTCTCCCAGGACATCGTCCGGCTGGACGCCCGCATGGACGACTTCGCCCGGCACCTCAAGGACCTGAGCCGCCGCGGCCACAGCTGACGTCCGGCCCGGGGAGGGCGGCCGCCGGGGGCCGCGGGAAAACAAGTGGCCCCCGGTGGTCGCCCTCGGGCACAGTGAGGGGGACGGCGCACGCGAACAGGGCGCCCACGAAGACCGGGAGAGGAGCGCGGCGATGACCGAGAGTCCGAGTCCGTCGAGTTCCCAGCAGGGTGGTCCGCAGCCGGTACCGCAGTAGCTGACGCATCAGTTGCTCGTGAACCGCTGAGCAGGGCCCCCGGGGTGGCTTTCCCTGCGCATCGCGCGGCCACCCTCCCGGAGGATTGGCCGAGTGGTAAGGCAGCGGCTTGCTAAGCCGTCGTCGGGGGCGTGCCCCCGCGCGCGTTCGATCCGCGCATCCTCCGCCACCCAGGAGCAGCAGAACCACTCAGCAGGAACCGGCCTCGCCGCAGGAGCCCCTACGCGCGCGTGGCCGTCCTGAGCAGCTCCTCCAGCACCACCGCGATGCCGTCGTGCTCGTTCGACGCCGTGATCTCGTGCGCCACTGCCTTGAGATCGTCGTGCGCGTTGGCCATGGCCACACCGTGCTGTGCCCAGCCGAACATGGGGATGTCGTTCGGCATGTCACCGAAGGCCAGCGTGTCCGCGGCCTTCAGCCCCAGCCGTCGGGCGGCCAGCGAAAGACCGGTCGCCTTGCTGAGGCCGAGGGGCAGGATCTCCACGACCCCCGGGCCCGCCATGACGATGTCCACCAGGCTGCCGACGGCGCCGCGTGCGGCCTTGGCCAGGGCGTCGTCGCCGAGCTCCGGGTGCTGGATGTAGACCTTGTTCAGGGGGGCGGTCCACATCTCGGCCGCGTCGTCCACGAACAGGGCGGGGAGCGGGCCTTCCTGTACCCGGTAGCCGGGTCCGACCAGCACCTCGCCGTCGAGTCCGTCACGGCTCGCCGCCAGCGCGAGCGGGCCGACCTCCGCCTCGATCTTGGACAGGGCGAGACCCGCGAGCTGCCGGTCCAGGGTCAAGGAGGTCAGCAGCTTGTGCTCGCCCGCGTGGTAGACCTGCGCGCCCTGGCCGCAGACCGCGAGGCCTTCGTAGCCCAGGTCGTCCAGGATGTGCCGGGTCCAGGGGACCGCACGTCCGGTGACGATGATGTGGGCCGCGCCGGCCGCGGTAGCCGCGGCCAGCGCCTCACGTGTGCGCTCGGAGACCGTGTCGTCGTCACGCAGCAGCGTGCCGTCGAGATCGGTGGCGACGAGCTTGTAGGGGAAGCTCACTTGGAGACCGGCTCCAGAACCTCGCGCCCGCCCAGATACGGACGGAGCACCTCCGGAACCCGCACGGAACCGTCCGCCAGCTGGTGGTTCTCCAGGATGGCCACGATCGTGCGCGGTACGGCGCAGAGCGTGCCGTTCAGAGTGGCCAGCGGCTGGACCTTCTTCCCGTCGCGCATGCGGACGGAGAGGCGGCGTGCCTGGAAGCCGTTGCAGTTCGACGCGGAGGTCAGCTCGCGGTACTTGCCCTGGGTCGGGATCCAGGCCTCGCAGTCGAACTTCCGGGAAGCCGAGGCGCCCAGGTCGCCGGTGGCGACGTCGATCACCTGGAAGGGCAGCTCGAGGCCGGTGAGCCACTGCTTCTCCCAGTCCAGGAGCCTGCGGTGCTCGGCTTCGGCGTCCTCCGGGTCTACGTACGAGAACATCTCGACCTTGTCGAACTGATGGACGCGGAAGATGCCCCGGGTGTCCTTGCCGTACGTGCCTGCCTCACGGCGGAAGCAGGGCGAGAAGCCCGCGTACCGCAGGGGCAGCTTGTCGGCGTCGATGATCTCGTCCATGTGGTAGGCCGCGAGCGGGACCTCGGAGGTGCCGACCAGGTAGAAGTCGTCCTTCTCCAGGTGGTACACGTTCTCCGCGGCCTGGCCGAGGAAGCCGGTGCCCTCCATCGCGCGCGGCCGGACCAGCGCGGGGGTCAGCATCGGGATGAAGCCGGCCTCGGTGGCCTGTGCGATCGCCGCGTTGACGAGGGCGAGTTCGAGCAGCGCGCCGACCCCGGTCAGGTAGTAGAAGCGCGAGCCCGAGACCTTGGCGCCGCGCTCCATGTCGATGGCGCCGAGCGACTCGCCGAGCTCCAGGTGGTCCTTGGGCTCGAAGCCCTCCGCACCGAAGTCACGGATCGTGCCGTGCGTCTCCAGGACGACGAAGTCCTCCTCGCCGCCCACCGGTACGTCCTCGTGGACGATGTTGCCGAGCAGGAGCAGCAGCCGCTTGGCCTCGGCGTCGGCCTCGTCCTGCGCGGCGTCGGCCGCCTTGACTTCGGCCTTCAGCTGATCGGCCTTCTTGAGGAGCTCGGTGCGCTCCTCGGGTGTTGCCTTGGGGATCAGCTTTCCGAGCGACTTCTGCTCGGAACGGAGTTCGTCGAAGCGGACGCCGGACGACCTGCGCAGCTCGTCGGCGGAGAGCAGGGCGTCGACGAGGGCGACGTCCTCTCCACGGGCGCGCTGGGAGGCGCGAACACGGTCGGGGTCCTCACGGAGCAGGCGAAGGTCAATCACCCCCCAAGGCTACCGGTGCGGGGATCCGCAGCTCGAACCGATATCGACGAGCGTGTCAGTTTGCCCGAATTGCCGGGATTGGTAATCCTGGCGGAGAATCATCGGGGCCGGTGGCGGGCATTCGGCGGGAAACACGGACCGGGCAACGGGGGTGGTCGTCAATGTCATCGATGTCGCCAATGTCGCCAACAAAGGGGTCCGATTGCTCCGAAAGCGGAGCAAGTGCCTGCACGCTCTGACGCATCGCCGGTGCTTCGGGAGGGAGTTGAGGGGGCGCGGCTCCAGGCCTTGTCCACAGGGGCGCGCCGGTTCATTTAGTTATCCACAGGCTGTGAAGAAGATCTGTGGACATCGGAAGAGATCGTTCCGAATGCCGCATGAAGGTGGACGGATTCCTTCCGAAACCTGGTTCGCGCACTCATTCGGGTGGGAATTGATCGCTCTGGGGAGTTGATCAATGGAATTGGGCTGACAGGGCCAGGACTGGGGCCCTGTGGGGGATCCGGGCTCGCTGGGGTGATTTGTCGACCATGTCGTGTTGCACTGTCGACTTGTCCCCAGGTTGCGAGGGAGCCTGTGGATAACTTTGTGCCGGGTATCAGATCAGAAAGTAGAACCGGCGGGCACCATGCGACGGGTCCATCCCCGACCGCCTGTTCCCGCCTGTCCCCGCCTGTCGGTCCTGCCCCGTCCGTGGGCCGGTCAGGCCCGGCCGTCCTGGCTGCGTGCGAGCCAGTCGGAGGCCTCGGTGAAGTCCCTGTCGGACGTCCCGGGCCGCAGGGCGCGCACTTCCTCGGGCGTCACTCCGGCTCGCGGGTACGAACCCAGGAACCGCACCTTCGGGCAGATCCGCTTCAGCCCCATCAGGGCCTCGCCGACCCGGCGGTCCGCGATGTGGCCTTCCGCGTCCACGGCGAAGCAGTAGTTCCCGATGCCCTCCCCCGTCGGCCGGGACTGGATCAGCATGAGGTTGACGCCCCGCACGGCGAACTCCTGGAGCAGTTCGAGCAGGGCGCCCGGGTGGTCGTCGCCGAGCCAGATGACGACAGACGTCTTGTCCGCCCCGGTCGGTGCCGACGGCCTGGCGGGCCGGCCCACCAGGACGAAGCGGGTCTGCGCGTTCTCCGCGTCGTGGATCTCCGTGACCAGCGGTTCCAGCCCGTAGGTCGACGCGGCGAACTCACCGGCGAAGGCGGCGTCGTAGCGCCCCTCCTGGACCAGCCGGGCGCCGTCCGCGTTCGAGGCGGCGGACTCCCACACCGCGTTCGGCAGATGGGCCGCCATCCAGTTGCGTACCTGCGGCTGCGCGGCGGGGTGAGCGGTGACGGTCTTGATGTCCGACAGCTTGGTCCCGGGGCGCACCAGCAGCGCGAAGGTGATGGAGAGCAGCACCTCGCGGTAGATCATCAGCGGTGCGCCGCTGGTCAGCTCGTCCAGCGTCGCGGTGATCCCGCCCTCGACGGAGTTCTCGATGGGGACGAGTGCCGCCGCCGCCTCCCCGTTGCGTACCGCGTCCAGTGCCGCCGGTACGGAGAGCATGGGGGCGAGCTCACGGGTGGCGGCTTCCGGGAGGGTACGGAGGGCAACCTCGGTGAAGGTGCCTTCGGGGCCGAGATAGGCGTAGCGCGTGGCTGACATACGGTCACCCTAATGGGCCGTACGGGAGTGCCCGAGCGAAGTCACCCTTCCAGCAGACGCTGCCCCACGTACTCGCCGGGCGCGGTACCACCCGGAACGGCGAAGACACCGCTGGCCTCGTGCCGGATGAACGGTGAGAGGGCGTCCCCGCGGTCGAGTTTGCGCTGTACCGGGACGAAGCCCCTGAACGGATCGGCCTGCCAGCAGACGAAGAGCAGCCCTGCGTCCGGAGTGCCGTCCGCGGAGATGCCGTCGTGGTACGAGAACGGGCGTCGCAGCATCGCGGCCCCGCCGTTCTTCTCGGGGGAGGAGATCCGGGCGTGGGCGTTGTCGGGAATCAGCAGTCTGCCGTCCCGGCCTGCCTTCTCCAGGTCCATCTCGGTGGTCTCGGAGCCGCCGCTCAGCGGTGCGCCGTCCACCTTGCGCCGCCCGATGACCCGTTCCTGCCGGTCGACCGTGAGCTTCTCCCAGTCGTCCAGGAGCATCCTGATCCGCCGTACGACCGCGTAGGAGCCGCCTGCCAGCCATTCGTGGGCCGGATCGGAGGAGGCCGGGCCTTCCGATGCGCCGGAGGTGCCCGCGGCGTCTGCAGACGGGACGAAGATCCGCCGGTCGAAGTCGCTCTCCTCCGGCTTCGGGTTGCCTGTCCCGTCGATCTGGCCCATCAGGTTGCGGGCCGTCATCGGCCGGGCCGTTGCTCCCGGAGTGCGGTTGAAGCCGTTCATCTGCCAGCGCACCCGGGCCGTGGCGCCGGCCTCCTTCTGGATCGCGCGCAGCGCGTGAAAGGCGACGAGCGCGTCATCGGCGCCGATCTGCACCCAGAGGTCACCGTTGGAGCGCTTGGCGTCGAGGTGGTCGGAGGAGAACGGCGGCAGGGGGTCCAGGGCGGCCGGCCGGCGGGCGACCAGGCCCGTGCGTTCGAAGAAGGTGCGGCCGAATCCGAAGGTGACCGTCAGGGAGGACGGTCCGGCGTCCAGGGCGACCCCCGTGTCGTGGCCGGTGCCGTCCCCGGCCGGCTTGCCGGCCATCAGCAGCTCCGCCACGGCCGACCAGCGGCGCATCAGGGCGGCGGCTTCCTTGCGGCCGGACCCGGGCGCCAGGTCGAAGGCGATCAGATGCCCGCGGGCCTGAAGCGGAGTGGTGATCCCCGGTTGATGTTTCCCGTGAAACATCGCCTCGGTCGAGCCGATGGCGGTCAGCGGGGCCGGTCCGTCGCCGCTCGTCGCGGCATATCCGCCCGCGCCGCCTGCCGCACCCAGCACGAGGCCGGTCGCTCCGGCTGCTCCCGCGCTGCCGATCAGCCGCCGACGGGAGATGCCGGCGCCATCGGCGATGCCGCCGGGTGCGCCCTTCCTGTTCTTTTCCCTGCTCACCCTGCTCAGCCGATCTTCACGTTCTTGTCGACGGTCGTCTGGTCGATGTCCGACGTACGCACGGTCACCGTGACCTTCCAGTCGCCCGCCATGGGGATCTGCACACCGCCGGCTGTCCAGTGGCCCGTGGTGATGCGTTCGGGGACAACCGGCAGAGGACCGATGTCCTTGGACTCCAGAGTGAAGGCGAGCTTCACCTCGGGGACATCCATGGGGCGGTCGCCCGGCCCGTCGACCCAGATGTGCACGTTGTTGGCACCGGTCCCGCCGGGTGTGACGTCCAGCCGTACGGTCCCCTTGCCGTTCTGGCCGCCCGTGTCGAACGGCAGGCTCAGGTTGACCTGTCCGCCGGTCAGAGGCGCGGCCACCGCCGATTTGCTGCGGGCGGCCTCCTCCTCGGTGCGTCCGGGCTCGGTGGACGTCAGTACGGTCGTGACCGCGAGCAGCACCACGGCGATACCGGTCTCCACCATGACCGAGCGGCGCAGTCCGGAGCGGTCCGGATCGGCGTCCCGGGCGCGCTTCTCCTTCGTCGCTGTCAGTGCGGCTCGCTGCCGGGTGAGTTGGACGGCGCGCTCGGGGTCCACCTCTGCGGTGTCCCCGGCTGCGGGACCTTCCGTCTCGGCGCCCGCTTCGGAACTCCCCGCCTCGGCGACGGAGTTCTCGGCACCGGCCGGCTCCTCGTCCCCGGCCAGCCGTCCCGTCCACCGCCGCGAGATCCACGCGACGCCGACGAGTACGGCAACCAGGGCCACCTTGATGAGCAGCAGCTGCCCGTAGCGGGTGTCGGTCAGCGCGGACCACGAACCCAGCTGCCGCCAGGACTGGTAGAGCCCGGTCGCGGCGAGGACGAGCACGCTGCCGAAGGCCATGCGGGAGAACCGCCGTACCGCGCGGCTCGTGATGTCCGGTGTCCTGTACAGGGCGACCAGCAGTGCGGTGAGCCCGCCGAGCCAGGCGGCGACGGCGAGGAGGTGCAGCACGTCGACCGGCATGGCGATGCCCGGCTGGATACCGGCCGAGGCGTGCTCGGCCAGGGCCCACGTCCCTGCGATCCCTGCCGCGATGACCGCTCCGCCGATGGCGAGCCCGAAGGTGAGGTCCTGCTTCTCCTTCTCGTCCTCGCGCTTGGCGTACGCCCCGAACAGGACGGCGATGAAGAGCGCGGAGGCGCCCAGGAGGAGCAGCCGGGAGACGAGCGCCGCCCCCGGCTTGGTGTCGAGCACGGACTGCAGACCGTCGAGGTCGAAGGCGTCCGCGAGCTTGCCGGAGCCGGTGTAGGGGCTGCGCAGGAGCAGCATGGCGAGGGTGGCCGCGGTGAGTGTGACCCAGCCGCGCACGACGAGACGCTGCAGCGGCCGGGCGCCCGCGCCGCGCTGCCAGCAGGCGAGCACGAAGGCGGAGCCGCCGGCGAGGAGGATGAACCCGGCGTAGGCGGCGTAGCGCGCGATGTCGTAGAGCGTTCCGACGAGTCCGCCGCCGGCTTCGTCGGAGGGCAGCGCGACTGTGGTCTGCGACGGGGCGCCGACGGAGAAGGTGAAGGCGCCGGAGACCGGGTGGCTGTCCGCGGAGACGGCTTGCCAGGCCACGGTGTAGGTGCCGTCGGGCAGGCCGCCGTGGAGGGTGATTCCGTACTGCACGGTGCCGCTCTGCAGATCACGGGGGCTTCCGGTGTCGGCCCGCTTCCCGCTCGGGTCGAGGACCCGGATCGAGTCCTCTCCCATGGCGATCTGCTCGGAGAAGGTGAGCGTGACCTCCTTGGGGGCGGTGGCGACCACCGACCCGTCCTGCGGGTTGCTCCCGGTGAGGGCGGCGTGCGCGGACGCGGGAGTCGCGCCGGCCAGCACCAGGCCGAACAGCAGGCTGATCAGCGCGGCGAGGAGCGCGACCGCGGCGAGCGGCCGTCGTATAAGGGAGAGCCCGAAGGGCGGGGCGGTGGCTGTCATGGGGTGTCAGTACCTCACTGCTTCTTCGGGTTGTAGGTGGTCTCCTTCACGGGAACGTCGACCTTGATGGGGTCGGCCGTCTCGAAGTGCAGTTCCAAGGAGACCGTTTCGCCCTGCTTGGGCCGCTGCTTGAGGTCCGTGAACATGATGTGGCTGCCACCGCGTTCGAGGTCGAGCTCGCCACCGGCGGGCACCTCGAACGAGGAGGCCATCCTCATGACCTGGTTCTTCGTCTCGTGGATGGTGACGTGGTCCGAGAGGGAACTGCTCACCGAGGTGAGCCGGTCGGTACCGCCGTCGTTCTTCACGATGAGGAAGCCGGCCGCCATGTCGCCGACGGGCTGCGGCATGAAGGCGCCGGTCACCTTGAGGTCGGGCTTGCTGTCCGAGGAGCACCCCGTCAGTGCGAGGCCCGTGGTGAGGGCGAGCGCACCGACCAGAACCGTGCGGTGGTTCACGGCTTCTCCCCCTTGATGATCTTGGGGAGGTCCTGGGTGTAGTCGTCGGCCGTGGTGTCCTCGCCGTACAGCACGTACCCCTTGTCGGTCTTCGGGGAGAACGCGATGACCTGGGCCCCGTGCATCGAGACGACGGTGCCGTCCTTCTCCTTCTTCGGCGGGTCGATGCCGATGCCGATCTGCCGTGCTCCCGCCTGGATGGTGGGGAAGTCACCGGTGAGACCGGTGAACGCGGGGTCCTGGGCCTTGAGCCAGCTGCCCAGGGACGCCGGGGTGTCCCGTTCGGGATCCGTGGTGACGAAGACGACCTGGAGTCTGTCCCGGTCGGCCTCGGGCAGGGCCCGCTTGGCGAGCGCGATGTTGCTCATGGTCAGCGGGCATACGTCGGGGCAGTTGGTGTAGCCGAAGTAGATGAGAGTCGGCTTGCCCTTGGTCCGCTCACGGAGGTCGTACGTCTTGCCGTGCGTGTCGGTGAGGACGAGGTCGGGCTTGGTGAACGGCTGGTCGAGCACCGTCGCGGCCTTCGTCTCGGACTCGACGGAGACGTCGGCGACGGACTTGTCCGCCGATGCGTCGCCACTGCCGCAGGCCGAGAGGGTCAGTGCGGCCACGGCGGCGAACGCCGCGGCCAGCACCGTCTTCTTGTTGCGCATGGAGAGCTGTTTCCTGGTCTGTGGTGCGGGTGGGGCCGGTGGGTCAGGCGCTACGGCGACGGCCCGCGAGCACGCCGAACGCCACGCCCGCGATACCGATGACGATGCCGACAACGCCCAGAACGCGTGCGGTGCTGTCGGAGGCCGAGGAGGAGGCCGAGGACGCGGTCTTCGACGACGCGGTGGTGTGCTTGGCCTTCGCGGCGTCGCTGCTCTTGTCGTCCGCGGCGGCACCGTGGGCGTCGGCCGAGGCAGCGGTCAGCTTGAGGACGGGCGCCGGGCTCTCGGGCTCGTCGCCACCCGCGGTGGGCTCCTCGATCCAGCGGACGACTTCCTTGTTGCTGTACGTCTGCAGGGCCTTGAAGACCAGCTGGTCGGCGTCCTCGGGGAGCTGTCCGACCGAGAGCGGGAACTGCTGGAAGTAGCCGGGCGCGATCCCGGTGCCGTCGGCGGTCCAGGTGACCTTGGAAACGGCCTCGTTGATCTTCTTGCCGTGCACGTCGAGCGGCTTGGCCAGCTTGCTCTTGGTGATCTCGATCTTCCAGCCGGGCAGTGCCTGCGCGCTGACGGAGGACAGCGGGTGGTCCGTCGGGAAGTTCACCTCGAGCTTGGTGGTGGAGGCGTCGTCGCGCTCGTTGGGGACCTTGAAGTTGATGGTGGCGTAGCCGCCCTTGGCGGCTTCGCCCTGCGGCTGCACGCTGACGTGCGCGGAGGCGGTACCGGCGAGCAGCAGGACGGTGGACGCGGCGACGCCGCCCGCGATGGCGATGCGTGAAACGTTCATGGCAGAGATCACTCCACAGGCACAAGGAAAAGGTGGTCCGGCGCGCGGGTGCGCGACGGCATCGCGACAGCTCGTCCCCGGGGTCCGGGGTCCGGGGTCCGAGATCCGGGACTGGGATCCGGGGACCCAGGATCCGTGGACCCGGGTTCCGGCGAGGAGTCGCGTCAGGCTGCGCGTACGTATACGGGTGGAGGCCCGCGCCTGATCACCATGTGCTGCAGAGGGTCCCCGGTCGCGGGCGCCGGAGCGTCCGTGGCGGTACGGGGAAGGAGCGGCCCGGTCGTGGGGCGCCCCGGAAGCCCCGCACGCAGTGTGCGTACGAGGGCCATGGCTGCCCGCAGTGCCCGCAGCCTGGCTCCGGCCGCCAGTTGCCGGCCGCCGTACGCCGAGAGCCTGGCCAGCCCGAAGAGTGCGACTTCGCCGCGCCGCAGGAGCCAGCCGGTGGCGAGTGCGGCGAGGAGGTGCCCGAGGAACATGGGCAGACTCGGCAGCAGTCCCGACATCAGGGCGCCCGCGTCGGCCGCGGAAGCGGCGTCCGCGGCTGCTGCACCGCCGGATGCGAGGTGGGTGTGCCCGTGGGTCACGGTCGCGGGGTCGATGCCCGCGGTGGAGACGATGCGATGGGCCTCGCCGGCGCTCAGCTGCGCCGGCCCGGCACCGCAGACCAGCCCGGCGGCGAACCGGATCAGCGAGGCGTCCCCGGACGCCGCCGCGGGACCGGGCGCGTGGCGGCCCGTTGCGAAGACGATGTGCAGGGCGATCTGTCCGGTCGCGAGTGCGGCGGTGATCGACGGGAGTGACCGCTCGCGCCCGGCGAGCAGTGCCGCGGCGGCGAAGACTCCGAGGAATCCGGCGAGAAGTGTCCACCCGGGCACGGCCGTGCCTGCGGCGAGCGTGTGTCCTGCCGCGGCCAGCACGACGCAGACCGCGGTGAACACCGCGGTCCTCAGGAGCCGCAGACCGGCTCCGGCGCGTGCGACAGGCATAGACATGGCCGGGACATCATCGCACTGCGCCCCTTGGTCCCGTACGGCAGGTCCGGAAGGTCGGCAACTGTCCGCATCGGGGGTGATCGGGGAGTGTTGCACCTGTTCAGGAGCGCTCGGTGGCGTCGGCGGTGCCGGGCATACACCGGTATACGGAACATTCGCATCCGCCGAATGAGCGCTGTCACAGCCGATCCGTGCTTACGAAGTGCTCCACGCGGCAATACGTATCGGTATGTCGAGCCGCAGCCAGGAGGCTGGAGCATGAGCATGTGGTGGTCACTCCATTTGCGGCGCGAAGCTGCGAGCGTTCCGCTCGCCCGTCGTTTTCTGCTCGGCACCATGGAGACCGCGGGGGTGGATCCGGACATCTCCTACGACCTGTCGGTCGCGCTCAGCGAAGCCTGTGCGAACGCCGTGGAACACGGCGGCGACCTGGGAGACGCCGGTGACCTCGCCGGCCTCGGTCGTACCGGTGACGAGCAGCCCGGACGTGGTTCCGGCCAGTACCGGGTCACCGCCTATCTGGACGGCGAGAAATGCCGTATCGAAGTCGCCGACTCGGGGCCCGGTTTCCCCGCCCGGCGCACGCTTCGCACCGCCGCGCAGCCGTCCGCCGGGTCTCCGGTGGATCCGCAGCCGTCCGCCGGGCATCCCCCGGCGGGTCACCCGTCGCCCGCGCGCGTGACAGGCGGGTACCCGGCGGGAACGCCGCCGGTCATGGCGGAGAGCGGCCGGGGACTCGGCCTGATCGAGGAGCTCGCCGATCACGTCCACTTCGGCAACCGCCCGGGGCGTGGAGCGGTCGTGAGCTTCGACAAGGTCCTGAAATGGCGGGAGGGCGCGCTGCTCATGGTGTCCTGAGCAGCGCGCCCTCCCGGCGCACGCGGCGCGGCCCGCGCGCCGCCCGTGTCAGCCCTTGAGCCGGCCCATCCACGCCTCGACCTCGTCGGCCCGGCGCGGCAGCTTGTCGGACAGGTTCCGGTTGCCGTCCTCGGTGACGAGGATGTCGTCCTCGATCCGGACGCCGATGCCCCGGTACTCCTCGGGCACGGTCAGGTCGTCGGCCTGGAAGTACAGTCCGGGTTCGACCGTGAGGCACACACCGGGCTCCAGGGTGCCGTTGACGTACGACTCGGTGCGTGCGGCGGCGCAGTCGTGGACGTCCATGCCGAGCATGTGGCCGGTGCCGTGCAGGGTCCAGCGGCGCTGCAGGCCCAGCTCCAGGACCTTCTCCACGGTCAGGTCGCCCAGCAGGCCCCACTCGACGAGCTTCTCGGCGAGGACGCGCTGCGCGGCGTCGTGGAAGTCGCGGTAGGCGGCGCCGGGCTTGACGGCCGCGATGCCCGCCTCCTGCGCCTCGTACACGGCGTCGTAGATCTTCCGCTGCAGCGGGGTGAACGTGCCGTTGATCGGCAGCGTCCGTGTCACGTCCGCGGTGTAGAGGTCGTTGGTCTCCACACCGGCGTCCAGGAGCAGCAGCTCACCGGAGCGGACCGCTCCGTCGTTGCGGACCCAGTGCAGCGTGGTGGCGTGCGGGCCGGCCGCGCAGATCGAGCCGTAGCCGATGTCGTTGCCCTCGACCCGGGCGCGCAGGAAGAAGGTGCCCTCGATGTAGCGCTCACTGGTCGCCTCGGCCTTGTCGAGGACCTTGACGACGTCCTCGAAGCCGCGTGCCGTGGCGTCGCAGGCCTTCTGCAGCTCGGAGACCTCGAAGGCGTCCTTGACCAGACGGGCCTCGGAGAGGAAGACACGCAGCTCTTCGTCGCGTTCGGCGGTGACCTTGTCGGTCAGGGCGCTCTCGATGCCCGCGTCGTGGCCGCGGACGTTGCGCACCGGACCGGTGGCCTCGGCCAGCGCGGCCGGGAGCTCGCGGACGTCCTTCGCGGGGATGCCCAGCAGCTGCTCGGCCTCGGCGAGGGAGTGGCGGCGGCCGACCCAGAGCTCGCCCTGGCCGTCGAGCCAGAACTCCCCGTTCTCGCGGTTGGAGCGGGGCAGCAGGTAGACCGTCGCGTCGTGCCCGGCCGTGTCGCCGGAGCCGGTCGGCTCGAGCACCAGGACGCTGTCCTGGTTCCGGTCGCCGGTGAGGTACGCGTACTCGGTGGAGGGGCGGAACGCGTACTCGGTGTCGTTGGAGCGGGTCTTCAGGTTGCCCGCGGGAATGACGAGCCGCTCGCCGGGGAAGCGCGCGGAGAGCGCGGCGCGGCGGGCGGCGGTGTGCTCGGCCTGGGCGATCGGCTCGAGGCCGTGGAGCTCGGTGTCGGCCCAGCCGGACTTCATGCTTTCGGCGAGCTCATCGGAAATGCCCGGGTACAGGCCGTTCTTCCGCTGCTTGATCGGCTCTGCTTCGGTGGCTTCCGGGGTCTCCGGGGTGAGCTCCTCAGACACGATTTGTCTCTCCTTATACGACACTGGACCCCATCCATCGTACGGGCGTACGGAAGGGGGCCCAGGGCCGGAAGACCTCTTACCGGTCCGGAGCTGCCGTCAGTCGAAGTGCGCGGCCAGCAGGACCACGTCCTCGGTGCTGTCGCTCCGGTCCAGGCCGTCGGGCAGGACGGTCCGCAGGACATGGTCGGCGACGGCTCCCGGATCGTGGCGCAGCGCCTTCGGTACGCCGGCGGCCGCCGCGTGCAGTCGTGCGAACGCCCGGTCCATGGGGTCGCCGGTGCGGCGCAGCAGCCCGTCGGTGTAGAGCAGCACGGTCTCGCCGGGGGCGGGCGTGAACTCCACGCTCGGTGCCTCCCAGCAGGCCAGCATGCCCAGGGGTGCGGAGAGGGTCGTCTCCACGAACTCGGTGCGCCGGTCGCCGATGACGAGCGGCGGGGTGTGTCCGGCCCCGGCCAGCAGGATCGTGCGGCGTTCGGGTTCGCAGTAGGCGTAGAGCGCGGTGGCGGCGCAGGCCGGTTCGGTCAGCCGCAGCAGGAGTTCGAGATCGGAGAGTACGGCGACGGGGTCCTCGCCCTCCATGACGGCGTAGGCCCGCAGGCCGGCGCGGAGCCGGCCCATCGCGGCCAGGGCGCTCGGACCGGAACCGCCGACCGAGCCGACGGCCAGGCCGAGCGCGTTGTCCGGGAGGGGGAGTGCGTCGTACCAGTCGCCGCCGCCCTTCGGTGCGGTCCGGTGGCGGGCGGCCAGCTGTACCCCGGGTACCCGGGGCAGCCTGGTGGGGAGCAGTTCCTCGGCGATGATCGCGGCATCCGCTCTGGCGCGTTCCAGTTCCAGGAGGCGGGCGAGGTGCTCGGTGGCGTAGCGGGCGTACAGGCCGACGAGGTGGCACTGGCGTTCCAGCGGTTCGGCGGGTTCGTCGTACAGCCAGACGGCCACGCCGAGCCGCCCGGCGGTTTCGGTGGCCAGCGGAAGGGTGTAGCTGGCGGCGTAACCGAGCGTGGCGGCGACTTCGCGGCAGCGGGGGTCGATGCTGTCGTCGCCGAGGATGTCGGGGCTGGCCAGTGGGGTGTCGGTGTCCGGGAGGCCGTCGAGGAAGCGGCCGTAGGAAGTGGCGCTGCGCGGCACGGTCTCGATGGTTCCGAGATCGGCGTGGGCGAGGCCGAGGCCGATGGTGAGGGACGGGCCGCCGCCGTCGGCCGGTTCGAGGACCAGGAGTCCGCGGCGGGCTCCGACCAGAGCCGCTCCGGCGCCCAGCAATTCGTGGAGGGCGGTGTCGAGGGTGCTGGTTCCGGCCAGTCGCTCGGTGAGTTCGTGCAACGTGGTGAGGTCGGAGACCCAGCCCGCCAGCCGGTCCTGGATGAACGCTCCGGGTGCGGCGGGCACGGCCTTGAGGGGGGCTGCAGTGTGCGTTGAAACAGGAACCATGGGATCGATTCCAGCCACTTTCGGCAGATGTGGGGCGCTCATGGCAGTCGGCTTTCCGACTGGTGCGTTTCGTCGAATAGCATCGCAAACCCCCATGTCATTCTGCGCCGCTATCAGTGCATCCACATGTACACGTACAAGTAAGGTGATGTCCAGCATTGTCCTTGCGATATTTGTGGTGTCCAGGGGTCTGTTAAGTTGGCCAAAAAATGCACCCCCGTGCAGCTATTTGCGGTCGACTGGGTGTGCTCGACAGGGGGCGCCCTCGGGGTGAAGTGCCGGAGGGAGCGTCATTCCGGGCATGCTGGGTACGTAACCGTTGATGGCCAGGGGCAGTTGCGATCGCCCCGGAACCCGACAGCGCGCCCGGACGTCCTCACCCGTGACGGCCGCACCCCCCACCCGCGAGTGGCGGGGTTTGCACAAGGGACGGCAAGCGCGACGCGCACGCCGCCCGCGCGATGTATTGACTGGACTCGGCTCGGTTCCACACGGTTCGACTCGGCTCAGCTCCATTCTGTTCGGTTCCACTCTGCTCGGCTCGGCTCACGCTCGGCGCGGACTGCCTGTCCGTACCGCAGCCCGGTGAGCATGCACGCACAGCGAAGAGACGCACACGTGGTGTAACGAACACGTGGTGTGATGTGGACCTCGGCGTTCAACGGAAAGGAACGAGCGCTCATGCGCGAGATCCTCGGAAGGCGACGCAGGCACCGGCCCCGGCGCAAGGCAAGTCCCGCCCAGCTCGACGCGGCGCTTACCTGTGCCACCGCTTGGAAGTGGCCCGTCCTCCCCGGAGCGGGGCTGGCGACGGCAGGTGTGCGCGGCGAGCGCGGCCGCGGCTGCGCCTGCCCCGATCCCGAGTGCGCCGTGCCCGGCGCACATCCCTTCGACCCCGGTCTCCTTGCGGCGACCACCGACGCGCGCATGGTGCGCTGGTGGTGGTCCAACCGGCCGGCCGCTCCCGTCGTGCTGGCCACCGGTGGCCAGGCGCCCTGCGCGCTGAGCCTGCCGGCCGTGGCGGGTGCCCGGGCGCTGACCGCGCTCGACGCCATGGGGCTGAGACTCGGTCCGGTGGTGGCGACACCGACCCGCTGGTCGCTGCTGGTCGCTCCGTACACGCTGGAACGGCTCGGAGAGCTGCTGCACGCCAAGGACTGGGTGCCCAGCTCGCTGAGGTTCCACGGTGAGGGCGGCTACCTCATCCTGCCTCCGTCCGAGGTGGGTACGGGGCAGGTGCGCTGGGAACGGGCACCGCTGGCCGGCCCTGCCGCGCCGTGGCTCCCGGATGTGGAATCGGTCCTGGACGCGCTCGTCGAGGCGAGCAACAGCGCTCCGGACGGCGGCAGTCGGCTCGCGTACTGACGGACCGGTGACGGCTGCGGGAAACCGCTGACGCAGGAACGACGGGCGGCTCACTCGTAAGGGTGTGAGTCCGCCCGTGTTCTGCGTGAACAGCCGGGCGGGTGCGGGCGGGACGTGCGTATTTCGTCCCCGAATCCCCCGGCCCGAATCGATTGAATCCCCGTGCCGGGCACAAAAGGCGCTGATGGCAGGCTTTCTGATGACCTTTCCGCAGAAGATTACGGAAACGGTGCGGGGTGGAAGTCGGGAGGAAGTACGGCGCAGAAGTCGAAGGGAAATGCGCTTGCTGAGCGCTCGCCCATTCGCGCGACGCCTCCGTGGCTGCCGGACATCTGTCCGAAAGCAAACGCTCCGTCACCGCCCGTAGCTCCGAAGGGAGACAGGGCGCGCCCGGTGTTCCGGACCTTCGGTGTGCGTACCTGAACCCGCTCCGCGCACGACGGCCGAGGCGTGTACCGGTGGTGGAGCGCAGGTGCGGAGGGGGCGCTGACGTCGGGTGCGGCCAGAGTGCCGTGGCGGGGCCGATCCGCCGGTGCTCCGGCGTGCGCCCCTGCGTGCCCTACCCGGAAATGCGGACGCCCGGCCGCTGGCGACGGGGGATGCACCAGCGACCGGGCTTCCAGAACGGTAACAAGAGATCTGCCGTTAGCAAATTCGATCTCGCCTATTCGGACAGCGATTTACTTGCGAGTACGGCGAGTTGTGACCGGGGTCACCGAACCGTCCGCGGCGTCGTCACTGTCAGCTGAGCGTCACTTGGCGGTTGGTGAGCCCACCCCGTGCCCGTCGCTCCTCGCCGGTGAGCGGGGCGTCCGACGCGAGAGCTTCGGCGAGCTGCTCCGCGAACTTCGCCGCGGGCTTCTCGCAGTCCTCGGCGCCCATAGCGGAGGGCAGGTCCCAGACCGGGACCATCAGCCCGTGTGCCCGGAACGAGCCGACCAGCCTCGTTCCCTCGCCCAGCGAGGACGCGCCGGCCGCGTGCAGTCGGGCGAGCGCGTCCAGGAGCTGCTCCTCCGGGTGCGGCATGACCCAGCGCAGGTGGTTCTTCTCCGGCGTCTCGCACCAGTACGCGGCGTCCACTCCGGAGAGCAGCGTGGTCGGGATCGCCGCGGCGTTCGCGCGCTCCAGGGATGCGGACACCTCGGGGGTGGCGTTCTCCGCGTCCGGGACCCAGAACTCGAACCCCGAGTGCACAACCGGCTCGAACGCGGCGTCCGGGTCGAGGACGTCCTGCAGCCGCGGGCCGTCGGCGGGCACCCGGCGGGCGGCGACCGGCGACCCGGGCTCCGCCTCCAGGGCCCGCTGCAGGGTGTCGGCGAGGTCGCGGCTGAGGTCGCCGGAGGAGGTGTCGTTCTGCAGGGCGAGCAGGACGGAACCGTCGTCACGGCGCAGAGCCGGCCATGCCATCGGCAGCACGGTCGCGAGCGTCACGGACGGTACGCCCTCGGGCAGACCGCCCGTCAGCGTCAGCTCGACCGTGGCGGCGGGCACCAGTTCGCGCAGGGCGATCCAGTCGCACTCCCCGGAAAGTCCCTCGAAGGGGCGCTGGACCAGCTCGGTCACGGCCTGGGCGGCGGCGCGTCCGTGACACGCCTTGTAGCGGCGGCCCGAACCGCAGGGGCATGGCTCACGGGCCCCGACGACCGGGATCTCACCGTCCTTGAGCTGCTGCTTCCCGGCCTTGGACTGAGGGCGCTTCTTGGCCATGGTGGGCGTTCTCCCGATTGTGACGGTGCGGTCTCCGGCGCGAGCCTAGCCGCCCCCGCCACCGCAGGGTCACACCTGCCGCCGGGCCCGCCACGGCCCCGTGCCGGCAGTTCCGCCCGGAGTCCGGCCCGCTGCCGCCCGCGCCGCTCCTGCCGAGCCGCCTCAGCCTGCGTCGTCGAAGGCCTCGAAAGCGTCGGCGAAATCCATTCCGTCCAGCGCGTCGAGCCCGTGATCCGCCGGGACCAGGGCCCATACGGTCACCTCACCCGAGGTGTCGTCCCGAACGCCCCACTCCTGGGCGAGGGCGCTGATGATGTTGAGCCCTCGTCCGCCGCGCGCGGTGACCGACGGGGTGGCCGGAATCGGCCTGGTCGGGCCGCCGCCGTCCGTGACCTCGACCGTCAGGCCGCCCGCTCTGTCGACGCGCCATGCGGCGCGGATGTCGCCGTCACCGACCTCCGCGTGCCGGCCCAGCGGCCTGCCGTGACGGCAGGCGTTGCTGAGAAGTTCGGAAAGGATCAATACAGCATCGTCGACAACCGTGTCCGACACCCCGTTGCTGCGCAGCTGCTCGCGCATGCAGCGCCGTGCCTGCCCCACGCCTGCAGGGCCATGAGGAACGGCCATGCTCGACGACGTGGGCACCTCTTGTGCCACCACCAACGCCACCCCCGAGACCTCCTTTGCCCCACGCCACGGATTGGATGCCCCCCTGGGCTTCACCGGAAACCGGCCAAAGCCCTGCCAGTGATGCACTCGTAACGATCGATTGCGGAGCGAATGCGCCGGTGTACCCCCTGTAACTGATGCTAAAAGCGGCCTAGTTGCGAAAGAACCTGCTTCGGTCGGTTTGTGATGATTGCATCCACGCCCAGGTCTACGCAGAGCTCTACGTCCTCCGGTTCGTTCACCGTCCATACGTGCACGCGATGGCCGGCCCTGTGCAGGCGTTCGATGTACCCGGGGTGGCTGCGCAGGATCCGCATCCCGGGGCCGGCGATCCGCGCGCCGGCCGGAAGCCGTCCGTCGCGCAGCCGCGGCGAGACGAACTGCATCAGGAAGACGGTGGGCAGGGTGGGTGCCGCCGCCCGGATGCGGTAGAGGGACCGTGCGGAGAAGCTCATGACGCGTACGGGGGAGGGCCCGCCCGCCGGCGGATTGTCCAGGCCGAACTGCTTGAGCAGCAGGAGCAGGCGTTCCTCCACCTGCCCGGCCCAGCGGGTGGGGTGCTTGGTCTCGATGGCCAGCTGGAGCGGCCGCCCGGTGGCCCGCACCTCGCTGACCAGCTCGAGGAGCCGTTCCAGCGTGAGTACGGAGGTGAGCTCACCCGGCACCGGATCCCAGTCCGGGGACTCCTCGTGGTCCTTCCACGAACCGAAGTCGAGTGCGGCGAGGTCGGCGAGCTCCAGGGCGGAGACCGCACCGCGGCCGTTGGAGGTGCGGTTCACCCTGCGGTCGTGCACACAGACGAGCTGTCCGTCCGCGGTGAGGCGGACGTCGCACTCCAGGGCGTCGGCGCCGTCCTCGATCGCCTTCCGGTAGGCGGCCAGGGTGTGCTCGGGGGCGTCGTCCGAGGCTCCGCGGTGGGCGATGACCTGGATGGGAGGGGGCATGCTGTGCTGCCGGGCGTGGGTCACCGCGTCATGGTGCCACCGTGACGCGGCGGGTGCGGGCACCTTGTCACGGGGGACCGTTTTGCCTGATGTAAAGATTGGTGTGCGGATGCACAGGTCCTGCTTACAGTGGCCTGACGTGCTGTGGGAAAAGCTGACCGCAGACACGTGCACAGCGGATCTCTTGCCGAATGCCGAGTGGAACCGAGGAGTAAAGAGCTGTGAGCACCGAGAACGAGGGCAACGAGGGCAACACGGTTCCGTCCGTACCGTCTGTTCCGTCCGCACCTCCCGTGCCGGCTGCCGCTCCTGAGGGCACCCCGCCGGGCGGCCCGGCGACGCCCGGGGCCACCCCGCCCCCTCCCGCGGACGCGCCGACGTCGCAGATTCCGGCTGCCGCCGCGCACCAGTCCGGCCCCGAGCCGTCCATGCCGCACCACGAACAGCCGCAGCCCTACCAGCCTCCGTCGCACCAGCCTCCTGCCGGTCCGGCCGATCCGGCCTCCTGGCCGCCGCCGCCTCCGGCCGTCCCGTCGTACGCGGACGGCGGCGGCACCCCGGTGTGGGGCGCCCCGGCCACGGCGGAGCCCGAAGGCCCCCGCAAGCGGCGCGCGGCGAGCGGTCTGATCGCGGCCGTCGCGGTGGCCGCGCTCGTCGCGGGCGGCGTCGGCGGGGCCCTCGGCTACTGGGCCGCCGACAGCAACGACTCCGGCTCCTCGGGGTCGACCACGGTGGCGGCCTCCAACAGCCCGAAGGACTTCAAGCGCGAAGCGGGCACGGTCGCGGGCGTCGCGGCGAACGCGCTGCCCAGCGTGGTCACCATCGACGCGCAGTCCGGCGACGGCGAGGGCGGCACGGGCACCGGCTTCGTGTACGACAAGGAAGGCCACATCCTCACGAACAACCACGTGGTGGCCTCCGCGGCGGACAACGGCCAGCTGACCGCGACGTTCTCCGACGGCAAGAAGTACGACGCGGAAGTGGTCGGCCGGGCACAGGGCTACGACGTGGCCGTCCTGAAGCTGAAGAACGCTCCGGACGGACTGACCCCGCTGCCCCTCGGTGACTCCGAGAAGGTCGCGGTGGGCGATTCGACCATCGCGATCGGCGCCCCGTTCGGTCTCTCCAACACGGTCACCACCGGCATCATCAGCGCCAAGGACCGCCCGGTCGCCTCCGGCGACGGTTCCAGCAACAAGAACTCGTACATGAGCGCCCTGCAGACCGACGCCTCGATCAACCCGGGCAACTCCGGCGGTCCGCTCCTGGACGCGGGCGGTGCGGTCATCGGCATCAACTCCGCCATCCAGTCGACCACCGGTGGCGGCGCGGGCCAGTCCCAGGCGGGCTCCATCGGCCTCGGCTTCGCCATCCCGGTCAACCAGGCGAAGAACGTCGCCGAGCAGCTGATCAAGACCGGTCAGCCGGTCTACCCGGTGATCGGCGCGACGGTCACGATGGAGGAGAAGACCGGCGGCGCCACGATCTCGGACCAGGGCGCGGCAGGCACCCCCGCCGTCACGCCGAACGGGCCTGCGGCCAAGGCCGGGTTGAAGGCCGGCGACGTGATCACGAAGTTCGACGACACGGTGGTCGAGAGCGGACCGACCCTGATCGGCGAGATCTGGACCCACAAGCCGGGCGACAAGGTCACGCTCACCTACAAGCGTGACGGCAAGACGGCGACGGCCGAACTCGTGCTGGGCGAGCGCAAGGGCGACAGCTGACCTGCCGGGACTGTTCGAACGCCGCACACGGGAGGGGCTGCCAGAATCTTCGGCAGCCCCTCCCGCGCGTGTGGCCGGAGTGACGCGACGGCGGCTGCGGCCGGCAGCGGACCTGTGGCCGACCTCTGGCCAGGGTTGCCCGGGAGGATCAGCGACCCGGTACGCTGTAGGCGCTCCGCTGCAGGTGGGCGGGGCGAGGGTGGGTTGCCCGAGCGGCCTAAGGGAACGGTCTTGAAAACCGTCGTCGCAGCGATGTGACCGTGGGTTCAAATCCCACACCCACCGCAGGATGAACGGCCCCTGACCAGGTATTTCGGTCAGGGGCCGTTCCTGTTGGCGTTGCGCGTCGGGCTCGGTGGCCGTCCGTCAGTTCCCTGTGTGCCGGGCGCAGATGCGGGTGCGCGGGGGGTTCACAGGGCTTCGGGGCGTTCCGATGTCAGGCGGGCCGCTGAGGCGATCGCCGCGCGGGCCTCCTGTTCGGAGAGGCCCGTGCGGACCGCCGCGTCGGTCAGGGCGTCCGCGAGTGCGTCGCCGAAGCCGTGTTCGTAGGCGCGGCACGCTGCCCAGAAGAGGCGCGTGTTGCGCTGGCCCTCGTGGGCGGCGAGCACGAACTGGACGAGGCCCTGGCCCTGGCCGGCGCGGGAGGGGCGGCTCGTGGGGTGCGGGCGTGCCGGGGGTGTGAGCAGGCGCAGGAGGGCGCGTGGGCACGGGGCGGGTGAGAGGTGGGCCGTGCCGGGGGCGAGCCGGTACCTGCCGTGGGTGGTGACCGACCCGGGTCCGACCAGATAGCCGCCGCTGCCGCGGACGTCGATGCCCTGGGCGAGGCGGCTCGCGGAGTTGGGCACGGTGATGCCGGACGGGCCCGTCAGCCAGAGGTGGCGGCCGCCGCTCGGGGTCAGCACCGTCACCGTGGCCGGGATGGTGAACAGGTGCTGGAGGGCGATCTGCTGGAGTGCGGCCACGGAGTCGTTGCCGTGTGCCCCGTCGATGTCGAGGTCGATGCCGATGAGGCGGTGGGGATCCCGTCCGCAGGCGATTCCGTATCCGGTGGCCCGGGGCGCGGCGGCGAAGAGTGCCCGCACCGCGGCCGGGTCGGTCGTGGCGTCGTGGACTCCGTGACCGGGCAGTCCGCAGGCACCCCGGCAGCGTACGGGAGGGTCCTCGCCGCGATGCGGGGAGCGCAGTGCGGGGAGCTTGGTCGCGGACAGGGGGAAGACGGGGAGCCCGCGTTCGGCGGCGGAGAGCGCGTGCGCCAGGGCCAGGGTGGCGGTCTGCCGGTCGATGATGGCCATGCCTCTATGTTCGTACAGATGTTCGAAGAAGGGAAGGGGATTAGGGGGTGTGCGGGATGACGGAACGCTTCTTCCTGTGCGGGGTGCGGGGTGAGGGTGTGTGGCGACTTGGGGGTGTGCGAGAGGTTTATCGGGTGTTCCTCATGCTTGCGGGGGAATCGGGAACCATGGGCGGTTCGCCGGTGATGCGGTGGGCAACTTTCGTCTCGCGACGTCGTGACCAGCACCGAGGCGGTCGGCCAACTGCTTCGGAACCAGCCGTACCAAGCCGTACTTTCGGTTCCTGGAGGAAATAGACATGGCAAGCACCCGTACCGCTCGCGCCCTCGCCGCCGTTGCCGCCCTGCCTCTCGCTGCCGCACTGTTCGGCGGTATCGCGGTCGCCGACAACGGCTCGTTCGCGAACGACGGATCGAACGCGGCGGTGGCGACGATCGGGTCCGCCGGGGTCGGGGGCAACAACTCCGGCAATTCATCGACCTCGCAGCAGCAGGCCGTCGGCTCCGGCGCATCGAACCACAGCAATTCGGCCCAGGTGAGCGGATCGGCCTTCACCGCGATCGACCAGTCCACGGACATCGTCGCGGTCTACTTCACGCCGCTCTGGTGAGCCCGTGGCCGGGGGTGCCGGGGGGTCGGCACCCGGCCGGCTGAGCAGCGGTCTGCGGGGCGGCACTCCGGTGCGCCCCGCAGGCCGCTGTCCGTCTGTCCGGGCGGGGCGCCCGCGCACCCTTCCCCGGGGTGAGGACCCTGAGGGCGGCCGAGGGGCCCTCCACCTTCAGGAGGTGGAGCCTGCCCCGCCCCTACAACCTGAGGCGGACGCCGCTTCGGGACCTGGGGCCGATCCCCTCGACGGTGCCCGCTCCTAGCGTGGAAGGCATGACCACGCCAGTCTGCACCGGTGCCTCCAGGGCAGTCGCTGCTTCCGCCGGACACCCGCGCTACACGTCGTTCTCGTCGTACGTACGGGCACGGGGCCCCGTGCTGCTGCGTACCGCCCGCTCCCTCACCGCGAACCCGAGCGATGCCGAGGATCTGCTGCAGACCGCTCTCACCAAGACGTACGTCGCCTGGGAGCGGATCGAGGACCACCGGGCGCTCGACGGATACGTCCGCCGCGCACTGGTGAACACCCGCACCTCGCAGTGGCGCAAGCGCAAGGTCGACGAGTTCGCCTGCGAGGAGCTGCCCGAGAAGGAGGCCGCTCCCGCGCCCGACCCCGCCGAGCAGCAGGTGCTGCACGATGCGATGTGGCGTGCCGTGATGAAGCTCCCGGACCGCCAGCGGGCCATGGTCGTCCTGCGGTACTACGAGGACCTCAGCGAGGCGCAGACGGCCGATGTCCTCGGGGTGTCCATCGGTACGGTCAAGAGCGCCGTGTCACGCGCGCTCGGGAAGCTCCGCGAGGATCCGGGGCTCGATCCGGTCCGATGAGGCCGCGCGAGTGCCCGTGACAGCCCGATTTTGCCGACCGACACCGATTCGTACTCCCGGGAGTAGTGACATACCGAGCGGTATGTGCGCAGAATCAGCGCAACCTTACTGCCGCGTAGCGCCCACCGGGAGGACGCCGTGCTGAGCACCATGCAGGACGTACCGCTGACTGTGACCCGCATCCTGACGCACGGGATGACCATCCATGGGAAGTCACAGGTCACGACCTGGACCGGCGAACCAGAGCCGCAACGGCGCAGTTTCGCCGAGATCGGCAGGCGCGCCACACAGCTGGCCCATGCCCTGCACGACGAACTCGGCATCGATGGCGACCAGCGCGTCGCCACCCTCATGTGGAACAACGCGGAGCACGTGGAGGCGTATCTGGCGATCCCCTCCATGGGCGCCGTGCTGCACACGCTCAACCTCAGGCTGCCGGCCGAGCAGCTGGTGTGGATCGTCAACCACGCGGACGACAAGGTCGTTCTCGTCAACGGTTCGCTGCTGCCGCTCCTCGTACCGCTGCTCCCCCGCCTGCCGTCCATCGAGCACGTGGTCGTCGCCGGGCCGGGCGACCGCTCCGCGCTCGAGGGAATCGCGCCCCGGGTGCACGAGTACGAGGACCTGATCGCCGGACGCCCCACCAGCTACGACTGGCCCGAGCTGGACGAACGCCAGGCCGCCGCCATGTGCTACACCTCCGGGACCACCGGGGACCCCAAGGGCGTCGTCTACTCCCACCGGTCCGTCTACCTGCACTCCATGCAGGTCAACATGTCCGAGTCGATGGGCCTGACGGACAAGGACACGACCCTGGTGGTCGTCCCCCAGTTCCACGTGAACGCCTGGGGGCTGCCGCACGCGACGTTCATGACCGGCGTCAACATGCTCATGCCCGACCGCTTCCTCCAGCCGGCCCCGCTCGCCGACATGATCGAGCAGGAGAGGCCGACGCACGCGGCCGCCGTTCCCACGATCTGGCAGGGACTGCTGGCCGAGGTCACCGCGAATCCGCGCGACCTCACCTCCATGGCGAACGTCACCATCGGCGGCGCCGCCTGTCCGCCCTCCCTGATGGAGGCCTACGACAAGCTGGGCGTCCGCCTCTGCCACGCCTGGGGAATGACGGAGACCTCACCGCTCGGCACGATGGCCAACCCGCCCGCCGGGCTGACCGCCGAGGAGGAGTGGCCGTACCGCGTCACCCAGGGCCGGTTCCCGGCCGGGGTCGAAGGGCGCCTGGTCGGCCCGGGCGGCGAGCACCTGCCCTGGGACGGGGAGTCCGCGGGTGAACTGGAAGTCCGCGGCCCCTGGATCGCCGGCGCGTACTACGGCGGTGCGGACGGTGCGGACCTGCGCCCCGAGGACAAGTTCAGCGAGGACGGCTGGCTGAAGACCGGCGACGTCGGTGTGATCAGCGAGGACGGCTTCCTCACGCTCACCGACCGCGCCAAGGACGTCATCAAGTCCGGCGGGGAGTGGATCTCCAGCGTCGACCTGGAGAACGCGATCATGGCGCACCCCGATGTGGCGGAGGCCGCGGTCGTCGCCGTCCCCGACGACAAGTGGGGTGAGCGCCCCCTCGCGACGGTCGTCCTGAAGGAGGGTGCCACGGCCGACTACGCGGCGCTCAGGACCTTCCTCGCCCAGTCCGTCGCCAAGTGGCAGCTGCCGGAGCGCTGGTCGATCATTCCGGCGGTGCCGAAGACGAGCGTGGGCAAGTTCGACAAGAAGGTGATCCGCAAGCAGTACGCGGACGGCGAGCTGGACGTCACCCAGCTCTGAGCCGAACCACTGGACACGGGCGAGGGCGGTACGGGTCTTCCCGTACCGCCCTCGTCGTACGCGTCCGTCCGCCGGTCTCTCCCGAGGCCGACCGTCAGTTGGTCCCTATCTTCGCCAGCAGATCCACGATCCGGGACTGCACCTCGTCGCTCGTGGAGCGCTCGGCCAGGAACAGGACCGTCTCGCCCGAAGCGAGCCGCGGCAGATCCGCCTCGTCCATGCCGGAGGTGTAGACGACCAGCGGCGTACGGTTCAACTGGCCGTTCGCGCGCAGCCAGTCGATGATCCCGGCACGTCGGCGACGTACCTGCATCAGGTCCATCACGACCAGGTTCGGCCGCATCCGCGTGGCGAGTTCGACCGCCTCGCTGTCACCCGACGCCCGCGCGACCTGCATGCCGCGGCGCTCCAGCGTCTCCGTGAGCGCCAGCGCGATCTCCTCGTGCTCGTCGATCACCAGCACCCGCGGCGGATGCTGGTCACTGTCGCGCGGGGCGAGGGCCTTGAGGAGCACGGCGGGGTCGGCACCGTACGCGGCTTCCCTGGTCGCCTGCCCCAGACCGGCCGTCACCAGCACCGGAACCTCCGCGGCCACGGCGGCCTGGCGCAGCGACTGCAGAGCCGTACGCGTGATCGGACCGGTCAGCGGGTCGACGAACAGCGCGGCCGGGAACGCCGCGATCTGGGCGTCGACCTCCTCGCGGGAGTGCACGATCACCGGACGGTAGCCGCGGTCGCTGAGTGCCTGCTGGGTCGAGACGTCCGGGGCGGGCCAGACGAGCAGCCGCCGCGGGTTGTCCAGCGGCTCGGGGGGCAGCTCGTCGTCGACGTGGAGCGGCTGCGGCCGGTTGGCCACCTCGACCGCGCCACCGGGTCCGTCCAGCGGCTCCGGCCCTTCGGCGCCCTCGTCGGGAGCGCCTATGGCGTACGAGCGCCCCTCGGCCGCGGGAGCGGACAGCAGCTGACCCGAGCCGGCGCCCTGGGTGGTGCCGCCCTGCGCGGGACCCGCCGGTGCGGGTGCGCCCGCGGTACCGGGCCGGGCCGGGGCGACAGGTGAGGGGCCGGGCTGCGGAGCTGCGGGCAGCACCGGGCGCTCGGCCTCCGGAGGGGCGGCGAGCTTGCGGCGGCGTCCGGCACCGCCGAGCGTCTGGTTCTGCTGGTGCGCGAGGTGCTGCGCGAACGGCACACCCTGACCCAGCGTCCGCACGCTGAACGCGCGTCCCTGCGTCGAGTCCGAGGACGTGGGCGACGGTGCCTCGGCGGGCAGCGGCTGGCGCCGCGCGTCCGGTACGGGGACCTGCGCGGCCACGGGTGCGCCCGCAGGGCCCTGCGGGTCCGGTGCGGGGTGGTCCGCGTCGTCGGCCACCGGATGCTGTGCCGCTACGGGCGCGGCTGCGGCCCCGGAGGGAGCCCCGGCCGCGGGGGGAGCAGCGATGGTGCCCGTGGTGTGTGTGGTGCTGTCCGGACCCACCCAGGATTCGTCGGAAGCCTGAGCGGGGACGTCGGCGGCGTCCTGCCCGTTCAGTGCGGCCAGGCCCTGCCCCGAGGTACCGGACTGCGACCAGTCGGGCTGCGGGGGGACGGTGGGCAGCGGCTGCCCGGGCACGGAGTGGTCCGGCAGGCCCGGCTGCTCCTGCACGTCTGCGGCGCGCGCCCTGCGACGACCCGACGGCACGGGGTGTGCCTGCGGCGGTGTGTGGTCGGCGTCCGGCGCGCTCGGTACGGCGTCGTGGCGCTCCGGCAGCGGGCCGGACGGCCCGCCCTGCGCGACGGGCGGCACCCGGTCCGCGTCGGCGGGAGGCAGCGCGAACGCGGTACGCGGCTGTGCGGCCTCGGCCGGAGCGGAGTGCTCCGGCGCAGCCGAGAGGGCCCGCCGGGCCCGTCGCCCACCGGTCTGCTGTGCCTGCTGTGCCTGCTGTCCCTGTGCCTGACCCTGGTGGGCCTGCGGGGGCCCGGCGTCGGCCGACGCGAGGGCCGGAAGCGCGCGCTGGTTCCCGCCGCCGGGACGCGTCTGCCGTCCCTGGGCCTCCTGCGGCACGCCCTGCGGAGGCACGGTCTGCCCGCGCTGCGGCCGGCCGCCCCCGCCCTGCGCACCCTCGGCCGCCGTCACCACGGAGCCTTCGGAGGGAGCCGGGGGAGCTGAGGGAGCCGCGGAGGCAGGGGAGGGTGCCGGGAGAGCCAGGGCCTCCCGGGGCCGGTCCGCCTGAGCCTCCGTCTCGGCCGGGCTGGGCCGCCCGCGCCTGCGCCCGGAGCCCTCGCTCTGCTGAGGCGCGATCGCTTCCTGTTCCTGCTGCTCCTGGGGCGCAGCCGGTCCACGACGCGCCCTGCGCCGCCCTGTCGGCTCGTCCGCCGCGGCCTCCCCGGCCTCGGCGGCCGCGTCCACGGGGCTTTCCAGGAACGCGTCGGTCGACGCCCTCCGGGCCCTGCGCCGGCTGCCACCCGTACCGCTGTTCGCGGGTTGGGGGGCGACGTCCGGCTGGACCTCCTCGGGTACGGGAACCGGCGCCGGCGGGGGCGCAAGCGTCCCGGAGCCCGCACCGAGCGGCACCTCCAGGACGTACGCACTGCCGCTCATCCCAGGCATCTCGTGCGTCTGGAGCACGCCGCCGTGGGCCCGCACGATCCCGCGCACGATCGGTACGTGCACCGGGTCTCCCCCGGCGAACGGCCCGCGCACCTCGATCCGTACGACGTCACCGCGCTGCGCCGCGGCCACGACCACCGTCGAGTCGACGTAGCCGCCGCCGGGAACGATCCGGGCCTTGCCGGTCGAGTCGACTCCCGCCACGTCCGCGACGAGGTGGGCGAGCGCCGTGATCAGCCGGCCCGGGTCGACCTCGGCCTCGATCGGCGGCGCGTGCACCGCGAACTGCGCGCGGCCGGGGCCGATCAGCTCGACCGCACCGTCGATACCGGCCGTCACCACCGAGTCGAGCAGCACCGTCTGCTTGACGAGCGCCTCCACGCCGCCGTCCAGACGCTGGTAGCTCAGCACGTTGTCGACGAGCGTCGTCATCCGGGCGTAGCCCGCGGCGAGGTGGTGCAGGATCTGGTTGGCCTCGGGCCACAGCTGGCCGGCCGGGTCGGCGGCGAGCATCGAGAGCTCGCCGCGCAGCTCCTCCAGCGGGCCGCGCAGGGATTCGCCGAGCACCGCGGTCAGCTGGGTGTGCCGCTCGCCCAGCTCGGACAGCTGATCGGCCTGCTCCTCCAGCTCGGAGGCGTACCGCTCGGTCCGGTCGGCCAGCTCGGCCGCGTGGCGTTCGGTCAGTCCGGCGACCTCGGCACGGTGGTTCTCGGTGAGCTCGGCGACCTCGGCGGCGTGCCGTTCGGTCAGCCCGGTGACCTCGTCCGTGTGCTGTTCCGTCAGTTCCTCGTAGGGCCTGCGGTCGGTGAAGGTCATCACCGCGCCGACCAGCTGGTCCCCGTCGCGCACCGGCGCGGTCGTGAGGTCGACCGGCACCTGCGCGCCGCTCTTGGACCAGAGGACCTGGCCGCGCACCCGGTGCTTGCGGCCGGACTTGAGCGTGTCGGCGAGCGGGGACTCCTCGTACGGGAAGGGGTCGCCCTCCGCGCGCGAGTGCAGGATCAGCGGGTGCAGTTCCTTGCCGCCGAGGTCGCTGGCGCGGAAGCCGAGGATCTGGGCGGCGGCGGGGTTGACCAGGACGACCCGGCCGTCCGTGTCCGTACCGACGACGCCCTCGGAGGCGGCCCGCAGGATCATCTCGGTCTGGCGCTGCGAACGGGCCAGCTCGGCCTCGGTGTCGACGGTGCCCGAAAGATCCCGTACGACGAGCATGAGCAGCTCGTCGCCGGTGAAGTTCGAGTGGATGTCGTTGTATCCGGCCTGGCCGCTGTCGAGGCTCGCGCTGGTGACCTCGACCGGGTACTCGGTGCCGTCGGTCCGGCGCGCGGTCATCCGCGTCGGCTTGGTCCTGCCCTGCTCGTCCGCAGTCTCCGGCCTGCGCATCGACCCCGGGATCAGCCTGGAGTCGAACTCCGGAAGCAGATCGAGCAGTCCGCGCCCCACGAGCGCGGTGCCCGGGGTCTCGAACATTTCGAGGGCGATGGTGTTGGCGTTGACGACCGTGCCGTTGCAGTTGACGAGCAGGAGCCCGTCCGGGAGGGCGTCGAGTATGGCTGCGAGGCGAGCAGCGCCTCGGGATGGCCTGCTGCTCACGAGACGCTTCCTCCCTGAATACCGCACCTTGCCGACAGCGGGCCCCATCCTGCCCCTCGGGCCTCAGGCTGTCACGAAAGGAGTCTAAAGGCACCGAGGGCACATGGGGCGGCGGATGAGGGGGAGCTCTCACCAAGGTTCTGTGCACACGGTGTACGCCGGTGGTCCATGTCGTGACTGCGGGCGCCCCCTGTGACGTGCGACGACGCACACCGGGGGCCCCGGCAGGAGGCGCCGCACACGCCCCGCAGAGCCTGTTACCTGGCGGACGGGAGCACCGGCACAAGGTTGTTCCAGCGCGAGATCTCGCAGCCGTTGGCCCGGCTGAACCGCGCGTCGATGTTCTCCCCCTGCCAGGTCCCCTGGACCCGGGCGGCGGCGGGTCCGCCCGCCTGCTGCGTACACATGGCGTTCCGGTCCGTCGGTACGAAGGGGTTGTCGCCCGACTCCGCGGCCTCCGCCAGCAGGTCGCAGGCGCGCTGAGCGGCGGGGTGGGTGCCGCCCGCCGGATCGCACTGAAGCTCGAACGTTCCGTCGGCCGTCGGGTTGCCCGACTCCGAGACCGTCACCGTGAGCCGGGTCGCCGTGTCCCGCCCGCCCACCCAGTCCCCCTGGAGCACGGGGAGCGGGGGCAGCGGCAGGAGAGGGGTGACAGCCGTTGCGGCGGGAGCGGCGGCCGACAGTGCGGCGAAGGACGCGACGGCGGTGAGCGTGAGACGGCGCAGCATGCGGGGCTCCTGTTGTTCTGGCGCACCCGGGGGGCGCGCCGGGCTGCTCCGGTGCACGCCGGGTGGGTGCGCGCGCCGGGCAAAGGGGCGGTGGCGGACAGAGGGCGGAGCCCTCGCCTTCTCTAACGCTCCGCGCGTCCGCACGTTGCGCAACTCGTGGGGGGCCGACCGGAACAGCCGCGCCGCAGGGCGCTTTGCCTCGCCGCCCGCCTGCCTAGTACCGTGGGCGGCGATTGGTGACAGCGCGCTCGACTGTGTCATCATCTGCACGCACCACTCGCGCTCGCGCGGGGTGTGCTGGAGGCGTCGCCTAGTCCGGTCTATGGCGCCGCACTGCTAATGCGGTTTGGGTCTTAAAGCCCATCGAGGGTTCAAATCCCTCCGCCTCCGCAAGATCCCGAAGCCCCGCACCTCTGGTGCGGGGCTTCGGTCGTGTACCGGCCACGGAAGTGTCCGACGGGCGGGCCGCAGACCTGCTCCAGGACGGCGTTTTCGCAGGTCAGGAGAGGTATGGCTAATGGATTTCGCGTGACGGCGCAGGTCATGTAATGTTGTTCCCGCAACGCCGACCAGGCAGAAAAGCCCGGAACGCCAAGCACTCGTAGCTTAACGGATAGAGCATCTGACTACGGATCAGAAGGTTGCAGGTTCGAATCCTGCCGAGTGCACAGCAGGCCAGAGGCCCTCAGGAGAAATCCTGAGGGCCTCTCGCGTTTCCCGTGCAGCAGCGAGGTGCAGCAGCGAGGTGCAGCAGCGAGGTGCAGCAGCGCAGTGCACCATCCGTGTCAGCCGGTACCGCCCATCGAGTCGGACACCCGGGTGTGTTCGCCCTCGCGGCTGTCCGCGAGAAACTCCACCAGCGCCGTGGCGAAGAGCCAGACCAGTGTGATGGTGAGGACGACCAGCGCCGTCGGGTAGCTCCACAGGACGTACGTCAGGACTGCCAGGCCGAGCAGGATCCAGGTGATCCACGCGCGGTGGCGTCGGAGGAACGGTCCGACCGGGCCCGTGCGCATGCCCATGCGGTCGGCGGTGGAGCGGACCGCCCCGATGCCGGCGTGCCACGACTGCCGTACGAAGGTCGCCGATCGGCCGGGACCGCTCAGCCAGGCGGCCAGGGCGACCACCACGCCGAGCGTCACCGCCATGCGGACCGTGGTGCGCAGGTAGCGCGTGAGCGTGTCGTAGACGGACTCGGCGGCGGCCTGCGAGACGTTGTCGGGCAGCGCGTTCAGATAGGCCACGCGGAAGACGGTCAGGCCCAGGCCCAGCATCAGCACGGCGAAGGCGAAGGCGAGCGCCGCGGTCACGAGAACGCGCCTGCGGTGCCTGGACAGCAGGACTCCGGCTGCGATGAGGACCACCGAGAGCACGGGCAGCCAGAACCCGGCGATCTGCAGGACCCGGAAGTACGTCTTGACGTCGCCGATGTTGTCGACGCGCAGCACCGTGAAGTCGGTGTGCACTTCCGGGATCTTCGAAGCCACCGTCATGCCTGCGTCGACGAGGCGTTGCTTGACCTGTGCGACGACCGGTCCGAGGTCGACGGCGACCGTGTTGTCGTTGATCTTCACCGCACCGCCGCCGGAGCCCGTGAGCGCCTTCTCGACGGCCACGTGGATGCGCTCGTTGGCCTGGATCCAGATGTTCTCGAAGGTCTCGGAGGCGATGACCTCCTCCGACTTGTCGTGGACGAAGCTGCGGACGGCGCTCTCCAGTGAGTCGCCGAGTTTGCCGAGCGCCTTCTGGGCCAGCGGCCGGTCCGCGGGTGCCACGCCTTCGAGCAGGGTCGGCAGGTCGATGTGCTGCATCACCGCGTCGGTGACCCTGTTCGCCGCGGCCTTCTGGATGGCGGGGTCCGAAGCGAGCGGCGTGACCGTGTCCACGTAGCGGTCCTTGTTGCCCACGATGTCCGCTGCCCAAGAAGCGAAAGCGGCATGCGGAGCGAGGATGCAGCCGATGATGATGAGCAGCGCGGAGAAGAAGGAGCGCCAGCGGTGGTGGGGCGCCCGGGCCGTCTTGTCCGCCTCCAGCGCGTCAAGGCGTGACCGCAGTACGTCCAGCTCGTGCTGTTCGCCGTCTGCGCCCGAAGCGTCAGGCTCTTTCCCACCCGGACCTGCTGACCTGTCGTCCGGCATGGCGCGCCTCCGGGTTTGTCTCGTCGGTTTGCTGCCAGCACATCCCGGAGGCCGGTCACGCGCGAGCGCTCGGCGGCCGTCAGGGTGAAGGGCATGGGGCGCCGCGGAGACCACCCACCGGTGCCGTGGACCTGCCGTTCGGTCAGACCCGCCGCAGGTTCGAGCTCCTGCTGAACGAACAGCAGCCCGAAGGCCCCCGGATCATCCAGAGAGGCCCCCAGGGGAAGTCCTGGGGGCCTCTCTGGCGGGGCTTCTCGCGGGGGGCGTCAGGCCGATGCCTCGGCGGGCGAGCCCTCCGGAGTCCTCTCCCGCACGATGCGCCGGGGCCGCGACGGCACCCCGAGCAGCGGGTTGGCGACGCCCCAGGCCGCGCCCTTGCAGATCAGCTCCTTGTAGAGGGCGGCGAGCCGTCCCGTCAGGGCCGCACCCTTGGAGCGGTCGTCTGCGGTGACGTACTGGATCAGGCCTTCCCTGCGGCCCAGCGAGATGCACTGGTTGAAGTAGCGCAGCGGCGTGTTCGGGGTCTTCCCGCCCGTCAGGCGCGCCGCGATGGCGTCGGCGGCCTGCCAGGCCATGGGGGTGCCCGTGGCGCACGACATCCGCAGCGGCTTGTCGCCGGGGCCCATCGCCATGGCCGCGTCGCCGATGGCGTACACGTCCGGGTGCGAGACCGAGCGCATGGTCCGGTCGACCACGATCTGGCCGGTGTCGGTGACTTCCAGGGCGGTGGCCCGGGCGATCGGGTGGACCGCGAAGCCGGTGGTCCACACGGTGACCGCGGCCGGGACGGAGGTTCCGCCGGCGGTCGTGACGCGGTCGGCCTCCACGGCTGTGACGGCTGCCTGCTCGTGGACGGTGATGCCGAGCTTGTCGAAGACCTTCCGTACGTGGTCGCGGCCCTTGGGCGAGAGCCAGTCGCCGAGCTCGCCGCGGGCGGTGAGGGCGACGTCGAGGTCAGGGCGGGCCTCGGCGATCTCCGTCGCGGCCTCCAGGCCGGTGAGGCCGCCGCCGACGACGACCACGGTCTGCCCGGCGTCCAGGCCGGCCAGGCGCTCGCGCAGCCGGAGCGCTCCGGGGCGGCCGGCGATCTCGTGGGCGTGCTCGGCGGCGCCGGGGACGCCTCGGCTGTTCCAGGCGCTGCCGAGGGCGTAGACGAGGCTGTCGTACTCCAGCTCCTCGGTGCCACCCCCGTCGCCCTGGTCGATGACGGTGACGGTCCTGCGGTCGACGTCGACGCCCGTGACCCTCGCGAGCCTCAGCTCGACGCCGGTGCCCGCGAACATTTCGCTGAAGGGACGGGCCTTGAGGTCCTGGCCGGTCGCCAGCTGGTGCATCCGCACGCGCTCGACGAAGTCGGGCTCGGCGTTGACGAGGGTGATGGCGACGTCCTCGCGGTGCAGCCGCTTGGCGAGGCGCCCGGCGGCGATGGCTCCGGAGTATCCGGCTCCGATGACGATGATGCGGTGCTGCATGTCCTGGCTCCTGTCTCGCGCGGGTTCACCACCTGAACCGGGCAGCCCTCCGTTTCCTGACAGGAGTGCGATGTGAAGCAGGTCACATCGGGATCAGAAGAATCAGAAGGCGTTGAACAGGGGTTCCCCGTGCTCGGTGGCCGCCCACTGCCGGGTCGCGCGTTCGAGCTTGTCGGGGTTGACCTGGTTGCGGAACGCGGCGATGCCCTCGGCGGTGATCTCCAGGCACATGACGCCGACGACGCGGCCGTCGAGGACCGCCACGATGGCGGGGGCGCCGTTGGCGGTCGTGACGTAGACCCCGGGTGAGCCGCCGACGATGGCGCGCTTGGCCTCGGCCGGCTTGAACAGACCCCGCATGAACTTCGCGACCGCGAGGGCGCCCTCGAACGCCTTGGCACGGGCCGGGACCTTCCCGCCGCCGTCGCCGATCGCGACGGCGTCCGCGGTGAGCAGCCGCACGAGCGGCTCGGTCCGGCCGCTGGTGGCGGCGGCGAGGAACTCCTCGACGATCCGCCGGGTCGCGGCCTCGTCGATCTCGGTGCGGGCCTTGCCGTCCGCGACGTGCTTCTTGGCGCGGTGGAAGGTCTGCTGGGCGGCGGCCTCGGTGACGCCGATGATCTCCGCGATCTCCCGGTGCGGGTAGCCGAAGGCCTCCCGCAGCACGTACACCACCCGCTCGTTGGGGGAGAGGCGCTCCATGAGGGCGAGGACGGCGTACGAGACCGATTCGCGCTGCTCGGCGGTGTCGTCGGGGCCGAGCATCGGGTCCCCGGCGAGCAGCGGCTCGGGCAGCCATTCGCCCACGTAGGTCTCGCGCCGGACGCGGGCCGAGGTGAGCTGGTTGAGGCACAGGTTGGTGAGGACCTTCGTCAGCCAGGCCTCGGGGACCTCGACGCGGTCGACGTCGGCGGCCTGCCAGCGCAGGTACGTGTCCTGCACGGCGTCCTCGGCATCGCTCGCGGAGCCGAGGAGGCGGTAGGCGATGGCCTGCAGGCGGGGCCTGGAGGCCTCGAACCGGTCCACGTCGTTCATGGTCAGAGCCATGGCCCGGATCCTAGCTCTCGCGGCCTTCTGCGGCCCATGGGGAGCGGCCCCCGCGTCGCTCGGCCGGTGCTGTCCGACAGGGACCTTCCATAGGATCGGCGCATGATGCAGCGAAGGGCCGATGCCGCGTAGACCCCCGGCTGTGCTCCGGGCCGGGCCGCCGGATCGTCGAAGCCGCAGTCGGACCAGCACGTTGCTCATCGGCACGTGCCCCGGACCACCCGCGTGCACCGCCGTGCACACGTACCTCTTCGTCGACGGCCTCGATGTGATCGGGCGAAGCGACAGCGGAGCCGTGGGACTGCGTCCGGACACTCTTCTCCGGCCCGGCGGACCGCTGTACCCGGCGGATGCCGCCCGCAGCGTGGGTGTGGCGTCGTCGCAGGGGCATTCCGGGTCCGACCCTGCGACGCTCCACATCCGGGTGCGACTGCGTGGTGCGACGGTCGTCTGGAGCGAGCTGATGTACCCGGGCCTCGACGACGGGGTGATCGAGGAGGTCTGCTTCGATCTGGAGCAGTACGTGGGCGAGATCGAGCGGGCGTACGGCTTGTGCGCGACCGATCCCGCCGGGCCGTTGGGCTGACGAAGAGCCGGGAGAGGGCGAAATGGGCTGGCAGTGCACCGGGCTGGGCTGGCCCGACGACGGGCCCGTGCTCGGGTGGCGGCGGAGTGGCGGGGCGGGCCGGGGCCGGGAGAGCGTTCTGGCGTACGGGAAGGAGCTCGGGTTCCGGGCGGAGGGCGAGCGGCGGTGTTCCGGAGCGCGCGGCAACCCGTGTCCGGTCACGGCTGTGGTGTCCGCGCGGAGTACGGGGGGCCGCTGCCCGGAGTGCGCGCGGCTGGACCGGGCGCACTCGGTGGCCGCGGACACGATCGCCGACGACCCGCGCACGTACCGCGTCTACCTGGCCTGGTTCGGGCCGGGCATGGTCAAGGTCGGGATCACCCGTGAGTCCCGGGACGCGGCGCGGCTCCGGGAACAGGGCGCCGTGGTGTTCACCTGGCTGGGGCGCGGGCCCTTGATGGCAGCCCGGCGCACGGAGGAGCTGCTGCGCGCGGCGCTCGGGGTGCCCGACCGGATCCCGTACGCGCGCAAGCGCGCCGTGCGGGGCGAGTTGCCCGATGCGGCGGAACGGGTCGCCGAGGTCGAGGAGTTGTACGGGCGTGCCGCCGAGCTGGAGGGGAGCGGGTGGCCCGAGGCGCTGGAGCGTCTGCCGTTCGAAGCCGTCGACCATGCCGGGGTCTTCGGGCTCGACGGGGTGGGGGCGGCGGCGGCCCGGGTGGTGACCGGGCTGGTGGACGGCGGTGTGGTGGCCGGGCGGCTGGTGGCGGCGGCGGGGCCCGATCTGTATCTGGCGACCTCGGCGGACGGGGTCGTCGTGCTGGACGCCAGGCTGATCACCGGCTGGGTGCTGGTGGGGGCGGACGCGCGGGCGGGGCTGAGCGTGCCGGTCGTCGCCGTGGGGGGCGGTGGGGTGCAGGACGGGCTGTTCTGAGATCGTCGCGAGGTGGCGACGAGGAAGGCGGGGCGGATGAGCAGCGGCGACGGTGACCGTGACGACGTGGTGCGGTTCTGGGAGCGGCTCGGACTGCCCGGGATCATCGACGTCCATACGCACTTCATGCCGGAGCAGGTGCTCCGCAAGGTGTGGGCGTACTTCGACTCGGTCGGCCCGCTGACCGGTCTCGAGTGGCCGATCGCCTACCGGCACGACGAGGAGGAACGGCTCGCGGTGCTGCGCTCGTTCGGGGTGCTGCGGTTCACCTCGATGCTCTACCCGCACAAGGCCGGGATGGCGGCGTGGCTCAACGGCTGGGCGGCCGGCTTCGCGGGAAGGGTGCCGGACTGTCTGCACACCGCGACCTTCTTCCCGGAGGAGGGAGTGGAGGACTATGTGCGCGAGGCGGTCGAGGCCGGGGCCCGGGTCTTCAAGTCGCACATCCAGGTCGGCGCGTACGACCCGAACGATCCGCTGCTGGAGCCCGTCTGGGGGCTGTTGGCGGAGGCCGGGATCCCTGTGGTGATGCACTGCGGGTCCGGGCCGGCGCCCGGCGCGCACACCGGGCCCGAGCCGGTCGGCCGGCTGCTGTCCCGCCATCCCCGGCTGCGACTGGTGGTGGCGCACATGGGGATGCCGGAGTACGCGGAGTTCCTGGCGCTGGCGGCGGCGTACCCCGAGGTGCGGCTCGATACGACGATGGCGTTCACGGACTTCACCGAGGACTTCACGCCCTTCCCGGCCGTGGAGCGCGGACGGCTCGCGGATCTGGGGGACCGGATCCTGCTGGGCACGGACTTCCCGAACATCCCCTATCCGTACGCCCATCAGCTGCACGCGCTGGAGCGGCTGGGGCTGGGCGATGCGTGGCTGCGGGCCGTCTGCCACGGGAACGCGAGCGCCCTGTTCGCCTGAGGAGAGGCATTCTCAGGGAATTCACAGGGAGGGGAAAGGTCTCTCTCACGGCCGTCTCACAGGCTTGGGTCATGACGACGACCTCGCCCCAGGGGCGTACCGAACTGCTCAGGCCGGACCGCAATCCCGTCCGCGTACTGGTCGTGGACGACGAGGCCCCCCTTGCCGAGCTGCTCTCCATGGCCCTGCGGTACGAGGGGTGGGACGTGCGCAGCGCCGGGGACGGCGCGGGCGCTGTCCGTACGGCGCGTGACTTCCGCCCCGACGCCGTGGTTCTCGATGTGATGCTGCCCGACATGGACGGGCTCGCCGTGCTCAGCCGGCTGCGGCGGGAGCACTCCGATGTGCCGGTGCTGTTCCTGACCGCGCGGGACTCGGTGGAGGACCGGATCGCCGGGCTCACGGCGGGCGGCGACGACTACGTCACCAAGCCGTTCAGCCTGGAGGAGGTCGTGGCCCGGCTGCGCGGGCTGATCCGCCGCTCGGGCACGGCCACCGCGGCCCGCAGCGAGTCGACGCTCGTCGTGGGGGATCTGGTGCTGGACGAGGACAGCCACGAGGTGAGCAGGGGCGAGGACTCGATCCACCTCACGGCCACCGAGTTCGAACTGCTGCGGTTCCTGATGCGCAACCCGCGCCGGGTGCTGAGCAAGGCGCAGATCCTGGACCGTGTGTGGAACTACGACTTCGGCGGCCAGGCGAACGTCGTCGAGCTGTACATCTCGTATCTCCGCAAGAAGATCGACGCGGGGCGTACCCCGATGATCCACACCCGGCGCGGGGCGGGATACCTGATCAAGCCCGGTGACTAGCCCCGTGGGCAGGACCCGTGGGAGCGCGCGGCGGCCGTGGACGCTGCGCACCCGGCTCGTCGTGTACGCGGTGACACTCATCGCGGTCGTCGCCGCCGTGATCGGCTCGGTCACCACCATCGCCTTCCACAGCTACATGTACGGGAAGCTGGACACCCAGCTGACCGACATCGCGAAGCGGGCCGACGACCGTCCGCCGGTGCTCGGGGCGCCCGCTCCGGGCGGGCTGCAGGACAAGGATCCGCTCGGCTTCGTCGGTATGGGCGGTCAGCCCTTCGACACGTTCGGTGCCGTCCTCGTGGACGGGTCCGTCACCGATTCGCAGATCTCGGTGAAGGGGGACAGCGGGCTCGACGTGCAGCAGAACCTGGAGCCGCTGACCGCCGCGCAGAGGGATGCCCTGGAAGCGGCCGGAGTACCCGCGGACGGCGCGGTGCACGACGTCGAGCTGCCCGGGCTCGGCGGCTACCACGTGAAGGCCGTCCCCAAGGACGACGGTTCGACCGTCCTCGTCGGCATTCCCACCGGCGAGGTGAGCGGCGCCCTCACCACCCTGATCCTCGTCGAGGTCTGCGTCACCGGGGCGGGACTCATCGCCGCCGGGATCGCGGGCGCCGCGATGGTCGGTGTCGCCCTGCGCCCGCTGCGCCGGGTGGCGGCCACCGCGACCCGGGTCTCCGAACTGCCCCTGCACAGCGGGGAGGTCGCCCTGTTCGAACGGGTCCCCGACGCCGAGGCCGATCCGCGGACCGAGGTCGGCCAGGTCGGTTCGGCCCTCAACCGGATGCTGGGCCACGTCGGTTCGGCCCTGGACGCGCGGCAGAAGAGCGAGATGCGGGTGCGGCAGTTCGTCGCGGACGCCAGCCACGAGCTGCGGACCCCGCTCGCCTCGATCCGCGGGTACGCCGAACTCACCCGGCGGGGCCGGGAGTACGCCGGTCCCGACACCCGGCACGCACTGGGACGCATCGAGTCCGAGGCGGAACGGATGACGGGCATGGTGGAGGACCTGCTGCTCCTGGCCCGGCTCGACGCCGGACGGCCGCTCTCGTACGAGAGCACCGATCTGTCACCGCTCGTCGTCGACGCGGTGAGCGACGCGGGCGTCGCGGGCCGGAGCTCCGGGAGCTCCGGGGACGCCGGCCGGACCTCCGGGGACATGGCCGGGCCCACGCACCACTGGCGGCTGGAACTGCCCGAGGTGCCCGCGACCGTCCGCGCCGATCCGACCAGGATCCAGCAGGTGCTGGTCAACCTTCTGGCGAACGCCCGTACGCACACCCCGCCGGGGACCACGGTCACCGTCCGCGTCCGGGAAGCACGCGGGGACATGCCCTGGGTGACGCTGGAGGTCCAGGACGACGGGCCCGGGATCCCGGCCGGACTGCAGCCGCACGTCTTCGAGAGGTTCGCGCGCGGCGACGCCTCGCGCTCCCGGAACGCCGGCTCGACGGGGCTGGGGCTCGCCATCGTGCAGGCCGTCGTCGCCGCGCACGGCGGCCGGGCAGAGGTGCGCTCGGTGCCGGGGAACACCGTCTTCGCCGTCCATCTGCCAGCGGACGCGGTGTACGAGGGCGGCCCGGCAGGCGGCTCACAGCCTGGCCACAGGCTCACCACAAGGGTGTGACAGCGCGGCTGGCGAGTGTCGTGTCATGCGAACCGACACCCCTTGGAGCACCTTGCCGGCCCGGGAGCATCTCCTGGCCGCAGCGGTCGACGCGGCCGGTGCTCCCGTACTCGACGTGGTGGTCCCCGTCTACAACGAGGAGAAGGACCTCGAGACCTGTGTGCTGCGCCTGCACGACCATCTGGCGCGAACGTTCCCGTACCGCTTCCGGATCACCGTCGCGGACAACGCGAGCACCGACCGCACGCCCCAGGTGGCGGCGCGGCTCGCGGCGCTGATCCCGGAGGTGCGGTCGTACCGGCTGGAGGAGAAGGGCCGGGGGCGGGCACTGCGCACCGTCTGGTCCCACTCGGACTCCCCGGTCCTCGCCTACATGGACGTCGACCTCTCGACGGACCTCAACGCCCTTCTGCCGCTGGTCGCCCCGCTGATCTCCGGCCACTCCGACCTGGCCATCGGTTCGCGTCTCGCGCGCAGTTCGCGCGTGGTGCGCGGCTCGAAGCGGGAGTTCATCTCGCGGGCCTACAACCTCATCCTGCGCTCCTCGCTGGCCGCCCGGTTCAGTGACGCGCAGTGCGGGTTCAAGGCGATCCGGCGTGAGGTCGCGCAGCGGCTTCTGCCGATGGTCGAGGACACCGGGTGGTTCTTCGACACCGAGATGCTGGTGCTCGCCGAGCGGGCCGGGCTGCGCATCCACGAGGTGCCGGTCGACTGGGTCGACGACCCGGACTCCACGGTGCACATCGTGAGGACCGCGACCGAGGACCTCAAGGGGGTCTGGCGGGTGGGCCGGGCGCTGGCCGTCGGCGCACTGCCGCTGGACCGGCTGGCACGGCCGTTCGGGGACGACCCGCGCGACCGTGCCCTGCCCGGCGTGCCGGGCGGCCTGGCACGGCAACTGGTCGGCTTCTGTGTCGTGGGCGGGCTCTCCACGCTCTTCTACCTCCTCCTGTACTCCCTCTTCCGGCAGGGCGTCGGGCCGCAGTTCGCCAACGGGGCCGCACTCCTGGTGTCCGCCGTCGCCAACACGGCAGCGAACCGGAGGCTCACCTTCGGCGTACGCGGCCGGGGTGGCGCGGTGCGCCACCAGGCGCAGGGGCTCGTCGTCTTCGCCATCGGTCTCGCGCTGACCAGCGGCTCGCTCGCCGCACTGGGCGCGGCGTCCGGAGCGCCCTCGCACGGCACGGAACTCGCCGTGCTGATCGCGGCCAACCTCGCGGCGACGGTGCTGCGGTTTCTGCTCTTCCGCGCCTGGGTCTTCCCGGACCGGCGCACGGACCACCAGGACGCCCGCAAGGCTCCCGCACACGAACTGAGGAACGCCCGATGACCGCCACTCACCCCGACCACCTCCCGGCCCCGCCGGACACCCCCGGGCCGTTCGCGTCACCGGCGGCGCCGGCCGCACGGCAGGGGCACGGCCTTCCGAAGGAGCCGCTGCTGCGGCGCATCCGGCAGGGCAGGCCCGAGGATCCGCGCTGGGCACGGCCCGCCTTCCTCGGCATGCTGCTGGTGATCACGCTCGCGTACCTGTGGAACCTCAGCGCCTCCGGATACGCCAACTCCTTCTACTCGGCCGCCGTACAGGCCGGCAGCCAGAGCTGGAAGGCCTTCTTCTTCGGCTCGCTGGACTCCGCGAACGCCATCACCGTCGACAAGCCCCCGGCCACCCTCTGGCCCATGGCCCTGTCGGTACGGATCTTCGGCCTCAGCTCCTGGGCGATCCTCGCGCCCCAGGTGCTGATGGGCGCGGCCACGGCCGGTGTCCTGTACGCGGCCGTGCGCCGCCGGTTCAGCGCCGCCGCCGGTCTGATCACGATGGCGGTCTTCGCCCTGACGCCGGTCGCCGCGCTGATGTTCCGCTTCAACAACCCGGACGCGCTGCTGGCGCTGCTGATGACCGTCACCGTGTACTGCGTGCTGCGCGCCCTGGAGGGCGGCCGGACGAAGTGGCTGGTCTGGGCGGGCGTCGCGGTCGGTCTCGCGTTCCTGTCGAAGACCCTGCAGGCGTTCCTGATCCTGCCGCCGCTGGCGGTCCTGTACGCGGTGTTCGCGCCCGTGCCCGTACGCAGGCGCTTCGGTCAGCTGGGGCTGTCCGCCCTCACGACGGCCCTCGCGGGCGGCTGGTGGGTGGCGATCGTCGAACTGTGGCCCGCCTCCTCCCGCCCCTACATCGGCGGCTCGCAGAACAACTCCTTCCTGGAACTCACCTTCGGCTACAACGGACTCGGCCGGATCAACGGCGAGGAGACCGGCAGTGTCGGAGGCGGCGGAGGCGGCGGCTGGGGCGAGACCGGCATCGGCCGGATGTTCAACTCCGAGATCGGCAGCCAGATCGCCTGGCTGCTGCCTGCCGCTCTGCTCCTGCTGGTCGCCGGCATCTGGCTGACCTGGCGGGCGAAGCGGACCGACACGGCCCGTGCGGCCTTCCTCGCCTGGGGCGGCTCGCTGCTGATGACGGCGTTCGTTTTCAGTTTCATGGCCGGGATCTTCCACCAGTACTACACCGTTGCCCTGGCGCCCTACGTCGCGGCGCTCGTCGGCATGGGCGCCACCGTCCTGTGGGAGGAGCGGACCAAGTGGTGGGCGGGAGCCGTGCTCGGCGGGACCGTCGCGGTGACGGCCCTCTGGTCGTACGTCCTGCTGGGGCGTACCCCGGACTACTTCCCGTGGCTGCGCTGGGCTGTCCTGATCGGCGGCCTCGTGGGAGCGGTGGGTCTGCTGCTCGCGGCGCGGCTGGGGCGCGTGCTCGCCCTCACCGCGGTGGGGCTGGGCCTGGCCGCGTCGCTGGCCGGGCCGACCGCGTACACGATCAGCACGCTGAACACCGGGCACCAGGGCTCGATCGTCACCGCCGGACCGGCGGGCGGGGGCATGGGCGGACCCGGGGGCGGTGGTGGCCGGGGCGGCGGCCCCGGTGGTACCGGTGGTGTTCCGGGCGGCGGCCCCGGTGGTGGGACGCCTCCCGGGCAGGGCACGCAGCAGGGCGGTCAGGCTCCGGGCAACGCCCAGGGCGGCGGCTTCCCGGGCGGTGGCCGGCCGGGTCAGGGCCAGCAGGGCCAGGGACAGCAGGGGCAGACCGGCCCGCAGGGCGCAATGCCCGGCGGTGCCATGGGTGAACGCGGCATGGGCGGCGGTGGCATGGGCGGTCTGCTGGGCGGTTCGTCCGTCGGCGCCGAGGCCAGGAAGCTCCTGGAGGAGAACGCCGACGACTACATCTGGGCGGCGGCGGCCATCGGTTCGCAGAACGCCGCGAGCTACCAGCTCGCCACCGGTGACCCGGTGATGGCGATCGGCGGCTTCAACGGCAGCGACCCGTCCCCGACGCTCGCCCAGTTCAAGAAGTACGTCGAGGACGGAAAGATCCACTACTTCGTCTCGAGCGGCTCGGGCGGCGGTGGCGGCGGTGGCGGCGGTGGCGGCATGGGTGGCAGCGGCGCCTCGTCCCAGATCTCGACGTGGGTGGAGGAGAACTTCAAGGAGGTCACGGCAGGCAGCGCGACCTTCTACGACCTCACTCAGCCGACGAGCGGGAGCTGACGCCGCAGTTCGAGATCGGCGACAACGGGGCGGTGGTCCGAGGCGAGCGTCTCGGCCACCGCCCCTTCGCGTACCCGCACGGCCCCGGCGCCGGACTTCGACACCGCCACGAAGTCGATCCGTTTCACCGGATCCTTGGCCGGGAAGGTCGGTGCCCCCGGATCGGCGTCCGTCAGCTCCTGCCAGAGCGGAGCCAGTTCCGGCGCGTCCGGCTCCGCGTTGAAGTCGCCCAGGAGGATCTGCCGGGCGCCCCGGTCCTCGGCCATGATGCGCCGGGTGTCGGCGACCTGGGCGATGCGCACGGACGGGTCGGGCCGGTAGTCCAGATGCGTCACGTACACATGCACCGGCAGCCCCTGGACCCGCAGCACGGCCTCGGCGAAGCCCGGCGCGGGCGCGGGCACCGGGTTCGGATCCTGGGTCGAGAGCCTCGTGATCTCGTGGTTCTCGGCGCTGATGATCCGGTACCGGGACAGCACCGCCACCCCGTACTCGCGCCGGGGTTCACCGGGTGTCGCCGGGTCGAGGCTGTAGATCGGCGCGAACGACACCCGCATGTCCAGCCGCCGGGCGAGCTCGCCCGCCAGATCGCGCCACTCGCTGCGGGCACCCCAGTGCGCGTCGACTTCCTGGAGGCCGATCACGTCCGCGTCCAGCGCGCGCAGTTGGGCGGTCTGACGGTCCAGGTCGAAGACCTCGTCCATGCCGGCGCCGGCATGGATGTTGTACGTCGCGACGCGGAGCGGGACCGCGTGCCCCTCCTCGGCGGCTCCGGCGGGCGGCGCGAGTGCGGCCACCGACAGGCCCGCAGCGATCAGTACGCCCACCGTACGACGACGCAAGTACATGTCACTCCACTCGTATCCGCTCGGACGCTTGTCAGGTCTGCGTCGACAGAGCTACCCGCCCCGACGCCGCGCGCAAACGAGTTGTACGCCGTACGGGAAGTGTCTTACGGTGTACAACGCCGCACTCCCTTACACCGTACAAGCGCACCGGAAACCAGGAGCCCGCATGACGGCGACCGCCGCCGAGCAGAACGATCTCGCCCCCCGGGGAGGCCATCCGCAGCGCTGGCTGATCCTCGGCGTCATCTGTCTCGCCCAGCTCACCGTGCTGCTCGACAACACCGTCCTGAACGTCGCGATCCCCTCCCTCACCACGGAGCTGAACGCCTCCACCGCCGATGTGCAGTGGATGATCAACGCCTACTCGCTCGTCCAGTCGGGCCTGCTGCTCACGGCGGGGAGCGCCTCCGACCGCTACGGCCGCAAGAAGATGCTGGTCGCCGGCCTCGTGCTGTTCGGCATCGGCTCGCTGGTGGCCGGGCTCGCACAGTCCTCCGGGCAGCTGATCGCCGCCCGCGCGGGGATGGGTATCGGCGGCGCCCTGCTGATCACCACCACCCTGGCCGTCGTCGTGCAGATCTTCGACGACACCGAGCGCGTCAAGGCGATCGGCATCTGGTCCACCGTCAACTCCCTGGGCTTCGCCGTCGGTCCGCTCGTCGGCGGCGTGATGCTCGACCACTTCTGGTGGGGCGCGATCTTCCTGGTCAACATCCCCGTGGCGGTCATCGGCGTCATCGCCGTCGTCCGGCTCGTCCCCGAGTCCAAGAACCCCCGGGGCGATCGTCCCGACCTGCTCGGCGCACTGCTCTCCACCATCGGCATGGCCGCCGTCGTGTACGCGATCATCTCCGGCCCGGAACACGGCTGGGGCTCCGGCCAGGTCCTGCTGACCGCTTTCACCGGGGTCGCCGTCCTCACCGGATTCGTCCTGTGGGAGCTCCACATCCCGTACCCGATGCTGGACATGCACTTCTTCCGGAACCAGAAGTTCATCGGCGCGGTCGCGGGCGCGATCCTGGTCGCCTTCGGGATGGGCGGTTCGCTCTTCCTGCTCACCCAGCACCTCCAGTTCGTGCTCGGGTACGGGCCGCTGGAGGCCGGTCTGCGCACGGCACCGCTCGCACTCACCGTGGTGGCCCTCAACCTGACCGGGCTCGGTGCCCGCCTTGTCCCGCGCATGGGGACGCCCGCCACCATCGCCACCGGGATGAGCCTGCTGGCCGCCGGGCTCGGGGCCATCGCCCTGCTCGGCCGCGAGGGGTACGGCGGCATGCTGCTCGGCCTGGTCGTCATGGGCGCCGGCATCGCGCTCGCCATGCCCGCCATGGCCAACGCGATCATGAGCGCCATCCCGCCGGAGAAGGCGGGCGTCGGCGCCGGGGTCAACGGCACCCTCGCCGAGTTCGGCAACGGGCTCGGGGTCGCGGTGCTCGGAGCCGTACTGAACTCGCGGTTCGCCGCTCTCGTACCGGCGGCCGTCGGGGCGGCCTCGCTGCCCGCGGCGCTCGCCGCCGCGGACGGCGAGGGGGAACGGCAGCGGATCACCGATGCCTTCGCCTCGGGCCTGGAGGCCAGTCAGCTGGTCGGTGCGGTGGCGGTCCTGGCGGGCGGCCTGCTGGCCGCCGTACTGCTGCGCCGGGCGGAGCGCGCGGACGCGGCGCAGACCGCCGAGGACCCTCGGCCCGAGCAGCGGGCACCGGAGCGGGCATAGCATCGGACGGAGTGCTGTACGGAGGGGTGCCATCCGCTCCGTACGGCACCCGTTGAGACGGACACCCAGGGCAGTCCGTACCGTCGGCAAGTCGAGGAGAGTGCGTCATGGGGTCCGCGGCGGACGGTGCGAACAACCCTGCACGGATCAGTGTGTGGCTGGACCGGCGAACCCCTTCGCGCGGCCGCAGGACGGATCAGCCGGCCGGCCTCGACCGGGACAGGATCACCGCGGCGAGCGTACGGCTGCTGGACTCCGAGGGCCTCGCCAAGTTCTCCATGCGCCGCCTCGCCGCCGATCTCGACGTCACGGCGATGTCCCTCTACTGGTACGTCGACACCAAGGACGACCTGCTGGAACTGGCCCTGGACACCGTCTTCGGGGAGATCGCGCCGCCCCAGGAGGACACGGGCTGGCGCGAGCGGCTGCGCGAACTGGCCACCAGCTACCGGCAGATGCTGGTCCGGCACCCGTGGGCCTCGGCACTCGCCGGGAACTTCCTGAACATCGGCCCGCACTCGATGCTGTTCTCGTACGCGGTCCAGGACGTCATCCGGGCCACCGGACTGCCCCTGGAACACCAGTCGGGTGCGATGTCCGCCGTCTTCCAGTTCGTCTACGGGTTCGGCACCATCGAGGGCCATTTCCTGCAGCGTTCGGCACAGGCCGGGCTGAGTCAGGACGCGTACTTCCGGCAGGCCATGAGCACGATCCGCTCCCATCCGGACCACCGGCACATCGTGCAGACCTCGGAAGCCATCATGGCCGCGCGCGGCGGGGACACCGTCGAGGAGATGCGCGAGCGGGACTTCGTGTTCGCGCTGGACCTTCTGATCGCGGGCATCGAAGCGATGTGCGAGCGGGCGGTCCACCAGTAGCCCCGCGGCGTCAGTACCCGCGCCCCGTGTCCACGGCGAGTGCGGGACGGCGCCCCTCGGCCACCGCCTGCCAGCAGGCCGCGAAGTCCGTGACGACGTCCTCGTCGGCCGTGATGCCCGCGGAGTGCGAGGTGATCACCGTGCGCGGCAGCTGCCAGACGGTGTCGTCGGGGCCCGCGGGCTCGTCGGGCAGCACGTCGAGGACGGCCCGTCGCACCGTACCGGCGCGCAGGGCGGCCTCCAGTGCCGCCATGTCCACGCACGCGCCCCGGCCGACGTTGACGAAGGAGGCGCCCCTCATCGCGGTGAACCGTGCGCCGCCGAAGAACCGCTCCGTGGCCGCGGTCAGCGGGAGCGTGGACACCACCCACCGGGCTTCGGCCAGCGCCGCCCGCTCCTCGTCCCCGCCGGCCGCGACCACCCGGTCGAAGCCCGGCGGTACGCCGTGCGGCGTGCGGGAGACGCCCACCGTGCGCAGCGAACACGCCCTCAGCAGCCCGGCGACCGCGGAGCCGATGTGTCCGGTGCCGTGGACGACGACGGTCTGCCCGGCGGCGAGTTCGGACGGGATGCGGCGCCACCGGGCCGCGGCGTGCTGTGCCGTGTGCTCCGGGACGGACTGGCACTCGGCGAGCACCCAGGCCAGCACGTACTGGGCGATCCGCTCGCCCATCCGGCCCACGGTCCGGGTCAGCAGCGCCCCTTCGGGCCAGGGTCCGGCGGCGAGCAGCGCGTCCGTACCCGCGTTGACGCTGTGGAACCACAACAGCTGTCCGCTGCGCAGGGCTCGGGGCAGCGTGTCACCCACGTACAGGAACGGTCCCTCGGGCACGGTGCCTGACGCGCGTCCCGCCGGGCGTCCGGTGATCCGCTCCAGCTCCCCGACCACGGACGTGTCGAGGGCGGGCGCGGCCAGGAGCTCGGCCCGTGCGAGCAGATCGGGGCGGGGCGGACGGCGGGCCGGCGTCACGGGACCCGTCAACTGCCGGTGGCCAGATGGGCGGGGAAGCCGCCGGTGGCGACCGGGCTCCAGCGCTCCGGCGTGATGCGGATGATGGACTTGCCCTGCTTCACCATCGCCGCCCGGTACTCGTCCCAGTCCGGGTGCTCACCGGAGATGTTCCGGAAGTACTCGACGAGCGGCTCGACCGACTCCGGTGAGTCGATCACCTCGGCCGAGCCGTCGATCTGCACCCAAGGGCCGTTCCACTCGTCCGACAGGACGATCACGCTGACGCGCTCGTCCCGCTTGGCGTTGCGGGTCTTGGCCCGTTCGGGGTAGGTCGAGACGACGATCCGCCCCGCGTCGTCGACGCCACAGGTCAGCGGGGAACCCTGGGGGCGGCCGTCGGCCCGGGTGGTCAGCAGGATCGCCCGGTGCCGCGGCCGTACGAAGTCCAGCAGCCCGGCGAGCTCCACGGTGGTGTTGGTCGCGATGTTCGGTGCCATGCCGCCAACCCTATGCCGGGACGGAATCCCCCTGCACGGCCTGGATGTCCAGCTCCACCCGCAGCGTCGTACCGATCGCGGAGATGCCCGCCTGCACCACCTGGTTGTAGTTCATGGCGAAGTCCTCGCGGCGCAGTTCGGCCGTTGCGTGGAAGGCCGCCCGTACCCCGCCCCACGGGTCGGGGCCGGTGCCGAGGTAGCTGAGGTCCAGGTCGACGTCGCGGGCCACGCCGTGCATCGTGAGCACGCCGTCGACCGTCCAGCGGTCCGGTCCTGCCGGGGTCAGGGCGCGCGAGCGGTAGGTGATCTCCGGGAACCGCTCGACGTCCAGGAAGTCGGGCGAGCGCAGGTGCTTGTCACGCATGCCGTTGCCCGTGTCGATGCTGGCCGGAGTGATGAAGGCCTCCACCCGGGAGCGCTGGACGTCCTGCGCGATCTCGATCCGGCCGCCGAATTCGGTGAACCGGCCGTGCACGCTGGAGATTCCCAGGTGCTGCGCGACCGCGGCCACCGAGGAGTGCACCGGGTCCAGCGACCAGGTGCCCGGCGGCGGCAGCTCCACACCGCCCTGCCGGGCGAGCACCACGGTGCCGGCCTCGACCCGGCCACTGGCCGTGACGAGCGCGGTGGAGGCGGCGGGCGCGTAGCCGACCGCTGTGACGATCACCGTGTACGCGCCGGCCTGCAGGCGGTCGTCGGTACGGACGGAACCGTTCTCGTCCGCCGCGGCCCGGAGCACCTGGGCGCCCGTCATGTCGGTCACCGTGATGACCGCGTGCTGGACCGCCCAGCCGTCCCGCGTCCGTACCTGTGCGCGAAGTCCCATCTGTGCTCTCTCCTTGCTCCATCACTCAGTTGCTCAGTGACTCAATGAGTCGGGCCCCGGGCGGGGACGGCAGGCCGTCCCCTGCCTGCCGTCCCCACCACGGGGCCCTTTTCCGCCGGCGGCCACAGCCTCTCCGCTCGAAGTGCTGTTCCGCCAGAGGTCTTTGTGGATCTTCCGTGTCTACTGCCCCGGGTGGGCGAGCTCGATGTCGTGGCCGTCGACTCCGCCACCCGTCACGGTCAGTGCGGTGGCCACCGGCGGGTAACCCGTCGCGATGACCGAGTACTCGCCCGCGTCCAGGTCGGTGAAGGCGTACGCCCCGTCCTCCCCGGTCGTCGAACCCGCGACCACGTTGCCTGCCGCGTCGATGAGGGTGACCCGGGCGTCGGGCAGCGGGGCCCGGCCGGAGCCGGCCCGTACGACACCCTGGACCAGCGCACCGGACCGCAGTGCCGCGTCGACCCGGGTGACTCCCTGGCCGCCGATCTCCACCGGCAGGGCCAGCGGACGGAAGCCGGCGGCCGTCACGGCCACGGTCACCGTGCCGGGGATCAGCTCGCCGAAGGTGAAGTCGCCCGCGTCGCCCGAGGTACCGGTGGCCAGCACGTCGCCGCGCACATCGGTCACGACGACCATCGCGCCCGGGACCGGGGTGCCGCCCTCGGCGTTCCGTACGGTCCCGGCGAGACCGCTCGTTCCGGCGAGCAGGATGTCGTACGCGAGCGGCTCCTCGCCGACGACCACGGTGGATGCCTGCGGCTGGAAGCCGTCGGCGGACGCGATGAGGACGTAGCTGCCGGAGCCCGGCGCGTCCAGTACGTAGCCGCCGTCGGCCTGGGCGACGGAGCGCCCCAGCTGCCGGCCGCCCAGCGAGATCAGCGTGACGGCCGCCCGGGCGACAGGCGCGCCCTCGGCGCCGCGCACCACTCCGCGTACGGGCGTTCCGTGCGCGGTCACGACCGGGGCGTCCGGTGCCTCGACCGAGGTGACCCCGGCCGTTGCTTCGGCGACGAGCGCGGTGGTGCCCGTGGTGGCCTCGGCGGCCTCCGTGGCGGGTGCCCCGTCGCCTGCCGGGACCTTGTCGTTGCCGGCGTTCGTCTTCAGCGCGACCTCCTTGATGAAGATCGTGACGATGAACGCGACGAGCGCTGCCGGGGCGGCGTACAGGAAGACGTCGGCGACGCCGTGGCCGTAGGCGACCTCCATGACGGTGCGGAACGGCGCGGGGAGCTTGTCCAGGTCGGGGATGCCCCCGCCGCCGGTACCGCCGTGGCCGAATGCGGCGCCCTGGGGGCCGAGGTCGGCCAGGCCGTCCTTGACGTAGTGGGTGACGCGGTTGGCCATGACGGCGCCCAGCGCGGAGACGCCGATGGCGCCACCGAGCGAACGGAAGAACGTGACGACGGAGCTGGCCGCGCCGAGGTCGGCGGGAGCGACCTGGTTCTGCGTGGCGAGGACCAGGTTCTGCATCATCATGCCGATGCCGAGGCCCATCACGAACATGAAGACGGCGATGTGCCAGTACTCGGTGTCGTACCGGATGGTGCCCAGCATCCCGAGGCCCGCGGTGACGAGGAAGCCACCGGCGACCAGCCAGGCCTTCCAGCGGCCCGTCTTGGTGATGATCTGGCCCGAGACGGTCGACGACAGGAAGAGCCCGGCGATCATCGGGATGGTCATGACGCCGGACATGGTCGGCGACTTGTCGCGCGCCAGCTGGAAGTACTGGCTGAAGAAGACGGTGCCCGCGAACATCGCGATGCCGACGAACAGCGAGGCGATCGAGGCCAGGGTGATGGTCCGGTTGCGGAAGAGGCGCAGCGGGATGATCGGCTCACTGGCACGGGACTCGATGAGCACGAAGACCAGCGTGAGCAGGACCGCACCGGCGAGCATCGTATAGGTCTGCCACGAGACCCAGTCGTACTTGTCGCCCGCGAAGGTGACCCAGAGCAGCAGCAGCGAGACGGCGGCGCTGATGAAGAACGCGCCCGACCAGTCGACCTTGACCTCGCGCTTGACGACCGGGAGCTTCAGGGTCTTCTGCAGCACGATCAGGGCGATGACCGCGAACGGCACACCCACGTAGAAGCACCAGCGCCAGCCCATCCAGCTGGTGTCGGTGATGACGCCGCCGAGCAGCGGGCCGCCGACGGTGGCGACGGCGAAGACCGCGCCGAGGTAGCCGCTGTAGCGCCCGCGCTCGCGCGGGGAGATCATCGCGGCCATCACGATCTGGGCGAGGGCGGAGAGACCGCCGACCCCGATGCCCTGCACGACACGGCAGGCGATGAGCATGCCGCTGCTGGTCGACAGACCGGCCACGACCGAGCCGAGCACGTAGATGATCAGTGCTATCTGGACCAGCAGCTTCTTGCTGAACAGGTCGGAGAGCTTGCCCCACAAGGGGGTGGTGGCGGTCATGGCCAGCAGCGAGGCCGTGACGACCCAGGTGTAGGCGCTCTGGCCGCCGCCGAGGTCGGAGATGATTTCCGGCAGGGCGTTGGAAACGACGGTCGACGACAGGATCGCGACGAACATGCCGAGCAGCAGCCCGGTGAGCGCTTCCATGATCTGGCGGTGTGTCATCGGCGTGCCGTCGGGGGCGTCCGATGCCCCGTGCTTGGCGTGGCCGCCCCGCACACCGGTCGGTGTGGTCGTAGCCATGGAGTTCCTTGTCTTTGCTTCTGTTACACAGGTGTACGGGTGTGCGAATCGTCGGAGTGCCCGGTGCGGCAGTCGCCGCTGTGCTTCCCGGGGGCGCAGCCGACGAGGCTGCGGCAGGAGAAGCTGTCGCGCAGCCGGGACAGCAACGTGTTGAGTTGTCCGACGTCCTCGTCGGACCAGTCGGGGAGGTTGCGGGCGAACATTTCCGTGGTCCGCCGGGACAGCTCGCCCAGCAGGTCGTGGCCCGCGGGGGTCAGCCGCACGATGCGGGACCGCTTGTCCGCAGGGTCCGGGAACCGTTCGATCCAGCCGTTGTCCACGGCATGGGCGACGTGCCGGCTGGTCACCGACATGTTCACGGCGAGAAGTTCGGTGAGCCTGGTGATCCGCATCTCGCCGTACTGGGACAGCAGGGTCAGCACGGCGGCCGAGCCACCGGGGCACTCTGCGGGCAGGATGCGGGCGAGGCCCCTTTTGACGGCTCCGATGGCGCTGAGCTGGCGGGCCAGTTCCTCGTACTGGCTCCTTGCGGCCACCGGTCCTCCAGATTTCTCCCGGGTCATCTTGTTGCTTAGGGCAACGATAGAAGCTGTTGGTTGCTACAGGCAAACGAAAAGGGGCTTGCAGAAGTAAAGGAAGGCAAAAGCCTCCGTAGGCTCCCGGTCAAGCCCGCAGCGCAGGGCAGGTGAGCCGCGCCGGATGTGTTCCGCAGCACAGGGCGCGAGCGGCGCCGCTCCTCACGGGAAGCGGCCCGGATCTCCACGGGAAGCGGCCGGACGGGGCCGTGGAGGCGGTGCGGAGCGCTTCGGTGGACGGGTGAAGAGGCCGTGGACGGCTTGGACGGGCATCGTCCGCTGTGGACCCGGGGGTTGGGCGGCACCCCTGAGTTCGCTAGTGTCCTGGGCCATGGCACACAACCCCCACGCCCCGCAGCCGGGCCCCGAGGGCACTCACGACCCGGCGGGCAGCACGCAGATGTTCCGCGCCTTCGTCGACGAGGGCGAGCCGCAGCGCAGGCAGCAGCCTGCCGCGACGTCTTCCGGGCCGAAGGCCGGGGTGATCGCGATCGTCGTCGCGGTCGTCGTCGTCCTCGGCGCGGTCGCCTGGCTCGCGCTCGGCTGACCGCGGTCCCCGCGGACGGGGACCCTGCTCAGGTCACGCCCCTGTCACTTCCCACGGCGTGACGCCCCGGCCCTCCGGCATGCCCGCCGGAGGGCCGGGGCGTCGTGCCGCGTCCGCGCGCGGTGCGGCGCCCGCTGCGCCCTTGCCGGACGCATGCCCGGCCGGCACGACGGCGCAGGGCACACCGCGGCCGCCGAGGCGGTGAACAAGGTGCCCCGGCGGCCGGTCGAGCCGCGTGTCCGGCGTCGTGTCGCACGCCGGACCGGCTGATGCGCCGTCAATCACCGACCCGCAAGGGTCAGTCCGCGATGAGCCCCTCCCTGAGCTGGGTGAGCGTCCGGGTCAGCAGCCGTGAGACATGCATCTGCGAGATGCCGACCTCCTCACCGATCTGCGACTGGGTCATGTTGGCGAAGAAGCGCAGCATGATGATCTGCCGCTCGCGCGGGGCGAGTTTGGCCAGCAACGGCTTCAGGGACTCGCGGTACTCGACGCCTTCCAGCGCCGCGTCCTCGTAGCCCAGGCGGTCCGCCAGCGAGCCCTCGCCGCCGTCGTCCTCGGGGGACGGGGAGTCCAGCGAGGAGGCCGTGTAGGCGTTGCCGACGGCCAGGCCGTCGACCACGTCCTCCTCGGAGACCCCGAGCGCCTTGGCGAGCTCGGGCACGGTCGGCGAGCGGTCGAGCTTCTGGGCGAGCTCGTCGCTGGTCTTGGTGAGGGCGAGCCGCAGTTCCTGCAGCCGGCGCGGCACCCGCACCGACCACGAGGTGTCGCGGAAGAAGCGCTTGATCTCGCCCACCACGGTCGGCATCGCGAACGTGGGGAACTCCACCCCCCGCTCGCAGTCGAACCGGTCGATCGCCTTGATCAGGCCGATCGTGCCGACCTGGACGATGTCCTCCATGGGTTCGTTACGGCTCCGGAACCGCGCCGCCGCGTACCGCACGAGCGGGAGGTTGAGCTCGATGAGTGTGTCCCGCACATAGGTCCGCTCCGGACTGTCCGTTCCGTCGGGACCCGATGCGGGACCCAGCGCGGCGAGCCGCAGGAACAGGGAGCGGGACAGAGTGCGGGTGTCGATGGCTTCCGATGAGCTGGTGAGCACGGCAGGTGCTGGTGCGCTCTTCGTGAGCGTGAGCACCTTCGAGCTGCCCTGTTCTGCGGACATGCCACCCCCTTGAGGTCGCGGACGGTCGCGGTGGCCACGACCATCGGAGGAACGCAGCCTCCACCTGAATACCGGAGGTAGGGCTGCGGCAAACGCGGTTCCAGCAGAATGTCACATGTCGGCAACACGCTGTAGTGACATGTCGACAAGTCAGCGCCAGAACTGCCCTGGAAACAGGGGGTGTACGGCTTTTGTGCCGCCGGAACCGGTCTCCGTGCGATCTACCCGTTCCGGTTACGCCTCGATCCTGTTTGCGGATCTCAGACGGGCAAAACTTCTGGCCAGGAGCCTTGACACATGCATCTGGGAGACACCGAGTTCGGCGCTGATCTGGGACTGGGTCAGATTGTTGTAGTAGCGCAGGAGCAGGATCCGCTGCTCGCGCTCCGGCAGCTGGACGAGCAGGTGCCGTACCAGATCACGGTGTTCGACCCCGGCGAGTGCCGGGTCCTCGTAGCCGAGCCGGTCCAGGAGCCCCGGCAGGCCGTCGCCCTCCTGGGCGGCCTCCAGGGAGGTCGCGTGGTAGGAGCGGCCCGCCTCGATGCAGGCGAGCACCTCGTCCTCGGAGATCTTCAGCCGCTCGGCGATCTCACCGGTCGTGGGTGAGCGGCCGTGAGCGGTCGTCAGATCCTCGGTGGCGCCGGTGACCTGGACCCAGAGCTCGTGCAGCCGCCGCGGGACGTGGACGGTCCGGACGTTGTCGCGGAAGTAGCGCTTGATCTCCCCGACCACGGTGGGCATGGCGAACGTCGGGAACTGGACGCCGCGTTCCGGGTCGAATCGGTCGATGGCGTTGATGAGGCCGATCGTGCCGACCTGGACGACGTCCTCCATCGGCTCGTTGCGGCTGCGGAAGCGGGCCGCGGCGTACCGCACGAGGGGCAGGTTCGCCTCGATCAGGGCGGCGCGCACCCTGCGGTGTTCCGAGGTGCCCGGTTCGAGGCCCTTGAGCCGGCCGAACAGCACCTGGGTGAGCGCCCTGGTGTCCGCGCCCCGGGTTCTGGTGGGCGTGGAGGGATCGGGCGTCTCGGTCTGGATGTCGTCCGTCTGGACGTTCTGGGGCGGGACTTGAGGCGCTGTACTGGCCGGCACGGTGTCGCCACCCCTTTGCGGTCAACTACGGTCAACTCATCCGTCAAAAGCGGTCATAGCATCACAAGACATGTCCACTGTGTGCAAGCACCGCAAAGAGTCGTGTTGAGCGCGATTCGGTTTAAACATGCCGAAAAGCCCCTCTCCTGAAAGGTGAGGGGCCCGAAGGGCCGAAAGGCGGGAACGCGTCAGAAGGGGTAGTCGGCAATCACCCAAGTGGCGAATTCGCGCCACTGTCCGGCAGCCGCCTGATGTGCCGGGTGCTCGATGTAGCGCTTCAGGGAGTCCTCGTCCGCGACCGCCGAGTTGATGGCGAAGTCGTACGCGATCGGCCGGTCGGTGATGTTCCAGGCGCACTCCCAGAACTCCAGCTCGGGGATCGTCCCCTCGAGCTCCCGGAAGGCCTGTACGCCCGCGACGACCCGCGGTTCGTCGCGTTCCACGCCGTCGTTCAGCTTGAACAGGACCAGGTGGCGGATCATGGGGGTTCTCCTACTTCACGAGCTCGGACATGAAGTCCCCGACGCCCTGTGCGGCGCTCGACACGCCTTCGAACCCGACTTGGACGAGATCGGCGGCCCGGGCGGGAGACGTGATGATCGTGTACAGCACGAAGACCACAATCAAGTAGAGCGCGATCTTCTTCGCTTGCACCACAGTCCCGCCTCTCCCTTTCGATCACCTGTGCAGTCGGGTGATTCTAGCCGCACGTATGGCCGTATCCGATGGCAGTTTCCGATCACTGATGCGGTCTTTAAGGACGAAGGACCCTCCGATCCGGGCCCTTTGCCCCCGGCTGCGGCTTCTGCCAGGAGGCACGATGGGAAGCGAGCCCGCCGTATGCAACCGAAACGTGCGGGCCGAGGAACAGGACCTCTCCGGGGTCCACACCGCGAGATTCCCCCCTGACCGCGGCGAGGGCCCCCTGGTCCCTGTTCTCACCGGGGGAAGCGGCTTGTCCCCCCGATGCCGCTTCCCCCGACCTCGAACCTGACGCACGGCATGACTGTGGCCCCGGCTTGCGAGCCGGGGCCACAGTCATGTCCTGCGCGAGGAACGCCCGAAGGGCCCGGCGCACTGCGCCGGGCCCTTCGTAAGAGCGGTAGCGGAGGGATTTGAACCCTCGGTGAGTTTCCCCACACTCGCTTTCGAGGCGAGCTCCTTCGGCCGCTCGGACACGCTACCGAGAGAGAGCTTAGACCATCCCGGGCCATGGTTCGAAATCAGATTCCCGCCGCCCGGCCGGAGCGCGTGCGCGGCAGGGTCAGCGCTCGCGGAAGAAGGCCGTCAGCTGGGCCGCGCAGGCGTCCTCCAGCACCCCGTGGATCACCTCGGGGCGGTGGTTGAGCCGGCGGTCCCGTACGACGTCCCAGAGCGAACCGGCGGCGCCGGCCTTCTCGTCCCGGGCTCCGTAGACGACGCGGCCGATCCGGGACTGTACGAGGGCGCCCGCGCACATGGTGCAGGGCTCCAGGGTGACCACCAGAGTGCAGCCGGTCAGCCGCCAGGCGCCGAGAACGGCGGCCGCGCGGCGCAGCGCGAGGACCTCGGCGTGCGCGGTCGGGTCGCCCGTCGCCTCGCGCTCGTTGTGGCCGGTGGCGAGCAGGGCGCCGTCCGGACCCAGGACAACGGCGCCGACCGGCACATCGCCGGCCAGCGCCGCCTGCGCGGCCTCGTCCAGGGCATGGCGCATGGGTGCCTGCCACGGGTCCCGTACGGGATCGGGGACAGGCGGTGAGGAGGGCGGGGGTGGTGGTGCGTTCACCCGCGGACCCTAACGGACGGTCTCCAGGACCTCGGCCGCGCCGAGCGCGTCCGCGATCTCCACCAGCGCGTCGGTGCGCAGGGTCAGCAACTGCTTCTCGGACAGCCCGAGGTCGGCGAGGACCCCGATATCTCCGAGCGGCCCCGCCGGTACGGCGTCGGGGTCGTGGTCCAGGTCGGGGTCGGGGTCGTCGGCGCCGGCCCGGCCGTCGGCGCTGTCCTTGGCTTCGTCCGGTTCGCCGTCCTCCGTACCGTCGAGGTCCACGAGTTCCTCGAGTGCGGCGATCTCGTCGTCGGCCCCCGGTTCGCGGCCGAGCAGTTCATCGGTGAGCAGGATCTCCCCGTACGAGGAGCGGGCGGCGGCGGACGCGTCCGAGATGTAGATACGGGGGTCCTCCTCACCGTCCACCCGGACGACGCCGAACCAGGCGTCCTCCTGCTCGATGTAGACCAGGACCGTGTCCTCGTCCACCGAGGCCTCTCGGGCCAGATCTGTCAGGTCGGACAGGGTTTCCACATCGTCGAGCTCTGTATCGCTCGCTTCCCACCCGTCTTCGGTGCGCGCGAGCAGTGCGGCGAAGTACACCGTGACTCTCCCACTGGTCATAGGTGAATCGGTCCGACGGGAGGGCAGACGGTCTTCCGGCTGCTCTGGGCCCCGCCCAATCGGCATCGTGGCAGAAACGAGCGCGAAGCGAGACGTCTTCGACCGTTGCGTCGGCCATGAGTTCCGGGAGTGCCTGCTCGGCGGGGGGCTCCTCGCGGGCATCCGGCGAAGGGCGCGGAGGTCCGGACGGCGGGCGGTCACCAGCGGAACGTGCGCATCCGCATCTGTTGGCGCATACGGGCCGCGCGGGCGCGGCGCGGTTGGACCCGGTCGCGGAGCTGCTTCGCCTCATGGAGCTCACGGAGGAACTGGACCCGGCGCCTCCGGCGCGCCGCGTCACTCTCCTGCGCGTCCGGCACGTTCTCCTGCACGTCGGGCAGGTCGCGCGCGTCGCGTCCGGCCTGCCGCTGTTTCCGCTGCTCCCCGTCGGGCAATCGACACACCACCCCAAGCCTGGGTCCGTATGCCCCCACCTTCCCCCCGAACAGGTGCTTGATGCCAGTGCAGACGTGCGGGAAGCCCGCCCGGGGCCCGGCTACTGTTGACGGCATGCGGATCCACGTCGTCGACCACCCGCTGGTCGCGCACAAACTCACCACGCTGCGCGACAAGCGCACCGACTCCCCGACCTTCCGGCGGCTCGCCGACGAGCTGGTCACCCTCCTCGCGTACGAGGCCACCAGGGATGTGCGGACCGAGCAGGTCGACATCGAGACCCCGGTGACCGCCACGACCGGCGTGAAGCTGTCGTACCCGCGGCCCCTGGTCGTGCCGATCCTGCGTGCCGGTCTCGGCATGCTGGACGGCATGGTGCGGCTGCTCCCGACCGCCGAGGTCGGCTTCCTGGGCATGATCCGCAACGAGGAGACGCTCCAGGCGGAGACGTACGCGACGCGGATGCCCGAGGACCTCTCCGGTCGTCAGGTCTACGTCCTGGACCCGATGCTGGCCACCGGCGGCACGCTCGTCGCGGCCATCAGGGAGCTGATCAAGCGCGGCGCGGACGACGTCACCGCGGTCGTGCTGCTCGCGGCGCCCGAGGGCGTCGAGGTCATGGAGCGCGAGCTGGCCGGCGCGCCGGTGACGGTGGTCACCGCCTCGGTCGACGAGCGGCTCAACGAGAACGGCTACATCGTGCCGGGGCTCGGCGACGCCGGCGACCGGATGTACGGCACCGTCGACTGACGGGGCCGCCCGGCTATCGGCAGGAGGACGGAGCCGGGGCGGGCTTCGTCAGGGCGGTGAGCGCGGAAGCGGCCGCCGCGGGCGGGCTGAACGCCGTGAACTTCGTACCGATGATCAGATCGACGTCCGCCGTCCGGCGGGCGTCGGTCTTCTGCACGATCCCGGGCAGCTGCGTGCCGAGCACCGGGAAGGAGCCGTTCGCCGCCGTCGGGGCGCCGAGCAGCAGTGCGGTGCCCGGCACCTTCTTGTCGTACGCGGCCGTGGCGTTGCCGACCTTGCCGATGGTGAAGCCGCGCTTCTTCAGTTCGTCGGCGGCGGCCTTGGCCAGCCCGCTGCGCGGCGTCGCGTTGTAGATGTTGACCTTGATGGCGGCCGGCTTCGGGAGCGCCCTGGCGGGTGCCGAAGCGGTCGGTGAGGGGCAGGCCTTCGTGCGCTCGGCCGCGTTCGCCTGTCCGTCGCCACCGGTGAAGACGTCGATGAGCTGCAGCGTGCCCCATCCGGCCAGGCCGAGGGCCGCAACGGCAGCGACGGCCGACAGGACGAGCCTGCGGCGATGACGGGGGCGGCGCATGCGCGGGTAGGTGTTGCCCGTGATGCGGTACTTTCCGCCCATGCCGGGAGGGGTCAGCATGCTCATGGGCGCAGCGTAGTGCGACCTGGTGATGATGCCTACTAAACGATCAACAGATGGCACCCGTATGTGCATAAAAGCACTCGAAAGGCCCGAAATGGGCCACGGGTGGGAGTGGCGCGGTCAGCCGAGTTCGAGGACGCGTGCGTGCAGCACCTGGCGCTGCTGCAGTGCGGCGCGCACGGCGCGGTGCAGTCCGTCCTCGAGGTAGAGGTCGCCCTGCCACTTCACGACGTGCGCGAACAGGTCGCCGTAGAACGTGGAGTCCTCGGCGAGCAGGGTCTCGAGGTCCAGCTGTCCCTTGGTGGTCACGAGCTGGTCGAGGCGGACCGGGCGCGGCGCTACATCCGCCCACTGCCGGGTGCTTTCCCGGCCGTGGTCAGGATATGGCCGCCCATTTCCGATGCGCTTGAAGATCACACGGAAAGCCTACCGGGCAAGGGCGTCCGGGCGCAGCCACGGGACGGGACTGCGATGCTTGGCAAACCGCAATGAATCGGGTGAAACCGGAACAGGGGCTGTCATGAGTGGGAGCGAGAGCGGGGGCGCACTGCCGCAGCAGGCTCAGGACATCGCCGACGGGTACGCGGTCTCCGGTGCCGCACTCGAACTCGGCGCGCTCCTCTGGGACGGTGCGGCCCTTCCCGGTGCGCGGATCCGTATCCCGCTGGGCATGCTCAACCGGCACGGCCTCGTGGCGGGCGCCACGGGCACCGGGAAGACCAAGACCCTCCAGCTGATCGCCGAGCAGCTGTCGGCGAACGGGGTGCCGGTCTTCCTCGCCGACATCAAGGGCGACGTTTCCGGCATCTCCGCCCCCGGGCAGCCCGGCGAGAAGGTGAGCGAGCGGGCCGGGCAGGTCGGACAGGAGTGGACGGCGGCCGGATTCCCGAGCGAGTTCTACGCGCTCGGCGGCATCGGGTCCGGCATCCCGCTGCGTGCGACGGTCACCAGCTTCGGTCCGGTCCTGCTCTCGAAGGTCCTCCAGCTCAACCGCACGCAGGAGCAGTCGCTCGGGCTGATCTTCCACTACGCGGACTCCAAGGGCCTGGAGCTGGTCGACCTCAAGGACCTGCGGGCCGTTGTCGCCTTCCTCGTCTCGGACACCGGAAAGGCCGAACTGAAGGGCATCGGCGGGCTCTCCACCGCCACGGCCGGGGTGATCCTGCGCTCGGTCACCGCCTTCGAACAGCAGGGCGCGGGCGACTTCTTCGGGGAGCCGGAGTTCGATACGGCCGAGTTCCTCCGGCAGGCACCCGACGGGCGGGGGGTGGTCTCCGTACTCGAACTGGCGGCCGTACAGGACAAGCCGCAGCTCTTCTCGACGTTCCTCATGTGGCTGCTCGCCGACCTCTTCCACGATCTGCCGGAGGTCGGCGACCCCGACCGGCCCAAGCTGGTCTTCTTCTTCGACGAGGCGCATCTGCTGTTCGACGACGCGTCCAAGGCGTTCCTGGACGCGATCACACAGACGGTGCGGCTGATTCGCTCGAAAGGAGTCGGGATCTTCTTCGTCACGCAGACACCGAAGGATGTCCCCGCCGAGGTGCTGGGCCAGCTCGGCAACCGGGTGCAGCACGCGCTGCGCGCCTTCACCCCGGACGACGCGAAGGCGCTGCGGGCGACGGTGAAGACCTTCCCCGACTCCCCGTACGACCTGGAGGAGCTGCTGACCGGACTGGGTACGGGCGAGGCCGTGATCACGGTGCTGAGCGAGAGGGGCGCGCCCACCCCGGTGGCGGCGACCCGGCTGCGGGCGCCGCAGTCACTGATGGGACCGGTGCCGGCGGACGCGCTGGAGCGGGCGGTCAAGGGGTCCTCGCTGTACGGGCGTTACGCCGAGGCCGTGGACCGTGAGTCCGCGTACGAGAAGCTCGCGGCCGGCCAGGAGGAGTCCGCGCGGGCCGACCGGGACGCGGCGGACCGCGCGGCCGTGGAGGAGGCCGTGACGTCGGCGCCCGGGGAGTCGAAGCAGGCCCCCGAGGAGCGGAAGGAAGAGGGTTCGCTGGTCCGGCAGGTGGTGGGGAGCAGCATGTTCAAGTCCCTGGCCCGGAGCGTGGGAACGCAGGTCGGGCGGGAGATCTCGCGGTCGCTCTTCGGTACGTCACGCCGCAGGCGGTGAGCGGGGCTCGGCGCCTGCGGCGTGAGGGAGCGGTCCGGGTTACTCGGTGACGCCGTGCGCGTGTCCCTCGCGCAGTCCGCCGCCGCTGCCGGGCTCACCGGTGCTGGGGGCCGGCGGGACCGGGCGGGTCAGGGAGCGCAGGTCGTAGGCGTAGGTGCCCACGGCGTTGGCGATCACATCGATGTTGGTGTCGAAGTGAGCCATGTCGATGTTGTCCAGGTCGTCGCAGGCCGCGTGGTAGCACGGGTCGTACGCGATGCCGGCCGTGCCGCCGAACGTCTTCGCCTGGTCGGCCGTCTTGATGCCCTCGGCGCCCGTGTCCGTACCGCCGGACGGGATGCCGGCTTCGATGAACGGCCCGTAGTCGGAGCGTCCGGTGAAGTCCGTGCCGGTGTGGGGCTTGGCCTTCCCGTCCAGGAACTGGTTGATGTCACGCTCCAGTTGGGCGGAGCCCTCGGGGCCGGGGCCCTCGCCGACGTTGTCGGAGTTGTCGCCGTCGAAGACGAACTGCACACCGTTCGGCGAGGCGATCATGTCGAAGTTGAGGTACAGCGCGACCTGCTTGCGCTGCTCCTCGGAGAGCTTCGTGACGTACGCCTCCGAGCCCAGCAGGCCGTTCTCCTCCGCCGACCACCAGGCGAACCGCACCTTGTTGGCGGGCTGCTTGTGCGACTTGGCGAGTTCCAGGGCGACTTCGAGGAGTCCGGCCGAGCCGGATCCGTTGTCGTTGATCCCGGGGCCGTCGGTGACCGAGTCGAGGTGCGCGCCGAGCATGACGGTCTTCGCCGGGTTCCCGCGGCGGGTCTCCGCGACGACGTTGCGGGTGGTGCGCTCCTCCTGGAACTCGCGGATCTCGAAGTCGACCGTCACCTCGCCCTTGGCCAGGTCCGCGACGAGCTTCTCGCCCTCTGCCTGGAGGAGTCCGCCGGTGGGTATCTTCCCCGACTCGACGTCCCCGAGGGTGCCGGAGAGCACGCCTTCGGTGTTGTTGTAGATCACCGCGCCGGCAGCGCCCGCGTCGCCTGCCGCAGCCTGCTTCACGGCGAAGGAGCAGCCGCCGCGCTTGATCAGCGCGATCTTGCCGGTGAAGGTCGCGGAGGCGTAGTCGGCTGCCTCGCAGCCGGTGGTGTCGTCGGCGGGAACGGCGACGAGGGCCGCTCGGATCCCGCCCTCCTTCGTGGACTTCGTGTACGTCATCGCCTTGATGGAGATATCACGGGGCGTGGGTGAGACCACGGAGAGCTTCTCGGCCAGCGTCTCGGTGTAGACGAAGTCGAAGGCCTGGTAGCCGACCTCGTAACCGGCCTTCTGGAGCTGCCGGTAGACGTAGGCGGCGGAGGCGTCGTGGCCCAGCGAGCCGGCCGCGCGGTGGCCGTCCGCCGAGTCGGCTATCGCCTGGAACTGCTCCAGGTGCCGGTGGGCGTCCTTCGCGGACGAGTTCTTGACCAGGGTCCGCGACAGCTTGGCGGCATCCTTGGCCGGGTCGTGGGACGCGTGGCCGTGGTGCGGGGACGCGGCGAGGAGGAGCGGTGTGGCCAGGGCGGTGGCGGCCACAACCGCCATGGCTCTGCGACGAGTTGCGTGCACAGGAGTCCTTCCGATGCGAACGGATGTGCGTGAAAGCTAGCGAGTGGTCCGGCATCTGTGAACCGCAGAGGCCGGTTGTGATCGCTTGTGTGGCTCGTTCGTGATCACTTGGCCCGTCCCGTCGCCTTCGCCGCTCTGGCCGCCGCCTTCGCTTCCTGCTTGTACGCACGCACCTCGGCGAGCGAGTCGGGTCCGGTGATGTCGGCGACGGAGCGGTGCGAGTCCGCCTCCCCGTAGGGACCCGCGGCCTCCCGCCATCCGGTCGGGCGGACATCGAACTGCTTGCCGAGCAGAGCCAGGAAGATCTGCGCCTTCTGGGTGCCGAACCCGGGCAGCGCGTTGAGGCGTTTCAGCAGTTCGGCGCCCGTCCCGGCGCCCTCCCAGACCGCGCTCGCCTCTCCGCCGTACTCCGCCACCAGGAACTGGCACAGTTGCTGCACCCGCTTGGCCATGGAGCCGGGATAGCGGTGCAGGGCGGGTTTGGAGGTGAAGAGCTCGGTGAACGCCTCCGGGTCGTAGGCGGCGATCTCGTGCGCGTCCAGATCGTCCGAGCCCATGCGCCCGGCCAGGGTGTACGGGCCGGTGAACGCCCATTCCATGGGAACCTGCTGGTCCAGCAGCATGCCGACGAGGGCTGCGAGCGGACTGCGCCCGAGGAGCTCGTCCGCGTCGGACTGCTGGGCGATCCGCACCGTGAAGTCCTTGCCGTCGTTGCTCTTGGTCATATCTTCGATGATCGCGAGAGCGGCGGGGATCGGCGAGTCCAGCGATGCCGGGCGGGGAGCCCCGGGAGGCCGGGCGGGGAGCCAGGGGGCATCCGGGGAGTGGGGACGTCACCTTCCCGGAGCGCCGTTCGTTCTCGGGGCATGAACGCCGAAGAGAAGCTGACCATTGCCGTCGCCGGCGGAACCGGGACGCTCGGCCGGGGGGTCGCAGGCACGCTGCGCTCGCGCGGCCACCAGGTGCGGGTCCTCAGCCGTCGCTCGCGGGAGTACCGCGTCGACCTGACCACGGGGGAGGGCCTGGACAGGGCGCTGGCCGGCTGTGACGTCGTGGTGGACGCCAGTAACAGCACCTCTCCGAAGGGGGCGGCGCGAACGCTCGTCGACGGTTCGCGGCGCCTGCTGGCCGCCGAGGAGGCCGCCGGGGTCCGCCACCACGTCTGCGTCTCCATCGTCGGCTGCGAGCGCGTCCCCTTCGGCTACTACAGGGCGAAGGCCGCGCAGGAGCGGGTGGTGGAGGCGGGGCCGGTGGACTGGACCCTGGTGCGGGCGACGCAGTTCCACGAACTGGTGGCCGGGCTGTTCACGTCCATGGCCCGCTTCGGAGTGCTGGTCCTGCCCAGGATGCCCCTGCGGACCGTGGCGTCCGCGGAGGTGGCCTTGGCGGTGGCCGATGCCGCCGGGGGACCCGCGCTCCGCGGCCGTATCGAGGTGGCCGGACCCGAGACCGCCGACGTCCGGGACCTCGCCCGGCAGTGGCGTTCGGTCACCGGCAGCCGCGCGCGGATGGTGCCGTTGGCACTGCCGGGCGCGGTGGGCAGGGCTGTCCGGTCGGGTGCGCTGACCACGGACCGGCCGGACGTGACGGGCACGACGACGTTCGTGGAATGGCTAGAGGAGCGCGAGCGCCGGGGCTGAGGGTCGGCGGTGGCGGGCCGCAGGGCTTCAGGGCCGCAGGCGGTCCGCGCGCATCTGCAGGTAGCGGACCTCCGGTGCGCTGAGGGTGCGGTCGGCGGCCAGCCGGTAGGCCGCCCGTGCCCCGTCGCGGTCTCCGGCCCTCTCCAGCAGATGGGCCCGTACGGCGTCCAGCCGGTGGTTACCGGCCAGCCGGTCGCTCAGCGCGTCCACTTCCGCCAGCCCGGCCCGGGGGCCGTGCACCATGGCGACGGCCACCGCGCGGCCGAGCCCGGCCATGGGGTCCGGGGCGCGGGCCACGAGGATGTCGTACAGGGCGAGGATCTGCGGCCAGTCGGTGTCCTCGGCGCGCTCCGCCTCGCAGTGCAGTGCCGCGATCGCCGCCTGCAGCTGGTAGGCCCCGGCAGGTCCCTCGGACAGCGCCTCCTCCACCAGGGCGGCGCCCTCCGCGATCGCGGCACGGTCCCAGCGGGTGCGGTCCTGCTCGTCGAGCGGGATCAGCTCACCGTCCGGGCCGCTGCGGGCCGCGCTGCGGGCCTCGGTGAGCAGCATCAGCGCCAGCAGTCCGGCCACGCGGCCCTCCCGGGGCAGGAGCCCCCGTACGGAACGGGTCAGCCGGATCGCCTCGCGGGCGAGGTCCGCGCGGTGCAGGTCACTGCCGGAGGTCGCCGTGTACCCCTCGTTGAAGATCAGGTAGAGCACCTGGAGCACGGCGGCGAGCCGCAGATCGCGGTCGGCGGGCCCGGGCCGGCGGAACGGGGTTCCCCGGATCCTCTGTTTCGCCCGGCTGATCCTCTGGGCCATCGTCGCCTCGGTCACCAGGTGGGCCCGGGCGATCTCGGCCGTGGTGAGGCCGCCGACGGCGCGCAGGGTGAGCGCGACCTGGGCGGCGGGAGTCAGCTCCGGGTGGCAGCAGAGGAAGAGCAGGGTGAGGGTGTCGTCCTCGGACGGTGCCCGGCTCTCCCCGGGCGGCGGTGCGGTGAACGCGTCCCGCGGGGTGAGCGCTGCCGCCGTCCTCTCGCGCCGGTGCCGGGCGGAGTCGCTGCGCAGCTGGTCGGTCAGCCGCCGGGACGCGATCCTGATGAGCCAGCCGCGCGGGTTGTCCGGCAGCCCCTGCTCCGGCCACTGCTGCGCTGCCGCGAGGAGTGCCTCCTGTACGGAGTCCTCGGCGGCGTCGAAGTGTCCGTACCGGCGCACGAGCGCGCCGAGGACCTGCGGCGCGTGCCGGCGCAGCAGGTCCTCGATCTCCGTCGTCCTACGGTCCACTCGTCACCTCTGACCAGGCGGTTCCTCAGCATCCGCCCGAGTCGATCGGGCGGATGACCACGGGGTACTCGGGAGCGCCCTCGGGCTGCGGACAGAGCGCGATGCGTGCCGCGATCTCGGTCACCCGCTCCAGGCTCTCGCAGTCGAGCACCCAGTACCCGGCGAGGAGCTCCTTGGTCTCCCCGTACGGACCGTCGGAGATCACCGGCTGTCCGTCGGCGCCCGCGCTCACGAAACGGGTCTTCGCGGGTTCGACCAGTCCCTGGCCGTCCACCATCTCGCCGGTCTCGGCGAGGTCGTTGTTGAGTCCTTCCATGAAGGCGAACATCGCCTTCACGTCCTTCTCGTTCCAGGCCGGGCTGCTCGCGGACGCCTTGCCGCGCATCGCCTCGTAGTCGGCCTGAGATCCCTGCACCATCACCAGGTACTTCATGATTCGCTCCCTCGGCGGCTGCGCTGCCCCTTGTGGGCAACTCTCACAGGGGACGTCGGAGCCGCGGGCGGGTTCTCGACACCACGCGGCAGACTTTCCGCAATCACTCCAGCAGGTGCGGTCCGGCGGCAGGCGCGCTGTGCCCTACAGCGGCCGGTTCCGGCCGAGCAGCGAACGCACCGCCGCGCGGTCGACACTCGTCAGGGCGTGCACGAGCTTCGGGGTGAGGAAGACGATCACGAGGCCGAGGAGCGAGGCCGCGGCGATCTGGAGGGGGGAGGAGAGGTAGTACTGGTGGCGGACGCCGTCCGAGGTGTAGTCGAAGACCTGGTACCCGGACCAGCCCACGTACCGGGGAAAGACCCAGGCGTAGAGCGGGTAGAGCGCGACCGTCCATCCGGTGATCAGGAAGGTCAGCGTCAGGCAGAAGCTCGCCACCCGCCACGGGAACATGACGACCTGGAAGAGCAGCGCCTTCCAGCCCGCCGCGTCCGTCAGCCGGGCCTGGACGCCGGCCCACCAGCCGGGCCTCGTGGCCGCGGGGATGTCCGCCGGCGCCGTGGCGTCCAGGCCGAGCAGTGCGCCCGCCCGTCGCCGTTCGGCGGCACCGAGGCCGCGAGCGGCGGCGAGCAGAGCGGCGAGGACAGGCAGGCCGAGCACCGTGAGGGAGAGCCCGGCGCCGAGCGAGAACAAGGTCACGGAGAGGACGAATCCACCGATGGCGATCGGCAGCGAGGTCAGCGCGTAACCGATCTCCCGGTACGTGGCAGCGGCGAACGGGCCGCGCCGGAACGCCGTCGTGGGCGCGGTCCTCGGGGCCCGTTCGCCGGGCGCGTCGGCGGTGGACGGTGCTGTGGTGCGCGGGAGGGTGCTGGTGGTCATGGCGGCCTCGACATCATCGGGTGGGGATGCTCCGTGCTGGCGTGCTCCACACTCGTGGATCCGCGCGCCCGACGGCATGGGGTGACCAGGCCGGTTGGGGGTGGGGCTGCCCCCCGGGTGCCCCGGGGGATCCCGGTGGCCGGTCACCCGACCTGGCCGGGCCGCGGACCGGACCGGACAGTAGAGTTCGGCAGCGTCATCCCCCGAACACCGAGGTACGGCCGTGTCCCCCGCACCATCCGAACCACCCGCCCCGAAGCTCTCGTCCGACGCGCGTGTCGTGAGCGTGGTGGGCATCGGCGCCGACGGATGGGCCGGCCTGCCGGACACGGCACGCTCCGCGCTCCTGGACGCCGAGGTACTGATCGGCGGTGAGCGCCAGTTGCGGCTGCTCCCGCCCGGCTGCGAGGGCCGGCGCGTGCCCTGGCCGTCGCCGCTGCGGCCCGCCGTTCGCGGCCTGCTCGCCGCCCACGAGGGGAACCGGATCGCCGTACTGGCCAGCGGCGACCCCATGTTCTACGGCATCGGCCGGGCACTCACCGAGGAGCTCGGCCCGGGGGCGCTGCACGTCCTGCCGCACCCGTCGTCGACCTCCTACGCCTGCGCCCGGCTCGGCTGGCCGCTGGAGGACACCGAGGTCGTCACCCTGGTGGGCCGTCCCACGGCCCGGCTGGCCGCCGCCCTGTACGACGGACGCCGGCTGCTCGTCCTCAGCGCGGACGCCGCCACTCCCGCAGCCGTGGCCGCCCTGTTGCGGGAACACGGCTTCGGGCCCAGCCGGATGCGGGTGCTCGAACAGCTCGGCGGCGAGCGCGAGGACTGCGTGGACGGCACCGCGGACACCTGGGCGCGGGAGCCGGGCGACCCCCTCAACGTCATCGCCGTCGAGTGCCGCTCCACGCCGGACGCCCTGCGCATCGGCGCCGTACCGGGTCTGCCCGACGAGGCGTACGAGCACGACGGCCAGCTGACGAAGCGCCATGTACGGGCCGCCACGCTCGGCGTGCTCGCGCCCGCGCCCGGCGAATTCCTCTGGGACATCGGCGGCGGCTCCGGATCGATCGCCGTCGAATGGCTGCGGACCCATCCGTCCTGCCGTGCGGTGACCGTGGAGCGCGACCCGGTGCGCGCCCGGCGCATCGCCCGCAACGCGGACCGGCTCGGCGTTCCCGCCCTGCGCGTGGTCACCGGCCGGGCGCCGGACGCCCTGGCCGGACTGCCCGTCCCCGACGCCGTGTTCATCGGCGGCGGGCTCACGGTGCCCGGCCTGCTCGACGCCTGCTGGGACGCGCTGCCTCCGGGCGGCCGACTGGTCGCCAACACGGTCACGCTGGAGTCGGAGGCGCTGCTCGCCGAGCGTTACCGGGTGCACGGCGGCGACCTGGTGCGGCTCGCGGTGGCCCACGCGGTGCCGGTCGGCGGGTTCACCGGGTGGCGCCAGGCGATGCCCGTGACGCAGTGGTCCGTACGCAAAGCCTCGCCCGACACACACGCTTCAGGAGACAACAGATGACCGTGCACTTCATCGGTGCGGGCCCCGGCGCCGCAGACCTGATCACGGTGCGCGGCGCGCGCATTCTCGCCGCCAGTCCGGTCTGCCTGTACGCGGGCAGCCTGGTGCCGCGCGAGCTGCTTGCCGAATGCCCGCCGGACGCCCGGCTGGTGGACACCGCCGACCTGGACATCGACCAGATCACCGCCGAACTGGTCCGTGCCCACGCCGACGGTCACGACGTCGCCCGGCTGCACTCGGGCGACCCCTCGGTCTTCAGCGCGGTCAACGAGCAGATGCGGCGGCTCGACGAGGCGGGCGTGCCGTACGACGTGGTGCCCGGGGTGCCCGCTTTCGCCGCGGCGGCCGCTGCGCTGAAGCGGGAGTTGACGGTGCCCACGGTCGGCCAGACCGTCATCCTCACCCGGATCGCCCAGCGCGCCACCGCGATGCCCGAGGGTGAGGACCTGGCCACGCTGGGCCGCAGCGGCGCGCTGATCGTGCTGCACCTCGCGGCGCGGTACGTGGACCGGGTGGTCGACGAGCTGCTGCCGCACTACGGGGCCGACTGCCCTGCCGCCGTGGTGGCCATGGCCTCGCGCCCGGACCAGATCATCCTGCGCGGCTCACTGGACTCCATCGCGGAGCAGGTCAAGGAGGCGGGAGTGATCCGGACCGCGGTGATCATGGTGGGCCGGACGCTGGGTGCGGAGCAGTTCCGCGACAGCCACCTCTACTCCCCTGCCCGGGACCGCCACACCTGCTGACCCGGGCCTGTACGGCGGGTGCTGGGGGCTCACGGCTCCCGGTCACCGCACCTCGCTCCGCCCCACCACCGTCCCCGCCCGGTCGATGCAGATCACGTCCACCGCCACGGGCGCTCCCCGCAGCACGGACAGCGCCTGGTCCCGGGCGGCCACGGCCACCAGGTCGCCCAGCGGCACACCGGCCGCCGCGCAGAGCTGCAGCGCGGCCAGGCCGGTGTTGGCGACCTCGATCTCGGCCGCCAGCGCCTCGCTCGCGCCGCCCTGCCGTGCCAGCCCGGCCAGGAAGATCTTGTCGACCTGGGAGCGGCCCGAGTGCAGGTCCAGATGGCCCGCGGCGAGCTTGGACAGCTTGGCGAACCCGCCGCAGACCGTCAGCCGCTCCACCGGATGCCGGCGCACGTACTTCAGTACCGCCCCCGCGAAGTCCCCCATGTCCAGGAGGGCGATCTCCGGCAGCCCGTACTCGGTCACCACCGTCTTCTCCGAGGTCGAGCCCGTGCACCCCGCCACATGGGTGTGCCCGGCCGCCCGGGCGACGTCCACCCCGCGGCGGATCGAGTCGATCCAGGCCGAGCAGGAGTACGGCACCACGACGCCCGTCGTGCCCAGGATCGAGAGGCCGCCCAGGATGCCCAGGCGAATGTTCCACGTGAAACGTGCGATCTCTTCGCCGTCGTCCACCGAGACCGTGATCTCCACGTCGCCGGTGCCCCCGTGGTCGGACGCCACCCGCGCCACGTGGTCCCGCATCATCTGGCGGGGCACGGGGTTGATCGCGGGCTCACCGACGTCGAGCGGCAGCCCCGGGAGCGTCACCGTCCCCACGCCGGGCCCGGCCCGGAAGACCACTCCGGACCCCGGAGGGAGCTGCCGCACGGTGGCCCTCACCGTCGCGCCGTGCGTCACGTCCGGGTCGTCGCCCGCGTCCTTGACCACTCCGGCCATGGCACTGCCGTCGCCGAGCTCCTCCACCGCGAGCGCGAAGGCCGGGGTCTGCCCCCGGGGCAGGGTGATGGTCACGGGATCGGGGAACTCGCCGGTCAGCAGCGCGGTGTACGCGGCCGTGGCCGCGGCGGTCGCACAGGCGCCGGTCGTCCATCCGGGCCGCAGACCGGTGTGCTTGAGTTGGGCGGTGCGCCCGCCCTGCGCCTCACTGCTCATGGATGGACCGATCCGATGGCTCTGCACGTACTCGTCCTCGGCGGCACGACTGAGGCCCGCCTGCTCGCGGAGTCCCTGGTGGCCGCGGACGGACTGCCCGCCGGGGCCCGGGTGACCAGCTCGCTCGCGGGGCGCGTCGGCCGTCCGAAGCTTCCGCCCGGCGAGGTGCGCATCGGTGGGTTCGGCGGAGCCGACGGCATGGCCGCATGGCTCCGGGCGCACCGAGTGGATGCGGTCATCGACGCCACCCATCCTTTCGCCGGGAAGATCAGTTTCAACGCGGCCGAGGCCGCCGCCACAGTCCATGTTCCCCTGCTGGCTCTGCGCCGGCCCGGCTGGGTGCCCTCGGAGGGCGACCGGTGGCATGCGGCCGGCTCGCTGGCGGAGGCGGCCGGGCTTCTCCCGGGACTTGGCAGGCGGGTCTTCCTCACGACGGGCCGGATGGGCCTCGCCGCCTTCGCGGGTCTGGACGAGCTGTGGTTCCTGATGCGTTCGGTGGACGCTCCCGATGTGCCGCACCCGGCGCGGATGGAGACGCTGCTGGACCGGGGGCCGTTCACGCTGGAGGGGGAGCGGGAGCTGATCCGCAGCCATCGCATCGACGTCCTCGTGACGAAGGACAGCGGCGGCGAGGCGACCGCCCCCAAGCTCACGGCCGCCCGCGAGGCGGGCATCCCGGTGGTCGTGGTCCGCAGGCCCCCGGTACCGGAGGGAGTCCCGGTGGCCGGGACCCCCGGGGAGGCCGTCAGCTGGCTGCGCGACCTTGCGGGGCAGGTGCTCCCGGAGACGGGGCAGGCGCTCCCGCGCAGCGTCTAGGCGGCTCAGACGCCCGTACGGCCGTCGATCCGTTCGCGTACGAGGTCGGCGTGGCCGCAGTGGCGGGCGTACTCGCCGACCATGTGCGTGTAGATCCAGCGCAGGGTGACCTGCCCGCCCATGAAGGGGCTGGTGTCATCGAGTGCGCGGGTGGCGCAGTTCGCCCGCGCCCGGCCGATCTCGGCCTGCCAGATCGGCAGCGCCTGCTCGTACGTCGCTCCGCCGGCCAGGTCGAAACCGCCGTCGGTGGCCTCGGGGTCGGCACCGGGGGTGAAGATCGGCGGGGCGTCCTCCTGGGCCAGGACCCGGCGGAACCAGTTCCGCTCGACCTCCGCGAGGTGCTGGACGAGCCCGAGCAGGGTGATCGGCGAAGGTTCCGCAGCCGCTTCGCGGAGCTGCCCCTCCGTCAGGCCGTCGCACTTCCGGGCGAGTGTGGTGCGGTAGAAGTCGAGCCAGCTCTCCAGGGAGGTCCGCTCATCGGCGTCCAAAGGGGGCATGGGGCGTTCGGGAGCGCTCATGTCCGCCATCGTGGCACGGGGGTCCGACAGCGGACGGGCAGCGGCCCGGCGCCCCCGGACCCCGCCGCGGGCGTTCAGTCCTCCGGGTAGCGGCGCGGCGTCCAGACGATCTGCCGGCCGTCCCCCCTCCGCACCCACCGGGTCTGCGAGGACCCCACGATCAGGATCGTCCGCATGTCGACCTCGGCCGGATCCAGATCGGCGAGCCGCACCGTGCGCACACTCTCCGCCGGGCCGCCGACGTCGCGCCCGAGCACGACCGGCGTGTCCGGGGAGCGGTGCTCCAGCAGCAGGTCGCGGGCCTTGCCGACCTGCCAGGTACGGCTGCGTGAACCGGGGTTGTACAGCGCCATCACCAGATCGGCCGTGGCCGCCGCGCGCAGCCGCTCGGCGATGACCTCCCAGGGCTTGAGCCGGTCCGAGAGCGAGATGGTGGCGTAGTCGTGGCCCAGCGGAGCACCCGCGCGGGCGGCGGCGGCATTGGCCGCGGTCACGCCGGGCAGCACTCGTACCGCTATGTCCGTGTACGCGTCCTGCGACGCCACTTCCAGCACGGCCGTCGCCATGGCGAAGACCCCCGGGTCACCGCCCGACACGACGGCCACCCGCCGCCCGCGCCGAGCCAGGTCCAGGGCGAACTCCGCGCGTTCCGACTCGACCTTGTTGTCGGAGCCGTGCCGCTGCTGCCCGGGACGTACGGGCACCCGGTCCAGGTACGTCGTGTAGCCGACGACGTCGTCGGCGGCGGCCAGCGCCCCGCGGGTCTCGGGCGTCAGCCACAGCGGGCCGGCCGGCCCGGTGCCCACCACGACGACCTCGCCGGATCCGGCGGCGCGTTCGGGGCGGGGTGCGTCGATCCGGCTCGGCAGCACCGCGACCGCGAAGTACGGCACCGAGTCGGCGTCGGTGTCGGCCAGATCACCGGTGCGCTCCCCGGCCATGGTGGCGCGCTCGACGTAACGCGCCTCGGCGAGCCTCCCGGACGCCTCGAACGCACGGCGCACGGCAGGAAACGTGCGGCCCAGTTTCATCACCACCGCTGAGTCGGTGGCCGCCAGACGTGCCGTCAGCTCCTCCTCCGGCAGCGTGCCCGGCAGGATCGTCAGCACCTCCTCGCCCTCGACGAGCGGAGTGCCGAGACGGGCGGCGGCGGCGCTGACCGAGGTGACGCCCGGGATGACCTCGGTGGTGTAACGGTCCGCGAGCCGCTTGTGCATGTGCTGGTACGAGCCGTAGAACAGCGGGTCGCCCTCGGCGAGCACGGCGACGGTGCGCCCCGCGTCGAGATGGACCGCGAGGCGGGCCGCGGCCTCGGTGTAGAACTCGTCCAGCGCGCCCCGGTAGCCGCCGGGGTGGTCGGTGGTCTCCGTCGTGACGGGGTAGACCAGCGCCTCTTCGATGTGGTCGGCGCGGATGTGCTGCGCCGCGATGGAACGGGCGATGGACCGGCCGTGCCGGGCGGAGTGGTACGCCACGACATCGGCCTCGCCGATGACCTGCACGGCGCGCACGGTCATCAGGGACGGGTCGCCGGGCCCGAGCCCGACCCCGTACAGCCGTCCGGTCTTCTTGTGCTCGCTCACGCTCACTCTTCCTCGCTGGCGATCGCGTTGATGGCCGCCGCCGCCATGGCGCTGCCGCCGCGCCGGCCGCGCACGATCAGGTGCTCGAGGCGGGACGGGTGGGCGGCCAGCGCGTCCTTGGACTCGGCGGCGCCGATGAAGCCGACCGGGACCCCGATGACGGCTGCGGGGCGCGGGGCGCCCTCCTCGATCATCTCCAGGAGCCGGAAGAGGGCGGTGGGCGCGTTGCCGACGGCGACGACAGCCCCTCCCATGCGGTCGCGCCACAGTTCCAGCGCGGCGGCGCTGCGGGTGGTGCCGAGCTTCGCGGCCAGTCCCGGAACGGCCGGGTCGGACAGGGTGCACACCACGTCGTTGTCCGCCGGCAGCCGCTTGCGGGTGACCCCGCTGGCGACCATGGCCACGTCGCACAGGATGGGCGCACCGGACCGCAGCGCCGCGCGGGCGTCGGCCACGGCGTCCGGCGAGAAGGCGAGGTCGCGTACGAGGTCGACCATGCCGCAGGCATGGATCATGCGGACGGCGACCTGGCTCACATCGGCGGGCAGCCCTGCCAGATCCGCCTCCGCGCGGATGGTGGCGAAGGACTGGCGGTAGATCGCCGGTCCGTCCTTCTCGTACTGATGCACAGTGCTGTCGCTTTCTTCATCGGGTTTGTGGCCGGCGGCCAGACACAGGTGAACAGGTGATGCACGGTCAGGTGCGAGAGCCTCGCGCCGCCGCCACCGCGGCGGCCAGCGCGGCAGGGTTGTCCCGGACCGTCGCCGTGGCGTCCGACCGGTCCCCCGTCACATGGGAGATCCGGTGTCCGTCCGGGGTGGCGACCACGTCGATCCACTCCCCGTGCGGATGGCCGCACCGGCGTTCGCACCCGGACCAGTACACAGGCAGCCTTCCCACGGGTCCGACGGCGGCCCCCGCTTCGGCCCGCACGTCGGCCAGGGACTTCGCGCAGCCGGGCCGTCCGATGCACGCCCCGACACCGGCCCACGGCGAGCCGGGCCCGGTGATCAGACCGGCCTCCGAGAGGGCGGCGAGCAGTTCGTCCGCGTGATCCGGTGAGACGCCGGTGACGACGACCCCGCGCCACGGGGTGAGCCGCAGTTCGCCGGCGCCGGCCAGGAGCCGCCACTGATTCGGGTCCAGGCGCCCCAGCGGTACGCCGACGGACAGCGCGACATCGCGGCGGCCGCCGTGTACGCGGCCGAGGACAGGCGGGACGGATGCGTGAGGACGGGGGTGGCGGTCCTCAGACACGGCGGTACCGGTCTGCCGCAACCGCCGTACGACGTCGTCGGCCAGTGCGGCGGAGCCGCCCGGCAGGTCCTTCACCCGCCAGGCACCGGTGTCCGGGGCGGCGTCCAGAAACGCTTCGGCGGCCAGGAGCGCGGCGCGGGGCGCTTCGGCGGCCGGGACGCGCAGGACGGCGTCGGTGTCCCCGATGCGCAGCATCGCGTCGCCGTCGGCACGGGCCAGCAGGGTGAGGTCGGCGCCGAGGGCGTCGACGTCACCGCGGCCGTCGTCGAGTGCGAACAGGAAGCGGCCGGAGAGCGCGGTCGCACGGTCGCTCCCGCACAGCAGACGGTCCAGTGCGGACAGCCACGGTCCGACTTCCGCGGCTCCGAGGCCGTCGAGCCCGGCGAGGGGGGAAGCGACGACGTTGCGTATCCGCTCGTGGCGTTCGGAGGGCAGCAGCCCGGCCCTGCCCAGCAGTCCGGCCAACTCCGCACCGCAGTCAGGGGCGAGCCCGCGCAGCTGCACATTGCCGCGCGAGGTGAGATGCAACTCACCGTCTCCCAGGCGGGCCGCGGCCTCCCCGAGGGCGTTCGCCCGTGCAACGGTCAGCACTCCGCCGGGCAGCCGGACCCGTGCCAGCGCACCGTCGTCCGCCCGGTGCAGACGCAGTGTTCCGGGGCAGGCATCACCGCCCGGAGACCGGGGCGGGACGGCGGATGGGGGCATGGCGGCGAGCATACCGACCGTGACCGCAGCACAGTCCTACGGTGACTGTGACCTGCAGGACACCCATCGGGCCGGAGCCGGAACCGCGAGCGGTCCAGGGTCCGGGCTGCTGTCCCCGGCCGCGTCCGCCGCAGGGCGGGAACCGGCCGTCGGGCGGCCGGGACAAGTCCCGTCCAGGGGCATCTCCTCACGCCGGGCCCCTGGCCGCCTACTATGCCTAGCGGCGGTCCGTTCGGCCCGCCATCGCCAGACGGCGACATGGGAGGAAGCCCGGTGAGATTCCGGCGCGGTCCCGCCACTGTGAGCCCGGTCCACGACCGGGCGAGTCAGGAACTCCTGCCGTCCGACACCGCCCGGGGCGTGGACACCCCGAGGAAGGGCTGACGCCGCATGATCCTGCTCCTGTCGACGTCCGACACCGACCTGCTCAGCGCCCGCGCGTCCGCGGGCCCGGTCAACTACCGCTACGCCAACCCCTCCCGGCTCTCCCTCGAGGAACTCCCGGAGCTGCTGGACGGCACGGACCTCGTCGTCGTACGCCTCCTCGGCGGCGTACGGGCCTGGCAGGACGGCCTCGACCAGGTGCTGGCGACCGGCCGCCCCGTCGTCGTGCTGACCGGTGAACAGGCCCCCGACGCCCAGCTGATGGCCGCGTCCACCGTCCCCATCGGCATCGCCGCCGAGGCGCACGCCTACCTCGCGCACGGCGGCCCCGCCAACCTGGAGCAGCTGGCCCGCTTCCTGTCCGACACGGTGCTGCTCACCGGCCACGGTTTCGAGCCGCCCGCCCCCGCCCCCGCCTGGGGCCCGCTGGAGCGGACGGCCCGTGAGGGCGTCACCGGGCCCACCATCGCGGTGCTCTACTACCGCGCCCACCACATGAGCGGGAACACGGCGTTCATCGAAGCGCTCTGCGCCGCGGTGGAGGACGCGGGAGCCCGCGCCCTCCCGCTGTACGTCGCCTCGCTCCGTACGCCCGAGCCCGAACTCATCGACGAACTCCGGGCCGCCGACGCCATCGTGACGACCGTCCTCGCAGCGGGCGGCACCAAGCCGGCCACCGCGTCCGCGGGCGGCGACGACGAGTCCTGGGACGCGGGCGCCCTCACCGGCCTCGACGTACCGGTGCTCCAGGCGCTCTGCCTCACCAGCCCCCGTGCGGCCTGGGAGGAGAACGACGAGGGCGTCTCCCCGCTGGACGCCGCCACCCAGATCGCGGTGCCGGAGTTCGACGGGCGCCTGATCACGGTGCCGTTCTCCTTCAAGGAGATCGACGAGGACGGCCTGCCCGCGTACGTCGCCGACGCCGAGCGTGCGGCACGCGTCGCCGGAATCGCCGTACGGCACGCCCGGCTCCGCCACATCCCGGCCGCCGAGAAGCGGATCGCCCTCGTCCTGTCCGCGTACCCGACCAAGCACTCCCGCATCGGCAACGCGGTCGGCCTCGACACCCCCGCCAGCGCCGTCGCCCTGTTGCGCAGGCTCCGGGCCGAGGGCTACGACTTCGGGCCCGAGGAGGACATCCCGGGCCTGGTCTCCGGCGACGGCGACGAGCTGATCTACGCGCTGATCGAGGCCGGCGGCCACGACCAGGAGTGGCTCACCGAGGAGCAGCTGGCCCGCAACCCGGTCCGGATCCCCGCCGCCGACTACCGCCGCTGGTTCGCCACGCTGCCCGCCGAACTCCGCGAAGCCGTCGAGCGGCACTGGGGCCCGGCCCCGGGCGAGATGTTCCTCGACCGGTCCCGTAACCCCGAGGGCGACATCGTGCTCGCCGCCCTGCGCCGCGGCAACCTGCTGATCCTCATCCAGCCGCCGCGCGGTTTCGGTGAGAACCCGATCGCGATCTACCACGACCCCGATCTGCCGCCCTCGCACCACTACTTGGCCGCCTACCGCTGGATCGCCGCGTCCGCGGACGACAACGGTTTCGGCGCCGACGCGATGATCCACCTCGGCAAGCACGGCAACCTGGAGTGGTTGCCCGGCAAGAACGCCGGCCTGTCCGCCGCCTGCGGCCCCGACGCCGCACTCGGCGATCTGCCGCTCGTCTACCCGTTCCTGGTGAACGACCCGGGCGAGGGCACCCAGGCCAAGCGCCGTGTGCACGCCACGCTGGTCGACCACCTCGTACCGCCGATGGCGCGCGCCGACAGCTACGGCGACATCGCCCGCCTCGAACAGCTCCTGGACGAGCACGCCCAGATCGCCGCGATGGACCCGGCGAAGCTCCCGGCCGTCCGCGCCCAGATCTGGACCCTGATCCAGGCCGCGAAGCTCGACCACGACCTGGGGCTTCAGGACCGGCCCGAGGACGAGGGCTTCGACGAGTTCATCATGCATCTCGACGGCTGGCTCTGTGAGATCAAGGACGTCCAGATCCGCGACGGGCTGCACGTCCTGGGCGGCGCCCCGGCCGGCAAGGACCGCGTCAACCTCGTCCTCGCCGTCCTGCGCGCCCGTCAGATCTGGGGCGGTACGACATCGCTGCCCGGTCTGCGCGAGGCGCTCGGCCTCGACGAGTCCGCGGCCACCCGCACCGCCGCCGACGCGATCGAGGAGCAGGCCCGCACCCTCGTCCAGGCGATGGAGGACGCGGACTGGGATCCGGCCGCCGTCGCCGGAGTGGCCGCCGGACAGCCGCCCGCCGTCGCCGACATCCTCGACTTCGCCGCCACGGAGGTCGTGCCCCGCCTCGCCGCCACGACCGACGAGCTCGACCACACCGTCCACGCGCTGAACGGCGGCTTCGTCCCTGCGGGCCCCTCCGGTTCCCCGCTCCGCGGTCTGGTGAACGTCCTGCCGACCGGCCGGAACTTCTACTCCGTCGACCCGAAGGCCGTCCCGTCCCGTCTCGCCTGGGAGACCGGCCAGGCCCTCGCGGACTCGCTCCTGGAGCGCTACCGCGCCGACAACGGCGACTGGCCCACCTCCGTCGGCCTGTCCCTGTGGGGCACGAGCGCGATGCGCACGGCGGGCGACGACATCGCCGAGGCCTTCGCCCTGCTCGGCGTCCGCCCCGTCTGGGACGACGCCTCGCGCCGCGTCACGGGCCTGGAGCCGATCCCGTACGAGGAGCTGGGCCGCCCCCGTATCGACGTCACGCTGCGCATCTCCGGCTTCTTCCGGGACGCCTTCCCGCACACCATCGGCCTGCTGGACGACGCGGTACGCCTGGCCGCCTCCCTCGACGAGCCCGCCGAGCGGAACTTCGTACGCGCCCACACCCAGGCCGACCTGGCCGAACACGGCGACGAGCGGCGTGCCACCACCCGTATCTTCGGCTCCCGGCCGGGGACGTACGGTGCCGGGCTGCTCCAGCTCATCGATTCCCGCGACTGGCGCACCGACGCCGACCTCGCCGAGGTCTACACGGTGTGGGGCGGCTACGCCTACGGCCGTGAGCTCGACGGGCGCCCGGCCCGGGACGAGATGGAGACCGCGTACAAGCGCATCGCGGTCGCGGCGAAGAACACCGACACCCGTGAGCACGACATCGCGGACTCCGACGACTACTTCCAGTACCACGGCGGCATGGTGGCGACCGTACGCGCGCTGAAGGGCACCGCCCCCGAGGCGTACATCGGCGACTCGACCCGGCCCGAGACGGTCCGCACGCGCACCCTGGTCGAGGAGACGTCCCGGGTCTTCCGCGCCCGGGTGGTCAACCCGAAGTGGATCGAGGCGATGCGCCGCCACGGCTACAAGGGCGCCTTCGAGCTCGCCGCCACGGTCGATTACCTGTTCGGGTACGACGCGACGACGGGCGTGGTCGCCGACTGGATGTACGACAAGCTCACGGAGACGTACGTCCTGGATCCGACGAACCGCGAGTTCCTCCAGCAGGCCAATCCCTGGGCCCTCCACGGCATCGCGGAACGCCTCCTGGAGGCCGAGTCGCGGGGCATGTGGGCGAAGCCGGACCCGGCCGTGCTCGAGGCGCTGCGCCAGGTCTTCCTGGAGACGGAAGGCAACCTGGAGGGCGAGGACTGAGGCGCGCGTCCCAGCGCTCGGAACAGGGCGGATCCGGGACATATTGCCGCTCGGCTGTACCGGGTCCAAGCTGGTGGAATGGGTGATCAGGTAGGCCCCACGCCTGTCGCGGCTGTCCAGCAGGCCCTCCGCCTGCTGGAAGCGGCGGGAGCGCACGAGGGCGGCGTTCCCGCGGAGCAGCTGGCGAGGGAGGCCGGGCTGCCGTTGGCCACCGCGCACGAGCTGCTGCCCGCGCTCACCCATGACGGCTACCTGAAGAGGCTGGACGACGGCGGGTTCGTCATGGGTGACGAGCTGTTCGAGCCGCAGCCGGGAAGCCTCGCGGAGGGGCTGCTCACGCGCGTCCGCCCCGCACTCGCCTCGCTGCGGGACGAGGTGTCGGCCGCCGCGTACCTGACCTTCTACGAGGACGGCGAGATCCGCGTCGCGGAGATCGTCGACGGCCCGCAGGCGCCGAGAGTGGACCTCTGGGTGGGATTCAAGGACGCCGGACACGCCACGGCACTGGGCAAGTGCGTCCTGCGCGAGCTGGACGACGAGGCGCGCGGCGACTACCTCTCCAGACACGACCTGGCCGATCTCACACCCCGCACGATCACGCGGCGGGAGGACCTCGTGCGAGAGCTCGATTCCTCGCAGCCCGCCCCCGTCGTCATGGACCGCGAGGAGTACTCCCTCGGCACGCTCTGCATCGCGGTGCCCGTGTACAGCGGGGACAAGCTCGGCTCGCTCGGCATCTCCTTCCGGTCGGACCGGATGTACCGGACCAGCCAGGTACGGGAGAGGCTGCTCGCATCGGCTGAGCGGGTGACCAGGGGGCTCTCCCTCACCCTCTGAGCCGGACGGCCGGAGGACCTGCGCCTCGAGCAGGGCCGCACCGGAGAAGACCTCGACGGAAGCCGCCGCAAGTAGGCGCGGCGCGAGGCGAAGAACACCAAGTCGCGTGCCGGCCGTCGTGGTTCCCCTGCCGGGGCCTCTGGTTGTGATGTTGCGAACGCACGGGGAGGCCCAGGCGCGGGAGCGCAAGACCGCTGGGAATCTGTGGACCGAGTCGGACTACGTGTTCACGAAGCCGCTCGGTGGCCCGTTGAGCCCGAATAACGGACTACCACGACTGGAAGAAGCTGCTGGAGGACGCTGGGGTCCGTGACGCGCGCCTGCACGACGCCCGGCACACCGCCGCTACCGTCCTCATGCCGCTTGGCGTCCCGGACCGCGTGATCGACCAGATCATGGGCTGGGAGGCGGGGACGTCCGCCCGGATGCGCGCGCGGTACCTGCATGTGCCCCGACGCCATGCTGAAGGACGTGGCGCAGAAGATCGCGGACGCCATCTGGGGGCCCCACCGAAGGGCCTTGTGGACAAAGACCAGGACAACGGGGGCTGAGACAACGCCGAAGGGCCCCACCGCAAGCGGTGGGGCCCTTCAACGTATTGCCCGGTGAGAGCAATGGCGGAGGATACGAGATTCGAACTCGTGAGGGGTTGCCCCCAACACGCTTTCCAAGCGTGCGCCCTAGGCCACTAGGCGAATCCTCCGCCGCAAACAATACAAGACGTTGGGGAGTGCTCGCGAACACGTTCCCCCGGAGATCGTTCCGAGCGGTCCCGGAGCGGACCCGGGGGGCCGGGTGGGTGGACTTCGGGGGGCGGGGATCGGTTAAGGTGGGCGTCAGCCCCTCACGTGGCGCTATCTGACTGAACTCCCCCAGGGCCGGAAGGCAGCAAGGGTAGGTTGGCTCTGGCGGGTGCGTGGGGGGCCCTTGCGTGCCCGGGGGTGTGGTGTCCCGCCGATGGTGTGCCCGGAGCGGGGCCGGTTGTCGGTCCGCCCCGATAACCTCGTATGTGTGTCGTCCCTTGCGCTCTACCGCCGCTATCGCCCCGAGTCCTTCGCCGAGGTCATCGGTCAGGAGCATGTCACTGACCCCTTGCAGCAGGCCCTGCGGAACAACCGGGTCAATCACGCGTACCTGTTCAGCGGGCCGCGCGGATGTGGAAAGACGACCAGCGCGCGCATCCTCGCCCGCTGTCTGAACTGCGAGAAGGGGCCGACGCCGACGCCGTGCGGGGAGTGCCAGTCCTGCCAGGACCTCGCGCGCAACGGACCCGGTTCGATCGATGTGATCGAGATCGACGCCGCGTCCCACGGTGGTGTCGACGATGCCCGTGACCTGCGGGAAAAGGCATTCTTCGGGCCTGCGTCGAGCCGGTACAAGATCTACATCATCGACGAGGCGCACATGGTCACGCCGGCAGGTTTCAACGCCCTGCTGAAGGTGGTCGAGGAGCCGCCGGAGCACCTCAAGTTCATTTTCGCGACCACGGAGCCCGAGAAGGTCATCGGCACCATCCGGTCGCGTACGCACCACTACCCGTTCCGGCTGGTTCCGCCCGGGACGCTGCGCGGCTATCTCGCCGAGGTGTGCGGCAAGGAGAACAGCTTCGTCGAGGACGGTGTGCTGCCCCTCGTCGTGCGCGCGGGTGCGGGATCCGTGCGTGACTCGATGTCTGTCATGGACCAGTTGCTGGCCGGCGCGGGCGATGACGGTGTGACATACGCCATGGCGACCTCGCTGCTCGGCTACACGGACGGGTCCCTGCTGGACTCCATCGTGGACGCTTTCGCCGCGGGCGACGGGGCGGCGGCCTTCGAGGTCGTGGACCGGGTGATCGAGGGCGGCAACGACCCACGGCGCTTCGTCGCGGACCTGCTGGAGCGGCTGCGCGACCTGGTGATCCTGGCGGCCGTGCCGGACGCGGGCGACAAGGGGCTCATCGACGCGCCTGCCGACGTGGTCGAGCGGATGCAGGCCCAGGCGTCCGTCTTCGGTGCCGCGGAGCTGAGCCGCGCCGCCGATCTGGTCAACGAGGGGCTCACGGAGATGCGCGGGGCGACCTCTCCGCGGCTTCAGGTGGAGCTGATCTGCGCCCGGGTGCTGCTGCCCGCGGCCTTCGACGACGAGCGTTCGCTCCAGGCCCGGCTGGACCGGTTGGAGCGCGGCGTGTCCTTCGCGGCACCCGGCGCGGGCCCCGCCGTGGGGTACGTCCCCGGGCCGGAGGCCCATGCGCCGGCCGGTGCCGGACTGCCCGGCGGCGGCCCCGCCGCAGCTCGTGCGGCGGTACGTGGCGAGGCACCCGACGGCGGCCCCGCAGCCGCACCCTTCGCAGCTCCCGCCGCAGCCCCTGCCACCGCTCCCGTCGTCCCGGAGGCTCCGGCTGTCGCGCCGCCGGTCCACCAGGCACCCGCGGAAGCACCACCCGCAGAAGCGCCGGCCGCCGGGCAGCGCCCCGGGGCGTGGCCCGCCGCCGCAGGGGCCGGAGGCGCCGGAGCGGAGCCGGCGCGTCGTCCCGGGGGCTGGCCGACCGCGTCCGCACCGGGTCAGACACCGCCTCCGCAGACGGCCCCCCCGGCCACCGCCGCGGCCCCGGCTGCCGCCGCTGCTGCGCCCGCAGCACCCGCGCCGGGCGGACAGGACATGGCGCAGGGCGTCGGCCAGGTACGGAACATGTGGCCGGACATCCTGGAGGCCGTGAAGAACCGCCGCCGGTTCACCTGGATCCTGCTCAGCCAGAACGCCCAGGTCACCGGTTTCGACGGCACCACACTGCAGATCGGCTTCCTCAGCGCGGGTGCCCGGGACAACTTCGCGAGCAGCGGCAGCGAAGAGGTGCTGAAGCAGGCTCTTGCCGAGAGGTTCAACGCCCAGTGGAGGGTCGAGGCCGTCATCGACCCGTCGGGCGGCGGAGGTGGCGGAGGCACGCCCCCGCAGACCGGTGGCGGCGGTGGCCGCCCTCCGGCCGCCCCGTATCAGCCCCCGGCGGCCCCGCAGCCGCAGCCGCAGTCGTACGAGTCCCGCCCGGCCCCGGCACAGGAGCCCCAGCAGCCGCCGTCCCAGCAGTCCGGGCAGGCCGGGCAGTCCGACCAGGGGTACTCCAGGGCCGCTCCCGAGCCGTCGCGTTCGGTCGCTCCCGAGGACGACACCGCGGAGGCCGACGATCCGGATCTGGTGGACTCCGCGCTCTCCGGGCACGATCTGATCGTCCGCGAGCTGGGGGCGACGGTCGTCGAGGAGTTCAACAACGAGTAGGGGGCCCGTGCCGCGGACCGTGTCCACGGAGCGGCGCCCGTCATGGCGCCCGGCCCCCGGCGGTTAGGCTGCACCCGTGAAGGTCCTCGTCATCGGCGGCGGCGCCCGCGAACACGCCCTGTGCCGCTCTCTCTCCCTCGACCCCGATGTCACCGCTCTGTACTGCGCCCCCGGCAACGCCGGAATCGCAGAGGTGGCCGAACTGCACCCGGTCGACGCACTCGACGGCGAAGCCGTCGCGCGCCTCGCCACCGAGCTGGGCGCCGAGCTGGTGGTCGTCGGCCCGGAGGCACCGCTTGTCGCCGGGGTCGCCGACGCCGTGCGCGCGGTCGGCATCCCCTGCTTCGGCCCCTCGCGCGAGGCGGCCCAGCTGGAGGGCTCCAAGGCGTTCGCCAAGGACGTCATGGCCGGTGCCAACGTCCCGACCGCCCGCAGCTACGTCTGCACGACGGCTGCCGAGATCGACGAGGCACTCGACGCCTTCGGAGCCCCGTACGTCGTCAAGGACGACGGTCTCGCGGCCGGTAAGGGCGTCGTCGTCACCGACGACGTCGAAGAGGCCCGCGCCCATGCGCTCGCCTGCGACCGTGTGGTCATCGAGGAGTTCCTCGACGGCCCCGAGGTGAGCCTCTTCGCGATCACCGACGGCACCACGGTCCTGCCGTTGCAGCCGGCACAGGACTTCAAGCGCGCCCTGGACGGCGACGAGGGCCCGAACACCGGCGGCATGGGCGCGTACTCCCCGCTTCCGTGGGCCGACCCGAAGCTGGTCGACGAGGTCATGGAGACCGTCCTCCAGCCGACCGTCGACGAGCTCCGCCGCCGCGGTACGCCCTTCTCGGGGCTGCTGTACGCCGGCCTCGCGATCACCTCGCGCGGGGTACGGGTCATCGAGTTCAACGCCCGTTTCGGAGACCCGGAGACCCAGGTGGTCCTGGCCCGGCTGAAGACCCCGCTGGCCGGTGTCCTGCTCGGTTCCGCGAACGGCACCCTGGACCTCGTACCCCCGCTGAACTGGCGCGACGACGCTGCCGTCACCGTGGTCATCGCCTCGCACAACTACCCGGGCACACCCCGCACGGGTGACCCGATCGACGGTCTCGCGGATGTGGCGGCGAAGGATGCCCCGCACGCGTTCGTCCTGCACGCCGGTACGCGGCAGGACGGCGACGCGGTCGTCAGCGCCGGGGGGCGCGTGCTCTCCGTCACGGCGACCGGTTCGGACCTCTCGATGGCCCGTGAGCGCGCCTACAAGGCCCTCGGCCGGATCCGGCTCGACGGCTCCCAGCACCGTACGGACATCGCCCGCAAGGCTGCCGAGGAGGCCTGAGGCCCGAGTCCTGGGGCCCGAGGCCCGACGGTCCCGGCCGTCTCAGCCCGGTCCCGGTCCCGGCCCCCGGTCCGTTCTTGCGTGCTTCCGTGCCCGGCCACTTCCCGGAGTGGCCGGGCACGGGTGTGTACGGGCGGGTACGGGCGGGTAACGGCTCCTCCGGAACCACCGGCACGGGTCCGGCAGAGCGTCACCCGTAACAGCGGACCCTTGTGCACCGGCGCGTCAGCAGCTTTGCCCAAAGCCATTCCATCGGGTGACGACTGGGCCATCCGGATGACGTCCGCCGAGGCCCCAACTAGGGTGCGGCGCAAGCGTTCCGGCACTTGGCCCACCGGCATTGCGATGTCGGTGGTGGGTGCCACAGTGGGGGAGTGACCAACACCGTCGCGGGGGCAGAGGGGGTGACGTCAGGCCGTGTCCGGTACCGGTTCGGTTGAGGAGCTGGGTGCGCTTTCAGCGCGTGCCCGTGCCCTGGCTCTGCTGCGTATCCGCAGCAGAGCCGTGGCCGTGGCCATCCTGCCCGCGGCTGCGGCCGTCGTGCTGCTCGTCGCGGGCGCACAGGGCCACATCGGCGGCGGTGCGTGGGACACGGTCCGCTGGGGGGTGACGGTCTGCGCCGTCGTCGTGCTGCTGCTCGCCGTCGCGGTCGCCGCCGCGGTGGCGCGGGCGCGGCCCGCGGTCAGTCCGACCGTGCCGCTCACGGAGGAGGCGGCCCCCGATCTCTACCGGCTGGTCCGTGATCTGGCCGACCGGCTCGACGTCCCTGCGCCCTCCGCCATAGCTCTGACGCCGGACTGCGACAGCTGGCTGGAGGACCGTACGCACCCCGCCGCCCAGCAGAGGGCGACGGACCTGGCCAAGGGGCTGTCGGGCGGCCGGCGCGGCCGACGGGTTCCTGCCGCGCCCGTGCTCGTGATCGGCTCGCCCTTCCTGTGGTGGATGCGGGTCGCCGAGCTGCGGGCGGTGCTGGCTCCGGTCGTCGCGGGGACCGGTCCGTCCGCGCACCCGGACATAGCCGCCGCCCGCCGTTTCGTACGTGGACTCGATGCCGCCGTCGCCGATGCCTCCGTACCCGGCCAGGGGGCCGTGCGCAGGGTGCCGGCCGCCTTCGTCGGCTGGATCGCCAGGATGCTGCTGCGCGGTTGTCGCAGTCATGCGGCCGAGATGGAGCGCTGCGTCGCCGCCGCCGCCTCGGTGCGCGCCCAGGGGGTGGACTACGGACTGCGGATCGTCGCCCAGGAGCAGGTCGGCCTCGCCTACGCGGGCTGGGACCGGCTGCTGACCCGGGTCGCGCTGCCCGCCTGGCGGATGGGCCGCTGGCCCTCCCGGCTCGACGCCGGTGTCGTCTCCGCGCTCACCGAGCTCTCCCGGCGCGACCGGCTGGCGGAGGGCTTCACCTCGCGGCTCGGGGAGCGCCCTGCCTGCGATCTTCTGGAGGAGCCGGGCGTGGCCGACGAAGCGGCTTCCCTGCTGGCCGCGCGGCTCTTCCACGGTGGCCCCGCGGAGAGCGGCCCCGACTGGTCCCCGGTCGACTGGCAGCAGTATCCGGAAGAGGTCGTCGACCGGAAGTGGCGTACGGAGGCGGCCCGGCTCCACCGCGTGCTCGACTCCCTGGGCGTGTCCGCGGGTGTGCACCGCGCCCCGCCCGCCGAGCCGGTCGGCACCGCGGTGCCGACGCTGGCCCGTGTCATCGACCACCTGGCGGCACCCGGCGGGAACGCCGAGGAGCTCGCCGCCGGGATCGGTGCCGCCGTGGCCCGCGACGAGGCGGGAGCGGCACCACCGCCCCGGGCCGGCGGCCCGGCGGACGGTGCGCAGCCCGGAGCGGATCCGGACCCCCTCGACCTCTGGGGCCCCGTGCCGCTCCCGCTGTTCCCGCTCCAGCCTCCGCGCACGGGTGCGGAGTTGCTGGCCGATCACGTCGTGGCGATGGTCTGCTGCGCGGCCGTGGACACGGCGGGGGCGGCGCCCGGCCTCGACTGGCTCGACGGGCCGGCGCTGCTGGTCGACGGCGGACGCAGGTCGGACCTGGGTGCTCCCGTTCTCAGCCTCGTCGAGGACGGTGACGCGGAGCCTCTGCGTTCCTGGCTCTCCGGCCTGGGCGTCCGCACCGACAAGCCCGTACGGCTGGTGTGAACGGCTGCCCCAAGCGGTACCCGCGGGCCTGTATACGCCTTGGTCTCCCAGTACACCCATGTGTCTCCTGCGTCCCCCATGTCCCCAACATCCGGAAGGTTACGTTCCGTTCACGTCAATTCGCGACGAACGGTGACGGAGTGCATGCGTTATGTGATGTGCTGGGGACCGGCGCTGACATCCGGCGCACCAGTGTGGTCCGGGGGACGAGGGAGGGGAGCGACATGGGGGCCGAGCAGATCCGGCGATGGGAATCAGGTGCCCTCGCGCACGCGGTGAGCGACCCCTTCGGGCAGGGCCCGCTGCCGTGGCTCCGGGGCAGCGAGAACTACTTCGACGACACCGGCCAGGTCGTCCCCTGGTACGCCGATCCCGACCTGGGCCGCGGCGGGGCCGGTGGCGGCACGCGTGCGGCCGACGATGTGCACCGCCAGATCAAGGGCTTCGTGTCACCCGGCGCCGCGGCACCCGGCGAGGCGATCGACTTCCACATCACGGTGGACCCGCCCCAGCAGTTCTCCGTCGACATCTACCGCATCGGCCACTACGCGGGCGACGGCGCCGCCAAGATCACCACGAGCCCGCGACTGTCCGGCATCGTCCAGCCGGCCCCGCTCGCCGCCGACCGTACGGTCTCCTGCCATCACTGGTGGCTCTCCTGGCGTCTGCAGATCCCCAGTTACTGGTCGGTCGGCGCGTACGTCGCGGTCCTCACCACCGCCGACGGCTACCGCTCCCACATCCCCTTCACGGTCCGCGACGACCACCCGGCGGATCTGCTGCTCCTGCTCCCGGACATCACCTGGCAGGCGTACAACCTCTACCCGGAGGACGGCCGCACCGGCGCCAGCCTCTATCACGCCTGGGACGAACAGGGTCGGCTGCTGGGCGAGGAGGACGCCGCTTCCACGATCTCCTTCGACCGCCCCTACGCGGGCGCGGGACTGCCCCTGCACGTCGGCCACGCCTACGACTTCATCCGCTGGGCCGAGCGCTACGGCTACGACCTCGCGTACGCCGACGCCCGCGATCTGCACGCCGGCCGTGTCGACACCAGCCGCTACCGCGGTCTGGTCTTCCCCGGCCACGACGAGTACTGGTCGGTGCCCATGCGCCGTACCGCGGAGCGTGCCCGCGACACCGGCACCTCGCTCGTCTTCCTCTCCGCGAACACCATGTACTGGCAGGTCGGCCTCTCCCCGTCCCCGTCGGGGGTTCCCGACCGCCTGCTGACCTGCCGCAAGCGCAGCGGGCCGGGCAAGTCCGCGCTGTGGCGCGAGGTCGACCGTGCCGAACAGCAGCTGCTCGGCATCCAGTACGCGGGCCGGGTCCCCGAGGCCCACCCCCTGGTCGTCCGCAACGCCGAGCACTGGCTCTGGGAGGCCACCGGAGCGGCCGAGGGCGACGAGATCGACGGGCTGGTCGCCGGTGAGGCCGACCGCTACTTCCCGCGTACGTCGCTGCCGGAGCACGAGAACCGCATACTGCTCGCGCACTCCCCCTACCGGGACGGCGACGGGGCCACGCGGCATCAGGAGACCTCGCTGTACCGGGCGCCGTCCGGTGCGCTGGTCTTCGCGTCGGGAACCTTCGCCTGGTCACCGGCGCTGGACCGGCCGGGCCATGTCGACACCCGCATCCAGCGGGCCACGGCCAACCTGCTCGACCGGATCTGCAAGCGCGACTGAGCGGCTTCCCGCCCGCGCCACCGACCGAGGCGGACCCGTGGCGTCGTGGCCCGTTCGCATGCGGGACAATCGGAGCGACTCCTGGATCAACCTACGCGGAGGCAGCGTGTCCGGTTTCGTAGAAAAGCCCGAGCCCGTGCAGGTGCCGGGGCTCACCCACCTGCACACCGGCAAGGTGCGCGACCTGTACCGGAACGAGGCGGGCGACCTGGTCATGGTCGCCAGCGACCGTATGTCCGCGTACGACTGGGTCCTGCCCACCGAGATCCCGGACAAGGGGCGGGTGCTCACGCAGCTGTCGCTGTGGTGGTTCGACCAGTTCGCCGATCTCGTGCCGAACCACGTCCTGTCCTCGGAGCTCCCCGCCGGAGCTCCCGCCGACTGGGCGGGCCGCACGCTGATCTGCAGGTCGCTGCGGATGGTCCCGGTCGAGTGCGTCGCCCGTGGGTATCTGACGGGGTCCGGACTGATCGAGTACAACGCGACGCGTACGGTCTGCGGGCTCGCGCTTCCCGAGGGGCTCGTCGACGGCTCCGAACTCCCGGTGCCCATCTTCACGCCCGCCACCAAGGCCGCGGTCGGGGACCACGACGAGAACGTGTCGTACGAGGAGGTCGTCGGCGAGGTCGGCGCCGAGACGGCCGCCGCGCTGCGGCAGACGACGCTCGCCGTGTACGGCCGTGCACGGGACATCGCGCGTGAGCGCGGGATCATCCTCGCCGACACGAAGTTCGAATTCGGCTTCGCGCCCACCGCGGACGGCGGCGAGGAGCTGATCATCGCGGACGAGGTGCTGACCCCGGACTCCTCGCGCTTCTGGCCCGCCGCGACCTGGAAGCCGGGCAAGGCGCAGCCCTCGTACGACAAGCAGTTCGTGCGCGACTGGCTGACCTCGGCGGCCTCAGGCTGGGACCGCCACAGCGAGCAGCCGCCCCCGGCGCTGCCGCAGGCGATCGTCGACGCGACCCGGGCGAAGTACCTGGACGCGTACGAGCTCCTGACCGGCACCCGCTGGTCGTAACAGCAGAAGGCCCCGGTCACGAGGACCGGGGCCTTCTTGTGTGGAGCGAACGACGAGGTTCGAACTCGCGACCTCAACCTTGGCAAGGTTGCGCTCTACCAGCTGAGCTACGTTCGCATGCGCCGAAGCGCGCTGCTAACTATACCCAACCCCGCTCCCGTGCGAGACGCACTGCCGTATGACGGTTCTCGGCACCGACTTTGGACGCGGCCGAGGACAGGTAGTTGCGCACGGTCCCCTGGGACAGCGACGCCCGCTCCGCGATCTCCGCGACGGGCGCACCGTCCGCCGCGAGTTCCAGCACCTCGGCCTCGCGCGCGGTCAGCGGGGAGTCCCCGGCGGAGATCGCGTCGGCGGCCAACTCGGGGTCCACATAGCGGTTTCCCGCGTGCACCGTACGAATGATCTCGGCCAGCCGGCGGGCGCTGACCGTCTTCGGGACGAAGGCGCGGACGCCCGCCGCGAGCGCCCGCTTCAGGTGCCCGGGTCTGCCGTGACTCGTCACGATCATGGTCCGGCAGCCGGGCAGTCCGGTGCGCAGGGATGTGGCGACCTTCACACCGTCCGCGCCCGGCATCTCCAGGTCCAGGACCGCGACGTCCGGCCGGTGCGCCATCGCCATCGCGAGCGCCTCGGGTCCGGTCGCCGCCTCGGCGACCAGGAGGATGTCGTCCTCGAGGGCGAGCAGCGCGGCGAGTGCGCCGCGGATCAGGTGCTCGTCCTCGGCCAGCAGGACCCGTATGGGGGCCGGTCGTTGTCCGGGCATCACGCGGCCACCTCATCCGGACCGGAGGAGCCGGCGGAGGCGCGGGAGCCCCGGTCGTGGTCCGTGCCCGGAGCGGGCAGGGGCACCCGCGCGGTCAGCCGGAAGCATCCGTCGCCCGGGGTCGGGCCCGCTTCCAGCGTCCCGCCGTGGGCGGCGAGCCGTTCCTGCAGGCCCACCAGGCCGGAGCCGGTGCCCGTACTCGCCCCGGTCCCGTCCTCGTTCGCGCCTTCGCCCGGGACGACGGCCGGCTCGGGCACGCCGTCGTTCTGCACCGTCAGCACCACCTCTCCCTGTCGAGGAGGCCGCGGGCCTCCGGGCGACCCGCTCGCCCCGGACGGCTCCGTCGTGGCGAGCCGGATCGTGCACCGCCGGGGGTCGCCGTGCCGCAGCACGTTCGTCGTCGCCTCCCGTACCACCCACCCCAGCGCGGACTGGAGGTCCGGCGGGAGGGCCGGCGGACCGTCGTCGAGCCCATGGATCACGCAGTCGATCCCCGCGGCCTTCAGCACGCCCACCGCCCCCTCCAGTTCGATACGCAGGTCCGCCTCCCGGTAGCCGCGTACGACGTCCCGGACCTCGCGCTGCGACTCCTGGGCGATCCGCTGCACCTCGGCCATCTGCGAGACGGCCTCCGGCCTTCCCCGCTCGGCCAGTTGGACCGCCAGCTCGCTCTTCAGGGCCATCACGGCGAGATTGCGCCCCATCACATCGTGCATGTCCCGCCCGAACCGAAGCCGTTCCTCAGCGACCGCGAGGCGGGTCCGAAGTTCGTGCGAGGCGTCCAGTTCCCGGACGACGCCGACGAGCCAGGCCGAGAAGACGTACGTGAGGGCGAGCAGCGAACCGGCGGCGGCGACCCCGACGAAGTTCAGCCAGGTCTGCCGCAGGCCCAGCCCCAGGACGGCCGTGACGACGGCTGTCGCTGTCGGGGCACCGAGCACCGCGTACACGCGCGCTTCCGTCGTCCGCAGACCGAGCACCAGCGTCGCCACGCCGAAGGCGGGGATCCCCATCATCAGCAGCCCGAAGTCGTCCTGCTTGGTGATCGCCCCGGTGTCGAGCAGCAGGAGAAGGGCCAGGACGCCCGCACCGGACAGTGCGGCGGTGGCCGCCATCAGCGATACGGGACGCTCCCTGCGGCCCAGCCGCCAGTCGAGGGCTCTGGAGGTGAGGACGGCACAGACCACCGAGTGCGCGAGCAGGAGAAGGAACAGCCACACACCCGCGGGCTGCCGATCGGCGAACAGTTGCGGAAAGGCGAGCGCACCGGCTTCGGCACCGGCCATCGCGTGGAAGGTAAAGCGCGTGTAGAGCTCGACCTTCGCGGTGTCGGTCCTGGCGGACCGCAGTGCCCGACGTCCGAACAGCCGCGCCCACAGCGGGTCCCCGCCCGTCTTCTCCGTGGTCATGGTGCTCCCGTCCCCGTGTTCCGCTGCCTGTGTCCCGCTGTTCGGCGGCCGGCTCATCGTCGTGGATCCCAGCGGAACCAGCGCTGCACAGCAAACACCCCGCACACGGTCCAGGCCAGTGCCGTCAGCCCCGACCCGAGCAGGTCGTAGCCCTCCCCGCCGCCCAGCCAGCCGGCCCGTACGAGCGTCATCACACCTGTCATCGGGAGCAGTTCGCACAGCGAAGCGGCACGGTCCGGGAGGACCTCCAGCGGTACGAAGAGACCGGAGCCCAGTATCGACACGAAGAACACCGGCAGCGTGGTGAGCTGGGCGGTCTGCACCGTGCGCGTCGTCGCGGACGTGACCGCCGCCAGCGCCGACAGCAGCAGCAGTCCCAGGAGCAGCCCCAGGACCAGCAGTCCGGGCTGCCGGGGTGCGCCCAGGCCGAAGGCGAGCCCTCCGACGACAATCATCAGGACGCACTGGGCGAGGGCCAGCGACACCGCCGGGAGCGCCGTACCGGTGAGGATCTCGCGGTCGGAGACCTCTCCCGTGCGCAGCCGCTTCAGGACGAGTTCCTCGCGACGGGCCACGTAGGTGGCGACCAGGTTCATGTAGACGACCTGGAGCAGCACCATGCCGAGGCCCCCGGTCAGGGCCGCTCCGGCGACGGTCAGTCCGGTCCCGCCGAGGTCGATCCGGTCCAGTGAGGACTTCATCGCGAAGATCATCATCAGGGGCATCAGCAGGGCGACGAACACCGCCGTCCTGTTGCGTACGAGCAGGGTCAGCTCGGCACGTCCGAGGGCGCCCAGCCGCCCCGTCGTCGTGGTGCTCGTCATGCCGTCGCCACCCTCTCCGCCTGTGCGTGCGTGTTCGCGATGTCCAGGAACGCCTCTTCGAGCGAGGCGGAACGGGCATCGAGCCCGTGCAACCGCACGCCGGACTCCCGGGCCCAGAGCAGCAGTTCGTGGAGGGATTCCTGAAGCTCGTGGGTGCGGATGTCGATGCGCCGGCCGTCGGCCGCGGCCCGCAGCGTCAGCGGGAGCTGTGCCGCTGTCACCCCTTCGGGGAGCTCGAAGCGGATCCGGGCGGGACGCTCGGCCGTCACCTCGGCGATCGTGCCCGAGGTGACGATCCGTCCCTGGTGCATGATCGCCAGCCGGTCGGCGAGCGCCTCGGCCTCCTCCAGGTAGTGCGTGGTCAGCAGGACGGTCGTGCCGTCGTCCCGCAGCTCCCGCACCAGCCGCCAGGTGTCGCGCCGGCCCTCGGCGTCGAGCCCCGTCGTCGGCTCGTCCAGGAAGAGGACCTCCGGGCGTCCGAGCAGGGCCAGTGCCAGGTCGAGGCGGCGGCGCTCCCCGCCGGAGAGCTGCTTGACCCGGACGCCGGCCCGGCCACCGAGGCCCACCCTGTCGAGCACCTCGCGGGGCGGCCCGGCCCCGCTGGTGCAGCCCGCCCACAACCGCAGGGTCTCGGTGACCGTCAGGTCGGACGGGAAGCCGCCCTCCTGGAGCATCACTCCGGTCCGGGGCCGGACGGCCGCGCGCTCGCTGTACGGATCGTGGCCGAGTACGCGCACGGTGCCGCTGTCCGGGCGGGCCAGTCCCTCCAGCAGCTCGACGGTGGAGGTCTTTCCCGCGCCGTTGGTCCCGAGCAGGGCGAAGAGCTCGCCGCGCGCCACGGAGAAGGAGATCCCGCTCACGGCCTCGAAGCCGCCGGCGTAACACCGCCGGACCTCGCTCGCTTCGATGGCCGCGCCGGGGAGGAGAAAGTCGTCGCTGGTCATGACCCAAGACTTCCGCCGGATCAGGGCGGTGCGCAGTGCGCGCTGTCATCACTGCTCATGACAAACGTCATGGGTCGGCAATGGATACGACAAAGGCCCCGGTCGATATCGACCGGGGCCTTTGAACAAGAGCGGACGACCAGGTTCGAACTGGCGACCTCAACCTTGGCAAGGTTGCGCTCTACCAACTGAGCTACGTCCGCATTGCTGCCACTCGGCTTTCACCGGTGGAGCGGTCACTACTCTACCTGATCCACAGGAGTGGTCCGGCAAGGCAGTGAAGAGCGGGTGACAGGAATTGCACACTGCGCCTTCCCCCTGGAAGGGGGATGTTCTACTACTGAACTACACCCGCACGCTGCGTGAGGCCCGGCCTTTCGGCCTTGCCCTTCGGCGTGCTTCAGACTCTAGCCGACCTGCAGGGGTGTTGTGCAAGTCGGCTCCCCGGGGTGTTCCGCCGGGGAGCCGGGGAGATCGTTCCGGAACGGGACGTTCCGGAAGAACCTCTCAACTGGCGGCCTGGAACGCCTCGTAGACCTTCTTGGGGATCCGGCCGCGGGCCGGCACCTCCATCCGGTGCGAGCGCGCCCAGGCGCGCACGGCCGCCGGGTCGGGCGCGAGGGACGTGTGGTGGTACGACACCGGGGTCTTGCCATGCTTACTGGCATTTGTCTGCTTTCGGCCGGCCGTCATGTACGGGGCCAGCGCCTTCCGCAGTTTTTTTGCGTTGACGGGATTGAGGTCGATCTCGTACGACTTCCCGTCCAGGGCGAAGGTGACCGTTTCCGCCGCTTCTCCCCCGTCGATGTCGTCGGAGAGCGTGACCACTACGCGCTGAGCCACGGATATCGGTCCTTTCCTACGGCATCGGCGCGTCTGACATGCGCTGATGCCGGGCCTTCCGGCTGCTAGGCGGATGCGGATCGACTGGTGTCGACTGTTCCGGGGCAATGGTGCTTTCCCCCGTAATCATTTGTACAGCGGTGGGAGCAGCATTGTGAAGCCCAGCCAATTACATCCGCGTGTCCGCGTGCAATCCGGGTGAAGATTTTTTCCCAGGACTTTCCCTGCATGTTGTCGCGGCCGATATCTCGGCGTGATCCTGGCCGTCTGATATCTACCCGCGTAGAATTTCTGGCCAGGTACGCTGAGTGGACCCGCGGGGATCTGGGGAACCCCTCGGAGACACAGCCGCACCACACCACCGGGAGTGCCAGTGGCACGCGTCGTAGTCGACGTCATGCTCAAGCCGGAGATCCTCGACCCGCAGGGACAGGCTGTGCAGCGCGCACTGCCCCGTCTCGGCTTCGAAGGAATCGCGGACGTACGTCAGGGAAAGCGTTTCGAGCTCGAGGTCGAGGGGCCGGTCGACGATGCCGCCCTCGCCCGTATTAACGAGATGGCCGAGACCTTCCTCGCCAACACCGTCATCGAGGACTTCACCGTCAAGATCGAGGCGGACGAGAAGGCCGAGGAGCCGAAGTGACTGCTCGTATCGGAGTCGTCACTTTCCCCGGCACGCTCGATGACCGGGACAGCCTGCGGGCCGTCCGGATCGCGGGCGCCGAACCCGTTTCGCTCTGGCACCGCGACAAGGACCTCCACCAGGTCGACGCGGTCATCCTGGCGGGCGGATTCAGTTACGGCGACTATCTGCGGGCGGGTGCCATCTCGCGCTTCTCGCCGGTGATGGAGACCGTCATCGAGCAGGCGAAGGCCGGCATGCCGGTCCTCGGTATCTGCAACGGCTTCCAGATCCTGACCGAGGCGCACCTGCTGCCCGGCGCGATGCTGCGCAACAACCACCTCCACTTCATCTGCCGCGACCAGAAGCTGCGGGTGGAGAACGCGGAGACCGCCTGGACCTCGGACTACACCGTCGGCCAGGAGATCTCCGTACCCCTGAAGAACGTGGACGGCCGGTACACCGCCGACGAGCACACGCTCGACGAGCTGGAGGCCGAGGGCCGCGTCGCGTTCCGCTACGCCGACCTGAACCCGAACGGTTCGCTGCGCGACATCGCCGGCATCACCAACGCCGCGGGCAATGTCGTCGGTCTGATGCCGCACCCGGAGCACGCCGTGGAGCCGCTGATCGGCACCGGCGGCACCGACGGCCTCGGTTTCTTCACCTCGATCATCAAGAAGCTGGTCAACGCATGAGCCTGGACACGGTCAAGCACGCGGCCGAAACCCCGGACGCCGAGCAGCCCTGGAAGGAGCTCGGCCTCAAGGAGGACGAGTACGCCCGGATCCGCGAGATCCTGGGCCGCCGTCCCACCGGCGCCGAGCTCGCCATGTACTCCGTGATGTGGTCCGAACACTGCTCCTACAAGAGCAGCAAGGTCCACCTCAAGCAGTTCGGCGAGAAGGTCCCCGAGAACGACGCGATGCTCGTCGGCATCGGCGAGAACGCCGGTGTGGTCGACGTCGGTCAGGGCTACGCGGTCACCTTCAAGGTCGAGTCGCACAACCACCCCTCGTACATCGAGCCCTACCAGGGCGCGGCCACCGGCGTCGGCGGCATCGTCCGCGACATCCTCGCCATGGGCGCCCGTCCGATCGCGGTCGTCGACCCGCTGCGCTTCGGTGCGGCCGACCACCCCGACACCCGGCGGGTCCTGCCGGGCATCGTCGCGGGCATCGGCGGCTACGGGAACTGTCTCGGTCTGCCGAACATCGGCGGCGAGGTCGTCTTCGACGCCTGCTACCAGGGCAACCCGCTCGTCAACGCCGGCTGCATCGGCGTGATGAAGCACGAGGACATCCACCTGGCCCAGGCCTCCGGCCCCGGCAACAAGGTGATCCTGTACGGCGCCCGCACCGGCGGCGACGGCATCGGCGGTGTCTCCGTGCTCGCCTCGGAGACCTTCGACGACACCAAGCCCACCAAGCGGCCCGCCGTCCAGGTCGGCGACCCGTTCCAGGAGAAGCTCCTCATCGAGTGCACCCTGGAGATCTTCAAGGAGAAGCTCGTCGCGGGCATCCAGGACCTCGGCGGCGCCGGGCTCTCCTGCGCCACGAGCGAGCTGGCCTCCGCGGGCTCCGGCGGTATGCGCGTCGAGCTGGACACCGTCCCGCTGCGCGACTCCTCCCTCTCGCCCGAGGAAATCCTCATGAGCGAGTCGCAGGAGCGCATGTGCGCGATCGTCGAGCCGCAGCACGTGGACCGCTTCATGGAGATCTGCGAGAAGTGGGACGTCATCGCCACCGTCATCGGTGAGGTGACCGAGGGCTCGCAGCTGGAGATCTTCTGGCACGGCGAGCAGATCGTGGACGTACCGCCGCGGTCCGTGGCCCACGAGGGCCCGACGTACCACCGGCCGTTCGCCCGCCCCTCCTGGCAGGACGCGCTGCAGGCGGACGACGCCGGCAAGCTGGCCCGTCCGGCAGACGGCGCGGAGCTGCGGGAACAGGTCCTCAAGCTCGTCGGCTCCCCGAACCAGGCCTCCAAGTCCTGGATCACCGACCAGTACGACCGCTTCGTGCAGGGCAACACCGTGCTCGCGATGCCCGAGGACGCCGGCATGGTCCGGATCGACGAGGAGTCGAACCTGGGCGTGGCCATGGCGACCGACGGCAACGGCCGGTACGCGAAGCTCGACCCCTACACGGGCGCACAGCTCGCGCTGGCCGAGTCGTACCGCAACGTCGCCGCGTCCGGTGCCAAGCCGCTCGCCATCTCGGACTGCCTGAACTTCGGCTCCCCCGAGGACCCGGACGTCATGTGGCAGTTCGCCGAGGCCACCCGTGGTCTCGCGGACGGCTGTCTGGAGCTGGGCACCCCGGTCACCGGCGGCAACGTGTCGCTGTACAACCAGACCGGTGAGACGGCGATCCACCCGACGCCGGTCGTGGCCGTGCTCGGTGTGATCGACGACGTCACCCGGCGCACGCCGGTCGCCTTCGCCGAAGAGGGCCAGCTGCTCTACCTGCTGGGCGACACGGCCGAGGAGTTCGGCGGATCGGCCTGGTCCGAGGTCATCCACCAGCACCTCGGCGGCATGCCGCCCAAGGTGGACCTGGGCCGCGAGAAGCTGCTCGGCGAGATCCTGATCTCGGCCTCCCGCGACGGCATGATCGACGCGGCGCACGACCTCTCCGACGGCGGTCTGATCCAGGCGGTCACCGAGTCCTGCCTGCGCGGCGGGAAGGGTGCCCGGCTGGTCGTGCCGGACGGTCTGGACGCGTTCACCTTCCTGTTCTCGGAGTCGGCGGGGCGCGCGGTCGTCTCGATTCCGCGCAGCGAGGAGCTCCGCTTCAACGACATGTGCGGTGCGCGGGGTCTGCCCGTGGCCCGGATCGGTGTCGTGGACGGCGAGGAGATCGAGGTCCAGGGCGAGTTCAGCATTTCGCTGAGCGAGCTGCGCACGGCGCACGAAGGGACCCTGGAGGGTCTGTTCGCCTGAGTTCCGCCTGTACCGAAGCCCCTGTCCGGCCGACCGGACAGGGGCTTCGGCGTTCCTGCCCGAACCGGTTGATTGTTATTACGTAATTACGTAAGGTGCGTGTTGTGGAGCTTGAGGAGCGGGTCGCCGAGCTGGAACGCCGACTGGCGGTGCTGGAGCAGGCGGCGGACAGCGGCGGGACGCCGAGTCTCGGCGACGGCGACTTCTGGGCGCTGGCCGGGCTGAAGGACCAGCTCGGCCGGCTCGGGGAGGACGCCGCCGACGGCGGGGTGCTGTTCACGGGCGCCGTCCGGCTGCCGGCCGGTGAGCGGTACGAGTGGCAGTACGGCGCACTCACCGCAGGGCTCCTGGGCTCGGACGAGGACCGCCCCGACTGGGCGGACGCCGCCGAACCGCTGGCCGCGCTCGGCCATCCGGTACGGCTGCGACTGCTCCGGGAGATCCTCGGCGGCCGGCGTACCGCTGCCGAGCTGGCCGAGCTGGACGAGACAGGCACGACCGGTCAGATCTACCACCACCTGCGCCTGCTGACCGGCGCGGGCTGGCTGCACACGACGGGACGCGGGCGCTACGAGGTACCGGCGGCCCGGGTGGTGCCGCTGCTGGTGGTCCTCACGGCCGCCCGGCCCTGACCGGCACCACACCTGACGAGGGGAAGCCTCATGCCCGTTCGCAAAGCCGCCATGATCCTCTACCGCTGCTGCTGGATCGTCTTCGTCGCCCTGGTGCTCGTGAGCGTCCTCGCGGATCCGCTCGTCCCTTACGGGCTGACGTTCGTGCCCGCGGGCATGGCGATCGTCATCGGTCTCACCGTGGGCCGCCGCAGCCGTACGGACCTGGCGGAGGCGGGGCCGCCGGTGGAGGTCGGTCCGCCGGTGACGGGCCGCTGGACCGCGCTCAACAGCCCGGCGGACAAGGTGCCCAGCCACGGCACGCACGGCTACGGACAGACGTACGCGATCGACATCGTCGCCGAACCGGAGGGTGACGGCGTCCCGGTACGCCCGCCGTTCCGGTGGCTGTGGCCCGTCGTCCGCCGCAACGAGGACTTCCCCGCGTTCGGCGCCCCGCTGCTCGCGGTGGCGGACGGCACCGTCGTGCACGCGAGCGACGGGCAGCGCGACCACCTCAGCCGGAACTCCGGCCCGGCGCTCGCCTATCTGATGCTGGTCGAGGCGTCCGTACGCGACATGGCGGGCGCGGGCAGGATCGTCGGCAACCACATCGTGCTCGACCTCGGCGACGGTACGTACGCCGTGTACGCCCATCTCCGGCGCGGCTCGCTCCAGGTGAGGGCGGGGGACACCGTACGGGAGGGACAGCGGCTCGCCCGGTGCGGGAATTCGGGCAACTCCACCGAACCGCATGTGCACTTCCAGCTGATGGACCACCCGGACCTCGATGTGGGCCGCGGGGTTCCCTTCACCTGGCGGGGCCTGGGCATCCCGGCCAACGGCGAGGCGTTCGTCGCCGACGAGGCTGTCAGCAGCGGCTGATAGCTTGGCGATCGTTACACGTTGTGATGTTCGGGGGGACGACGGTGGACGATCGAGGAACTGCCCAACAGGACGGCGACGCAAGGGAATGGCCCGACCGCGGGCCCTGGGGCAACATCTTCAACAAGCTGCTGTGCGTGCTCGCCGTCGCCGGCATCGGGCTCAGTGTCTGGGCCTTCGCCCTGGAGCTCATCGACCTGCGCGACCGGTCCGAGAGCCGTGAGCGCATCACAGCGGCGTGCGACGGCCTCATCGACCCCGACCCCGTCCTCGGGCTCAACGGCGGCGGTGTCGACCGGGTCAAGCTCTCCGACGAACACGAGGCCGACACCGACGAGCGGTCCAGCGGCTGTCTCGTCTACCGGGTCGGCGATCCGGGGACGACGTACGGGCACTTCTCGCTGGCCCTCGTCCGGCACGCGGTGGACCCGGACGCCGAGGAGTCCGAAGAGGACGAGACCGAGATCGACGAGGAGTCCGACCGGCCCTTCCGCTCCCCGTACACGGACGACGAGCCGGCCGTCGTGGTGCGCCACGCGCTCCCTCACCCGCTCGGAGACGGCCGGCTGGGCGACTACGACGAATACAAGGTGACGGCCCGGGCGTTGTGCGAGAAAGGGGGCGCGGTCTCCTCCATAGAGGCGACCGCCGTCGCCCAGTACGACGAGCCCGTCACGTCCGAGGACCGCCGCACGCTCGCCGGCCTGGCGCGTCAGGCGGCGGACCGGGCTGCCGGGCGGACGGGGTGCAAGGCGGAACTCCCGGAGCTTCCCGCCGTACTGGCCGAGCCGAAGCTGGAGCTCGGCGCCGCGGCGAGCACGGGCGGCACCTGCGCCTGGTACCGGCGCTTCCTGACCGCGGAGGACCGGGGACAGCTCCCCGAGCGGGCGCTGGCCGCTCCTGCGAGTACGGCCGGCGACCATGACGCCTGCGTGCTGGCGGTCGGGGAGAAGGAGACCCGAAGGATCTTCCCGGGTTACGCGAAGACCGCGGACCACCCGCAGAAGCTTCAGGACGTGCTGAAGTACTCCCCCTGGTGGGTGAAGACCGAGACGTACGTCGGCGACGGGACGCGGGGGCTCCTGAGCAACGAGACTCTCGGGCCGGCCGTGCTTGCCCCGGGAACCGCGGGCACGGACTCCAGCGGCATCTGGTGGGCGTCCTCCGTCTGCGGGGGCCGGCCCGCCGTGCACGTGATGTGGGTGGCCTACCCGTACGACCGAATAGTCGCCGACCGGCTGGAAGCACTGTTCCGGGCATACGTCGACGACGCGGCCGAACGCCGCGGCTGCACCGGTGTCACCTTCCCCGAGAAGGCCGACTTCGCCCGGAGTTGAGCGACGCGCGATCAGCCGTCGTTGTCGGAGGTGCCGGTTAGTCTCGCTCCTATGCCACCGGCCAAGAAGCGCTTGCGCGCGTACGACTACTCCAGGACCCTGACCGCGGTCCTGGCCCAGTTCGGCCACGTGCGGGAAGCCGTTCGCAGTCTCGCGCCCGAACAGCTGGCCCTGCCCGCCCGGTTGGGAGAGTGGACCGTACGGGACCTTGCCGCGCACATGACGATGGCCCTCGGACGGGTCAGCGACAGCCTGGAGCTGCCCGAACCGGCCGGCGGACCGAAGCCCGAACTCGCCCTGCTGGAGTGGCCGCTCTCCACCGCCGGGCGGGCCGGCGGGATCGCCGACGCCACCCGGGCCCTGGCCGAGGAATGGCCCGACCTCGACGCGCTGTACGAAGTGACCGCCACCAGGTTCGGGGAGCTCGTGCCCGCCGCGGCCGGCGACCGGCTGGTGACGACCCGGGCGGGCACCATGCGGCTGGGCGACTTCCTGGTCACCCGTACCGTCGAGCTCGTCGTGCACACGGACGACCTCCACCGGGCGACCGGCCTCACCATCCCGTACGACCGTCAGGCGCTCGCCGCGTGCACGCGGCTGCTCGCCGACGCACTCGCCGACAAGGCGCCCGGCGGGTCCGTCGAGGTGCGCGTCCCGCCCTTCGCGGTCGTCCAGTGCATCGGTGGCCCCAAGCACACCCGCGGAACCCCGCCCAATGTCGTGGAGACGGATCCGCTCACCTGGATCCGGCTCGCCACCGGCCGTACCCGGTGGGCGCGGGCGCTCGACGATGCGCAGGTCGCCGCCAGTGGTGAGCGGGCAGACCTCGCTGATCTGCTCCCGCTGATGGGCTGAGGGGAACCGGATCGGCTACTCGATCCGTCCCATGACCATGCACAAACAACGTATGGCTGTCAGCGTCCTGGCCCTCCTCACCCTTGCCGCCTGCGGTACGGAGTCGGGCTCCGGAGCAGGATCCGGAGACGGCAGCGGAACCGTACGGACCGACCTGCCCGTCACCGGTGTCCACTGGAGCGTCTCCTCCCTCACCGTCGGCGGGAAGAAGACCGCCGCTCCGGCCGGTGCCCACGTCGAGATCGACTCCCAGGGCAGGGCGAGCGGCAATCTGGGCTGCAACCGCTTCACCGCGGACGTCCGCATCGACGGTGACACGGTCACCGTCGGCCCGGGCACCACCACCGAGATGGGCTGCGAGGAGGATCTCCAGCAGTTCGAGAAAGCGATGGGCCGCACCTTCAGCGGCAAGCTCAAGGCGGCTGTCACGGGCCGGAGCGCCGACAGGGCCCTGACCCTGACCACGGCCGAGGGCGACTCCATCGCCCTCACCGCGCAGCCCCCGGCCCCGCTGACCGGCACCGCCTGGAAGGTCACCGGGCTGGTGTCCGGGAGCACCGCCACCTCCCTGCCCGCGGGTACGGAGGGCAGGGCGCACCTCACCTTCGGCAAGGACGGCTCCGTGGAAGGCAGCCTCGGCTGCAACTCCTTCCACGGCAGGGCGAAGGTCGCCGGTTCCTCGATCACCTTCGGCCCGCTCGCCTCGACGCGGAAGATGTGCCCGGGGCCCGAGATGGAGCTGGAGCGCACGCTGCTCGGTGTCCTCAAGGGGAGGACGACGTACACGATCGAGCACCGCTCCTTGTCCCTCACCGCACAGAACGGCAAGGGACTCGGCGCGTCGGCCCCGGCGGCCAAGGGCTGATCCCGGGCGACCGCGGGATCAGGAACCCGTCGGATACGGGAGCAGACCGGCGTTCGTCCGCTCCCACGACGCCCGCAGCTCGGCCAGCAGCTCCGGCTCGGCCGCCGCCCGGTTCGCCTGTTCCCGCTGGTCGTCGGCCAGCTTGAACAGCTGGTCGGTGCCGGCCTTCCCCCGGTAGTACTTCCAGTCACCGCGGCGCAGCGCCCGCTCCCCGCGCACCCGCCAGAACAGGTCGCGCTCCTTCGGTTCCTCGTCACGCAGCAGGTATCCGGCGAGGCTGATGCCGTCCAGCGGATAGGCGGGGTCCGGCCGGGCGCCGCCGAGCTCCAGGAGCGTCGCGGTCCAGTCGGGCGAGAACACCGGCAGGTCGCTGACCTGGTGACCGTCGATCCGGGCGGGCCAGCGCAGCACCGCGGGGACGCGGATGCCGCCCTCCTGGAGCGAGCTCTTGTTACCGGACAGCGGCCAGTTGTAGGAGAAGCGCTCGCCGCCGTTGTCACTGGCGAAGAAGACCAGGGTGTCCTCCTCCTGACCGGACCGCTTCAGCGCCTTCAGCACCTCGCCGACGGAGCGGTCCAGGTCCTCGACCATCTCGGTGTACTTCTGGACCGAGCCGCCGTCGGCGTTCCACAGCGCGCTTCCGTCGCCCGCCTTGATGCGCCGGACGATCTCGGCGCTCTCCTCGGTGTCGCCGTCCGCGATCCACGGCCAGTGCGGAGTGGTGAAGTTCAGGTTGAGGAGCCAGGGCGCGTCGTGGTCCCGCTGGACGTACTCGCTCGCGCGCTCCGTCAGGATCCGGGTGTAGTAGCGCAGGTCCTTGTACTCGGCGTCGCCCTCGTACAGGTCGTACTCACCGCCGAGCCCGAGCTTGGAGTAGTACTCCAGCGCCCCGCCGAAGTTGCCGAAGAACTCGTCCCAGCCGGACCTGGTCGGGCTGTAGTCGGGCAGATAGCCGCAGTGCCACTTGCCGATCAGCGCGGTGGAGTAGCCCGCGCCGCGCAGCAGCGAGGCGAGCGTCGGGTGCGTCGGCTCGAGACCCACGGACCTGTCCGCGATGGGCTCGGCGAGGCCGCCCTTCGTCCGCCCCGGATAGCGTCCGGTGTAGAGGCTGAACCGGGTGGGGGAGCAGGTGGCGGACCCCGCGTACGCATCCGTGAACCGCACCCCCTGGCGGCCGAGTCTGTCCAGGTTGGGGGTCCGGATGTGCGGGGCCCCGTACGAGGAGAGGTCCGCCCAGCCGAGGTCGTCACCGAGGATGAACAGGATGTTGGGCCGCCGGGAGTGCTTGCCGCGGGCGGCACGGAACGGCTGCTCCCGCACCGCGTCGCCGGAAGCCGGCCCGGAAGCCGCCGCGGCCGGCGAGGCGGCCTGCACTCCGACGGCGGCGGTGGCTGCGGTCGCGCCCACCGCGGTGGTGAAGGCGCGCCTGCTCAGCGGTGAGTCGGATCGCTGAGGGGAACTGGTATTCGAATCACGAGAGGGCATGAGGTCTCCAGGGAGGGCCCCGGGCGCCGGTCGGGACAGGGCGCACGAGGTGGATGAACGCGACGGGGCCCGTCAGGGGGCGTGCGGGAACGCACCCGGCCACGGGCGGGCAGAAAGGGAGAAGCGGGAGAAAAGGCCGGATCGGCTCAGGCGTCCCGGAAGTCCGGGGCCCGGGGGTGCAGGGAGCGCGAAGGCTCAGACGCAGCGACAGATGGCGCTCGCGACACGTCCCAGATCGACGTGGCGGCGCGCTACGAGCGGGACCGAAAGATCACCGGAGGGCTGCATGGGGCAGGAGCCTGCCAACGGGCCATGAGCCTGTCAACGCCAGTCTCGTACTGCGGACACAGGTCTCGTACTGCGGACAACGTCATCCGCGCCGCCCGGACCGGGCACATCACGTGGACCTCGGAAGGCCTCCCCCGGCCCTCGTCCGGAGCCGCTCCCGGGCCCCCGGAACGCCCGGCGGACCCCTCGGCCGCGCCCCCGAGTGTGAGGCTCACCACGAAACGAGTGTGCGGCCGACGTCCCTCCGGCCCCTGGACCCGCCTCACCGAGTGCCACGAGAGTGCCGTCCGCCGCCCATTCCGCGGCCGGCCCGAACCGACCGGTAACCAGCCGCTCATCCGGGCGCCGACTGCCCCGCGCCCGCGGAAAGGCTCTCCGGCGAACCGGTCGCGATCACTCCGAGTGATCACTGGGTGTCACCCGGAACGGCCCGCCCGGGCCCCTCCCGGCCACGTCCGCGGTGATCCCGCAGGCCGTGCACGGCGCTTCCCCAATTCGGACCGGTGGTCGATCTCGCCTACACTCGGTGCCGTGCCTCGTGGTGATGGACGACTCAACCACGACCTGCTCCCCGGAGAGAAAGGCCCCCAGGACGCTTGCGGCGTCTTCGGTGTCTGGGCTCCGGGCGAAGAGGTCGCCAAGCTCACCTATTTCGGACTGTATGCCCTGCAGCACCGTGGACAGGAGTCCGCGGGCATCGCAGTGAGCAACGGGTCCCAGATCCTGGTCTTCAAGGACATGGGACTGGTCTCGCAGGTCTTCGACGAAACGTCTCTGGGTTCCCTCCAGGGCCATATCGCGGTCGGTCATGCCCGCTACTCCACCACCGGTGCCTCGGTGTGGGAGAACGCGCAGCCGACATTCCGTGCCACCGCGCACGGCTCGATCGCCCTGGGTCACAACGGCAACCTGGTCAATACGGCCCAGCTCGCCGAGATGGTCGCCGACCTTCCCCGCAAGGACGGCCGTGCCACTCAGGTGGCGGCGACCAACGACACCGACCTGGTGACCGCGCTGCTCGCCGGCCAGACGGATGAGGACGACAAGCCGCTCACCATCGAGGAGGCCGCCGCAAAGGTGCTCCCCGAGGTCAAGGGCGCCTTCTCGCTCGTCTTCATGGACGAGCACACCCTCTACGCCGCCCGTGACCCGCAGGGCATCCGCCCCCTGGTGCTCGGCCGGCTGGAGCGCGGCTGGGTGGTGGCCTCCGAGTCCGCCGCCCTCGACATCTGCGGTGCCAGCTTCGTTCGCGAGATCGAGCCGGGCGAGCTCGTCGCCATCGACGAGAACGGCCTGCGCACCTCCCGCTTCGCAGAAGCGAAGCCCAAGGGCTGTGTCTTCGAGTACGTGTACCTGGCCCGCCCCGACACCGACATCGCCGGGCGCAACGTCTACCTCTCCCGGGTCGAGATGGGCCGGAGGCTGGCGGCCGAGGCCCCTGTCGAGGCCGATCTGGTCATAGCGACGCCGGAATCGGGCACTCCCGCGGCCATCGGCTACGCGGAGGCGAGCGGAATTCCGTTCGGTGCCGGACTGGTCAAGAACGCCTACGTCGGCCGGACCTTCATCCAGCCGTCCCAGACCATTCGCCAGCTGGGTATCCGTCTCAAGCTGAATCCGCTCAAGGAAGTCATCAAGGGCAAGCGCCTGGTGGTCGTCGACGACTCGATCGTCCGCGGCAACACCCAGCGTGCTCTGGTCCGGATGCTCCGCGAGGCGGGCGCCGCCGAGATCCACATCCGGATCTCCTCCCCGCCCGTGAAGTGGCCCTGCTTCTTCGGCATCGACTTCGCGACCCGCGCCGAACTGATCGCCAACGGCATGTCCGTCGACGAGATCGCCACCTCGATGGGTGCCGACTCGCTCTCGTACATCTCGCTCGACGCGATGATCGAGGCGACGACGATCGACAAGCCGAACCTGTGCCGCGCCTGCTTCGACGGTGAATACCCGATGGAGCTCCCGGACCCGGAGCTGCTCGGCAAGCAGCTGCTGGAGACCGAGCTGGCGGCCGGCCCCGCCGCGACCGCGGCGGCCGACGCGCTGCGTCGTCCGTGATCCGGACGGACCGGCTCCCTCCCCACCAGCCCCGTATTCCCACACGAAAGATCCCAGGCAATGTCTGAGACAACAGGTGCTTCCTACGCGGCGGCGGGCGTCGACATCGAAGCCGGTGACCGCGCCGTCGAGCTGATGAAGGAGTGGGTGAAGAAGACGAAGCGCCCCGAGGTCCTGGGGGGCATCGGCGGATTCGCCGGCCTCTTCGACGCCTCGGCCCTCAAGCGCTACGAGCGCCCGCTGCTCGCCTCCGCCACCGACGGCGTGGGCACGAAGGTCGATCTGGCCCGGCAGATGGGCGTGTACGACACGATCGGCCACGACCTCGTCGGCATGGTCGTGGACGACCTGGTCGTCTGCGGTGCCGAACCGCTCTTCATGACCGACTACATCTGTGTCGGCAAGGTGCATCCCGAGCGTGTCGCGGCCATCGTGAAGGGCATCGCCGAAGGCTGCGTCCTGGCAGGCTGCGCGCTGATCGGCGGCGAGACCGCGGAGCACCCGGGTCTGCTCGGCCCCGACGACTTCGATGTCGCGGGCGCGGGCACGGGCGTGGTGGAGGCCGACCGGCTGCTGGGCCCGGACCGTATCCGTAAGGGTGACGCCGTGATCGCCATGGCGTCGTCCGGTCTTCACTCCAACGGGTACTCGCTCGTGCGCCACGTGGTCTTCGACCGGGCCGGCTGGGCCCTGGACCGGGAGATCGAGGAGTTCGGCCGGACGCTCGGCGAGGAGCTCCTGGAGCCCACCAGGATCTACTCCCTGGACTGCCTGGCGCTGACCCGTACGACCGAGGTGCACGGCTTCAGCCACGTCACCGGCGGCGGACTGGCCAACAACCTGGCCCGGGTCGTCCCGGACTCGCTGCACGCCACGGTCGACCGTTCGACATGGACGCCCGGCGCCGTCTTCGACGTGGTCGGCAAGGCCGGTCAGGTCGAACAGCTGGAGCTCGAGAAGACGCTCAACATGGGTGTCGGCATGATCGCGATCGTTCCCGCGGACTCGGTGGACGCCGCGCTCACGACCCTGGCCGACCGGGGTGTCGACTCCTGGGTCGCGGGTGAGATCACGGACCGCGGTGCGCACACCACGGGCGCCGAACTGACCGGCAGCTACGCACGGTAGAACGCCACGAACGCCGGTCCGGCACACTCCGGACCGGCGTGAGGCGGGGCAGCTCCACCCGTCCGCACCCGGACAGCACAGAACCCGGTCCGGGCAGGCCCGGACCGGGTTGATGTGTCAGCGCGAGGTCAAGCGCCGCGGCGCTGTGACGACGGACCGGACTGGTCGTCCTCGTCCGCGTCCTCGTCGTCGTTGTACTGATCCGCGTACTGTGCGTACGGGTCATCTTCCTCGTCGTCGTCCTCGAACGGCTCAGCGTTCGGTGGCTGACTCGAAGGTGATGCGCCCAGCTCATTGGCCAGACGCGACAGGTCAGTCCCGCCGCTGCTGTACTTCAGCTGACGGGCGACCTTAGTCTGCTTGGCCTTTGCCCGGCCGCGCCCCATGGCTCGACCCCCTCGGTGACGGGGCTCGACGGCCCCAGAGTCTTGACACGCGTTCATGTTTCAGGACGGACTCTCGGCTGAGAGACCGCGCCCGTGGCTTTAACGGTACCTGCTTCCTCGGCCATACGGTACGCCGCCCGCATCACGTGCCTCGGTACAGGACCACCGAGGAGCCCGTCCTCGCTGGTCAACCGCGATTTTAACCTCTTGCGGACGGCCGACCCGCCGACCGGCGTGAGCCTTGTCTCCCTGCCCGGCCGCACCGGCCGGGCACCGGGCCGCCACCGGCCCGTCACCGGCACTGCACAGTCCGGTGACGGGCCGATGGCCGCCGGGTGAATCGGGCGAAGCGTCAGCGGCGACGGGCCTCGGCCATGCGCTGCTCGGCGATCCTGTCGGCCGCGGCGGCCGGCGGAATCCCGTCCTCCTTCGCACGTGCGAATATGGCCAGCGTGGTGTCGAAGATCTTTGCAGCCTTCGCCTTGCACCGGTCGAAGTCGAAACCGTGGAGCTCATCGGCGACCTGGATCACGCCACCGGCGTTCACCACGTAGTCGGGTGCGTACAGGATCGCGCGGTCGGCGAGGTCCTTCTCGACACCCGGGTGCGCGAGCTGGTTGTTGGCCGCGCCGCACACCACCTTGGCGGTGAGCACCGGCACGGTGTCGTCGTTCAGCGCTCCGCCGAGTGCGCACGGGGCGTAGATGTCGAGCCCCTCGGTACGGATCAGCGCGGCGGTGTCCGCGGCCACGGCGACCTCGGGGTGCAGGTCGGTGATCCGGCGTACCGACTCCTCGCGCACATCGGTGATGACGACCTCGGCGCCGTCGCTGAGCAGGTGCTCGACCAGGTGGTGACCCACCTTGCCGACGCCCGCGACACCCACCTTGCGGCCGCGCAGCGTGGGGTCGCCCCACAGGTGCTGGGCGGAGGCGCGCATGCCCTGGAAGACACCGAACGCGGTGAGGACGGAGGAGTCTCCCGCGCCGCCGTTCTCGGGGGAGCGGCCGGTGGTCCAGGGGCACTCCCGGGCGACGACGTCCATGTCGGCGACGTACGTGCCGACGTCACAGGCGGTCACGTAGCGCCCGCCGAGCGAGGCCACGAAACGGCCGTAGGCCAGGAGCAGTTCCTCGGACTTGATGGTGTCCGGGTCGCCGATGATGACGGCCTTGCCGCCACCGTGGTCCAGGCCGGCCATGGCGTTCTTGTACGACATGCCGCGCGACAGGTTCAGCGCATCCGCGACGGCCTCCTCCTCGGAGGCGTACGGATAGAAGCGGGTGCCGCCGAGGGCGGGGCCCAGGGCGGTGGAGTGGAGGGCGATGACGGCCTTGAGGCCGCTGTCACGGTCCTGGCAGATCACGACTTGTTCGTGGCCTCCCTGATCCGAGTGGAACAGGGTGTGCAGGACGCCGTCGGTCAGATTGGTCACTGTGGTGACTCCCAAGTACGAAGCGGCGGAAGACCCTCCTGAAGGTGGGGAGGGCCCCGGACCGACCGGCACGGCCGGTCCGACTGGGCAAGAGCGTAAGTCCTCGGGACACGCAGATCTGTTCCAGTGCCGAGGATCACCCCCTGGCGGAGTACCGGCGTGACACGATTTGCTGCATGTCGGTGGTGTCTTCAGTGCTCGTCCCTTACACGTCCTACCTGCGGGTGTACGAGCCGCTCGCCGCCTTCCGGGAGCCCGAACGCAGTCACTGGGCGCGCTACGCGCAGCGTTCCGTCCTCCCCACGGCGCAGGACGAACTGCGTCGCTCGCTGGCGGACTTGGTGCCCACCCCGCCGGTGGGTGTGCCGGTGCACGAGAGCGGGGACGCCTTCGTCGCGGAGCTGGACGGGGCGGTGTGCGTCTGTCCGTGGCGGACCCGGATGCGCGGCTGGCTGGCGCTGGAGGAACTCGGGGGGCTGTTTCCGGCCACGGTGCTGGACGCGGTGCTGCCCCCGGTGGTGCGGGGGCAGGCGATCGCGGACTACGAGCGGTGGGCGGAGCGGAACCCGGACGCCCGTCCTTGGATCCGGACGACGGTGTGGCACGTCCCGGTGCGCTGGTTCGTCCTGTTCGACGACGAGGAGCGCGAGTACGTCGAGGCGGGCGCCGACGGGGCCCAGCCCCTGCTGCGCTACCGGACGCCGATGGTGCAGGCGCGGCGGCGGCTGGCGCGGGCGCTCAGGACACTGCGCGAGACGGTCGACGAAGGGCCGCTCACCGAGGGCCTGGTGGATGTGGGCCGCTGGCTCGAGGAGTTCCATCCGCGCGCCCTGGTGGAACTGGACTACGGCGGCCTGGTGCACGCGCTGCCCCGCGAGCAGCTCGCCGGCGACCGGTCGGCGGCGGACGTCGCCGAGGGCATCGCGGCGCTGAAGGCCGGCGACAGCGACGCGGCGGGTGTCGCGTACGGGCGTCTCGCCGAGCGGTGGCGGGCGGTCCGGGACCGGCAGTCCGCCAACTGACGATCCCGAAGTTGTGTGAAATCCCACGAACCGTCGCATAGCGGTGTGATCGGAAGGGAAGAGACATCCCGTGAGGTGTCCGGCATAGGCGGATGCCGAGAGGCCGGGCGGGGGTGAACGGGGATGTCCTGACGGGAACTGACGAGCCGTGAACCCGCAGCCTGTGTGACGCGTGTGACACACGAGGCGGGAGGCCACTCCGCAGGGCCCAGGACCTACGTCCCGAACCGGGCCTTTGCCTCAAGGGTGACGGATAGCACTTACGGGGCCCTTGCGCCCTTCCCTACTCCTCATGCCAAAATAGGACAAGGAGTCCGGGGAGGACTCTGTTCGCCCAACTATGGGCGGAATGCTTGGCATTGCACGCTATGGGGGGTCTGACGACTTCTGATGACTCCTGATCGTCCTGTGACTGATCGTTACTGGGGCGTGACTGTCCGCTATGGCATGGTCCATCGGCTTCCGTCGCTGATGAACACCTGGGAGGGCAATTCCATCGGTTTGGCCGACGTGGCTGGACGGATGGTGTAGTTGTAGTGCCGAGGACAAGCCGTTCGTCCTATAACCGACTCGGCCCGCGTCCGCCATTTCGGGCAACGCGGGTCAAGGTGCAGAATTTAGAGGAAAGAACCGAGATGGTTCGGTTCTCCCGAGGAGGCCGCTCATGACCGCTCGCACCCCTGATGCCGAGCCGCTGCTGACCCCGGCTGAGGTTGCCACGATGTTCCGCGTGGACCCGAAGACGGTCACGCGGTGGGCAAAGGCTGGCAAGCTCACGTCCATCCGCACGCTCGGTGGGCATCGCCGGTACCGCGAGGCAGAGGTCCGCGCACTGCTTGCGGGTATTCCGCAGCAGCGCAGCGAGGCCTGATACACCCCTGCCGCCGCAGCCATAACAGGGCTACTGCCGGGTCCCCCAACCCACAGTGCCCACCTATAGCTCCACACGACGGACGCCTGCCCCAACGGGCGTCATACCTGCGCAATAAGGGTGCGTCGTTCGATCGCGCTGGACTCCGCCGGGTCCAGCGCGATCTTTTTTATGCCCGCAGGGCCCGCGAGCCTGCCCCGCCTGCCTCCACGTCCCCGCGCCCGGCCGTACGCCCGCCCCCTGTTCGCCTCCCGCGTCCGTCTGCCCGCCCGACTCCCGTGGATGTCCGAACGGGCCGACGAGTCGGTTTCCGGGGCGGCCGGCGTACGACTGTGGGCGAGCCTGTTCGGGCCTGTTCGGGTGGGTCCTGGACGTCGTGGGACAGCTCGGACGGAACGGTCCGGGATGTGCCTCATGCGCAGTGCAATTGCACATATTAAATTCGCTAGTTGTAGGAAGGGAGTAAAGTCCCCACTTCTCAAAACTCGTTCGGTGACTCCCGTCACACCGGCCCTGTCTTGCCAACCGTGTGCCCGGCCAACTAAAGGCCTTTCGCGGCCCGGAGGCGGACGGGCGGGGCCGACGGTCAGGGCGCGCGGGGCCCTTCGCCATCGCTTCCGCCCTCGCTCCCCTGCCCGGCCCCTGGAGCGCTCTCCCCGGGCGGCGCCGGGTCCGGGGGCACGGGTGCCGGGCCGGTGCCCCTTCCGGGGGCTTCGGCGGCGTTCTCGGGCGTGCCGGTCGGTTCGGGGGCATTGCCGTGCCCCGGGTCCGCGTACGGCACCTGTGGGGCAGGCACGGGCTCCATGGCGAGCCGCAGCAGGCGATGGCAGATCGGGCAGTGACGGGTGATGTGCCGGTAGCCGGATGCGGCCGCCAGATGGGCGCGCAGCAGCGCGCGGGTCTCGTGCCGTGCCGCGGGCGCAGACATGCGTGCGACCTCCCCGTGGGCCGGACTGCCCCGCACCGAGGGAAACAGGGGCAGTCTCTGTTCTAAGGGGGTACCCGCGGCAGTTGCCGACGTCAAGACGCGCGAAAGCCCGGATCCAGAGGATCCGGGCTTTCGTCATATGCGGTCCTGACGGGATTTGAACCCGCGGCCTCCACCTTGACAGGGTGGCGAGCACTCCAAACTGCTCCACAGGACCAGGTTTTCGCGGCTGCCTTGCGGCTGGCTGCGAAAACAGACTGTACAGGAGGTCCGAGGGCCAGGTCGAACTCACCCGTGGTGGTGGCTCCGTCACGGCGCGGAAACGGGCCGATTCACGGTGCCGCCGCGTCGATCGCCTTCACGATCCGCTTGTCCGAGACGGGCTGTGCCGTGCCCAGGGCGTGCGCGAAGTAGCTCACCCGCAGCTCCTCGATCATCCAGCGGATGTCCAGGACGTCCTGCGGCACGGGCCGTCCCTGCGGCAGCTGTTCGAGCAGCCAGGCGTACTCGTCCTGCATCTCGTGGACCTTCTCCATGCGCGTGGTGTCGCGCTGGACGTTCGTCGGCATCTGCTGCAGCCGGCGGTCCTCGGCGACCAGGTAGCGCATCAGGTCGGGCAGCCTGCGCAGCCCGGTCATGGTGACGAACCCGGGCGGTACGAGGCGGGCGAGGTGGTCCCGTACGTCCGTGACGTTGTTGATCAGGACCAGGCTGTTCGTCGCCTTCAGCCGGCGCTCGCAGGCCTGCCAGGCCGCGAGGATCTGCTGCACCTGCTTGATCGTGCGCACGGTCAGGTCCACGAGGTCGGCGCGCACCTTGTCGTACAGCTTCCGGAAGGACGCCTCGTCCCAGGCCGGGCCGCCGTGCGCGGCGATCAGCCGGTCGGCGGCAGCCGTCGCGCAGTCGTCGAAGAGCGCCTGGATCGAGCCGTGCGGATTGCGGGACAGGGCCAGCTTCTGCTGGTTCGTGAGGGTGTCCGAGGCGAACTTCGCGGGGTTCACCGGGATGTTCAGCAGGATCAGCCGCCGGGTGCCGCGCCACATCGCCTGCTGCTGCTCGGCCTCGGTGTCGAAGAGCCGTACGGCGACGGTCGCGCCCTGGTCGACCAGCGCCGGGTACGCCTTGACCGGCTGGCCGGCCCGCCGGGTCTCGAAGGTCCGGTTCAGGGTGCCGATCGTCCAGTCCGTGAGGCCCGAACGCTCGATGGACTCGCCGGAGGGCCCCGCGGTCGCCGCGGCGGCCTGGGAGAGGGCCTGACGGGCCTTGGGGCGCAGCTGGACCCTCAGCGCCTCCAGGTCCTTGTCCTCCGCGACCTTGCGGCGCCGTTCGTCGACGATCCGGAAGGTGATCTTCAGGTGGTCCGGGATGCGCGACAGGTCGAAGTCGTCGGCCGTGACCGGGACGCCGACCATGCGCTGGAGCTCGCGGGCCAGGGTGAACGGCAGCGGCTCCTGCAGGGGTACGGCCCGGTCCAGGAACTTGTCCGCGTAGTTCGGGGCGGGGACGTAGTGCCGGCGGATCGGCTTGGGCAGCGAGCGGATCAGCTCGGTGACCACTTCCTCCCGCAGCCCCGGGATCTGCCAGTCGAAGCCCTCGGAGGTGACCTGGTTGAGCACCTGGAGCGGGATGTGGACGGTCACGCCGTCGGCGTCCGCGCCCGGCTCGAACTGGTACGTCACCCGGAACTTGAGCTTCCCCTGCCGCCAGGAGTCCGGGTAGTCGTCCTTGGTGACGGTCCCGGCCTTCTCGTTGATGAGCATCGAACGCTCGAAGTCCAGGGCGTCCGGCTCGTCCCGGCGCTTGTGCTTCCACCAGGAGTCGAAGTGCGCCCCCGAGACGATGTGCTCCGGGATCCGCTGATCGTAGAAATCGAAGAGCGTCTCGTCGTCCACGAGGATGTCGCGGCGCCGGGCGCGGTGCTCCAACTCCTCGACCTCGCCGAGCAGTTTGCGATTGTCATGGAAGAACTGGTGGTGCGTACGCCAGTCGCCCTCGACCAGGGCGCTCCGGATGAACAGATCGCGGGACGCCTCCTGGTCGATGCGGCCGAAATTGATCTTGCGCTGGGCGACGATCGGTACTCCGTACAGCGTGACCCGCTCGTACGCCATCACCGCCGCCTGGTCCTTCTCCCAGTGCGGCTCGCTGTAGGTGCGCTTCAGCAGGTGCTGGGCGAGCGGTTCGATCCACTCCGGCTCGACCTTCGCGTTGACCCGCGCCCAGAGCCGGGACGTCTCGACCAGCTCCGCCGACATCACGAAGCGCGGCTGCTTCTTGAAGAGGGCCGAGCCCGGGAAGATCGCGAACTTGGCGCTGCGGGCACCGAGGTACTCGTTCTTCTCGGTGTCCTTCAGCCCGATGTGCGACAGCAGGCCGGCCAGCAGCGAGGTGTGCACCGACTGCTCCGGCGCGTCCTCCTCGTTGATCTGGACGCCCATCTGCTTGGCGACCGTACGCAGCTGCGCGTAGATGTCCTGCCACTCACGGATGCGCAGGAAGTTCAGGTACTCCTGCTTGCACATCCGGCGGAAGCTGGAGGAGCCCCGCTCCTTCTGCTGCTCCCGGATGTAGCGCCACAGGTTCAGGAACGCCAGGAAGTCGGACGTCTCGTCCTTGAAGCGGGCGTGCTGCTGGTCGGCCTGCGTCTGCTTCTCCGAGGGCCGTTCGCGCGGGTCCTGGATGGAGAGCGCGGCGGCGATCACCATGACCTCGCGGGCACAGCCGTTCGTGTCGGCCTCGATGACCATGCGGGCAAGCCGCGGGTCCACCGGCAGCTGGGAGAGCTTGCGCCCCAGCGGGGTGAGCCGCTTCTTCGGGTCCTTCTCCTCCGGATCCAGCGCACCCAGTTCCTGGAGCAGCTGGATGCCGTCGCGGATGTTGCGGTGGTCCGGCGGGTCGATGAAGGGGAACTTCTCGATGTCGCCCAGGCCGGCGGCGGTCATCTGGAGGATGACGGAGGCGAGGTTGGTGCGCAGGATCTCCGGGTCGGTGAACTCCGGACGGGTCAGGAAGTCGTCCTCGGAGTACAGCCGGATGCAGATGCCGTCCGAGGTACGGCCGCAGCGGCCCTTGCGCTGGTTGGCGCTGGCCTGCGAGACCCGCTCGATCGGCAGCCGCTGGACCTTGGTGCGGTGGCTGTAGCGGGAGATCCGGGCGTTGCCCGGGTCGATCACGTACTTGATGCCGGGAACGGTCAGCGACGTCTCCGCGACGTTCGTTGCCAGAACGATCCTGCGGCCCGTGTGGCGCTGGAACACGCGGTGCTGCTCGGCGTGCGACAGGCGCGCGTAGAGGGGGAGCACCTCGGTCTGTCTGAGATTCCTCTTGTTCAGCGCGTCCGCGGTGTCACGGATCTCCCGCTCGCCGGAGAGGAAGACCAGGACATCGCCGGGTGCCTCCGACCGGAGCTCGTCGACGGCGTCGCAGATCGCGGTGATCTGGTCGCGGTCGGAATCCTCGCTGTCCTCTTCGAGGAGGGGGCGATAGCGCACCTCGACCGGATACGTACGCCCGCTGACCTCCACGATCGGCGCCGCGCCGAAGTGCTTGGCGAAGCGCTCCGGGTCGATGGTCGCCGAGGTGATGACGACCTTCAGATCGGGGCGCTTGGGCAGCAGCCGGGCGAGGTAGCCCAGCAGGAAGTCGATGTTCAGCGACCGCTCGTGGGCCTCGTCGATGATGATCGTGTCGTACGCGAGGAGCTCGCGGTCCGTCTGGATCTCGGCCAGCAGGATGCCGTCCGTCATCAGCTTCACGAAGGTCGCGTCCGGGTTCACCTGGTCGGTGAAGCGCACCTTCCAGCCGACGGCCTCGCCGAGCGGGGTCTTCAGCTCGTCGGCGATCCGCTCGGCGACGGTACGGGCAGCGATCCGGCGGGGCTGGGTGTGCCCGATCATGCCCCGGACGCCGCGCCCCAGCTCCATACAGATCTTGGGGATCTGCGTGGTCTTGCCGGAGCCGGTCTCACCCGCGACGATCACGACCTGGTGGTCGCGTATCGCCTCCAGGATCTCGTCCTTCTTCTGGCTGACCGGGAGCTGTTCCGGGTACGACAGGACCGGCATCCGGGCGGCGCGTCCTGCGAGCCGCCCGGCTGCTTTTCCGGCCTCGGCCGCGATCTCGTCCAGCACGGACTGTCGGTCCTCGGGCTTACGGATGCGGCGGGCACCCTCGAGACGACGGCCGAGCCGGTGCGCGTCGCGGAGCGAGAGCTGCCCGAGCTGGGACTGGAGATCGGCAAAGGAAGTAGACATACGGATCCCAGGATCTCACCCGGGCGCGAAGAGTGGCGAACGCATTTCACGCGAACGCATCTCACGGGCTCCGGGTGGCGGGATCCGCGGTCGGGCTCCCACCCGGATTCCGGCACGCGGCGGTGGACGATCGCGTACCGCGCCGGTGACCGAGAGGGCGCGCCGGATCACAGCACGTACCATTTCGGGCAACTGATCATCCGTACCTCGACCGAGGCGGTCCCATGTCCCGTGCGCGGTGGTGCTGCCTGACGGCAGTGCTCGCGGTCGTACTGGGGCTGCTCTGCGCACCCGCGACGGCGGCCGGCACGGGCACCGGCACCGTTCAGGCCGTGGCCGCCGCCGGGAACACGGGCATACCGGGCTGCGACCGGAACAGGGACCACGACGGCACCGACCCCGTCCTCCCCGCCCGGACCCGCGCCCCGCACGACCAGGCGCCCGGCCCCGCCGCAGTGGGCCTGCCCGCCGCCACCGACCGGGCCCGGGTCCCGCTGCCGGTGCGGCTCGCCGTACGCGGTCCGGGTCCCGCCACACCCACACCCGTCGAGCTCTCCGTGCTGAGGGTGTAGGCGGACCCGCCTCCCCCTTTCTTCCTCTCCCGCAGAACCCCCACGCACCAGCACGGAGTGCCGCATGCCCACGCCCACCCGCCCGACATCCAAGAAGCCGCTCGCCTTCGGCGCCGCTGTGGTCCTCGCCGCAGGCCTGCTCGGCTTCGTCTCCTACCGGGCCACCGCCCCCGACGGCACCCCCTCCGGCACCACCGCCGTCAGCACGACCTCGGAGCCGGACGCCGACATGTACGCGGAACTGGCGGAACTCGCCCGGCGCGACGCGGGCGACAAGCTGGCCCAGGGCCGCACCGACGCCCCCGTCGTCCTCATCGAGTACGCCGACTTCAAGTGCGGCTACTGCGGGAAGTTCGCCCGCGACACCGAACCCGCACTGATCAAGAAGTACGTCGCCGACGGCACCCTGCGCATCGAGTGGCGCAACTTCCCGATCTTCGGCAAGGAGTCGGAGGCCGCCGCACGCGCCTCCTGGGCGGCCGGCCGGCAGGACCGTTTCTGGGCCTTCCACCGGGCCGCGTATGCCGAGGGCGCCAAGGAGAAGGGCTTCGGCAAGGACCGGCTCAGGGCCCTCGCCCAGCAGGCCGGGGTCAAGGACCTCGACCGCTTCGTACGCGACACCGACAGCAAGGCCGCCGCGGACGCGGTCGGCAAGGACCAGGAACAGGCGTACGGAATCGGCGCCACGTCCACCCCGTCCTTCCTCATCAACGGCCGCCCCGTGGCCGGAGCCCAGCCGATGGCCGTCTTCACCCAGGCCATCGAAGCGGCAGCGGCCGAGGCCGCCAACGTGGGCAGCGCCGGGGACCCCGCGAAGTGACCCCGGGCATCGGATACTTCGCGGCCCTGCTCGGCGGGCTGCTCGCCCTGGTCAGCCCGTGCAGCGCCCTGCTGCTCCCGGCCTTCTTCGCCTACTCCCTCGACTCCGCCTCACGGCTCCTGGCACGCACCGGCATCTTCTACGCCGGCCTCGCCACCACCCTGGTACCGCTCGGCGCCGCCGGCTCGTACGCCGGACGGCTCTTCTACGGACACCGCGACGCCCTGGTCCTCGGCGCGGGCTGGCTGATCATCGGGCTCGGCCTCGCGCAGATCGTGGGCCTGGGCTTCGCCTCCCGCCGGATCGCCGCCCTCAGCGGCCGGATCCGCCCCACGACCGCGCTCTCCGTCTACGCCCTCGGCGCGGTCTACGGGCTGGCCGGCTTCTGCGCGGGCCCGATCCTGGGCAGCGTCCTCACCGTGGCGGCCGTCAGCGGCAGCCCCGTGTACGGCGGACTGCTGCTCGCCGTCTACGCGCTGGGCATGGCCGTTCCGCTGTTCGTGCTCGCGCTGCTCTGGGAACGCTTCGACCTCGGCCGCCGGGCCTGGCTGCGCGGCCGGACCCTGCGCGCGGGCCGCTTCGAACTGCACAGCACATCCCTGCTCTCCGGCCTGTTCTTCATCGGGCTCGGGGTGCTCTTCCTCATGTACGACGGGACGACCGCGCTGCCCGGACTGCTGGACGTCGACGACTCGTTCGCCGTCGAGCAGTGGGCCCGGAACATCGGCCGACGGGTGCCCGACGCAGTGGCGTTGGGAGCCGTGGCGTCGGTGGCGCTGCTGTCCCTCGGGGCGCAGGCGTGGCGGCGGCGCAACGGACGGAAGGAAGAGGAAGTGGTCTAGGGCCGGACAACGGCGAAGGCCCCGTCCATCGGACGGGGCCTTCGGGTGGTGGCTGGGGCCGGGATCGAACCGGCGACCTATCGCTTTTCAGGCGATCGCTCGTACCAACTGAGCTACCCAGCCACGCAGCTCATACGGGCTGCAGCGGTCCTGACGGGATTTGAACCCGCGGCCTCCACCTTGACAGGGTGGCGAGCACTCCAAACTGCTCCACAGGACCAAGCAATGTGCGAGACAAGTCTCGCACACAGTAAAGCGTGCCCCCAACGGGATTCGAACCCGTGCTACCGCCTTGAAAGGGCGGCGTCCTGGGCCACTAGACGATGAGGGCTAAGGGCCCACCTGCGCGCTTTCCAGCGCGTCGGGGACGTGAGAAGCATATGGGATGCGGGGAGGTATCGCCAAAACGGTTTACGGGGAGGTGTTGGAGACGGTCGGGGAGGGCGAGGGAGCGGCCAGGTTCTCCTCCGGGAGATGGCGGCTGACCTCGGCCGTCGTCAGGCCCAGACCGCCCAGGGTGATCTCGTCCCAGGCCTGCAGGTGCCGGGTGGCGCGGTCCAGGTAGAGCACCGAGGCGCGCACCTTCTCCGGCTTCTCGTTCTGCACGGCGCGCAGCCCGCCGCCGCCCGTGGAGCCCTCGACCTTCAGCCGCGTACCGAGCTTCAGCAGTTCGTTCACCCGGTGGTGCACATGGCCGGCCAGGACGAGCGGAACGGTGCCGTCGGTCTGCCGCGCCGCGTTCGGGTCGTGGGCCACCGCGATGTCGACCGGGGTGCCCGCCCGCTGCTGGTCGCGCAGCGCGGAGGCGAGCCGCATCCCCGCCAGCTCCTCGGCCGCCCTGCCGCCGGTGGGGCGTGAGCGGTCGGGGGTGAACTGGGGGTCGCCGGTGCCCGCGATCCGCAGTCCGGCGACGTCCACGGCGCTGCCCTCGTCGAGGACGTGCACGTTCTTGAGGTTCTTCATGTAGGCCTGGGTGACGGCGGAGTCGTGGTTGCCCCGCACCCACACGTAGGGCGCGCCGAGGTCGCGGATGGGGTCCAGGAAGCCGTTCTCGGCCGCTGTGCCGTGGTCCATCGTGTCGCCCGAGTCGATGATCACGTCGATCTCGTACTGCTCGACCAGCGAGCCGATGATGTGCCAGGAGGCGGGGTTGAGATGCACGTCCGAGACGTGCAGGACCCTGATGGTGGCGGGGTCCGGCGAGTACACCGGGAGCGTGGACGTGGCGTCGTACAGCTTGGTGACGTTGGTGACGAGCCGGGCCAGTTCCTGCTGGTAGACGTCGAATTCGGTGACGATCGAGCGGGCGTCGCCGACGACCGAGGGGGCGCTGGAGAGCAGTCCGGAGAACTTGGGCTCCAGGACGGACTTCGGATTCCAGGTGGCGTACGCGCTGACGCCCGACGCGGCCAGGAGCGCCAGTGCGAGCCCTCCGGCGGCCAGTGCCCGGCGCGGACGGCGGTAGACGGCGAGGCCGAGCGCGGTGGCACCGGAGACGACGGCGACGCAGGAGCGGACGGCGAGCTCCCGGGTGCCGGTGGCGACGTCCTCGGTGACCTCGTCCTGGAGACCGGAGAGCCGTTCGGGGTGCTTGACCAGGGCCTGGGAGCGCTCCGGATCCAGCTGGTCGACATCGACGTCGAGGCGGACCGGGGCGATGTGGGAGTTCAGCTCCAGGGCACCGAGCGGCGACACGTTGATCTTGGTGCCGCCGCTGAGTGAGGGGCGCAGGGTCATGGTCGTGTCCATGGGCCCCACCGGCGTACGCACGCTGCCGACGATCAGAAGCCCCAGCCAGGCCCCCAGCACGACGACGGCGAGCAGTCCGAGCACACGCGTGTACGGGTGCGGGGCGGCGGCGAGCGTGCTGACGGGGGCGGTGGAGCGGGCGCGGTAGTGGTGCCGGATGCGGACGACTGCGGCGCGGAACGGGTCGCGGGCCATTGGGCCCGTATGCCCCGATCGGGCGCCGTGCATGCGGACCGGTCGGGAGGGGTGGGCCGGGCGGGTGGCTGCCCCCGGTGAGGGCTGCCCGATCCCGTCCGGTGCGGCCCGCCCGCCACGGCCGCTCGTACGTGACAATGGCGGGGTGCTGGAGATGACGCGCGAGGAGTTCGAAGAGCTGGTGAGTCTGGCTCTTGACCGGGTCCCGCCGGAGCTGATGCGGCTGATGGACAACGTCGCGGTGTTCGTCGAGGACGAACCGGAGCCCGGGGACCCCGATCTGCTGGGGCTCTACGAGGGCACGCCGCTCACCGATCGCGGTGAGTGGTACGCCGGGGTGCTGCCGGACCGGATCACCATCTATCGCGGGCCGACCCTGCGGATGTGCGAGTCGCGCGAGGACGTCGTCGCCGAGACCGAGATCACGGTGGTCCACGAGATCGCCCACCACTTCGGCATCGACGACGAGCGGCTGCACGCGTTGGGCTACGGGTGAGCGCACGGGAACCCGGTCGCCGGCCGCCCATCGACCCGGACGTCGACCTCTCCGTACCCGCGCAGCGTGCGGAGACCGCGGGGGCCGGCCGGTGGCAGGTCCCCGCGGTGATCGCGGCGGGAGGCGCGCTGGGCGCCACGGCCCGGTACGCGGCGTCCCTGGCCTGGCCGGCCGCCGAGGGGGCGTTCCCCTGGGCGGTCTTCGTCGTCAATGTGACGGGCTGTGCCCTGATCGGGGTGCTGATGGTGCTGGTCGCCGAGCGGGGGACGGTCACGCATCCGCTGGTGCGGCCGTTCCTGGGGGTCGGGGTGCTCGGCGGATTCACCACCTTCTCGACGTACGCCGCCGACGTGTCGAAGCTGCTGGTGCGTCAGGAGGTGCTCGTGGCGACGGCGTACGCGCTGTCGACGGTCGTGGCGGCGCTCGGAGCGGTGTGGGGGGCGGCCGCGCTCACGCGGGCCCTGGTGGACGGGCGGGGGCGGGCCTCGTGAACTGGCTGCTGGTCGTCATCGGAGGCGCCGTCGGTGCGCCGTTGCGCTATCTGACGGACCGTGCGGTGCAGGCCCGGCACGGGGCGGGGCTGCCGTACGTGTTCCCGTGGGGGACCTTCACCGTCAACGCGGCGGGCAGCCTGCTGCTCGGGGTGCTGACGGGGGCCGCCGTATCCGCACATACGTACGCCCTGCTGGGTACGGGGCTGTGCGGGGCGCTGACGACGTACTCGACGTTCTCGTACGAGACGCTGCGGCTGGCCGAGACCGGCCGGGGCTTTCTGGCGGCGGCCAATGTGGTGGCCTCCCTGCTCGTGGGCCTCGGGGCCGTGTTCCTGGGGGCGGAACTCGCCGGGGGCTCCGGCGGCTTCGCGGGCTCGGGGGGCTTCGGCGGCTGACCCGGGAGCGCCCTGGGGCGGTGTGCGGGTGTTGTGTCCGTGCGTGTCCCCAGCGGGGTCGGGGGAGTTGGACACGGCGCCCCCCGACCTGTCCCTGCTCCGCAGTCTCCCGCCCCGGAGGTGCCATCCCGTGCGCCAGTTGTCCGCCCCTGTCCGTTGGGCAGCCGTCACCGCGCTGACGATCGCCGCGTCCACAGGCTGTATGAGCGTCGGCGAGGACGCCGGGAAGCCGGCTCCGTCGCGCCCGGCCGGCCAGAAGGGGGCACCGGCCGAACCGGGCGGTGACACCGCTTCCGGCTCGGGCCGGGCCGGCTTCGGCGGTGGCGGCCACGCCGGAGCGCAGTCCGAGCGGGACACCGCCCGCAAGGCGTCCCCGGGTGCCTCCGGGGCAGCCCCGTCGGCGACGCCGGGGGACTCCCGTCCGGTACCCGGGCCCGGTACCCCCGCGCCGTCCGGGGGAGGGCACCCGCCCACCCCGGAGCCCAGCACCCCGGGGCCCGGCGAACCGCCGCCCCCGCCGGTGGTTCCGGAGGAGCCTCCGCCCGCTCCCGATCCGGAGCCCTCACAGCCGCCGGAGCAGCCCTCCGCCTCGCCCGCCGCGCACTCCCGAAACGATGCGACGGGTGCGCGCGACAGGGTGGAGGTGTGGCCCACTCCGGAGGTATCACCGCAGGTCGCGCCGGTGTGAGGGGGTCGGGTTTGCGCAATGTGGGGGAGGGTGCGTATGGTAGTAGATCGTTTGATCCCATTGCCCGGCGCCGACACAGAAGAGCGCCGTGTGGCGCGTACTCTCCCTTGCCGTGGCTGGACCGCATTGAGGCGGTCGAAATTGCGAAAACACGGAGTTACGGGCGCGTGCCGAGACTCCGGAAGGTTTCGCATTTCGCATGTCAATTTCCAGTTCTGACCACACCGTCATGCCCGAGAACGTCGAGAACAACGAGCTCGTGGAGCTCGCCGAGGCCGTAGTGGCCGCGGCTCCCGAGGCCGCTGTGGCCGTCGTGGACGCTCCCGCCGAGATCCAGGCCCCCGCCGACGCCGAGCTCTCCGACGAGGCCGCAGAGGTCGTCGAGGACGCTGCCGACGCTGAGCCGACCATCACGTTCGCCTCGCTCGGACTGCCCGACGGCATCGTCCGCAAGCTCGCGCAGAACGGTGTGACCGCCCCCTTCCCGATCCAGGCGGCGACCATCCCGGACGCCCTGGCCGGCAAGGACATCCTCGGCCGCGGCCGTACCGGCTCCGGCAAGACGCTCTCCTTCGGTCTGCCGACCCTGGCCACGCTGGCCGGCGGTCACACCGAGAAGAAGAAGCCCCGCGCGATCATCCTCACGCCGACCCGTGAGCTCGCGATGCAGGTCGCCGACGCACTGCAGCCCTACGGCGACGTCCTCGGCCTGAAGATGAAGGTCGTCTGCGGCGGTACGTCGATGAGCAACCAGATCTACGCGCTGGAGCGCGGTGTCGACGTCCTCGTCGCCACCCCGGGCCGTCTGCGCGACATCATCAACCGTGGCGCCTGCTCCCTGGCGAACGTCCAGGTCGCGGTCCTCGACGAGGCCGACCAGATGTCCGACCTGGGCTTCCTGCCCGAGGTCACCGAGCTGCTCGACCAGATCCCCGGCGGCGGCCAGCGCATGCTCTTCTCCGCCACCATGGAGAACGAGATCGGCACGCTCGTCAAGCGCTACCTGAGCAACCCGGTCACCCACGAGGTCGACAGCGCCCAGGGCAACGTCTCGACCATGTCGCACCACGTCCTCGTCGTGAAGCCGAAGGACAAGGCGCCGGTCACCTCCGCGATCGCCGCCCGTAAGGGCCGCACGATCATCTTCGTCCGCACCCAGCTGGGCGCGGACCGAATCGCCGAGCAGCTCATCGAGTCCGGCGTGAAGGCGGACGCGCTGCACGGCGGCATGACGCAGGGTGCCCGTACCCGTGTGCTCGAGGACTTCAAGAAGGGCCTCGTCAACGCCCTCGTCGCCACCGACGTCGCCGCCCGCGGCATCCACGTCGACGGCATCGACCTCGTCCTGAACGTGGACCCGGCCGGCGACCACAAGGACTACCTGCACCGCTCGGGCCGTACCGCCCGTGCCGGCAAGTCCGGTGTCGTCGTCTCGCTGGCGCTGCCGCACCAGCGTCGCCAGATCTTCCGCCTCATGGAGGACGCGGGCGTCGACGCCTCGCGTCACATCGTGCAGGGCGCGGGCGTCTTCGAGCCGGAGGTCGCCGAGATCACCGGTGCCCGTTCGCTGACCGAGGTCCAGGCCGACTCCGCGAACAACGCGGCCAAGCAGGCCGAGCGCGAGGCAGCCGACCTCACCAAGCAGCTGGAGCGCGTCCAGCGCCGCGCCGTCGAGCTGCGCGAGGAGGCCGACCGCCTGGTCGCCCGTGCCGCCCGTGAGCGTGGGGACGACCCGGAGGCAGCGGTGGCCGAGGTCGCCGCCGAGGCCGAGGCCGCCCTGCTGGCCGCCGCGGCCGTGCCGGAGCAGCCGGCTCCCCGCGAGGACCGTCGTGACGACCGCGGCAACTACGGCCGTCGTGACGACCGTGGCGGCGACCGCGGTGGCGACCGTGGTGGATACCGCGGCGGCAACGACCGTGTCGGCGAGCGCAGTGGCCGCCCGTCCGGTGCCAACGGCTACCGCGGCAACAGCGACCGTCCGTCGTTCCGCAGCAGCAACGACCGTCCGTCCGGCGGCGGCTTCCGCTCCGGTGGCGGCGAGCGTCGTGACGACCGTGGCGGCCGTTCCTTCGAGCGTCGTGACAACGACCGCCCGGCGTTCCGTGAGCGTCGTGACGAGCGTCCCTCGGGCGGCTTCCGCTCCGGTGGCGGCGACCGTCGTGACGACCGTGGCGGCCGTTCCTTCGAGCGTCGTGACAACGACCGCCCGGCGTTCAACCGCGACAACGACCGTCCCGCGTTCAACCGCGACCGTCGTGACGACCGCCCGTCCGGTGGCTTCCGCTCCGGCAGCAGCGACCGTCCGGTCAACCGTGACCGCCGCGACGACCGTCCCTCGAGCGGCTTCCGCTCCGGCGGCGGCGACCGTCCGGCCGGCCACCGCGGTGGCACCGGCACGGGTACCGGCACCGGTACCTTCGGCCGCCGCGACGACAAGCCGCGCTGGAAGCGCAACGGCTGACCGTCGCTGACCGACTGATCCGCAGGGCCCGTACGACACTCCGGTGTTGTACGGGCCCTGCGGCGTTGAGGCGTTGAACGGGTTCGAAACCGCTCTCTATTTCTGTGAAGATCCTGTTAGGATCCGTCCACTCGCGTGGGGGGCTACGTGCCGGGGGCAGACCCGAGCGTCCAAGTGCGCCCGGAAGCCGTCCAGTTCCAATGACAGCTTTTCCTTCCTCCTCCATGCCTGCGTGCTCATCAGTCCAGGGGAGGAACCCGAGTGGCCCACCGTGCCCTCAGCTCCGGCGTCATCGCCGCATCGCTCGTACTGTCCGTCACCGCGGGCCTGCCGACGCCGGCCGCGGCCACGCCGCGGGCGGTACAGAACGCCGTCCCGGCCGCGACGGCCGCAGCGGCCGACCCCGTGGTGGTGCCGGCCACGCTGCGCAGCACCGTGCAGTCCTTCAACCTCGTCTCCACCGGCGGTGCCCGTGAGGCCGACGCCGTCGGTGAACTGGGCGTCTTCAACCGCCCGTCCGCCAATTCCGGCTACCGCTGGACGCGTTTCTCCGACGGTGCCCACGTTCCGGCGGGCCCGACGGGCAGTGGCATCCTCATGAAGGTGTACGGGACCGGTACCGACACGATCGCCTATCAGTGGGCGGACGAGGTCGAGCTGCGCGACATGGTGGCGGGCACCACGACGTTCGTGCCGATCCCCGAGGGGCTCACCTTCGCCGGCGTCTACGGGCATACGGTCGTCGCCGTGAAGCTGGTGACCACGGAAGCCGACGGGACGACCAGCACGACGGCCACCGAGGCACACCTCCTCGACATACGGGCCGACGGGACGACGCGGGACCGTACGGTCACCGGCCTCCCCGAGGGCGCCAGATACGCGGGGGCGGCCCAGACAGCCGCGACAGGCGACGAGAGCGGCGTCCTGCTGCGCTACGTGCACGACGGGGTCGCCAAGATGGCGATGGTCGACTTCGGAACCGCGCACATGGCCGGCAGCTCCGCCCGCATACAGGGGACCGCGCCCGGTTACCTTCTGACGCCCCGGTACGTGGTCTGGTACTCGTACGGCGCCGACTCGACGATCAGCGTGGTTCCCCGGTCCGACATCGGTGCCACTCCGAGGGTCCTCACCGCACCGGCGCCCACCGAGCGCAGCGGCTACCACCTCGCTGTCGTCGGCGACTGGCTGCTGCACAACAAGGGGAGCGTCTCCCTGATGGCCACACCGCTCGACGGCGGTCCCTCACGTCAGCTGCTCGCTAAGGCCAGGACGGAGATCGCGGCTGCCCAGGACGGTTCCGCCGTGGTCGTCGGCGGAGCCACCGGCTATGCGTCGGACACCACGTGGGGGGTGTACCGCATCGTCGAGGGTCAGGACGGGGTGCCCGAGCCGACCCGTGTGATCGACCTTGCCGCACTGCCGATGGACCTGGAGGGAATCGGCCTGTCGGCGGGCAGGCTGACCGCCGTGACCCGTCCGACAACGCTCCGTAATGGCACGGAGCGAGAGCTCGCGGTCCAGGGAACCCCCTCCTACGGACCCGCGTCCGGGTCGTCCATCTCGTTCGTGAGCGAATGCGGACCCGAGGATCCCGACTGTCACGCCATCCACGGCACCGGCGACGGCAAGCCGGTGGTACTGATCCGGCTGGAGTCGGGCGCCGGCGACGAGATACGGGAACGCGGGAGTTCGGTCCGCACAGGGCTGTCCGGTGGAACGCTCACGGACACCGACGGCGACTACGCCGTCTATACGCATGCCGCGTCGAACCAGCAGATCGTCTACCGGTTGGGCGGTCAGAAGATCCTGACCCGGAGCCCCGTGGCGTCCGCCCTGTGGGCCGGAACGCTGTGGAGCGCCGGGACGAAGCCGGGCACGGTGACCTCGTACGACCTGGCCACGGGCTCGACGACGGCGACGGTCGACCTCGGCTCGGGCTGCGCACCGAGCGAACTCCAGGCACTGGGACGCTGGTTGTACTGGACGTGCGGACCCTCCGGCGGCGCCGGGATTCTCGACCGTACGACAGGGAAGTCGATCGCCGTACCCGTCGGAGAAGCCCTGCTTGGGGACGGATATCTCGTACGCCACGACAAGGCGGCCGGAAAGCTGGTGCTGACCGATCTGGTGTCCTCGGCGGCGACCGGTGCCGCGGTGACCCGCGTCGTCGCGGACCTGCCCGCGACCGCGAACCCGCAGCGGCGGGTGGCGTGGACGGTCGACAAGTACGGCGGGCACCTCGCCTACGTGGACGCGGGACAGCAGGTGCACGTCGTGCCGACCGGGGTGGCGACCCAGCCGCTGTCCGCCCGTGACGAGTCGTGGACGGGGCAGCCCGGTGCGGACTCGAGCGTGTGGAGATACGGGGGGAAGCTCTCCAAGCCCGCCTCGTCGTGGAAGGCCGTCTTCACGAACCGGCGGACCGGGAAGGCGGTCGGCACCGTCACGGGCGGCGAGGTCCGGGGCAGGCTCACGGGGTACTGGGACGGCCGGACCGGTGCCGACCCGCTGGCCGTCAACGGCCCGTACAGCTGGACGCTGACCGTCCAGCCGGCCGACGGCCACGGTGCGGCGATGGTCCGTAGCGGTGAGTTCGTGCTGACCGGGGGCGCCGCGGCCTGGCGGGACTCCGGCCGGGACGGACTCGGTGATCTCCACGTCGTCGTGGACGAAGGCATGATCGGACATCGCGACGGCAAGCTGCCCGGTACGGTCGGCCCGCCCACCGGCCACTGGGGGATCTTCGACACGGACGCGAGGAGGATCCTTCCTACGGGCGACCTCGCCGGTGACGGGTGCAACGACTACCTGGCTGTGAAGACCGACGGCACTCTGCTGCGGATCGACAGCTGGTGCGGGATCGGTGTCAACGCGGAGCCCGTGCAGATCGGTGTCGGCTGGAAGACGTACGACATGTTCGCGCCCGGCGACATCAACGGCGACGGGATCCCGGACCTGCTGGCCCGCCAGCAGTCCACCGGCTACCTCTTCCTGTACCCGGGCGACGGCAAGGGCAGGCTGAAGGCCCGTACCCAGATCGGGGTCGGCTGGAAGGGGCTCACGGTCGTGGGAGCGGGCGATCTCACCGGCGACGGCTTCGGTGACCTGCTCGTACGCGACAGTGCCGGGGTGCTGTGGCGCTATGCGGGCACGGGCACGGGCAGGGTCGCGGCCAAGGTGCGGATCGGCCCCGGCTGGCAGGCGTACAACGCGCTCGCGGCCGTCGGTGACATCACGGGCGACGGCAGGAACGACCTGCTCGCCAGGGACAAGGCCGGGGTGCTCTGGCGGTACAACGGCACGGGGACGGGCTCGTTCACGGCGCGGGCCAAGGTGGGGCCGGGCTGGAACATCTACCCGACGATCTTCTAGCGGGGCAACGGGTGGAGTGAGGGGTGCATGCCGTGCCCCCGGTGAGGGCATCGCTGGGGGCATGACAAACGACGAAGCAGCAGTCACGAAGCCCCCGCCCGATGTCTCATCGGGTCCCTCCGCCCCTGCCACGGACGAGGAGCGGCTGGCCCAGCTGGGCTACACCCAGGTGCTCGCGCGCCGGATGTCCGCCTTCTCCAACTACGCCGTCTCGTTCACGATCATCTCCGTGCTCTCCGGCTGCCTGACGCTGTACCTGTTCGGCATGAACACCGGCGGCCCGGCCGTCATCACCTGGGGCTGGGTCGGCGTCGGCCTGATGACGCTGTTCGTCGGCCTGGCGATGGCGGAGATCTGTTCGGCGTACCCGACGTCCGCGGGCCTGTACTTCTGGGCCCACCGCCTCGCCCCACCGCGCTCGGCGGCGGCATGGGCGTGGTTCGCCGGCTGGTTCAACGTGCTCGGCCAGGTCGCCGTCACCGCAGGGATCGACTTCGGGGCGGCGTCCTTCCTCGGGGCGTACCTGAACCTCCAGTTCGGCTTCGAGATCACGCCCGGCCGCACGATCCTGCTGTTCGCCGCGATCCTCGTCCTGCACGGACTGCTGAACACCTTCGGCGTCGGCATCGTCGCCGTCCTGAACAACATCAGCGTCTGGTGGCACGTCGTCGGTGTCGCCGTCATCGTCGGCGCTCTCACCTTCGTACCGGACTCGCACCAGTCGGCGTCGTTCGTCTTCACCGAGTTCGTCAACAACACCGGCTGGGGCAGCGGCTTCTACGTTGTGATGATCGGCCTGCTGATGGCCCAGTACACCTTCACCGGGTACGACGCCTCCGCCCATATGACGGAGGAGACCCACGACGCGGCCGTGGCGGGCCCGCGCGGCATCGTGCAGTCCATCTGGACCTCCTGGATCGCCGGCTTCGTGCTGCTGCTCGGCTTCACCTTCGCCATCCAGTCGTACGACGGCGCCCTGAGCTCCCCGACAGGCGCCCCGCCCGCCCAGATCCTCCTGGACGCGCTCGGAGCCACCACGGGCAAACTCCTGCTGCTCGTCGTCATCGGCGCCCAGCTGTTCTGCGGCATGGCCTCGGTCACCGCCAACAGCCGCATGATCTACGCCTTCTCGCGCGACGGCGCCCTGCCCTTCTCCCGTGTCTGGCACACGGTCAGCCCTCGAACCCGCACCCCTGTCGCGGCGGTCTGGCTGGCGGCGCTCGGCGCCCTGGCGCTCGGGCTCCCGTACCTGATCAACGTCACCGCGTACGCCGCCGTGACGTCCATCGCGGTCATCGGCCTCTACATCGCCTACGTCATCCCGACCCTGCTCCGCCTGCTGCGCGGCGACGACTTCACCCCGGGCCCCTGGCACCTGGGCCGCTGGTCCCGCCCCATCGGCATCGTCGCGGTGGCCTGGGTCGCCGTGATCACGGTGCTGTTCATGCTGCCCCAGGTGTCCCCCGTCACCTGGGAGACCTTCAACTACGCCCCGCTGGCCGTCCTGGTGGTGCTCGGCTTCGCGGCCACCTGGTGGCTGGCGTCGGCCCGCCACTGGTTCCTCAAACAGTCCGATCCCGACCACAAGGCCGCGATCGAGGACGAAACGGAAGGATGATTCCCCAGGCCCCGGCGCGACAGGGCCCGGCACCCGATACCCGATCGGCTGCCGGGCCCGGGCGGGCTATGCTCGGGGGGTGATCGCTCAGGGGCCGTTAGCTCAATTGGTCAGAGCAGCGGACTTTTAATCCGTTGGTTGTGGGTTCGAGTCCCACACGGCCTACCTGGTGCGGGGAAGGGGAAACCCCCTGACCTGCTGCTCGGCGTCCCGATCGGCTTCGGCCGGTCGGGACGCTTCGTTTTTCTCGACCTCTCATCCACGCCGGGCAAGAGCCGGCCACGTCTTCGCGCGGGTCGACGCACTGTCACGTCTTCCTCTTCTCCTGTGTCTTCACAGAGGCACCGCATCTGCGGTGCTGTGGCGAACACGGTGAGGAGGAGGGGAGCCACGACTGCGGCAAGTGGTTGCTGGATCGACGGCCGACACCTGGCGGCAATCGAGTGATCTTGCTCATATTTTCGATGTTGGATTGCCCTGAAAGTTCCCGTCATCGGCGAATTGGCCTCCCCTCACCATGGGGTGAATCTGCGTACATCTACCGAGATGACATCAATGTCCCACTCACAGCTAAAGCTCGATGTGGTCCGCTACCGGTAGGTTCCATCCGGCTCGGGTCTCGAGGGGCCGGGTTGTGAAGATCGATGGGGTCTGGGGAGAGTCGGGGGGTGGGGCTGCGTGAAGCGGCGTCGGATATGGGTGACGGCGGCTACGGCCGTTGCGGGGCTGGCCGGAGTGCTTGTCTTCCAAGGAGTCACCGGCAGCACGGGCGACGGTGTCCAGCCGGACGGAAGCCCGGGCCCCGTCAAGGCCCGTGCCAACACGGAGCAGTTGGCGACGAGCGGCGACGGCCGGTCCGCCTCCCTGGCGCAGCGGGACGCGGAGCCGTTCAGCATGCTGGGGGTGACGTGGACCGATCCGGCAGCGCACGTCCCCGGCGCGGTGGAGGTGCGTACGCGGTCGGTCGGGTCGGGGCAATGGTCGCGCTGGCTGCGCCTTGACGGCGACAGCGGTCAGGGCGAGAACGGTGCTGCACGCGGCGGCACCGAGCCGGCATGGGTGGGCCCCTCCAACGGTGTCGAGGCCCGTGTGCGTTCGGGCGGGTCGACTTCGGAGCTCCCCGCGGGCCTGCGTCTGGACATGGTCGACCCCGGCAGCGGCAAGGTCACGGGCATCGAGCCCGCGGCGTTCGCCGTCGAGGAGACCGATGAGCCCTTGCCCACCGACTCGCCGTCGGACCCCGGTGAGCCGACGCAGAGCCCGACGGAGCCCTCGGCTCCGGCGAGCAGCGAGCCGCCCGCCGAACCTTCCGTGAGCGAGCCGCCGGCCGCGTCGGAAACGCCCAGCGGCTCACCGTCGCCGTCCGTCTCGGCTTCCGAAACCGTGAGCCCCACGCCGACGGTGTCGGTGCCGCCCGCGCCGCCGTCCACCGCGCCGCAGCCGCCGGTCACCTCCCGCGCCGGCTGGGGTGCGGACGAGTCGATCAGCCCGGAGGAGCCGGGCTATCTGCCCGGTGAGAAGGTCAAGGCTGTGGTGGTGCACCACACCGCCGAGTCCAACACCTACACCTGTGAGCAGGGTCCGGCGGTCGTGCGCGGCATCTACGCCTACCACGTGAAGCAGCTCGGCTGGAAAGACCTCGGATACAACTTCCTCGTCGACAAGTGCGGCCAGATCTACGAGGGCCGCAAGGGCGGCATCGACAGGCCCGTGATGGGCGCGCACGCCTACGGATTCAACGCCGAGACGACCGGTATCTCCGTACTCGGCACCTACACCGATGCCGCTCCGCCGCAGGCCGCGATGGCCTCGGTGGCCCGTATCGCGGCGTGGAAGCTCGGCCAGTACGGCGTGAACCCCGCCGGTACGACGACACTCACCGCGGGCGACAGCGGCCTCAACTACTTCGGCAAGTCCTGGGCCAAGGGCGACCAGTTGACCTTCCCGGTCATCCACGGTCACCGGGACGGCTACAACACCCAGTGCCCCGGCAACGCCTTCTACGCCCAGCTCGGCACCGTCCGCTCCTGGGCGGCCGGCCCGGTCACGGGTCTGGCGATCAAGTCCGTCGCCGGTTCGGTTCTGTCCGGGACGACGTACTACGCCAAGGCCGCGGTCACCGTGAACTGGTCGGCCACCACACCGGCTTCGCTGATCTCGAAGTTCGAGCTGCTCGTCGACGGAAAGGTGGCGGCCACCGCGGCCGGTACCGCGACCTCCGCCAAGGCGACCCTCGCCGTGGGCAGCCACAAGGTCACCGTCCGCGCGGTCCACCAGTCCGGCACGACCGCCACGACAGCGGCCGCGACCGTCGTCGCGGACACCACCGTCCCCGCCTTCACCACCAAGCCCTCCCTCTCCCTGCGCACCGGCGCCGTCAGCACCACCGCCGTCCCGCTCACCCTGAGCTGGAAGGCGACCGACGGCGCCGCGCTGAAGGAGGTCCGGCTGACCGCCCCCGTGGCCAGGACGTACGGCCCGACCACCTACAGCGCCGCCCACACCGCGAAGTCCGCAGTGGCCACCGCCTGGCGCATGACGGCCTACGACCGAGCCGGAAACACCGCCACCGCCTCCGCCACGGGCACCCCGGTGATCCTGCAGGAGTCCTCCGCAGCCAGGTCCGGCACCTGGGCGACCAAGTCCTCCACCAGCTACCTCGGCGGCAGGTCCTACTCCAGCGCCACCAGGAACGCGAGCCTGACCTGGACCTTCACCGGCAAGTCGGCGGCCTGGGTGGTCTCCCGCGCCTCCACCTCCGGCCAGGCGTACGTCTACGTCGACGGCGTCAAGACCGCCACCGTCGACCTGAAGTCCTCCACCACCAAGTACCGCGACGCGATCTGGACCAAGACCTGGACCACGACCGCCAAGCACACGATCAAGATCGTCGTCGTCGGCACGAGCGGTCGCCCGACCGTCACCACCGACGGCCTCGTCTACCTCAAGTAGCCATTCCCGCACGGCCTGCCGGTCTGCTGCGCAGCGCCCCGATCGGCTTCGGCCGGTCGGGGCGCTTCGTCTTTCCCGGCGCCCTGGGCGAGCGGCAGCGTCGGTGGCGTACGCAACTGGCCCTCCTTTGCGAGCGCGAGGCCTGCGGGAACTTCTTTTGTCCAGTGCATTGACGGGGGCATCGGGCCGACTTACCTTCATCGCGTTGTTCTTCGTATGTCATATATGAGACGCGATACAAGAGATCTGAGACCCGCCATGCAGACAGGCCCGCACCCGGCCCCCTCCCGCACCGGACGACTGCGCCGCGAGCAGGCGCCGAAGGTTCCGGCCGGTTCGGGCAGACCGGCGCGGTCCTGCGCGACGCGGACGTTGCCCGCCGTGCAGGGCTGACAGACCGCCCTCCGATTCCCCCGACGGCGCCCCGAGCGCGTCCCGCACGGCTTCGGCCCGCGGTGACCCGCTCGCCCCGGGGATCCCTGACAGTGAGCACTCAGAGAAGAGAGCCGACCCATGAGCAAGCACCGCAGCCGCCGCCTCGCCTCCGCGATCTCCCTGGTTTCCGCCCTGGCCCTGACCGCCACTGCCTGCGGTGACGACGGCAGCGGAATGACCGGAGCGACGGGAAGCGAAGGCAAGGGCACCGGGCACATCGTCTTCTGGGACGAGAACGGAGGGGTCCGTACGGCGGTCTGGAAGGAGATCATCGCCGACTTCGAGAAGGCCAACCCGGGGCTCGACGTGGAGTACGTGGGCCTTGCCTCCACCGAGGCGCAGTCCAAGTACGACACCGCCATCCAGGGCGGCGGTCTGCCCGACGTCGGCGGTGTGGGGGCGGCGATGGTCGCCGGCATCGCGGCGCAGGACGCGCTGGAGCCGCTGGACGAGCGGTTCGGGAAGAGCAGCCTCAGCGGCAAGCTCAACGAGGCGATGATCGAGAACGTGAAGGCCGCCGGCGGCCGGGACGCGATGTACACGGTGCCGATCTCCGCCACCAACGGCGTCCTCTACTACCGCACCGACCTGTTCAAGAAGGCGGGCCTGGGCGAACCCGGCACCTGGGACGAGTTCTACAAGGCCGCCGCGAAACTGACGGACAAGAAGAAGAACGTCTTCGGGTACACGATCCGTGGCGGCCCCGGCTCCATCGCCCAGGCGCTGGACGCGATGTACGGGCAGTCCGGCATCGAGTCCTTCTGGGACGCGGCCGGGGAGAAGACCACGGTCGACGACCCGAAGAACGTCGCGGCGCTGGAGAAGTACGTCGGCCTGTACAAGAAGGCCACTCCCGCGGCCGACCTCAACAACGACTTCACCAAGATGGTCGCCCAGTTCGACTCCGGTGACATCGGCATGCTCAACCACAACCTGGGCTCCTACCAGGACCACGTGAGCACGCTGGGCGCCGACAAGTTCCGCGGCATCCCGCAGCCCGAATTGGCCGACGGAACCCGGGTGATGGTCTCCAACCCGGTCTCCGGCCTGGGCCTGTTCAAGTCGTCCGAGAACAAGGCGGCGGCCTGGAAGTTCATCGAGTACGCCGCCTCCCACGCGGCGAACTCCAAGTTCAGCGAGTCGGCCGGCCTGATACCCGCCAACGAGGAAGCCGCCGGGGACCCCTGGATCGACACGTCCGAGACCACGAAGCTCGGCGCCGAGGCGCTGTTCTCCGGCGACACGAAGATCGTCCAGCTCCCGTACTACCTGCCCGACTGGAACACCCTGTCCAAGGCGGACAGCGAGCCGAACTTCCAGAAGGTGCTGCTCGGCAAGATGAGCGCCGAGGAGTTCCTGGGCTCCCTGGCCGAGCGGCTCAACGAGGCCCAGGCGGAGTGGAAGCAGCAGCAGGGCAGCTGACGCCCGGCCACCGGGTGCCCCGCCACGAGCGGGGCGCCCTGCCGTTCCCGTCAGTCGTCCAGGACCGTCAGGTCGAGGGCGCGCAGCCGTTCCGGGTCGGACAGTACGTCGATGGCGGCGATCCGGCCGTCCGTGACGGTGAAGCCCATGACCGACAGCGGCTTCCCGTGCGCGGCGACCACGACCCCTGCCGCTCCGTTGACCAGTGCGGGCCGGGCGAACGGGGACAGCTGTCCGAAGGTGAGCGCCTGCGAGGCCACGGTGTGTGCCCCGGTGAGGACGGCCGTGTGGCGGGCCTGGGCGCCTCCGCCGTCGGACCGCAGGACGACCTCGGGGTCCAGCACGGCGACGAGCCCGTCGAAGTCGCCGTCGCGGGCGGCGGCGAAGAAGGCGTCGACGATCCGGCGCTGGCGCGCGAGATCGGGGTCAGGTACCGGCGCCCGCCCCTGCACCCGGCGCCGTGCGCGGCTCGCGAGCTGACGGGTCGCGGCGGGCGACCGGTCGATCATCGGGGCGATCTCCGTGAACGGCACGGCGAACATGTCGTGCAGCACGAACGCGAGCCGTTCGGCCGGTGCCAGCGTTTCGAGGACGACCAGCAGCGCCAGCCCGACCGAGTCGGCCAGCAGCGTCTGCTGTTCGGGGTCGCCCCCGGACACGGGGCTGATGACGGGGTCGGGCACGTGCACGTCCAGCGGGTCCTCACGCCGGTGATCGCGTGAGCGCAGCATGTTCAGGCACACCCGCGCGACCACCGTGGTCAGCCACGCGCCGAGGTTCTCCACGCTGTGCGTGTCGGCGCGCCCGACGCGGATCCAGGCGTCCTGCACGGCGTCGTCGGCCTCGCTCACCGACCCGAGCATCCGGTAGGCCACCGCCCGCAGCCGGGGCCTGTGTTCCTCGAAACGCTCCGTCAGCCATTCGCGCTCGTCCACCTGTCACATTCCTTCCTCGCGGCGGGTCATAGCGGTAGACCCACGGAACAGAGCCGATGTGACCGGGAGGACGGCTTCCCGGCCGCACCCGAGATTGGAGAGATCATGACATCACCCATCCTGGTCACCGGCGGTACGGGCACGCTGGGACGGCTCGTCGTGCCGCTGCTGCGGCAGGCCGGCCGTGAGGTACGGGTGCTCAGCCGGCACCGTCACGAGTCCGCGGACGAGGGCATCGCGTACGTGACCGGTGACCTGCTCGGGAACGAGGGTGTCGAGTCCGCGGTGGACGGCGTCGAGATCGTCCTGCACCTCGCGGGCGGCCCCAAGGGCGACGACGAGGCGACCCGGAATCTGGTGCGGGCCGCCTCGCGTGCCGGGGTGCGGCATCTCGTGCACATCTCGGTCGTCGGCGCGGACCGGGTACCGCTGGGCTATCTCAGGGCACAGCTGGAAGCGGAGCGGGCCGTGACCGGTTCCGGTCTGCCGTGGACGGTGCTGCGTGCCGCCCAGTTCCACGACCTGACCCTGACCGTCGTGCAGAAGATGGGAATGCTGCCCGTGGTTCCCGTCCCCGGCGGGCTCAGGCTCCAGCCCGTCGATCCGCGCGACGTGGCCGCCCGGCTCGTGGAACTGGCGCTCGGTGCTCCGGCCGGCCGGGTGCCCGACCTGACCGGGCCCACGGTGTACGACATGTCCGGCCTGATCCGCGGGTACCTCCGGGCGCGGGGCAGGCGCCGGATGACGGTGCCGGTCCGGATGCCCGGCAAGGCCGGCCGCGCCTACCGTGCCGGCGACAACCTGTCCCTCGAAGGGGCCGATACGGGCACGCGGACGTGGGAGGACTTCCTGGCGGCGCGCGTGGGCAGGCCCTAGTCGAGGCCTTCCGCCCGCAGCGCGTACATCAGGAGGAAGGTCCGGTAGGTGTCGGCGGACACGTCCAGGCAGATGTCGGGCCGGAGGGTGGCGGTCGACGTGTTGTCGAGGGCACGCTGACAGGCCGCTTCGGTCTCGGCCTCGGACGGGATGTTCGAGAGGTACGCGGCGAGCAGGAGGGCCGCTCCGAGGGCGACGACGGCGATTCGGATGCGCATGGTCCTCCAACGACCATGCGGTCCGGCCGGTCACTCGGACCCCTTGCTCACGTGCCTGTCGATCAGCCGGCCCTGTTCCTCACCGGGCCCGCTTCTCGTCCGGTTCCTCGGACCGCTCCGGCCCGTCGCTCACTCGGGTTCGTCGAGGAGCGGCGGCAGATCGGGCTCGATGAACAGGCCCGCGTACTGCGGAGAGGGAAGGGGGGCAGCCGCGCCCGGGGCGGCGAGCTGCGCGCCCGTGTCCGCGGCCGAGCCGTTGGAGTGCCGCTGCGTGGTGCGTGCGGGCATGTCGGTCATGGAGTGTCCTGTACGTAGGTGTGCGGTGAGAGCCCCGTGACCGAGCCGATGGTGTGATGCCGGACTGGTCCCGACCGGTACGACGACGATGTGCCGCTTCCGGTGTCGCGCCGCTCCGGGGGCGGCCGGATCATCATGCGGTGCATGCAGACTGTAACCCTCGGAGCACGGCTTTCCCTCTGTATTGCCGTGGTCGGCGTGAGGGTCAGTGACCCGGGTTGGGCTCGATGTTCTGGTTTGCGTGGAAGAGGTTGTGCGGGTCGTAGGCCTGCTTGACCTCCGCGAGCCTGTCGTAATGGCCGCGGTAGGTGGCCCGGACCCGGTCCGGGGACTCGCCCGCGCCGATGAAGTTCACGTACGCGCCGCCCATGGAATGCGGGTGCAGCGCGTCCCAGTAGTCCACGGCCCACTGCCGCAGCGCCTCCGCGTTGTCCGGGTCGGGGTCGATGCCTGCGATGACGCCGGACCATACGGCGTCGCGGTAGGCCCATGCCGTGTCGTCGGCCCCGACACGGCCCGCGGCCCCGTCGACGGGGTAGAGGTGCATGGTCGACAGACCGGTGGGGAGTGCCTCCGCGTACCTGGCGTGCACGTCGACGGCGTCGTCCGTGATCCGGTCGAAGAAGGCGCCGCGCCAGTACCACTGGAGGCCCGTGGGGATCAGCTCGTCGAACATGGCCTGCAGCGCCGGGTAGGGCATCGGCGCCGTGAAGTGGAAGGCGGGTTTGCCCGGTTCGTTCACGACCGCGAGGGTCTCGCCCAGGGCGTCCGGGTCCGCCGTCGAGGACCAGACGACACCGCACACCTTCTGGCCGTGGAGCTCCTCCGGGAACGGGGGCGCGGGCGGGACGGTCATCGACGCGAAGAAGCCGTACAGATCGTCGGGCGCCTGCGGCAGGAACTCGCGGTACCAGCGCATGACGTCGGGGAGGAGGTCCAGCGGCCACACGGTGATGCCGACACCCACGGTGTCCACGGGGTGCAGCTCGAAGTCGAACGACGTCACGATGCCGAAGTTCCCGCCGCCGCCGCGCAGCGCCCAGAAGAGGTCGGCGTTCTCGCTCGCGTTCGTCGTGACGAAGCCGCCGTCGGCCAGGACGACGTCGGCGGACACCAGATTGTCCGCCGTGAGGCCGTACTTGCGGGTGAGGTAGCCGTGTCCGCCGCCGAGGGTGAGGCCCCCGACACCCGTGGTGGACATGATGCCCGCGGGGGTGCCGAGGCCGAACGCGTGGGCGGCGTGGTCGAGGTCGCCCAGCTTCGCCCCGCCGTCGACCTGCGCGGTCTGGGTGGCCGGGTCGACGCGCACGCCGCGCATCGGCGACAGGTCGATCGTGACGGCGTCGTCGACGAGGCAGAGACCGGGTCCGCTGTGTCCGCCGCCCATCACCGCCACCTCGAGGCCGTGCGTGCGTACGAAGTCGACGGCTGCCATGACGTCCGCCGTGTCGTGGCACCGGACCACGGCCGCCGGTCTCCGGTCGATCATGGCGTTGTAGATCGTGCGGGACCGTGTGTACTCCGGGTCGTCCGGGCCGATGACGGGGCCGCGCAGTTCGGTCCGCATCGTTTCGAGTGTGGTGCCGTCCATGACCGTCTCCTTGCCGAAGCGTGTGCCGCACCCGGTCCGCCTGTGCCGGCCTTCGGTGCGGGTTTGCGCCGGCGCTCCGGCAACTTCGGTAGCCGGCGGAAGCGGACACCGCAGGACTGATAGCTCCAGCGTCCCGCCGCTGACGGAGCCGCGCACTCCGGCCCGCCCGTGCCTACGGGGGCATACGCACCCTGCCGCCGATGCGGACGGATGCTCCGCGGGGGCCGCGGGCACCGGCGATCCGGGCGGTGCCGGAGCGGGTAGCGGGGGGTCGCGGAGGTAAATGGTCAGGACCTCGTCCCGGATGGCGTAGTGTTGCACTCACAACGACGCGGGGTGGAGCAGCTCGGTAGCTCGCTGGGCTCATAACCCAGAGGTCGCAGGTTCAAATCCTGTCCCCGCTACTGAAAGACAGAGGCCCGGATCCTTTCGAGGATCCGGGCCTCTGTCGTATGCCGACGTCCGCCACGGCTGCCGTGCTTGACCTTGACGCAACGTAAAGATCTAGCGTTCTCGGCATGGAGTGGTCCATCCAGGAAATCGCCAGAAAGGCCGGCACCACGAGCCGCACGCTCCGGCACTACGGAGATCTCGGTCTCCTCGCGCCGAGCCGGATCGGGTCCAACGGCTACCGCTACTACGACCAGGACGCCCTCGTCCGGCTGCAGCGCATTCTGCTGCTGCGGGAGCTGGGTCTCTCGCTGCCCGCCATCAAGGACGTACTCGAGGGGCAGCGGGACACGTCGGTGGCGCTCCGGGCCCATCTGCGACTGCTGGAGCAGGAGCGGGAGCGCATCGGGCGGCAGATCGCCTCGGTGCGGACCACTCTCCACAAGACCGAGGAGGGAAGAGAGCTCATGGCCGAGGAAGTGTTCGACGGCTTCGATCACACGGTGTACGAGCAGGAGGTCACCGAGCGCTGGGGGCGGGACGCGTACGAGAAGGGCGACCGGTGGTGGCGATCGCTGAGCCGGGCGGAGCGCGACAGTTTCCGGGCCGCGCACGAGGCCGTCGCCCGTGACTACGGGCAGGCCAGGGCCGCGGGCATGGACCCGGGCAGCGAGCAGGTGCAGGACATCGCGCGGCGGCACTGCGAGTGGCTGTCGGTGACCGCGACGGCCACCCGGTCGTACGTGATCGGCCTCGGCGAGATGTACGTCGCCGATCCCCGCTTCGGGAAGAACTACGATCGGTACGGAGACGGCACCGCCGTCTTCGTACGGGATGCACTGACGATCTACGCGCAGCGCAGGCTCTCCGACTGACCATCGGGGCGCGGCGCTCGGCGCTCCTCCCTTTGGCCGACGACGAGTCGCCGCACGGCGCGGCTCCGGCCAGCCTGGTTGGAGCGCGGTACCGTCCGCAGCCGTGGGCGGACCGGGCAGGAGTGCACAGGTGGGGAAGCGGGAGAGGCGGCGCGGCGTAGCTGCTGGAGGTGCCCGCACCCGGCAGTTCGTACGTCTGCTGCCCGCACTGATGATCGCGGCCGGGGTGGTCTTCGACCTCAATACGCCGCCCGAGGTCAGTGCGATCCCCCTGTTCGCGGCGGCCCCGCTGATCGCCGCGCCGTTCTTCTCGCTGGCTAGCACGATCCGTACGGCCGTGGCCGCGATCCTGACGGTCCTGGCCATCCGGTTGTACGACGACACGATCTCGGACGTCGCCCCGGTCACCGAGCTGTTCACCCTGGTCACCGTTTCCGTGCTGGCCCTCGTCATCAACGGCGTCGTCCGGCGCAGCAACGAGCAGCTGGCCTCGGCCCGGGTCATCGCGGAGACCGCGATGCGCGCCGTGCTCCCGACGCCGGACGACCGGATCGGCGGGCTACTGGTCGCGGCGCGGTACGAGGCGGCGCAGGCGGACGAGTTCGTCGGCGGTGACCTGTTCGCCGTCGCGGACACCCCGCACGGGGTGCGGCTGGTCGTCGGGGACGTACGGGGCAAGGGGCTGGCCGCCGTGGAGGCGGTGGCCGTGGTGATCGGGGCGTTCAGGGAGGCCGCCGAGCAGGAGCTGTCGCTGGAGGGTGTGGCGCAGCGGCTGGAGCGGGCGCTGGCGCGGGAAGGGACCCGGCGCGGCGGGCTCGACTCGATGGAGGGGTTCGTCACCGCCGTGCTCGCCGAGATTCCGGCGGGCTCGGGGAGGTTGCGGATCGTCAACCGCGGTCACCCCGAGCCGATCCTGCTGCACGCGGACGGGGCGCTCGAGGTGCTGGCGCCGACCGTGCCGGCGCTGCCGATCGGGATGGGCCTGGGGGCGTGGCCGGACCGGTCGGACGAGTGGGAACTGCCTGCCGGGGCGACGCTCCTGGCGTTCACGGACGGCCTCTCCGAGGCGCGGGACGCGGACGGGGTCTTCTACGACCCGGCGGCCCGGCTGCGCGGCCGGATCTTCCCGGGGCCCGAGGAACTGCTCTCGGCGCTCACCGACGACGTACGGCTGCACACGAAGGGCCGTGCCGTGGACGACATGGCGCTGCTCGCGGTCGGCCGGCCCGCCCGGGGGCAGCCGGAGCGGCGGACGACTGTGAAGATCGTGGGGCGGGGCGATGGATGAGTGGTTGCCACGGTGTGTAGTCGAAGGGCACCGCTCCGCATAACATTTGACGCAACGTCAGAAATTGGTACCCCGACCGGGAATACTCAACTCGCCCGTTTCGGACCGTTAATCCCCTGAAAGTCCACGCCGGAGCCGTGAATGATCAACGGGAACAGCTTGGAATCGGACCCGGGTGTCTATTAACGTTCGATAACGCAGCGCGGTTGTCCCAGTCGTCGCAAGAGGCGGCACCGTGCGCGAGCGCCGAATTCCGCAAGGAAACCGGGGAACCACCTACATGGGGTGAATCGGGCACCTGTGTCTCGTAAGAGACGGAGATGCCCGTAGGAGACCTTCCTGCTCCGAACCCGTCAGCTAACCCGGTAGGCGAGAAGGAAGGAAAGGAGTGCGCCCACGTGGCGTCCAATCAGCCTGCCCCCGAGGCCCCGTCACCCTTCAGGTCCGACAGCTTCGGTGACGAGGGCAGGACATGGGAGGAATGGAACCCCACCGAGGAGTCCATCCGTCCCGTACGCGGCAGGCACCGTGTAGCCAAGCAGCGCGGCCTCGCCCGTAGCTCCACCGTCCTCGGTGTCGGCGTCATCGCGGCCGTCGGCGCGGGTGGCATGGCCACTGCGCAGAGCAAGCCGCCGGTCTCTATTTCTCTTCCCGATTCCATCGCGGACAACCTCCCCGACGCCAAGTCCCTGCCCGGCGTGAGCGCGTTCATGTCGGACGACGCGGCGGACAACGGCACGGTCGCCGCGTCCTCCCCGCTCACCACCGCCGGCATCACGGCCGCCGAGGCCGAGCAGGGCACGAGCAACGCCGGTGAGGCGCTGCGCGCCCGCATCCTCCAGCAGGCCGAGCAGCAGCAGGCCGGAGCCGAGGCCGAGGCCAAGGCCGCGGAGGAGAAGGCAGCGGCCGAAGCGGCCGCGGCCGCAGCCGCGAAGCAGCAGAGCGAGGCCGAGGCGAAGGCCGCCGCGGAGAAGAAGGCGGCGGAACTCGCGGCGAAGAAGAAGGCAGAGGCCGAGCGCCTCGCCAAGCTCGCCGCCAGCTACGCCCTCCCGACCTCCTCGTACACGATCACCTCGACCTTCGGCCAGGCCGGTTCGATGTGGTCCTCCGGCTACCACACCGGTCTCGACTTCGCGGCGCCGACCGGCACCCCGATCAAGGCCGTGCACAGCGGCACGGTGAAGTCGGCGGGCTGGTCGGGTTCGTACGGGTACCACACCGTCATCGAGCTCGACGACGGTACGGAGATCTCGTACAGCCACCAGTCCTCGATGGACGTCACCGCCGGCCAGCGGGTCACCACCGGTGAGACCATCGGCCGCGTCGGCGCCACCGGCAATGTGACCGGCCCTCACCTCCACCTGGAGGTCCACACCGCGGACGGCTCGGGCATCGACCCGATGAGCTGGCTGCGCAGCAAGGGTCTCTCGATCTGAGGTCTCCCGGTCCGAGGGCTCCGCGGCGCTTCCGCCGAGCCCTCGCCGGTGCTCCGCGGTGCTGCCGTCGAGCCCTCGCCGTTCCTGCGCCGAGCGTTCGCGCAGGCGGACGGCCCATCCGAACCCCGGCGGACGACGCCCCCTGAACCCCGGCGGCCCTGGCGCACCCCCCCCCGACGTCAGGGCTGCCGGTCTGCCCGCGGTCCGCATCCGTCGGAATAGTCGCCTGAGGGGACTGGTTTGTTCCAGGTATGACTTCACTCCGCACACTCGGTTCCTCGGGCCTCCAGGTCTTCCCGCTCGCTCTCGGCGGCAATGTCTTCGGCTGGACGGCCGATGAGGACGGGTCCTTCGCCGTCCTGGACGCGTACGCCGCGGCCGGCGGCAACTTCATCGACACGGCCGACTCGTACTCCGCCTGGGCCCCGGGCAACGAGGGCGGCGAGTCGGAGACGCTCGTCGGCAAGTGGCTGGCGTCGCGCTCCAACCGCTCCGACATCGTCGTCGCCACCAAGGTCGGCGCCCACCCCGAGTTCAAGGGGCTCGCCGGCGCGACCATCAAGGGCGCCGCCGAAGCCTCGCTGCGCCGGCTCGGCACCGACCACATCGACCTCTACTACACGCACTTCGACGACGAGACCGTCCCCGTGGAGGAGATCGTCACCGCGCTCGACCAGTTGGTGAAGGACGGCAAGGTGCGTGAGATCGCCGCCTCCAACATCAGCCCCGAGCGGCTCCGGGCCTCCCTGGAATTCTCCGAGCGCGAGGGCCTCGCCCGCTATGTCGCGCTGCAGCCGCACTACAACCTCGTCTCGCGCGACACCTACGAGGGCGAGCTCCAGGACACGGCAGCCGAGGCGGGCCTCGCCGCCGTCCCGTACTTCGCGCTGGCCTCCGGCTTCCTCACCGGGAAGTACCGGCCCGGCACAACGGTCGAGAGCGCCCGGGCCGACGGCGCGGCCAGGCACCTGGAGTCGGAACGCGGCCGCAAGGTGCTCGCCGTGCTCGACAGGGTGGCCCAGGAGCACGACGCGGAGATCGCCACGGTCGCGCTGGCCTGGCTGGCCGCCCGGCCGACCGTCGCCGCGCCGATCGCGTCCGCCCGCACGGTCGGGCAGCTGCCCGCACTGGTGGCGGTGGCAGACCTGCGGCTGACCGACAAGGACCTGGCGGACCTCACCGAAGCATCCGCCTGACACCTCCCCCTCCCGGCTAGGCGGGTGGGCGGCTGTCCTGCTGGTGACCGTCGTGCAGATACGGGTTGTACCCGCCGTAGTGCCGGTGCGGCGCGGGGAGTTGCTGCTGCGGATACGGAGCGGGCTGCTGCGGGTACGGGGCCGGCTGCGGGAACCTGCGGGGGGACGGGACCGCGGCCGGGCCCATGGGGGCCGTGCCGCGCAGGGCGCGGAACCGGCCCGTCGCATGGGCCGCGTACGTCAGGGCCGGGCCGGCGACCTCCCGGCGCTGCCACAGGTGGTGCAGCAGCTCCTGCTCGCGCTCGGCGAAGTCCGGACCGGGTGTGTCGCGGCGGGCTCTGCGGCGCAGCACCGCCAGGGAGGTCGCGAACCCCTCGTACTCCGCGACCGCCTGTGCTGCGGCCTTGCCCCGGGCCCGGTCGGAGGTTCCGTGCCAGTGCCGTGCCATGTCGCGGGCCATGCCCCTGGCCCGCATCGAGGCGAGCGACAGCGGTTCGGCCGGAGTCAGCCAGCCGGCCGCAGCGTAGACGGGCAGCTCGGTGGCCAGGGTGCGCAGTTCGCGTTGGCGCGTCCAGATGGCCAGCCAGGTCACCAGGCCGAAGGCCGGCACCATGAACACCCCGTACACCGCGTAGAAGCCGTAGGGGCCGAAGGCCGACGAGCCGTTCCACAGGGCGTGCATGCCCATGGCGAGGAGCAGGCCGAGGACCGGCAGCAGGATCCGGCGCACCCGGTGGTGCCGCCCGGCCACCGCCGCGACCCCGAAGCCGATGCCCGTGAGCACCGTGAACAGGGGGTGTGCGAACGGCGACATCACCACCCGTACGAAGAAGGTCCCTGCCGTCACCGACGCGAGGCCCGTGGTGCCCAGCTCCTGGTCCTCGCCGAAGGCGTTGCCCAGGTAGAGGATGTTCTCGGTGAAGGCGAAGCCGGTCGCGGTGAACCCGCCGACCACTATGCCGTCCACGACACCGCTGAACTCCCGTCTGCGGAACAGGAATATCAACAGCACGGCGGCGGCCTTGGCGCTCTCCTCGACGACCGGGGCGATCACCGTGGCCCCGAGGGTGTCGGCGCTCGCCGGGTCGGCGGTGGCCGTGGCGATCCACCGGGTCGCGAACGTGTTCGCGATGATCGCCACCAGGGCGGCGGCGCACGCTCCCCAGGCGAAGGCGAACAGCAGATTGCGCCAGGGGCCCGGCTCGACCCGGTCGAGCCAGCGGAACGCCGCCATCAGGAGCGGCACGGGCAGGACGGCCAGCCCCAGCCCGACCAGGAAACCCTCGGTGCCGGTCTGTTCGCGGACCATGGACAGGATCAGCAGGCCGCACAGAGCGAGCACGACGATCACCGCACCGGCACGGAACGCCTTGCTGCGCCAGACCACGCCGACGCGGCGCGGCCGGTAACGCCACTGGCCGCGCTCCGGGACGGCGCCCAGGAACTCGTCGAGCCGCTGCTCCTCGAGAACCGGGACGGCCGGCTGCTGGTGCTGCTCGTACCCCTCGGACACCCGATGACCCTAACGAGAGGGACTGACACCTGGCCATGGTGCGCTGCGCCGGGCACCGTTCAGTGGCTGATCAGCGACCCCCCGGCAGCAACTGGCGCCGACCGAGGGGCGGCCGAGGGCGGCCGAGGGCGGCCGGGGGCGGCCGGGGGCACGTCAGTGCGCGCGCCGGCTCACCGACGGGTGAACAGAACGTCCTGCACGACGTGCCCCTTGTCCAGGCCCTGTCCCTCGAAGCGGGTCAGTGGCCGGAACGCGGGCCGTGGCGCGTAGCCGCCGTCCGCCTGTGTGTTCTCGAACAGGGGGTGCGCCGTCAGCACCTCGAGCATCTGCTCCGCGTACGGCTCCCAGTCCGTCGCGCAGTGGATCACCGCGCCCGGCTTCGTCCGCTGTGCCACCAGGTCGAGGAACTCGGTCTGGATCAGCCGGCGCTTGTGGTGCCGCTTCTTGGGCCAGGGGTCGGGGAAGTACACCCGGAGCCCGTCCAGCGCCTGCGGCTCCAGCATCTCGCGCAGCAGGATGATCGCGTCACCGTTGGCGACCCGGATGTTGGACAGCCCTGCCCGGTCGGCGAGACCGAGCAGATTGCCCTGGCCCGGGGTGTGCACGTCGACGGCCAGAATGCCCGTGCCGGGGTCGTCGGCCGCCATCTGCGCGGTGGCCTCGCCCATGCCGAAGCCGATCTCCAGGACCACCGGGAGGCCGTCGAACAGCTCGGGCAGATCGAGGACGCGGAGGCCGTCGATGTCCAGGCCCCACTTCGGCCACAGCCGCTGGAGGGCGTCCTCCTGGCCGGCGGTGACCCGGCTGCGGCGCGGCTGGAAGCTGCGGATCCGGCGCTCGTGGTGCGATCCTGCCGGGTCGGCGGCGGGTCCGCCGGGGAAGCGGGGCTCCTGGCGGAGTCTGCGCTGCCGTTCGAAGGATGCTGCGCGCCGGGCCTCGGCATCCGCGTCCGCGGGGGTGCCGGGCGTTTCGGGGGTGGGGTTCACAGGCTCAGACACAATGACCGGATTCTACGGCGGGCGGCTTCCATCCCGTCGCGCGTGCCCGCAGCAGGGCCCGTCGCGCCACCTCCCTCCCGATGGGCAGCGAAGCCGTGGCGGCGGGGGACGGCGCGTTCAGTACGTGCACGGTGTGCGGGGCCTCGCGGAACAGGAAGTCGTCCACCAGCGTGCCGTCCCGCAGCACCGCCTGGGCCCTGACCCCGGCAGGGGACGGCCGAAGATCGTCCTCGGTCACCTCGGGCAGCAGCCGCTGGACGGCCCGGGTGAACGCCTTCCTCGACAGGGATCTGTGCACCTCGCCCGCCCCGTACCGCCAGTGCTGCCGGGCGATCCGCCAGGAACCGGGCCAGGTCAGGGTGGACGCCAGCTCACGGGGGCGGACGACGGGCCAGCCGTACCCCTCACGGGCCAGCGCCGGGACCGCGTTCGGCCCGACGTGGACCGTGCCGTCGGCGCCCCGGGTCAGATGGACCCCGAGGAACGGGAACGCCGGGTCCGGCACCGGGTAGACCAGGCCGCGCACCAGCTCCGGCCGCGCCAGCTCGTAGTACTCCCCGCGGAACGGCACGATCCGCACCCCGGGGTCGTCGCCCGCGAGCCGTGCCACCCGGTCGCTGTGCAGCCCCGCGCAGTTGACCAGCACCCGGGCGCGGACCACCTGCCCGTCGGCCGTCCGCACGGCGATGCCCCAGGGGCGCCGGTCGACAGCGACTACCTCCGCGCCGAACCGGATCTGCCCGCCCGACCCGCTCACCTCGGCCGCCAGCTGTGCGGCCACCGCCCCGAAGTCGCACACCCCGGTCGTCCCGACCCGGATCGCCGCGAGGCCGCGGACCTGCGGCTCGTACTCCGCGATCTGGGCGGGGCCGAGCTCCCGGACCGGCAGTCCGTGCTCCCGCCCCCGCTGGACCAGGCCGTGCAGGCGGGGCAGCTCGCCGCTCTCGGTCGCGACGATCAGCTTGCCGGTCACGGCGTGCGTGATGCCGTGACGCGCACAGAAGTCGACCATCTCCGCGGCGCCCCGGACGGCGTAGCGCGCCTTGAGGGAGCCAGGGGGGTAGTAGATGCCGCTGTGGATCACCCCGCTGTTGCGCCCCGTCTGATGACGGGCGGGCCCCCACTCCTTCTCCAGCACGGTGACCCGGGTGCCGGGCGCGGTGCGCGTGAGCGCGTACGCGGTCGACAGACCGACGATCCCGCCGCCGATCACCAGCACATCGCAGTCGTACGCCGCGTGCGTCATCACGCCACCTCCCACCCCGATAGTGCACTGACCCACTGACAACGGGCTCAAACCAGGGGAGGCGGGGGCGTGGCGAGTCGTGGTCCCGCAGCCGCCCCCCGGGTCCGGGCATACCGGGGCGTTACGGCGTTCCGCCTATGCCGGGGCCACCAGAAGCGGCCGGGCCCGTTCCCGGAGCTCGGCCACACGGGGCTCGTCCCCGTACGGTTCGAGGCGGTGCAGCAGATCGCGTACGTACTCCGTGGTGCGCGCCGAGGAGATGCGTCCGGCCACCTCGACCGCCCGCGTCCCGGCCGCGCACGCCGCGTCCAGGTTGCCCGACTCCAGCTCCGCGACCGCCGACACGACGAGCCGCAGCCCGTGGGAGCGGACGAACTCCTCCGTCGGCCTGGACAGGGCCTGCTCGGTGAAGCGTCGCACCTGCCGCGGGGCCTTCAGGTCGCGGTAGCACTCGGCGGCGTCGGCGGCGAATCTGTCGTACGAGTAGAAGCCGAGCCACGACGGGTCGGCATCGCCGGCCCGCGAACGCTCCAGCCAGCTCTCCGCCGCCTTGAGCGCGGCCCCCGCGGCCGGTGCGTCGCCCGCCTTCGCATGGGCGCGGGCCTCCACGAGGCGGAAGAAGCTCATGGTCCGTGCGGTGGCGAGGCCGCGGTTGCGTTCGACCGCCGCCTGCGCCAGGTCCACGCCCTCGTCGGCGAAGCCGCGGTAGGTGGCCTGCAGGGACATCGACGCCAGTACGTATCCGCCCAGCGGCACGTCGGCGGCGGCCCGGGCGAGCCGCAGTGCCTGGATGTAGTAGCGCTGCGCGGCCTCCTGCTGGCCGGTGTCGAACGCCATCCACCCGGCGAGCCGGGTCAGCTCGGCCGATGCGCCGAAGAGTGCCCGGCCCACCTCGTCGCTGTACGAACCGAGGAGCAGAGGTGCGGCGTCGACCCGTAAGCACTCCGGGACCATGGAGGAACGCCAGTCCCCTCCGCCGTACTTGGAGTCCCAGCGGCGGGCGTCCTGGGCGGCCTCGCGCAGCTTGGCCACATCGCTGTGGCCGACGCGCAGGGGTGACACGTCGGACGACGCGTCCGGACCGGGCTGGACGGGCACGCCGCCCTGCGCCCCGGGTGCGCCCGGTGCGCCGAGAATCGCGGCCTCGGCCGCCGTCGGGTCCCGCGCGACCGACGGATCGGCGGGGGTTATCAGCCAGCGGGACGCGGGCGTCGCGTACGCGCTCACGGCGAAGGAACCCGCCAGCGACTGCCAGATTCCGCCGCCCCTGCGCCCGGCCGGATCCAGCCGGTACAGATCCGTCGCCGACCGCACGGCCTCGCCCACGTCGCGCGGGAAGGCCAGACCGACCTCCGGCGCCGGGTCGGCGTCGGCGAGCCCGATCTCGTGCAGCGGCACCGGGCGGCCGAGTTTGGCCCCTATCGCCGCCGCGATGAGATGGGGCGCGGCACCTTGGGGCACCATGCCCTTGGCGACCCAGCGGGCCACCGAGGTCTTGTCGTAGCGAAGAGTCAGACCGCGCTGCGCTCCGAGGTCGTTGACCCGCCGGGCGAGCCCGGCGTTACTGATTCCCGCGAGGGCGAGAACCGTGCCGAGCTTCTCGTTCGGCCCGCGTTGCTCCCTGGACATGCGCCACCCCTCGACACACAGACGGCAGCCGCGTCACCGTGAGGCGCGCGGCATTCGTACCGTGTTCTCCCCAGGTACGGTCCCGGGCACTCCGGCCGCACACGCATTTGGCCGAGCCCCGTGGAATATGCCGCCCTGCCGAGAACATCAGTAAACCCAGCGTAGTTCGCCGCATCCCTACCGTTAAGGGGCAGACGTCCGTATGGCGGGAATGTTGTGCGTGCGGGCGGACTGTGCGGTCCTCGTCCGGCGCGGCGCCGGATGTGCGCCCGGGGAGCGGGCAGCACGCCGCGAGGGCCAGGGGCACGGCGGCGGAGGTGTCCTGCGTGCTCCTGGTGTGTGGCCGTGCGCCCGGCCGTGCGCTCTGGTCCGGCCGGTACGGGAGCGCTTCCATTGGTGCTGCGTGGGTCGGCCCGCTGCACTGGACTCAGCGGGCTGGGGGAGACCGCCGCCCCAATCCCCGCGGGCGGCGAACCGGTCCGGGAGGTGGCGAACACCTCCCGGACTGTGTGTTGTACGGCAGCCGGTGGGGGGCGGGACAGGTCGGCCGGCGCACCGGGGGGATGCGCCGGCCGATGTGGTCCCGGACCGTCCGCGAAGCCCCCGGAGGCGAAACGCGCGGTTGCATCGCGATCAGAGATTGGCCGAATAACGCCGGTCGGCCGACGCGTTGGGGAACGGTCCGGCTATGGCCGGATTCCAACGGTGCCGCGAAGCGCCCGGGGTACAACCCCCATCCGGGGCCCGGCGCCACAACTCCCGGAAGCACCGGTTCTGTTGTCACGGGCTCTGCCGGGCCTTTGCCAGGGGCGCATGCGCATCCGGTGTGCGCTGCCCGTACCCCCTCCCGGGCGCCTTTGTCGTGGCAGCATGTCCCGCAGCGGCGTTCGCGTGTCCTGGTACGCCGCTTCGTCCACAGCCTGTGGAGGCGGCGATGCGTTGGTTGGTGGGGTGGAGCAGTATCGCCGCGAGCTTCGGCACCGTAGGTGCGGTCGGCAACCACGGCGAGGGACGCACCGTCCACCCCGTGGGTTCCCAACTCCTGTGGGGTGACCCGGATCCGCTCTGGGCCGTCGGCGACTGGCGCCCCGACGAGATCCGCATCATCAAGGTCGCGACACAGGAGGGCGCTCCCACCACCCGTCTCGCGGTCCTAGGCTGCTGCGGTGCCACCGACGAACAACTCCGCGTCGGACTGCTCGCCGCCCGCGGCGGGGCGCTGCGCCATCTCACCGCCTGGCCCGGCAGCTACACGGCCGTCGTCCAGATCGGCCGCCGCATCACCGTCGCAGGTGACATCGCCGGAGCCCGCCCCGTCTTCCACACGCCCTGGGCCAACGGAACCGCGTACGCCACCGCCGCCCTTCCGCTGGCGGACCTCATCGAGGCCCAGCTGGACATCGGCCACCTGGCCGCACTGCTCGCCTGCCCGGAGACACCTGAAGCCCTGGGCAACGGCACCCCGTACGCCGGGGTGAAGCGGGTCCCGCCGGGCCACGCGCTCATCCTCCGGGAGGGCTCCCGGGAGATCACGGGCTACGAAGCGGTGGCGTCCCTCGCCGTGGCGGCGCCCCAGGTCGACCCGGTCAGAGCCGTCGAGGGCGTACGGGACGCGCTCGTCGAAGCCGTACGCGCCCGGCTGACCGCCCCGCGCCACGCCCCGGAGACCCTGCCGCCCGACCCCGGACCCGTCCCCGGCATGGGGCCCGCCGAACGCCGCGCCGCCCGAGGGGCGCCCGTACCCGGCATCGGCTCCGACCTCTCCGGAGGCAGCGCCTCCGCGACCCTCGCCCTGCTGGCCGCCGGACTCCCCGGGCTGCCCGGCACCGTCCTCGGCCACGGCACCGGGGCGGGCGAGCGCCTGCTCGCGGTCACGTTCAACGACCTCTGCGCGAAGGGCCGCGAGGACGAGCTGGAACGCGCCCGCGCCATCGCCGCCAACCCCCGCCTGCACCACGTGGTCGTCGCCGCCGGTGAAGAGGCCCTGCCCTACGCGGCACTGGACAGCGGCCCGCTCACCGACGAACCCGCCCCCTCCCTCGTCGTCGCCGAGCGCCACCGCCGCCGCCTGGCCGCGGGCAGCGCCGACCACTTCGTCGGCCACGGCGCCCGGCAGGTACTCGACGCACACCCCGCCCGCCTGGCCGACCTGCTCATGGACCGGCGCAGACGCCACCTGCTGCGCCCCGTCGCCGCCCTCGCCAAGGCCGAAGGAACCTCCGCGCACTCCCTGCTCGTCCCGCTGGCCGTCTACCGCGCGGCCCGCCGGCTCGCCCGCACCTCGTACCGCACCGGTCTGGAAACAGCAGCCGGCCTGCTGCCGGACGCCAACCGCTACGCGCCCGACCTCGACACCCCCGCAGAGGCCTCGCTCGCCTCCCTCGCCTGGTCCCGTCCGGGCCCGGCCGCACGCTGGCTCACCGGGGAGGCGCTCGCGGAAGTAGCGGTCCGGCTGCAGGAGGCGGCGATCCGGCCCACGTCGGTGCAGCGGCCGGGAGAGGCCCGCGCCCGCGCGGCACTGGCCCGGCACGCGGCCGACCACCGGATCCTGGAACAGGCCGCGGAGATCCGCAGCCAGCGGCTGCACGCCCCGTTCCTCGACAACCAGGTCGTACGGGCGGCCAGGGCGCTCCCCGAATCGCTGCGCGTCCAGCCGGGAGCCCGGGCCGCGATCCTGCGCAGGGTCCTCGCGGGCGCGGGCATCCACGACCTGCCGCCCGGCTGGGGCACCCCGTCCCAGGCCACCTCGGCAGCGGCGGGCCGCCTCGGCCTGCGCGCCGCTCTGCCGGAACTGATCGCGCTCTTCGACGCACCCCTGCTCGCCGACGCGGGCCTGATCGAGGCCCGCGTCGTACGGAAGGCGCTGCGCGCGGCGTCCGAAGGCGAACCGCTTCCCCTGGACGGCCTGGCCGACCTCGCCTCGACGGAACTCTGGCTGCGCCGCCTGGTCACCCGCCGAGGCACCTGCTGGACGGGCACAGCGGCCCCGCGCCAACGGGCAGTCGCAGGCGGCGTGGTCCCGGCCCGCAGGACGCTCCAGCCGTAACGCCGACGACCGGGGCGCCGCGCGACAACCCGCGGACCGGGCGCCGCGCGACGGCCCGCGGACCGGGCCCACGATCCGGCCCGTCGGGCGTTCGAGGACAAAGCCCCGCGCTCCGCAAGCCCGCACCGGACACAATGGGCCGGTGCAGTACCTGATCCTGGGCGCCACCGAGGCGCGAGACGAGCAAGGCGGCCCGCTGCCCGTGGGCGGTACGCGGCTGCGCGCCCTCCTCGCCGCACTCGCCCTGCGCGCCGGCCGCCCCGTGTCCGTCGCCGCGCTCGTCGACGACGTATGGGCGGGTGATCCCCCGAACGACGCGCCGGCCGCCCTCCAGGCCCTCGTCGGCAGGCTGCGCCGCGCCCTGGGCCGGGAGGCGGTCACCGGCACGCCCGGCGGTTATCGACTCGAAGCCGACCGCGACGACGTCGACCTGTACGTCTTCGAGCGGCTGGCCCGCCGGGGAGCCGCCGAACTCGACTCCGGCGACCCCGAGTCCGCCGCCCGCACCCTGCGCGCCGCGCTCGCCCTGTGGCGCGGACCCGCGCTCGCCGACCTCCGCGAGCGCGACCACGGGATACGGGCCGAGGCCGACCGGACGGCGGCGATCCAGCAGCGCATCGAGGCCGACCTCCGGCGCGGGGCTCCGCGGGGCCTCGTACCCGAGTTGAGGGAGCTCACGGCCGCCCACCCCTACAACGAGCCCCTGCACGCGCAGCTGCTCCGTGCCCTGCGCGCCGAAGGAAGACAGGCCGACGCACTCGTCGCGTACGAGGAGGCACGCCGGGCCCTGGCGGACGGCCTGGGCGCCGACCCGGGACCGGAACTCACCGCCCTGCACCGGGAGCTCCTCGACCACGCGGGCCCCTCAGCCCCGGCCGACCCGCACCCCCCGGAAGGCAACCTCCGCCCCAGGCTCACCTCCTTCGTCGGACGGGAGCCCGAACTCCTGGCGATCCGCGCCGACCTGACCCGCGCCCGCCTCGTCACCCTCACCGGCCCCGGCGGCTCGGGGAAGACCAGGCTGGCCGAGGAGTCCGCGGCGGGCCAGGGCGCCTGGATCGCCGAACTCGCCCCGCTGGACGACCCCTCCGCCGTACCCGGAGCCGTACTCTCCGCCCTCGGCCTGCGCGAGACGACCCTCCTGCGGGACAGCGCCCACGACAGGCCCGCCGCGTCCGCGGACCCCACCGAACGGCTCGTCGAACACCTCTCCCACCGGTCGCGGAACCGTCCGTTCCTCCTCGTGCTCGACAACTGCGAGCACGTCATCGACGCGGCGGCGGCACTCGCGGAGACCCTCCTCACGCACTGCCCGCGGCTGCGCATCCTCGCCACCAGCCGCGAGCCCCTCGGCGTGCCGGGCGAGGCCGTGCGCCCCGTGGGCCCGCTGCCGCCCCATCCCGCCCACCGACTCTTCGCCGAACGTGCCCGCGCGGTGCGGCCGGACTTCCGCACGGACGAGGAGACGGAGGGAAACGACACCGAGGACGCCCAGGTCATCGCCGAGATCTGCCGGCGGCTCGACGGGCTTCCGCTCGCCATCGAACTGGCGGCCGCCCGGCTGAGAATGCTCACGCCGCGCCAGATCGCGGACCGCCTGGACGACCGCTTCCGTCTGCTGACCAGCGGCAGCCGCACCGTTCTGCCCCGTCAGCAGACCCTTCGGGCGGTGGTCGACTGGTCGTGGGACCTCCTCTCGGAGGACGAGCGCACCGTCCTGCGCCAGATCTCCGTCTTCGCGGGCGGCTGGGACCTGGCCGCCGCCGAGGCGGTGACCCGAAGCCCGGACGCCGCGTCCCTGCTCGGCGCGCTCGTCGACAAGTCCCTCGTCGTCGCGACCCCCACCGACGCCGGCGAGATGCGCTACCGCCTCCTGGAGACCATCCACGAGTACGCCTCCGAGCGCGCCGCCGAGACACCGGACGTACGGGCCGCAGCGGCGGCGGCACACACCGACTGCTTCGCCGCACTGGCCGAGAAGGCCGACCCCCTGCTGCGCTCCGGCGAACAGCTCCCGTGGATCAGCCGGCTGGAGGCGGACCTCGACAACATCCGTGCGGCCCTGCACCGCACGGTCGTCACCGAACCCTCCGAGCGGGACGCGCTACGACTCGTCCTGGGCATGGGCTGGTTCTGGTGGCTGCGCAACTTCCGTAACGAGGGCGCGGCCTGGGCCGACCGGGCCGCCGGCCTCGGCGAGGACCCGGACGATCCGGCGGACCCCCGCTACTGGCCACGCAAGCACCTGCACATGCTGCGGTTCTTCCTCACGATGGAGACCAGGTCCGTCGCGGACGCCCAGGGGGACGAAGAGATCCAGGCACTGGTGAGCTGTGTGACCGAGGCGTTCGGATCCGGCGGCCCGCAGGCCGCCCGCTTCCCGGGACTGTTCTGGCCGCTGACCTCGTACATGCGCGGCGAGTTCACCGAGGACGTGCGCGGGCACTTCGACGCGACCGTCGCCAACGCCCGCGAGAACGGCGGCGACTGGGAGTACGGCGTCACTCTGATGTTCCGCACCCACATGCTCGTCGACACACCGCACGGCATGACCGGCATCGACGAGGACCTCGCCGAGCTGCGCACACTGAGCCGACGCATCGGCGACCGCTACCTGCGCGCCCAGGTCGCGAGCGCCGCCGCGGAGGCCGGAATGATGCGGGGGAGGTACGACGAGTCGAGAGGCGCCTACCAGGAGGCACTGGCGCTGGCACGGGAGGTCGGTGCCCACGCGGAGGCCCCGTTCCTGATCGGCCGCCTCGCCGAACTCGACTACCGGGCCGGTGACCTGGACGCGGCCAGGAAGGGACTGGACGAGGCGGAGGCCGAGGCCGAGCGGCAGCACGTGCTGGACGCCCACGCCTATGTGAACTACCTGCGGGCCTCGATCGCGCTGACGGCCGGGGAGATCCCGGCGGCGAGGCGGTTCGCCGACGCGGCGCGCGGCGCGCAGGTCTACGGCCCGCCCCCGCAGTTCGCGGCAGGCCTCCTGTGCCTCTCGGGGCGCATCAGCGTGTACGAACCCTCAGGCGGTCCCGCCACCGGTCTGCGCGGTATCACCGACGGCTTCCGCATGGCCGTCGAAGCCCGCTGCGCGGACGTGTTCACCGCCTACCTGGCGGAGGCGGCGGGCATCACACTGCTGCTGCTGGGACGGTACGCGGCAGCGGCCCGCCTCCTGGCGGCCTCCGACACCTGGCGCGGCAGCGGTCCGCGGTCGGTGCTGGAGGATGCGGAGGTGGCCGAGGCGCTGGCGGAACTCAGGGAGAAGCTGGGGCCCCTCCTGTACGACGCGGAGCGCGCCGCGGGCAGCGCCCTGACCCCGGACGAGGCCGTGGATCTCCTGACCGGCATCACCGAGGAGCTCAGCGGCAGCTGATCCTCGAGTTCGCCCAGTCGGCCAGTGCCGCCGCGCCGAACGGCTCCGTGGGCTCCACGACGAGCCGGATCGTCCGCTGGCCGCCGATACCGACGCGCATGGCGACGGCAGGGTCACCGCCCCGCATCACCGGTGACTGCCACAGCCGCGCACCGTCCCCGCCGAACACGGAGAAGCGCATCGCGCCGGTCCACTTGGTCAGATCGTCGACACCGGCCATCGCCTCGTAGGTGGTGCACTCGCGGTTCAGCCGGACGGTGAACGACGAGCGCGGGTGGACGGTCACCCCGTGGGCGTACGTCGTGGAGCCGATCGACAGCCCGGAACGCTGCCAGACCGCCCCCCGGCTCTCGCTCAGCAGGATCTCGGGCTCGGTGTGGTCGCCGACGACGGAGTACTTCAACTCGCTGACCTGGAAGACCTCGGGAGCCGGTGCCGGAGGAGGCTCCGGTGCCGGCGGCTTCGGCGGGGCGGGCTCGGGAGTGGGCGTCGGCTTCGGAGCGGGCGGAGGCTCCGGCGTGGGCGGGGGCGTGGGTGTGGGCTCCGGCTTCGGCGTGGGCGTCGGCTCCGGCGGAGGTTCGGGTGCCGGGGCGGCCGGGGCCGGCGGCTTCGGCTTCTGCGGAGGAGCGGGCGCGGGCACCGCCGGGGCGACCACCGGCGGTTTCGCCACCGGCGCGGCCTCCGGCGCGGGCCCGCCGTCACCGACGAGCGCCCACACCAGTCCGGCCGCGGCCGCCACGGCGACCGCAGCCGCGATTCCGGCCTTCGCCGGCGCGCCGAGCCCTTCTGCCGCGGCACCGCCGGCCGCGCCGCCGGACGCCGTGCCGCCCGTCGCCGCCGCGGCGGCTCCGGCACCGGCCGCACCGGCTGCCCCGCCCGCCACGATGCCCGCGGCCTTGACCGCGTAGCCGGCGGCGAACCAGCCGATGACGGCGACCGGGAGCAGTGCCGGAATCCCCGCGTTCACGTGCGCCAGTTCACCTGCGGCGACACGGCACTTGGCGCACTCGTCGAGATGCTTGCGCAGCCCTCGTTCGGCCCGGGTCCGCAGTCCGCCGCGGGCATGGGCACCGAGCCGGTCGGCGTACTGCGCGCAGTCGCCCCCGGACGTCAGGGTCTCGCTCACGTGCGCCTGCAGATAGGCCTGCTTGAGCCCCTCGCGCGCCCTGACCGCCAGTACCGCCGTGGCATTGGCCGACAGCCCGAACAGCGGGGCGATCTCGCTCGGCGACTCCTCCTCCACGGTGGTGTGCCACAGCACGGCCTGCCAGCGCTCCGGCAGGCTGCGGAACGCCTGCATCGCCATCGACCGGTCCGCCTCGTGCATGGCCATCACATCGGCGCCGAGGTCGAGGGTGTCGGCATCGGAGAGCTCGGAGGAACGCGTGGCCTGGGCGGCGAACACCGCGAAGTCGTCGACGAGATGCTCGCGCTTCGCGCTCTTCGTCCAGGCGGCGGCGACATGGCGGACAGCTGTCATGAGGTACGCCCGGACCGCTTCCTCCGGCCCCTTCCCGCCGCGCACCGCCTGAAGTGTCCGTGCGAACACCTCGGCCGTCAGGTCGTCGGCGGTGTGCGCGTCGCGGCAGCAACTGCGGGCGTAGCGGCGTACGGCCCCCGAGTGCCGACGGAACAGCTCCTCGTACGCCCGGTCGTCGCCGGCCCGCATGCCCAGGATCAACTGGGCGTCCGACGGCGGGAGTTCGCCGGAACTGCCTCGGCCCTCACGCTGCAGGGGCACGACGAACGCCGCGCCGGTCTCCGTACCGGTGTCCGCTTCGCGTTCCGCCGCGGGGCCCGTTCCGTGTCCTGTCGAAGGATCTGTCCCGGGGCCGGCAGGGACGTCGGGCGGTGCCGGCCAGGGGCCGGGCAGGATGGTGCCGCCCTCGGCGCGTTCTTCCCTGTCCTCGCGGTTTCCGGAGCCTGCCTGGCTCGGCACGTGACCGGACGGCACACCGGTCTCCGTGCCACCGCCTGAGGCAGCGATTTCGTCGAACGGTTCTTCCTGCTGCCCGTCACCGCTCATCGCGGAAGCCCCCGTATGCACTTCGGACCCGAATACCGGGCAAGCGTGCCACAGAGCGCCGTCACGGCGAACCCTTCAGCCCCGTCAACCACTCGTCCGGGGTGTCTTGCTGTATAAGGGCCGCGGCATCACGCCACGGGGAAGCCGACGGTTCCCGCCCCCGGTCCTCGGGTGCGGATGCGGGCGTACCGGTGTCCGCCCAGCGCTGGACGGAGCGCTGGGCGGACACCGGCCGTATGCCTACGCGGGACGGGAGCGGAGACCCTCCAGCAGGATGTCCAGCAGCCGTGCCGAAGCCGCAGCCTGCTGAGCGGGATCCGGCAGGGCCGGAGCCGCCGTGGCGATCACCAGCAGCACATCGGCCACCGTCACATCGCCCCGCAGCTCACCGGACTCACGCGCCCGGTCGACCAGCCTGCCCACGACCTCGAGCAGCTCTGCCGCACCCGAGTCGTCGTCGAACTCCTCCTCGGCCGACGGGCGCGGTGGAACCACCCGGAGATCGGCCTGGCCCACTCCCTGCCGCTGGTGCGGGACCCGAGACTCGCCCTGGCCGTCGGCCGCGCCGTGCTCGTCCGCGTCGGCCCCGACACGCAGGACCTGCGGAGGCAGCAGCCGACCCGCACCCGAGGCCACGGACGTCCGCAGGAAACGGGAGAGAGCCGACCAGGGCTCCTCCTCCTGCCCCAGAGCCGTCCGCGCCTGATCGGTCAGCCGGGAGGTCTCCTCCTCGGCTATCCGTCGTACCAGCACGTCCTTGCTCGGGAAGCGGCGGTAGACCGTGCCGACCCCGACCCTGGCGCGCCGCGCCACGTCCTCCATCGGCGCGCCGTAACCCAGCTCGCCGAACACCTCTCGCGCGGCGCGCAGGACGTGTTCCAGATTGCGCTGTGCGTCCACGCGGAGCGGTGCCGAGCGGGGTACGTTCCCCGCCGCCGCGACCGTTCCTACCGCTCCCACCGCAGTCAGCCGCCCGTGGCCCTCCGAAGAAGAGGCGACAGCGGTCTGCCCATGCAAATCCTGAATGTGCATAACTTCCCCCGGTTATGACGTCTCCCCCCGGAGACTTCCCCGCCGTGTCAGTCGGTGTGCGGATCATCGTCCGAATCCGACACCCCGACGGGGTACGAACATAGTTGAGCCCGGGTCAATTCAGAAGGGGGTAGTTCCGCACGGAGCGCCCCCCGATCGGAGCAAGGACCGGTTGGCCCCTGATTCGCCCCCTCTTCCCGGGCTCTCCCGCCATGCCTGACCTGCACAGCTGTCGAATTTGCCGGTGTGCGGGCGCCACTCGGTGATCGAAGAGCTCCGGTCACACAATTTGTCGGGCCTGTGGACAAACAACGGACTCCGTTGCGTCATGGGATGGTGATGGCTCCAGATTCCCGGCGGACGACCCCCGGCACCCGGCCAAGTGTGCGCATTCTCGTCGTAGGCGGTGGCTACGTCGGGATGTACACGGCGCTGCGTCTCCAGCGGAAGCTGCGGCAGAGACTGAAGAGCGGCGACGCCGAAATCGTGGTGGTCACACCGGAGCCCTACATGACGTACCAGCCGTTCCTGCCCGAGGCGGCGGCCGGCTCGATCTCACCCCGGCACGTCGTCGTACCGCTCCGCCGGGTCCTCAAGGACTGCACGATCGTCATCGGTGAGGCGGAGCGCATCGATCACGCCAAGCGCACCGCGACCGTCACGACCCTCGCCACCGGTGAGGACGGCACGGGCGCCGTCGAGATCCCGTACGACGAGATCGTCGTCGCGCCCGGATCCGTCTCGCGCACCCTGCCGGTCCCCGGCCTCGCCGACTTCGGCATCGGCTTCAAGACCGTCGAGGAGGCCATCGGCCTGCGCAACCACGTCATCGAACAGATGGACATCGCCTCCGCCACCCGTGACCCCGCCATCCGCGACGCCGCCCTCACGTTCGTCTTCGTCGGAGGCGGTTACGCAGGCGTCGAGGCGCTCGCCGAGCTCGAGGACATGGCCCGCTACACCTCGCGGTACTACCACAACATCAAGCCCGCGGACCTGAAGTGGATCCTGGTCGAGGCCACCGGCCGCATCCTGCCCGAGGTCGGCGAGGCGATGGGGAAGTACGCCGTCCGGGAACTGCGGGGCCGCAACATCGACGTACGCCTCGACACCCGTCTCGACAGCTGCGAGGGCAGGATCGCGGTGCTCAGCGACGGCTCCCGCTTCCCGACCCGCACCCTTGTGTGGACGGCAGGCGTCAAGCCCGCACCGCTCCTCGCCGCCACCGACCTGCCCCTCACCGAGCGCGGCCGGCTCCGCTGTACCGCCGCGCTCTCCGTCGAGGGCGTCGAGCACGCCTGGGCCGCCGGTGACGCTGCCGCCGTACCCGACCTCACCTCCTCCGAACCGGACAGGGAGACCGCGCCGAACGCCCAGCACGCGGTACGGCAGGCCAAGGTCCTCGCCGAGAACATCGTTGCCACCCTCGCCGGACAACCGGTCAAGGACTACCGGCACTCCTACGCCGGATCCGTCGCCTCGCTGGGGCTGCACAAAGGCGTCGCCCACGTCTACGGGCGCAAGCTCAAGGGCTACCCGGCCTGGCTGATGCACCGCACGTACCACCTCAGCCGGGTGCCCACGTTCAACCGGAAGGCGCGCGTCCTTGCCGAATGGACCCTGGCCGGACTCTTCAAACGCGAGATCGTCTCCCTCGGCTCGCTCGAACACCCGCGCGCCGAGTTCGCCCTCGCGGCCGGTGGCCACGCCCACCCGGGGCACCCCGGAAGCGAGGCAAACCGGACACGTCCCGAGGACAACCCGCCGAAGGACGACAGTCCGCCGAAGACATCCGGTTGATCTCCCGGCCCCCCGGGTCCGCGCCCTCCGACCGCTGCGGACAGCGGTTCTCCTGCCGTACGACGGCCGCAGTTCAGCCACCGGACGGACAGCCGAACCACAACTGTCAGTACGGTCGGTCACACTGGGCGTGTGACCATAGGTGGGCCCACACCTGCACAGAGTGACCCGGCCGACAGTCACCTACAGTGACCGAAAGCGACGATCGACAGCACGAAGAGGCCCGGCTGCGCCTTCCCGGGGGTCCGGCCCCGGACGCCCCTGCACCGGCAGGAGAACCGGCAAAGAAACCGGCAAAGAAACCGGCACAGACACCGGCAGAAGAAGCAGCTCGCCCGAGCGGACCAGACCGACACACGAGGCCAGAAATTCCGTGAACTTCACGCGCTGGAGCGCCCGCCTTCCCGGAACGCAGCGTAGAACCGCCGCGCGGGACGATCACAGTTCCGTACCCGCCGCCCGCGCCGAGTCCGCCCGGCCGAAAAGCGCACCCGCGCCGCCGGACACCACCCCGGAAACGCCCGCTGCCACGCTCCCGGGCGCCGCTCACGAAACCCTCTCGGCCCGCGACATCCTCGGCAGGCTCCCCGCCCCCGTCGCGCTGCTGCACGGCCCCGAGCACCGCATCACGTACGTCAACGACGCCTACACGGCGGCATTCGGCCCCCGCCCCTGCGGGGTGCGCGCCGTGGACGCCATGCCCGAACTCACCGAGCTCAGCCTGCTGCCCCTGATGGACCAGGTCCTGCGCAGCGGCACGCCCCGCACGGTGAAGTCCCGAAAGGTCCAGGGCGGCAGTTCGTACACCGTGACCTGCACCCCGGTGGCCGCAGGCGATCCCGAGCTCACGAAGAGCGCCCCGGGTGAGGAGGGCGTGCTCGTCTACGCCACCGATGTCACCGACCACGCCGAAGCGGCGGAACGGCTCCGTGCCAGCGAACGCCGCCACCGCGAAACCGCTGTGACACTCCAGCGCTCCCTGCTCCCGCAGGACCTGGAACAGCCCGACGACCTGCGGATCGCCGCGACGTACCAGCCCGGTGGCACGGACGCGGCGGTCGGCGGCGACTGGTACGACGTCATCACCCTCGGCGCGGGCCGCACCGCTCTCGTGATCGGCGACGTGATGGGGCGCGGCGTCCGCGCCGCCGCCGTCATGGGCCAGCTGCGCACCGCGGTCCGTGCCTACGCCCGCCTGGACCTGCCGCCCCACGAGGTGCTCCAGCTCCTCGACGTCATCGCGGCCGAGATCGACGCCAGCCAGATCGCCACGTGCGTCTACGCGGTCCACGATCCCAACGAGGGGCACCTCGTCTACTCCTCCGCAGGCCACCTCCCGATCCTCGTGTGCGACGAGGACGGCACGGTGCACCGCGCCGAGGACCCGACCGGACCGCCGCTCGGCACCGGCGGCTGGGTCCACACCTCCGGGACGATCGCCCTGCCGCCCGGGTCCACCGCCGTGCTGTACACCGACGGCCTGGTCGAGCGCCGCAGCGAGGACATCGACGAGGGCGTCGCCTCCCTGGAGCGCGCGCTGTCCGGTGCCAAGGGGGCGCCTCAGGTGGTCTGCGACCGGCTGATCCGCTCCTTGGGGGTGACCGCCGAGCACGACGACGACGTGGCGGTCCTGGTGGTGCAGCACCCTGCCCGGACGGGGACGAACGCGGAGCTGTTCCACAACGCCTCGCTCGACCTGCTCGGCGGCATCGAAGCCGCACCCCGGGCCCGCGCCTTCGCCACCGGGGTCCTGGCCTCCTGGCGGTTCCCCGTCGAACTCTGCGACCTGGGCGTGCTCGCCGCGAGCGAACTCGTCGCGAACTCGCTCCAGCACGGCACCCCGCCCATGCGTCTGGGCCTGCGCCGCACCGACCGCCGCCTGATCATCGAGGTGACGGACGGCGACGACCACCTGCCGCGCCGCCGCAGAGCCGAACCCGCGGACGAGGCGGGACGCGGCATCTCCATCGTCGCGAGCATCGCCTCGTCCTGGGGCAGCCGCCGCACACCGGGCGGTGGCAAGGCGGTCTGGTGCGAATTCGCGCTACCTCAGTGAACGGTGACGGGAGCGGCCACCGGCCCGCCCTCCGGAAGTGACACGGCCACCACCCGCGACGGCACCGCCACGAGCGACGGCTTGTCCTGTACGGGAGTGAGCTGCCGCCCCAGTCGCAGTGCCAGCACGGTGATGCCCAGCGAGAACAGCACGAACGTCACGATGTACAGCCCGTGCAGCGTCGCCCCCATGGGGCCGCCCACGGCCGGTCCGACCGCCAGGGCCAGCTGCTTCACCAGGGCGAACGCCGAGTTGTACTGACCGACCATCGCCTCGGGCGCCAGGTCGGCGACGAGCGGGGCCACCGTCGGCGACAGCATCGACTCACCGAGCCCGAACAGGGCGTACGTCGAGATCATCGCGGCCGTGGCCATGGTCTGGCTGCCGTGCCCCAGGCCCGCGTAACCGGCCACGATCCAGGCGAACGCCCAGATCAGACCGACCCACGCGATGACCCGGCTGCGCCGCCGGCGCTCCACGAGACGGAGCACGACGAACTGTGCGACGACGATGACGGCCGTGTTGGCGGCCAGGGCGATACCCAGGGTCGACGGCTCGATCCCGGCCGCTTCGGTGCCGTAGGCCGCGAGCCCGGACTCGAACTGTCCGTAGCAGGCGAAGAAGAGCACGAAGCCGAGGACACACAGCTGGACCATGGCCTTGTGGGAGAGCAGCACCCGCAGTCCGGCCCCGGGCGCGGAGCCGTCGGTGGGCCGGGCACCGGCGATGGAGGGGGTGCGGGGCATGCGCACGGTGGCCGCGACCACCGCGAGCACGACGAACATGACCGCCTCGATCAGGAAGAGCAGGGTGAAGCTCGACGGATCGTTGACGTCGACGATCTGCCCGCCGACCAGCCCGCCGACGCCGAGGCCCAGGTTCTGCAGGAAGAACTGTGTGGCGAAGGCGCGGGTACGGGTGGCCGTGCTCGAACACCACACGAGCATCGTGGCGAGTGCCGGCTGCATGACCGCCGTGCCGGCGCCGAGGACGGCAGCCGACAGCACGGCGGTCGTCACATTGCCCGCCACACCCAGCGCGGCAGCGCCCACGGCGGCCAGGCCGGCGGCGACGATCAGCACGGGCAGCGGCCCGCGGCGGTCAATGGCCCGCCCTGTGAACGGCAGAACCCCCAGCGCTGCCATGGCGAAGACAGCCAGTACGACACCTGCCGTACCGGCGCCAAGATCCCGGACCTGCGCCACGTAGACGTACAGATACGGAACGGTGAACCCGAGGCCGAACGCGCTCAGCGCGCTCCCCACCTGGATCCGCCGCAGCGCTGCACCCATCTCCCTGGTCACACTCACCTACCTCAGACTTCGAAGAACCTTGAAGAACACAGACTCGTAGACTTTAGCACTAAAATTAGAACCTTAACGCTACACATAGAAGGACTTCGACGGCGATGGGGAGCGTGCGATACTGCCCGCCATGTCTGACACCCCCGAGCAGCCCGAGCTCCAGGAGCCGAGCCTCGACGAGCAGATCTCGGCCTACCAGCGCGAATTCCGCGACCTCGACCCCCAGGTCGAGCAGGTCGTCTCCGCGCTGGGCCGGCTGAACCGCCGGATGAACGTCGCGTACGGCAGGCAGGTCGCCGCCCTCGGCATCAGCAACGCCGAGTGGGAGGTCCTCAAGACCCTGGTCCTGGCCGGCGCCCCTTACCGGCTCGGCCCCGGCGAGCTGGCGAAGCGCCTCGGCCTCACCCCGGCCGCGATGACCCACCGCATCGACCGGATGGCCGGCGAAGGCCTGGTCACCCGGGACAGGGACGAGAACAACAGGGTGCGCGTCATCGTCGAGCTGACCGACGAGGGGCGTACGAAGTGGCTCGAGGCGATGCGCATGGCCAGCGACTTCGAGGAGGACCTCCTCCAGGACCTCTCGGGGGACGAGCGCGGGGTTCTGGGCGAGATGCTGATTCGCCTCCTGCGCCGCGTGGAGCACGCCCAGCCGGACGCGGGCGGCCGGCTCACCGACCTGGACTGATGGGTCCGAAGGGCCCCCCGGGGAGGGGTTGACACGCTCATCCCCGATCCGTAAGGTTCTCCGAGTTGCCACGGAGCCGGAACGGTCCCGAGGCAGCCGATCCCGCCGCGAATGCGGCAACCAAACTCAGCACGATCTCCCGCCGGGGAGAATTTCGGCATGCCGAAATTCAATTCGAAGGCTCGATTATGAGCCGCGGAGGAAACCCGCTAGAGTTTGAGCGTCGGAACGGCCCAACAGCCGGGATGACAAGCCCCACTGACTGGGAATCAGGCCCGAAAGGATCTGATAGAGTCGGACTCGCCGGAAAGGGAAACGCGAAAGCGAAGAACTGGAAAGCGAAACCCGCTTCGACCGGGAATCGGACACGAAAGAGTCTGATAGAGTCGGAAACGCAAGAACGAAGGGAAGCGCCCGGAGGGCCCCGGTGAAACGGGACCGAAGGAAGCGTCCGTTCCTTGAGAACTCAACAGCGTGCCAAAAGTCAACGCCAAATTTGTTGATACCCCGGCCCACTTCGGTGGGTTGGTGGTTCCTTTGAAGTCCTACTGGCCCATGTGGCGGGTAGGCAACATCAGCGAGGACGCTGTGGATGACCAGCCCTATTCCGGTTGGTTGTCCCGCTCTTTTATGGTGCTCTCCCGATTACGGGAAAACATTCATGGAGAGTTTGATCCTGGCTCAGGACGAACGCTGGCGGCGTGCTTAACACATGCAAGTCGAACGATGAAGCCCTTCGGGGTGGATTAGTGGCGAACGGGTGAGTAACACGTGGGCAATCTGCCCTTCACTCTGGGACAAGCCCTGGAAACGGGGTCTAATACCGGATAACACTCTGTCCTGCATGGGACGGGGTTAAAAGCTCCGGCGGTGAAGGATGAGCCCGCGGCCTATCAGCTTGTTGGTGGGGTAATGGCCTACCAAGGCGACGACGGGTAGCCGGCCTGAGAGGGCGACCGGCCACACTGGGACTGAGACACGGCCCAGACTCCTACGGGAGGCAGCAGTGGGGAATATTGCACAATGGGCGAAAGCCTGATGCAGCGACGCCGCGTGAGGGATGACGGCCTTCGGGTTGTAAACCTCTTTCAGCAGGGAAGAAGCGCAAGTGACGGTACCTGCAGAAGAAGCACCGGCTAACTACGTGCCAGCAGCCGCGGTAATACGTAGGGTGCGAGCGTTGTCCGGAATTATTGGGCGTAAAGAGCTCGTAGGCGGCTTGTCACGTCGGATGTGAAAGCTCGGGGCTTAACCCCGAGTCTGCATTCGATACGGGCTAGCTAGAGTGTGGTAGGGGAGATCGGAATTCCTGGTGTAGCGGTGAAATGCGCAGATATCAGGAGGAACACCGGTGGCGAAGGCGGATCTCTGGGCCATTACTGACGCTGAGGAGCGAAAGCGTGGGGAGCGAACAGGATTAGATACCCTGGTAGTCCACGCCGTAAACGTTGGGAACTAGGTGTTGGCGACATTCCACGTCGTCGGTGCCGCAGCTAACGCATTAAGTTCCCCGCCTGGGGAGTACGGCCGCAAGGCTAAAACTCAAAGGAATTGACGGGGGCCCGCACAAGCAGCGGAGCATGTGGCTTAATTCGACGCAACGCGAAGAACCTTACCAAGGCTTGACATATACCGGAAAGCATCAGAGATGGTGCCCCCCTTGTGGTCGGTATACAGGTGGTGCATGGCTGTCGTCAGCTCGTGTCGTGAGATGTTGGGTTAAGTCCCGCAACGAGCGCAACCCTTGTTCTGTGTTGCCAGCATGCCCTTCGGGGTGATGGGGACTCACAGGAGACTGCCGGGGTCAACTCGGAGGAAGGTGGGGACGACGTCAAGTCATCATGCCCCTTATGTCTTGGGCTGCACACGTGCTACAATGGCCGGTACAATGAGCTGCGATGCCGCGAGGCGGAGCGAATCTCAAAAAGCCGGTCTCAGTTCGGATTGGGGTCTGCAACTCGACCCCATGAAGTCGGAGTTGCTAGTAATCGCAGATCAGCATTGCTGCGGTGAATACGTTCCCGGGCCTTGTACACACCGCCCGTCACGTCACGAAAGTCGGTAACACCCGAAGCCGGTGGCCCAACCCCTTGTGGGAGGGAGCTGTCGAAGGTGGGACTGGCGATTGGGACGAAGTCGTAACAAGGTAGCCGTACCGGAAGGTGCGGCTGGATCACCTCCTTTCTAAGGAGCATCTAGATTCTCTTCGGGGAATCCAGAGACCATTTCGTCGGCAAATGTTCGACGGTGGTTGCTCATGGGTGGAACGTTGACTATTCGGCACGGTTGGCTGGTTTTCGTAAGTACTGCTTCGGCGTGGAAAATGGGAACTAGTTGATCGGGTCGGGCACGCTGTTGGGTATCTGAAGGTACGGGCTCGTTGAGTCTGGATCTTCGGTTGCCGGCCCCAGTGAACTCGCCTGTTAGGGCGGGGTGATGGGTGGCTGGTCGTTGTTTGAGAACTGCACAGTGGACGCGAGCATCTGTGGCCAAGTTTTTAAGGGCGCACGGTGGATGCCTTGGCACCAGGAACCGATGAAGGACGTGGGAGGCCACGATAGTCCCCGGGGAGCTGTCAACCAAGCTTTGATCCGGGGGTTTCCGAATGGGGAAACCCGGCAGTCGTCATGGGCTGTCACCCACTGCTGAACACATAGGCAGTGTGGAGGGAACGCGGGGAAGTGAAACATCTCAGTACCCGCAGGAAGAGAAAACAACCGTGATTCCGGGAGTAGTGGCGAGCGAAACTGGATGAGGCCAAACCGTATGCGTGTGATACCCGGCAGGGGTTGCGCATACGGGGTTGTGGGATCTCTTTTTCATAGTCTGCCGACTGTGAGACGAGTCAGAAACCGTTGATGTAGGCGAAGGACATGCGAAAGGTCCGGCGTAGAGGGTAAGACCCCCGTAGCTGAAACATCAACGGCTCGTTTAAGAGACACCCAAGTAGCACGGGGCCCGAGAAATCCCGTGTGAATCTGGCGGGACCACCCGCTAAGCCTAAATATTCCCTGGTGACCGATAGCGGATAGTACCGTGAGGGAATGGTGAAAAGTACCGCGGGAGCGGAGTGAAATAGTACCTGAAACCGTGTGCCTACAAGCCGTGGGAGCGTCGCTGTATGTGCTTGCACATGCAGTCGTGACTGCGTGCCTTTTGAAGAATGAGCCTGCGAGTTTGCGGTGTGTTGCGAGGTTAACCCGTGTGGGGAAGCCGTAGCGAAAGCGAGTCCGAATAGGGCGATTTAGTAGCGCGCTCAAGACCCGAAGCGGAGTGATCTAGCCATGGGCAGGTTGAAGCGGAGGTAAGACTTCGTGGAGGACCGAACCCACCAGGGTTGAAAACCTGGGGGATGACCTGTGGTTAGGGGTGAAAGGCCAATCAAACTCCGTGATAGCTGGTTCTCCCCGAAATGCATTTAGGTGCAGCGTCGTGTGTTTCTTGCCGGAGGTAGAGCACTGGATAGGCGATGGGCCCTACCGGGTTACTGACCTTAGCCAAACTCCGAATGCCGGTAAGTGAGAGCACGGCAGTGAGACTGTGGGGGATAAGCTCCATGGTCGAGAGGGAAACAGCCCAGAGCATCGACTAAGGCCCCTAAGCGTACGCTAAGTGGGAAAGGATGTGGAGTCGCAGAGACAACCAGGAGGTTGGCTTAGAAGCAGCCACCCTTGAAAGAGTGCGTAATAGCTCACTGGTCAAGTGATTCCGCGCCGACAATGTAGCGGGGCTCAAGCGTACCGCCGAAGTCGTGTCATTCATACACATATCCCCAACGGGAGTATGGATGGGTAGGGGAGCGTCGTGTGCCGGGTGAAGCAGCCGCGGAAGCGAGTTGTGGACGGTTCACGAGTGAGAATGCAGGCATGAGTAGCGATACACACGTGAGAAACGTGTGCGCCGATTGACTAAGGGTTCCTGGGTCAAGCTGATCTGCCCAGGGTAAGTCGGGACCTAAGGCGAGGCCGACAGGCGTAGTCGATGGACAACCGGTTGATATTCCGGTACCCGCTTTGAAACGCCCAATACTGAATCAGGCGATGCTAAGTCCGTGAAGCCGGCCCGATCTCTTCGGAGTTGAGGGTAGTGGTGGAGCCGATGAACCAGACTTGTACTAGGTAAGCGATGGGGTGACGCAGGAAGGTAGTCCAGCCCGGGCGGTGGTAGTCCCGGGGTAAGGGTGTAGGCCGTGTGGTAGGTAAATCCGTCACACATTAAGGCTGAGACCTGATGCCGAGCCGATTGTGGTGAAGTGGATGATCCTATGCTGTCGAGAAAAGCCTCTAGCGAGTTTCATGGCGGCCCGTACCCTAAACCGACTCAGGTAGTCAGGTAGAGAATACCGAGGCGTTCGGGTGAACTATGGTTAAGGAACTCGGCAAAATGCCCCCGTAACTTCGGGAGAAGGGGGGCCATCACTGGTGAGGGAACTTGCTTCCTGAGCTGGGGGTGGCCGCAGAGACCAGCGAGAAGCGACTGTTTACTAAAAACACAGGTCCGTGCGAAGCCGTAAGGCGATGTATACGGACTGACGCCTGCCCGGTGCTGGAACGTTAAGGGGACCGGTTAGTGCACTTTCGGGTGTGCGAAGCTGAGAACTTAAGCGCCAGTAAACGGCGGTGGTAACTATAACCATCCTAAGGTAGCGAAATTCCTTGTCGGGTAAGTTCCGACCTGCACGAATGGCGTAACGACTTCTCGACTGTCTCAACCATAGGCCCGGTGAAATTGCACTACGAGTAAAGATGCTCGTTTCGCGCAGCAGGACGGAAAGACCCCGGGACCTTTACTATAGTTTGATATTGGTGTTCGGTTCGGCTTGTGTAGGATAGGTGGGAGACTTTGAAGCAGCCACGCCAGTGGTTGTGGAGTCGTCGTTGAAATACCACTCTGGTCGTGCTGGATGTCTAACCTGGGTCCGTGATCCGGATCAGGGACAGTGTCTGATGGGTAGTTTAACTGGGGCGGTTGCCTCCTAAAGAGTAACGGAGGCGCCCAAAGGTTCCCTCAGCCTGGTTGGCAATCAGGTGTTGAGTGTAAGTGCACAAGGGAGCTTGACTGTGAGACCGACGGGTCGAGCAGGGACGAAAGTCGGGACTAGTGATCCGGCAGTGGCTTGTGGAAGCGCTGTCGCTCAACGGATAAAAGGTACCCCGGGGATAACAGGCTGATCTTCCCCAAGAGTCCATATCGACGGGATGGTTTGGCACCTCGATGTCGGCTCGTCGCATCCTGGGGCTGGAGTCGGTCCCAAGGGTTGGGCTGTTCGCCCATTAAAGCGGTACGCGAGCTGGGTTTAGAACGTCGTGAGACAGTTCGGTCCCTATCCGCTGTGCGCGTAGGAATATTGAGAAGGGCTGTCCCTAGTACGAGAGGACCGGGACGGACGAACCTCTGGTGTGCCAGTTGTCCTGCCAAGGGCATGGCTGGTTGGCTACGTTCGGAAAGGATAACCGCTGAAAGCATCTAAGCGGGAAGCCTGCTTCGAGATGAGTATTCCCACCACCTTGAGTGGTTAAGGCTCCCAGTAGACGACTGGGTTGATAGGCCAGATGTGGAAGCCCGGTAACGGGTGGAGCTGACTGGTACTAATAGGCCGAGGGCTTGTCCTCAGTTGCTCGCGTCCACTGTGTTAGTTCTGAAATAACGAACGGCCGTGTTTTCATCCGGTGTTGGTTAATTTCATAGTGTTTCGGTGGTCATTGCGTTAGGGAAACGCCCGGTTACATTCCGAACCCGGAAGCTAAGCCTTTCAGCGCCGATGGTACTGCAGGGGGGACCCTGTGGGAGAGTAGGACGCCGCCGAACAATTATTCCGGGAAAGCCCCGTGCCCTTGTGGCACGGGGCTTTTCTGCGTTCAAAACCCTTTCGGGTTGTCAGGCCGGGGTCACCAGGTGCGTGTCATAGGCCAGGATGACCGCCTGGACGCGGTCCCTCGCTCCTGTCTTCGCGAGGATGCGCGAGACGTGCGTCTTCACGGTCGATTCTGCGAGGTGGAGCCGTTCCGCGATCTCCGTGTTGCTCCAGCCCTGCCCGATGACGGTGAGGATTTCCCTCTCCCGTCCCGTGAGTGCGGCGATCCGCGGGTCCTGGGTGGCGGGTCCGCCGGGGGCGGACGGCAGATGCTGTACGTACGCGTCCAGGAGCCGGCGGGTCAGGCTCGGGGCGACCACCGCGTCACCGCCGGCCACGGCCCGGATGCCGGAGAGGAGTTCCTCCGGCAGGGCGTCCTTGACCAGGAAGCCGCTGGCGCCTGCGCGCAGCCCGTCGTACGCGTACCGGTCGAGGTCGAATGTGGTGACGATCAGGACGCGGGTGGGGGCGCCGGCCCTGACGATGCGCCGGGTGGCTTCGATGCCGTCGAGCAGGGGCATCCGGATGTCCATCAACGCGACGTCCGGCTGGTGCCGGGCGACGAGTTGGAGGGCCTCGTGGCCGTTGGCGGCTTCGCCGACGACTGTCATGTCGTCCTGGCTCTCCAACAGCATGCGGAAGCCGAAGCGTTGCATCGCCTGGTCGTCGGCGATGAGCACGGTCGTCACGAGGGGAAGTCCTCCAGAGGGAGCCGGAGCCGTACCTGCCAGCCGGATGTGGCGGGCGGGCCCGCTTCGAGTGTGCCGTCGTAGAGGGAAGCGCGTTCGCGCATCCCCGTGATTCCCTGCGCGGTGCCGTCGGGCGGGACGGGTTCGGGTCGCGGGGTTCCGTTGTCGGTGATCAGGGCCTCCAGCTCCGTCGCCCGGTAGGTCAGGGTGACCTCCGCCGCGAGGTCCGGGTGCGTGCCGCCGTGTTTCAGCGTGTTGGTGAGGGCTTCCTGTACGACCCGGTAGACCGTCAGTTGCCTTCCCGCGGTGAGTGCTTCGGGCGGTGGTGTGCCGCGGCGGTGAAGACGTACCGGGAGGCCCGCTCGCCGTACACCCGCGAGCAGGGCGTCGATGTCGTCCAGGGTGGGCTGCGGGGTTCGGTCGGCCTCGGCGGGGTGGTCGCGCAGGACGCCGAGCAGCCGGCGGAGTTCGGCGAGGGCCTGACGGCTCGTCGTTCCGATGGCGTCCAGCGCTTGGGCGGCCCGTTCGGGGCTCTTGGCCGCGGCGTAGGAACCACCGTCCGCGAGGCCCGTGATGACGGACAGGTTGTGGCCGATGATGTCGTGCATCTCCCGGGCGATCCGGGTGCGTTCGGCGGCTGCAGCGAGGCGGGCCTGCTGGTCGCGTTCGAGTTCCAGGCGGTTGGCGCGGTCGACGAGCGCCTCGGTGTACTCCTTGCGCGTACGGACCACGATGCCGAGCAGGGCCGCGAACGCGAACGCCCAGAGATGCGGGAGGAAGAGCCGGTCCCAGCCGTCCGGGAAGTGGCCCGAGGCGATCACGAGCGGGGCGATCACGATCGCCCCCGACCACGCCAGGGCGCGCAGCGGCAGCCGGACCGCGATGTTGAAGACCACGATCTCCTGGAGGAACACGGCCTGGATGACCGCCCCCGTCCAGACGTTGATCAGGGAGAACGGGGCCATGAACACGAGAACGGCCAGAGGATGGCTGCGGCGCCACAGCAGCGGGGCGGAGAACGCCAGGCTCATCGTGAGCACCAGCGGCGCGGGCACGTCCGGGTCAACGGCCACGGTGCGCCAGCCGCCCGTGGAGATGTCGAGTACGGCGAACAGAACCCAGAACGCCGCGGTGATCCCGTTCCAGACGGCGGGCCGGCGCCGGTCGTACGCGCGTATGCGCTGGAGCAGGCGCTGGATGTGCCCGGTGAGCGGGGTGGGGCCCGCGAGCCGGTTCGTATCGTCGTCGTCCGTCACCCGTACATCCTCGCCTCCGGCCTCGCGGGCGTCATGCGTCGCGGCGTCGCAGGAGCAGCGCTGCCGTTCCGAGGCTTGCCGCGCACCACAGCACGAGGGCGAGCAGGGCTCCGCCGACGGGCGCCGCGCCGGGGAGCGGGGTGGCGGAGCCGAGGACGCCTGCGGCCTGGGTGGGGAAGTAGCGGACGGCGGTTTCCACCGCGTCGTACGGGAGCATGCTCAGGACCTCCGGAAGGACCATCACGCCCCCGATGAAGGCGCCGATCGCGCCCGGCACCGAGCGGATCAGGGCGCCGAGTCCGAGGGCGATCAGGCTCAGGAACGTGGTGCCGGCGGCGTTGCCGAGCACCGCGCCGAGCACGGCCGGTTCGCTGAGGGAGGCGGCCTGGTCGGTGTCGTGGAGGAAGAGCTGGGCTGCGGCGAAGGTGATGAGTGCGGCGCCGGCCATGACGGTGAGGACGGTGACGGTGAAGACCGCCGCCTTGGCCCACAGGACGGGGAGTCTGGCGGGTACGGCGGTGAGCGAGGCGCGGATCATGCCCGTCGAGTACTCGCCCGCGGTGACCAGGATGCCGAGCACCACCGTGCAGAGCGTGCCGAGTGTGGAGCCGAAGAGGACCAGGATGACCGTGTCGACGTCCGAGTCGCCGCCGTCGGACGTGTAGGTCGCGCCCATGATGATGCCGACGGACAGGACGAGGGCGGCGGCGGAGCCCAGGGTGATCCAGCTGGAGCGCAGGGTCCGGAGCTTGTGCGCTTCGGAGCGCAGGACCCGGGCCGGGGTGACGCGGTACGCCTGGGTGGTGGCGGGGGCGGTCGTCATGCGGGGACTCCGCTCGGTTCGGGGGCGGTGATCCGGTACTCGACCGACTCCTGGGTGAGGTCCATGAAGGCCTGCTCCAGGGAGGCGGTGCGGGGGGTGAGTTCGTACAGCGGGATGGCGTGGGCGGCGGCGAGGCGGCCGATGTGTGCCGCGTCCGTGCCGCGGACCTCCAGCTGTCCCGGTTCCGCGCCCGTGGTGTGGGTGATGTCGATGCCGGGACCCCCGAGGAGTGCACGCAGCTCCGGGGCCTGAGGGGTGACGACCTTGACCGATGCGCCGCCCGCCGTGGCCACGAAGTCGGCGACCGTGGTGTCCGCGAGGAGCCGGCCGCGTCCGATGATGACCAGGTGGTCGGCGGTGAGGGCCGTCTCGCTCATCAGGTGCGAGGAGACGAACACCGTGCGGCCCTGTACGGCCAGGGACTTGAGGAGGTTACGGATCCAGAGCACGCCTTCCGGGTCGAGGCCGTTGACGGGCTCGTCCAGGATGAGGGTCGCCGGGTCGCCGAGGAGTGCGGCGGCGATGCCGAGCCGTTGGCCCATGCCGAGTGAGAAACCCTTGACGCGTTTGTGGGCGACCGCGGTCAGCCCGGCCAGGTCGAGGACGTGGTCGACGCGGCTGCGCGGGATGCCGTGTGTGTGGGCGAGCGCCATGAGGTGGTTGAAGGCGGTCCGGCCGGGGTGGACGGAACGGGCCTCCAGCAGGGCGCCGACTTCGGTGAGGGGTGCGCTGTGGGTGGCGTACGCGCGCCCGCCGACCGTGGAACGGCCGCGTGTGGGGCCGTCCAGGCCGAGGAGCATGCGCATGGTCGTGGACTTCCCCGCACCGTTGGGGCCGAGGAAGCCGGTGACGGTGCCGGGCCGGACCGTGAAGTCGAGGTCCTGGACGACGGTGGTGTCTCCGTAGCGTTTGCTGAGTTCGTATGCCCTGATCATGCGGCCGACGCTACGGAGCCTGCTGCCGGCGGTCGTCCGACCGGGGGCGGGACGCGGGTGCTGCCGTAGTACCGGGGTACGACGCGCGGGGCCGTTACTCCTGGCGCCCGCCCCGTCCCTCGATGACGGGTGCGAGTCCGTCGAGGAGGGCCTTGAGGCCGAGCTCGAAGAGTGTGTCGAGGCGCAGGTCGTAGCCGTCCTCGAAGGCCCCGACCACCTTGGCGAACGTCGGGAAGCGGCCGGAGTCCACCAGGTTCTGGAGGTCGGGGGCGCGGCTGTCCATCCACTGGTCCTCCGACTGGCCCGTGGTGGCCGCCGCGTTCGCCTCCCGCTCCAGGTGCACCGCCAGGCCCTGGACGTGGCTGTAGAGCAGTACGTGGATGTCGAACAGCTGGGTGGGCGCGAGGCCGTGGCCGTCGAGGGCGCTCAGGGACCATTCGCCGTGGACCATCAGATTGGGCACCAGCAGGGGGCGGGTGAGGGAGTCGAGCTGGGCCAGCCACGGGTGCTTGCGGTGCAGGGCCCACAGGGTTCGCGCACCGAGCTCCGCGCGGGCACGCCAGCCCTGCGGAACGTCGGCGGGGTAGAACCTCTCGCCGAACGCGGCATCGGCCATGAGCAGGACCAGGTCGTCCTTGCTGGGCACGTACCGGTAGGGCGACATGGCCGCGACTCCGAGCCGGGCCGCGACACCGCGCATGGAGAGCGCCGAGAGCCCCTCGGTGTCGGCGATGTCGACGGCGGTGCGGACGATGCGCTCGAGGGTCAGCTCCTGATCGTCGGGGGGCGTGGTGGCGGAGGACGGTGCGGAGGAGGACGGGGCGGCGGTCTGACGTCTGCGGGGCGGTGTGAGGGGAGCGGCCGCGGCGACGACCGTGCCGGTCCTGGGCCTGGCCTCGACCAGTCCCTCCAGGCGCAGGGTGGTCAGGGCCTTGGTGGCGGTGGCGAGCGCGACGCCCCAGTCCTTGGCGATCTGACGGGTCGAGGGGACCCGGTCCCCGGGGGCCAGTTCGCCGTCCCGGATGCGGCGCCGGATCTCGGCGACGATGCGCAGGTACGGCGGCTCCTCCCTCACGGCTGTGGGCTTCGTCACGGTCTCGCACCTCTCTCTTCTGTACTAGTGCAGAGGGTAGCAGCGAGGATGGGTGTCAGCGGGCAACTGGCCTAGTACAGAAGGGAAATAAGCCCAGTTGAAGCGATCACGCGTACGCCGTACGTTCAGATGCGTACACCGTACGAGAGGAGCTTCTGATGCACACTGTTCTGATCTCCGGCGGCGGCATCGCCGGTCCGGCACTCGCCCACCGGCTGCGCGGCCACGGCTTCGGGGTGACCGTCGTCGAACGCGGGACGGGCCCCCGCGCCGGCGGGCAGGCCGTGGATGTGCGGGGTGTCGCACTCGATGTCGTCGAGCGGATGGGCCTGCTGGAGCGGGCACGACAGGTCCGTACCCGCATGCGGGGGATGTCTGTCCTCGATCCGGAGGGCCAGGAGATCGACCGGTCCACGGAGGCGACCTTCAGCAGCGGGCGGCTCGACAGCGACGACATCGAGCTGCTGCGCGACGACCTGGTGGACCTCGTGTACGAGCACACGCAGGAAGGCGTCGAGTACCTCTTCGGCAACAGCATCACAGCGCTCGACGAGGACGGGTCCGGTGTCCAGGTCGGCTTCGCGCACGGGCCGTCCCGCCGTTTCGACCTCGTCATCGGTGCCGACGGTCTGCACTCGGCCGTACGGCGCCTGGCCTTCGGGCCGGAGGAACGCTTCGCGCACCATCTGGGCAGCTATCTGTCGGTGTTCAGCGCGGACAACTTCCTCGCCCTGGACAACTGGCAGATGTGGCTGAGCGACGGCGACGTGGGCTTCGGCATCATGCCCGTACGCGACAACTCCGAACTCAGGATCGCCTTCGGCTTCGAGTCCGGCCCGCTCGCCCACGACACCGCTGCTCTCCGGCGCATCGTGGTGGACAGGCTCGCGTCCTTGCGGTGGGAAGGCCCACGCCTGGCCGAGGCGGCGCAGAAGGCGCCCGACTTCTACTGCGACGCCATGGCGCAGATCCGCATGGACCACTGGTCGCGGGGCAGGGTGGCCCTGCTCGGCGACGCCGGCTACTGCCCTTCCCCGCTCTCCGGGCAGGGAACCAGCCTGGCTCTCGTCGGCGCCCATGTGCTGGCCGACAGCCTGGCCCGGGCGCAGGGAGACCACACCGCCGCCTACGCCCGCTACGAGGAGCGGATGCGCCCCTTCGTCACCCTCAACCAGGACCTGGCCACCGAGAACCCCGGCGGTCCGGCCTCCGAGGAGTCCGTCACGCGCGCCAAGAACGCCTTCACTTTGGACGGCTGAGGTGACGGTGGTATCCCGTTTGCCTGGACGCGTGCGGCGGGGCACCATCGCCGGATGGAACACGTCATACGAGCGGTGAGGGCCGAGGAATGGCCCCTGGCCAGGGAGATCCGGCTGGCCGCCCTGCAGGATCCCGTCGCTTCGGTCGCCTTCGCGGAGACGTACGAGCATGCGCTGGCCATGCCCGACTCGTTCTGGCAGCAGCGGACGACGGATGCCGCCGACGGTGTGCAGGTCCGGCAGTTCGTCGCCGAGGCCCCCGACGGCCGGTGGGTGGGTACCGCGTCGGTGCTCGTGGAGCGGCCCGCGCAGGAGGTGCGCTTCGGGGAGGCTGCCGAGGTCGACCAGGCGCATGTGGTCGGGGTGTTCGTCCGGCCCGAGGCGCGGGGCGGCGGGGTGGCCGACGCGCTGTTCGGGGCGGCTGTCGACTGGGCCTGGTCGCTGTCCGCTCCCCGTGTCGAGCGGGTGCGGCTGTACGTCCACGAGCACAACCCCCGGGCCGCGGCGTTCTACCGGAGGTTCGGCTTCGTGCCGTCGGGACGCACCGTGCCCGCGCCGGACGATCCGGCCGCGCGGGAACTGGAGTTCGTGATCGAGCGGGCCTAGGGGCCCTGCGGCCCCGTGACCTCAGGCGGTGGGCTCAGCGGATTCCGGTGCCGGGGAGCTGCAGCCGCTGCGTCCAGCGGGCCCGGCCCTGTTCCTGCGAGCGGAGCAGGACCAGGGTCGGCATCCCCTGGTCCTCGCCGGTCGACAGCAGCTCCGGGAGTTGGGGAAGCGGAGCCACGGCCGCGACGTCGTCGAGGACGAGGGTCATTGGTGGGTCGAGCCGACCGTCGGTTGACCGTGCGGCCATGCGGCGGCCGTGCTCGACCACGTGTGAGGCGAGTGCGGTGAGCAGGGGCATCGCACCGGGACGGTGGCGAGGATCCTCGATGGGTTCGCCGACCACAAAGAGCGTTCCCCCCTCACCCGCAAAAGATTCCAGTCCGAGCGAATCGGATCGGTTGGGTGTGCAGGCCTCGCGGATGTGGACCGAGGAGAGGGCCGCGAAGGCACGTACCGTCAGCTCCTGTGCGCTCTCGCGGCGTTCGGGGTACGCGGTGAGCGCGGACTCCAGCAGCCCGGCGAGTCCGGAGGCGGCCCTGGGGTGGGTACGGAGCAGGCGCACCGGTTCATGGGCGCTGCCTCCGGACGCCCAGCGGTGGACCTGGCGGAAGGGGCGGCCGTCCACGGCCGCGGCGTGCAGCCAGCACTGCAGAAGCGTTTCGGCGGTGTCGGCCATGGAGCTGTCGACCCTGGCCGACGGGCGGACCGGGGCGAGCAGGGCCGCGGCCCGGGCGGCTGCGGTGGCGGGGTCCTCGCAGCCGGCGGTGGGCGCCCAGTGGAGGCGGGCCGGGGTGTCGCAGAGATGGCCCGGGTCGTAGACCAGGACCGGGCCGAGCTTGCTGCGGGCGTCCTTCGTCTCGGCCCAGACCGTGGGGTCGGACGTGACGACGAGAGCCGGGCCGCCGGCTTCCCGGATGGCCTGGACGACGGTGGGGCGGCGGGTGGCGGCGGTCCCGTAGACGAGGAGGGGCGTGCGGGGGGAGGGGACGGACGCGGGAGCGGGCTCGCGCTCGTACTCGCGCACGGGGGCTGCCTCGACGACCACGGGCGCCGGTGCGACAGGACGTACCGGCTCGGGCTCGGGCTTCGGCCGGTGTACGGGCTCGCGCTCGGGCTCGTACGGATCGGCTGCCGCGGCCCTCTGCTTCCGTACCATCCGCCAGCGGGCCACCACCCCCACGACGAACACCGTCAGGACCAGCAGCACCATCAACTCGCCGATGAACAGGCCCCAGAACAAGCCGTACCCGGAGAGCTCGCCCGCCGGAGTGTCCGGCCAGGCCGCCGGGAGGTCCTGCGGTGCGAGGGCCAGCGCACGCAGGGCCAGCGGCGTCCGCGTGAAGGTGACGCCCGTCGGCCAGGCCCCGTGCGCGAACAGTCCGGCCAGCCCCGTGGCCGTCCAGGCCAGCACGGTCAGCCCGAACAGGAAGGCCAGGAGGCCGATCAGCAGGCCGTCCGGGATGCCGCCCTGGCCCTCGCCGCCGCGCTCCGTACGGGATGGTGCCTGGCGTGCCATGTCATGCCACCGTTGACTCGGACGACTCGTTCAGCCGGTGCTGGTGCTCGATCCGCGCCGCCCGCTGCTCCGCCTCCAGCTCTGCGGCCCTTACGTCCTCGGGGAGCATGTCGGACGTCGAACCCTCGGTCATCGCGCGGTCGGTGAACACCAGGGGGCGTTCCGCCTCGGTGATCAGGTGCTTGACGACCTGCACGTTGCCGTTGACGTCCCAGACCGCGATGCCCGGGGTCAGCGTCGGGATGATCTCGACCGCCCACCTGGGCAGGCCGATCACCTTGCCCGTCGCTCTGGCCTCGTCGGCCTTCTGGGCGTAGATCGTCCGTGTCGAGGCCATCTTCAGGATGGCCGCCGCTTCCTTCGCCGCGGCCCCGTCGACGACATCGCTGAGGTGGTGGACCACCGCCACGAAGGACAGGCCGAGCCGTCGCCCGAACTTCAGCAGCCGCTGGAAGAGCTGCGCCACGAAGGGCGAGTTGATGATGTGCCAGGCCTCTTCGACCAGGAAGATGCGCTTCTTGCGGTCGGGCCTGATCCAGGTGTGCTCCAGCCAGACGCCGACGATCGCCATCAGGATCGGCATCGCGATGGAGTTGCGGTCGATGTGCGAGAGGTCGAAGACGATCAGCGGTGCGTCGAGGTCGATGCCGATCGTCGTCGGGCCGTCGAACATGCCGCGCAGGTCACCGTCGACCAGCCGGTCCAGGACGAGGGCGACGTCAAGGCCCCAGGCCCGTACGTCGTCTATGTCGACGTTCATCGCCTCGGCGGACTCCGGCTCCGGGTGGCGCAGTTGCTCCACGATGTCCATCAGGACCGGCTGGCGGTCGCCGGTGGTCTCGTTCACGTAGGCGTGCGCGACCTTGAGCGCGAAGCCGGAACGCTCGTCGAGGCCGTGGCCCATGGCGACTTCGATGATCGTGCGGAGCAGGGCGAGCTGGCCCGTCGTGGTGATCGACGGGTCGAGCGGGTTGAGCCGGATCCCGTCGTTCAGCGCGGCGGTCGGATCCAGCCGGATGGGGGTTATACCCAGCTCCTGGGCGATGAGGTTCCACTCGCCGACACCGTCCTCGCCCTGGGCGTCCAGGACGACGACCTGCCGGTCGCGGAAGCGGAGCTGGCGCAGCACGTACGTCTTCTCCAGCGCCGACTTGCCGTTGCCGGACTCGCCGAGCACCAGCCAGTGCGGGGCGGGGAGCTGCTGCCCGTACAGCTGGAAGGGGTCGTAGATGTAGCCCTTGCCGGAGTACACCTCACGCCCGATGATCACGCCGGAGTCGCCGAGGCCGGGCGCGGCGGTCGGCAGGTAGACGGCCTGGGCCTGGCCCGTCGACGTACGGACCGGCAGCCGGGTCGTCTCCACCTTCCCGAACAGGAAGGCGGTGAAGGCATCCGACAACGCGGACAGCGGGTCTCGCATGGCGTGACTGCCCTGCCTCTCGGTTGGTGGTCAGCGGCGGATGCCGGTGGCGAACGGCAAGGTGTTCACGAAGGCGCGGTGGTGCTCACGGTCGCACCACTCCAGCTTCAGATACGACTTGCCGGCCGAGGCCCTGATCGTCCGCTTGTCGCGGGCGAGGGCTTCGGGCGACCGGGACGACACGGTGATGTACCCCACGAGGTTCACCCCGGCCGCACCGCTCGCCAGATCTTCACCCCGCTGGTCGAGCCGACCGTGCGCGGCGATGTCGCGCGGGTCGACGGTGCGGTTCATCTTGGCCTGGCGGCTCGCCTCGGCCTCGTCGTTCGTCTTCTCCGTCAGCATCCGCTCGATGGCGACCTCCGTGGGCTCGAGGTCCATGCAGACCGCGACCGTACGGATGACATCGGGCGTGTGGACGAGGAGAGGGGCCAGGAAGTTGACGCCGACAGGCGTCATCGGCCATTCCTTCACCCAGGCCGTGGCATGGCACCAGGGGGCGCGGGTCGTCGACTCGCGGGTCTTCGCCTGAAGGAACGTGGGTTCGACCGCGTCCAGTTCGGCCGGCCAGGCGTTGCGCTTCGTCATGGCCTGGATGTGGTCCATCGGGTGGTCCGGGTCGTACATCGAGTGCACGAGCGAGGCCAGCCGGCTCTGGCCGAGCGGCTGGCGGACCCGGATGTCCGCCTCGGCGAGACGTGCGCAGATGTCGGTGAGCTCCCGCGCCATGACGACGGCGAGCCCGGCGTCACGGTCGAGCTTGCGGCGGCCCTGCGGGCGGGCGGCGCGGGCCATGGCGTTGGCCTCGGCGGCGAGCTCGCGGCTGTAGTGCATGCAGGCGACGAGATAGGCGCGGTGCTGCTCGCTGGAGGTGGAGACCATCGACTGGAGCTGGTCGTAGGACTCCTGGAGCCAGCCCGGCGCGCCCTTGTCGCCGCGCTGGGCGACGTCCTTCGCGTGGGCGTCGGGGTCGGCGGGGAGCGTCCGGGCCAGCATCTGGATGCGGGTCACGAAGCCGTCGCCGTTGGCCACATGCTTGAGCAGGGTGCCGAACCTGTCGACCAGGGCCTCCTGGTCCTCGCTGTCGCGCAGGCCGACACCGGGGCCCTCGATCTCGATCGCGGCGGTGACGGTACGGCGGTCGGCGTGCAGGAGCACGGCGATCTCGTCCGGTCCGAACGGCGCGGCGAGCCAGCTGATCCGGCCGATGCCGGGCGGCGGGCCGATCTCCACCTCACGCCCGTCGGCGCTGACCCCCGCCTCCATGGCGGCGGAACGGTAGGTCGTACCGCGGCGCAGGGTGCGCTTGAAGCTGCGGTTGATCTCGAACCACTTGTAGAACGTGCGGCCCTTGAAGGGGACGTACACGACGGCCAGGGCCAGCATGGGGAAGCCCATGAGGGCCACGATCCGCAGGGAGAGGACCGGGACGAGGAGCCCGCTCATCATGCCGAGGAACGCGCCGGCGATGATCAGCGCGATCTCGCCCGTCTCACGGTTCTTGCCGACGATCGCGTTCGGCCTGGCGCGGCCGATGAGATACGTACGGCGGGGCGCGATCGTGTGGGACTGGGTCGTCAACGCCCTCCACCTCCTGTGCTCGTGTTACCTGTGCTGCCTGAACCGCCTCGCGAGGAGCGGCTGCCGTGGGGGGTCCCGGAGGTGGGCCCGGACCCGCTGCGGGGCGGAGGTGCGGCGGAGGGGACAGATCCGCCGCCGACCCCGCTCCCCGAACCGCGGGAGCTGTGCGCGGCCACGCCGCCGCTGGCGGGGTTGGAGGGGCGGGCACCGCCGCCTCCACCGCCTCCCTCGCCGCCGCCGCGTCCGCTGTGGGTCTTGATGCCCTGGGAGACGAGCGCGGCAGGGGAGCTGATCAGCGCGGCGGCCTGGGAGCCGTCGGTGGCCTGCTTGCGGTTGGTACGGGCGCCCTGGATCTCGTCGCCGAAACCGGGGACGAAGCGGTAGATCATGGCGGACGCGAAGATGGCCAGGAGGATGATGGCGAGCCCGGACACGACCGCGGACATGGCGTTGGGCCCGTCGTCCTCGGAGAGCGCGCCGGCCAGGCCGAGCACGATCACGATGACCGGCTTGACCATGATCACGGCGATCATGATGCCTGCCCAGCGGCGGACGTGACCCCACATGTTCTTGTCGACGAGCCCGGCGTACACGACGACGCCGAGCAGGGCGCCGACGTAGAGCAGGGCGGCCCGGATGACGAGCTCCAGCCACAGGATCCCGGCGGCGAGGATCGACACGAGCGAGACGACGATCAGCATGATCGGGCCGCCGCCGATGTCGGTGCCCTTCTTGAGCGCCTCGGCGAACGAACCGAAGAAGACGTCCGTCTGGCCGCCGGTGGCCGTCGCGATGCCTTCGGTCACGCCGTCGGTCGCGGAGACGACGGTGTAGAGGATGAGCGGCGTGAACGCGGAGGCCAGGACGGTCAGCCAGAGGAAGCCGATGGCCTCGGAGATCGCGGTGGTCAGCGGAACGCCGCGGATCGCGCGCTTGGCCACGGCGAGCAGCCACAGGACGAGCGTGAGGATGGTGGAGGCCGCGAAGACGACGGCGTACTGCTGGAGGAACCGCTGGTTCGTGAAGTCGACGGTGGCGGTGCCCTCGACGGCCTCACTGAGCTTGCCGACGGTCCAGGACGCGGCGTCGGCGCAGCCGCGGGCCAGGGAGGAGAGGGGGTCGAGGGCGTCGTCGGTGACGGTGGGAGCGCGGCGGGAGGGGCTGCCGCCCTCTCCGCCTTCGCAGTAGTCCTTGGCGGGGCCGACGATGAGGTCGCACTTGTCCTTGTCGGACGGCGAGGGCGTCGGGGACGGGGCAGCGACAGCTCGGCTCGCAAAGACCACCAATGCCGCCTGGGCGCTGGCCAGTGCAGCGCCGACCCGGAGCGCAGAACGCGAACTAACGGGCATACGTGAACCCTCCGTACTCCTCGACTGCCTTGGCGATCTCGTCGGCATTGGAGGCCGTACGGTCGGTGTTCACCGGGGCTGGGCCCTCCTTTTGGGAGAAGCTGTCGACCTTCCAGTCGTTGCCTGCCCATTGGAGCTTCAGCGTCATGGTGAACCAGTCGTTGCTCACCGGGTTGGTGGAGCTGACACCGGCGGTACCGAAGACGCCGGTGCACCACACCTCGACAGTGGCGGACTCCGCCGAGTAGGCGACTGTTTTCGTTCCGACGGGCGCAGTTCTCGAGACGTACGTCATCCCCTCGGCTGCGTTGCCGTTCGCGTCGAGGCCGACCTTGTCCAGGAAGTCTTTGCTGTACGCCTGATTGAACTTGGCTTCCAGCTCGCCTACCCGCTCCGCGATGAAGATTTGGCGCACGATCACGCCCCGGCGGTCCGGCTGGAGGATCTCGGCCGATACCAGCGCCACCGCGTAATTCGCCGCCGCGCTCTGCGCCCCCTGCTCGTCATGCGCGAAGCCCGACGCGATCGTGCCGTTCTTGCCCTGCACCGGCTTCGTGCCCGTCGCAGCCGTGGGTCCGGCGCCGGCGGCGGGTGGTTCCTTCCCGCTGCCGCCGGATCCTTCGTCCCCGTTCCCGCTCTGGTTCGCGAACGCGATAGCTGCGATGAGGAGAACCACCACGCCCACGATCATCACCAGGGAGCGGGAGTTCCGGGCGGGCCGGCGTCCGTAGCCGTCGCCCTCGTCACCGCCGGGAAGCCGCGTACGGGTCTGGCGCGTGCCGCCGAGCGTGCTGTACATGTCATCCGTACGGCCGCCCGGTTCGTCACCGTATCCGCGCTCGTCGCCCTGGCTCATGCCGTGTACGCCCCCTCAGCCGTGTGCAGTTCCGCGTAGTACGACGGTAGCTGTGCTGGTTCCCGCGTGGGCGCGGTGTGGTGACTCGACATCAGGGGACGCAACCTCTGCCGGTGGGCACGACGGACGGGTGGTGTGGGGTGGGCGGGACAGCCCAGGGCAGGGAGGCCGAAAGCGGGTCAGACAGCCATCCCGTACACAATCGTGAACAGGGTGCCGAGGGAGCCGATGATGAAGACTCCGGTCAGGCCCGCCACGATCAGGCCCTTGCCCTGTTCCGCGCTGAAGGTGTCGCGCAGGGCCGTCGCGCCGATGCGCTGCTTGGCCGCACCCCAGATCGCGATGCCGAGGCAGAGCAGGATGGCTACCGCCATCACCACCTCGATCATGATGCGTGCCTCGTTGCCCAGGGTCCCGAACGGCCCCCAGTTCGGGGCGATTCCGCCGATGATGGTGGTGATGTCGCCCTTTTCAGCTGCCAGGATCATGTAAGTCACCGCCCCTGATGGGTAGTTCGCCGCCCGTGCCGTACGGCACGGGTCGCCCTCTATCTTCGCTGATGAAACCGGCTCAGCACGACGCCTTCCCGCTCTCTTTACCCGGATCTCGCACGTTTGACCGGGGCGGCCGCCCTGACCTGCGGCTCGTACGGAGATCTGGGCGCATATGCATGGTTACTCTGTGTATCACGCGGTGTGACCGCTAGCAACGACGGTGGCCATGGGTTACGGGTGCGGTTGCAGCGTTCGCCGGTTGCGGAGTGTTCGTATGCGCTGTTCGAGAGCCGTGAGCGCGCCGGTGGCTTCCGGCCGACGCGTCATCAGGTGGCCTACGGGGAAGGGCTCGAGGTTCCCGCAGGATCAGAGGACCGTCCGGGCCGGGGCCGCGGCGAGGGGCGGGGTCGTCCAGTGCTTCGGCGGCCTGAAATCGCACCAGGAACCGTCGAACGGGAAGGTTCCCGCTTCGGCGAGCCCGGCCAGCCTCGCGCCCTCGGCGCGGATCGCTGCCGCCTCGTCGGCCGACCAGTAGGCGGGGTGCCCCGTCTTCTCGGCGAACGACCGCTCGTCCTTCCATTGCCAGGTGCGGTCCGGCGCCACGTTGATGTCGAGTTCATGGTCGGCGACGTCGATGTCCTCGCCGTGGTGGACGCGGTGCTCGAGGTTCACGTACCAGCCGCGGAACTTCTGCCGCCGCCCGAAGAACCAGAACACCGCGTGGCCCGCCCCGGCCGGCTGGTGGATGAGGGCACTGCCCATGGGCCACCTGCCGGCCTTCGCCGGATAGCCCCCGGCGGGACGGTCGTGCGGCGGGATGTCCCTGAGGTGGGCGCCGCCGGGCAGCTCCGTATGCCACATCGGGGTGCCGGTCTCCAGCCACACCAGCTGCCCCTCGTCCGTGCGTTCGACCAGGCGTACGGGGACGGAGGTGCTCAGGTGGCCGCCGATGAAGAAGTTCCATCGGAGGATCTGCCCGGTCATGCGGCGAGCAGGGCCAGCTCGTCGGTCGTCAGGCGCAGCGCACCGGCGGCCACGTTCTCGGTCAGGTGGTCGGGGTTGCCGGTGCCGGGGATGGCCAGCACGTGCGGTCCCTGGTGCAGGGTCCATGCCAGGCGCACCTGGGTCGGCGTCGCGCCGTGGTTGCGTGCGACCGTGAGCACCGCCTCGCCGTCGGCGGTGGTGGCTCCCGCCTCGCGCCCGGCACCGGCGATCGCATAGAACGGCACGAACGCGATGCCCTGCTCGCCGCAGTGGCGCAGAAGGGCGTGGTGCTCGGGCGGGGAGCCGATGCCGTACATGTTCTGGACGCAGACCACGGGTGCGATGGCCTGGGCCTCGGCGAGCTGTTCCGGCGAGGTGTTGGACATGCCCAGGTGGCGGATCAGCCCGGCCTCACGCAGTTCGGCCAGTGCCCCGAAGTGCTCGGCGACGGACGAGGACGTGTGGCTGCGGGCGATGCGCAGGTTCACCACGTCGAGGTGGTCGCGTCCGAGCTGGCGCAGGTTCTCCTCCACCTGCCCGCGCAGTTGGTCCGGGTCGGCCCATATCCACTCACCGGAGGGATCACGGCCCGGTCCGACCTTGGTGGTGATGACCAGGTCGTCGGTGTACGGGGCGAGCGCGCTGTTGATGAGCTCGTTGGCGGACCGCAGGGGCGAGAAGTAGAAGGCGGCGGTGTCGAAGTGGTTCACGCCGAGCTCGACGGCACGGCGCAGGACACGTATGGCCCGCCCCCGGTCGCCGGAGTCGCCGCGTGCGAAGGCCGGCCCGTTCTGCGGGAGGCGCATGGTGCCGAAGCCGATGCGGTTGACCGTCAGGTCACCGAGCTTCCAGGTGCCGGCCACGGACGCGTCGATCGTCTCTGAGGATGAGGTCATCATCGGATTCTGTCACCAGTCGGGCGGCCGGCTGGTGGTGTTGTGGGTCGAATGCGTAGGGGGTCAGCGGGACGGCCTGCCCTAGCGCACGTGGAGGCCGCCGCACCTTTCGCCTTCAGTCGGACCTGGGGCCCGTCAGCGGGACTCCGTGGCGACTGGCCAGGGCGCGAAGCGTGTCCGACAGCGGGGGCGCTTCGGCGGCCGGGTGGAGCAGACCCGTGTGGATTCGGGTGAAGCCCTTGGCCTCGCGGGCGAGGACCCACGTCGGGTGCTGGAAGCCCATGGGGAGTTGCTGCCCTGAGTTGAGCCGCAGGGTCAGCCAGGCTTCCTCGGCATCCAGCTCCAGGGCAGCGATGCCGGACCAGCGCAGCACGATCAGGTTGTCCGGGGCTCCCACCCCGATGCCCAGGTCGTTGACGAGGAGCCGTTCCTTGCCCGTGCTGGTCAAGCCGATGAAGCGTATGAGCACGAGGAACACACCGAAGACGCTCAGCCCCGTCACCGCGTCCGGCAGGTGGAAGACCGTGATGTTCAGTGTGGTCAGCGCGACGAGCAGAAGTATGTAGAGCAGGTTCCGCAGCACCTGCCGGTTCCAGTCCTTCGGGTCACGCTGATAGACGGCCACGGGCGACAGACCAGGGGGTACTGGGGGCGGCGCGGGCCGGGTCGCCGTCTCCGTAGGGGCGTGGGCGGAGCCGTCGGGAACCGGGGCGGTATGGTCGTCGGCTCCGCCGTTCGCACACAGGTCGAGCAACAACCGCGGAGACGGTCGCTGTTCGGGATTCTTGTGCAGGCATGCGCGCACCAGGGGCTGCAGCGCCTTCGGCACCGCTGACGTGTCGGCCTCCGTGTGTACAGCGGCGTACATCTGTCCGTACGCCTCGCCGTGCCCGAACGCGCTGCCGCCCGCCGCCGCGACCAGTACGGCGCCGAGAGCGAAGACGTCGCACGCGCCGGTGATGTCGCGGTGGCCCTGCACCTGCTCCGGCGCGACGAACCCGGGGGTGCCGATCACGCCGCCGTCGACGGTCAACCGCGTGCCTTCCAGCGGGCGGGCGATCCCGAAATCCAGGACGCGCGGCCCGTCCTCGGCGAGGACGATGTTGGCCGGCTTGAGATCGCGGTGCACGAGCCCGCAGGAGTGGATCGCCTCCAGTGCCTCGGCCAGCGCCGCTGCCAGAGCCCACAGCCTGGCCTCGCCCAACGGGCCGCGCTGCCGGATTTCGTCGGCAAGCGTCGGCCCTTTGACGAACGCACTGGCCATCCACGGCTCAGGCGCGTCAGGGTCGGCGTCCACCACGGCAGCCGTGTGGAAGCCGCCGACCCTGCGGGCGGCCTCGACCTCTTTGCGGAACCGGGTTCGGTACCGGGGGTCGGCCGCGTACTCGGGCCGGATCACCTTGATGGCGACCTCCCGTCCGCCACGCGAGCGCCCCAGATAGACCGAGCCCATGCCGCCGCTGCCTATCTCGCGCACGATCACGTAGTCCCCGATACGCGCCCTCGTCACGGCTCCCCCTCCGATGCCCGGCGCTTTGCTGGTTGTGCAGCAACTCATGTCACAGTAACGCCAGTTGGTCATTCACGTGTGTCCTTGGCGGGCGCTATGGCGCCGTGGTGGAACGGAGTGGCGAGGGTGGCGGACGGGGGGAGCTCACGGGGCCGGACGCGGGCAGCCTGATCGGCTTCAGCGGCATGGGTGTTTTCTCGTTACTCCGCAGCGTGGCCGATGAGTTTGTGGCTCCCGGCCGGTCCAAGCTCGTGTCACCCCAGGAAAGGACACCGCCATGTCGGAGCTTCTCGTCGACTTCATCACCTCCCTCGACGGCCACGCGTCGGGAGAGGGATGGCCCGGGTTCTGGGGCCTCGAGGGCCCGGAGTACCTCGCCTGGCTCGGTGAGCAGCCCGAGGTCACCTACCTGATGGGAGCCAACACCTACCGCCTCATGTCGGGCTTCGCCGCAGGCGAGGTCCCGCCTGGCCAGGACGAGTTCAGGCCCGAGGAAGAGGCGTCCGTCGACGAGCTCACGCAAGCGTCCAAGGTGGTGTTCTCCTCCTCACTCGAGGAGCCACTGACGTGGGCCAACTCCACGCTCGTCCGCGACGACGCCGTCGAGGCGGTCCGCGCCATGAAGTTGAGTGGCTCGGGGCTCCTCAGCACGATCGGCAGCCTCAGCCTGTGCCGGTCCCTGCTACGGGCCGGACTCGTCGACCGCTTCCGGGTCGTGATGTTCCCGGTGATCACCGGGGCCACGGGCGAGGAACGCATCTACGACGGCTATCCGGACATTGCCCTCGAGATGATCGGGCACCGCACCTTCGACGGCCGCATCCAGCTGGTCGAGTACAAGCCCCGCGTACTCGAGCACCCACCGCTCGGCGTCCCTGCTTGACGTCGCACAGGGCGCCGGCCAGCGTCAAAACGCCCGGTCCACCTCACCCCGAGCCGTCGCAGGTCAACCCATGTACGCCCTCGCCCTCCTCGGCCGCAGTCTCCGCAGAGAACCACCATGGACGCGCCGGCGTGGATGCCGCGGTCGGCTGCGGCGAACCGGGGCTCGTGCGCCGCGTCCGCCGCATGCTCCACTCGGAAGAGCCCGAACCGTGCGACGACCCCTGGGCCCCACTGCCCAGAACGACGACGGGCGTCCCTCAACCACGTCGCCCGCACACCTGCCCGCGTTCCGTGCGTGGGGGCGCTCAGTCGGCGTGCCGGGCCTCGAACGCCCGGAAGGACCGCTCCTGGCGGGCCTCCAGCCGCGCTTTCGGGCTGTCCGCGAGCAGTCGTGCGCAGCGCGTCGACTCCAGGGACCGGCACTCATCGACCAGCCGGAAACCCTTGCGTACGGGGTCGGGACGCCACAGGCTGCGGCCCGGCAGGAAGGCGTACTCCAGAGACGCCCGGGCCAGGTCCTTGAGTTCGGGATAGCCGAGCCCGTAGGTGCGGGCCGCGCGGCGGTACTCATGGCTGATGTCGGTGCGTGACACGCCGGGATCGTCCGTGGCCAGCACCACGGGGACTCCGTACGCCCGGTACACCGGGAACGGGTGTTCCTTTCCCTCCACCTGGAGGATCTGCGCGTTGCTGGTCAGCGGCACCTCCACGGCGATCTGCCGGCGGGCCATGTCGTGGACGAGACGCGGCCAGTTGTCCTCGTGCACGAGGTCGACGCCGTGTCCGATCCGCTCGGCCCGCCCTGTGCGTACGGCGTCATTGATGTGGAAGGTCAGGTCTTCGGGCTTCACCAGGCCGGGCACCAGTTCGCCGGCGTGCAGGGTGATGTGGGCGCGCGGGTAGACCGTGTGCAGGTAGTTCAGCATGCGCATGTGGAGGCGGTAGTCGCGCAGCGAGATCTCGGCGTCCTCCGGCTGGACCAGGTTCACCGCGAGGAACCGCTGGTCGTGCTCGGCCAGGCGCAGTCCCAGGGCGATCTGGGTGAAGACGTACTCCGGAGCGTTGTCGCGCAGCACCTGGAAGATCCTGCGCACCGTGACCCGGCAGCCCGGAGCGGGGCGGCTGCTCCCGCAGTGCGCGGTCTCGCGGAACTCGGCGTCGTCCGTGTCCGACTCCTGCTCGGCGGCGGTGACGAGTCGGTCCAGCCGTCCTCCGGCGAGCAGTTCGCGGTGCAGGGCGGCGAGGTCCGGATCCCAGCCGACATCGGTCGCGAGCTCCCTCGTGGCGGCCGCGACGGGGGTGACCATGGTCTCCAGGTACGACTGGTTCTGTACGGCGGCGGTGCCCGTCACATCGGCCAGCAGCTTTCCCGTGTGTGCGGTCGCGGCGCCGAACTTGCCGAACGTGGCGAAGAAGTGGTCGTGCCCCGATTCCCCCTCCGGGAAGTCCTGCATGGACCAGGCGCGGATGACGGACTGCCGGAACCCGGCATCCGTGAGCGCGTCGGCAGCCGGCCGGGTGCCGGGGCCGCACGGTGGGGCGACGGCGGTCAGGGTGGCGTCGATGCAGAGGCCGTCGTCGGCGGCGAGCTGGACGAGGTACTCGGTCCGCACCGCACCGGAGAGGTGATTGTGCAGGTCACCGCCCTTGGGCAGGTCCCGGAAGAACCTGTCGGCCGCCCCCTCGCCCTCCCCGTGGGCGTCCAGCCATGCGGCGGTGCGGGTCTCGGCGGCGGTCGTGGGCCGGGGCGGTGCGGGAGCGGCCGTGGCGGCGGCCCGTGCCGGCGGTCCGGCGGGCAGCGACGAGACGAGGGCTGCCGCGGCGAGCCCTGCGGTCATCAGCAACCGGCGGGCGCGCGATGGAGTGCGCTGGAGGGAGATCACGTGGTGCATGGTCACGAAGTCCGCGGTGCGCCAACCCGTACTGGGTGCGCAGCGCTCGATAATCCATCCGTCCGGGGGAGCCGAGGGGCGACCATCCGCTGTGCCCGGCTCAACACGGAGCTCAGAGGCGGAGCTCCGGCGGGAAGCCGGTCCAGCGGAGCTCGGCGGGAAGGTGACCCATGTCGTTCACCATGACCACGGCGGCCGGCCGGCCGGGCGTGTAACGGATGACGGTCAGCGCCGCGTTGGAGTGGTTCAGGCCCATCCAGCGCCAGGCGGGGGCGTCGAGGGCGTCCCGTACGAACCAGGCGGCCAGGAACGCGTGGGTGACGACCAGTTCATGGCGGGGTTCGTCACCGTCGACGGGCCCGGTGAACCGTGCCGCAGCGGCACGGGCCAGCTCCGGGCCGCGGTCACGCTCCTCGGCGGGGAACTGCTCCACGAACGCGAGGAGCCGGTCCGCCGACTCGGGCGGGAGCTCGTCCCGCTGCGGGAGGTACGGGAGGTAGTCCCCGGCCGGTTCGCAGGCGTGCAGGGGGACGTCTTCGAGCTGGTCGCGGATCAGCCGGGCGGTCTGCGCGGCGCGGGGGAGCGGGCCGTGATGGATCGCGGAAATGGGGCTGCCCCGGAGGCGCTCGCCGAGCAGCGCCGCCTGACGCCGCCCGTTCGCCGTCAGCTCGGACTCGTCCGGCGAAGCCTCGCCGTGGCGGGCGAGGTAGAGGTAGCGGGTTGCGGTCACGGTGCGGTCCTTCTCGCTGCGGCACGGATCCTGCGGACGCGGTGGTGGACGTTGCGGGGGATCACCTTGGTTCCGCGGCCGGACCGCACTCCCGGATCGACTCGTCGCGCGTTCGGGTGAATGCCGGGGGCGGTGGTGCCTTGGGGGCCCGGGGCGGAGGGCTTCGGCGGGGAGTTGGCCCGGCGTGTCGCGTACGCCGGGTTTGGCACAGTGCCGCTCCATGATCGAGGAGCGGGGTGAGGGGTGTGGCCGGGGTGCAAGGGCTCAGTGATCCGGTGGGTCCGGCGGGTGGTGGCGGTCGGGAGCAGCTGAGGCACAGCGACGGGCCGTGGCTGCGGGCCGCGGGGGGCGCGGAGGCGCTGCGTACGCACCTGGGTCCCGTGCCCTCGGAGCTGGCGCTGGCGCACCAAGGGCTGACGGCGGGAGCCGGTGACCTGTCGGCGCTGGCCGAACTCGGCACCGTACGGACGTCGTGGGAGCGGCGGATCACGGCGGCACAGGGCGAGTGCGCGAGCCTCGCGGGCAAACTGCGGGCCGTCGCGCGGATCCAGGGCGCGACGAACGAGGCCGTGAGGTCGTCCTTCGCACCGGCGTCAGGCAAGGCCGGGGCTCAGTGAAGAAGACGTCGGGACTGACCTGGGCGGCGTTACGGGACCTGAAATGCGCCGAACTGGAAGGGGCGGCCGACGGTTGGGGCCGCGCGAGCAACCGTGCCGACGCGGCCCGCGACCGGATCGACAAGCAGCTCCTGAACGGGCTGCGCGACACGCAGCAGGGCGAGGCGGCGGACTCGGCGGTGGCGCGGCTGCGGCAACTGAGCCGGAACTTCCAGTACGTGTACACGGAGTGCGGGCTGCTCCGTACGACGCTGAACAGCCTGGCCCACGAGATGAAGGCGCAGCAGCGGGTGCTGGCGGATGCGCTGGACGATGCGGCTGCTCTGAAGTTCACGGTGCACCCGGACGGTTCGGTGACATACCCGGCGGCCGGCGAGGGACTGATCGACGGCAAGCCGCTCCGGGGCGGTACGGCGTCGTCGGGCGGTCTGCCGGGGCTGATGGCGCCGTCGGGGCTCGTCGCGCCGAACCCGAACACGGCGAAGGCGCAGGACATCGCGGACCGAGTGGCGGGGGCGGTGCGGGCGGCGGCCGAGGTCGACTGGCGGTACGCGGGGATCCTGCGGCGCCTGAAGGCCGAAGAAGGCCTGAAGGTCCCGGACTCGACGTGGAAGGACGCGGCGGGGGACGCGGCGGCGGTCCGGGACGCGGCGAGGTCGTACCTGAGGAACGGCATCCCGCAGGACGCGACCCCGGCCGAACGGCACGCGTGGTGGGCGGGCCTGACGCAGGAACAGCGCGAGGAGTACCTGGCGGTGTACCCGGACCGGATCGGCAACCTGGACGGGATCCCGGCGGTCGTGAGGGACGCGGCGAACCGGGACAACCTGCAGCTGCTGATCGGGAAGCTGGAAGGGAGGGACGACGACAGGTCGGTGACGCAGCTGGCGGGGCTGCGGGAGATCGATCGGCAGTTGCAGGCGGCTCCGAAGCCGGGGGAGCCACCGATGTTTTTGCTCGGAATCAGCGATGAGGGCAACGGGAGGGCGATTGTCTCGTATGGCAACCCGGATACAGCTAGGAACGTATCGACATATGTGCCTGGGCTGAATACATCCTTGGATGAAGATTTCGCGAAGAATGATCTTAAGCGAGCCCTTGATACTGCTAAAGGAGCCCGATATCACGATCCTTCCAGTGCGGCAATCGTCTGGCTTGGATACGACGCACCGCAGGCGCCAGACGGTTTGCGCAGTTTGGCTGTCTCAGGTGAGGAGAGCGCGGAGGCAGGTGGGAGGTCTCTCAATGGATTCATGAGTGGGATGCTTGCCACGAATGAGAGCGGGGATCCCCACTTCACTGCGATTGGGCATTCGTACGGGTCGCGAACCGTAGGTGCAGCAACGCAGAACGACGGGGGGATCCCGGGAGTCGACGACATTGTTCTGGTAGGAAGTCCCGGGGTCGGAGTTGATCGTGCAGAGGATCTTGGGGTGGGGAAGGGGCACGTCTTTGTCGGCGCGGCAGAGAATGATGTCGTGACCAAACTGCCGTCCAAACAGCAGGCCGCCGTCGGTGCAGCGGCCGGGCCCTTCGCCTATGTAGTGGGAGACATTGCCGACCAGGGAGATGACGATCTCTGGTTTGGCAAGGACCCGGCAAGCGAGGCGTTTGGCGCCAAGCGCTTTCGCGTTGATGACGGGCCGCATGTTGTGGGTGCCGGCGGGTTTTCCATCGATGCGCATTCTCAGTATTTCGACCCGGCCAGAGATTCGGCGTCAGCGCACAGTATTGCTCTGATTGCGGCGGGGCGTTCCGAAAAAGTCAAGGCTGAGGAGTATCGATAGTGCGCAGATTTAATAGAATGGTTGCCGCTCTAGTTGTATTTGTAGTGATTTCAGGGTGTGCGAGAGGTGCTCACCCGTTTGGTGGGAGCGAGAGAGTCAATATGGACATGCAGGAAGCTGCCGAGCGAGCTGACGGAATTCTGGACGGCGTCCTGGAGGAAATTGATCCAGAAGTTAAGTGGACGCACGATACAACTAGCGTTGGCAGCTGTGACGTAACCCGAAGGCGCGCAGTCATGACCATCGTGTCCGCGGATCGTCGAGGCAGTTTCCTAGGTGTAGTGGATCGCTCCTGGCGAAAGAGTGGGTACAGGATCAAGTCCATCAACAATGATCCAGAAGTGCCAGCAATCTTCGCGCAGACGAAGGACGGCTTCGGGGTCAGCCTGATCGTCGGAGGCGAAGGGCAAGTGTTCTTCGAGGTCGACAGCCCCTGCGTACAGGAATCAGACGTCGCCGAGTCCACCACCGAGCCGACCGCGCCCACCTACGAGGGCATGGAGCACATCCCCCGCCCCAACATCCGCTCCCCCTTCTGGTCCGCCGGCGCCCCCTGACCCCCCGTAACCGCCCCTGACGCCCCCTCATGCCCCCATCCACCCGTACACACCAGCGAATCGCGTCGTGAACCCCGCCCGAATGGGGGATGGTTGTGGGGTGCGGAAATACTGGGTGTTCCTCGGCGGCGGCATCGGGCTGGGCCTGTGCTTCATCGCTCTGCTCGTCGTGGGTACGTACTCCGCCGCCGCCGGTATCTCGGGGGCGAGCGGTGCCGTAGGGCTGGCCAAGGGGGCCGTTCCCGCGCGGTATCAGCCGCTCGTGGAGAAGTGGGGCAACCTCTGCCCGGCCATCAACCCCGCCCTGCTGGCCGCCCAGCTGTACCAGGAGAGCGGCTGGAACCCCCGTGCCCAGAGCCATGCCGCGGCGCAGGGCATCGCGCAGTTCATCCCCGGCACCTGGGCCGCGCACGGTGTCGACGGGGACAACGACGGGGACCGGGACGTATGGGATCCGGCGGATGCGATTCCGTCCGCCGCTTCGTACGACTGCGAACTCGCCGGGTACGTCAAGAAGGTGCCGGGCGATCCGACCGACAACATGCTCGCCGCCTACAACGCCGGGGCCTACCGGGTGATCCGGTCCGGCGGGGTTCCCGCGATCTCCGAGACGCAGAATTACGTCAAAATCATCCGGTCGCTGGAGAAGAGTTTCGCCAGGCCCGTCGGCCGGGTCGCGCCGTCGCAGCAGGCGGCCGGGGCGATCTACTTCGCGCAGAAGAAGCTCGGTACGCCCTACCTCTGGGGCGGCAACGGAACGGCGGATCAGGGTGGCCGGTTCGACTGTTCGGGGCTGACGCAGGCCGCGTACCGGACCGTCGACATCGAGCTGCCGCGTGTGGCGAATGATCAGTACAACGCCGGTCCGCACCCCTCGCGGGACGAGTTGCTCCCCGGTGACCTGGTGTTCTTCTCGGACGACCTGAACAACTCGCGGGCCATCCGGCACGTGGGGCTCTACGTCGGAGGCGGGTACATGATCAACGCGCCGTTCACCGGAGCCGTGATCCGGTTCGACAAGATCGACACCCCTGACTACTTCGGTGCGACAAGAGTCACAGAGGATGGAGCCGCGGCTCTTCCGACCGCCCTCCCGCAGGGCTGACGGACCGTGGACCGTGGCCGGAACTCTCCGTGAAGCCTGGGCCCTGAGCAGCGACGATGAGTCACTCTTCGATAACGTCATGGTGATCATTCGGTGGAGAGTGGAACGTACGCAGCGAACAGGCCGTTCCCTGGACTGGGACAGCATGCGCACTGACCATGCGGCACTGGCCAGGACAGTCACGCGGCATGGCGCCGACGGCGTCACGCAGTACTGAATCGCACCGACCACGGGGGTCCGACCAAAGGCGACGCACAGCGCTGTGCGTCGCAGCAGCAGACAAGGCAAGGGGCCGCAGCAGATGGCTGGACTCGCACTCGATGGGTCGAACCCCGACGTCAGCCTGCTCTACGACATCAACGGGCTGGCGAAGGCCGCTCCTGCCTGGTTCGACCGGGTCATGGAGTTCGTCGGTGAATACGGGATCATGCTCGGCATGGTCCTGGTGGTCCTGTGGTGCTGGTGGAGCGTGCGCCGACGCGGGACCGCCGACGATTCGGTGACGGCGGTCGCCGGGCTCGTGTGGGCACCCCTCGCGGCCGGCATCGCCCTGCTCGTGAACATCCCCATCCGGGGTTTCGTGGAGCGGCGGCGTCCGTTCTACGACCACGAGGGACTTGATGTCCTGGTGGCGGGCAAGACCGACTTCTCCTTCGTGAGCGACCACGCGACGATGGCGATGGCGATCGCGGTGGGGCTCTTCGTGGCCAACCGGAAGTTCGGCCTGGCAGCGATCGCGCTGGCGCTCCTGGAGGGCTTCTGCCGTGTCTACATGGGCGTGCACTACCCGACCGATGTGATCGGCGGCTTCGCTCTCGGTACGTCGGTGGCTCTGCTGCTCTCCCCGCTGGCGATGATGCTGCTGACTCCGCTGGTGACGGCCGTGTCGCGTTCCGGGTCGGTCGGGTGGCTCGTCCGCTCGCGCCGGCCGGTGGCCTCCTCGGCCGACGACCTGGGTGAGTCGCGCGGGATTCCCGAGCCGCGTCCCGGCTCGGGGCGTGGTGCCTCGCCCGACGAGAAGGACCTCGCCGCGTAGAGCGGGACCGCGCAGTGCGGTGTGGTGTTCGACGGCCGCAGAGAGGTGCCCCGCACGGGGTGTCCCTCTGCGGCCGTTCATCGTTGTCCGGTGTTCCTGCGGGCGTGTTGACGGGGCATCATGTTCACCATTCGGGGGTGATGCGGTGTGGCTGGGCGTCGGCCGTCACGGCAGGAAGTCAATCGGCGGCACGGGCGTGCGGGGTTCGTGGGGCGCCGCGGTGAGCTGGCGGTCTTCCGGGAGACCTTCGCCCGCGATCCGGAAGAGGTGGACTTCCCGTTCCTGTTCCATGTGCGCGGCAACGGCGGCGTGGGCAAGTCGACCCTCGTACGGCAGTGGGAGGCCGCGGCGCGCGAGCAGGCCTCGGTGGTCACGGCGTTCGTCGACGACGATGTGCACGACGCGCTCGAGGCGATGGAGACGGTCAGTGCCCGGCTCGGTCAGCAGGGGCACCCGCTGAAGCGGTTCGACAAGCAGTTGGCGATCTACCGTCAGCGCCGGCACCAGGCCGAGAACGCGGCTCCCGCTCCGCAGGCCGCCCCGGGTGAGCCGGGTGCGGCGGAGTCCGTACCTGCCGCCTCGCCGTCGAGCACGGTGGCCGCGCAGGTGGGTCTGGTCGGGCTCGGGATGCTGCCCGGTGTCGGGGCGTTCGTCGGTGCGGTCGATCCGCAGCAGGTGGCGCTGGGCGCCGACCGGATGCGGACGATGCTGAACATGCGGCTGCGCAGCCACGACGATGTGCAGCTGGTGATGAATCCGGTGGCGAGTCTCGCCCCGGTCTTCCTGGAGGACCTGGCGGACGTCTCCGAGCGGTGCGAGCGGGTGGTGCTGTTCTTCGACGTGTACGAGCGGACCGGACCGGTGCTCGACGCCTGGCTGCGGAGCATCGTCTTCGGCGAGGAGTACGGGGGCCTGCCGGTCAATGTGCAGGTCGTGCTGTCCGGGCAGCTGCGCCTGGACGCCCGGGTCTGGGGCGACTGGCTGGGGCAGGTCACCGAGGTGCGCCTGGAGGTGTTCACCGAGGAGGAGGCCCGTACGCTCCTCGCCGCGCACGGCGTCGCCGACGAGCCCAGCGTCGAGCTGGTCCTGCGCCTGTCCGGGCGGCTTCCGCTGCTGGTCGACATGCTGGCCCGGAGCGATCCGGGCACGGGCGACAGCATCGGTGATCCGTCCGAGACGGCGGTCGAGAGGTTCCTGCGGTGGGAGCCGGACGCGGAGCGCCGTGAGGCGGCGCTGGCCTGCGCGCTGCCCTTGCAGTTGAACGAGGACATCTACCGTTCCGCCGTTCCGGAAGCCGCTGCCGAGGGTTACCCGTGGCTCCGCGGCCTGGCCTTCGTCTCCTCGCAGGCGGGCCGGTGCCGCTACCACGACGTCGTGCGGGCCGCGATGCTGCGCCTGCAGCGCACCCGGTCCCCCTCCCGGTGGCAGCAGGCGCACACGCGCCTCGCCGACATGTTCGAGCAGTGGCGGCTGGCGGCGGAGGCCGATCTCGGTACCGGGACCGACGGGCACTGGGAGGACGCCGCCTGGCGCGAGCACCGGCTCAACGAGACGTACCACCGGCTGTGCGCGAACCCGCGTACCGCGCTGCCGGACGCCCTCCACCAGGCGGTCCACGCCGTCGATCTCGACCTGGCGACGCTGCGCCGCTGGGCCCAGATCCTCGGCCAGGCCGGGGACGACACCGGGGCCGCCGCCCTCACCTCCTGGGGGCAGCGCCTGGAAGCCGCGGGGGAGCAGGACGCGGCAGGCCTCGCCGTGCTGACGCTGCTGCTGGCCGCGTCCGAACTGGACCCGGACGGACGGAGTCTGGCGTACCGTGTCCGCTCCCGCGAGCATCGGGCGGTGGGTGACCACGAGAGCGCGCTGGCGGACTGCGCAGCGGCCCTGGGCCTCGCGCCGGACACCGCGCGCAACTACGCGGCGCGCGGTGAGACGTACCGGCTCATGGGCCGGTACGAGGAGGCCCTGGCCGACTGCACCCGTGCGATCGAGCTCGAACCCGACTACGAGTGGGCCGTCGCGAGCCGCGGCCAGACGTACTTGGCCATGGGGCGGCACGAGGAGGCTCTGGCCGACTACACCCGTGCGATCGAGCTCGACCCCGGGTATGAGTGGGCCGTCGCCAGCCGCGGGGAGACGTACCGGCGCATGGAGCGTTTCGACGAGGCTCTGGCCGACTTCTCGCGTGCCGTCGAACTCGACCCCGGGTACGCCTGGGCCCTGGGCAGCCGCGGGCTGACCTACCAGGTGCTGGAGCGGTACGAGGACGCGCTCGCCGAGTTCTCGCGTGCCCTCGACATCAACCCCGGCTATGCCTGGGCCCTGGGCAGCCGCGCGCAGACGTACCAGGCGATGGGGCGTCACGAGGAGGCGCTCGCCGAGTACACCCGCGCGATCGAGCTCGACCCCGACTATGCGTGGGCCTTCGCCAACCGCGGTGAGACGTACCGGGAAACGGCCCGTTTCGACGAGGCACTGGCCGACTACACGCGTGCCCTCGACATCAACCCCGGCTATGCCTGGGCCCTGGGCAGCCGCGCGCAGACGTACCAGGCGACGGGACGTCACGAGAAGGCCCTGGCCGACTACACCCGTGCCCTCGATGTCGCCCCGCGCTCCGAATGGATCATCAACGGCCGCGCCCAGGTCCTTCTGCTCATGGGCCGCCATGACGAGGCGCTCGCCGATTGTGTCCGGGGCCTCGGCCTCGACTCCGAGGACGGCTGGAACCTGGGTCTGCATGCCGTGGCTCTGCGCATGACCGGTGATGAGGAGGCGGCCACGGAGCAGTTCCGGCGCGCTGTCCGGGTGTCCGCGGCCGGGGCGGAGGGTGAGGGCCCGAAGGCTGCGTGGGCGCACGAGTGCCTGTTCGTCATGACCTGCGCGCTGCCGGACCCGGACGGGGCCGCCGCGCTGTTCGACGCCCTGCTCGACCGTGCGCCCGCCCGGAACCTGATCCAGGAGTTGGCGGAGGACCTGGCTCTCCTCCGGAAGCTCCTGCCGGAGACAGGTCCGGACACGGACGCCTTCGTGCGGCGGCTGGAAGAGATCCTCGAGCGTCCGGCCACCCCTTAGCCGGGGACGTTTCCCACCGGCACCCACCGGCACTCCTCAGAGACCGGGCGCCTCTGGGCGGCCCGGCGCGGCGCTGTGGTGTTCGGCGTCGGTGCGGGCCCGGTCGCGCGAGCGTCTGGCCGGTCCCGACCAGCCGCAGGTGCAGCGGGCCAGGCAGAACGAGCCTCGTTCGACGGTGGTGGTGGTGTGTGCCGGGGCGGGGGCTTGGACGGCGGAGTCCGGGGGGTCCTCATACACGCGTCCACGGTACTGGGGCCGGCCGGCGACCGTCTGCGGGTGGGCCGATCGGCTTCCCTGAGCCCCCGGGTGGGGTGGGGCGGGCCCTTGTGGCGTGACGGGGCGCCCCGGTGGTCGTTAGGCGAGGCGGGCGGGAGCTCGGTCAGGGGTACGTCGTTGGGGGTTGGCAGGCGATGGTGGTGCAGCAGCACAGGTGCGGAGGCGGGGCACTGGCTGTGTGCGCCCTGGCCGTGGCGGGTGTGATGGCGGTGAGCACCGGGTGCTCCGGCAGGAGCGGCGGTGACGGGGCCGGCGAGCGGTCCGTGGCCGGTGACGGCGGACCCGCCGGCACCCCGGCGGCCGTGGTCCGGCGGGCCGCCGACCGGCTGACCGCAGCGGGCAGCGCCGGGACGCGTACGTCGATGGAGACCGCGGCCGGCGGGACGCGGGTGACGATCCGGGGCCAGGGAGCGTACGACTTCCGCAGGCAGCTGGGCCGGATCAAGGTGGTACTGCCGAAGGACGCCGCAGGGGCGGCCGGGCACCGGCCGATCACGGAGCTGCTGGCGCCCGGGGCGCTCTACATGAAGAACCGCGGTGCCGGAGTGCCCGACGACAAGTGGGTCAGGATCGACACGACGGCCCTGGAGGACGGCAACCTCGTCACGGGCGGCGTCACCGATCCGATGGCCGCCGCCGAACTGCTGCGCGGGGCGGGCGAGGTGACGTACGTGGGGAGGACGGAGCTCGCCGGGGTGGCGGTCCGCCACTACCGGGGGACCTCTGACATCGGGCGGGCGGCGGTGGTGGCGTCGCCGTCCTCGCGCGGCGCGCTGGCGGCCGCGGCGAAAGGGTTCAGCACGGACGCGGTGCCGTTCGACGTGTACCTCGACGACAAGGGACTGCTGCGGAAGGTGCGCCACCGCTTCAGCTTCGCCTCGGAGGGACCGGCGGTGTCGGTGGTGTCGACGATGCTGCTGTACGGGTTCGGGGCACCGGTCGCCGTGGAGCTTCCGCCCGCCGGGGACATCTACACGGGCAGCATCCAGCAGGGGCGGGGTGGCCCGGAAACACCGTAGGGAGGGGGCTGAAATGGTCCGTCCGTGCCATGCGCGGTGAGTGTTGCGCTGCCTACCCTAGGAAGTCGGTGCGCCAGGGTCGGCGACGGCAGAGAGAGGTGACGCAGGTGGTGACGCTCAGCGCTCCGAACGCTCAGGACTGTGTGGCTCTCGCCGAGATCGAACTGTGCGGCGAGCTCATGATCGCGGCTTCGGCCACGTGTGAGGACCGGCTGAGTCCGGACCGCATCGACGAGGTGCTCAACGTCACGACGGCCCTGGCCGAGCGGCCGCCGACGATCCCCCGGCAGTGCACCCACGGGGGATGAGCTCCGGCTCCGCCGCTGTCGGACATCTCACGGACCTTGTCGGAGCCCCATACGTTTCCGGCCACCTCAGGTGCGCAGGAGGCGGGCGATCGCCTTCGTGGCCTCCTCGACCTTCGCGTCGATCTCCGCTCCGCCCTTGACCGCGGCATCGGCGACGCAATGGCGCAGATGCTCCTCCAGTAGCTGGAGCGCGAAGGACTGCAGTGCCTTCGTGGACGCCGAGACCTGGGTGAGTATGTCGATGCAGTAGATGTCCTCGTCCACCATGCGCTGCAGGCCACGGACCTGGCCCTCGATGCGGCGCAGCCGCTTCAGGTGCTCGTCCTTCTGGTGGTGGTAGCCGTGGATGCCGCGGTCATGGTCGGTGACGACCTCTTCCGTACCGGCTGCGTCGGCTGATTCAGTGGCCTCGGTCGTCGTCATGGGGTCCTCCCGTTGTCCTCTTGCTCTGCGTCCGTAGACCTGTCTGCCCGGTCTGTATACCCCTGCCGGGTATATCGTAACGAATCCAGCCGAAACGTGACCGGGGGGCCGTGCTGATCACTGTGCCCGATGCGCGACACTGAATAACGCCGGTTAGCCGTGGCCGGATGATGCGCCTAGCATCAGCCTGACCGAATCCAAAGCACCCCGAGGACCCCACGTGCGCTTTCGTCTGACCCCCAGGGAGACGAGCTTCTACGACATGTTTTCCGCATCCGCGGACAACATCGTCACGGGCTCGAAACTCCTGATGGAACTGCTCGGGGCGGATTCTGCCTCCCGAGTCGAGATCGCGGAGCGTATGCGGGCAGCGGAGCACGCGGGGGACGATGCCACCCACGCGATCTTCCACCAGCTGAACTCCTCCTTCATCACGCCGTTCGACCGCGAGGACATCTACAACCTCGCGTCGTCGCTCGACGACATCATGGACTTCATGGAGGAGGCCGTCGACCTGGTCGTGCTGTACCAGGTGGACGAGCTCCCCAAGGGTGTCGAGCAGCAGATCGAGGTGCTGGCCCGCGCTGCGGAGCTGACCGCCGAGGCGATGCCGAGCCTGCGGACCATGCAGAACCTCACCGAGTACTGGATCGAGGTCAACCGTCTCGAGAACCAGGCCGACCAGATCCACCGCAAGCTGCTCGCCCAGCTCTTCAACGGCAAGTACGACGCCATGGAGGTGCTGAAGCTCAAGCAGATCGTGGATGTGCTGGAAGAGGCCGCTGACGCGTTCGAGCACGTTGCGAACACCGTGGAGACCATCGCGGTCAAGGAGTCCTGAACCTCGTGGACACCTTTGCGCTGATCGTGACCATCGGCGTCGCGCTCGGCTTCACGTATACGAACGGCTTCCACGACTCGGCGAACGCCATCGCCACCTCGGTCTCCACCCGGGCGCTGACCCCGCGTGCGGCTCTGGCGATGGCCGCTGTGATGAACCTCGCCGGCGCCTTCCTGGGCCAGGGGGTCGCCAAGACCGTCAGCGAAGGGATCATCGCCACGCCCGAGGGGCAGAAGGGGATGGGAATCCTCTTCGCGGCGCTGGTCGGCGCGATCATCTGGAACCTCATCACCTGGTACTACGGTCTGCCGTCCTCGTCCTCGCACGCCCTGTTCGGCGGCATGGTCGGCGCGGCGCTGGCCGGCGGGACGATGGTGCACTGGGACGGCGTCCTCGACAAGATCGTCATCCCGATGTTCCTCTCGCCGGTCATCGGTCTGGTCGTGGGCTATCTGGTGATGGTCGCGATCATGTGGATGTTCCGGAAGTCCAACCCCCACAAGGCCAAGCGCGGCTTCCGTATCGCGCAGACGGTCTCGGCGGCGGGCATGGCGCTCGGGCACGGCCTCCAGGACGCGCAGAAGACGATGGGCATCGTCGTGATGGCGCTGGTCATCGCCGATGTCGAGGGACCCAACGACGAGATCCCGGTCTGGGTGAAGATCGCCTGTGCGCTGATGCTCTCGCTCGGTACGTACGCGGGCGGCTGGCGCATCATGCGTACGCTCGGCCGCAAGATCATCGAGCTGGACCCGCCGCAGGGCTTCGCGGCGGAGACCACGGGTGCGTCGATCATGTTCGGCTCGGCGTTCCTGTTCCACGCGCCGATCTCCACGACGCATGTGATCACCTCGGCGATCATGGGTGTGGGCGCCACGAAGCGGGTGAACGCCGTGCGGTGGGGCGTGGCCAAGAACATCATCCTGGGATGGTTCATCACCATGCCGGCCGCGGCGCTGGTCGCCGCGCTGAGCTACGGCGTCGTGGCCCTGCTCTTCGGGTGACGGCCTGACGGCGTGACGGCCGAACCGCGATGACGGCGAGTACGGGGTGACCGTGTCGCATGGGTCCGCCCCCGCTCCGATCGGAAGATCGGGACCGGGGGCGGGCCCTCTGCCTTGTGGTGGCACCGCCATGCAGCACCCCAAGGCCGTCTGTGGTTATCCGAAGCGGCCCGAGATGTAGTCCTCGGTCGCCTGGACCGACGGGTTGGAGAAGATCCGCTCCGTCTCGTCGATCTCGATCAGCCGGCCGGGCTTGCCCACCGCCGACAGGTTGAAGAACGCCGTACGGTCCGAGACGCGCGCCGCCTGCTGCATGTTGTGCGTCACGATGACGATCGTGAAGCGCTCCTTCAGCTCACCGACCAGGTCCTCGATCGCGAGGGTCGAGATCGGGTCGAGTGCCGAGCACGGCTCGTCCATCAGCAGCACGTCCGGCTCGACCGCGATGGCGCGGGCGATGCACAGGCGCTGCTGCTGGCCGCCGGAGAGGCCGGAGCCGGGCTTGTTCAGGCGGTCCTTGACCTCGTTCCAGAGGTTGGCGCCCCTGAGGGACTTCTCGACGACGTCCGACAGCTGGTTCTTGCGGTACGAGCCGTTCAGCTTCAGGCCCGCGGCGACGTTGTCGAAGATCGACATGGTCGGGAACGGGTTCGGGCGCTGGAAGACCATGCCCACGGTGCGGCGCACGGTGACCGGGTCGACCCCGGGCCCGTACAGGTTCTCGTCGTCCAGCAGCACCTTGCCCTCGACGCGGCCACCGGGGGTGACCTCGTGCATGCGGTTCAGGGTGCGCAGGAAGGTGGACTTGCCGCAGCCGGACGGGCCGATGAAGGCGGTCACGGAGCGGGGCTCCACGGTCATCGAGATGTCCTCGATGGCCTTGTGGGAGCCGTAGAAGGCGGAGAGGCCGCCGATGTCGATGCGCTTGGCCATGAGAATCACTGCTTCTTTCGGAGGTCGCTGTTGGCCGCGTCAGCGACCGGTCTTCGGGGCCTTCCAGCGGGCGATACCGCGCGCCGCCAGATTGAGGATCATGACGAAGGCGATCAGGACCAGGGCGGCGGCCCAGGCGCGGTCGTAGGACGCGGCCTCGCCGACCTTGTACTGCTCGTAGATGTAGAACGGCAGCGAGGACTGGGCGCCTTCGAAGGGGTTCGTGTTGATCAGCTGGCTGCCGAAGACCAGCAGGATGATCGGAGCCGTCTCTCCCGCGATACGGGCGATGGCGAGCATGACGCCCGTGGTGATGCCGCCGATCGCGGTGGGGAGGACCACCTTCAGGATGGTGCGCCACTTGGGGATGCCCAGGGCGAGGGAGGCCTCGCGGAGCTCGTTCGGGACGAGCTTGAGCATCTCCTCCGTGGAGCGGACCACGACCGGGATCATCAGGATCGTCAGGGCGAGCGCGCCCATCAGGCCGGACGGCTCGATGCTCGCGATCAGCATGATCGACAGGATGAAGAGACCGGCGACGATCGACGGGATTCCGGTCATCACGTCGACGAAGAAGGTGACGGACCTGGCGAGCGCGCCCTTGCCGTACTCGACGAGGTAGACCGCGGTCAGCAGTCCGAGCGGGGCGGAGATCAGCGTGGCGATGCCGACCTGCTCCAGGGTGCCGATCAGCGCGTGGTAGACGCCGCCGCTGTCCTCCGAGCCGAGGACCCCGGCCATGGAGTGGGTGAGGAAGTATCCGTCGAGACGCTCGGAGCCGCGGCTGATGGTGGTCCAGAGCAGCGAGGCGAGCGGGACGACGGCGACGACGAAGCACACCCAGACGATGCTGGTGGCGAGGCGGTCCTTGGCCTGACGCTGGTTCTCGACCACGGTCGTCACGACGTAGGAGATGGCCAGGAAGAGCAGGGCGGAGATCAGGCCCCACTGCACGCGGCTGTGCCAGCCGGCGGCGACGCTGATGCCGACGCCGAGCGCGATGGCGACGGCGGCGAATCCGAGGGGCGCCCACCGGGGGAGGCTGCGGCTGCTGAGGCTGCCCTTGCGGTGATCCGGCGAGGTCCGCGGACGCTTGTCCTGGACGTCGGTGGTGGTGGCGTGGCTCATGCGTTGGCCCCCGAGTACTCCTTGCGGCGGGCGATGATGAGCCGGGCCGCGCCGTTGACCAGCAGGGTGAGGACGAAGAGGACGAGGCCCGAGGCGATCAGGGCGTCGCGCCCGAATTCGTCGGCCTCGCCGAACTTGGCCGCGATGTTCTGCGCGAAGGTCCCGCCGCCCGGATTGAGCACGTGCAGCGAGATGAGGAAGCTCGGCGACAGGACCGTGGCGACGGCCATCGTCTCGCCGAGCGCCCGGCCCAGGCCCAGCATCGAGGCGGAGATGATCCCGGAGCGGCCGAAGGGCAGTACCGAGAGGCGGATGACCTCCCAGCGGGTGGCTCCGAGGGCGAGCGCCGCTTCCTCGTTCATCTTCGGGACCTGGAGGAAGACCTCGCGGCTGACGCTGGTCACGATCGGCAGGATCATGATCGCGAGCAGGATGCCGACGGTGAAGAGCGAGCGGGCGACGCCGACCTCGGTCTTCTCGAAGATGTACGTCCAGCCGAAGAACTGGTCGAGCCAGAGGTTCAGGCCCTCCAGGTACGGCACGAGGACGAGCGCGCCCCAGATGCCGTAGACGATGCTGGGCACCGCCGCGAGCAGGTCGATGACGTAGGCGATCGGGGCGGCCAGCTTGCGTGGCGCGTAGTGCGAGATGAAGAGGGCGATGCCGACAGCGATCGGAACCGCGATGAGCATCGCGATGATCGAGCTGACGACCGTGCCGAAGAGCAGGACCGCGATGCCGAAGACCGGCGGGTCACCGGCCGGGTTCCAGTCGAAGGTGGTGAGGAAGTTGCCCTCGTCCTTCGATATCGCGATGACGGCGCGGTAGGTGAGGAACACGGCGATCGACGCCATGATCACGAGCAGCAGGATGCCCGAGCCCCGCGAGAGGCCCAGGAAGATCTTGTCGCCGGCGCGCCCGGTGGTCCTGGGGCGGCCGCGCGTCGCCGGCGGAGCCGGTGGGATGTCGAGCGGTGTCGTGGAAGCCATGATCTTTCCGGTCTGTGTGGGGGAGCGGCGGCTCCCCTGGCGGCGGTGCACCGGATGGGGCTGGTGGCGGGCCGGTCCGGAGGGGTGTCCCGGACCGGCCCGCCGTGTGCGTCGTGCGCGGTACGGGTTACGAGAGGGCTGCGACCGTCTCGCGGACCTTGGCGTTGATCTCCGCGGGGATCGGCGCGTAGCCGGCCTCGGAGAGGACCTTCTGGCCGTCCTCGGAGGCGGCGTAGGTCAGGAAGGACTTGACGGTGCCGAGGGTCTCGGCCTTGTTGCCGGTGTCGCAGACGACCTCGTACGTCACCAGGACCAGCGGGTACGCGCCCTCGGCCTTGGTCGTGTAGTCGAGGTCGAGCGCCAGGTCCTTGCCGGTGCCCTTGATCTTGGCGGCGGCGATGGCCTTGGAGGCGTTCTCCGAGGTGGCCTGGACCGGGGCGGCGCCACCGGTGTTGATGTCGACGGTGGTGATGTCCTGCGAGGCGGCGTAGGACAGCTCGAAGTAGCCGATGGAGCCGTCGACCTGCTTGACCTGGGTGGCGACACCGGAGGAGCCGGAGGCGGCCTGGCCACCGGGCGCGGGCCACTTCTTCTCGGCCTCGTACTTCCAGTCGTTCGCGGCCGCGGCGTTCAGGTACTTGCCGAGGTTCTGCGTGGTGCCGGAGTCCTCGGAGCGGTGGAAGGGCTGGATGGCCTTGTCCGGCAGCTTGACGCCATCGTTGAGCTTGGCGATCGCCGGGTCGTTCCACTTCTTGATCTTGGTGTCGAAGATCTTGGCGAGCGTGGGGGCGTCGAGCGTGAGCTTGTCGACACCCTCGACGTGGAAGCCGATCGCGATGGGGCCGCCGACCATGGGGAGGTTGATGCCCTGGCCGGTCTTGCAGATCTTCTTCGACTCGGCGACCTCTTCGGGCTTCAGCGCCGAGTCGGAGCCGGCGAAGCCGACGGTGCCCTGGTTGAAGGCCACGATGCCCTCGCCGGAGGAGGAGGAGTTGTAGTTGACCTCCACACCCGAGCAGGCCGCCATGTAGTTCTTGACCCAGAGGTCCATGGCGTTCTTCTGGGCGCTCGACCCGGAGGCGCGCAGCTGGCCCTCGGCGCCGTCACACTTGATGTTCGACGCGGCGGCGCTGGTCTTGGTGCCGCCGTTCGCGTCGGCACCGGTGTTGTCGTCCGAACCGCACGCCGTGAGGACCAGGGCGCCGGAGACGGCGAGGGCACCGAGCGCGGTGGCACGAAGCCGGTTCTTGCGCTGAAGCTTCACTTTCGGGGTGTTCCTTCCAGGAGCCGCCGCGGCTGGTGGTGCGGGGCGGCGTGCGATGAGGAATGGTGCGTGGCTTGGCGCCGTGCACCGTGTACGTCCGAAATTAGGCAGAACAGGTGAAGCGCCCTACGGGGCAGAGTGAACGGAAGGTGAACCGTGCCGGGCGGGCTGGTTCCGGTGCTGAAGGGCCGGCGGGGGCGGTGCCCTCGTCGCCGGACCGGTGTCCCGGGCGGGGCGCGCGGCCGCGCCCGAGGACAGCTCGCCGTCCCGTGTCAGACGGCGGGCGTCTCCAGGAACGCGTCCAGCTGGTCGCGGTCGCGGGGGCGGGTGAGGCGGTTGCGGGCGGCCGTGGGCGGGAGCCAGATCAGCCGGTCGACCTCGTCATTGGGTACGAACGTGCCGCCGGTCGCCTCGGCCGCCCAGTAGGTGACCTCTTTCGGGCGGCCGTTCACCTGGTACCGGGACATGGGCAGCCGGGGGCCCGGGGTGCAGTGGTGTCCCGTCTCCTCCAGGACCTCGCGCAGGGCACCCTCGAGCGCTGTCTCGCCGCGCTTCAGCTTTCCCTTCGGGTAGGACCAGTCGTCGTACCGGGGCCGGTGGACCAGGCAGATCTCCAGTCCTCCGTCGTACGGGGACCTGCGCCACAGCACGCAGCCCGCGGCCAGAACGGGGCTGTCGGCGGGGTCGCCCGGCTGGTGGCTCACGATGCCGGCACGGCCGCCGCCGCGTATGGCCAGGTCTCCCGGAACACGCTGCGGGCCGCCTCCACCTCGTGCCGCTGGTCGGCGTGGAGCACCCCCAGGGCGTACGCCGTCGCCGGGGCGATCCGCGGGGTGCGGGCCGCGGCTGCCGCGGCGGCGGCGGCCTCCGCCGCGTCCCGGTGCAGGTCGAGGGCGTGCCCCGCCCCGGCCAGGACCGGATCGGGGGCGCCCTGGACCACCTCGTGGGCGTACCGGTGCAGCCTCAGCAGCAGGCGGGCCTGGTGCCACAGCGCGTCCTGCGCGTCGTTGTACGGCTCCACCGTCTCGTCGGGCGGGAGCGCGGCCACCGCACCGAGCATCCGTTGCTCGGCCCGCTCCGCGGGGCCGTTCAGCACGTCGGCGGCAGGGGCCGTGGCGGCGGGTGCCAGGGGGACCTCGGAGGCGAGGAGCGCGACGGCGTCGGCGACCGCGTGGAAGCGGGAGGAGCCGAGCGCCTGGAGCGCGGCCGAGTGTGCGCGGGTCCTGGCGAGGGTCAGTTGGCGTTCCAGAAGGGCTCCGGCCCGCGCCGCACCGACGCCGAGCGCGGCGCGCTCCTTGTCGCGGGTGGCGCCGGAGTCGCCGTCGGCCGCGGGCGCTGCCGTCCGCGCTGCCGGGAGCGAGGCGCCCGAGAGCTGGTGGAGTGCCTCCAGCAGCCGGGCCAGCCGGGTGGCGTACGCGTGTTCGCGGGCCAGCGTGCCGGAGAGCCAGGCCAGTTCCGTACGGAGCTGGTCGGCCCAGACCGGGTCGAGCACCCCCCGGAAGGTGTGCAGCGTGCCGCTGATACGGCGTGCGGAGCGGCGCAGCGAACCGGCGGCCTTCTCGGCCCCCTGGGTGCCGGCGTCCGTCGGGGCGCTGTGCTCGCGGTGCAGGCGCAGGCTCCGCAGGAAGTCGGCGGCCTGTTCCCGCAGGTAGGGGGCGAGGACGGCCTCGGCGGAGAGGTCCGGTGCCTGCGTCGTCGTCAGGTGGTCAGGGCGTCGCACGCCGGCGCCTCCGTGCGTCGATGAGCATCTCTTGTACGTGCCGCAGAGGCTGGCCGTCCGCGTCCGCGGCGTGCCGGGTCCAGTTTCCGTCGGGACCCAGGTGCCAGGAGGACGTGGTGTCGGACATGCCTGTTTCCAGGAGCCTGGAGAGGGCGGCGCGATGCGCGGGGTCGGTGACCCGGACCAGTGCTTCGATCCGGCGGTCGAGGTTGCGGTGCATCATGTCGGCGCTGCCGAACCAGACTTCGGGTTCGCCGCCGTTGCCGAAGGCGAAGACCCGGGAGTGTTCGAGGAAGCGGCCCAGTATCGAGCGGACCCGGACGTTCTCGGAGAGCCCGCTGACGCCGGGGCGGATCGCGCAGATGCCGCGTACCCAGATGTCGACCGTCACGCCGGCCTGCCCGGCCCGGTAGCAGGCGTCGATGATCGCTTCGTCGACCATCGAGTTGACCTTGATGCGGACGTAGGCGGAGCGGCCCGCGCGGTGGTGGGTGATCTCCTTGTTGATGCGGGCGATCAGTCCGTCGCGCAGGGACTTCGGGGCGACCAGCAGTCGGCGGTACGTCTCGCGGCGCGAGTAGCCGGAGAGCCGGTTGAAGAGGTCGGAGAGGTCCGCGCCGACCTGCGGGTCGGCGGTGAGCAGGCCGAGGTCCTCGTACAGCCTGGCGGTCTTGGGGTGGTAGTTGCCGGTGCCGACGTGGGAGTAGCGGCGCAGCGTGTCGCCCTCCTGGCGCACGACGAGCGACAGCTTGCAGTGGGTCTTGAGGCCGACGAGGCCGTAGACGACGTGGCAGCCGGCCTCCTCCAGCTTGCGGGCCCACTTGATGTTGGCCTGTTCGTCGAAGCGGGCCTTGATCTCGACGAGTACGAGGACCTGCTTGCCGGACTCGGCGGCATCGATCAGGGCGTCCACTATCGGGGAGTCGCCCGAGGTCCGGTACAGGGTCTGCTTGATCGCGAGGACGTCCGGGTCGCCCGCCGCCTGTTCCAGGAAGGCCTGGACGGACGTGGAGAACGAGTCGTAGGGGTGGTGCAGCAGCACGTCGCGTTCGCGCAGGGCGGCGAAGATGTCGGGCGCGGAGGCGGACTCGACCTCGGCGAGATCGCGGTGGGTGCCCGCGATGAACTTGGGGAACTTCAGTTCCGGCCGGTCCAGGGACGCTATGCCGAACAGTCCGGTGAGGTCGAGCGGGCCGGGCAGCGGGTAGAGCTCGGTCTCGGAGATCTTCAGCTCGCGTACGAGCAGGTCCAGCACGTACGGGTCGATGGACTCCTCGACCTCCAGGCGGACCGGCGGGCCGAAGCGGCGCCGCATGAGCTCCTTCTCCAGGGCCTGGAGGAGGTTCTCGGCGTCGTCCTCCTCGACCTCCAGGTCCTCGTTCCTGGTGACCCGGAACATGTGGTGGGCGAGGACCTCCATGCCGGGGAAGAGCTCTTCGAGGTGGGCCGCGATGATGTCCTCGATGGGGACGTAGCGCTGCGGCGACGCCTCCAGGAAGCGGGTGAGCAGCGGCGGCACCTTGACGCGGGCGAAGTGGCGGTGGCCGCTGACCGGGTTGCGTACGACGACGGCGAGGTTGAGCGAGAGGCCGGAGATGTACGGGAAGGGGTGCGCCGGGTCGACGGCCAGCGGGGTCAGCACGGGGAAGACGCGCTGCCGGAAGAAGGTGAACAGGCGGGCCTGCTCCTTCTCGGTCAGCTCGGGCCAGCGGATGAGCTGGATGCCCTCGTCGGAGAGTGCGGGCGCGATGTCCTGCTGGTAGCAGGCGGCGTGCCGGGCCATGAGCTCGCGCGAGCGGGTCCAGATCAGGTCGAGGACCTCGCGGGGCTGGAGCCCGGACGCGGAGCGGGTGGCGACGCCGGTGGCGATACGGCGCTTGAGTCCCGCCACCCGGACCATGAAGAACTCGTCCAGGTTCGAGGCGAAGATGGCGAGGAAATTAGCCCGTTCGAGGAGGGGCGTGGCGGGATCCTCGGCCAGCTCCAGCACTCGTTCGTTGAACGCGAGCCAACTGCGTTCCCGGTCGAGGAACCGGCCCTGCGGCAGCTCTTCGCCGTCCGTCTCCGGCTCGTACGCGTCGGCGTCGTTGTCCAGATCGGGGTCCAGGTCAGCGGCTGTGGACAGGCCGGCGGGCGCGGACGACGAGCCGGCGACGGCATTCGGCCGGTGCGCGGCGAGGGAGCCGACCGACGGCTGGGCGGGCTGGACCGGGACCTCGGAGCTGGGCTGCTGGCTCATGGACCTATTCTTCCGTGCGTTCGGCTCCAGGGGCGCGTCGGAGCCGTTAAAGATCACGGAAGATACGGGAGAGGCCGGAGGACCGGGTTCGCTCCCGTTGCGGGGGGTGGGCAGAGCTGGCTGCATCCCGTGAGGGTCGCAAGCGCGTCTGAATGGCTGGTAACGGCGACATGACATGCAGGAAGCGGTGTGACTGCGGGGATGTCCCCGTTCACCGTATGCGTTCTCCCTGTCCGGGCTCCCCCCGGGCCCGGACAGGGAGGTCTCTCAGCCGTGGCGTCGGCGCAGTACGCGGAAGGCGAGCGCGAGGGCCAGGGCGGCGAGGGCGAGGAGGATGCCGGTCTCGACGAGCTGGAGCGGCCAGAAGTGCGAGGCGGGGTGGTAGTCGATGAACGCGCCGGTGACGTCGTGCTCGGCCAGGCACCGCGGCATGACGGCCTCGTCGGCCTGCGGCACGCACACCTCCCAGGGCAGCCGCTCACCGCTGCCGGTGACCCGGCCGAGGTCGACGACCCAGGAGGTCACCGGAATGCCCGAGTTCCCCTCGGTCGGGCGGATCTCGGTCAGCATGGGCCAGAGGCTGCTCCGGAGGGACCCGAGCGTCGCGATCACGGTGCCCGTGACGAGCGCTGCCACCGCCATCGCGGCCACGGTGCGGCGCACCAGCAGCCCCGTGAGTGCGCCCACGGCGATGCCGAGCAGCGTGTAGCCGACGCTCGCGGGGGGTGTCGCGGCGAATACCGGTGCCTCGTACCAGTAGAGCGGGCTGCTCTCGGCGCCCGCCCGTGTCCGTGCCCAGGTGAAGACGGCTGACAGCACGGACGCACCGGCGACCAGCAGCACGCCCGGGACGGCGAGCTTGGCGGCCAGCCAGCGCGTGGGTGTCACGGACTGGGTCCAGGCCATGCGGTACGTACCGCTCTCCAGCTCCCTGGCGATCATGGGGCCGGCGACGAACGCGCTGACGACCCCGGGCAGGGCCGTGAGTACCACCGACGCGTAGGTCATCAGCCTGCTGAACCGGTACGTGGCGTCGCTGAAGTCCCTGATCCGCTGGTCGCACTCGGGGCCGGAGACGCCCGAGGCCTCGCAGGGGCCCGCCTCGAACGCGTCGATGAGGTGGGACGTCCACAGCGCGTAGCCGATCAGGACGACGATTCCGGCCACGGCGGCCAGACCCGCGATCTGCAGGGCGCGCCGGTGCTGGCGTACGGCCACGCGGGCGGGGCCGCGTAGGGGGGCGAGGGTGCTCATATGGCGGCCTCCGCCCTGCTCGGCCCGCCGCAGGCGCTCGGTGTGAGCAGCGGCGGAGCCTCGGGCGAGCGGAGATGGGCCAGCAGGAGCTCCTCCAGCGAAGGCTCCGTGACGTCCCAGGCGGCGAGGTCCACCGGGCCCTCCTTCCGTACGAGTGCGGTGAGCTGACGCCCCGTCGTACGGGACTCGACGACGGTGTGCGGTGCGAGGTCGCGGACCTGGCCGGTGAGTACGGCGTGCGCGGCGACGATGTCGTCGCTCTCGCCGCCGAGCCGGACCGTGCCGCCGTCGACGAGCAGGAGGTAGTCGCAGGCGCCCTCCAGTTCGGTGAGGATGTGCGACGACATCACGATGGTGGTGGCGTGCTCGGCGGCCTCGGCCATCAGGACGCCCATCAGCTGGTGCCGGGCGAGCGGGTCGAGGTCGGCCATCGGCTCGTCCAGCAGCATCAGTTCGGGCCGTTTGCCCAGCGCGAGTGCGAGCGCGAGCCGGGTGCGCTGCCCGCCGGAGAGCGTGCGGACCTTCGCGTCCTGCGGGAGCGGTCCGGCGATCCGTCCGGCGGCCGCGGCGTCCCAGGTCGAGGGGTTGAGCTCCTGGCCGGCCCACAGGGTGTCGGCCACGGTCAACTGCGGGTACAGGGGCTTGTCCTGGGACACGTAGGCGATACGCGGCCGGGCCTCGGCGGGGGTGGCGGAGCCGAGGACCCGCACCGTTCCCTCGGTGGGCCGGAGGAGGCCCGCCGCGAGGGTGAGCAGGGTGGATTTCCCGGCACCGTTGGGCCCGACGAGAGCGCACACCCGTCCGGCGGGCAGCCGGAACGAGCAGTCGCGCAGCGCCCACCCGGCCTTTCGCCCGTACTTCATACCGAGGCCGGTCGCCTCGATCGCGGCGCCTGTCATGAGTCCTGGTCCCCCTTGAATGTGCTGTCCAGTACGGCGGTGAAGAGAGCGCTCACGTCGTCCTTGTCCAGTCCCGCGGTGCGGGCTCTGCGGGCCCAGTCGGCGAGTTCGGCCCGCAGTGGTGCGTCGCCCGCGGCAGCCGCGCTGCCGAGCGTCCGGCGGACGAAGGTGCCGAGGCCGCGGCGGGCCTCGACGAGGCCTTCGCGTTCGAGTTCGCGGTAGGCCTTGAGGACGGTGTTGGGGTTGATGGCTGTCGCCTCGACGACCTCGCGGGCCGTGGGCAGCCGGTCGCCGGGTTCCAGCACGCCCAGCCGGAGAGCCTGTTTGGTCTGCTGCACGATCTGCAGGTAGGTGGCGACGCCGCTGCGCCGGTCGATACGGAACTCGACCGCTGCCGACTCTGCCATGTGCACCACCCTTTCACTAATTGAGTAGTGAAAGGGTGTCGCAAAGAAGGGGCGGCGTCAAGCGACGCCGCCCCCAAGGCCCTTGACGGTGCTGCCCGATTGTCAGGACTCCGTGCGGTACATCAGGTCGACCTCGTGCGTGGCGAAGCCCATCCGCTCGTACACGGACAGGGCCGCCGGGTTGTCGGCGTCGACGTAGAGCATCGCGTTCGGCAGCCCCTGCGCCGCCAGGTGGCGCAGCCCGATCGCGGTGAGCGCCTTGCCGAGGCCGCCGCCCTGGGCCTCGGGCAGGATGCCGACGACGTACACCTCGCCGAGCTGCTCCTCGGCGTGCACCTTCGTCCAGTGGAAGCCGATGATCTCGCCGTCGCGCTCGGCGAGGAAGAAGCCCTTCGGGTCGAACCAGGGCGAGGCCTTGCGGTCGTCCAGGTCCCGCTGGGAGAGGGAGCCCTGCTCGGGGTGGTGGGCGAAGGCCGCGTGGTTGACGGCGAGCCAGGCCGCGTCGTCCTGGCCCGGCACGAAGGTGCGGACGGTGACGCCCGGGGGCAGGACCGGATCGGGGATGTCGATCGAGTCCAGGGGCCGGCGGAGCTGGCGCAGCTCCCGGAAGAGGGAGAGGCCGAGGACCTGGGCGAGGTGGCGGGCCGCCGACTTGCCGCCGTGCGCCCAGACCCGCAGCCGCTTCCCGGTCGCGGCGAGGAGGGCGGCGCCGAGGGCCCGGCCGTGCCCGTGGCCGCGGTGGGCGGGGTGGACGACGAGCTCGGCGGCGGGGGCCTCGACCGGGTCGGTGTCCTCCAGCTGGGCGTACCCGGCGAGTGTTCCGTCGGCGGTGAGCAGGAAGTGCCGGACGCCCTCGCGGTGCTCGCCCCGGAGCTGGAGCCGCCCCTGCTCGGAGACCGCCTCCCTGCCGTCGGTCCCGGCCGCCTCGCCGAGGAGGGCCAGGACGGCGTCGGCCTGCTCGGAGGTGAGCGCGTCGAGGGTCTCGATCGCACGGCCGGGGGCGGGGAGGGGTACGTCAGTCGTCATGGGTACGAGCGTACGGGGCGGGGGTGGGGCGTTCCATGCCGTCGCGTCCGGCTCCGGGGGAACGGCCCCACCGTGCGGGTGAGGGGTCCTACTCGACTTCCTCGAAGCCGGGCGCGTTGTAGCCGGACGGGCCGATGGTGATACGCAGGGTCTTGTAGCCGCCGTCGCCGTCGCCGCCGTACTTGCTCCAGAACTGGCACGTGTAGCCGGAGTCGGTGTCCCAGTCGTAGGCCTTCGCGACCGGGATCTCGTCGCAGGAGAGCTTGCTCGCGTCGCTGCGCCCGGAACCGGCACCGTACTGCTCGTGCAACTGGTTGTAGACCACCTTCGCGACCAGCAGGCCCTTGCCGGGCTCGGCGGTGTAGGAGGTGATGAAGCTGCCTTCGCGGTACGAGTCGCTGATCGTGACCTCGTAGGGGATCTCTGCCCCCTCGTACGTCACGGTGCACGTGCTGACCGCACCGGCCTTCTGTGTCACCCCGTCCGGGCAGTCGGCCGCTGTCTTGCCCGGGACCCCGGTGGTCGACAGGACCGATTCGCGCAGCCGGTGCTCCACCTGCTTCGTGAACGACGCTCCACGTGCGGGTGCGGGAGTGACCTTGAGGCCTTCGTCGCCGCTCTTGAGCACGTCCTTCTGGGGGCCGTCCACGAGAACCGGCAGGGCCTTCCCGGCTGCGGCGTCCCCGGACTTCTTGTCCCCTCCGGACGTGGACCCCGATGCGGAGCCGCCGTCGGAGCCGCAGCCGGTGGTGAGCAGACCTGCTGCGAGCAGGGCGACCAGAACCTTTGAATTCCTCATGAGGCGGAGAATATGGGGTGCCGCCGACATGCCGTCCGGATGCGCGGAACCGCCGTGACGTGCGGTTACGACGGGAATCACGCCATATTTCAGGGCCGATGAGGCCCGGAACGGGCACCGGTCGTGGATACCTCGTGCGTAGCGCTGATCAGCTTGTGGCGCTCCTGTCGTGCAACCGTGACAGTGGCGCACCGTCAGATGAGGTGCGCGGAAAGATATGTGAGGTTTGCGGACTAGGTGGCTTCTGGACCAGGAAGCAACCAGGTCGTAACCCCGTAACCCTGTCGCGCTACGCGCGTTGACTCTAGGCTGCGGCTCGCATGTGATCCCGATTCACCACCCTCCGCTGAACTCACAAGGGGACCGATGTCAGCGACTCCGCAGAAGAACCGCGCGTCCAGGCGGGTGCTCGCCGCCGCGGCCGGGCTGGCCACCGTCGGCGCGCTCGTCGCCGCGATGCCGGCCGGCGCCCATGACCGGGGGCACGGTCACGGCAGCAAGACCCGTACCGTCGATGTCCAGTTGCTCTCCTTCAACGACCTGCACGGCAACCTGGAGCCGCCGGCCGGTTCCGCCGGTTCGGTCAGCGAGAAGCAGGCCGACGGCACCGTGAAGTCGATCCCGGCCGGTGGCGTCGAGTACCTGGCGACCTCGCTGCGCACCGCGCGCAAGGGCCACCCGTACTCCGTCACCGCGGCCGGTGGCGACATGGTGGGCGCGAGCCCGCTGCTCTCCGGGCTCTTCCATGACGAGCCCACGATCGAGGCGCTCAACGGCCTCGACCTCGACGTGACGGCCGTCGGCAACCACGAGTTCGACGAGGGGGCCACCGAGCTGGGCCGCCTGCAGAACGGCGGCTGCCACCCGGTCGAGGGCTGCTACGAGCAGGGCAAGACGTTCGAGGGCGCCGACTTCCCGTACCTCGCTGCCAATGTGACGAACGAGAAGACCGGCAGGCCGATCCTCAAGCCGTACACGGTCTGGAAGAAGAACGGCGTCAAGATCGGCTTCATCGGGGTGACCCTGGAGGGCACGCCGAACATCGTCACGGCCAACGGCGTCAAGGGCCTGAAGTTCCACGACGAGATCGAGACGGTCAACAAGTACGCCAAGGAACTGGACCGCCAGGGCGTCAAGTCCATCGTCGCGCTGATCCACGAGGGCGGGGCCCCGGCCTCCTCCTCGTACAACTACGACTGCGACAGCCCGGGCGCCGGCGACGGCATCTCCGGGCCGATCGTCGACATCGCGAAGGGCATCACGCCGAAGGTCGACGCCCTGGTCACGGGCCACACCCACCAGGCGTACGTCTGCACCGTCCCGGACCCGGCGGGCAATCCGCGCATGGTCACCTCGGCCTCCTCGTTCGGCAAGGTCTACACGGACACGACGCTCACCTACGACCGCCGGACCAAGGACATCGTCCGTACGTCGGTGAAGTCGGCGCAGTCGCAGAACCACGTCGTCACCCGGGACCAGGCCAAGGCCACGGACATGACGGCGCTGATCGCCCGCTGGAACACCCTCGCGGCGCCGATCTCCAACCGGCCGCAGGGCTACATCTCCGCCGACATCAACGGCCGCGGCTCCACGGCCCCCGAGAAGCCGCTCGGCAACCTGATCGCGGACGCCCAGCTGGAGGGCCTGGCCCCGGCGGACAAGGGCGGTGCGGTCGTCGCCTTCATGAACCCGGGCGGCATCCGCTCCGACCTCGTGTACGCGGCGTCAGGCAGCGAGGGCGCCGGAGTGGTGACGTACGGCGAGGCGTTCACCGTCCAGCCGTTCACCAACATGATGAACGTCGTCGACCTGACCGGCGCGCAGCTCGTCACCGCGCTCCAGCAGCAGGTCAGCGGCTCCAACGCGGCCTCGCCGAAGATCCTCCAGGTCTCGAAGGGCCTCACCTACACGCTCGACCTCACGAAGTCGGGCGCCGACCGCGTGGTCGCCTCTTCGATCCTGCTGAACGGTGAGGCGATCGACCCGGCGAAGACGTACCGCGTCGCGATGAACGAGTTCCTCGCGGGCGGCGGCGACGGCTTCGCGGCCCTCGGCCAGGGCACGAACAAGCTGGTCGGCCCGTCCGACCTGGACCTGTTCAACGCCTACCTGGCGGCGCACTCCACGGCCACCGCGCCGCTGGCCCCGCCGGCCACGGACCGGATCACGGTCATCCAGTAGTCAGCGGCAGCAGCGAACGGGAGCGGGGCGGCGGGCCGGAAGGGCCCACCGCCCCGCTCCTGCCGTTCCCGGCGGCGTCTCTGAAGGCAGGCCCTGTTCCCGGATTGAGGTGTACCCGACATAATTCCAGGCCTCCCCCCACAGCCGACGGAGGCCTCCCCGCATGAGCCCGTACACCGCCAGCCGCCGGACCTTCCTCACCGGTGCCCTCGCCGCCACCGCCGGTGTCCTCGTCGGAGCGACGCCCGCCGGCGCAGCCGCCGAGCGGGCCCTCGGCACCCAGGACTGGATGGCCGGCATCGCCGACGCCACCCCGCTGCAACGCCTCACGATCCCGGGGACGCACAACTCCGGGGCGCGCTACGGCGGCCCTTGGACGGCCTGCCAGAACACCACGGTCGCCGAGCAGCTCAACAGCGGCATCCGCTTCCTCGACATACGCTGCCGGATCAGCGGCGACGCGTACGCCATCCATCACGGGGCCTCGTACCAGAACCTGAACTTCGACGACGTGCTGGGCGCCTGCCGGGACTTCCTGGCCCAGCGGCCCTCGGAGACCGTACTGATGAGGGTCAAGCAGGAGTACTCGGAGGAGAGCGACGCCGCGTTCCGGCGGATCTTCGACCTCTACCTCGACGGCAAGGGATGGCGCCCGCTCCTGCGCCTCGACCCCGCGCTCCCGGACCTCGGCGGGGCCCGGGGCAAGGTCGTGGTGCTCGCCGACAACGGCGGGCTGCCGGGGGTCCGGTACGCCGACCCGGCGGTCTTCGACATCCAGGACGACTACATGGCCGAGCCGTTCGGCAAGTACCCCAAGATCGAGGCGCAGTTCCGCAAGGCCGCCCAGCAGCCCGGCAAGCTGTTCATGAACTACGTCAGCACCGCCGCCCTGATGCCGCCGCGCTGGAACTCCGACCGGCTCAACCCGCAGGTCCACTCGTTCCTCGACGGGGCGGCGGCGGGCTGGACGGGGCTCGGCATCGTCCCGCTGGACTACCCGGCGACCCGCTCCGGCCTGGTCGAGTCGCTGATCCGGCACAACCCTGCGGCCTGAGACGCGCTCACAGTTCCGGCGGCGGCTGCGGTGCGCCCGGCAGACGGATCGAGGCCACCGTGCCCTCGCCGCCGGAAGCCGGGCGCAGGGCGATCTCGCCGCCCGCCTGCTGGACCGTGCGGGCCACGATGGACAGTCCGAGGCCGGAGCCGGGGAGCTGGCGGGCCGAGGGGGAGCGCCAGAAGCGTTCGAAGACGTGCGGGAGTTCCTCGGCCGGAATGCCGGGGCCGTGGTCCCGCACGGTCAGCTCGCCGCGGTGCAGGACGACCTCGATCGTGCCGCCGGACGGGCTGAACTTCACCGCGTTGTCCAGGACGTTGACGACCGCCCGCTCCAGCGCGGCCGGCTCGGCGCGCACGTACCAGGGGGCCAGCTCGGCGGTGATCGTCAGCTCGGGACCGCGCAGCCGGGCGCGTTGCAGGGCGGTACGGGTGATGTCGTGCAGGGCGACCACCTGGAGGGGGCCGGGCTCGGCGGCGTCCGGGCGGGAGAGCTCCTGGAGGTCGCCGATGAGGGCGGCCAGTTCGGTCATCTGTGCCTTCACCGAGGCCATCAGGGCCTTGCGGTCGTCGGGCGGGATGGCCCTGCCGGTCTCGTCGCTGCGGGCGAGCAGCTCGATGTTCGTGCGGAGCGAGGTGAGGGGGGTGCGCAGCTCGTGACCGGCGTCCGCGATGAGCTGGGACTGGCGGTCGCGCGAGGTGGCCAGCGAGCTGGTCATCGAGTTGAAGGAACGGGAGAGGCGGGCGATCTCGTCCTCGCCCTCGACCGGGATCCTGACGGTGAGGTCCTCGGTGCGGGCGACGTGCTCGACGGCGTCGGCGAGCTCGTCGACGGGGCGCAGGCCGGTACGGGCGATCCAGAGCCCGGCCGCGCCGGCGCCGAGGACGCCGATGCCGGAGACGAACAGCAGCATCCAGGCGAGGGTGGAGAGGGGGTCGTCGACCTCGCTCATCGGGCGGGCGACGGAGACCGCGAGGGTGTCGACGGAGGCGGGGCCCGGACCGGTGAGCTGGATCGGCCGCGTGTAGACCCGCAGCTTCTTGCCGTCGGTTCCGGTGACGGTGTGCAGGAGGTCGTCCAGGTCCCCGCCGGCCACCGCGAGGTCCGCGTCGGTCGTGGGGAACGCACCGGTCCGTGACGGGGCGGCGCAGGGTTCGCCGGTGGTCGCGATGATCTGCACGCTGAACGAGCCGGGGGACGGGCGCTGGCCGACCGCCTTGCCCGCGCAGGCGTTGAGCAGGTTCTGGACGTACTCCTTGTCGATCGCGGTCGAGTTCTTCAGTGATTCGTCCAGCTGGTGTTCCAGCTGCTCACGCGTCACGAACCAGCAGGAGGCGGCGACCGCAGCGACCGCCACCGCGACCGCCGTGGCGACCAGCAGGGCCAGCCGGGAGCGGAGCGGCAGCGTGCGGAAGCGGTGGAGCAGGCCGGTCACGCCTCACCGCCGCCGGACCGCAGCGCGTACCCCACGCCCCGCACCGTGTGCACGAGCCGCGGCTCGCCGCCCGCCTCGGTCTTGCGGCGCAGGTACATCACGTACACGTCCAGGGAGTTGGAGCTGGGTTCGAAGTCGAAGCCCCAGACGGCCTTGAGGATCTGCTCACGGGTCAGCACCTGCCGGGGGTGGGCCAGGAACATCTCCAGCAGGGTGAACTCGGTGCGGGTCAGCTCGACCCGGCGAGTGCCCCGGGTGACCTCGCGGGTGTTCAGGTCCATCCGGAGGTCGGCGAAGGCCAGCACGTCGTTGTCGGGTACGGCCCCGCCCGCCGCGGCCGCGTACGAGCTGCGGCGCAGCAGGGCCCGGATGCGGGCGAAGAGCTCGTCCAGCTCGAAGGGCTTCACGAGGTAGTCGTCGGCGCCCGCGTCGAGGCCGGTGACCCGGTCGCCGACGGTGTCGCGGGCGGTGAGCATCAGGATGGGGGTGGTCGTGCCGGTGGCCCGGATGCGCCGGGCGGCGGTGAGGCCGTCCATGCGGGGCATCTGGATGTCCAGGACGATCAGGTCGGGGGCGTACGACTCCGCCTTGGCGAGGGCGTCGTATCCGTCCACGGCGACCTCGGTGCCGTATCCCTCGAAGGCGAGGCTGCGCTGCAGGGCCTCGCGCACGGCGGGCTCGTCGTCGACGATCAGAACGCGCTGCGGATCGTCTTCGGCGGGGCTCATCGCTGCTTCGTCCTCTTCCTTCGCATGACGGTTCCTGTGTGCTGCGCTCTCAGCCTCGCACGGCCGCCGCACGGCGTCGCGCGGCACGGCGCCCGCGGCCGGTGGTGGCGGTGGGGGTGCGGACCTCCGCGGGGCGGGGACCGTCCGCGGTGGGATGCCGGGCGGCCAGTTCGGCTGCCAGGGCGAGGGGGAGGGCCAGGCCGGACGGGCCGGTGGCCGCGGTGTCGGGGTCGGGGTTCACTCGGGACCTCCTCGTCAGGAGCCGTTGCCGGCCCGCAGGGTGTCCAGGTCGGCCTTGACGGTGTCGACCGGGATGGCGAAGCCGAGGCCCACGCTGCCCGCCGCCGAGCCGCCCGAGGCGCTCGCCGAACTGGGGGAGTACATCGCGGAGTTGATGCCGATGATCTCGCCGTTCATGTTGATGAGCGCGCCGCCGGAGTTGCCGGGGTTGAGCGAGGCGTCGGTCTGGATGGCCTTGTACGTGGTCTTGGACGTACCCGTGTCGCCGTTGAACTGCTGTCCGCCGAACTCGAACGGCCAGTTCCCGCCGCCCTGTTGCTGCTGCTGTTCCTGACCGGAACTGTCTTCGTCCTTGGCGACCGTGACGTCGCGGTCCAGTGCCGAGACGATGCCGCTGGTGACCGTGCCGGTGAGGCCTTCGGGCGAGCCGATCGCCACGACCTGGTCGCCGACCTTCACCGCGGAGGAGTCGCCGAGGGAGGCGGTCTTCAGTCCGCTCGCGTCCTGGAGCTTGATGAGCGCCAGGTCCTTGTCGGCGTCCGTGCCGACGACGTCGGCGGTGTACGTCTTGCCGGTGCTGAGGGCCACCTTGATCTCCGAGGCCCCCGCGATCACGTGGTTGTTGGTGATGATCTCGCCGTCCGAGGTGATGACGACGCCGGAGCCGGTGGCGTCACCCGCCGAGGAGCTCGCGCTGATCTCGACGATCGCCGGTGAGACGGCCGCCGCCACGCCGGAGACGGTGCCCGCGCTGCTCTGCGAGACGTTGGTGCCGCTGACGACGCTGCCGGAGCCGGTGCTGTTCGAGCCGCCGTCCGCGAGCTCGCCGATGAGGGTCGCGGTGCCGCCGCCGATCGCCGCCGCGGCGATCGCCACGGCCACGAGGAGGGCGAGGGGCCGCTTGACCCTGCGCGCCGGGGCCGGGGCCGGGTCCGGAGCGGAGGCGGGCTGGGGGGCGGGCCAGGCGTGGGGGCCGGGCTCCGCGGCGTTCTGCTGTGCGGGTTCGTACGCCGGCGGCGGCGGGTAGGCCGCCTCGCCGTTGCCGTACGAGGGGTACATCGGGTACTCGCCGCTCGGGCGGTGGCTGTCGGTCATGTCTACGAGAGTGGTCGGCGAACATGAGAAGGACCTGAGTACGTCCTGAGAAGCCCGGCAGAACCGTGTATGCCCCATATAAGGGACGCGCGGCTACGGCGCCGTGACCGTCGGTTCCCCGCAGCCGCACGAGCGCCGCACCACGAGCGCGGACGGGAACTGCTTCAGACGCTCGCGCCGGGACCCCGAGACCCGGAGCGAGTCGTCGAGGACCAGGTCCACGGCCGCCCGTGCCATCGCGGGACGGTCCGAGAAGACGGTCGTCAGCGGCGGATCCGTCAGGCCCGCCTCCTTCACGTCGTCGAAGCCCGCGACCGCGAGCTCCCCGGGCACATCGATCCGCAGCTCGCGCGCGGCCCGCAGCACACCGATGGCCTGGTCGTCCGTCGAGCAGAAGATCGCCGGCGGCCTGTCCGGGCCCGCGAGCAGCTTCAGGGCCACCTGGTAGGCGTCGTAGCGGTTGTACGGGGCGTGGAAGAGCCGGCCGTCCGTGGACCGCCCCGACTCGTGCATCGCCCGGCGCCAGCCCTCGATGTGGTCGGCGACCGGGTCGCCGACCACCGGGGTCGACTCCATGCCGCCGAGGCACGCCACGTAGGCGTTGCCGTGCTCCAGGAGGTGGCGGGTGGCGAGCTGTGCGCCACCGATGTCGTCCGTGACGACCGCGACGTCGTCGATCGCCTCGGGCCGCTCGTGCAGCAGGACGACGCGGGCGTCCCAGGCCTCTATCTCGGCCGCCGCCCGCTCGCTGGGGCCCTGGCTGACGAGGATCAGCCCGGAGACCCGCATGCCGAGGAAGGCGCGCAGATAGTGGACCTCGCGCTCGTCGCGGTAGTCGGAGTTGCCGACGAGCACCATTTTCCCGCGTTCGGCGGCCGCCTGTTCGACGGCGTGCGCCATCTCCGCGAAGAAGGGCTGGCGCGCGTCCGGCACGATCATGCCTATGAGGTCGGTCCGCCGCGAGGCCATGGCCTGGGCGACCCGGTCGGGCCGGTACCCCAGCTCCTTGATCGCGGCGAGTACCCGCTCGCGCGTGGCCGGGGCAACCGGCCTGGGTCCGTTGTTGATGACGTAGCTGACGACCGCGGTCGACGTCCCCGCCAGTCTCGCCACATCGTCCCGCGTCACCTTGGCCACGCGCGGCAGTCTACGCGGATCGACCTACCGCTTGGCAGGTCGGACCGGGGCTTCTTCCGTGATCCCGGCTTCCATGGACTGCTCCGAACGGGTTACGTCCTCCTCCACCGCCTTCGCCGCCGCCTTGGCCTTGGCCTCCTCGGCGCCCCGTTCGACCTTCTCCGGTGCGACGAAGCGGTAGCCGACGTTGCGGACGGTGCCGATCAGCGACTCGTGCTCGGGGCCGAGCTTGGCGCGCAGCCGCCGAACGTGGACGTCGACCGTTCGCGTACCTCCGAAGTAGTCGTAGCCCCAGACCTCCTGCAGCAGCTGGGCGCGGGTGAAGACCCGGCCGGGGTGCTGCGCGAGGTACTTGAGCAGTTCGAATTCCTTGAAGGTCAGGTCGAGGACCCGGCCCTTGAGCTTGGCGCTGTAGGTCGCCTCGTCGACGGACAGATCGCCGTTGCGGATCTCCATCGGGGAGTCGTCGGCGGTGATCTGCTGGCGGCCGGTGGCCAGCCGCAGCCGGGCCTCGACCTCCGCGGGGCCCGCGGTGTCCAGCAGGACGTCGTCGATGCCCCAGTCGGCGGTGACGGCCGCGAGGCCGCCCTCCGTCACGACGAGGATCAGCGGACAGCCGGGTCCGGTGGACCGCAGCAGCTGGCACAGCGAGCGCACCTGCGGGAGGTCGCGGCGGCCGTCGATGAGGATGACGTCGGCACCAGGGGTGTCGACGAGAGCGGGTCCCTCGGCGGGAGCGACCCGCACGCTGTGCAGCAGAAGGCCGAGGGCGGGGAGCACCTCCGTCGACGGTTGAAGGGCATTCGTCAGAAGCAGCAGTGAACTCATCGCCGCCCACCTGCCTGGGTCGTCGGTCGATCGTGCACGGTTCGCTCGCCCATTACGTCGGTCCTCCTCGTTCCCTGCGAGAGGGGCACTCCCGGGGCGGACCCGGGGGAGTATGCGGCACTCTTCGTACTTCCGTACGGACGTTCACCCTGCGGTGGCCGTCATACGGTTTTTACGGTGCGGCCCCGCACCCGGGGACCGCTGAGCTTGTTGAAACGTCTCCGTAACAACGCGCGGAAAGCACAAAAGGACCCGGGGGCAACTCTGCCCGGATCCTCTTCGCAGCAGAATAGCCCACATGAGTTCTGTGTCCGAGGGTCGATTCACGAGTTCTTTTGTTCCCTCGATCACGCGGACCGCCCGGCGCACCACATTGCTGACCGGTGACGGCGTCCGTATCGAGGCGGTGTACACCCCGTGTACGCCAGGTTCCGCAGCCGGTGTGGACGGGGGATCCGCCGGTACGGCGATCGTCGTCGCACACGGCTTCACCGGCTCCGTCGACCGGCCGGCCGTGCGGCGCGCCGCCGAGGTGTTCTCCCAGCGTGCGGCCGTGATCACGTTCTCGTTCCGGGGGCACGGGAGGTCCGGCGGACGGTCCACGGTGGGCGACCGCGAGGTGCTGGACCTGGCCGCCGCGGTGGCCTGGGCGAGGTCGCTGGGACACCGGCGGATCGTTACGGTCGGATTCTCGATGGGTGGTTCCGTGGTGCTTCGGCACGCTGCTCTGTATACGGCGCAGGACGTACCGGATCCGGTCGGGACGGATTCCACCGCGGGAGCCGGAAGAGTGGGCCGGCGCGCTGGGGCGCACGCGGGGCGCACAGAAGCGCACACGGACGCGGTGGTCTCCGTCAGCGCTCCCGCCCGCTGGTACTACCGGGGGACGGCTCCGATGCGACGCCTGCACTGGGTGGTCACGCGGCCCGCCGGCCGCATCGTCGGCCGTTACGGCTTCCGCACCCGGATCGACCGCAAGGACTGGGACCCGGTCCCGCTCTCCCCGGTCGAGGCGGTCCCCCTGATCGCACCGGCCCCCCTGCTGATCGTGCACGGCGACCAGGACCCGTACTTCCCGCTCGACCACCCCCGGATGCTGGCCGAAGCCGCACGGGGCACGGCGGAGCTGTGGCTGGAGCGCGGGATGGGGCACGCGGAGAACGCGGCGGACGAGAGCTTGCTCACCCGTATCGCGGACTGGACGGCGTCGGCGTGATTCATGATGGACAGCTGACGCACGAGGAAAGGGGTGTCGCCATGGCAGCGGGGACGATCCGCTACTGGGCCGCGGCCAAGGCCGCCGCAGGAACCGCGGAGGAGCCGTACGCGGCGGCGACGCTCGCCGAGGCGCTCGACGGGGCGCGGGAGCGGCACCCGGGCGAGCTGACGCGGGTACTGCAGAGGTGCTCGTTCCTGATCGACGGAAACCCCGTCGGGACCCGTGGCCATGAGACCGTACGCCTTGCCGAGGGCGGCACGGTCGAGGTGCTCCCGCCGTTCGCAGGAGGGTGAACCGCAGACCATGAGCAACAGCGATCAGCAGTATCCGTACGGGCAGCAGCCGCCCCAGTACGGGCAGCAGCCCCCTCAGTACGGGCAGCAGGCGCCGTACGGCGATCAGGAGCCCTACGACGCCGCCCCCTACGACTCCGCGCCGTACGGCGTCGCTCCGGACGGCTCCGCGTGGCCGGCCGGGCAGGCGCCGCAGCAGCCGGCGGCACCCCAGGAGCCGGTGAACCCGCAGGGCCGTGCGCCCGGGCACACCGACCAGGGTGCGACCCAGACGTGGCAGGGCCAGACGTGGGACACCCAGTACCAGCCGACGATCCGGCCGGAGCAGCAGGCCGCGTACCAGCAGGCACCGCACGCCGCCCCGTACCCGCAGCAGGCGGCGTACCAGCAGGCCGCGCAGCCCGTTCCGCAGCCGGCCCCGCAGACCGGCTCGCATTCCGGCCCGCAGTCCGGCTCGCAGTTCGCCTCGCAGGGCAGCACCTCGGGTTCGTACCCGCTGCCGCCCGAGGTCCCGTTCGTCCCGGAGGCTCCGGCCGGCCCGGCGGGGGCACCCGTGCAGGGCGGCTCCGGCTACAGCGCGCCCACGACGCTGGGCAACAGCCGGATCACCGACGCGCAGCGGGCCCGCGCCGAGGGTCGTTCGCCGATCATCGCGCCCGGGATGCAGCCCGCCGCGATCACGGCGGGCCTCGGCCTCCTGATCGCCCTCGGCGCCGCGATCGGGCCGTACGCCCTGCTCGTACCGCTGGTCCTGCTCCAGGCCGTGACAGCGGCCGGATGGTTCCGGCTCAACGGCATGTGGCCCGCCCGGCAGGGCATCGCCCTCGCGTTCGCCGGTGGGTTCGTCGCGGACGTCGTCCTGCTCGCCGCGGGCCGGGACAACGCCCCGGCGGCCATTCTCGGCACGCTCGGCGTGTGGGTGCTGCTCACCCTCGTACTCCAGCTGCGCAGCCATGCCGGGGCCGACGAGCGGATGTACGGCCTGACCGCCACCGTCGCCTCGGCCGCGCTCGCCGTCCTGGCCGCCGGTCACCTCGCGGCGGCCCCGGACGCGGTGACGGTGGGCGGGATCGCGGTCGCGGTGGCCGTGCTCGTCAGGGCCCTTCCGCTGCCGGGTCCGGCCTCGGTCGTCGTCGCGCTGCTCGTCGCGGCGGGCGCCGGAGCCGCTGTCGGCGGGCTCACCGGTATCGGCACGCAGGGCGCGTTCCTCGGGCTCGCGGCCGGAGGCTGTGCGCTGATCGGTCTGCGGGTGGCGAGCTACGACTACCCGTCAAGGTTCGTGCACATGACGGCCGGAGTGGCGCTGCCGCTCACCGCCGCGGCTCCCGCCGTCTACCTGATCGGCCGTGCGATCGCCTGATGCCGCCCATGGCACCCGCCCTGTTTCCGATCGGGGGGAACCGGCCGGGCCGCTTGCTCGTCGATCACTCCGGGCGCGCCGCGCAGCGGCAGTAGGCTCACGGGCACGAGGGTCCGGCCGGTCGGAGTGGGGGAGCAACAGGCATGCGCGCACTGCGAATACTGCTGATCATGGCTGTGGTATTTGGCGGCATATTCGTCGCCCTGGACAGGGCGGCGGTGTACTTCGCGGAGTCCGAGGCCGCGGACAGGGTCTCGTTCGGCGGTGCGGAGACCGGTTCGACCGAGGTCGACATCAAGGGCTTCCCCTTCCTGACCCAGATCGCCGGATCCGAGCTCGACCAGGTCGACGTCAAGGTCAGCGGCGTACGGACCAGCGCGGGCGGCCGTTCGATACGGATCAGTGAGATCCAGGCCCAGCTGCACCAGGTGAAGCTGGGCGCCGGCTACACCAGCGCGACGGCCTCCCGGGCGACCGGGACGGCCGTCGTCTCGTACGAGGACCTCACCAAGGCGGCGGACAACGGGGTCACCGTCGCGTACGGCGGCAACGGCAAGGTGAAGGTCTCCGGATCGGTCGAGATCCCGCTGCTGGGCCGTTCGGTCTCGCGCAGCGTGCTGTCCACCGTCACCCTGGTCGACGGCGACACCGTCAAGGTTCACGCGGACGAGGTACCGGGTGAGGGCATCCCCGGTCTGGAGGGGCTGGTCCGCAAGAAGACCGACTTCCAGCGTGAGATCGGCGGTCTGCCGGCCGGGCTGAAGCTGGAGAAGATCGAAGTGGCCGAGGACGGCCTGAGGATCTCGGTGACGGGCTCGGACATCGAACTCGCCGGGTGACGGCTCCACCGGGAGCAGCGGCGGATAGCCCCGGGCGGGACGGGGTAGGGGGGGACCGCGAGGGCGCGCGTGACGGGCCGATCCAGATACTGAGACGCCCCCGTCCGACCCGTAGATGACTGTGCGGCCCGAACCGTCGGTGGACCCGCCAGGCGCGCCTCCGATCGGTACCTCGTCTCGCATCGCGGACGATCGTGTCTCATCATCCGACACGACGGTGACATCTCCGCCCGTACCTCCCTACGATCGGACACATGAAGCGACAGGCGGACCTCACGAAGCGGCGGGCAGTAGACCTGTGCCGCGTCGCCGCCATGCTCTGTCGCACTTTCTGAGCGGGACGTCCTCCCGCTTCGCCCGGCCCTTCGACGATGTCAGGGCCGAACCCGTGCCTCCCCGTACGCGTCCGCTCCCAGCACCTGCGCGTACACCTCGCACTTCGCACACCGCATCACCCCGCCGCAGACTGCCCCGGAGGAGAAACACATGAGCCGCGCAGACGTTCTGGTCGACGCCGACTGGGTCGAGGCCCACATCGACGACCAGCAGGTAGCCATCGTCGAGGTCGACGAGGACACCTCGGCGTACGAGAAGAACCACATCAGGAACGCGATCCGGATCGACTGGACGAAGGACCTCCAGGACCCGGTCCGCCGTGACTTCGTGGACCAGGCCGGCTTCGAGAAGCTGCTGTCCGAGAAGGGCATCGGGAACGACACCCTCGTCGTCCTCTACGGCGGCAACAACAACTGGTTCGCCTCGTACGCGTACTGGTACTTCAAGCTGTACGGCCACGAGAACGTCAAGCTGCTCGACGGCGGCCGCAAGAAGTGGGAGCTCGACTCCCGCGACCTGACCGACGCCGTCCCGACGCGCCCGGCCACCCAGTACAAGGCCAAGGCCCAGGACGAGTCGATCCGCGCCTACCGCGACGACGTCGTGAAGGCCATCGGCAGCCTGAACCTGGTCGACGTGCGGTCGCCCGACGAGTTCAGCGGCAAGCTGCTCGCCCCGGCGCACCTCCCGCAGGAGCAGTCGCAGCGCCCCGGCCACGTGCCGAGCGCCCGCAACATCCCGTGGTCGAAGAACGCCAACGACGACGGCACGTTCCGTTCGGACGACGAGCTCAAGGCGCTCTACGAGGACGAGCAGGTGGACCTGTCCAAGGACACCATCGCCTACTGCCGCATCGGTGAGCGCTCCGCGCTCACCTGGTTCGTGCTGCACGAGCTGCTCGGCCAGGAGAACGTCAAGAACTACGACGGTTCGTGGACCGAGTACGGCTCCCTCGTCGGTGTGCCGATCGAGCTCGGCGCCAACAAGTAAGTCCGCAGGACCTGATCAGCACCCCGACCAGAAGGACAGAACACCATGTGTGGAGCACAGGCCGGCGGCCCCGACGCTTCGACGATCAAGCCGGGCGAGACGACCATCCAGGGCAGCGTGACCCGTGACGGCCAGCCCGTCACCGGCTACGTCCGACTGCTGGACTCGACCGGTGAGTTCACCGCCGAGGTTCCGACCTCGGCGACCGGACAGTTCCGCTTCTACGCGGCCGAGGGCACGTGGACGCTCCGCGCCCTGGTCCCGGGCGGCACCGCCGACCGCACGGTCGTGGCGCAGACGGGTGGCCTCGCCGAGGTCGCCATCGCCGTGTAGTTTCCGCGCACGACCGGCCGGAGGGCCGCACCCCAGGGGGTTGGACGCCACCTGAGCAGGGGTGCGGCCCTTCGCGCCGTCCGGGCCCCGCCGGACGGCCGGATCCGTTCTACGCTGGAGGCATGTACGCCCGACGCCGTCGCGCCTACTTCCTGCTGATGGGCGGATGCCTCGTCCTCTTCGTCTCCGCCTGGGCCTTCGTGCGCCTCTGGTCCGTCCCCGCGGCGGTGGCCATGTGCGTGGTCGCCATGGTCATCCCGCCCGTCGCGGCCATGGTCGCCAACCGGCGGGGGCCGGACGACCGTTGGTGGGACGACCCCTCCGGCGACCCCAAGTCGGACGAGTGGTGGGACGAGCTCGACGACAAGAAGCACCGCCGGTAGAGCAACTCCCGCACCAGGGTCAGTAGACGAGGGCCTGCGTGCCGTCCGCCATGGCCTCCTGCACGAACACCTGGGCGCCCGCGATGCGCACGCCCTCCAGGACGTCCTTCTCCGTGATGTCGCGCCGTGCCGCGCACTGCGTGCAGAGCGTGATCCGGCCGCCGGCCAGGATCGAGTCGACCAGATCGGGCAGCGGCGCGGCGTGCGGCAGTTCGAACTCGGCGGCACGGCCCGGCAGTGCGAACCAGGCGGATTCGCCGGTCAGCCAGAGCGAGACCTCGACCCCACTGGCGACGGCCACGGCCGCCACGGTGAAGGCCTGCGAGCAGCGCTCGGGGGAATCCGCCCCGGCAGTCACCTTGATCACGAGCTTCTTCGACATGTACCGAACTGTAATCGTCGGTCGGGCAACCTCCCCCGGGACCTGTGGGTCAGTTGTGTGCGCAGGTAATGGAACCCGCGCTTCAGGTCTCTTTGGGGGGACCCTTTTGGAACCGAACGACACCATTCCTGCAGTGCCTGCCGAACCGGCAGCGCCGGCAGGACCCGCCGAACCGGCTGAGCCCGCAGCACCCGCAGCGCCCGCCGGAACCGCCGTGTCCGCAGTGCCCGCCGAACCTGCTGAGCCGTCCGCCCCATCCGTACGCGTGCGCCCGCGCGGGCGCACGACCCTGCTGATCGCCGCGGCAGCGCTGCTCGGCATCGCGGGCGGCACGGCTGTCGGCTACGGCGTCCAGGCCGAGCGGCCCCCGACGGCGCTGCCCGCGCTGTCGCAGGCGGAGCTGGCCTACCCGGCGAAGTCGCTGCCCGCGGACAAGGTCCCGGCACCCCTGCCGGCCTCTCAGGACCGCCAGGTGCGGACGGGCGGCGATCTGCGCAAGCTGGTCATGAAGCGGCCGGCCGGCTGGAGCGACAGCAAGGACACGGACTGGCTGAACGACGGCTGGGTGAGCGTGGACAGTTACGCGCGGATCTTCAAGGAGGAGGACTCCCAGCTCGAGTACCTCCTGGAGTCCGACGTCCGCCGGATCGCGGGCGCCGCCTGGAAGAAGGGCGCGCACCGCGAGGCCAACGTGCGGCTCGTCCAGTTCCGGTCCGGGGCGATCGCCGAGGCGTCGTCGTACGCCGACGGCCAGCGCTCGTACATGGCCTCGAAGGAGCGCGGCGCCGGCAACGAAGGCGATCCGGTCAAGGGCAGCGCCAGCGGCCGCTACTACCTGTACGGCGTCCACCGGGAGCCCGGCTACATGCCGCTCTACAGGGCCAGGGCCGTCATGCACCGCGGCGACATCATGGTCGAGATCAACGTCTTCGACACCGAGCCGATCAGCAAGAAGGACATCCGGACGCTGGCCGAGCGACAGCTGGAGCTCCTGTGAACGACGTCATTCCGCCCGCCGCCGACGCAACCGCAGACGCGACAGCCGAGGCGCCCGACGCGTCTCCGCTCCAGGACGCCCCGGCACGTCCGGGCAAGGTCCGCCGGATCCTCCTCACCGCGCTTCCCGCCGTCCTGGTGATCGGTGCCGTCGGCGGTGCGGCCGCGTACACGGCGATCACGGTCGACGGCGCGGACCGGTCCGTCGAGACGACCGTCTGGGACATGGCCGATCACGGGCCGCTCAAGGACCCGGCAGCCGGCACCGACCGGGGCCGGGCCGACACGGAGCTCGGCAAGCTGATGCTGCCCGTTCCCGCCGGCTACCGGCTCGGACCCGATGTCGAGGATCTCGGCAACGACGGCGAGGTCAGCGGCAAGGAGGCCGCCGCCGCGATGAAGCAGTCCAACCGCGGGCTCGCGGGCAAGCAGCGCCGGGAGTTCGACAAGCGGGTGGACAAGCTCCGCGTGCAGGGCTTCGCCGCCCGTTCGTACGTGTCGGAGTCCAACGACCTGGTCGTGACCACCCAGATCATGCGGATGAAGGACAAGAAGGCCGTCCGGGATCTCTACACCTTCAAGCGGGAGCTCTTCGACGCCCTCGGCATCTTCCGCGACGGGCCGAAGATCACGGGCCAGACGCGCAAGGCCACGTGCTTCCTGACGCCCAAGGACAGCAAGGACAAGCTCGAGAACATGGTCTGCATGGCGTACGACGGTGAGCTGGGCATCAGCGTCTCGGCGGCCGGCATCAAGCCCTTCGACAAGGCCGCTGTCGCCGAACTGCTGAAGGACCAGCTGGAGCACATCACGTCCCCGGGGGAGTACGTATGACCGAGAAGACGGCGGAACCGATCGACGAGGCCGCCCCCGCCAAGGACCTCCCCCCGCTGCCCCCGCCTCCGGTGCCGCAGGACCCGCCCTCGCAGGACCTCCCGCAGCAGGCGCCTCAGCAGGACCCGCCGCAGCAGGACCACCAGGACCCGCAGCAGGACCTCCCGCAGGTCCCGCCCCGGCCGCCGCGCCGGGTGCTGCGGGCCGTCGCCCGGTGGACCGCCGCCGTGCTGGTCCTCGGGGGTCTCGGCGCCGGCACGGCCGCGGGCATCACGTCGATGAAGCGCACCGACGTACCCGGACTGGCCACCGAGGACGACGGGCGCTGGGACTACCCCCGGCTGACCCTGCCCGCCCTCCCGGCCGACGCGCTCCGCCCGTTCAGTGACGCCAACACCGCGGAGGTCCACCACGCCGACCTGCGGCGCCTCCTCCTGCCGGCCCCGGCCGGTGCGAAGGTGGACAAGAAGGCCGACGGCTGGGTCACCACCGCGCAGTACGTCTCCGAGTACCCGAAGGACGACCGGGCGGAGATCACCCAGCGGCTGACCGACTCCGCCCTGCGGCACATCGCGGCCCGCAGCTGGACCATGCCGGACGGCACGTCGTCCCGGGTCTATCTGCTCCAGTTCAACTCGGTGGCGTACTCCACCGAGTTCCAGGACGAGCTCTTCGGGGACGAGTCGTACCCGCAGCCGCTCGCCGGGCTCACCGAGGCCGCCACCGACGACGAATGGCCGGGCACGGGCGGCGTGGAGTACACCACGCCCCGCGTGTACACCGAGGCGAAGCCGTACGGCGCGGAGCAGGTCCGCCACGCGTACGTGCTGGCCGGGGACACCGTCGCCCTCGTCGTCCACACCCGGAAGGGCGCGGCGGGCACGGAAACGGTTCCGTTCCACCAGACCGTCGTCCTGCAGAACCAGCTGCTGGGCTGACCGCGCCCGGGGGAAACCCCGGACCGCCGTGCCGGGCCCCCACCCATTAGGCTGGGGGCCCGGTCCTGTACCGCCGTCACGTCGTTAGTCCCGAGGAGCTCCCCGTGCTTGAGGCATTCTTCTCCGCCCTGCTGATCCTGGTCTGCGTCGGCGTGCTCGCCTTCTCCGTAGTGACCGTGAAGAAGCTGTACCAGGGCCAGCGCTGACCCTCGCCGAACACCTGCCCGTACACCTCACAGATCGACTGAGCCGCTCATGATCGAGATTCCGTCCGACCTCCACCCGGACCTCGTGCCGCTGGCCTTCCTCCTCGGCAACTGGGCGGGTGCGGGCGTCTCCGACTTCCCCGGCGCCGAGAAGTGCAACTTCGGCCAGGAAGTCACCTTCAGCCACGACGGCCGGGACTTCCTCGAGTACGTCTCGCACTCCTGGGTGCTGGACGCCGAGGGCAAGCAGGTCAAGCCGCTGGAGACCGAGTCCGGCTACTGGCGCATCGACAAGGACCGCAAGGTCGAGATCGTCATGGTCCGCGACCAGGGCATCGTCGAGATCTGGTACGGCGAGCTGGCCAAGCAGAAGCCGCAGATCGACGTGGTCACCGACGCGGTGGCCCGCACCGCGGCCTCCGGCCCGTACAGCGGTGGCAAGCGGCTCTACGGCTATGTGAACAGCGACCTGATGTGGGTCGGCGAGAAGGCCACCCCCGATGTGGAGCTGCGGCCGTACATGTCGGCGCACCTGAAGAAGGTCGTCACTCCGGAGGAGGTCGCCGAGATGGCGAGGGGCCTCGGGGACCTGCCTGACGACGGCATCGCCTTCTTCAAGTAGGAGCTGACCGGCTTCCCGGCTTTCCGGCACAGACGTGCCGGTGTCCGGCCCCGCCCTACACTGGGCCTGTGGTGAGCACCGACTGGAAGACCGATCTTCGGCAGCGTGGCTACCGGCTGACGCCGCAGCGTCAGCTTGTCCTGGAGGCGGTCGACCGGCTGGAGCACGCGACGCCCGACGACATCCTCTGCGAGGTGCGCAGGACCGCGTCGGGCGTGAACATCTCCACCGTCTACCGGACCCTGGAGCTCCTGGAGGAGCTCGGGCTGGTCAGCCACGCGCATCTGGGGCACGGGGCTCCGACGTACCACCTGGCCGACCGCCACCACCACATCCACCTGGTCTGCCGGGACTGTACGAACGTCATCGAGGCCGATGTAGACGTGGTCGCCGACTTCACCGCGAAGCTCCGCGGCGCGTTCGGCTTCGAGACCGACATGAAGCACTTCGCGATCTTCGGCCGCTGCGCGGACTGTGCGGCGAAGGCGGCGGACGCCGCGGAAGAGGCGGACGCCGGCCCCGAGGGGGCCGCTCCGGCAGAGGCGCCCCGTAGCGAGCCGTAGCCCGAGTCGTACGCTGGTCGCATGAAGAGCCCCTTGCTGTCCCTGCCCGGCGCCGTCCCCGCCGAAGGGCGCGACGAAGGCGTCGCCGCGCACTACGGCGACCTGTTCCGCGAGCAACGCGCGCTTGCCGACGGCCGCGGCCTCGTCGACCTCTCGCACCGGGGTGTCGTCACGGTCACCGGCGGCGACCGCCTGACCTGGCTGCACCTGCTGCTCACCCAGCACGTCAGTGACCTGGCGCCGAACCAGGCGACCGAGGCGCTGATCCTCTCCGCCAACGGGCACATCGAGCACGCCCTCTACCTCGTCGACGACGGCACGACGGTGTGGATGCACGTCGAGCCGGAGACGCAGGGCGAGCTGATCGCCTATCTGGAGTCGATGAAGTTCTTCTACCGGGTCGAGGTCGCCGACCGCACCGAGGACTTCGCCGTCGTCCATCTCCCGGCCGGGTCCATCGCCGAGGTCCCGGACGGTGTCGCCGTACGGGAGACGCCGCACGGCCGTGACCTCTTCCTGCCGCGCGCCGACCTGGAGACGTACGCCGCCGGGCACGGTCCCGCCGTCGGCATCCTGGCGTACGAGGCGCTGCGCATCGAGTCGCACCGTCCGCGCCTCGGCTTCGAGACCGACCACCGGACCATCCCGCACGAGCTGGGCTGGATCGGCACCGCCGTGCATCTGCAGAAGGGCTGCTACCGGGGGCAGGAGACGGTCGCCCGTGTCCACAACCTGGGGAAGCCGCCGCGCCGGCTGGTCTTCCTGCACCTGGACGGCAGCGAGGTGTTCCTGCCCGGCCACGGAACGCCGGTCCGGCTGGCCGCCGACGGGGAGGACGGCCGTCAGCTCGGCTTCATCACCACGTCGGCCCGCCACCACGAGCTGGGCCCGATCGCCCTGGCGCTGGTGAAGCGGAACGTGGCCGTGGACGCGGAACTGATCGCGGGTGACACCGCGGCGGCCCAGGAGACGGTCGTCGAGCCGTAGACCTCCTACGCGCGGCTGTCCACCCGCGCTGCTACACGTCGATCAGTACGGTGAACGGGCCGTGGTTCGTGAGCGAGACACGCATGTCCGCCCCGAAGCGGCCCGTCTCCACCTGTGCGCCCAGTGCGCGCAACTGCGCCACCACCTCGTCCACCAGCGGTTCGGCGACCTCGCCGGGGGCGGCGGCGTTCCAGGTGGGCCTGCGGCCCTTCCTGGCGTCCCCGTAGAGAGTGAACTGCGAAATGACCAAAAGTGGTGCATTCACGTCCGAGCAGGACTTCTCGCCCTCCAGGATCCGCAGGGTCCAGAGCTTGCGGGCAAGCTGCGCCGCCTTCTCCGCGGTGTCCCCGTGAGTGACCCCCACCAGCACACACAGTCCCTCACCGACGATCTCGCCGACGGTTCCCGCCCCCGACGGATCGTCGGAGGTGCCCGCGACGGCGACGCTCGCGCCGTCCACTCTCTGTATCACTGCACGCATACAGACCAACCTATCTTGGGCTGAACGGGTACAGAGCACCTGCGTGAGCACCGTGCGTAGTGGCACGATGCACGATGTCGGTGTGCCGACGCACCGGTCGAGGGGACGGAACATCATGACCACACATGGAACCGGGCCATCACCCGGAGTCGTACCGGTGACACGTACTCCCGGTACCGTGCGCCCGCCCGTACAGCGGACCGGCGCCTCGCCCGCACAGGGCCCGTTGTCCGCGCAGCTGCCCACGACACTGGCCGGACCCCTGTCCGTACCGGGACAGACGGGGAACGGCGGGGCCGGGGAAGGACTCGCCTCCGTGCGTCCGCAGCCCGAGTTCCGCGGACTGAGGCTGCCGGAACTGCGCACGCTCCGCCGTGACGCGCAACGCGACGAGGCGGACCTGAGTTACGTACGCCGTCTGGTCCAGGGCCGGATCGACATCCTGCGTGCCGAGCTCGCCGGCCGCTCCGGGCCGGAGTCGCCGGTGGTGGACCGGCTCTCGGAGATCCTCGCCGACACCCCGTCCGTCCACCGCTCCTCGGCGCGGCACGTCACCCTCACCACGCCGCGCAGCGACGAGTACCGGCAGCTGGCCGCGGACACGCTCGCCGAGGTCGAACTGTCCGACCTCGACGCCCGGACGGACGAAGAGCTGCTCACCGCGATGGGACGGCTCGTCCGCTACGAACAGCAGGTCTCCCGGCGCCGGCACCGGCTCCAGCGCACCGTGGACGATTGCAGCGCGGAGATCGCCCGCAGGTACCGTGACGGAGAAGCACAAGTAGACGATCTGCTCGCCTGAAGCGACCCTTCCGGGGGCAGGTCCCGCCCCGCCCCCGGAAGGCCACCCGCCACCATGACCTCCATATCTCCCGCCGCGTCCCCCGCGCTCCCGGTCCTGGCCGAGGTCGTACGGTCCGGTTTCACCGAGGGCCACCACCGGGGATCGCTGGTCGTGCTGGCCGCCGACGGACGTGTGGAGTACGCGCTCGGCGACCCGGCGGCCCCCGTCTTCCCGCGCTCGTCCAACAAGCCGATGCAGGCCGCCGCGATCCTGAGGGCCGGGCTGGACCTGTCGGGGGAGCGGCTGGCACTGGCCGCCGCGAGCCACTCGGGGGAGGACTTCCACCTCGACCTCGTCCGCACGATGCTCGCCGAGCACGGACTGAAGCCGGACGACCTCCAGACCCCGCCGGACCTTCCGCTGGACCCGGTGGAGGCGGAGGCGTACCTCGCCGCGGGGCGGGTGCGGGAGCCGCTCACGATGAACTGCTCCGGCAAGCACGCGGCGATGCTCGCCGTCTGCGTACAGAACGGCTGGGACACCTCGACGTACCTCGACCCGGCGCATCCGCTGCAGCAGCTCGTCGGCCAGGTGGTCGCGGAAGCGGCGGGCGAGCCGGTCGCGGCGGTCGGCACGGACGGCTGCGGGGCCCCGCTGATGGCGATCGGCCTGGTGGGCCTGGCCCGCGCGTTCCGTACGTTCGTCCTGGCGGAGCCCGGCACCGCGGAGCGCCGGGTCGCCGACGCGATGCGGGCGCACCCGGAGTTCGTCGCCGGGACGCGGCGCCCGGACACCTGGCTGATGCGCGAAGTGCCCGGCACGCTCTCGAAGATGGGCGCCGAGGCGGTCCAGGCGGTGGCGCTCGCGGACGGCAGGGCGCTGGCCTTCAAGATCGACGACGGTTCGACGCGTGCGCTGGGCCCGGTGCTGGCCCGTGCGCTGGAACTGCTCGGTGTCGACGCTCCGGTGGTGTCCCGCATCGGCAGGGCACCGCTGCTGGGCGGCGCCGTGGAGGTCGGCCGGATCCGCGCGGCGTTCTGATCCGGCGTACCGGCTCGATCCGGCGTACCGGCTCAAGGGGTACCGGCTCAAGGGGGTGCCGGAGCCCGTCGAAATGCGCGCGACTTTCCGGCGGGATTCTGCTTAGCGTGGGGCCCATGAACCTTGATCTCCGTACCGTCACCGAGTCCGAGTACCCCGACTGGCTGCGCGCGGTGGGCACCGGGTTCCTGAACTCCACGGTGCCGACGGAAGAAGAGATCAAGGGGCGTCTGGCGCATACCGACCTGTCGCGCGTCCAGGGTGTGTTCGACGCCGGGCGGTGTGTGGCGACGTTCCGGTCGTTCGCCCAGGAACTGTCCGTCGTCGGCGGCGCCACGGTGCGGGCCGACGCGATCAGCGGCGTGACGGTGACGCCCACGCACCGCCGCCGCGGACTGCTCGGCCGGATGATGACCGCGGACCTGGCGGCGGCGAAGGAGCGGGGTGAGGTGGTCGCCTCGCTCCTCGCAGCCGAGTACCCGATCTACGGCCGGTACGGCTTCGGCCCGGCGACCTGGACCACCCAGTGGGAGATCGACGTCCCCCGGGCCGGTCTGGACCCGCGCCGGCCGGTCCCGTCGGAGGAGGACGGCGGCCGGATCGATTTCGTGGACGGCGCGGAGGTGCGCAAGCTCGGCCCCGCGCTCCACGACCGGCTCGCGGCCCGTCAGCCGGGCGTGATCAACCGGGACCAGCGATGGTGGCAGCTCAACACCGGGCTCGACCTGCCCCCGAACGATCCGTGGAAGGAGCCGTTCTACGCGGTCCACCGCTCGGCGGACGGTGAGGTCGACGGACTGATCGCCTACCGGGCCGACGACAACTGGGGCGACGCGAAGCAGCCGTTGAACAAGGCGACGGTGAAGAGCATGATCGCGGTGAGCCCCGAGGCGGAACGGGCCCTGTGGCTCTTCCTCTGCTCGATCGACTGGATCACCACGGTCCGCACCGGCCACCGCGCCCCCGACGACCTGCTTCCCCTCCTCCTCCCGGACCCCCGGGCCGCCCGCATCGTGACCCAGGCGGACTGGCTGTGGCTGCGCCTCCTGGACGTACCCCGGGCCCTGGAGGCCCGCACGTACGCGACCGAGGCCACGCTGGTCCTGGACATCCAGGACGGGGCGGGCCTGACGGCCGGCCGTTTCCGGCTGGACGTCTCCCCGTCCGGCGCCTCCTGCACCCCCACGACACAGAGTGCCGACCTCACTCTGGACGTAGGGGATCTGGCGACGCTGTACCTGGGCGACGAGTCGGCACTGCGGCTCGCCGCACTGGGCCGGGCGGAGGAGAACCGGGCGGGCGCCGCGGCTTCGGCGGAGGCGGTGTTCCGTACGGCGCGGCGGCCCTGGTGCCCGGACATGTTCTAGAGGGCCGCGCCCACCACGAGCACGGCCAGCAGCACGGCACCGGCAGTGGTGCACTGCTCACTGCCGGCCTTCCAGCCGCCGACCAGCAACGACATGGCGACGGTGCTCATGACGCCGAATTTCCACTCCAGATACCGCTCGAGGAAGAAGATGAGTACGGGCATGGCGGTCCCTCCTGAGGAGGTGGGGAGCGAAGGCTCCGGGAAGCGGCCGATGCGCGAGCTGCACCCGTACGGCGGTGGACGGATTCAGCGATGAACGTGCCCTGTACGAATGGACGTTGGCAGAGTTGGCAGCCAACTCACTTCTAAGAGTCCCCACTTGGTGTCAGTTCATAACCAACTTCGGAACAAGTTCCGTTAGATGGCAAGAAGTTGTAGCGTTCTGTTGTGACCCCTGAGCGCGGAGCAACGAACGGCACCACGAAGCCCTCCTCGGAAGAGGTGGCGGACATCCTGCGGGAGCGGATCCGCACCGGCGTACTCAAGACCGGCGCCCACATGCCGACGCAGGCGCAGCTCGTCCAGGAGTTCGGCGTCGAACGGGGCGCGATCCGGAAGGCGGTGGAGCATCTGAAGTCCGAGGGCATGCTCACCGCGGTCACCCGGGGTGCCCCGCCGCGTATCGCGGGTCCCCCTCCCGTCGTCGTCGAGGCCGACGACGACGAGCCCCAGCAGACGGCGGCCCTCCTCGGGCCGAAGATCCTGGCGGCGTTCGGGGCACCCGAGGTGCGGATCGACGCGCTCTGCCTCACGGCGGAATCCCTCGCGCTCGCCCTGGCCGAGCCCCTGCAGCGGATCCGGTCCGGCCGTCTCACGCCGCGCTCGGTGAAGGTGCGCATCCTGCTGCCGGACCGCCATCTGGACCTGGCGTTCCCCCGGCCCGCCGATGACGCCGAGGACGCCGCGCAGGTCCACGAGCGCTGGCTGCATCTGCGCAACATCCAGGGCGCGGCCATGCGGCACCACCTGCTGGCGATGCGCAGCACGCGCGATCTCGACGTCGAAGTGACGTTCCGGGCCCTGCCGTTCACCCCGCCCGTGAAGATCTACCTGCTGAACGACACCGAGGCGCTGTTCGCGTACTACACGGTCACCCGGCGGCCTGAGCAGATCGACGGGAACACGGTCGAGCTCTTCGACGTCCTGGGGAGCGACTCGACGCTCTTCACCTTCAACGGCGACGGCGAGGCGCGGGACGGGGCCTTCGTCGCGGAGTCATCGAAGTGGTTCGAGGGACTCTGGACCACCGTGGCGACCGACCTGAACCTGGAGCCCTGATACGGGGATCGTGTGTTCACCCAGTTCTGCCGCGGGGGGCGCGGGCAGTATGGGGAGGCGAAGTGCCGGCCCCGGCCCGCGCCCCGACGGACGGAGCGACGTGATTCAACCGCACGCGACCGACCCGCATGCCCTCCTCTCATCCGCCGCATGCGTCCTCTTCGACTTCGACGGCCCCATGTGCCGGCTGTTCGCCGGCCATTCGGCCGAGGGGGTCGCGCAGCGGCTCTCCGGGCGGCTGGCGGCACTCGGCCGTGAGACGGCGCCGGTGGCCGCGAGCGTGCGGGATGCCGACCCGCTCGGCGTGCTCCTGGCAGTCCGCAAGCACTACCCGCAGGACCGCGCGCTGATGGCCGTGCTGGACGAGCAGCTCACCGAGGAGGAGGTCGTGGCGGCGGGAAGAGCCACCCCGACCCCGGGAGCGGCGGAGCTCATCCGGGCCCTGGAGGCGGCGGGTACGCGCCTTGCGGTGACCACCAACAACTCGCCGGCGGCGGTGGCCTCCTACCTCGCCCGGGACGGTCTCGGCCAGTTCTTCGACGGCCACATACACGGCCGCAGGCCGGACCCGGCCCTGCTCAAGCCGGACCCCGACTGCCTGCACCGCGCGCTGGAGTCGACCGGGGTGGCCGCCGCGGACGCGCTGATGATCGGTGACTCGGCCGCCGACTGGCTGGCGGCCAGCAAGGCCGGAGTGCCCTTCCTCGGTTACGCGGAGAACGCCTGGAAGTACCGGGAACTGCGCGAGGTGGGAGCGGAGGTCAGCGTCTCCACGCTCGAAGGGCTCGCCCGTGCGGCCGGTTCCCCGCGCGAGCGGAACACCAGCTCGGCTCGAACGGCGACGGCGAGTGTTCGACGCGAAATCACTCGGCCGGAAACGACGGAGTGACGACGACGTCAATTTCCCCCGCCCCGGACGATCAGCGCGGTACCTTCCTCGTCAGTTCCGCAGTTCCGTACCCACGAGGCCGCCATCCATGACAGTCGACGCAGTGTCCGAGGTCCGCCGGACGGCGGCGGAGAGAGCCGGGCTGGACTACGGCGACAGGGCGATCGAGGGCCCGCTCCAGGGATACCACCACGAGACCTACGTCATTCCGCTTCCGCCCGGCGGCGACCCGGGTGTGCGGCCCAGGCGAGGCAAGGTGCGGGAGCCGCGTCCAGGGCTGTTCTGGTACGACCGCCGGTGCTTCCGGTCCGAGGAGCTCCTCCTGCGGGCCCTGCAGGGGCGAGTGCGGAGGATTCCGGAAATCATCGAGGCCGGCGCGGCCCGGCTGCAGGTCTTCATCGAGGGAAGCACGCTGGGCCAGGGGGTGCTGCCCAGCGGGCCGCTCTCCGACCGGCATCGCGACCAACTCGGCCAACTTTTTGGAGAGTTGGCAGCGGTCAAGACGGACGAGATCGACATCGGGCGGATCTGCCGGCCCGAGGACCGGCCCGAGGAAGGCGACTGTGCGGGTTTCCTGGTCAGCCTGATCGCGTTCACCCAGGAGCGGGTCTACCGGGAGCACGGCGCCCCGTACCACGCGCTGTTCGACCGGCTGGGTGTGAGTGACGCCGCCCTGGAAGGGCTGAAGCCCCGGGCGCGGGGGCTGACGTCCCGGCCCTTCGTGCTCGTCCACGGTGATCTGCACCGGGCGAACTTCATCGTCGATCTCCGCGGTGACCTGTGGACCATCGACTGGGAACTCGCCATGATCGGCGACCCGCTCTACGACCTGGCGACGCATCTGCACCTGATGCGCTACGCGGACGAGGAGCGGGAGGAGATCTGCGGGATCTGGGAGGCGGCGGTCGAAGGGGCCCGGCCGGACGCCACTTCGGGTTGGCGGCGGGATCTGCCCGTGCTGCTCGACTACAAGCGGGCCCAGTCGGTGTACACGGATGTCATCCGGGGAGCGCTCGTGCTGGAGGAGCCGGCGGGCGGGCCGAACCGGCACCTGCTCCCGGGTGTGGCCGAACAGGTCCGGCAGGCGTTGGCGGCCGCGCAGCCGCTGTTCGGGCCGCAGGCCGCCCCCACGCACCGGCAGGTCATGGATGCCTACGAGCAGTGGTTCGGGTCGCCCCCCGCCGTCACCGTGTCCGCACCCTGAACAGCACCCCCGAGAGCCCCACCGCCAGCACCAGGATTCCCGTCGCCCACGCGAGCGCGATCCACGGGGTGTTGCCCACCGGCTGGTTCAGCAGGAGGCCGCGCAGCGATTCGATGGCCGGGGTGATCGGCTGGTGGTCGGCGAAGCCGTGGAGCCAGCCCGGCATGCTGTCGACCGGGACGAACGCGCTGCTCGGGTACGGCAGGAACGACATGAAGAAGGTGAACCCGCCGGCCGCTTCCGGGGTTCTGGCGAGCATTCCGATGGCCGCGGAGATCCAGGACAGCGCCGTGATGTAGGCGAGGAGCACCGCGGCGACGGCCGCCCAGCCGGCCGGGGTGGCCGCCGGGCGGAAACCGATCAGGACGGCGACGCCGAAGACCAGGGTGGTGGAGACCAGATTGCGTACGGTGCTTGCCACGACGTGCCCGGCGAGCACCGGCGTACCGCCGACGTCCAGGGAGCGGAAGCGGTCGATGATGCCGCCCTTCATGTCCTCGCTCACGGCGACCGCCGTGGTGGAGGCGCCGAATCCCGCGCACAGGAGCAGGACTCCGGGGACGACGTACATGACGTACGAGTCGTAGGCGGGGCCCGTGTCGATCGCGCCGCCGAAGAAGTAGACGAAGATCAGCATCAGCATGATCGGCAGCATCATCGAGGTGATGACGGCGTCGACGTTGCGGCGGCTGATGCGCAGGCTGCGGCCGGTCATGACGGCGGCGTGGGTCAGGACTCCGGGTGTGTCAGACATGGGCCGGTGCCTCCGTGGTCTGTGCGGTGAGGGCCAGGAACACGTCGTCGAGGGTCGCGCTGTGCACGGAGAAGCGGTCCACGTCCGTGCGGTGCGGGTCGATCTCGTCGAGCAGGGCGCGTACATGGGCTGCCGTGCCGTCGGTGGGCAGGCCCAGGGTCAGCGTCCCGGGGGAGTGGTGGACGGCGCCGGTGGCGAGCCGGAGGTAGGCCTCGCGGCTGGTGAGGACCACGTCGAGGCGGTGGCCGGAGGTGTGCGACTTCAGTGTGTCCGGGGTGCCTTCGGCGACGATCCGGCCCTTGTCCAGTACGGCGATGCGGTCGGCCAGCTTGTCGGCCTCCTCCAGGTACTGGGTGGTGAGCAGCACCGCGGCGCCCCGGGTCGCGAGGTCGCCGACGACCTGCCAGAGCTCCCGGCGGCTGCGCGGGTCGAGACCGGTGGTGGGCTCGTCGAGGAAGAAGACGCCGGGCTCGGGCGAGCCGACGAGTCCCGCCGCGAGGTCGAGGCGCCGCCGCATGCCCCCGGAGTACGTACGGGCCAGACGGCGGGCGGCGTCGGTGAGGCCGAAGCGGACGAGGAGTTCCTCGGCCCGCCGCTCGGCCTGCTTGCGCGAGAGGCCTGCCAGCCTCGCCGTCATCCGCAGGTTCTCCTCACCGGTCTGGGTCTCGTCGACGGAGGCGAACTGCCCGGTGAGGCTGATCGCGCGGCGCACCCGGCTCCGGTCGGCGACGACGTCGTACCCGGCGACGCGTGCCGTACCGGAGTCGGCGGTGGTGAGGGTGGCGAGGATGCGTACGGCCGTGGTCTTGCCCGCGCCGTTGGGGCCGAGCAGGGCGAGGACGGAGGCGCGGGCGACCTGGAGGTCGATGCCGTCCAGGACGCGGACCCGGGCCGCCGGTCTTCCGTAGGACTTCGTGAGGCCGTGGGCCTCGATCATTGCGCCGGGCATGGGAGTCTCCTCTTCTGCGTATGACATACGCGTTACTGCGTAAGCATTACGCAAACCTAGGATGAAGGTCAAGGCAGGACTGGGAGAGGCGGCTTCGGGTGACGGAGAAGAACGGCGCATCGGGCGGCACGGGCCTCCCGGCCAGCATCGAGGCCGCCTGGGGTCTGCGGGACCGCCCGGTCAAGGGGCCGAAGCCCGGGCTGACCCTGGAGCGCATCGTTGCCGCGGCCGTGGCCGTGGCGGCCTCGGAAGGGCTCGCGGCCGTCTCGATGGGACGGGTCGCCAAGGACCTCGGCGCGTCCACGATGTCGCTCTACCGGTACGTCTCCGCGAAGGAGGAGCTGTACCTCCTGATGCAGGAGGCGGCCATGGGCGAGCCCCCGCCGCTGCCCGCCCTGGAGGCCGGGGAGGGCTGGCGGGAGGCGATCGGCCAGTGGGCGTGGGCCCAGCGGGAGATGTTCCACCGCAGCCTGTGGGCGCTGCGCATGCCGATCTCGGGCCCGCCCGCCAGCCCGAACTCGGTGGCCTGGTGGGAGCAGGGCCTCCAGGCGCTGGAGGGCAGCGGGCTGAGCGAGGGCGACAAGATCTCCACCATCCTCCTCGTCTCCGGTTTCGTACGGAACGAGGCGCTGCTGATGAGCGATATCGCCGCGGCCGTCGCGGCGAAGGGCGTGCCCGCAGACGAGGTGATGGCGCGGTGGGAGCGGACCATGGGCCGGCTGGTCGATCCCGTACGGCATCCCGCGCTCACCCGGCTGATGGGCAGCGGTGTCATGAGCGAGCCGGACGACCCCGACTACGAGTTCGTGTTCGGACTCGCACGGCTGCTCGACGGGACCGAGGCACTGATCCGGCAGCAGCGCACCGGGGGCCAGGACATCAAGTCCGGTTGAGGTCGGGGGCGTACGCTTCATGGTCATGAGCGGAGAGAAGACCGGCCCGGCGGCGCTCGCGCCGACAGGTCTGCGCGAGCGCAAGAAGCAGCTGACCTGCAAGGCGGTCTCCGATGCCGCGATCGGGATATTCCTGGAGCGGGGCTTCGGCAAGGTCTCCGTGGCCGAGGTGGCGGCTGCGGCCGACATCTCCAAGCCGACGCTGTTCCGGTACTTCCCGGCCAAGGAGGACCTGGTGCTGCACCGGTACGCCGAGCACGAGGACGAGGCGGCCCGGGTGGTCTCCGCCAGGGCCTCCGGCGAATCGCCCCTGGCAGCGCTGCGCCGCCACCACCTGGACGGTCTCGACCGGCGCGACCCGGTCACGGGGCTCTGCGACACCCCGGCGGTCCTGGCGTTCCACCGGCTGCTGTACGGCACGCCGTCCCTCGTCGCCCGGCTGCACGCGTACCGGGGGCGCTCCGAGAAGGCGCTCGCGCGCGCCCTGGGCAACGGGATGCCGGCGCGGCTCGCGGCGGGGCAGATCGTCGCCGTCCTGAGGATCCTCGCCGAGGGGAACTGGCGGCGGATCGACGCCGGGGAGAGCGCCGGTCAGGTGTACGGGGGCGCGGTGGCGGCGGCCGAGAACGCCTTCGTCCAGCTGAGGACGGGGCTGGAGCAGGTCAGCCGTTGACGGGGTGCCCCTCGCTCACGCGTCCGCCGGGGTGAGAGCGAACCCGAACGGGCCGTGCAGATCCGCCGGTTCGCGGAAGAGCACGCCCTTCATCCCGAGGGCGACGGCCGCGTCGACGTTCTCCTGGCGGTCGTCCACGAAGAGGCACCGGTCCAGTGGCACCCCCGCGCGTGCGGCGGCGATCCGGTAGATCTCCGGGTCGGGCTTCGCGACGCCCTCCACGGCGCTGCTGACGACATGGTCGGCCAGGTCGCCGATCCCCAACGCGGCAAGGTCGTCCTCCAGTTGGAGGGTCGCGTTGGTGACCAGGACGAGCGGCACCCGGGCCCTGACCCGTCGCAGCACGGCCACCACCTCCTCGTCCGCCCGGAACGGCGCCCGGGCGAGCGCCCGGCCCAGCTCGCGTGCCCGGACCTCGTCCACCCGCCCGGCGAGGCCGGACACGATGGCCTCGACCCACTCGTCCGGGGATATCCGGCCCAGGAGCAGCGGGAGGTCGGTCTCCGGGGCGTACGCGACCTCCTCGGTGGCGCCTTCCGGGAGTCCCGCCGCCCGTTCCAGCGAGGCCAGGTGCGTCGTGTCGTAGAAGCGGATGACGTTGTCGAGGTCGCACAGCACCGCGTCACAGGGCCGGTCGGCCGGTTCCTGCGTGGCGGTGGTGGACGCGGAGGCGAACGCGAGGATGTCGCGTACCGCATCGCCCAGTGCGGCGAAGCGCCGGTGCGCACCGGCCTGCGTGACCGCAGCGGCCGGGGCGTTCACCGACCACACCGTCATCCCGGCCCGCAGCCCGGCACGCACCCCGGACGGGGCGTCCTCGATCACCAGGCAGTCCTCCGGCCTGGCTCCGAGCCGCTCGGCCGCCAGCAGGTACGGCACCGGGGACGGCTTGCCCTCCTCCACCGACGCGGCGTCCACGACCACCTCGGGCACCGGCAGCCCCGTGCGGGCGAACCGGCCGCGGACCCGGTGCTCGTAGTTGGACGTGACCAGCGCCCAGGAGCCGGCGGGAAGGGCGGCCAGCAGTGCCGCGGCGCCGTCGAACGCCGTGTAGTCGCCGGTACGGACGTCCTCGTCCTCCAGTTCGTGCAGGAGGTCCAGGCAGGCGTGCGGATCCCGGTCGGGGGCGACCTCGGCGAAGGTCTCCATGGGTCGTGTGCGCAGCGCCGTCCGGTAGACCTCGTCGGGGTCGAGGCCGTGTCGCAGCGCCCATGTGCTCCAGACCCTGCGCTGGTTGTCGAGCGCGTCGATCAGGGTGCCGTCGACATCGAACAGCACGTACTTTCCGGGCACCTGCATGGCCTGTCTCATTCCGCCGCGGGTATGTCCAGGGCCGTTCCGTACAGGCGGGAGACCCGGAGGCGGATCACCACACGGCGCTCCTCCACGGCCTGCGCCAGGAAGGCGGCCTCGTCCGCCGGGTCGTCGAAACCCGGCGTCAGGGAGAGTAGTTCACGGCCGATCGCGTCACCGGCCACAACGGACTCCTGCGACACCTCCGCCTCGCCCTCGGCCACCGCGAACGACCAGTCGTCGCCGCCCCGGACGTGCAGCGAGGCGTGCGGATCCCGGCGCAGCATGCGCGCCTTCAGTCGGTCGGCTGTGGTGGAGACGCGTACCGTGCGGTCCTCGCCGTTCCAGCGGTACAGCACCGTCGACAGGTGCGGGTGCCCGGTGCCGCGGACGGCGGCGAGCACGCCGAACGGCTGCTCCCGCAGGATTCGGGAGAGCTCCTCGTCGGTGAGGACGCGGGGCGCGGGGCCGCTCTTCGGCTTCGATGTCTCGACTGTGTTCATGGGACGACCTTTCGGACTTTCAGGAACGGGCGGAGCCGGCTGCGGGGCGCAGGACGAGGAGCGCGAGGGCGAAGGCGGCGACGAGCAGGCCCGTACCGACGGTGAAGGCCAGCTGGTAACCACTGGTCAGCGCGTCGGCCCTGCTGTGGCCTTGGGCCAGCAGACGCTCACTGCGGCCCGCCGCGAGGGTGGACAGCACCGCGACGCCGATGGCCATGCCGATCTGCTGCGTGGTGTTGAAGACACCCGAGGCGAGCCCGGCGTCGTCGTCCCCCGCACCGGACATGCCGAGCGCCGTCAGCGCCGGGAGGGCGAGCCCGAAGCCTGCGGCCAGGAGCATCACGGGGAGCAGATCGGTCACGTACTGCGCCTGTACGGGAATCCGGGTGAGGAGCCCGAGGGCGCCGATCAGCAGCAGGATCCCGGCCAGCAGGACGGCGCGTTCACCGAACCGGGCGTTCAGCCGCGCCGAGACGCCCAGCGATACGGCTCCGATGACGGCGGCGGCCGGAAGCATGGCGAGACCGGTCTCGGCGGCGCCGTACCCGAGCACGTTCTGCAGGAAGAGCGCGACGAGGATCTGGAACGAGAACAGGGCGGCCACCATGAGGACCTGGACCAGATTGGCCCCGGCCACACTGCGGGACCGGAAGATCCGCAGGGGCATGAGCGGCGTCCGGGCGGTGGCCTGGCGGACGACGAACCCGACGAGGAGTACGAGGGTGAGTGCGCCGAGGCCGAGCGTGGGCGCGGAGCTCCAGCCGTACTCCTCGACCTTGACCACGGTGTAGATGCCGAGCATCAGACCTGCGGTGACGAGGGCCGCGCCCAGGACGTCGGCGCCGGCGGAGAGGCCGATGCCGCGGTCGGCGGGCAGGACGCGGCGGGCGATCAGGAGGGCCGCGATGCCGATCGGCAGGTTGATGAAGAAGATCCAGTTCCAGGCGAGCGCGTCGGTGAGGCCGCCGCCGAGCACCTGCCCGATCGAGGCGCCCGCCGCCCCGGTGAAGGAGAACACGGCGATGGCTCCGGCGCGTTCCCGTTGCTCGGTGAACAGGGTCACGAGGATGCCGAGGCCTACGGCGGAGGCCATCGCGCTGCCGACCCCCTGCAGGAACCGGGCGGCGATCAGTATCTCGGGGGTCGCTGCCGCGCCGGCCAGCAGGGAGGCCGCGGTGAAGACGACGGTCCCGGCGACGAACATGCGCTTGCGGCCGATCAGATCGCCGAGCCTGCCGGCCAGCAGGAGCAGGCTGCCGAACCCGATCAGATAGGCGTTGACCACCCAGCTGAGGCCGGCGGGGGTGAATCCGAGGTCGCGCTGGATGGCGGGCATCGCCACGGTCACGATGGAGCCGTCAAGGGTCATCATCAGCATCCCGGAGGCGATCACTCCGAGGGCCAGCTTGCGGGTGCGGGCGGTGGGCCCGGCGGTGTCGCACGGCGGAAGGGGCGCAGTCACGGACATCGGTCTTCTCCTGTCGGAACGGGTCGACAGGAATGACCGTAGCAGATGGTTTTGTTGCAGACTATATTTAACGGCCCTACCAGCTGCGGCTAACTCTGGCCCTGGCGGGCGCGCCGGACCGGGCGGGGGTTCTCGACGGGGGTGGCCAGGTGCTCCTCGGCCAGCTGGTTCAGGGCGCGCAGCAGCACGTCGCGGTCGCTGTCGGGCAGTGTCGACAGGGCGTCCTTGTGCACCTGGTCGACGATCTGCTGACTCCGCTCGGCGAGCCGGGCGCCCTCCTCGGTGACGGCGATGATCCGGGCCCGCCGGTCGCGGCTGGACGGCCGCCGCTCGGCGAGCCCCGCGCTCTCCAGGGCGTCCACCGTCACCACCATCGTGGTCTTGTCCATGTCGCCGATCTCCGCGAGCTGGATCTGGGTGCGCTCCCCCTCCAGCGCGTGGACCAGGACGCAGTGCATCCGTGCCGTGAGCCCGATCTCGGCGAGGGCGGCGGCCATCCGGGTCCGCAGGACGTGGCTGGTGTGGTCGAGGAGGAAGGAGAGGTCGGGTGCGGTGCGGGCGGGCGTCATGGCGGTCATGTCAGCCAGCGTAACAATTCGGTCCGTGGCGGATCGTCCGGAAGAGACGCACCCAGGTCCTCCGGAACCCCGGCTAGGGAATCGCCCCTCGGAGAAGGGCACGGGCGAAGGGCTCTCCGGTGGCCTCCGCGTACGCCACCCGCTCCTTCACCTCGCGCAGGGTGCGCGGGCGGTAGCCGGGGCCGCCGCAACAGCTCTTGTGGAAGCGGATCCCCGCGTTCAGGAGCACCGAGAGCGCACGCCACGCCGCGATGTCCCGTCGTCGCGGCGGCGCGAAGGCGGACCCGACGTGGATCAGCGTCCCGGCGCAGCGCGGACAGACGCGCTCCCGGTCCCTGTCGTAAGGCTGCTTGTACGAAGCCCGGCACGGCAGGCACACGTACGCGGTCTTCCCATGGGGCATGGGGGCAGCGTAGGCGCTCGGTCCGGCGCGTTCGAGCTGTTTTCCCACCGGTCCGACGGGGCGGACCCGGTTCAGCGGCCCCGCCACAGACGTCCGACGCGGCGGCGGATCCCGCGCCGCGGGCGGCGGGGCCGCGCCGGTGACGCCTGCGGACCGCCGTCGCCCGGACCCTCGCCACGCCTGCGCCCCCACGGACTGCCGGGCGACAGGACGGGCACCTTGCGCTCCGCCTGCGCCTGGATCTCGTAGTGGGCGTCATGAGCGGTCACCCTGAACGCCTCGTCGTACGAGGCCATGGCGGCACTGATCGCCGCGCCGGCGACACCGCGGCGACGGACGCGGGACGCCAGCCACGTGAAGAAACCCATGACCCCGGCGACTGCGCCCGCGAGGACCAGGAGCGGCAGGAGCTCACTCATGGGCGGAGCCTACCCAGGACGTGGAACGGCGCGCGGTGCCCTCGGATCGTCTGTCGGCAGAACTCCGTCCAGGAGTGACGATCGCCGGGACGGGGCACATCCGCCGTGCCATGCTGGTGGGCATGACCCCCCTGGCCGACCTGGTACGGCTGCGCCGCGTCCGGGACATGATGGACCGCGACTACGCGCAGCCGCTGGATGTCCCGGCGCTGGCGAACGTCGCTCTCATGTCGCCCGGACACTTCTCCCGCAGTTTCCGCGCCGCCTTCGGGGAGACGCCCTACAGCTACCTGATGACCCGCCGCGTCGAGCGGGCGAAGGCGCTGCTGCGGCGGGGCGACCTCAGCGTCACGGACGTCTGCTTCGCGGTCGGATGTACCTCGCTCGGGTCGTTCAGCTCGCGCTTCACGGAGCTGGTCGGTGAGAGCCCCAGCGCCTACCGGGCCCGGCCCCACGAGGCCGGCGCCGCGATCCCGGCGTGCGTCGCCAAGATCATCACGAGACCGGTCAGGAACGGAGAAGCGAATCCCGCCGCCGACTCGTAGCGTCGAAGCCATGAACATCAACCTCTCGCAGTGCTTCATCGCCGTCGACGACCACGACAAGGCGCTCGCCTTCTACCGCGACGCCCTCCGCCTGGAGGTGCGCAACGACGTCGCCTTCGAGGGAATGCGCTGGGTGACCGTCGGCTCGCCCACGCAGCCCGACGTGGAGATCGTCCTCGAACCGCCGCTCGCCGACCCCAACGCCTCGGAGGCCGACAGGAAGGCGATGGCCGAACTGCTGGCCAAGGGCAACCTGCGCGGCGTGATCTTCTCCACCGACGACTGCGACACCACCTTCGAAAGCATCAGGGCAGCGGGCGGGGAGGTGCTGCAGGAGCCGATCGACCAGCCGTACGGCGTCCGCGACTGCGCCTTCCGCGACCCGGCGGGGAACATGATCCGCTTCAGCCAGTCCCGCAAGGCATGAGCAACGCCGGACCGTTGCCGCGACAGTTCCCGCGAATGTAGAACCGGACGTACGTGCTCGAAGCCGGTCGGATCGAACCGGGCGACACCGGCCGGGACCGCCCGGCGGCCCCGCCTCACAGATGGAGAGACGATAAGCATGGCCACGAAGAAGGACACGCAGTCGCCCGCGCTGCACGATGCCGACAGCCACGACCTGATCCGCGTGCACGGCGCGCGCGTGAACAACCTCCAGGACGTCAGTATCGAGATCCCGAAGCGTCGGTTGACGGTGTTCACCGGTGTCTCCGGATCGGGCAAGAGCTCCCTGGTGTTCGGCACGATCGCCGCGGAGTCGCAGCGGCTGATCAACGAGACGTACAGCACCTTCGTGCAGGGCTTCATGCCGACCCTCGCCCGGCCGGACGTCGACGTACTCGACGGGCTGACGACCGCCATCAGCGTCGACCAGCAGCGGATGGGGTCCGACCCGCGCTCCACGGTGGGCACCGCAACCGACGCCAACGCGATGCTGCGCATCCTCTTCAGCCGGCTCGGGAAGCCGTACATCGGCTCGGCCAAGGCGTTCTCCTTCAACGTCGCCTCGATCAGCGGCGCGGGCGCGGTCACGGTGCAGCGCGCCGGGCAGACCGTGAAGGAGCGGCGCAGCTTCAGCATCACCGGCGGCATGTGCGCGCGCTGCGAGGGCCGGGGCAAGGTCTCCGACATCGACCTCACCCAGCTGTACGACGACTCCAAGTCGCTCGCGGAGGGCGCGTTCACCATCCCCGGCTGGAAGTCGGACAGCCAGTGGACCGTGGGGCTCTACGCCCAGTCGGGCTTCCTCGACCCGCACAAGCCGATCCGCAAGTTCACCAAGAAGGAGATGCAGGACTTCCTCTACCGGGAGCCGGTCAAGGTCAAGGTCAACGGCATCAACCTCACCTACGAGGGGCTGATCCCCAAGATCCAGAAGTCGTTCCTGTCCAAGGACAAGGAGGCGATGCAGCCGCACATCAGGGCGTTCGTGGAGCGCGCGGTCACCTTCAGCAGCTGCCCCGAGTGCGACGGCACCCGCCTCAACGAGGGCGCCCGCTCGTCGAAGATCAAGCGGAAGAGCATCGCCGACGCCTGCGCCATGGAGATCAGGGACCTGGCCGACTGGGTCCGCGGCATCGAGGAGCCGTCGGTGGCGCCGCTGCTCCTCGCGCTGCGGCAGACCCTCGACTCGTTCGTGGAGATCGGCCTCGGCTACCTCTCGCTCGACCGGCCGGCGGGCACGCTGTCCGGCGGCGAGGCGCAGCGCGTGAAGATGATCCGTCACCTCGGCTCCTCGCTCACGGACATCACGTACGTCTTCGACGAGCCGACGATCGGGCTGCACCCGCACGACATCCAGCGGATGAACGGCCTGCTCCTGCAGCTGCGCGACAAGGGCAACACCGTGCTCGTGGTCGAGCACAAGCCGGAGGCCATCGCGATCGCCGACCATGTCGTCGACCTCGGTCCCGGCGCCGGTACGGCGGGCGGCACCGTCTGTTACGAGGGCAGCCTCGAAGGGCTGCGGTCCAGCGGCACCGTCACCGGCCGCCACCTCGACGACCGGGCCTCGGTGAAGGAGACGGTGCGCAAGCCCTCCGGGGCCCTGAAGATCCGCGGCGCGAAGGCGAACAACCTGCGGAACGTGAACGTCGACATCCCGCTCGGCGTGCTCACCGTCATCACCGGTGTCGCCGGTTCCGGCAAGAGCTCCCTCGTGCACGGCTCGATCCCGGCCGACGAGGGCGTGGTGGCGGTCGACCAGGCCCCGATCAAGGGCTCCAGGCGCAGCAACCCGGCGACGTACACCGGACTGCTCGAACCGATCCGCAAGGCGTTCGCCAAGGAGAACGGCGTGAAGCCGGCGCTGTTCAGCGCCAACTCCGAGGGTGCCTGCCCCACGTGCAACGGCGCCGGCGTCATCTACACGGACCTGGCGATGATGGCCGGCGTGGCCACCACCTGCGAGGACTGCGAGGGCAAGCGGTTCGACGCCTCGGTGCTCGACTACCACCTCGGCGGCCGCGACATCAGCGAGGTGCTCGCGATGTCGGTGACGGAGGCCGAGAAGTTCTTCGGTGCGGGTGAGGCGCAGACGCCGGCCGCGCACAGGATCCTGGAGCGGCTCGCCGACGTCGGCCTGGGCTACCTCACGCTCGGCCAGCCGCTCACCACGCTGTCCGGCGGCGAGCGGCAGCGGCTCAAGCTGGCCACCCACATGGGTGACAAGGGCGGCGTCTACGTCCTGGACGAGCCGACCACGGGCCTGCACCTCGCCGACGTCGAGCAGTTGCTCGGCCTGCTGGACCGGCTGGTCGACTCCGGAAAGTCGGTGATCGTCATCGAGCACCACCAGGCGGTCATGGCGCACGCCGACTGGATCATCGACCTCGGCCCGGGCGCCGGCCACGACGGCGGCAAGATCGTCTTCGAGGGCACGCCCGCCGACCTCGTCGCCGACGGCACCACCCTCACCGGCGAGCACCTCGCGGAGTACGTCGGCGCCTGACCGGGGACGCGCGGAAGCAAGGAGGTGGGGCCGGCGGTGCCGGCCCCACCTCCTTGTTCGTGGGGCGTCACCGCCTGACGGGCGGCGAGTCCATCAACTGGACATGTGTGTCGGACAGTTCGATGCCCGTGCACGCCAAGTACGCCTGGGGCTTCGGATCGGGTTCGGGGGAGTCCTCACCCCGGAGAAGGAGGCTGATCACTCCTCTCCACTCTCAACATATAGCGCACCGGGGGGCTTGCGGCAAGGCCCGGGGCCTGCCGCAGAATGACCGGCCAAGGCCAGGACCTGCGGAAACCAGGTACGCGCGAAGTGCCTCTCCTCCAGTCGAATTGAATGGGCGTTCTGAATGATTGACGTGATCGTGGTCGGCGGCGGACCCACCGGCCTGATGCTGGCCGCAGAGTTGCGGCTGCACGGCGTGCACGTGGTCGTGCTGGAGAAGCTGACCGCGCAGACCGAGCAGTCCCGCGGCCAGGGCCTGCACGCGCGCAGCGTCGAGGTGATGGATCAGCGCGGCCTGCTGGACCGGTTCCTCGCGGTCAGCGAGAAGTTCCAGGTCGGCGGTCTCTTCGGCGGCATCGCGAAGCCGTGGCCCGAGCGGCTGGACACGGCGCACCCGTACGGCGTCGCCACCCCGCAGCCGGTCACCGAGCGGCTGCTCAACGAGCACGCCCTCGAAGTCGGCACGGACCTCCGGCGCGGCTGCGAAGTGGTCGGGCTGAGTCAGGACGAGGACGGGGTGAGCGTCGAGCTGGCGGACGGCACGCAACTGCGCTCGCGCTACCTCGTCGGGTGCGACGGCGGCCGCAGTGCGGTGCGGAAACTGCTGGGCGTCGGCTTCCCCGGCGAGCCCGCCAAGGTCGAGACGCTGCTCGGCGAGATGGAGGTGACCGACGATCAGGCGACGATTGCCGCTGCCGTCGCGGAGGTCCACCGGACCCAACTGCGGTTCGGCGTCGCCCCACCCGACGAGAACGGGGTGTGCCGCGTGGTCGTGCCCGCCGACGGGGTGGCCGAGGACCGCGCGACCGAGCCGAGCCTGGACGACTTCAAGAAGCAGCTGCGGGCGTTCGCGGGCACGGACTTCGGTGTGCACTCGCCGCGCTGGCTGTCCCGGTTCGGCGACGCCACCCGGCAGGCCGAGCGCTACCGGGTCGGCCGGGCGTTCCTGGCCGGCGACGCGGCGCACATCCATCCGCCGACCGGCGGGCAGGGGCTCAACCTCGGTGTGCAGGACGCGTTCAACCTCGGCTGGAAGCTGGCCGCGGCGGTCAACGGCTGGGGCCCGGAGGGGCTGCTGGACAGCTATCACACCGAACGGCATCCGGTGGGGGCCCGCGTGCTGGACAACACCCGCGCGCAGATCACTCTCCTCGGGGCCGACGCGGGTGCGACCGCGCTGCGGGAGCTGTTCTCGAAGCTGATGGACTTCGAGGAGGTGAACCGGTACGTCACCGGGATGATCACCGCGGTCGACGTCAGCTACGACTTCGGCGAGGGCCACGAACTGCTCGGCCGGCGGATGCGGGACGTGGAGCTGAAGCAGGGGCGCCTCTACGAGCTGATGCGCGGCGGCCGCGGGCTGCTGCTCGATCAGACCGGCCGGCTCTCGGTGGCGGGCTGGGCGGACCGGGTCGACCACGTCGTCGACGTCAGCGAGGAACTGGAGGTGCCCGCGGTGCTGCTGCGGCCGGACGGCCATGTGGCGTGGGTCGGTGAGGACCAGCAGGACCTGCTCGGCCGGCTGCCGAAGTGGTTCGGCGCCGCAGCCGGCTGAGCGTCGGTCGAGGCGGGCGGGCCTGCTGGTGGCCTCAGTGCCGGATCAGCCCGCCTGCCGGGACGGGAGAGACGTGGCCCGTTGCGGGCCGGGTCCGCGCCAGGTCGAGGCCGATGTCGACCAGCGATGACCGGTACAGGCCGGCGACATCGGGAAGCGGTGTCCAGACCGACTCGGTGGTCTCGCCGTTCGGCTCGGGCCGGAGCAGGCCGCCGGTGATGCGGACCTGGTAGAAGATGCCGACGTTCTGGTGGTCAGGTCCGCCGGGGACGGTGCGTTCGGCGGCGGGGATCACCCTTGAGTCCACGCCCAGCAGGCGTTCGACCACGGCGTCGCAGCCGGTCTCCTCGGCGACCTCCCGGATGACCGCGTCGAACGGGTCCTCCCCGTGCTCGACCATGCCGCCCGGAAGGGACCAGTTCCCTGAGAAGTGGTGGGCGAGCAGCACCCGCGCGTTCTCGATGCACACGGCGTACGCCGCAAGTCGGAAGCTCATACCTGTACCTCCCCACCCGGACACCGACTCCATGCCCGGGTGGCGGGGTGACGTGACGGAACGGTGCCCGCGCGGTCACACGTGGTCCCGAACACTTTTGCAAGCAGGCGCTTGCAATAGTTAGCAAGAGTGTTGCACTATCGACCCATGGCATCACTCAACGTCGGCAATCTCGGCGAGTACCTGCGTGAGCAGCGGCGTACCGCGCAGCTCTCCCTGCGGCAGCTCGCCGACGCCGCCGGAGTGTCCAATCCGTATCTCAGCCAGATCGAACGCGGCCTGCGCAAGCCGAGCGCCGAGGTTCTGCAGCAGGTCGCCAAGGCCCTGCGGATCTCTGCCGAGACGCTCTACGTGCGGGCCGGGATCCTCGACGAGCGGGAGCGGGAGGAGCTGGAGACGCGAGCGGTCATATTGGCCGATCCGTCGATCAACGAGCGGCAGAAGAACGTACTGCTGCAGATCTACGACTCCTTCCGCAAGGAGAACGGTTTCGACGTCGTGCCCGACACCGGCGCCGAGGTACACGGTGGCGCGGATGCGGGGAGCAGAATCGATGCCGACGCGGAAAGCGGTGCCGGTGACGAGAACGGCGCCGGTACAGATGCCCGCGGCCCCCGCACGGCCGGCGGCAGTGACGCAGACACACCTCTGAACTGACTTCTGATGATCCGGGAGGACACCAGTCATGGCCATCACCGATGACCTGCGCAAGACCCTCACCGACAGCACCCCCTTCTACTTCGCCGCCGGCACGGCCGACCTCGCCGTCGAGCAGGCGCGCAAGGTTCCGGGGCTGATCGAGCAGCTGCGGGCCGAGGCGCCCGAGCGCTTCGAGGCCGTACGCAACACCGACCCCAAGGCCGTACAGGAGAAGGTGGCCACGCAGGCCAAGGAAGCCCAGGCCACCGTTCAGGCCAAGGTGACCGAGGTCATCGGGGCGCTGGACACCGACCTGAAGAAGCTGGGCGAGAGCGCCCAGGACCTGGCGCTGCGGAGCGTGGGCGTGGCCGCCGAGTACGCGGTGCGTGCCCGTGAGACGTACGAGAAGGTCGCCGAGCGCGGCGAGAAGAGCGTGCGGACGTGGCGCGGCGAGGCGGCCGACGAGATCGTCGGGATCGCCGCCGTCGTCGAGGCCGAGCCGAAGTCGGTGCCGAAGCAGAAGTCCGAGGCGGCCGCCCCCCAGGCGAAGCCGGCCCCTCCGGCCCCGAAGAAGCCCGCGCCGAAGCCCGCCGAGGCCAAGGCGGCGCCCGTGAAGAAGCCGGCGCCCGTGCGCAAGCCCGCCGCGAAGAAGACCACGCCGCCGTCCGCGAAGTAGCGGGAGCGGTTCCGGGACGGCCGGGAACGGTCCGGGCACCTTTGGGGGTGGCCGGGTCGTTGTCCCGGTACCTTGGCCGCGAGGCGCTCATCCACTGACTAGGCGGTGCTCACCATGCTGCTCGAAGCATTCGGCTCGTTCCTTCAGATGCTCTACCTGGCCATGCTCGTCCTGGCCGTGGTCGCGCTGATCTTTGCGGCGACCGCGCGCGAGGACGCCTACCGGGCGGCGGACAAGCAGAAGAAGTCCTTCTGGCTGATCATTCTCGGTATCACCGTCTTCGTGAACCTGATCATCCCGATCCTCTTCCTGCAGATCGCGGGCGTGATCGCGTCCATCGTCTTCATGGTGGACGTACGGCCGGCGATCAAGGCGGTAACGGGCGGCGGAGGCGGCCGTCGCGGCGGTTCGAGCAGCGACGGACCGTACGGCCCCTACAACGGCGGGCGCTGAGCGCTCGCAGGTGTGGCCGAGCCGGGGCGGGAGCGCACAGCGCTCCGGCCCCGTCCGCGTATCAGGGCCTCGTCGCGCTCGAGGAGCAGGACCGCCACGTCGTCGGTGAGCTCGCCGCCGTTCAGCTCCTGCACCTGGGTGACCGCCGCCTCCAGCAGCGCCTCGCCGCCGAGCCCCCGGTCGAGCTGGCCGTTGACCATCGCGACCATGCCGTCCTGGCCGAGCCGCTGGGTTCCCTCGGGTCCGACACGCCCCTCGATCAGCCCGTCGGTGTACATCATCAGGCTCCAGGAACCACCCAGCTGCACCTGCCGCCGCGGCCAGCGGGCGTGCGGCAGCAGGCCGAGTGCCGGGCCGCCGTCCTCGTAGGGGAGCAGATGCGCCGCCCGCCCCTGGCGGGCGATCAGCGGTGCGGGGTGCCCCGCGAGGCAGAGACCGGCGCGCCGGCCGTCAGGTGCGATGTCGACGGTGCAGACCGTCGCGAAGATCTCCTCGCTCTGCCGCTCGTGCTCCAGGACCTGCTGCAGCGTGGAGAGCAGTTCGTCACCGCAGAGCCCCGCCAGGGTCAGCGCCCGCCAGGCGATGCGCAGCTCGACGCCGAGCGCCGCCTCGTCCGGGCCGTGCCCGCAGACGTCGCCGATCATCGCGTGGACCGTGCCGTCGGGCGTACGGACCGTGTCGTAGAAGTCCCCGCCGAGCAGGGCGCGGCTGCGCCCCGGCCGGTAGTGGGCGGCGAAGTCGAGGTCGGATCCCTGGAGGAGGGGAGTGGGCAGCAGCCCGCGCTCCAGCCTGGCGTTCTCCTGGGCGCGCAGCCGGGACTCGGTCAGCTGGTGCTGGGCGGTGTCCGCGCGTTTGCGCTCCACCGCGTACCGGATGGCCCGGCTGAGCAGGCGCCCGTCGAGCTCGCCGCGGAAGAGGTAGTCCTGGGCGCCGACCCGTACGGCCTCGGCGGCCCGCTCCGCGTCGTTCTCCGCCGTGAGGGCGAGGACCGCGTGGCGTGGCGCGATGCGCAGGATGTGCTTGAGGGTGGCGAGCTCGTCCGGGTGCGCGGAGGCGTCGGCGCGTGCTCCGGTCGGCAGGGCCAGGTCGAGGTCGAGCAGGATGCAGTCGACGTCGTCGGTGAGGAGCCGCCCCGCCTCGGTGAGGTTGCGGGCGGTACGGACGCGGACCCGGGTCCCGGCGGCGGACGGCAGCTCGGGGACGGTGAAGGTGCCCGCAGGGTCGTCCTCGATCACCAGGAGGGTGAGGTCGGCGCCATGGGTGGTCTCCGCAGCGGGAACAGCGCGCTGCTGCGGTACGGGTACGGGCATCGGTTCGGGTTTCCTTCCCTCCCCCCGAGGGCGCGGCGGGACGACGATCGACGACCCGCCAGACCGGGACGATAGCGGTCCGCGGCGGGGGAAAGGAATGGCGTTCGAAGATCGGCCACTGTCATATGCGCGGCCATAAGCCGCGTCCTGTCACGGATCCGGCGTGATGAGCGTGTGCGAAACGGACATGGGAGCCATGACAAACATCACGCGCCGCGGGGGGTGGGCGGCCTGCGCCCGGTCGGCTACTTGTCGGGGCGGACCACGCCGAGTATGGCCATGGAGCCGGCGCCCGTCAGTGTGACGTTGCGGCCGGGCCTCGGCGCGTGGACGATCGCGCCGTCGCCGACGTACATCCCGACGTGGCTGGCGTCGCTGTGGTAGATGATCAGGTCGCCGGGGCGCATGTCACGGATGGCGATGCGCGGCAGCAGGCGCCACTGTTCCTGGGAGGTCCGCGGGATCGGCCGCTTCGCCGCCGCCCAGGCCTGCGAGGTCAGCCCCGAGCAGTCGTACGAACCGGGGCCCTCGGCCCCCCACACGTACGGCTTGCCGATCTGGGCGGTCGCGAAGGCGATGGCCTGCCTGCCGCTCGCGCTCGCCTCGCGGTTGATGTCCTTCAGCGCGCCGGAGGAGAGCCAGGCGGCCTGCGCCGTGGACGCGGCCTGCTGCTCCAGTTCGAGGAGCCGGGCCTGCTCCTTCTTCTCCAGCTGTGATTCGAGCTTCTTCGCCGTGGCGATCTGCGCGTCTATGCTCTTCTTGGCCTTGGCCTGCTTGACGCGGTTGGACTCGAGCTTCGTCCAGTTGATGCTCGCGTCCTGCGTGTACGTCTCCAAGTCCTCCTGCGTCCGCTTGAGTTGGGCGAGGACGCTCTTGGTGGCCTGCTGGCCCTGCCGGACCTGGTTCACGCCGTCGAGGAAGAGCCGCGGGTCATCGGTGAGCACCAGCTGCGCGCCCGGCGGCAGTCCGCCGTTGCGGTACTGCTCGCGGGCCTGGGCGCCTGCCGTGTTCTTCAGCTCGGCGATCCGCGCCTGGCCGTCGGCGATCGCCTTGGCGAGCTGCACGATCTCGCCGGACTGCTTCTTCGCCTGCTCCTCGGCGAGGTTGTACGCGTCCGTGGCCGCTCCGGCCTTGCGGTACAGGGTGTCGATCTCCTCGCGCACCTCTTCGAGGGTCTTCTTCCCCGTCGCCGGGACGGTCGCAGGGGCGGTGGCGGAGGGCTCGGGCACGGGCGCGGCCATGGCCTGTACCGGCGCGGCCAGTACAGCCAGCGCGCAGACCAGTGTGATCGCGGCAGCGGCACAGTGGCGTCGGTTCACGAGCTACCCCTCCGGACAGGAAGCAGTAAAGGTACGGACCGTCGGATGGCGGACATCTGACTTACCGTCAGTAACGTTCAGGCAACGTCGCGATCGTGCCATGTCGTCCCGTAAAGCAACAGAGGCAGACCCCAACCGGGGCGGACACCCGCCGATACTCACACGAACGGCGCCCCGTCCGGGTTCCCGGAGTGGCCGGATCTGTCACTCCTTCGGGTTCCGTTCAGCGTGTGTTGGGCCGCAGAGCCGACCACTGCACCGTGACTTCACCCTGCCGCCACCGCCGCACCCCGTCCGCCAGCGGCCAGTCGGCGGAGACCGACCGCACCGCCGTGATCCAGCGCTGCCGCGCGCCCAGCGAGGCGTACGGGGCGGCGGCCGCCCACGCCCGGTCGAGGTCCCGCAGGAAGGCGTGGACCGGTTCGCCGGGCACATTGCGGTGGATCAGGGCCTTCGGGAGGCGTTCGGCGAGGTCCGAGGGGCGGTCCAGGGAGCCCAGGCGGGTCGCGAAGGTGACCGTGCGGGGCCCCTCGGGACCGAGGGTCACCCAGACGTGCCTGCGCCCGATCTCGTCGCAGGTGCCCTCGACGAGGAGTCCGTCCGGGGCGAGCCGTGCGCACAGCCGCTGCCAGACCGCGGCGACCTCCGCCTCGTCGTACTGGCGCAGCACGTTGGCCGCCCGGATGAGGGCGGGCCGGCCGGGCAGGGGGATCTCGAAGCCGCCGTGGACGAAGGTGAGGCCCTCGCGCTCGTACGGTTTCGCCGCGGCCACCCGTTCCGGGTCGATCTCGATGCCGGCGACCGTGGTGCGCGGTTCGGCGGTGCGCAGCCGTTCCAGCAGCTCGACGGCGGTCCACGGGGCCGCGCCGTAGCCGAGGTCGACCGCGACGGGGGAGTCGCTGCGGCGCAGGGCGGGGCCGTGGGTGGCGGCGATCCAGCGGTCCATGCGGCGCAGCCGGTTGGGGTTGGTGGTCCCGCGGGTCGCGGTGCCGATGGGGCGCTGGGGCATGACAGCGAGCGTATGCGAAGCCGTGGACGGGGCAGGCGAGGAGCTGTCGGAGGGCAGGCGGGCACGGGCCGCGCCGGTCGGATGGCAATCATTTGGCAAAGTGGAAATGAAAGGCCTTGTTCCGCTGTTTTGCCACTTGAGAGGGGCCGTGTGCCCCCGACGCGTGATGCCCCGAGCGAGGAGGAGCGGACCCACGTGAGCCAGTACGTCTCCCGGCTCGGCAACAGCCGTGTGGCACCCCGCATCCGCTTCCCCGGCGGCTTCTCCGGTGGCCACCGCAAGCCCCGGCGTGTCGCGATGCTCTCCGTGCACACCTCCCCGCTGCACCAGCCGGGCACCGGCGACGCGGGCGGCATGAACGTGTACATCGTGGAGCTGGCCAAGCGCCTGGCCGCGATCAACGTCGAGGTCGAGATCTTCACCCGGGCCACCACGGGCGCCCTGCCCCCGTCGGTCGAACTGGCACCGGGCGTCCTGGTCCGGCACGTCGACGCGGGGCCGTACGAGGGCCTGGCCAAGGAGGAGCTGCCCGCGCAGCTCTGCGCCTTCACACACGGCGTGATGCAGGCCTGGGCCGGTCAGCGCCCCGGCCACTACGACCTCGTCCACTCGCACTACTGGCTCTCCGGCCAGGTCGGCTGGCTCGCCGCCCAGCGCTGGGGCGTCCCCCTCGTCCACGCCATGCACACCATGGCGAAGGTCAAGAACGCCGCGCTCGCCGAGGGTGACACCCCCGAGCCCGCCGCGCGGGTCATCGGCGAGACGCAGATCGTGAACGCCTCCGACCGGCTCATCGCGAACACCGCGGAGGAAGCGGACGAGCTCGTCCGCTTCTACGAGGCCGACCCGGCCTCGGTCGCCGTCGTCCACCCTGGGGTCAACCTGGACCGTTTCAGTCCCGCCGACGGCCGCGCCGCCGCGCGGGCCCGCCTCGGACTGCCGCAGGACGCCCTGGTCCCGCTCTTCGCCGGCCGCATCCAGCCGCTGAAGGCCCCCGACGTGCTGCTGCGCGCCGTCGCCGTACTCCTTGAGCGTGAGCCCTCGCTGCGCTCCCGCATCGTCGTGCCGGTCGTCGGCGGCCCCAGCGGCAGCGGGCTGGCCAAGCCGGAGGGCCTGCAGAAGCTGGCCGCGCGCCTGGGGATCGCCGATGTCGTGCGCTTCCACCCGCCGGTCGGGCAGGACCAGCTCGCCGACTGGTTCCGGGCGGCGTCCGTGCTGGTCATGCCCTCGTACAGCGAGTCGTTCGGGCTCGTCGCCATAGAGGCCCAGGCCTCCGGTACGCCGGTGATCGCGGCGGCGGTCGGCGGTCTTCCGGTGGCTGTGCGGGACGAGGTGAGCGGCTTCCTGATCCCGGGCCACGACCCGGACGCGTACGCGCGGGCCCTGGGCCGGTTCGCCGAGAGTCCGGAGCTGGTCGGCCGGATGGGCGCGGCGGCCGCCGCCCACGCCCAGTCGTTCGGCTGGGACACGGCGGCCTCGGCCACCGCCGACGTGTACACGGCGGCGATGTACGAACACCGCCGCCGGGCACGCACGCACCACGGCTGAGGTCTCGTCCCCGGTACCTCTGTCGTACGCTCGCACCATGGCTGACGTATCCGACGAAGCAGCAGTGGCGCAGGTCATCGAGGCGACGCTGAACGACGCGGAGCTCGAGTGGGAGAGCCCCGAGCCCGGCACCTTCGTCGTGAAACTGCCCGGCACCCGGAAGCTGTCCACGACCTGTTCCCTGCGCGTCGGCAAGCACTCCCTCTCCCTCAACGCGTTCGTCGTCCGTCACCCGGACGAGAACGACGCGGCCGTGCACCGCTGGCTCCTTGAGCGCAATCTGCGCCTGTTCGGGGTGAGTTACGCGATCGACCCGCTCGGCGACGTCTACCTCGTCGGCAAGTTCCCGCTCTCGGTGGTCACCCCCGAGGAGCTCGACCGGCTGCTGGGCACCGTTCTGGAGGCGGCGGACGGCGCTTTCAACTCCCTCCTCGAACTGGGCTTCGCGAGCGCGATCCGCAAGGAGTACGCCTGGCGGGTCGAGCGGGGCGAATCCACCCGGAATCTGGACGCGTTCACCCACCTGACCCAGCGCCCGGCCAACTGACCTTCAGCTCCACGAATTCGGCAGCGCAGGCATCTTCCGCTGCGCCGTCGCGCCGTGGCATGCTCGCCGCCGACGCAGATATGAACGTCGTTCATATACCTGAAAGGCGGTTCGGGCTCATGGGGAACCTCAGCAGACGCCGGCTGCTCGGCAGCGCCGTCGCCGTCACCGCGGCGGCCGCCGCCGGGGCGCTCGGTGGCGCGGGCACGGCACGGGCCGAGAACGGCGGCGGTACGGCACGCACGGCGAGCGGCGCCGTTGCGGAAGGGGCAGAAGGGGCGGGAGGGACCGCAGGCGCGGCAGGTTCCGGTGCCCGCACCCCGGGACCGTCGCCCCTGTGGCGGGAGTTCACCGCCGCCCCGTTCACCCACCCCCAGATCCCATTCATCGGCCGCGCCGGCTACCGCTCGGGCTCCGCCCTCCCGCGCCGGGCCGTCCGTCCCTTCGTCGCGGACGTCCTGGAGTACGGGGCCATGCCGGACGGTTCGGCCGACGCCGCCCCCGCAATCAACCGTGCCATCGCCGCTGCCGGAGAGCGTGGCGGTGGCACGGTGCTCATCCCGGCAGGGACGTACCGCATCGACGACATCATCCGCATCGGCCACAGCAACGTCGTGGTGCGCGGCGCGGGCAGCGGTGCGACGAAGCTGTACGCGACCAGGAACCTCACCGAGCTCATCGGCGCCTACGGCAGCCGCTACGGCGGCGACAAGTCCAGCTGGTCCTGGGCCGGCGGCCTCGTCTGGCTCTGCCCGGAAGACCGCTGGACCTCGCTCACCGACGCGATCAGGGCGAAGGCCTGGCCCTTCGAGGGCTGGACCGGCAACAAGCGCGACGAGTGGGAGACCCTGACCACCGTCGCCCCCGCCCGCCGCGGCGACCGGACGGTCACCGTCTCCTCCGCACGGCACCTGAAGCCGGGCCGGCTGGTCCTCCTCCGCCTCGCCGACGACGCCGGCCACACGCTGCTGCGGCACATGGCGGGCGACAGCGAGGGCGCCGCGTCGTACGTCTGGGACGACAAGACGAAGCTGACCTCGTACGTCCCCTACGAATGGCCGGTGCGCATCACCGCCGTACGCGGGCGGAAGGTCACCCTGGAGCGGCCCCTCCCGCTCGACGTGCGTCCCGAGTGGGACCCCCGTCTCACCACCCTCGCCACCCCGCTCACCGACTCCGGTGTCGAGGGCCTCACCCTCGAAGCGGTCGAGACCCCGCAGTCACCGCACCTGCTCGACAAGGGGTACAACGGCGTCGCCTTCCAGTGCGCCTACGACTGCTGGGCGGACGACATCACCGTCCGCCACGTCGACAACGGCTTCGGGCTGATCGGCGCGTCCGCCTGCACCCTGCGCCGTACGAAGGTCACGGGCCGGGGCGCGCACCACCCGTACTACTGCCGCGAGGGCTCGCACGACAACCTGATCGAGGACTTCACCGTCGAGGAGCGCACGGTCCCGGCGCCCGCCGGGACCCAGCTCCACGGCATCAACGTCGAGGGCCTGTCCAGCTACAACGTCTGGTCGAACGGGCGGATGGAGATGGGTACGTTCGACTCCCACCGGGGCATGCCGTTCGCCAACGTCCGTACGGACATCACGGTCGACAACAACGGGCGCCACGGCGGCGACGCCAGCGCGGGCCCCCTCTTCGGCGCCCGGTTCACCCACTGGAACATCCGGGTCACCAACGGCCGCGCAGGCCTCATGCGGATCGACGGCCTCGCCCCGTACAGCGCGACGGTCGGCATCAGCGAGGTGACGGAGTTCGACCAGATCGACGTCCCCGACTTCACCGGCGACCTGCACACCCGCCTGGAGGCGTACGGGACTCCTGAGGCCGTCCGCCCGCGCAACCTGTACCAGGCACAGCGCGACCTGACCCGCTGACGCCCCCCGCCGCACCGGCGCCGCGCTCACTCCCGCGAGCGCGGCGCCGACTCCACTGCCTCCAGTGCCGCCACGAGCCGCGGCGCCACCTCCCTCCACGTCCACTCCAGGGCGTCCTCCGGGGCCTCCCGGGGAACCGTCTCGGTGAGCATGATCAGGTAGAGGTAGCTGCGGTAGAGGGCGATCCTCAGCCGTACGGACGCGGTGAACTCCACCGGGCCGCCCGTCACGGACGCGTACCCGGCGAGGAAGTCCTTGTCCTCCTCCAGATCGCCGAGCAGGGCCGTCGAGACGAAATCGGCCACCGGATCGCCCCAGAACATCCGCTCGCCGTCGATGACTCCGCCGATGGACCGGGCACCCGGCTCCCCGGTCACCAGCACATTGCCCTGCCACAGATCGAAGTGGACCAGAGCCGGGACGGTCACCTCGTCCAGCACGGGCGTGGCGGCGTCCAGCACCGCCCGGATCTCCGCCACCGGGCGCGGCAGCCTGGCCCCGTACTTCTCCGCGTCGGCGAGCACCGCACCGGCCATCCCGGTGAACGCCTCGCGCCAGGTGGGGGAGAGCGGTCCGAGCGATTCGGCGGGGTACCCGAATCCGGCCGGTCCCCGCACGGTGTGGAGACGGCCGACGATCCGCCCGAGCTCCGTGCGCAGCCGCTGCTCCTCACCGTCCAGCAGATCCTCGGCCAGGTCGTTCCAGGGCCGCCCCGGACACGCGGTCATGACGACGTACGCGCCTGCCGGTGCCCCGGAGTCGAGTTCACTGTGCACGACCTGCGGGATCCTGCCGCCGCCGACTGCCGTGGCGGCCTCGTAGAAGGCGACCTCGTTGACCAGCAGGCGCTGTTCGTAGCTCATCCCGGTGGCGTGGAGGGGCGGGATCTTCACCACCCAGTCGCGGCCGTCCCGGAGCGTGACGCGGGTGACGGTGTTGTACGTGCCGCCGGTGAGCGGCTCGCAGGAGACGACGGCGCCCTCCGGGACCCCGACGGCCCTGAGTACGGCGGCAGTTGTACCGGTCTGCATCGGCGGATCCCCTCGGTTCACGGCAGTGGAACGAGTCTGACCACGGTGACCGTCAGCACGGATCCGGAGACGTAGTAGAGGACGATCGCCCCGTACACCGTCGCCTCGCGCCGGTCGTGCTCCCGTTTGACGGCGGACGACCCGTGCCCGTACGGATCCTTGCCCAGGGTGCGTGCCATCTCGTCCCGGAAGAAGTCGCCGTCCCGCATCTTGGCCAGGGTGTCGTCGGCCGGCGGCGCGTAGGAGATGCGGAAACTCAAGCGACGCTCCGCCTCTCGGCCTCGTCCTGCGCCAGCCGTTCCAGGATCTGCTCGGCCTCGGGATCGGGGACGGACTCCAGCATCCAGTGCCGCATGACGGCCTGGATCTCGTGGACACCCGCCCCGTTGATCGCGAGGTCGAACTCCTCACGTCTGTCCTCGGGCAGCGCGGCGCGGATGGCGGGGATGCTGTTGGGCACCTCCACCTCGGCACCGCCGACGAAGGTCTTCAGAGACTCGCTCATGATCGCTCTCCCCGATCTCCTTGCTCTCTGTGCACTGCCTACCCGTTCCGCGCTGCCTGAGCACCTGGCAACAGGCGGGCACGGGCGTCACGTTAGCCGGTGCGGCAAGGGCCGGTGCCGAGCCCCCTGCGTGCGGTCGACCCGCGGGCGGGGAGCCGGCGCCCGAACCACTGATCGGCGCCGTACTCCTCGAACCGCTCCACCGTTGACTTGAGTCTCCAGTAGGGGGAGACACGAACATGGGGGCATGAACGGCGACACGCTCTACTCGATCGGCGAACTCGCTCGGCGGACCGGTCTCACGGTCAAGACCATTCGGTTCTACTCCGATCGCGGAATCGTGGCGCCGACTGACCGCAGCCCGGCCGGCTACCGCCTTTACGACACCGACGCCGTCGCACGCCTGGACCTCGTGCGGACCCTGCGCGAGCTGGGGCTGGACCTTCCCACGATCCGCAAGGTCGTGGACCGCGAGGTCTCGCTTCCGGAGGTCGCCGCGGCGCACGCCGAAGCACTGACCGTGCAGATCCGTGTCCTGCGCCTGCGGCGCGCGGTGCTGACGGCGGTCGCCGAGCGCGGGTCCACACCTGAGGAGACGGAACTCATGCACCGACTGGCCCAGCTCTCCGAGGCGGAACGCCGTCGTCTGACCGGCGATTTCCTCGACGCCGTCTTCGGCGGTCCTGACGCGGCCCCCGTCTTTGCGGGGGTCATGCGCTCGATGACCCCCGAGCTGCCCGACAACCCGGAGCCGGAACAGGTCCAGGCGTGGGTGGAGTTGGCCGAAATGTCCCTGGACCCGGATTTCCGCTCCGTGTTGCGGCGGCTGGCCGAGTACCAGGAAACTGAGCAGGCCGTAATCGAAACGACGGGCCCGCGCCGCGACATTGCCGCAGTCGTCCGTGACCAGGCCGGCCCGGCCCTGGCCGCCGGCATCGACCCGGCCTCGCCCCAGGCCGATCCGGTCGTCGCGGCGTTCACGGCGCACTACGCGCACCTCCTCGCCCGCCCCGACGACGTCGAGTTGCGCCGTCGGCTGGCGGCTCGGCTGGAGAGCGTGAACGACCCCCGCAGGGAGCGGTACCTCCGGCTGCTTGCCGTGATCAACGGCTGGCCGGCCCCGGAGAGTCTGGCCCCGGAGTTGGACTGGTCCGTCCAGGCCCTGCGCGTTCGGACACAGCAATGACGGTGCTGCCGCTAGGCGCCCTGGGCCGGACGCGGGCCCCGGCAGTGGGGGCTAGGGCGCCGTTTGGCCTGGTCAGGTGCGTCGCGTGGACACCTCGTCGGCTCGGCAGCGCATGACAGGGCCCCCAGCCGCTGCGACCGGGGCAGCCGCCGTTCCGTGACGGGGAGAGAGGCGGTTCCCGTCTGCAGGTCTGGAGGGGCGAGGAGGGGGAACACGGCGAAAACGCCGGGTGAGCCCCGGTTCCACCCAAAGCCCGAGGGCCACCGAGACGACGGGAACGCCATGCCGACCGACACACCGGAAAGACGCACCGCCCTCCCCGGTGGGCACGTGTCCGCCGCGCCACCCCCTACGGGCGAGTACGTCCCGGCCCGGCCGGCCCGGCTTTCCGGGCCGACCCGGGCGGTCGCGGAGCGCCCGCTCCGTACCCCGGAGACCGCCGGGGGCATGGGCCGGGCCGCAGGGATCATCGCCTCGACGGCGGTCTGCCAGGCGGCCCTGATGGTGGGGTTCGGACTCCTGATCACCGGACCCGCGGCCCGCGTATGGCCGCTGACGTCCGAGGACGACGTCACCGACGCGCTGGAGCGCGCCCGTACCGGCACGCTCGACACGGTGTCCCTCGTCGTCTCCGAGGCGGGCAACACGGCCACGGTCGTCGCGGGCACCCTCCTGGCCTGCCTCGTCCTCCTCGTGGTCCCACGGCTTCCCAGGTGGCGGGACGCGCTCTTCCTGTCCGTCGCCGTCTCGCTCCAGTCCCTGGTCTTCCTGGTCATCACCGAAGCGGTGGACCGCACCCGGCCGGACGTCGAACGGCTCGACGCCTCGCCCCCCACCTCCAGTTACACCTCAGGACACACCGGCGCCGCGACAGCCCTGTACGCCGGCATCGCGATCCTGGTCCTGCACCGGACGAAGGGGCCGTGGCGCAGGGCCGTGGCGGTACTGCTGTTCCTCGTGCCCCTGCTGGTGGGGATCGCCAGGGCGTACCGGGGGATGCACCATCCGACGGACATCGCGGGAGGCCTGGTCAACGGCGGCCTGTCCCTGCTCGTCGTCGGCCGCGCCCTGCTGACCGGACCGCACGTGCCCGCCCCCGCTCCTGCCGACGCGGCGGCCCGTAAGGCACCGGCCCCCAGGGCGTCGACGGAGCAGGCCCCCGGTCGCACCGCGGTGGTCTTCAACCCCACCGTCACCGACGAGGCGGCCTGTGCCGGCCTGCGACGGGTTCTCGAGGACCACGGTCACCACGGGGCGGACTTCGTGCCGACGACCGCCGAGGACCCGGGGGAGGGACAGACGGCGCGCGCGGTGCGGGACGGGGCGTCACTCGTCGTGGTCTGCGGCGGCGACGGGACCGTCCGGGCGGCGGCGGAGGCGCTGGCCGGTACGGGCATACCGCTCGCGGTGGTGCCCTGCGGCACGGGCAACCTCCTCGCCCGCAACCTGGGTCTCCCGGTGAAACCGGAGGAGGCGCTGGCCGTCGCGCTGCGCGGTGCTCCGCACCGCATCGACCTCGGGCGGATCGAGGGCGACGGCATCGCGCCCGCGCACTTCACGGTGATGTCCGGGGCCGGGCTCGACGCCGCGATGCTGGAGAGCACCAGCGACCGTGCCAAGGCCGTACTCGGCTGGCCCGCCTATGTGGTGGCGGGCCTGCGGGAACTGCGCGCGCCCCGGATGCGCCTGACGGTCGGCCTCGACGGAGCGCGGCCCCTGCGCCGCACCGCCCGGATGGTGCTCCTCGCCAACACCGGCAAGGTCCAGGGCGGCGCCGCGCTGGTCCCGGCGGCCCGGCCCGACGACGGCGTGCTCGACCTCATGATCCTCGACCCGCGCGGACCGATGGGCTGGCTGGGCGCCGTCGTCTCGCTGGTACGCCGCAGGCCGGAGGGGGAGATCGGCCACACCGGCCGGTTGCCCGTGGAGTACTTCACCTTCCGCCACGCGGACATCCGCTTCGAGTCACCGCAGCCACGCGAGCTGGACGGCGACCCCGTGGCCCCGGGCCGGCGCCTCACCGCCCAGGTCAGGCCCGGCGCGCTGACCGTTCTCATGCCTGCGCGGGGGGAGTGAGATGGGCACCGCCACCCGGGTCCCGCAGACCCGCGACATGGTCGGCAGCGAACTCTCCGGCGACGAGGCGCTGACCGCCCTGCGGCGCTACGGCCGATGGCCGCTGCTGCGCGACTCCTTCGTCCGCTTCCGGTACGCCGACGGCTTCAGCCACTCCCGGGCGCTCGCCCTGCAGACCGTGCTGGCCGTGGTGCCGCTGGTCATCGCCTTCGTCGGGCTGTCGACAGCCCTGCACACGGAGAACCTGGGCAGGGTGGCGGAACTGACGATCCACCGGATCACGGCGGGGCCGAGCGCCGCGGTGGTCGACGACGCGCTGGACCGCAGCCGGCAGAGGGCCGACGACGGGGCCCAGCTCGCCCTGTGGTTCGGACTCGTCTTCTCCCTGACCAACACGACGACGGCGATGTGCCAGATAGAGCGCGGTGCCAACCGCATATACGGGGTCGAGCGGGACCGGGTCTTCCACCTGAAGTACCTGCGGGGGCTCGTGATGTCGCTGACCGCCGGAATCCCGCTCGGCATCGGCTTCGTCGCCATGGTGGCCGGAGGCGACCTGGTACCGGCCGTCGTCGAGGTGTACGACCTCGGCGCCGGCGCCCGGTCCGCATGCGAACTGCTGCGCTGGCCCGCCGGGGTGGTCCTCGTCGTCATTTCGGCGAGCGCGATCTTCCGCCGGTCGCCCAGGCGCCGCCAGCCGGGCTACACCTGGCTGGCCTTCGGCGCCGCCGTGTACCTGGTGCTCTGGACGACGCTGACCTGGCTGCTCAGCCTCTACCTCGAGGTCAGCGGTTCGTTCGACACCGTGTACGGCCCGCTCACGGCCTTCATGTCCCTGCTGCTCTGGGCCTACCTCACCTCCATCGCCCTCTTCCTCGGCCTCTCCTTCGCCGCCCAGCTGGAGGCGGTGCGGGCCAAGCGGCCCGGTCCCGTACAACCCGACCCAGGAGCCTGAATGACTGCCCGACCCGCTGCCCCGGCCCGACGACGGAGCCGCCGGGACGCCGACCGCAGATTCGGTGTCCGGCTGTTCGGTTCCGTGGCCGTCGCCGCTGTCGCAGCCGTCCTGTTCGGCCTCCTGTTCGTCCTCGTGGAGAGCGGCTGGGGACCGCTGCGACGCCTCGACGCGGGCGCGGCCCGGTGGCTGAACCGGACCGCCCTCGACCATCCGGCGTGGACCGGCACCCTGCGCTTCTTCTCCGACGTGGTGTGGGACCCGGTGACCCTGCGCGCGGCGGTCGCGGTGCTCACCGTGTGGCTGATGTACCGCCGTGCCTGGCGCCTGGCCGCGTGGTCGGCCGTCACCGCGGTGGCGGGAGGACTGACGGGGCTGCTCGTCAAGAGCGTCGTCGAGCGGGCGAGGCCGGACCTGCCGGACCCGGTGGCACACGCCCCCGGCTTCTCCTTCCCCTCCGGCCACGCGATGACGGCCACGACGTCGTTCGCGATCCTGCTGCTCGTTCTCCTGCCCCTGGTGCGCCCCGGCTTCCGTCCCCTGTGCTGGGCCGTCGCGGCCGTCTCCGTACTGGGTGTCGGCTTCACCCGCATCGCCCTGGGCGTCCACTGGTTCAGCGATGTGGTCGGCGGCTGGACGCTCGGGGTCGCCGTGGTGGCAGTGACCGGCTGGTCCTTCGAGGCCTGGCGCGCCGACGCGGGCCTCGGCCGGACCGAGATGGCGGAGGGCCTGGAGCCGGAACTCGGCGACGGCGACGACGATCCGGAGGCGGGATCGGCTTCCGCTCGGACAGGGACGACTCGCCGAACCGGTTGAGGGCTCGTACCGTGCGCCGGATGACCGGGCCGAGTCTCTGGCGGAGCAAGGTCCTGGCCACGCAGGTGCCCGCCGCGATTTACATCGGCGTGCCTCAGGACGACGCCGACGCGGCAGTCACGGCCCTCCGCGAAGCCGGAGCGTGGGCAGAGGTGAGGGAACAGCCTGAGCCGGACCACCTCAAGCCCTGAAGGACGGCCGGTCCGAGCGCTTCCCTGTCTGTGAAGGAAAGCGCGGCTGTCACATGGCGTCGTCGAGACCTGTGGACTGTCGACCGCCACGCCGGTACCGAATCGGGTGTGTGATCTCACCTGGACGGCGGCAGGTTCTTGTCTGTTGCGGATGTCCTTGCGACAGAGGAAGAAGTTTTGGCTCCAGCGAGTTACGTGATCGACGTGTTCGGGTGAATGTTCATATAGTCAATTCTGTGCAATCGGGGTTTCCCTGTGCATTGATATGAAGAATTCCCGGCGATCGGGAGTGCGACTTTCCGGGGCGTGCAAGTTACTGCGTAATATGCGGCGACAACGTGAAGGTTTCCCGGGCGATTCGGTTGGGCCCGGATGCCATGGATCCCTCCCATAGGAAATGGCCTCTCGATGAAGCTGAAAATCCCCAAGCTGGCTCGCCGTCGTGCTTTGTCCGGTTGGCTCGCCTCGGGCCTCGCCGCAACTATCGCCGGCGTCATGGTCGCTGTGACGCCTACGCCGGCGTCGGCCATCGCACTGCCCGTCCCCCTGGGCACGGCCGCCCAGTACTCCGTTCTGTCCGGTCAGGGAGTCACCAACACCGGCCCCTCCGTGCTCGGCCAGAGCCTCGGAACACACCCGAATCCGGCCATCACCGGGTTCCCGCCCGGCCTGGTGCAGGGCGCCGTGCACCCTGCGGATGCCCCGGCCCTCCAGGCCAAGAGCGATCTGCTCGTGGCGTTCAACAACGCGGCCGGTCAGGCCCCGGACTTCGCGCTTGCGGCGGGAATCGGCGGGGGACAGACACTGTCTCCGGGAGTCCACAAGGCTGTCATGGGTCTCGGAATCACCGGCGACCTGATCCTGGACGCCGACGGCGACTCCAGCGCTGTGTGGGTCTTCCAGGTTCCTGAGTCGCTGACGACGGCAACCAACAGCCGGATCCTCCTCACGAACGGCGCTTCGGCGTGCAACGTGTACTGGCAGATCGGCGTGACGGCGACTCTCGGTACCACCTCCAGGTTCGTCGGCACCATCATGGCCGGGACCTCGATCACCGTGGACCAGGGGACGAACATCGAGGGCCGGGCGCTGGCCAGTAACGGCTCCGTGACGCTCAACAACAACAGGATCTTCCAGGGCAACTGCTCGACCACGACCACCGGCGGAACGACGACCGGAACGACGACCGGTACCACCACGGGCGGTGTCCTCGGTGGCGTACTGGGCGGCGCGACGACCGGTGGCGCGACCACCGGCGTTCTCGGCGGTGTTCTCGGCGGAGTCTCGACCGGGGGCGGCCTGCTCGGCGGTCCGATCGCCGGCACGGTGACCGGCGGTACGTCCGGCAACATCTCCGGCAACACCTCCGGAAACATTGCGGGCAACACGACCGGTGGCGACACCGCAGGGAACACCGAGGGCAACACGACCGGTGGTCACACCTCAGGGAACATCACCGGCGGTAACGGTGGCCAGCCCGGCGGGCCCGGCCACGGCGGACCGGACGAGGGTGAAGGACCTGGCCACGGAGGCGGTCCTGACCACGGCGAAGGACCGGACCACGGGCACGGCGGGAAGCCTGGTCATGGCCCTGAGGACAAGCCGGGGCACGGACCTGACGAAAAGCCCGGAAAGCACCACGGCTACGGGGACAAGCCCGACGAGCAGGGCGGCCCCGAAGGTCACGCGGGCTAGGTCCACGGAATGACGGAATAACAGCCTGACGGCATGCGGCGGAATTAAAATTCTGCCGCATGCCGTCAGCGGCATTTCCGTCAACGGCATGGATTCGAGAGTTGACATGAGAAAAACTGGGTGGGCGGTGTCGGGCAAAATTCAAGCAGTGGACACGGAAGAAGTGCAGCAGACCGATTCCGGTCCGCCCGGCGACAGTCGTCACGACGAGGCCGTACCGCGCAAGGGGGCCAGGGGTGCGCGGGTGCTGCACACGAGTTTGTCCATCGTCGTGCTCATGTGTATGGCGACAGCTTTGACCCACGTTGCCATGGTCTTTCTTCATGTGGCGCCCGCAAACACGATCTCGAAGCGGTACAGCCCTCAGGTGAATGCGTGGGTGTACCCCCTGTTCGAGCAGAATTGGCGCCTGTTCGCCCCGGACCCCGACTCCGCCAACCGCCGCATCCTGGCAAGGACCTCGCACACAGCCGCCGACGGATCGGTCCGGGTGAGTGACTGGTTCGACCTGGCCGCCGTGGACTCTGCGGCAGTCGAGCACAATCCGTTCCCGAGCCACACGACGCAGAACCTGTTGCGTCGCGCCTGGACCACCTACGTCGAACTGCACGGCGCAGGCGACGAGTCGCGCTCGGAACGCGCAGTGATGATGCAGGAGTACCTGCGCAACATCGCCTCCGACCGCATCGCGGACCACAACGGCGGCCCGTTCGAGTTCATCCAGCTTCGCGTCATGACGCTGCCCATCGCCGCGCCCGGTACGGCGGCTGCGGACCGCCCGCCCGTCCCGGTCGAGAACCGGTTGCTGCCTTGGTGGAAGGTGACCCCCGATGGGAACTGACCAGATCCCCCCACGCCCCTCGCCGGCAGCAACCCTGGAACCTCCGACGGGGCAGAAGACCACGGGACCCGGTCCGGTCCGATGGCTCTCCGACCGGGCGGGTGCCTTCTGGGCGCTTGTGACCGGCCGGCCGGTGTCCTTGTACGCGGCCGCGGTCCTGCGCATCGGCTACGGACTGCTGTACCTCCTCTTCCTCCTGCGCGAGTTCCCCCACCGTGACGAGATCTGGGGCCCCGGATCGCCATGGACCCCCGAGCTGGCGGAACAACTCTTCGTCCAGTCAGGCTGGAACAGCATCCTGGCTCTGTCTGACGGCCGTACCTACTTCGAGCTCTGCTACGGAGGGGCCCTCCTCACGTCGGCACTGTTCATGCTGGGCTGGCGGACCCGCGCCGTGTCCGTCCTCTTCGCCGGGGTGGTGGTCTCGTTCCACGCGAGAGCGATCTTCATGACGGACGGGGGAGACAACCTGATCCTGCTGATGGCCGTCTACCTCGTCTTCACCGCCTGCGGCCGACGCTGGTCCCTGGACGCGCGCAGAACCCGGCGGGCCGCTGCGCGACCGGGGCAGGTGTCAGTACCAGCGGGGAACGCCTGGCTGCGGCAACTGGGCGACGCGCGAGTCACCTTGACGACCGTCATGCACAACTGCGGCCTCTTCGTCATCGCGGCCCAGGTCTGCCTCCTCTACGGAGCGGCCGGCCTGTACAAGGTCCAGGGCGGGTCCTGGGGCGGGGGAACCGCTCTCCACTACGTTCTGAACCTCGAACTCTTCCAGCCCTGGCCGGCACTCTCGCACCTGGTGGACCAGTACGCGACCCTGATCGCGATCGCCAGCTACGTCACGGTGCTCCTGCAGGTCGCTTTCCCCTTCGTGCTCTTCGGCAGGCTGAAGTACCCCGTTCTCGCCATGCTTCTGGGCATGCACATCGGCATCGCGGTGCTCATGGGGCTTCCCCTCTTCTCCGGGGCAATGATCGTGGCGGACGCGGCGTTCCTCCCTGACCGCTTCTACGTCTTTCTGGCCCGCACGGTCCGGCAAGTGGCAGGGCGAATGGGCCTGCGACGGTCGGCTCCTCCAGGTGGGGCAGGGGCACGGTCCGTACCTCCGCAGGTCAGGGGCAGCTCACCCGGCATCGGGCAGCAGCCCGCTCCGGGACGAGGGCGGCCGGATGGCGCACAGGGAGATCGAGTGGCGCCGGACCTGCGCTGAGCTCGGCGAGCCGGCACTTGTCCGACCACCTCATCGCAGACGTGCACTGTCAGGAGCGGGACCGCCTCCCGACGCAGGGAAGTTCGTTCAGACAGGATGAGTCCATGCCGAATCGATCTGTCCTGGTCTACGACGGTGACTGCGCCTTCTGTACGACCTCGGTGAACTACCTCATGCGGCGATTGCGGCCGAACTGCGATGTCACGGCGTGGCAGTTCGCGGATCTGGAAGCTCTCGGCGTCACCCAGCAGCGGGCCGAACGCGAGCTGCTGTACGTCTCGCCGGCCGGCACGGTGTACGGCGGCGCGCAGGCCGTCGCCAAACTCCTGTTGCGCGCCGGTGGCGTCTGGGCCTGGCCGGGCGGCCTGCTGACCCTGCCTCCGATGCGCTGGATCGCCCACGGTCTCTACCGGCTCATCGCCACCAACCGTGACCGCCTGCCCGGCGGCACGCCGGCCTGCGCATTGCCGGCGGACCGCAGGCCCGGCACGCAGCCTGCCGGCTGAGGGCGGCCGCGTGTGAGTCCTGCCGAATAGCCGGGACCGCGCTCGGCAAGCTCTCGGTCAGGCCCTCCGACTGCCGCAAGGGTCGTCGCGCTGAGGTCCCACAGAGGGCCCAGGCCGCGAAAATGCCCCCGCTCCGCGCCGTGTGCGCAGGTCGGGGGCATGATCACGAAGGCTACTTCTTCTTGCCCTGGGTCTTGCGGTAGATCTCGCCGACCAGGGTTTTCGCAGGTGGGGACGCTGATCGACTGCGGGTGAGTAGTCGCCATTGGTCGTCATTGGGTGCCGTTGAGCAACCTCGGACGGCCCAGGGACGGCCCAGACAGTCCCCTCAGCCTAGGAGCTGATGGGTAACTCGCGCGCTCGCTGTCGTGCTTGTGCCCGTAGCTCCTTCAGGCGGCTGTGATACGCGTTATGGCGGTTCTGGTCGAGGTTCAGCGGGAGGTCGAGTTGGGAGATGAGGTGTGACTCCAGCTCCCACGGTTTGTCCTGCTCGATCCAGCACACTTGGGCGTTGTCCGCCATCCACTGGCTCAGGGTGGCTTCGCCTGCCTTGCCGAAGGTCATTCGCTTACCGCTGCCTACGCGACGCAGCTCAAGTCCGAGCAGGCACCCCAGAGTGAGTCGCAGCGTCGAGCCGGCCGCGTTGCCCCGGTAGTGATAGCGCACCCGCTTGCGCAGGTTCTGGGCACTGGTCCGGTTCGCCATGTACCGCGGAGCTATGCCGACGTATAGCAAGCGTCCGGCGGGCAGGTCCTTATGGGGTGTCTGCTCGAAGTGCCACCCATAGACTCCTGGCACCGCTGGCACAGGACTCGGACGCAGCAAGACTTCATGCGCCGACCAAAGCCGGTCTGGACCGATGAGTGAAGTAGGTTCCACGAAGCCTCCAGTCGTGCAACGGCTGACTGCCGCAGGCTACTGGTCGAGTGAGCACCGGTTTAGGAGTTCAATCGGAGAGCCGTCGCATCCCTAGGCGCCAAGCACTGCGCTGCTGTTGGCGACCTGCTGGCGCTGTCTCCGTCCGCCGCTGCGAACTCCAGTCGGCCGCTTGGAGCATATATTGGTCAGCCGCGATCGCGGCTGATTTCACAGCTTTTCTGCTGTACCTGCCGACGACCGTCATGGCAGGTTGGCGCCATGAGCGACGCGAAAGACTCACGCAATCCCGCAGGCATCGGAGTGGGAGACGTCTACCCGGACCGGTCCTTCCACCCAGTGCTCTGCAGGAAGATCGATGATGGCGGCGGGGTGGTGCTCAGCGGCATTACGGGGCCATGATCGCTCGCTCCAATGCAGCACCAGCCCAGAGCTGCTTCAACACCCTTGTGTATCTCTCCCGTCTCAACGGCGATATGTACTCATCGGCTCAGCTCATCATTGAAGATTACTTCCCCTTCGAGGAAATAGCCGCTATTGACTCTAAGCAATCGCCCCATGGCGGTTGCCATAATGCCGCGGCTGTGAGCCTCGGTAGCCAACTCGTAGTTGTTTTGACTCACTGGAATTTGAACATCAAGAGCGCCCTCGCGGGTTCCCGAACGAATAACGATGGAATACTGGGTCCCCCAGTCACTGATTTTCCGGTCATCGACTTGGAGTGCAATTACCGCACCTCTGATCTCGGTAAATTCCGTAGTAGGCACTGTCGGAGCGGGGGAGGCCGCAGGTTTTTCCATCAAGCCCCTCTGCGTGTCTGCTGTGAATCGCTCATCGTAGTTCCCTCTCAAGATCTCTCTCACCCGCGGCCCCGTCATGCCTAGCTGCCTAATCGTGGCAGACTCTAGAATGAGCGATGCATCAGGAACATGACGAGGAACTCCACGCGCAGGCGCCCACCTGAACGAGATATCGACCACCTGAAGCCCTTGCACTCTAGACAAATCATGTACTGAATCGGCAAGCGCAATGACTAGAGGAGCAAACTCATCAGACACCGCAGAATGGATATCTTCGGAGATGGATGTAACGCGATTAAGGCCGATAGCGAGATTTTCCACCACGCGGCGAGCGAATAGAGCCTCCGCCCCCCTGCCCATTCGCGGACCGGAGAGGATCGGAAAAACAAAACTTCCTCGTCGCGTATGCCCGAGAGTGACATTTCTTTCGATGTACTGTCTGGCTTCCGGTTTCATGCGACCCGTAAACTCTTTACCAGGACTGGCGGTATAGCGAGCAGACAGCTTTAGCATGCGCTGCGCGACGCGCAGAACGCCATCTGCTTCATCTAGGCTTACGGAATCATGCGAATTCTGCCCGCCGGAAATTCGGAACAGGAGGACATCGGCATCATCTAGCTTAAGCCGGTGAGATAGTTCGTGTGCATCGATTCGATAGTAGTCGGCAACCGCCTTCAAAAACTCAACAAACCTGCGCGCGAAATCTCTGTACTGCTCGTTTATCGGCAAGAGATAGATCTCGGAATCAACCTCCCTGTTTTGAGTCGTCGGCTCCGCCCACTCCTCAAGGAGGCCTTCTCGTCTATCAACTAGATCCCAGCCCTGGGTGTACAGGTAGCGTGATACCCGCTCGGGGGACACGAGCGAAGTGAGGGCGTAGAAGTCATCCACCAGGTTCTGACTCATCGCCCACCTCCATCACCCAGAATCTTGATTTCGCTCTGGATGTATTCGCTGTCGAATACATCCTCGCGCCGGAGATGCACCGTCCCGGACTCTTGCCCGGAGGGCAGCGGGCGCCAGTCATGAGGGTCGGACCTAAGCATGATGCCATCGAGCACCATGCGATCGCCGTCGGTCATAACCTGAGGGATGTCGGTGCCCCGCGGGAAGATGTGTGCCACGAACTTGATCGGCAGGAAGGCAGGGGCCCGCAGGTTCTCGTATTGATCACGTGGTAGCGAGATCGCAAAGTCACCGCCGGCCAAGGCCCGGACTGCGCCGCCAACACTGCTCGCCTTGATCTGCACATCGAAGCGGGGACGTCTGCGCTGATGCGGGCCGGATCCAAGGATCGTCACGTCTAGGCACTCGTAGTCCAGCTGAGGATCGCTGAGGAAGCAGCCCGCGCCGGTAGCCAGGAGGCCCAACGTCAAGTAGCTGACGCGTTCCTTGAGCGCGCTTTCCGGCAGACCAAGGCGGCGAAGGCCCTCCTTGCTCACGCTCTGCACCCTCGCCTGGTCACGCCTCTAAGTCCCTATTTTCTGCCGGTCGTTACGCCACCGCACGACAGTACCCACTGAGCACATGGCTTGAAGGCTGGTCGGCGAAGCTGATCGTGACATGAGCACTTCTGCCGTAGTGGTAGCCAACTCTGACCGTCGCTGGTCAAGCTTCAGTGAGCTGGCCTTGCTCCCCTGCATACCTACGGAAGTGCCCAGTCGACAGCACGAGACGGGATGCTTTGGTGGGAGCCCGCCAACCAGCACGCCGGAAGGACGTAGTGGGTTCGGGCTAGGAACGGTGCTGGCAGACTGGCTGGCTGCGGTTCACGAATATGGGCGACACGTGCACGATGCGAGAGCTGCGCCGCCTTGGGTACGGATTCAGCGAAGCTCTCCGAAACCTGATGCAACGGGGCTGTGAGTTGTGCGCCCGCTAACGGCTGATCGGGATCTCGTAGACGATCTCGCAGTGCGCTGCGGGCACCACGATGTCCGCCGTCTCCACGGGTCGGCCTTGGTCGCTGTAGTACGTCCGCCGGATGTGCGTGACGAGCGCGGCCTTCTGGATGCCGAGTAGCGACGCTTCCTCGGTGGTCGCCTGCCGTGGCTCCGGCTGCTCCACCGCATGGCTGACGGTCACTCCGATCACGGCCATGCGGTTCACGACACCTGCCCCGGCGTGTGGCCCTCCCTCGGGGAGGACGACGAGTGTGCCGGCAGTGAGGTCGTAGGGTTCCCAACTCGTCGACAGCTGCACCGGCCTGCCGTCCGCTAGGAACTCGTACGTCGTCCGCACGCACAACTCGCCCTCAGCGATCCCCAGCCGCGTGGCGATCTCCGTCGGGGCCGGCACCTTCGCCTCGGTCCGGCTCTCCCAGTCGCTCTGCCTGCCGAGAGCCTTCATGTCCTGGCGGAACGGGGACGCCACGGGCTGTTCGCGTGCAGACGACCGCACAACTCGAACTCGTTGCCGGGCTTCGGCGACGTACGTGCCCGATCCGGCTCGGCCCTCCAACACTCCCTGAGAGATCAGCAACTCCTGTGCCCGGCGCACCACGTTCTCACCCACGCCGCACTCCTGGCCGATCTGCGCGCGAGAGGGGAGGCGGTCCCCCGGTCCCCAGACGTGCTCCGCGATGCGCCGCCGGAGTTCGTCGGCGATGCGGAGATACGGCGGTTGCTCAGACATATGGAAAATCTAGTCCACTAGCCCTAATCTAGTTAACTAGCTTCACTGAAAGTGATCGCTGGTGACGGAGGCTGCCCTGTGCCCGCTTCGGGAGTAACCGCGGCGGCCATCGCCGCCCGACTATCCGCCATCGGGCTCCCCACGCGCGTGGAGGAGCACACGCGGTTCACGACGGTCGAGGCGGAAGTACCGGAAACGCTCTCCGCTGAGTCATGGCGGGAGGTCCTGGACGTGGTAGCTGAGGCCGATCGATTCGGACTCCTGGCCACCAGTTTGAACGGCCGCACCCTATGGGCGGCTGTACGCAAAACGGTCCCCACGACGGGCGATGCCGGGGGACCGGGCTATCAGCGATAGGAGCTGAACAGCATGCTCAACCGTATCCGCCGTGCCGCCTCGCTCACCAGAGAGCGGTACTTCTCGAAGGGTCGGCATCGCCGCCCCTTAACGCCCTCCCGGCCGCTGGCCGCTCGCCCCGTCTTCGCACCCGCTGACGCTTCGACCGTCGCCCTGGGGCGGGCTTCGGCCGGCGCGGTCCACCCTTACCCGCTGAGGGGTGAGGACGTCGCGCTTGTGCGTCCGTACCTGCTGGCGTGGGAAGAGCGTGTACGGACACGCGCGGTGGTCGTTGCCCCTCATCTGTCGGCTGACGCCTGGTCGGCCCTTGCGGGGGTTCGCTGATGCCTCCTCGTCGACAGCCGCACCCCACGGACACCGCTTCCGTCCCCTACCGCTCGATCGCGTGCAGGATCGGCACGCACCACTCCTGTATCGAGTCCTCCCCGACCGTGGCGCCGACCGCCGTACCGGTGATCTACGAGGTGTGCGACTGCCCGTGCCACTCGACCCCCGACCCGTATGTGTCTATGGAGGTCGCGGCGTGAGGGGCCGAGCCCCAGGCTGTGCGCTGGTGTCCCCCGTCGAGGTCACCGCGGCCACGGTGCAGCGCGGCGACATCATCCAACTCGGCGGCCAAGCTTGCCGGGTGAGAGACCTTTTCCAGCTCCCGCAGGGGTCCAAGCAACTGGTCTTCGAGTCGGGGGAGCTGCTGGTCATACACACGCGTACCCGGCTCGTCGCCCTGCGCCTGCTGAGAAGGCGGTGACCGGCGCCGTGCCCTCGCGTCACCACGACATCGCCGACGACCTTCGCCACCAGATCACGACGGGCCGCATCAAGTTTGGCGAGCGCCTACCGTCCGAAGTCTGCCTGGCCGACCGGTTCAAGGTCAGCACAGTGACCCTGCGACGTGCCCTCGCCATACTCCAGGGCGAAGGGCTCATCGAGAAGATCCAGGGCAAGGGGAACTACGTCCGTCGCCCTCGCCGCAAGATCATGTACGTCGGCGGCTGGGGCACGCTGGACCCCTGGACCGCCGCTGAGCCAACGTTGCGCGTCACGGTTCGCAGCACCACGGTTCCGGCCTCCGTGCACCTGACGACGTTGCTGAAGGTGCCAACGGGCAGTCCCCTCACAGAGTACTTCTGTCTCAGCCTCGAACAAGGGTCTCCGCACGGCCTGGCCCGCATCTACATCCCGCGCGACCTGGCCCCGGCCGAAGTGCTCGACGACGGCTCCACGTGCCGGGAAGCGATCACGAGATTCGCCGTCCTCGGCCCGTCGCCGGCCACCGTCCGAGAGACGGTCTGCGCTCGATCCCCCACCCCGGACGAAGCCTCGGCCCTCCGGATTGGATCTACCGCGGCAGTCCTCGCGATCACTCGTATCGCCACCGACTCCACCGGCCGCGTTATTGAGGCGGCACTCCTGGCTTTCCCAGGAGACCGCGTCGACGCCGTTTTCACCGCCCACCACGTGCTTGACGAGAGGCAGACCCAAGGATGACGGCACCGAACGAACTGCGGCTTCTCCCGTGGTCGGGCCCGGAGGGCAAGCCCTGCTACCTGAGCACGGATGACCCGGGTGGCTACATGTCCCGCCTGGCGGACAACGTCGAAGCGGTTCAACTCGGCACGGCGGCCGAACTCCTGGAGATGGCATCGGAAAGCCTCGCCGACGAAGACGCGGAGCCGATTGAACTTCGCAACCTGGGCCACGCTCTGACCGGCGCCCTGAAGGATGTACTCAGCGTTGCAGTCAGTCGCGGTCATCTCCTGACGGCGGGCGAGCCCCGCCGAATCTGATTGGACCCAGGCAGAAGACAGCCTTCTACCAGGCGGGGAGGGGAGCCCGAGCACGGAACCGGGGCCCCCTCCCCGTCGCGCTGTGCTGGCACAGATTCTCGGCGCGAACTGGTGCGTTGAGCAAATCTCCCGTACTGGATCAGTCGATCCGGGAGGCCGCGTCAGACGCCGGTCAGTAAGCCACCACGCGCGCCATGAGCTTGGGAATCACCGATCGGCTTGCCCACTCCAGTGCCCCTGACATGCAAGAACGGCAGTCCAGCACTTGTCGGCGGTACTTGTTTCCTACTCAGAGCTGGCCGTTGGTTACCGCGCCTTCTGGTGCTCATCTGGTGCGCGGTATGAGGCGCCCTGCGCACCGTCACGCGGGACAGTGGAAGTCTCCGGGGGCTCTGGAGGACACGCAGCTCGAGCACTTCAGTCATTCTCCCTGTCGAACTACCGGCTCATCGGGAGGATGTGCGAAGACTTCCGCCCTTCTCCTGGGCTTAGGACGAGCGGCTTGACGGGCGGGGAACCAGGCTTGGGGGGACGGCACACCGGTAAGGCTTCACGCTGGCCGCGTGCTCGGTCACAATGTCTTTGATCACCATGTGCGTCACCGAATGCAAGTGAACGGTATGCGCCACTTGGGTGCATTGTTATTAATGTCTAATATGAGAGGATAAGCGATTGGACACCGCTACCGAGCTTCAGGTCGAGTTGGATACTCATCGGCGCGCCGTTGATACCGAGTACTTCGATCTGTCGATTCGCGAAATCGTACGAATGGTTGAAGAAGAAGAGATCCGCGTTGCGCCAGCCTATCAGCGCAAGTTCCGTTGGCCGGATTCAGTACAATCCGCACTAATCGAATCCCTGTTGCTCGGTCTTCCTATCCCGGCCATTTTTGTGGCTACGAATAAAGACGGCACTTGGGACGTGGTGGATGGATTGCAGCGAACGGCAACCATACTGAAATTCTATGGAATCGATGTACCGGACGCCAAAGAACTTCAGTTCGCCGAAAAGCCGCTGCAGCTGACTGAACTTAATCAGCTGAAGAAGTTTTCAGGAATGTCCTACAAGGACCTTCCCATGCCAATCCGGCTGATGCTCGGAAAGCGGTATGTTCGAGTTCAAGTCCTTAGCGACAAGTCGGACCCGGAAGTTCGATTCGAATTGTTTCGGCGCTTGAATGCCGGTGCCGTTGCACTGTCGCCCCAGGAAATCCGTGGCTGTGTGTTCCGTGGCCCTTTCAATAATCTGGTTGAAGAGTTGGCTGTTACTGAGGAGTACAAGTCGCTCCTGAAGCTGCAGCCTAAGAATAAGATGGACGGGACGGCCGAGGAGATCGTTCTTAAGTTCTTTGCCTACATGGATGGCATGGACAAATTTGATGGTGATGTGATCGGGTTTCTGAACGAATACATCAAACGGCGTGCGGACGACACTGATCTCGAAGCAGATAGGAAGCTATTCCTAGATTCTGTGTCTCACTTGCGGTCGGTTACTGGAGGACATTTCACGCGCTCTGGAGTTTCCGTGACGCCAGTCAACCAGCTTGAGGGCGTTCTGATTGGGATCGCGCGGATCCTGAAAGAAGGAAAGCAGCCTAAGATTCCTGCACCGGGATGGGCGAACGACGAGAAGTTGGTTGGATTTAGTACCTCGGGTACAAATAGTCGACCGAAACTGCGCGGCAGAATTCTTCGGTCACAGGAACTCTTCTCCTGACATGATGGTCCTTACGATAAGCGCGGTGTTCGAGAGTGCGGTTGAACAACTTGATCGCGAACGTCGACGCTTGGATTCGCTGGATCGCGCAAATGGGTCGAGCCCACAAGGGTCTACGAAGTTTGACCACGACGGCTTCATTGCAATAAGCAGAGCTCTTTCGTACGTCGTTATGGGAGGGGTCCTTGAAGACCTAATGCGGCAGCTTCCTGCAGCCCTTGCTGCTGACGTGGTAGGCCTCGGCATCGAACGACGACATCTGCCGGCCTCCCTGGTTTCTGCCATGGATTCAGCGACGTTCCGTAAGTGCGGAAACGACAACGTTTCCTCGCTGATAGAACGAGCGGGGATAGTGCGAACGGTTCTAGCGCATGGGCAGGATTCTCGCCCAGTCCTAGACTTTGGCGACCTTTTCAAACTAGCGGATGGGCAAACGATTGGCGAAAAGCACTTTCAGGCGTTGTGGATGATTTTGGGGCTCCCGGGTGACTGGAAGAACGATCCCAATGATTCTTTGCTTCTCAAGGAAATCAAGAGCAAAAGGAATAATGTTGCTCATTGGACTGAGGATCCGGTAGTCATCGGCAGAAGCAAGAGGGGTGCTGATCTCCGTCAAATGATTTCTCGACTAAGTGACCTGATCCAGCATTTCCATCTTGGGGTGTGGTATTGGCTGGAGGATAGAAAACCGGCGACCCCATAATCACGCTGACTAGGCGTGCTGTACAATTAAGTAATTAATTATTTCGAGTAAGCGAGAAGAGGCCGTGGAGAGAAGTCACCCACAGGGCGGGTCAAGCGAAATGCTGCAGCTGCCTCTACCTGTGTCAAACGGCTTTCTCGACGAGTCGCGAATCCTGTCGCCTAAGAAGCCCCCCATTGAGACCGCCGGCCTAGCAGACATTTTCCCCTACTACGCTGGCTTCGCCTTCGATTGGGCCCGTAAGCAACTAAACGATCAGTCGTCTGGTGATCCGGCGAAAGTGGTGCTTGACCCCTGGAATGGGAGTGGTACTACAACGCTGGCTGCACAATGCGATGGGCACCCTTCGTTTGGAATCGACAGGAATCCTGTAGCCAGCTTGGTCGCTCAATTGCGATGCCAGGTGGGTGTTCACGGGGAGCGATCACTGCCTCCCAAGAGAAGTGCAAACACCTCGATTTATGGCGCTAACGATGCGCTATCAAATTGGTTCGCGCCTGCCACAATTCAGCGGATGAGGGAGTGGACTAGCAGCCTCAGTCGAGAATCGATCGAGGCGCGTGCTGTTGGACTGACGAGTCTATTTCGCGTTGTCCGCGTGGTCACCAAGCAGTTTGAAGGTTCTAATCCAACCTGGGTCAAACGAGCTCGGTCATCTGATGATTTGGTAGACATCGCACCGGTAGACTTGGACGATTTGGTCGTCGCGGAACAGGACTACCTCATTGATCGGCTACAGTCGTCCCCCTTCGGCCCTGGTGCAACCACACTTGTCACCGCATCATCGGATCGTTTGCCAATAAGGGACAGTTCGATTGATCTAATCCTAACTTCTCCCCCGTACCTGACGCGCATTGATTATGGCATCGCTTATTCCCGGGAGCTTGCTGTTCTGGGAGTCGATGTCATGAATGGGAGGGATTTGCGTGCAGGGCTCATGGGAACCACGCTTATTCGAAACAATGTAAACCACAAGTTTGTGCCGGGCGTGGTGGCTGAGGATCTGATTAAGCGCGTTTCTTCGCATAGCAGTAAAGCGTCGAGCGGGTATTACCTGAAGCAGACATTGCAATATCTGCGTGATCTCTCTTCAGGTTTCGATGAAATGACTCGAGTTGTACGGGATGGCGGGAGTCTCTGCATGGTTGTTCAGGACTCCTATTACAAAGATGAGCACGTTCCCCTGGCGGATATTTGCGTGGACGAGGCTCGCATTCGCGGTTGGGACCTTGTTCGTATGGAACGGTTCCCCGTCAAGCGGACTCTGACTACCTTGAATAGTTCAGCGCGAGAATATAAGAAATCGCAGGTCGCCGAAAGTGTGATTACTTTCGTCCGAAGGTCGGCGTAACGGCTTTGGGCTGGAGCTGCTTTGGGGCGAGTGATCATGGCCCCGTAAGCTTCCGGCGAGTCGGGCAGTCTGTGGACCTGCCCGTTAAAGCACGACGTTGGGGCCATGATCTTAGAGGCTCGCCCCAAAGTGGCTGCCTAAAGCCGTGGAGCCGACCGCCCCAGCCACAGAGGGTGTATCCCACTCCATGACCGCAGCTCGCGAGCGCGCCGCCGGGCGCGGCCAGCCGGGGCGGAGACAGGAGGCAGGCCGCGCCGCAGAGGCGGCGCGCGCCCGCGCCGTGCGCGGGCCTTGATGAAGTAGGGAAAGTTCTATCGCGCTGGCGTCAGGCGCTTGCCGTCATGGCTTCGCACATGGGGCCCGTTCCCGTCGAGGGCATCCAGCAGCCGGACCGCGTAGACCTCGGACATCCACTCGGTGACCTCGTCCGGCGTGAGCCAGTCGACCGCGGTCGATTCACAGGATGTCCGCTCGCTCCCGCCAGCGGGCTTGCATCGGAAGACCAGGGCCACGATGCCGCGCATGGTGTTCTTGTAGACCCCTGTGAGCTCGTCCACCTCGACGTGGATACCCGTCTCCTCCAGGACCTCGCGCTGAACGCCCGCCTCCGGGGTCTCGTCGAGTTCGAGTACACCGCCGGGGAGCTCCCAAGTGCCGTTGTCGGCACGGCGGATCGCAAGGAGTCGCCCGTCCTCGCGCACGACCACTCCGGCTACGGACACGGAGTGAAGCGGCGTTGACGTGCCTTCCTGCGCACTGTTACTCATGTACAGGAGCATAGGAGGAAGAGAAGGACTATGGAAACAGCGGTAGGAGGTGGGAAGTCCGTACCTCGGTACGTGCAGATCGCCGAGGAGATCGTTCAGCAGATTCGCGCCGGGATCCTTAAGCCCGGTGACATGGTGCCCAGCGAATCAGAGCTCGTGGAGCGCTACGGCGTCTCGGGCGGCACCATCCGCAAGGCCATGGTGGAGGTCCGCGCGAGTGACCTCGTGGAGACCCGCCAGGGCAAGGGGTCCATGGTGAAGGCTCGGCCCCCGGTACGGCACCGGTCCTCGGACCGCTTCAAGCGCTCCCATCGGCAGGGCGGCAAGGCTGCGTACCTCGCCGAGTCGGAACAGTCCGGCGCCAAAGCGGGCGTCAGTGTTCTCTACATCGGTCCGACGGACGCTCCGAACGACATCGCGGAGCGGCTCGGCGTCCCGGCCGGCACTCAGGTGCTCGCCAGGCGTCGCCTCTACTTCCGCAACGAGACCCCAGTGGAGACGGCCACGTCGTACCTCCCGTGGGACGTTGCGAAGGACATCCCCGAGCTGTTCGCGAAGAACCCCGGCGGTGGTGGCATCTATGCCCGCCTCGAAGATCACGGGCATGAGTTCGCCGAGTTCGTCGAGACGCTGCAAGCCCGGCTGGCCACCAAGGCTGAAGCCTCCGAACTGGCCCTGAGTCCCGGCGCTTCAGTGGTTCATCTGATCCGTGAGGCAAGGACGACGGAGGATCGTGTTGTAGAGGTGTGCGACACGCTCATGGCCGCTGACCAGTTTGTTTTCAGCTACCGGATCCCCGCCTCCGACTGACGCGCTCTCAACTCCCCACGGCCCGCCGCGACTTCTTCGTCTCGGCGGGTTGACTCATGTATAGGAGTGATGCACTCTTCTTTATGTCACTCATGTACATGAGTGGCTGAGTCGAAGACATCTATAGGAGTGATCTTCTGTGCGTACGATCCCCGTCGACACCTCCGCCGCGTCCGTGATGGTCGCCAAGCCTCCGCAGATCAAGGTCAAGGACCGCCGGACCGGCGAGATTGCCGTGGACGTCGAGAGCGGCGCGAAGCTCATGACCGTGGACGTGATGTTCGCGGCGAACGAGGAGGTGGAGATCCTTTCGGTCACCGTCCCCGAGCCGGGCATCTCCGGTGAGCTGATGATGGGCACGCCCGTCGCCGTCACCGGACTGATTGCTCGGCCGTGGGAGAACGAGTTCAACGGGCAGAAGCGACACGGCATCGCCTTCCGTGCGGTGGCGGTCACCTCGCTCGTCGCCGCTGCCGAGAAGCCCAAGGCGGCCTGATCATGAGCGGGTCACTGGTCACGCTGCTGCTGGTCGTCGTCACCGCACTGATCCTGCGGTGGCGGCGTCCCGCCTGGTACTGGATGACCTTCGGGGTCACCCTTGCCGCGTTGCGAGTAGCTGTCCGATACGCCTCGGTCATGGACGCCTGCGGGCTCACCGTTCCGCCCGCGCGTTGGCGTCTCTCCCTCGCCCGGATGACGAACCGCTCTGTTCCCGAGTCGAGGGCCCCGCGCATTCTTCGACTCCGGCCTACTCGTACCGGACTGGTCCTGCGGATCAAGCTCCGTCCCGGTCAGGATGCCTTCGACGTTGCCTCGGCCACCGACCGCCTCCGGCACTCCTTCGGGATGTACGGAGTCACCTCCCGCGAACTTCGTTCGGGAATCGTGGAGTTACGGATGACGGGATACGACGTCCTCCGGCGGGTGCAGATGCCCGCCGAAACCGGCCCCGCGCCGATGCGTATCCCCGTCGCACTGCGCGAGGACGGATCCGTCCACTACCGCGACTACCGGGCTGTGCCCCACGGGCTGACGCTCGGCGCGACCGAGTCGGGGAAGTCCGTCTACCAGCGCAACCTGGTCGCCGGCCTCGCGGCGCATGACGTCGCCCTCGTCGGGATCGATTGCAAACAGGGCGTCGAGCTCTTTCCGCTCGCCCGGCGCTTCTCCGCCCTCGCCGACAACCCGGACACCGCCCTCGAACTCCTCGAAGCACTCGTGCAGCACATGGAGGACGTCTACCAGCTCATCCGTTCCGCTCAGCGCATCACCGTCGACGTTCCGGACGCCGACATAGCTGCCGATATCTGGGACCTGCCGGCCGACATACGCCCGACTCCGGTCGTGGTCCTGGTCGACGAGGTTGCCGAGCTGGCGCTGTTCGCCACCAAGGACGAGGAGAAGCGCCGCGACCGGATCGTCACTGCTCTGGTCCGTCTCGCCCAGCTCGGCCGTGCCGCGGGGATCTACCTGGAGATCTGTGGCCAGCGCTTCGGCTCCGAACTTGGCAAGGGCATAACGATGCTCCGTGCCCAACTCACGGGTCGGACCGCCCACCGCGTCAATGACGAGTCCAGCGCCAACATGGCCTTCGGAGACATTGCTCCGGACGCCGTCCTTGCCGCGATCCAGATTCCCACCGACGTTCCCGGCATCGCGGTCTCGGGTGACTCGACCGGTGGATGGACCCGCATCCGGGCACCACACACCTCACTGCGCCAAGCCGTGAACATCTGCAACCGGCACGCCGACCGCACTCCGGATGTGCCCGCCCTCGCGGCCTTCCGGCCCGCCGTCGCACCCCTGGCCTCGGCCACCGCGCCGCTCACCAAAGCCGCGCCCACCACCGCCTGACCTCCCGCTCACCGGTCGGCGTGACCATTCCCGCGCCAAGTCCCTACCCGTCCCATGCCGAAAAGGAGAAGTCCGATGGCCCGTCCCTCCGTGCGCGTGGACGCCGTACTGATCCAAGCCGTGATCGCTGGCGCGCTCTCCTTCGCCCACCTCCACGACCTCGCCGCCGCCGCGGGCCAGGACGGCTGGAAGGCATGGGCCTACCCGATCAGCGTTGATCTGCTCCTGGTCGCTGCCTGGCGGCGGCTACGAAAGGACGGCCCGTCCCGGCTCGCCTGGAACTGGTTCCTGATCGCGCTAGTCGCTTCGCTCGGTGCCAACGTCGCCACCGCCGGATTTCTCGATCTCGCGCACCCTCCGGCCTGGTTGCGCTTCGGCATCGCTGGATGGCCCGCGCTTGCCTTCCTCGGCGGGACGCTCCTCGCCCACACGGAGACCCCGGTCGAGGAGCGCACGCCCGTTCCGGCGGCGCCTACGGCTGATCCCTCGGCGCCGGAGCGCGTCACCGAGGAACAGGCCCCGGAGCTGGAACCAGCGCCGATTCCTACCGCTGAGGAGTCTCCGGTCCTGCCTCCCGCCGAGGCGTCTCCGCCCGTGCCGGCCGCGCTCGTCGACCACGCCCGGAAGGTCGCCGACGACCACCGCGCCCGTACCGGTTCACCGATCGACACCGACACGCTCCGCGCCCGCCTCGGAGTTCCGCCTCAACTCGCCGCCGCGATTGCCGCTCAGCTCGCCTGACCCGAGAGGAGATCCACCATGCCCGCCCGCGACCACTTCCACTCCGTGATGCGGATCGGACCGGTGCAGATCGGTACCCACCGTGACCGGCACGGCCGCACCCAGCACGCCGCTGTGTGCACCGCCGACCGCTGCGGCTGGTCATCCGACTTCACCAGCCGGTCCGCCGCTCAGCTCGCCGCCCGTACCCACCGCTGCAAGGTCCGCTGAAGGAGACCTGCCATGGACGTACCGCTTTGGCTCGCCCTGATCGCCGTCGGCTGGCTCGGCGTGAAGCTGATCCGCCCGCCCTGGTGGCTCGTGCTCGTGCTGTTGCTCGGCGGCTACCTCCTCGCCGACAGCCTCCTGACCCCCGTGATCGACACCGCCGTCAAGTAACCCCCACCGAAGGGAGAACCGCCATGCTCCGCCCAAAGATCCCCACCAACCCGTTGCCGACCGGAATCGTCACCGGAACCGCCCGGAGCGACGTCCCCGCCGTGCCCCGCCAGACCCCGGCCCCGGCCCCTACGGCTCCCGCACGTCCCACGGTTCAGCTCACGCCCGGTGCCGTCGTCGCCGTCATCGGTGGCGGCACGGCCGTGGTGCTGGTCGTCGGCGCGGTCCTGGTCTCCATGCTCCTCGCGGTCGCCGTCACCGCCGCGTCGCTCGCCATCAGCGCCCTGGTCATCCGGTCGCTCGTGGCGTCGCAGAGCCATCGTTGACCGGCTTCCGGGCGGCCTCGACACCGCCAAGCATCCGCCGCCCGGAAGCCGTGCTCCTGCCCGAACCACAGATCCGGAAGGAAGCACCATCATGACCGACCGCACCGCCCGCCGCCGGGGGAGTGCACATGCCTGAATCGCAGCTCGACCGGCTCACCCTCGGCGACCTGCTGAGGGTGGCCTCGGCCCCCGAGTTCCACCGCTGGGAGGACCAGATCCGCCGCACCGGTGGCTGCTCCGACCCAATCCACCTGACCGGTTGGACCCTCACCAAGGACAAGACCACCGGCGAGACCCTTCACCACTACTCGACCGAGACCGAGCCCGGCCGACGTCTCCGCCTCGCCTGCGGAAATCGCCGCGCTTCCCGCTGCCCCTCCTGCGCCTGGACGTACGCCGGAGACACCTACCACCTGATCCGCGCGGGCCTGGCCGGAGACGACCGCCGTGACGTCCCCGCCACCGTGCGGGATCACCCCCGCGTCTTCGTCACCCTCACTGCTCCGTCCTTCGGCCCCGTTCACAACCGTCCCGACCATGGCATCTGCCGCTGCGGTGGCCGGCACTCCGCGGACTCACCCGAACTAGGCACCGCCCTGGATCCCGAGACGTACGACTACGCCGGATCGGTCCTGTTCAACAACCACGCCGGCGACCTCTGGATGCGGTTCACCACTCGCCTCCGACGGGAGATTGCGGCCCGCGCCGGACTCACGCAGGTGGAGCTGAAGGAATCGGTTCGGCTCTCGTACGGCAAGGTTGCCGAGTTCCAGAAGCGCGGCGCGATTCACTTCCACGCCGTGATGCGGATCGACGGGCCGGAGGGGCCCGGCACCCCGCCTCCGTCCTGGGCCACCGTCGACCTGCTTACCGACTCAATACGCGCAGCCGCTCGACACAGCTACACCTCGGTGTCCGCTCCCGCCACCGACGATCAGCCCGCTCGTACCTTCCGCTGGGGCACACAACTCGACGTCCGCCCGGTCGCTGCCTTCGGCGACGGCTCCGATGTCACCGAACAGGCTGTGGCGGCCTACGTCGCGAAGTACGCAACCAAAGCGGCGGAGAACACCGGCACTCTGGACCGCCGCATTGGCGAACTCTCCGAGCTCGATCGCCACGGCGTTCCCGACCACGCCCGCCGTCTCATCGCCGCATGCCACCTCCTCGATCCGCTCTACCCCGAACGTCGGCTGCGTGCCTGGGCGCACATGCTCGGGTTCCGCGGGCACTTCTCCTCGAAGTCTCGCCGCTACTCGACCACCCTCGGCGAGCTCCGCCAGGCCCGCGCCGACTTCCGTGCCGCGCAGGAACGGCAATCCCTCGGCCTGGAGGACCGCGTCCCGGACACCGTGCTCGTCCTGTCCGACTGGCAGTACGCAGGCCACGGCCACTCACCCGGCGAATCCGTCCTCGCCGCGACCATCGCCCGGGGTCTCCAGCTCAATCGCGAAACCGCCCGTGAAGCCATGGCGGATCTGGTCGACGAGGGGGAGTGGTGAATATGGCGCTTCCTCTGCCGAGTCGCTATCTGACGCCTGACGACCTGGTCGAGATGTTCGAGCTTCCCAGCGTCGAGACGGTCTACCAGTGGCGCCGGAAGCGGACAGGCCCCCGCGGCTTCCGCGTCGGCCGGCACCTCCGCTTCGACCCCGACGACGTACGGGCCTGGGTCGACTCCCGTCGGGGCGAGGTGGCTGCCTGATGGCCGGACACATTCAGGACCGCTGGTTCGTGACCGTGACTGGCCCTGACGGTAAGCCCCGCAAGGTGAAGTCGGATCGCTACGGAGTGGGGTCCCGCTACCGTGCGCGCTACGTTGGGCCGGACGGCACGGAGAAGTCGAAGAGCTTCCCGGACCGACAGAAGCGGCTTGCCGATCAGTGGCTGGCCCATACCGAAGCGGACATGGCGCGGGGACAGTACATCGATCCCCGCGCGGCCCGGACCACCTTCCAGCAGTACGCGGAGGGCTGGGTGTCCACCCAAGGGGCGGACCCCAACACGCAAGCCTCGATGGAGTCGCAGCTCCGGCTGCACGCGTTTCCGTACCTCGGCACGCGTCCGCTTGGCTCGTTTCAGCCGGCGCACATCCGCGACTGGGTGCAGCAGCTCCAGGCGAACGGTGTCCGTGGCTCGTACGCCCGGACGATCTACTCCAACGTCCGGGCGGCTCTCAGCGCGGCCGTGGACGACGGGCACCTTCCTCGGAATCCTTGCGCTGCCCGTTCGGTACGGCCGCCGACCGTGGACACGAAGCGCGTCACGCCGTGGACGGCGAAACGGCTCTTCGCTGTGCGAGCGGGCATGCCGGAGCGGTATCAGGCGATGGTCGACCTGGGCGCCGGCTGCGGCCTGCGGCAAGGCGAGATCCTGGGTGTCGCGGTGAACGCGATCAACTTCCGGTCGGACACGTTGCACGTCGTCCAGCAGCTCAAGCTGAGCCGCAGCAAGCCCGTCTTCGCTCCGCCCAAGGGCGGCAAGCTGCGGGATGTGCCGCTTCCCGGCCCTGTCGCTGACGCGCTGCGGGCACACATGAAGCAGTTCCCACCGGTCGAGATCACGTTGCCGTGGAAGGTGGCGGGCGGACCGCTGGTGACCAAACGGCTCATCTTCATGGGTCCGCGGGGTGGTCACGTTTGGCGAACCTCGCTGAACGAGGAGGCGTGGAAACCGGCTCTGGCCTCGGCCGGAGTCATCCCGGTCCCGGCGGCCGGCGCCCCGCACGCCGAGTCACGTGAGAACGGCATGCACGCGATGCGGCACTTCTACGCGTCGGTGCTGCTGGACGCTGGGGAGAGCATCAAGGCAGTTGCTGAGTACCTCGGTCACTCGGACCCTGGGCTGACGCTGCGGGTGTACGCGCATCTGATGCCGTCCAGCCAGGAGCGCACGCGCAAGGCGGTCAGTGCGATCTTCGGATCGCAGATCGTCGAATCATGTAACGGCTAGTTCTCGAGGGCGTCTGATTTGGTGCCGGAACCTCGCATCTGAAATCTGCTCTAGGTTCCAAGTATGAGTTTCGAAGCAAGGTTGAAATCGGTAAGGCTGAACCGGTTATCCGTAACCGATTACGGATAACCGGTTGTCCGTAATCGGTTCACCTGAATCGGTTCCGGAAACCAGTTGCTCATATCTGGCGGCTCCCCGCACGGCATCGTCCCGGTACCTTGTGGGGTCGGGAGGCGCGAGGTGACACGGGTCGGCACCAGGCCACGAGGGACAACGAGGGGCAACGAGGGGCCACGAGCCGCAACGGACGGCTCCTGGAAAGATTGGCGAGTCTTCGAGAAATGTTGGGGCTCTCTGGCTGTCCATCTGCATGGACAATCTGTCTATGCAAACGAACAGGGTGGCTTTCAGCTGCACGTTTGTCTGGCGCGTGATGACTATGGGAAAGTTCATGCGGCATGCGAATGCCGCCCGGCCAGGGGCGGCATTCGCCTCCATTGCCACGCCTCAGAAATCACCTTGCGAAGTGAACCGAGCACAGCTGGAGGGCTTCATGGTCCCACGCGTCGGCGTAACCGTCGATATCCACCCGCGCGATCTCCCGATCGCGCTCATCGGCACAGCCGGCGGCGCACTCGCCCTCTGGGCTGACGCCCCCGCAGAGATCGCCGTACCCGTGGCACTGCTGATCGTCCTCGACATCCGCATCCGCCGCTGGAGCCGCCGCGCCTGACGGCCCGTTGAGCATGTGACGGCCCACAGACGGCCCAGCGCACCAAAAAGCCCCCCACCAAGCGGAAAACCCGCAGGTGGGGGGCTTCTTCGGCTCTGCTTACTTCTTCTTGCCCTGGTTCTTCACGGCCTCGATGGCGGCCTTCGCCGCGTCCGGGTCGAGGTACGTGCCGCCCGGCTTCAGCGGGCGGAAGTCGGCGTCCAGCTCGTACGCGAGCGGGATGCCGGTCGGGATGTTGAGGCCCGAGATGGCGTCGTCGGAGATGCCGTCCAGGTGCTTCACCAGGCCGCGCAGGCTGTTGCCGTGGGCGGCGACCAGGACGGTCTTGCCGTCGAGGAGGTCCGGGACGATGCCGTCGTACCAGTACGGCAGCATGCGGTCGACGACGTCCTTGAGGCACTCCGTGCGCGGGCGCAGCTCCGAGGGGATGGAGGCGTAGCGCGGGTCGTCGCTCTGCGAGAACTCGGTGCCGTCCTCGAGGGCGGGCGGCGGGGTGTCGTACGAGCGGCGCCACAGCATGAACTGCTCCTCGCCGAACTCGGCGAGCGTCTGGGCCTTGTCCTTGCCCTGGAGGGCGCCGTAGTGGCGCTCGTTCAGGCGCCAGGAGCGGTGGACGGGGATCCAGTGGCGGTCCGCGGCTTCCAGCCCGAGCTGGGCGGTGCGGATCGCGCGCTTCTGGAGGGAGGTGTGCACGACGTCGGGGAGCAGGCCGGCGTCCTTGAGCAGCTCACCGCCGCGGACCGCCTCCTTCTCGCCCTTGTCGGTGAGGTCTACGTCCACCCAGCCGGTGAACAGGTTCTTGGCGTTCCATTCGCTCTCGCCGTGGCGGAGGAGGATCAGCTTGTACGGTGCGTCGGCCATGACTCCGAGCGTAATCGAACCCGCGCGGCCTCCGCGCGCCCGGTCACAGGGCGGACAAAGGGGGGTGCGGGGCCGCGTCGTTTGACGATGGGCGTCAATCGAGTGGCGGTTCGGGACCCCGTCTTCGTAATGTTCGGACTGCTATAGGGCCGCTTACAAACTGTCGGCTCGCATCCGTTCGCACGTCCCCAGGGGGAGCCCTATGTCCGTCGCCGGTCTCAGGAAGGCGGCACACGAGACGGTTGCCGGGCTCCCCAGGGAGTTCTGGTGGCTGTGGACCAGCACGCTGGTCAACCGCCTGGGGGCGTTCGTCGCCACGTTCATGGCGCTCTATCTGACCCTGGACCGGGGCTACTCGGCCTCGTACGCCGGTCTGGTCGCAGCCCTCCACGGGCTCGGCGGAGTCGTCTCCTCGCTCGGGGCCGGGGTGATGACGGACCGGCTGGGACGCCGGCCCACCATGCTGATCGCGCAGCTGTCGACCGCGGCGTCGGTGGCCGTCCTCGGCTTCATGGTCCATCCGGCCGCGATCGCCGCCATGGCCTTCGTGGTCGGCATGGCCAGCAACGCGTCCCGGCCGGCCGTGCAGGCGATGATGGCCGACATCGTCCGGCCCGAGGACCGGGTGCGTGCCTTCTCGCTCAACTACTGGGCCATCAACCTGGGCTTCGCGATCTCCTCGGCGGCGGCAGGTTTCATCGCCGAGTACAGCTATCTGGCCGGCTTCCTGGGCGAGGCCGCCATGACGCTGGTCTGCGCCGTCGTCGTCTTCCTCAAGGTGCCGGAATCCCGGCCCGAGGCGGCGCCCCGGGTGGCAGGGACCCGCGCCCCGGACGACGTGCGGCTGATGACGGTCCTGCGCGACGGGCGCTACATGGGCGTCGTCGGGCTGTCGTTCCTGGTCGCGCTGATCTTCCAGCAGGGGCATCTGGGGCTGCCGGTGGCCATGGGTGCGGACGGGTTCTCCAGCTCGGACTTCGGCACGGCCATCGCCGTCAACGGCGTGCTGATCGTGGTCCTGCAGATTCCCGTCACCCGGTTCATCCAGCACCGCGACCCACGCCGTCTGCTGATCATCTCGTCCGTGCTCGCGGGGTACGGGTTCGGGCTGACGGCCTTCGCGGGGTCGGTCGGCGTGTACGCGCTCACGGTGTGCGTCTGGACCCTCGCCGAGATCGTCAACGCCCCGACGCAGACGGGCATCGTCGTCCAGCTCTCCCCGGCACACGGCCGGGGCCGCTACCAGGGCATGTACACGCTGTCATGGTCCGCCGCGGCGCTCGTCGCCCCGCTGATGTCCGGCTTCGTGATCGACCACTACGGCGCGGACTGGCTGTGGGTGACCTGCGCGGTGCTGGGCACCGTGGCGGCGTTCGGCTACTGGCTGCTGATGCGGAAGCTGCCGGATCCTGTGGCCGCGGCACCCGTCGCTCCCGAGCGGGCGGTCGCCGAGCCGGCGGTCTGACCGGGGGCGTGGCGATGCCCCGCCGCGGACACGCGTCCGCTGCGGGGCACCTTCGTATCTGCCCGGTCAGCCGGAGCAGCCGCCGCACTGGCACGGCGCGCCGGACTGGCAGCCGCACCCGCAGCCCGAGCCGCATCCGCAGGCTCCGAGCACGGTCAGCTGCACCACTTCGGTCGGGGTCTCCTGCTGGGGTTCGGTCATGGGCGAATCGGCCATGGTCCCTCCTCGGGGGGTACGACTCGGCGGCGTACGACAGCTGCCTGTGAGCCCTCGTACGACAGCTGTGCACGACGGGGGCATACGGCATGGCGTGCCGCCCCCGCCCCCATTGCATGCCCACCCCGGCGGGCGCATCAACGGCGCACGCGCGCGGGGACAAACGTGCGACCGCGCGCGTTCCGCGCCCCTACGCCCCTTCCACCGGCGTGGACGTCTGGATTTCGTCCGCGTGCTCACCCGTCACCAGGTAGACGACGCGCTTGGCGACCGACACGGCGTGGTCGGCGAAGCGCTCGTAGTAGCGGCCGAGCAGCGTCACGTCGACGGCCGTCTCGATGCCGTGCTTCCAGCGGTCGTCCATCAGGTGCTGGAACAGCGTTCGGTGCAGCAGGTCCATCTCGTCGTCGTCCTGCTCCAGCTGGAGCGCCAGGTCGACGTCCTTCGTGATGATGACCTCGGCGGCCTTCGCCATCAGCCGCTGCGCGAGCTGTCCCATCTCCAGGATGGTGGCGTGCAGGTCGTGCGGCACGGCGGAATTGGGGAAGCGCAGCCGGGCCAGCTTGGCGACGTGCTGGGCGAGGTCGCCCGAGCGCTCCAGGTCCGCGCTCATCCGCAGCGAGGTGACCACGATCCGCAGATCGGTCGCGACCGGCTGCTGGCGTGCCAGCAGCGCGATGGCCCGTGCCTCCAGATCGTGCTGCAGGTCGTCGACCTTCTGGTCCGCGGCGATCACGGTCTCGGCGAGCTTGAGATCGGCGTCGAGCATGGACGTCGTAGCCCGGCCGATCGCCGAGCCGACGAGCCGGGCCATCTCGACCAGGCCTTCGCCGATCGAATCGAGTTCCTCGTGGTAAGCGTCGCGCATGGAAGTCCCTCTCCAGATCCTTACTGAGCCGGGGTCTCTGGGCTGACCCCCACGCTCCCACGGTGGGGGCACAACGAGTCGGGATCCGGCCCCCGAAGTGAACCGGCACTTTCTCCTCGGTGAACTCTGGGCGACGAGTGTTCGAGAAGGCACCCGGATGGCTGGGAGAGACCCGACGCACCCGCATAACCTTGAAGCATGGACGTGAACGCGGCAGTCGCCGCAGCTGCCGCGATAGCCGGGTTGTGCACCGGTGTCATCGCGATGCTGGCGTTCCGCTGGAGCGAACGCGAGCAGAGGCAGCCCACGCGTACGTCCCTGCGGCCCGACAGCAACGCCGCGCTGCCCCCCGGGGTGGACACGGTCCTCTCCGTGCTCAGCTCCTCGGCCGTCGTGCTCGACGAGAGCGACAGCGTCGTCAAGGCCAGCTCCGCCGCGTATGCGCTGGGCCTGGTCAGGGGCGGGCGCCTGTCGGTCGAGGCGATGCTCCACATGGCCAGGGACACCAGGCGCGACGGTGAGATACGACAGGTCGAGCTCGACCTCCCACGGCGCGGTACGGGGCGGGGCGAGGCGCTCGCCGTCTCGGCCCGGGTCGCTCCGCTGGGTTCCCGGCTGGTGCTGCTGCTGGTCGAGGACCTCACCGAGGCCCGTCGCATAGAAGCGGTACGGCGCGACTTCGTCGCCAACGTCAGCCATGAGCTCAAGACCCCGGTCGGCGCGCTCTCGCTGCTCTCCGAGGCCGTCATGGACGCTTCCGACGACCCGGAGGCGGTGGAGCGGTTCGCCGGGCGCATGCAGATCGAGGCGACCCGGCTGACCAACCTCGTACAGGAGCTCATCGACCTCTCCCGGGTCCAGAACGACGATCCGCTCGAGGACGCCGAACCCGTTCGGGTGGAAGAACTGGTCGCCGAAGCCATCGACCGGTGCCGCCAGCAGGCGGGCTCCAAGCAGATCACCATGGCCTCGGGCGGTACGGCGGACCTCTTCGTCTGGGGAAACCGCGGTCAGCTCGCCGCCGCGCTCGGCAATCTCGTGGAGAATGCCGTCAACTACAGCCCCGCCCGCACCCGCGTCGGCATCGCTGCCCGGCGGCTGGTCGCACCGGGCGGGGATCTGATCGAGATAGCCGTGACCGACCAGGGCATCGGCATCTCCGAGAAGGACCGCGAGCGGGTGTTCGAGCGGTTCTACCGCGTCGACCCGGCCCGCTCCCGGGCCACTGGTGGCACCGGTCTCGGCCTCGCCATCGTCAAGCATGTGGCCGCCTCGCACGGCGGGGAGGTCACCGTCTGGAGCTCTGAGGGCCAGGGCTCCACCTTCACCCTGCGACTGCCCGAGTCGGGCGTCGTACGGGGGCGCACCACCGGCGGACCGCTCATCGTCAACGGTCACCCCGTTGAGGACGAGGGGCCGTACGAGACCGACACTTTTGAACCATTTCCTGCCCCGGAGGCTCTTCCGTGACCCGAGTGCTTGTCGTCGAGGATGAGGAATCCTTCAGCGACGCCCTGTCCTACATGCTCCGCAAGGAAGGCTTCGAGGTCGCCATCGCGGCCACCGGCCCCGACGGTCTCGACGAGTTCGAGCGCAACGGCGCCGACCTCGTCCTGCTGGACCTGATGCTGCCCGGGCTGCCCGGCACGGAGGTCTGCCGGCAGCTGCGGGTGAAGTCCAACGTTCCGGTGATCATGGTCACCGCCAAGGACAGCGAGATCGACAAGGTCGTGGGCCTGGAAATAGGAGCCGACGACTATGTGACCAAGCCCTTCTCCTCGCGGGAGCTGGTGGCCCGCATCCGCGCGGTCCTGCGCCGCCGCGGGGAGCCGGAGGAGGTCACCCCGGCCGCCCTGGAGGCCGGTCCGGTGCGGATGGACGTGGACCGTCACGTCGTCACCGTCTCCGGCGGCAAGGTCGACCTCCCGCTGAAGGAGTTCGACCTCCTGGAGATGCTGCTGCGCAACGCGGGCCGCGTCCTGACGCGCATGCAGCTGATCGACCGGGTCTGGGGTGCGGACTACGTGGGCGACACCAAGACCCTCGACGTCCACGTGAAGCGACTCCGCGCCAAGATCGAGCCGGACCCGGGAGCGCCGCGGTACCTGGTGACGGTGCGGGGCCTGGGCTACAAGTTCGAGCCGTAAACCGGTGAACGAGGCGGCGCCGCATTGACGCCGGAAACACGTCCGGCCGTACGGGCTGCCGCAGAGGCAGCGGCCGTGGTAGCCGCAGCCGCAGTCCCAGCCGCATTGCCAGTCGCATGAAAAGGGGCGTCTCCCGGCCGGAGACGCCCCTTCTTCACGCGTGGGTCAGTGGTCGGCGGACGCCTCGCCCGTCGGCGTGGCGGAGCCGCTCTCCGGCTCGGAGGTCGCCCCCTCCGACGCCGAACCCGACGGGGTGCCCGTCGGCTCGCCCGGCGTCTCGGAGGCGTCCTCCGAGGGCTTCGGGGTGGGCTTCGGCGACGGCGCCGTGCTCGGGCCGAAGTCCTTGAAGAAGCCGGATGCCGGAACGATCATGGAGCCGAGCCCGATGTCACCGGTCTCGCTGAACTGGAAGACGACCTGCTGTACGCCGCCGTCCTGCCCGACCTGGCTGCCGTCCTCGATCACGGCGGAGGCGTTGCCCTTGCCGCCCAGGATGACCCGTCCGCCGGACGGGATGACGACCGGTCCCTTGCCCTTGGCGGCGCGCAGTTCCACGGTGGCGCTGGTGCCGGGCAGCGTGATCGCTTCCAGGACCTCGCTGCCGGGGCCGTTGTTGAACAGCGTGGCGGTGACGGCGGCCGGACCCTCCGTCTCGTGCCCGGGCTGAGTGATGACGTTCGCGTTCTGGATCTTGATGTGGTCGACAGCGGTGGCTGCGTTGTCCGGCCTGACCTTGAGCGTCTCCGCGTTGTTGCCCGCACTGCACGCGGACAACGAGGCGATGGAGAACACGAGGGCAGTGGCGGCGAGGGCGCCGTGTCGAAGGCTGCGGCTCACGGCGGCGGCAACTCCTTGAACGTTCGGACTGCGGACTTCGGACTCTGCGGACAGGAAGGCCGAGCGGGGTGAAGCCGCCCTAAGTGTGTGTCAGCGGGCTCAGGTTACCGAGCCACCGTCCCGCGCCCGCACCCGACCCGCCCCCTATGGCCGTACGGCACGGGCGCGGCTCCCGATCGCGCAGCGATCGCGCCGTTTCGCACAGCGTTCACAAAACCCGGGTGATCGCGCCGCGGGCGGCCGGTGATCAATTTCCCTGGTGATGGCGCATTCCATACCCATAATCCACCCGGTGGCCGGCCGTTGATCAATTTCATTGACCATCGACTCAAAGACTCGTACGGGTGATCGACGCCCGAACGGAGCGCGGAAAGATCGCCATCCAGAATCCGGCAAAACGGGACGTTCAGTCACTTCCGGAGGGCTTCCGGTCCGTGTGACGCGCGCGTTTCGGCTCGCCCGCGCGCCTGCTCCGACCTGCGAATATCGCCTTCCGGAAGCCTTCCGCAGCACGTTCGTGTTGCTGTTGTCAAGCCCCGAGATATGCCCTGACCTGCGAAAACGCCATTCAGGAGAAGCAGTTCTCGTGTTACTCTGGATAGCCACGGAAGGGGTACCTGTCACATGACGTTCAAGGTTGGCGACACCGTGGTCTATCCCCATCACGGGGCCGCGCTGATCGAGGCTATCGAAACTCGCCAGATCAAAGGCGTGGACAAGACCTACTTGGTGCTCAAGGTCGCCCAGGGCGACTTGACTGTTCGTGTGCCGGCGGACAATGCGGAGTTCGTCGGTGTGCGTGACGTAGTCGGGCAGGAAGGGCTGGACCGGGTCTTCGAGGTGCTGCGCGCGCCGTACGCCGAAGAGCCGACGAACTGGTCCCGACGCTACAAGGCAAATCTCGAGAAGCTCGCCTCCGGCGATGTCATCAAGGTCGCCGAAGTCGTTCGCGACCTGTGGCGTCGTGAGCGTGAGCGCGGACTCTCCGCAGGTGAGAAGCGCATGCTCGCCAAGGCCCGCCAGATTCTGGTGAGCGAGCTTGCTCTCGCGGAGAACACGAACGAGGACAAGGCCGAGGCTCTGCTCGACGAGGTCCTCGCGTCCTGAACCGGATCACACCGGTCGCAAGAATGTGCCGCGGTGCCCGCTGACGAACCGTCCTTCACGGTAAGTCGTCGGGCGCTGCGGCATGTTCGGATCCCGTCGGATCCACTACCGGCGCCATCCCCCTCAACCACAGACGAGCCCCCGCTGCGGCTTGCCCGACCAGGGGTCACGGAAGGGGTCCCGGTCAAGTCAAGGCGTCGCGCCCGGCTCGCTGTGGCCATACCCATGTCGGCCGTGGAAACAAACCTGCCGAAGCTTCGGAGTGCAACCGATGTCACCGATGTCCCCGACGCCTGCTGAACCGCGCCCCTCCCGCACCGCAGCGGTGATTCCCGCAGCCGGCCGCGGCGTCCGGCTCGGCCCCGGGGCCCCCAAGGCGCTCCGCGCTCTCAGCGGGACACCCATGCTGATCCACGCCGTACGGGCCATGGCCGCGTCCCGCGCGGTCTCGCTCGTCGTCGTGGTCGCGCCGCCGGATGGCGCGCCCGACGTCAAGAACCTCATCGACGAGCACGCCCTGCCCGAGCGCACCGACTACCTGGTCGTCCCGGGCGGTGCGACACGCCAGGAGTCCGTTCAGCTCGGACTCGACGCGCTCCCCGACGACATCTCCGTCGTCCTCGTCCACGACGCCGCCAGGCCCCTCGTGCCCGTCGACACCGTGGACGCGGTCGTCGAAGCCGTACGGGACGGGGCTCCCGCCGTCGTACCGGCCCTGCCGCTCGCCGACACCGTCAAGGAGGTCGAACCCGGCACGCCGGGCGAGCCCGAGCCGGTCCTGTCGACCCCCGTACGCGCCAGGCTGCGTGCCGTCCAGACACCCCAGGGCTTCGACCGGGACACGCTCGTGCGGGCCCACCGCGCCGTGGCGGTCGACGGTGACGGCGCCACCGACGACGCGGGCATGGTGGAGCAGCTCGGCGCGCCCGTCGTCGTCGTACCCGGGCACGAAGAGGCATTCAAGGTGACCAGGCCCCTGGATCTCGTCCTCGCCGAGGCCGTTCTCGCACGCCGGAGGGCGAACGATGGATTCTGAAGCGGCGAAGCAGCCGGTGCCCCTGATCCCGCTCGTCGGTATCGGTACGGACATCCACGCGTTCGAGGAGGGCCGTGAGCTCTGGTGCGCGGGGCTCCTCTGGGAGGGCGAAGGACCCGGCCTGGCCGGGCACTCCGATGCCGACGTCGTCGCGCACGCCGCGTGCAACGCCCTGTTCTCGGCGGCCGGGCTCGGCGATCTCGGACAGCACTTCGGCACCGGCCGGCCCGAGTGGTCGGGAGCCTCCGGTGTCACGCTCCTCACCGAGGCGGCGCGGATCGTGCGGTCAGAGGGCTTCGGCATCGGGAACGTCGCCGTGCAGGTCGTAGGCCTCCGCCCGAAGATCGGCAAGCGTCGCGACGAGGCCCAGAAGGTGCTGTCCGACGCGGTCGGCGCTCCGGTCTCGCTGTCCGCCGCGACCTCCGACGGTCTCGGATTCACCGGCCGCGGCGAAGGCATCGCGGGCATCGCGACGGCCCTCGTCTACCGCACCGGCTGACCGGGCACCCGGGCCTCCTGCCGTCCTCATGGGCAGCGCCGCCACCGGCACGCTCCCGGCACCCCGCGACCCGCCCTGCGGAACGCTTCCGACGGCGCCGGAGAGCACGGTCGCGGATTAGTTGTGACACGTTTTCCACAGGGGGCGCTGGGCACTGGTGCGGGCCCACTACCCTTGAGAGGTGACTATTCGCCTGCATGACACCAACGCCCGGCAGATCCGTGACTTCGTCCCGCTCACAGCGGGCTGTGTCTCGATCTACCTCTGTGGCGCGACTGTGCAGGCCGCCCCGCACATCGGGCACATCAGGTCCGGACTGAACTTCGACATCATGCGCCGCTGGTTCGAATACCGCGGGTACGACGTGACGTTCATCCGGAATGTCACCGACATCGACGACAAGATCATCAAGAAGTCGGCCGAGCAGGGCCGCCCGTGGTGGTCCATCGGCTACGAGAACGAGCGCGCGTTCAACGACGGCTACGACGCCCTGGGCTGCCTCCCGCCCACGTACGAACCGCGCGCCACCGGCCACATCACCGAGATGGTCGAGATGATGCGCGGCCTCATCGAGCGCGGCCACGCCTACGAGGCCGACGGCAACGTCTACTTCGACGTGCGCTCGTACGAGGGATATCTCGAGCTCTCCAACCAGGACCTGGACGACCTGCGCCAGCCGTCCGGCGAGGGCGAGACCGGCAAGCGCGACAAGCGCGACTTCGCGATGTGGAAGTCGGCCAAGCCAGGCGAGCCCAGCTGGGAGACGCCCTGGGGCCGCGGCCGCCCCGGGTGGCACCTGGAGTGCTCCGCGATGGCGCACAAGTACCTCGGCAGCGCCTTCGACATCCACGGCGGCGGCATCGACCTGATCTTCCCGCACCACGAGAACGAGATCGCCCAGGCCAAGGCCTTCGGCGACGACTTCGCGAAGTACTGGGTGCACAACGGCTGGGTCACCCTCGCCGGCGAGAAGATGTCGAAGTCCCTCGGCAACTCCGTGCTGGTCAGCGAGATGGTCAAGCAGTGGCGCCCCATCGTCCTGCGCTACTACCTCGGTACCCCGCACTACCGCTCCATGATCGAGTACAGCGAGGAAGCACTGAGGGAGGCCGAGTCCGCGTTCGCGCGGATCGAGGGCTTCGTCCAGCGCGTCGTCGAGAAGGCGGGGGGCGAGGTCGCACCGGCCGCCGAGGTGCCGCCCGCGTTCGCCGAGGCGATGGACGACGACCTGGGCGTCCCGCAGGCGCTCGCGATCGTCCACACCACCGTCCGCCAGGGCAACTCCGCCCTCGCCGCCGACGACAAGGAAGCAGCGGTCGCCCGCCTCGCCGAGGTGCGCGCCATGCTCGGAGTCCTCGGCCTGGACCCGCTCGACCCGCACTGGGCGGGCGAGAGCGACCGCGGCGAGGACCTCCACGGAGTCGTCGACACCCTCGTACGCCTCGTCCTGGACCAGCGCCAGTCGGCACGCGAGCGCAAGGACTGGCCGGCTGCCGACGCCATCCGCGATCAGCTCAACCAGTCCGGCCTCGTCATCGAGGACAGCCCGAACGGCCCCAGGTGGACCCTCGGCCCGCGCTGAGCGGCACCCTTCGCACCATGCGTGAGCAGCACAAATGTGCCGCCCGGCCATCCGGGCGGCACACTTTCACTTGAGACACGTTTTTCTGAAGCAACGAAACAGGTAGGTCATGGCCGGGAACAGCCAGCGCAGGAACCGCCGCACGTCCAACAAGAAGGGCATGCAGGTCGGCAGCGGCGGTAACCGACGCCGCGGTCTCGAGGGCAAGGGACCCACGCCGCCTGCCGCCGACCGCAAGGGACACAAGAAGAACCGGGTGGCGAACGCCCAGGCCAAGCAGGCCGCGGCCCGCCGCCCCGCCCCGCGCCGCGGTGGCACCAAGGGCACGTCGGAAATGGTCGTCGGCCGCAACCCGGTCTTCGAGGCCCTGCGTGACGGTGTCCCCGCGACCACCCTCTACGTGCAGCAATACATCGACAACGACGAGCGGGTCCGCGAGGCCATCCAGCTCGCCGGCGAGCGCGGCGGCATCCACCTCATGGAGGCCCCGCGCCCCGAGCTCGACCGGATGACGAACGGCCTGAACCACCAGGGCCTCGTCCTCCAGGTCCCGCCGTACGAGTACGCGCACCCCGAGGACCTCACCGCCGCCGCGTACGACAACAACGAGGAGCCGCTGATCGTCGCCCTCGACGGCGTCACCGACCCGCGCAACCTCGGCGCGATCGTCCGCTCGGTCAACGCGTTCGGCGGCCACGGCGTCGTCGTCCCCGAGCGCCGCGCGGCCGGTATGACCGCCGGTGCCTGGAAGTCCTCCGCGGGCACGGCCGCCCGTACCCCGGTCTCCCGGGTCACCAACCTGACCCGCGCCCTCGAGGGCTACCAGAAGGCCGGCATCACCGTCGTCGGCCTCGCCGCGGACGGCGAGCACACGGTCGAGGACCTCGAGGCCCTCGCAGGCCCCGTCGTCATCGTCATCGGCAGCGAGGGCAAGGGCCTCGGCCGACTCGTCGGCGAGACCTGTGACTACCGGGTCAGGATCTCGATGCCGGGCGGCGCCGAGTCCCTGAACGCCGGAGTCGCCGCAGGCATCGTCCTGTACGAGGTCGCACGCCGCCGCGCGTGACCCGGAACGGGCGGGCCAGGGGTCTGACGGCTCTCACGCCGTCAGGCCCGCCAGCCTCGCCCTCATCAGCACCGAGATCGTGAAGGCGTCCGTGATGCGCCCGTCGGCCACCATCGCCTCCGCCTCGGCGAACGGCACCGTGACGGCGCTGCGGATCCCCTCGGCTGTTTCCAGGGGCCCCAGCGCCTCGATCCGTGCCGCGAAGAGCGACACCCGGTCGGCCGTCACCCCCGTGTCCGGGTGAAGTTCACCCAGAGGGACGATCTCCAGGGCCACCGCGCCGATCTCCTCCCGCAGTTCCTTCTCCGCGTTCGCCCCGGGCTCCATGCCCGCCGTGCCGAAACCGCGCGGCACCTCCCACTGCCAGGAACGCGTCGAGTGCCGGAAGTGCTCGACCAGCACCACCTTGCCGTCGAGGAGCGGAAGCACCACACAACCCTGCTCCGGTGTGGGGCTGATCGAGCGGATGTACGTACCCGTGGAGCCGTCGGGGAAGCGCACCGGATCGCGCAGCAGCACGACGTACGGGTCCTCGTACAGCACCCCGCCCGCCGCCGAGACCGCGTCAGGCTCGGTGAGGATCTCGATACCGCCGGGCTGATTCGCGAACAGCGCCGGACGCTCCGCACGCAGCCGTTCGTACCGCTCGACACCCATCTGCCGTGCTCCCTCCGCGCCTGTCACGCCTCACACATTTGGTGACTGCTGATCCGCCTGGCCGCCCCGGGGCGCCGACCCGGTCTCCACGACCCTGCCCCCGTACGACTTGAGGATCTTCTCCCAGTCCCTTCTGACATTGCCCAGCTGAAGCGACGGCAATGTCAGCGAATGCCCGAGACCCTTGCGCGCGCCCCGGCCTCCCTGGTCGAAGAACTCCAGCCGGACACTCAGGGCGCCCGCGACGGCCGTCGCCATCTGGAGGGAACCCGCCAGCAGCGACACCTCCTCCCCGGACGTCACCTGCAGGGCGATACCGGCGGACTCCAGGACCAGGGCCACCTTCATCTCGCGCTGGAAACCCTGACGGGTACCGCTCACCTTGCGCGCGGTCCGCAGCATCCCGCGGTGCAGCTTGGCGACATCGCCCGTTCCGGCACGGAACTCCTCGGGGCTGGGCACCCGTCCGTCCCTGAAGCTGCCCAGGACGAACGAGTCCAGGGCGTTCACATAGCCGTTCCACTCCTCCGTCGTACGCAGCCGCGTGATGTCGGACAGCGACAGCGAACCGTAGGAGTTGGGGCCGTCCACGGCCCGGTGCAGGGCGTCGGCGAACAGATCGCGCAGCAGGAGACCGATCTGCTCCGGGTCGTCGTTCTGGCTGCGGACGTCGTCACGCAGCTCCTGCAGCGCCGAACGCGGCGGCGAACCCGGAGGCGTCAGAGCGGTGATGCTGCTCGCCTTCGGAACCCCCAGCGTGTACAGGAGGTCGATCAGCTGCTTGGCGGGCACGATGTGATCGCCCTCCCGCAGCAGACCCTCGCGCACCTGCGTGCCCGGCCGGGTCAGGAACTCCCGGTACACGGCCTCACGCGTGATCGTCGAGTAGAGGTCCTGCCGCGCGGCCCAGAGGAGGATGTCGGTGAGGATGCCCTCCTTCATGGCCCGCGCCTGGGCGAGGGAGATGCCCAGGTTCTTCCTCAACGGCTCCTCGCGGAGCCGCTGGAGCGTCAGCAGCTGGCTGGAGAAGAAGTGGTTGACCTTGTCCGTCGCCTCCCGGTTCGCTTCGTCGTCCCAGTCGAAGCGGACCAGGTCCGGCTCCGCCTCGTCGGCGAGCAGCCGCCCCCAGGACCGGTGCACCTGCGGGTCGTGTGTCCAGGCGAACTCGGCGGCGGGGTCACGCTCGGAGTACAGGAAGGGCACGAGCGCCTTCCCGTTCAGCAGGCGGATGAAGGCCTGGCGTTCGGCCGGATCGGCATCCGGCGCGAAATTGGCCGAGACCGCCTCGTTGTTGATGAAGTACGCCCGATTGACCACCAGGGTGCCGCTGTTCACCAACGCGCGTCGCAACTCGGCGGCGGAAGCCTCCACATCGTCCGGGGAGCGGCCCGGCGCGGCGTTCGCCCGCTGCCGTGCCGCAGCCAGATCGCCGGGCAGCCACTGGTTGTCCAGGGCCTGGGCCATCACCGGATACCGCGTCAGGTCCTTGAAAGTAAGCTGCTGCCCGCCCATGACTCCCCAGTCCACTACGGATAACGCACATGATGGCCGGGCTGGTTGACGTATGGAAGGTGAACAAAAGTTCCTGGGTGGCAAGGAATGGCTGGATCTTGACGGGTCTCGGACACTTCGGCCACGTCAAGGCAGTGTCCTAATCACACATCACTCGGTTAGATGAGTGTGGACACCAGAACGCCGCGGTTCGACGAACAGCCCGCCGCCCTGAGCATGACCAAGGTGGACAGCGACCCCGCGCAGGTCATCGTCAACCACGCCAGCTTCCGGGTGCAGCTCGCCCCGGGCCAGCGCACGCGCCTGCGCCCCTTGGCGACCGCACAGCCCCGGATCCCCGCCATGAGCGGCGCGGGCGGACGCAGGCGGGCCCCCGTCGTCTGGAGCGGCAGGTCGGAGCCGGGCGATCCAGGAGCGACCGGACTCCTCCAGGCCGTACGGAACTCCACCGCGGGCCACCTCGACACCAGGCCCGGCGGCGGCACCGGAGCCGGCGAGGACGCGGGCCTCGGCACCCAGGTCATCCCGCGCCTCGACGAGACGCAGCCCAACCCCGTACTCATCGCACCCCAGCCCGGACCGGGCCGCACCGGGCCGCTGCTGCCCCCCATGCGGCAGGCCGTCGGCGCCTACGACCCCGTCGAGACGGGGTCCCACGACCCCCGCGACCCCTTCGACGACGAACCCGACGACACCGCCCAGGAGCGGCGCCACGCCGCCGACACCGTGCGGCACGCGTACTACCCCGGCCGCCGCATGAACCTCGGCGTCGTCCTGCTCCCCCTGCGCGTCTTCCTCGGCTTCATCTCCATCTACGCCGGCATGGGCAAGCTCTGCGACCCCGTCTACTTCGAGGGCGGCGACCGGGGCTCCATGGTCAAGTGGCTGACCTCGCTGCAGCCCTGGGCCCTCGCCGAACCGCTGCGCGACTTCGCGCTCTCCCACCCCGTCGGCGCCGGGCTCTCCGTCGCCTTCCTCCAGGTCGTCGTCGGCGTCCTCACCGTCCTGGGTCTCTGGCAGCGCGTCGCCGCCATCTTCGGAGCCCTGCTCTCCGCAGCCCTCCTCGTGACGGTCAGCTGGCGCAGCGTCGCCGCGTACGACGCGCCCGACATCATCTTCCTGGCGGCCTGGAGCCCCCTCGTCATCGCCGGCGCCCCCGTCTACTCCCTCGACGGACGCCTCGCCGGAGAGGCCTGGCGCAAGCTCGGCCCCCGCTCCGACATCTGGGACCTCCGCCGCCGTGTCCTGCGCCGGGGCACCGTCGTCGCCACCGTCGTCGTCGGTATGACCCTGCTCATCGGCTCCATGCTCGGCGGCGCGGTCCGCTCCTCCGAGGTCGTCACCGTTCCCGGCCCCGGCAACCCGTACAACCAGCTCCCCGGATCCCCGCTCCCCGAGGAGTCCACCGGCAAGCGCAAGCCCTCCAGCACCCCTGAGGGGCGCCGCCCCGAACCCTCCCCGTCCAGCAGGTCCAGCAGCCCGGCGGCCGAGGAATCCACCCCGGGAGCGGACTCCGTCCGCGAGTCCGGCCAGACCACCGGAGCGAACACCGGACAGCCCAGCCAGACCCAGGGCACCGGTCAGGAGCCGCCCCGGGAGTCGACCCCGGAGCAGCCCCCGGCCAGCAGCGCCGGCCCCACCTCCTCCGGCGGCTCCGGCTCCGGCGGCTCCACGGGAGGCGGCGGCGGCTCGGGCGGCGGCGGGTCGGACGGCGGCGGCGGCTCCACCGGAGGCGGCGGCGCCGGCCAGAACCCCATCGGCGGCCTGCTCGGCTGACACCCCCACCGCACACCACGAGGGCGGCCACCGGAAACCCGGTGGCCGCCCTCGTGCACGTCCGCGGTGACGCCTCAGCCGCCCGTGTGGGCGCCCAGTTCCTTCGCCGCCTCCGTCAGGTCCTTCGCGGTGTCGATGGCCCGCCAGTACGCCCCGTGCGGCAACGGGAAGCCGGCCAGCAGCCGTTCGCGGGCCAGCCGCGGGAACGTCGTGCGCTCGTGGTCGCCCCGGTCCGGCAGCAGCGACGTGAACGAGGGCGCGAACACGTACACGCCCGCATTGATCAGGTACGGCGACGGCGGCGACTCGATGAAGTCCGTGATGTGCCCGAACGCGTCCGTCTCCACCGCGCCCCACGGGATCCGCGGACGGGCCAGCGCGAGCGTGGCGGTGGCATCCCGCTCGGCGTGGAACGCCGCCATCTCCCGCAACGAGAAACGCGTCCAGATGTCGCCGTTCGTCGCGTACCAGGGCTCCGACGGGTCGGGCAGCCGCGTCGCGGCATGCTTGAGACCGCCGCCCCGGCCCAGAGGCTCGGTCTCGACGACGGTCGTGACGCGCAACGGAAGATCGGCGGAGGCCAGCCACTCCTGCAGCACATCGGCAAGATGGCCGCACGAGATCACGGCGTCGGTGACACCCTCGGCGGCCAGCCAGGAAAGCTGATGGCCGATGATCGGGGTCCCGGTCCCCGGGATCTCGACCATCGGCTTGGGACGGTCATCGGTGTACGGGCGCAGCCGCGAGCCCTGGCCACCCGCCAGGATCACGGCCTGCGTCGGAAACGTTTGCATGCCAGGCACGATATGCCGTGCCCGCGCACACGCGGCTCAGCTGAACTGGGCGACGCCCGAAGCGAACGACGTGTCGCAGACCGGACGGGAGAAGCGGTGCGCGCGCGTGGGGCCGTACTGGTCGACGGCCGCCTTGCCCAGCGCCTTCGCGATCGACATGCAGTGCTTGGCCAGCGAGGGGCGCGCCTCCACCGTGCGCTGGAGCTCGGTCAGCGCGACGCCCGGGTCCTTCTCCTGCAGTTCCAGGAGCAGCTTGTCCCGCAGGACATCCTGCGGCTCACGCGCCTTGGCGCGCTTGGACACGGTCTCGGAAGCCGCCGTCAGCAGCTGCGACTCGGTGTTGTGCGCCGACCACTGCACGCGGGTGACCGCGAGAGTCCCGGAGAGGACCATGACGACGGGCAGTACGAGAGCGAGGGTTCGGCCGATTCGGCGCGCGGTGTGGGTCACGCAGGCGAGCGTAGCGGTCAGTGATGACTTGGCGACATTTCGTCACTCCTGCGGGGGATGGTTCGAGGTGGCCTTTCGAATCACAGGTTGACGAACCGGGGTGAAATGACCGTCGTACCAGGATATTTGGGACGGCTCGCGCCCGAAACCCGCAGGCGCGCAACGCCACGCAGACGGCCCCGCACCCCCGAGCCGGAACTCGGGAGTGCGGGGCCGTCGTACAGCGAGGACGACGTCAGTCGGTGAGGCGCTCACCGGTCGAGGTCGCGAAGACGTGCAGCTCGTCCGGGCGCGGCACGACGTGCAGCTCCGTGCCCTTCTCGGGAACGGCGCGGCCGCCGACACGGACGACCAGGTCCTTGTGCTCGCCACCGACCTGCGCGGCACCGTAGACGAAGCCGTCGGCGCCGAGCTCCTCGACCACGTTGACCGACACGGCCAGACCGGCCGGCGCGTCGGCCGAACCCTTGGCGAGGCTCTGGGCGGCGGCGCCACCGTGCTCGACGATGTCGAAGTGCTCGGGGCGGATGCCGACCGTGACGGTCGTGTCACCGCGGTCAGCGGCGGCGGAGAGGGCCGCGCGGGAGACCGGGACGACGCTGTTGCCGAACTTGACGCCGCCGTCGGTGATCGGGACCTCGACGAGGTTCATCGCCGGGGAGCCGATGAAGCCGGCCACGAAGAGGTTCGCCGGGCGGTCGTACATGTTGCGCGGCGAGTCGACCTGCTGGAGCAGACCGTCCTTGAGGACCGCGACACGGTCGCCCATGGTGAGGGCCTCGACCTGGTCGTGGGTCACGTACACCGTGGTGATGCCGAGGCGGCGCTGCAGCGAGGCGATCTGCGTACGGGTCGACACACGGAGCTTGGCGTCGAGGTTCGACAGCGGCTCGTCCATGAGGAAGACCTGCGGCTCACGCACGATCGCGCGGCCCATGGCCACACGCTGACGCTGACCACCGGAGAGCGCCTTCGGCTTGCGGTCCAGGTACTCGGTGAGGTCCAGCATCTTGGCGGCCTCTTCGACCTTCGCCCGGATCTCCGTCTTGTTGATCCCGGCGATCTTCAGCGCGAAGCCCATGTTGTCCGCGACGGACATGTGCGGGTAGAGCGCGTAGTTCTGGAACACCATGGCGATGTCCCGGTCCTTCGGGGGCAGGTGCGTGACGTCGCGGTCACCGATGCGGATCGCACCGCCGTTGACGTCCTCGAGACCCGCGAGCATGCGCAGGGAGGTCGACTTGCCACAACCGGAAGGACCGACGAGGACGAGGAACTCACCGTCTTCGATGTCGATCTCGAGCTGGTCCACAGCCGGCTTCGTGGAGCCGGGGTAGACGCGGGACGCCTTGTCGAACGTGACACTGGCCATGCTGAATCTTCTCCTCCACCGGCAGGAACGTGCCGGACGATCCGAGTAAGGGAGTGGTCTGGTCCACTTGAGTGAACCTGGTGTGACGCTACCTGGCGTTCTCGGATCTGTCAGCAGTCCGAGGTCCCGAATATTGAGCAGGTTCCGGTCCCGGCGTTGGTTACACTGCTCCCGCTGCCTCCTTAGCTCAGTCCGGCCAGAGCAACGCACTTGTAATGCGTAGGTCGTCGGTTCGAATCCGACAGGGGGCTCAACGAAACCCCAGGTCACATAGCCCGTGACCTGGGTTTTTTACTGTTCCGGGGTTGGTATGCCGGATGGTCGGGGCGCGGTGGGAGGGCCTGCGTGAGCGGGGCGTGAGCGGAGCCGCTCAGGGACCCCTACTTCTTGGGCTTCCGGTGCGTGGCCTCCTCGGCCCGGGCTTTCGCCTCGTTACTCGGCTTGCCGCCCTTAGCCCTGTCGGCGTTCTTGGCCGCAGCCTTCTCGGCTTCGGCCTTGCGCTGGAGGGGGGTGAGCTTCGCGATGGCCTCGGCGGCGCTCCTGCTGACGTGGGGCAGGACGCTCTGGGAGATGCCCCGTGTGATCCGGGTGCCGCTGTGGCCGAGTGTGTCCGACGCGATCTTGATGTCGATGCCGACGGCGAGCATGAGCGTCGCCGCGCCGTGGCGCAGATCGTGCAGTCGGATCGGCGGGAGGCCGGACGCGGCGACGAGGCGCTCGAAGAGGTCGGCGACTTTGCCCGAGTGGAGCCAGGAGCCGTCTTCCTGGGTGAAGACGTGGCCGGTCTCGGCCCAGGCCGTGCCCCACTTCTCGCGGTCTTGGTCCTGCCGTTCGCGGTAGCGCTTCAGGACGTCGATGGTGTCGTCGTCGAGTGCGACCACACGGTAGCCGCTGTCGAAGCGAGCGCCGTCCAGTGGGGAAATCCATTGACGGTCAGCCGCGGCGCGTAGCTGACGTCGTGTAAGACGGCTGCAGAGACCAAGAGCTCCGTATCCCCTCCCACCGGCTCAGCCAATTCGGTCGCGCGCTGCGAGACTCCTAGAGAGTGCAGCCACCAACGAGGAAGCGGCCCTCTCAGCTCAGCCTCGGCCACGTTCCAGGCCCACGCCGGCAAAGTTCCGTTCACGCTCGGTATCTGCCCAGGTGCGGTCCTGCGCAGACACGACCAGATGGATCGGTGCACCCTCCCTTGCAAAGGCTCGGGCGGCGCATTCCAGGCGCTTGGTGGTGAGACACTCGTCCCTTTTTGCCAAGCAGGTCCTGTGGACAACGGCAAGGGCTGATGTCGGCGAACTAATATAGGCCACTCCGCTGACCGCGTTCGCGGTCAGCTCAGCTGTTCCTGCCCCGACCCAGTGGACTTGTTGCGATCTTGCTGGGATGTTCGTGAGCGGAGACGGACTCGCTAACGTGTTCGAGTCTGGTCCGTCGCGAGTGCAGCCGAGCGCGCGGCGGGCGGTGCGCACGTATGGAGGACGAATGGCCAAGCTTCAGGTTGCCGAGATCTGCGCAGGTGCTGGCGGGCAGGCTCTGGGGTTGGAGCGCGCCGGATTCGAGCACGCTGTTGCCGTGGAGCTCGACCCAAGGGCTGCGGAAACCCTGAAAAGGAACATGCCGGGCTGCGATGTACGCACTGGAGACGTGGCTGACCGGTCGATTTGGGACCCGGAGCAGTTCTGTGCTGAGCACGGCACCCCGGACTTGATCGCCGGTGGTGTCCCCTGCCCGCCCTTCACTATTGCGGGCAAACAGCTTGGCGCCGCTGACGAACGAGACCTGTTCGCTTGGGCGGTCGGGCTGGCCGCGCGGGTAAGGCCCAAGGCTCTTCTCCTGGAGAACGTGCGAGGGCTCAGTGCGAACCGGTTCGCCGCCTACCGGCAGAACGTTTTGGACACGCTGCAAGACGCTGGTTACGTAGCGCAGTGGGAGCTCTTCCACGCTGCGGACTTCGGTGTACCGCAGCTGCGCCCGAGGTTTGTCCTTGTGGCGCTCCAGCGCGAGTACGCGCCCTATTTTGCCTGGCCGAAGCCTCTGGAGGGCGAGCGTCGGACGGTCGGTGAGACGCTCTACGACCTCATGGCTGCCGGTGGCTGGAAGGGTGCTAAGGAATGGGCCGAGGGCGCTAACGACATTGCGCCGACCATCGTCGGTGGTTCTAAAAAGCACGGAGGGGCGGACCTGGGGCCGACCCGTGCCAAGGCTGCCTGGGCAAAGCTCGGGGTCGATGCTCATGGTGTGGCGGACGAAGCACCAGGCGAGGACTGGGAGCCTGCCGAGGGGAAGCCCGGCCCGAAGCTCACGGTGGAGATGGTCTCCCGCATCCAAGGATGGAAGCCCGAGGACAAGTGGGTCTTCGAAGGGAAGAAGACCAGCCGATACCGGCAGGTCGGCAACGCTTTCCCTCCGCCTGTGGCCGAGGCCATCGGCCGGTCTATCGCCGACGCGCTGAACAAAAAGGGTGCTCCGGCGGCGTTGGTCGAGGACACCGAGACGGTGCATGATCCTGTGTACAAACTGCTTCGCGCGGAGGCCGAGAAGCAGAGGTTCATCGGTATCACCCAGATCATCGGCCGCTTGGAGAAGGCGGGCAAGCGACTGTCTGAGCCTGAGGTCGAGCGGCACATCGCGCATCTCGAAAGGGACTTCGAGATCCGGAGGGAGCAGCGTTCCGGCGGCACGTACGCGTACAGCCTCGGCGAGTTCAAGGCGTTCGTCGGCCAGGAGGGGCATCAGCGACACGAGCTGTTCTCGCTGAACCAGGCGAAGATCAGCTGACCCGCTGACGGCGTGTCCGAAGGCGGGGCGCGGTGTTCGCGGGGCCTAATGGGGCCGCCGCGACCCCGCTACCGCCTGCCGCCGAGACTTCACCGCGTCGATAACGGTGTCGGCGCATGCCTCGGGGTCGAGGTGCTCCCAGAAGCGCAGCACTAGCCAGCCCTCGTCGGCGAGGCGCTGGTCGGTATCCCGGTCGCGCTGGACGTTCCGCCCGATCTTGTCTTCCCAGTACGGACGGTTGGTCTTCGGCATGACGAAGTGGTCGGGGCAGCCGTGCCAAAAACATCCATCGATGAACACAGCCACCTTTACGGGGCGGAAGACCATGTCAGCTGTGCGCCGCATCTTCGGCAGGGGCTTGGCCGCTACCCGGTAGCGCAGCCCCGCTGCGTGGACGAGTGACCGCAGCAGCAGTTCCGGAGCTGTGTCGCGGCTCCGGTTGCCCAGCATGCTGCGTCGGTTCGCGGCTGACGAGGCCCACGAGCCGTTGGGCGGGACCCACGGTCCTGTCTGGGGTTCCGGCTCCGGCACTGTGTAGCGCTTGCTGTGTCCGTTCATATTTCCGGCAGTCTCGGTACTGCTTCTTCGGGGTCATCGGCCCTGGCCAGGGCCCATTCCTGTCCGTCAAGCTCCACTGTCGGTACCCCTACGTGGTGGGCCCCCGCAAGGGACAGGCGGGCGCTGACAGATTCGCCCGGGCCCGGAACTGGCAGCCCTAGGACTTCGGCGATGCGCCCATGGCGGGTGTAGTGACCCAAGATCACTACGCCGCGGGGCTGGAGCCTGGAGCGCGATCCACCGTTGTAGCGGACGCGCTTCATGTAGTCCTCCTGCATAGCCACCGTAGCAACGACGTTGCGGCTGACCCTGCGCCCTTGCGCCCGGAGGAACAGCTCGTCCACGCGGCGCTGGCCGCGCTTGTGGGAGAAGATAGCGATGATGTCCGCCGGGGAGAGGCGCAGCAGCATGTTCTCCTGGAGGGGCGCGTCGCGGAACAGCCATCGCACTGCGCCCCGGCCGGCCACGTTCAGTGTCTTCTTCGCGTCGCGGTTGCCGCCGTTGTTGAGCCGCTCGGGCAATGCCCGGACGAGTCCCACCGACCACTGGGACTGCTCGTCGCTGGCCCAGACGACGAGCAGCAGGTGCCCGTGGGCTTCGGGCGGGATCATCCACTGGCCGAGGGTCTGGGAGTACTTGCAGTCGACGTCCGACCCGGCGATCGAGTAGTCCATGCTGGTGCCGTCCGCAAAGCCGAACTCGCGCTGCACATTGATCTCGATCAGGGTCCCCAGGTGGGCCTTCTCGGTCTTGAAGAGCTGGTCCCAGCGGAAGCGCCCGGTGTGCTGGCCGTCCAGCAGCATGTCGATGCTGCGGCGGACCGCGCCAGCGAACCGGCTGCCGTCCGGGTCCGCGCGAAGAATCTCCTCGGCCACCGCCTCCAAGGCCGGGTCGTCGCTCTCACCAACTGGCCACAGGGGTGCCTGCACGCTGATCGTTTCGCCGTCCACAGCGGGACCCTATCGGCAGAGGGTGTGCTGGGGCAGTCGGTTGCGGGACGGTGCCGGCAGACTGCTGGGCGTGATACGCGAACCAGCAGAACCCTTGGTCGGCGATGACGGGCAGGTCTTACGCCCTCTCGGCCTCCTAGCGGAGGCAGGGCTCGATGCAGGCAGCCGCCTTCTCGCTTTCAGCGACGGAGACGGGCGCATCGTGCTGCAGCGGGAAGCGGACGCCATCGAGCGGCTTCTCGGTGAGGGCACGCTTTGACGGGCACCGGAGCGCTTGTGGTGCCCGCTACGCCGGGCGCCCCCTGAGATGCTCCAGCAGCGCCTGGACGTCGGCTGAGTTCATCCCTGCGGCCATCGGGGCCTCGTCCTCCGGGTCAGCGAGCTGCTGCACCTCGGGGTCGTCGAGGATGCTGCCCATGAACTCCAGCTTCTCAGCGAGCCGCATGGAGACGACATCATCGACACTTCCCATCGCAGTGAGGACGGTGACCCGCGTCTCCGTGTCCGGGGCGAGGCCAAGGCGATGGATGCGGTCCAGGCTTTGGAGGAACCGGCCTGCCTGGAAGTCGCGGTCGACGTACACGGCGTCATGGCAGACCTGGTGGAGGCTGATGCCCTCGCCCAGGGTCGCCGGATTGGAGATGAGGACGCTGCAATCCGGATCCTCGCGGAAGCGGCGCAGCTCCTCCTCCCGGTCGGGAGTCCCCCCGTGCACCGCGGCGGGCTGGAACGGTGCGAGCAGCGCTTGCAATGACGTGATGCTCCGGACGAAGCCCGTCCACACCAGAGTCTTCCGGCCGGCCGCGGCATTGGCGGAGACGATGGACAGCGTCTCCGTGTACTTGGGCGGTAGCTCGTAATCGGGGAGCTTGCGGAGGAGGGCCGCAAGCGAGTCCCCCTCCGGGATATCCAAGGGCGGGACACGGAAGTTCAGCGGCTCGTAGCGGGTCGAGCCGCCGACGAGGAGCGCTGGACTGGTCGCGGCCATGAGCAGACGCAGGACTGCCTTGCCGAATGCCTCGAAATCGCCCCGGTCGGCAGCTGCGCGCGGAGAGAACTTGCCGATCAAGGCGTCGTAGATCTCACGGTGCAGGGGAGGCATGCTGAGCGGGCGGACGCGCAAGTCGACAGGCGGAAGCCCCAGCTCTGCCTTCGTCGTCCGGGTGTAGAGGGGACGCAGTACCTGGCTTGCATGGGCTAGGTCGCCACCGTCTACCGCCTGGGTGACCACGCGTCGCCCGTGGCCAGGCCAGACGAAGGAGAGCAGGTTCTCCAGATCCTTCGCCCCGTTCGGCGCCGGGGTGCCGCTAAGGATCATGCGCACGCGGCTGAGCGGGCCCAGCGCCATGCAGGCCGCGCCGTAGACACCCGCGCCGCCGAGCTTCATGCGGTGCGCCTCGTCAAGGATGAGCATGGTCGGGGCCGCCTTCAGCCACTGCGACAGGCCGGCGAGCGCCCTGTCCAGCCGCTCGTAGTTGAGAAGGAGGATGTCTGCTGCCGGAGGCACCGTCTTGCCGAGTACCTGTACGTCCAGAGGCGAGGAGAAGCACTCCCGCGCCTCCAGTTGCCACGCCTCGTAGGCCGACTTCGGGCTGACTACCAGGATGCGGTTGACCGCTCCCTGCTCCCGCAGGGCCGAGAACACGGCCAGGGAGACGCGGGTCTTGCCGGCGCCTGGCACGCTGAAGTTGGCCCCGTGGCCGACCGAGAGCAGCCGGGCGATGTCCCGGAGCTGAAACGGGGTGAGAGGCCCCGTCCAGGCATCGCCCAGCAGGGCTGGCACCCCTTCCGGGGCAACATTCTCCTCGCCCGGCGTGCCGTTCAGCAGCCGATCCGCCGTCTCCGCGGTGTCGAGCATCTCGCTGACGAGGAGGCGGAAGTCGTCCTCCCAGACCACGCTCTCGGGCTGCGGCCATGCCGCTAGGGAGCCGAGACTGGCCAGGAAGCTGTCTATAGGGACAGCGGCGGATAGGCGGTCGGTCATCCGGCCACTGGGGAAGCTGGCGATCATCTGCCCCAACTCGCCGCGGCATTCGGGCACGGTTCTGAGCGCCGCTTGGGTGCGCGTGGTGTCGAAGCCGATCACCAGACTGGGCTGGTCAACCACTCAACGTGCCTTTCCCGTGGCTTCGAGGAGCCACGACAGGCCGTCGCCAGGCTCACCGACAGTCCGTCGGGCTTCGACCGCGAGCTTCTCCAGCCTCTTCCGCAGTTCGACGATGGCATCGTCGAAGGCTTCCTCATCGAGGCTTCGCTGCGAGCGGGAGAGGACGAGGTCCGTGACGCACTGCTCGATGCTGCGGTTCGCGTCTGCGAGACGAGCGGGAGCAGCTTGCTTGCGCTTGGTGATGCGGGCGGCGCGGCCGGCGTCGGTGATGGCTTCGTCCATCGCCTTGTGCATGCGCTTTACCTCGTCTTGCGCTGCAGTCACTGCCTCCGTCGGGGCGGAGCTACCGGCTTGGGTGACCGCCCGAGCCTGGAGGACGGCGTCTGTCAGGGCTCTAGCCGCCGAGACGGCAGGGCTGGGGCCTTGGACGGCACGCCCCAGGCCCGGGATTGCTACACCCCCTCGTGACGGAGCAGGTTCGGGGGCCATGCCGTCTGGCAGCTTCTCCGACAGGTACGCGTCACGGAATTTGTCATCGATAAAGCGCACGTCCGTCTTGGCGAAGCCCATGAGCATGGCGGCCAGGCGGTTCTCTACGAGCAGATCGGCCCGCTCGGGGTTGACGCTGTACTGCTTCTCGTAGGCGCGATGCAGCTCGCGGAACTTCTCCGCATGCTCCTCGAACGCGACCAGCGACAGCCGCTCCCCGGAGATCTCACTGCGCTTGATCAACTGGCGGATGACGGACAGCACCCACTGGTCCTGCCGGACCCGCGCAGCCGTGGAGCGGAAGGTGGTAGCGATCGCCGCGAGCGGGGTGCCCTGGTCGACCAGTTCCTCCACGGCGAGAAGCCGGTTGATGTATGAGTAATCCCGCCGGTGCTCCCTGCGCAATTGCAGCGAGAGCTCAACGGCAGCGACGTCTTTCCAGTCGCAGGAAGCGGGCAGCACAGCCACGCGCACGGGGTGGTTCGGCCCGTGAAGTTCCAGGAGCGCGGCGCGTCGTGTGTTGCCGTTGACGAGGATGCCCTCGTGGGTGATCAAGCCTGGCTCGGTCTGCCCGAACTCCTTCAAGCTCGCGGTGAGCTCGTCGAACGCGGGGTCGGTTCTCGCCGGATCGGCGGGGACCACCTGCAGTAGACGGCCCAGGTATCGCTGACCGTCGGTGCTCCACGGGTCCGTTTCGAGGATCGCGGACTTGTCGAGGTCATGATCTACCTGCGCGCGAATCCGGTGGGTCGCCGGGTTGTAGTAGAGGTCGCCGACCTCCATCTCGATCACTTCGAGGTGCTCGGGCTTGCCCCGCCACTCGACGGTGAACGTCTCGCGGGTGCCGCCGCCGGCCGCGCTCTCCGCCAGCCGGGCCTGAACGGTGGCCCGGTTCTCCTCAGCCCTGGGCGGCAGCCCGTAATCCATAGCCATGTCCGCTGTCCTCGCTCCTGCCTCTGCTCGTCCTGCTTCGAATGCCCTCCGCACCTGCCGGATGCTCAGTCGAGGCCGAGCGCTCTGCGGAGGTGGGCGCGCGATTCCTCGGGCAGGGACCGGTAGTCGCTCCAGAGCTGCTCCAGTCGGCTGAACTGGCGCTCATCGGCTTCCATCCAGCCGGACAGTACCTTGCGCTCGATGGAGCTGAGTCCGGCGGCTTCCTTGAGGGCTTGACCCAGGTCCGCGACCAGTTCCCTGCCGCCGATCCGGCACCGCTTGCACTCCGTGATCAGCTCGGTGGCCTTGGACCCGTCAGGCTTCAGAACCTCCCGCCGCGCGATGTCCAGCTGGGCCGCTTCGTATGTGCCGGCGTAAGTCTCGCCGGGAACGATCCCGCAGGAACGGCACATGTTGCCGTCCTGCTGGAGGACCTCACGCCGGCGTCCTGCGCCGATGGCTGTCGTGCCGGTCTTCCGGGTAGCGCGGCCGGGTTCCCAGACGGGGTCGCCGCGCTTCACGAAACGCTGCTCGTGGGAGTCGAGGCCTGCATCCTCCCTGTTTGTATCGATTTGCCACCTGAAGTCGCGGAGATCGCGCATGCGTCGATCCACCTGGGACACCCCGGGGAACGCGTCGCGCAGTGCCTCCTTGGTGAAGGGCTGCCCCTCGCCGACCTCCGACACGAGCCAGAGGGCGACTCGCTTCATCGTTCCGAGGCTGTCATCGCGCCACGATGGCGTCACAGCGCCTCCGTTTCATGCAGTGTTTCGGTGCAGTCCTGAGGGTGCATCTCGGGCCGCGATTCTTGCTCATTATTAGCACAGGCTGTATCGCTTACTCCAGTAGTTCCTGGATCTTTACGCTTCTCATTGAAGTAAAGATCCGTTTCGTCCCCTAAGTGAGCATTTATGGATTCATTATGTCCGCTGCCATAAATACATCTGCGTAATAACGCCGGACCGCTCCCCGATGTCGCAAGGAAGGGCTAGGCTTCCGATGATCACGCAACCCTGCCGATCTCCGGCGAGCGAGAGGCTCCTTTGCATGCCGTCACTCGGATCGATCAAACGCTCCTGCGTGGGCGAGGCTACGGAGGAAGTGAAGGCTTTCGCGCTCGCCTTCCAGGAGGTGCTGCCCCAGGCCCTCCCGGGGGTGACCATGGCCGAGAAGGCGCGGGCTCTCGGTGTCTCCTCTTCCTTGCTTTCGCACTGGCTGCACGGGAGGAGGCTGCCCCGGCCGGGAGTCCTCGCGGCCTTGAGGCGGCTGGCGCAGCCTGCGCAGATCGCCGGAACGGTCCGCCTGGGTGAGGATTTCGCGCGCGCAGAGCGGCTCTTGCTGGCGGCACGGAAGGCCCCTTGCTGCCGCCGCGTGGGCGCGTGCGCCTGCGGTGGCGAGGCTGCGGAGGGGGACCGGCGCAACGGTTTCGGCGGGCAGGCTGCCGACGGGGACCGGCGCAACAGCACGAACGCCGATGAGGCGGAATACTGCACTCCGGTCTTTCTTGCCGCGCTTCCATTGGCGGCTCGATCCGCTCTTTTGTGGGACCTCGGGGCGACTCTGCATGAGGGTGAGTGCGGCTCCCTGGTGTCGGCACTGGGGCAGAATCGGATGAATCCTGAAATGGAAGTACTTCTACGGTCGGCAGAATCTGCGGGCCGGGATACCGTGAAGATCGCGCTTGCTGCCCTTGGGCGTGACTAGGATTGCATAAGCTGCACTGGTGAATTTCTCGGCTGCCGGAGAGGCTACTCTGTGACTGCTGAATTGTCGGGCTGTTGTAGTCGGCCATTCGGTGCCGACTGCCGTGCGCCGCCGCACGGGTAGAGCAGGAGAGGCTGGACAGAAGGCTTGCCAACCGCGTCCAACCTCCCCTGCAGGAAACGCCCTACTTCGAATCGAATACGAGAAGGAGTTCCCACTGATGAATTGTACGGCCTACCTGGCCAGGGTTGCCAGGAAGATCAAGGCTGCCTGGATGCGCCAGGACGGTTCCAGCGGTGGTGCCGTCGGGCGCTCGTGGCGCAGGATCCTGCGTCGGCTGCGTTTCCTCCGCTGGGCGCTCGCGGTCCAGATGCTGAAGGGTGCCGCCTATGCCGGCGGTGCCATCGCGATCCAGATCATCGCGGCGCGGTTCTTCATCCGCTGACGCCGCCGCGCCGCCCGACATCCTGGCTGCAAGACCCGATGAGCCGGTGTTGCGTGAGCGGACCGTACGGCATCAGGCGGCACCCCGTGATGTGGTTGAGGGCGCCGCCCGCCTTTGACCTGCGCAAACGGTACCGAACGGCATGTGCCGGCAGTGTTTGTCACGAAGCTGCAGGCCCTTGTAATGCGTAGGTCGTCGGTTCGAATCCGACAGGGGGCTCAACGAAAAGCCCAGCTCAGATGTGCTCTGAGCTGGGCTTTCCTCGTTCCGGCGGATACGGCGGATACGGCGGATACGGCGGATACGGCGGATACGGCGGCCCCGCCGGCCGGGAGGCTCAGGTGCTGGGTGGTTCGTCCGCGTCGTGGCCGGGGGCCCGTTCGAAGTCCTCCTCGGCCCGGCGCTGGATCTCGTCCGCGTCCGCCAGGAGCCGGTCGACCCGTTCCGCGCCGCCGGGGACGGGTGGGGGAACGTCGACGAGGGTGTCGTACAGATAGCGGCACGCCTCCGCCTCGGTCCAGAAGCGCGCGATGACGCTGTCCTGGCCGCGCTCGCGCAGGAGGACCGGCCACGTGTCCTCCTCCGGGCGCAGGACGTAGTAGGCGTCCAGCTGCATGGGGACGCCGTGGACGCCCGGGATCTCGTAGAGCGCGTCCGGGACGCCCTCGCGGCGCAGCCGTTCGGTGAGTTCCGTCCTGTCCATGGCGTTCGGTTCCCCTCCTCGCACGAGCCCGGGCGGGCCCCGGCTGTGCCGGAACCCGCCCGGGGGAGTGCGGTCGTGATCAGTTCAGGGCTTCGAGCTTCTGGGCGGTGACGAGATCCGAGACCCGCTCGGCCGTCTTGTACTGGATTCCCAGACCGGGCTGGCCGAACCACGGCCTGATGCGGCCGGCCTCCACCGTGATCGCTTCCGTGACCCGGTACAGGTGGTAGCTGTAGGGATAGGCGTTCGTGTACTTGACGAGGTTGCTCGGCGGGATGGCGCGCTTGGCGTACGGGGTGCCGGCGGGGGCGAGGAAGGTGCCGCGTCCGCTGCCGAAGAGGTCGACCAGCTGTCCCACGCGGAGGGTCAGCGTCCTCTTCACCGGGTTGCCGGCGCGGTCGAGGACGAAGCCGTCGTTGTCCGGGTACCACCAACCGGACTCGCCGGTCGTCGGGTTGGTCTGCCAGTAGCACCCGAGGAACCAGTACGCCGAGGTCGGGCCCGTGCGGTGGTAGCCGCGCAGCATCGCTCCGATGGCACCGGTCCTCGGCAGGACCTGGGGGCCGAGCCGCCAGTCGTCGAGGTAGTACTGCTCCAGCGGTGTGGTGGGTGCTCCGTTGACCGCTCGTGTCCGGTCGTCCGTCGGGCAGTGGGCTCCGGGGCGGGCCTTGTCACCGGTATCGGCGTGGGCGGCCGTCGGTGTCAGTCCGACGAGGAGGAGCAGCGAGGCGATCGCACTCCAGACGATGTTCCGCAGCACCCGCATAGAGTTGGTTCCCTTCCCATGGCCCGCGCCGGCCATGGAGGGCACGCGGGCGTCGAGGTCGCGCGAAGGCGCCCCGTGAGGAGGGCGCCGTGGTGTGGTGCCTCTCAGTCAATTGCCATGGCGGTGCCGGGCGAGGACGGGGATACGCGCCGTCACCCGTTCGGAGTCGAGCTTTCTCCTGATCGGCCTAGGGAACGTCCTGTTCGGGTTCTTCCGGGTACGGGCGGCGTGTCAGTGCCGGCCCGAGATGCGGTCCGCCAGTTTCGCGATCCGGTCCGTGCCCGGCTGCGGGGACCTCGTTTCGCGGCGGTCGGCGGAGCGGTAGGCGGCGTACAGGGTGTGGACGCCGAGCCAGCGGAAGGGTTCGGGTTCCCAGCGGCGGACCTTGTGGTTGACCCAGGGGAGGGTCGTCAGGTCGGTGGGGCCGGCCTGGCCGGAGTCCTGCTGGATGAGGTCGCGCAGGGTGCGGGCGGCGAGGTTGGCCGTGGCGACGCCGGAGCCCACGTAGCCGCCGGCCCAGCCGAGGCCCGTGGAGCGGTCCAGGGTGACGGTGGCGCACCAGTCGCGGGGGACACCGAGTACGCCGGACCAGGCGTGGTCGATGCGGGTGCCTGCCGTGGTGGGGAAGAAGCGGACGAGCAGGTCGCGCAGGGCTTCGATGGTGGCGGGCTGGGTGCGGCCGTCGTTGTCCGTGGCGGAGCCGTAGCGGTAGGGGACGCCCCGGCCGCCGAGCGCGATGCGGTCGTCCGCGGTGCGCTGGGCGTACATGTAGGCGTGGGCCGTGTCGCCGAGGTTCTCGCGGCCTTCCCAGCCGATGGTGTCCCAGACGGACTTGGGGAGGGGCTCGGTGACGATCATGGAGGAGTTCATGGGGAGCCAGGTGCGCTTCTGGCCCTTGAGCGCGGAGGTGAAACCTTCGGTGCAGCGCAGGATGTACGGGGCGCGGACCGTGCCGTAGGGGGTGACGGCGTGCTTGGGCTTGATCTCCGTGACGGGTGTGGATTCGTGGATCGTGACACCGAGGGCCTCCACGGTGTCGGCGAGGCCCTTGACGAGTTTGGCGGGGTGCAGGCGGGCGCCGTGCGGGGTCCAGCTGGAGCCGACGGCGCCGGTGACACGGATGCGTTCGGCGGTTTCGCGGGCGCCGCGCAGGACTCGGTCGGTCTCGCCGAAGGCGATCTCGACGGAGTGGGAGTCCTTGAGGCGGGCGAGCTGGGCCGGGGTGTGGGCGATCTCGAGGACGCCGCCGTGGTGGATGTCGGCGTCGATGTTCTCGTCGGCGGCGGTGCGGATGACCTCGTCGACGGTCTCGTTCATGGCCTTCTGCAGGCGCACGGCGGCGTCGTGGCCGTGGAGCCGGGCGTAGCGGTCGCGGCCTGCGATGCCGTTGTAGAGCCAGCCGCCGTTGCGGCCGGAGGCGCCGTAGCCGCAGAACTTGGCTTCCAGGACGGTGATGTTGAGGAAGGGGACGGCCTTCTTCAGGTAGTAGGCCGTCCAGAGGCCGGTGTAGCCGCCGCCGACGATGCAGATGTCGGCGGTGGTGTCGCCGGGCAGGGGTTCGCGTGGGGCGGGGGTGCCCTCGTGCGCGTACCAGAATGAAATGCCGCCGTTGACGGTACTGACGGTGCTCATGTTTCCCCTGCTTGTCCGTGTGCAGCCGAGTCGCTGGAGGGACGTTACTGCGCGGCCGGGGGTTTCGTCGTGCGGGGTCGTCCTCGGGCCGGGGGAGCAGGTCCTTAGGCTGCCTCCATGATTCGTATCGCTACCGCCGCCGACGTTCCTGTCATTCATGCGATGGTCCGTGAACTCGCCGAGTACGAGAAGGCGCTGGACGAGGCGCAGGCCACCGAGGAGCAGTTGCGTGAGGCGCTGTTCGGGGAGCGGCCCGCCGCGTACGCCCACATCGCGGTGTCGGACGAGGACGGCGAGGTCGTCGGGTTCGCGCTGTGGTTCCTCAACTTCTCGACGTGGCGCGGGGTGCACGGCGTGTATCTGGAGGATCTGTACGTGCGTCCGGAGCGGCGCGGGGGCGGGCACGGGAAGGCGTTGCTCGCCCAGCTGGCGCGGATCTGCGTGGAGCGTGGGTACGGGCGCCTGGAGTGGTCGGTGCTGGACTGGAACGCCCCGTCCATCGCGTTCTACGAGTCGCTGGGTGCGCGTCCTCAGGACGAGTGGACGGTGTACCGGCTGACGGACGGGGCGCTGGCCGAGCTGGGCGCGTCCTGAGCGGATCCGCTGTCGGGCCCCGGTCAGGGGATGAGGACGACCTTGCCCATCGTGCCGCGGGTCTCGAGGGCGCGGTGGGCGGCGGCCGCTTCGGCGAGCGGGTAGCGCTGGACGGTGGGGCGCAGGCGGCCGGCCGCGGCCTCGGCGAGGGCCAGGGTTTCCAGGGGCCGCATTCCGCCGGCCTTCTGGATCATGGCGGGGCCGAGCACGTTCTGGGACGTGATGCCGCGTGCGGCGAGGTCCTCGTCGGTGAAGGTGAGGGGCCGGCCGTCGTGGAGTCCTTCGCCCGACCAGCCGAAGACGATGTGCTGTCCGCCGCTGCCGAGCAGGTCGACGGCGGCGCGGGCGGTGACTCCGCCGACGGAGTCGTACACGACGGTGGCGCGGCGGCCCAGGGTGTCGAGGTGCATGCGGACCTGGCGGGGCCAGTCGGGGAGGGTGTAGTCGACGGCGAGGTCGGCGCCGTTCTCCTTGACGCGGGCGACTTTGGCGGGTCCGCCGGCCAGGCCGATGACGGTGGCGCCGGTGTTCCTGGCGTGCTGGACGAGAAGGGTGCCGATGCCGCCGGCCGCCGCGGTGACGACGGCGACGGAGTCGGGGCCGAGTTCGGTGAACTGCAGGATGCCCAGGGTGGTGCGGCCGGTGCCGATCATGGCGACGGCTTCGGCCGCGTCGAGTCCTGCGGGGACCGGGTGGAGCTTGTCGGCGTCCACGACGGCGAGTTCGGCGTAGCCACCGGGGGCCGTGCCGATGTGGGCGACGACGTGGCGGCCGAGCCAGGCGGGGTCGGTGCCCTCGCCGAGTGACTCGACGGTGCCTGCGACTTCGCGGCCGGGGATCGTGGGCAGTTCGGCGGGGGCCGGGTAGGGGCCGGTCATGCCTTCGCGCAGGGCGGTGTCGATGAGGTGCACGCCGGCTGCGGCGACGGCGATCCGGACCTGGCCGGGGGCGGGTACGGGGTCGTCGGTGAGTTCGTGGCGGAGGTTCTCGGCGGGGCCGAAGGCGTGGAGGCGGATGGCGTGCATGTGGGTTCCCCGGGGTGGTGGACGGCGGCTGACCGGTCCACCTTCCGACCTCAAGCGTCCTTGAGGTCAAGTGCTGCCGGGGTCTCCTGTGCCGGTTTTCCGAGGAGTTTCACGGCCAGTACCGCCGCTTCGATGCCGCTGTTGAACGCGACTTCGCTGAGGAGTCCGGGGGCCGCGACCTGGTCGCCCGCGAGGAGGATTCCGTCGCCGCGGTCGACGGCGGGGCGGTCGCGCCAGGTGGTGCCGGGTTTGTCGACGGCGCCGGTGCGGCCGGCCGCGAGGGCCTCGCGCCGCCAGGTGGTGCGGTCGCGCCAGCCGGGGAAGCCGAGGTCGAGGAGTTCCTCGGCGCGGTGGACGGCGTCGGCGCGCGGGGTGCCGGGGGCGAGGGGGATCTGGGCCTGGATGAGCTGTTCGCCGGCGGGGGCGAGGGTGGGGTCCTGGGCGGTGAACCGTTCGATCCAGCCGGGGGCGTCGAGGTCGGAGATGATGAACGGGTCGCCGCGCCGGGTCCGCAGGGCCAGGTCGATCAGGGCGGTCCTGCCGCTGTCCCAGGTCAGGGTGGGGTCGTCGAGCAGGGTGCGGGCGGCGTCCAGATGGGTGGCGACGATCACCGGACCGTTGCGTGCGAGGCCGGCGAGGGCGCCGGAGTCGATGCGCCGGGCCGTTTCGATGCGTACGCCGAGGTCCCAGGCGCGTGAGGCCATCCGTTCGACGAGCTGCGCCCAGCCGCCGATGGGGTAGTGGGCTTCGGGCGGCAGTGCGGTGGCGCGCCGGAGCCGTTCCTGCACGAAGGCGGCGGAGAGCGATCCGGGATCGTGGTGGAAGAGCGCCACGCCCATGTAGTGCGCGGCCGCGCGGGCGCCCTCCTCGCCCGTCTGCCCGGTGGCCCAGCTGAGGAAGTCGGTATCGACGGGGGCGCTGCGGCGGGCGAGGCGGAGCAGGGCGAGGGGCGGGGTCCTGCGCAGGGCGCCGTCGCGGCGGAAGAAGAAGCGGGTGCCTTCGAGGGGCGGTACGGAGGCGAGCGGGCCGAGGAGCTTGCGCTTGTCGAGCCAGGTCCAGTGCGGTCCGCGGCGGTAGAGGGCGTGCGGGCCCTCGTTGGTGAGGTAGGGGCCCTCGGCCGTCCTGGCCCGTCCGCCGAGGGTGTGGTGGGCCTCGTGGAGGGTGACGGGGACGCGCGATTCGGCGGCGGTGATGGCCGCGGTGAGTCCTGCGAGGCCGCCGCCGACGATGTGGATGCGCTGCATGCTGGGTCTCCTTGCGGTGGGCGCTGCTGTGCAGGGGACGGTTCGGCGGGGCGGGTCTGTGACATCGGGCCGCGGGAGTTGTCGGTGCTGTGCGTCACGATGGGGTGCATGGCAGGCAGAGGCAACAGGAGCAGCAGGGGTGCGGGCGCGAAGGACACCGTGGCGGCGGCGAGGCGGCCGGAGGTCGGACTGCCCCCGCTCGTGGCGTACGAGGGTGAGGGGCTGGAGCCGGACGGGGACTACGACGGCGTGCGGTTCGAGCGCGTCGATCTGACGGACGCCTCGGGTCCCGGTGCCCGATTCATGGACTGTGAGCTGCGGGATTGCGCCCTGGACCGTACGGAGCTGGTCCGGGCCCGGTTCATCGACTCGGTGCTGACGGGTGTACGGGGTGTGGGCACCGATCTCGCGGGGGCGTCCCTGCGGGATGTGGAGGTCGTGGACGCCCGGCTGGGCGGGGTGCAGCTGCACGGTGCGGTGCTGGAGCGCGTGCTGGTGCGCGGCGGGAAGATCGATTACCTGAATCTGCGCAAGGCACGGCTGAAGGACGTGGTCTTCGAGGGCTGTGTGCTGTCGGAGCCGGACTTCGGGGAGGCGCAGCTGGTGCGGGTGGAGTTCCGCGACTGTGTGCTGAAGCGGGCCGACTTCAGTGCCGTGCGGATGGAGTCGGTGGACCTGCGGACCGTTGCCGAGCTCGATATCGCACGGGGGGTGGAGCGGCTGGCGGGGGCGGTGATCAGCCCGTCCCAGCTGATGGAGCTCGCTCCGGCGTTCGCGGCGCAGATCGGGGTGCGGGTGGAGGCGTAGGGCCTCGGCCTCAGAGGCGGGGGAAGCGGGCCTGCAGGTCCCAGACGACGGGGTTGTCGGCGAGGCCTTCGTGCATGTCGGCCAGGTCGGCGATCAGGTCGTGCAGGAAGTCGCGGGCTTCGCGGCGCAGGAGGGAGTGGCTGAAGGTGAGCGGGGGCTCGTCGCCGGGCATCCAGTCGGCTTCGACGTCGACCCAGCCGAAGCGGCGCTCGAAGAGCATGCGGTCGGACGATTCGGTGAAGTCGAGCTCGGCGTACTGCTGCCGGTGGGAGCGGTTGCCGCGGGGGTCCCGGTCGATCTGCTCGACGATGTCGCAGAGGGCCCAGGCGAAGTCGAGTACGGGCACCCATCCCCAGGCTGTGGATACTTCGCGGTCCGCCTTGGTGTCCGCGAGGTAGACGTCGCCGGAGAAGAGGTCGTGCCGCAGGGCGCGGACGTCCGCGCGGCGGTAGTCGGTCTGCGGGGGGTCCGGGAAGCGCCGGGAGAGGGAGTAGCCGATGTCGAGCACGGTTCGATGGTGTCATGCCCGGTGAGGTGCCCGGTCCGGTCCGTCCTCCCGCGAGGGGCGGCCCTCACGGCAGGAGCCGCTGCTCCTTGGCGACGGAGACGGCGCCCGCCCGGGTGTCGACGCCGAGCTTGTCGTAGATCCGGCCCAGGTGGGTCTTGACGGTGGCCTCGCTGATGAACAGGGCACGCGCGATGTCCCGGTTGCCGAGGCCCTGGGAGAGCTGGCCCAGGATGTCGAGTTCGCGTTCGGTCAGGGTGGGGCGGGGTTTGCGCATCTGGGCCATGACGCGGCTGGCGACGGGCGGGGACAGGGTGGTGCGGCCCTGTGCCGCCGAGCGGATCGCGGCGAACAGTTCCTCCGGGCGTTCGGCCTTGAGCAGGTAGCCGGTGGCGCCCGCCTCGATGGCGCGGGTGATGTCGGCGTCCGTGTCGTACGTGGTGAGGACGAGGACGTGGGTGTCCCCCGTGCCGGCGATCCGGCGGGTGGCTTCGACGCCGTCGATGCCCGGGCCGAGCTGGAGGTCCATCAGGACGACGTCCGGGGTGAGCCGGGCGGCCAGAGCGACGGCTTCCTCGCCGCTGCCCGCCTCGCCGACGACCTCGATGTCCGGTTCGCTGCCGAGGAGAGCGAGCAGTCCGGCGCGTACGACGGCGTGGTCGTCGCAGAGGAGGATCCGTACGGCTCCGGTGTCGGGCTGCGTCATCGGGTGTCCTCCGGAGGGGGTGCGGTGGCGGTGGGCAGGGGGACGACGGCGGACAGGACCGTTCCCTCGCCCGGCGCCGACTCGATCGTGAGTGTGCCGCCGAGCTGCTGGACCCGGGCGCGCATGGCCGGCAGCCCGTGGCCGCGTACGCCACCGGGCGGGCGGGGTGCCGGTCCGGCCGGGCCGAAGCCGCGGCCGTTGTCGGCGATGTCGAGGACGACACGGTCGTCCAGGTGGGTCAGGGTCAGTCCCGCGGCGGTCGCGCCCGCGTGTTCGGTCACGTTGGCCAGCGCCCCCTGCGCGATCCGCAGCAGCGCCGACTGCACCCGGTCGGGCAGTGTGGCGAGCGGGGTGCCCTCCACATGGCAGCGGACGGCGATCCGGCCGTGCGACTGGGCCGTCTCGCGTGCGGCGAGGGCGTGCAGTGCCGCTTCGAGGCCGCCGCCCTCCGCCAGATCGGCGGGGGCCAGGTCGTGCACGAAGCGGCGGGCCTCGGCCAGGTTGCGTTCCGCGATGCCGGTCGCCGTCCGGACATGGCGGCGGGCAGCCGTCGGATCGGAGTCCCAGGAGCGGTCCGCCGCCTGGAGCAGCATTTGCTGGCTCGACAGTCCCTGGGCGAGGGTGTCGTGGATCTCCATGGAGAGCCGCTGGCGTTCGGCGAGGGTTCCCTCGCGGCGCTCGGTGGCGGCCAGTTCGCGCCGGGTACGCAGCAGGTCGTCGATCAGTTCGCGCTGACGGGAGGCCAGTTCCTGCTGGAGTACGGCCTGGCGCTGCATATGGACGAAGACGGCGGTGGCGACGGCCGCGACGGCGGGCGGGGCCAGCACCAGATTCGGGTCGAAGCCGTCCGCCAGCCGCAGTTGCGCGCCGACGACGAACACGGTGAGCAGGGCGACCAGGGCCAGTGCGGCGCGGGGCGGCAGGATCCGCAGCCCGGTGTAGAAGAGCGGTACCGCGCACCACGCGAAGCTCGGCGCGAGCAGGACCAGCACCATCCAGACGACGACGAGGACGCCGAGCCGGATCAGCCGTCGGGACGTGGGCCGGGAGCCGAGCACCGGGCCCAGGAGGTAGAGCACGGCGAGGGTCACCGACAGCGCGATGATCCACGGGGTGCGGGTCTCGCCGGGGTGGCGCATCAGGAAGCGGGCGAGCGAGGCGCCGAGCAGCAGGAAGAACGCGGCGTGCGTGAGGAGGGCCAGCCACCGGGCATCGGGGTCGGCGGCCCGTGCGGTGGTCCGGTCCGCGGCCGGGAGGGGGTCCGGGCCGGTGCCGGGGCGGGTGTCCTGGCCGGGCCCGGGGGGCCGGTCCCCTGTGGGTACCGGCTCGCTTCGGTCCTGCACCTCGTACCTCGCGCTCCCTGCCGATGACCCCGCACGACCGATGACCCGGGCGCCGACCCGTGCCGGCCTGCGCGGATATCCCCATGGTGACCCCGGCGGGCTACACCCGCATCAACCGATCGGCTGATGGGGCCGTCGGCCGACCCGCGTGCGGCGTCGAGCCGGTACGCCGACCGTACGGGCCCGGATCCGGCCGGAGGATCGATACCGGAGCAGGCACAAGGCCGAGCCGAATCACCGAGGAGCCCACGATGAAGAAGATGTCTCTGCGTACCCGCGTCCTGACCGGTGCCGTTGCCGCCGCCGCCCTGAGCGCCGGAACCTTCGGCGCGATGTCCGCGAACGCGTCCGCCCCGGCCGCCGCGCCCGCCGCCGCGGTCAAGGCCGACACCGCCGACCGGAACCTCCAGCAGTCCACCCACCTGACGGTGGCCGCCGCGACGAAGGCCGCCCAGGCCACCCTCGACGCCGCGAAGAAGGAGAACCAGCGGGTCTCGGTCGCCGTGGTCGACCGCAACGGCAACACCCTCGTGACGCTGCGCGGCGACGGCGCGGGTCCGCAGTCCCCCGAGTCCGCCGTGAAGAAGGCGTACACCGCCGTGTCCTGGAACGCCCCCACCTCCGAGCTGACGAAGCGCCTGGAGCAGGCCCCGAACCTGAAGGACATCCCCGGCACACTGTTCCTGGCGGGCGGCGCACCCGTACAGGTCAAGGGCGCCCCGGTGGCGGGCATCGGTGTGGCCGGGGCCCCGAGCGGTGACCTCGACGAGAAGTTCGCCGCGGCGGGCGTCGCGGCGCTGGCGAAGTAGTCGCCGCCGCCCTCGTTCCCGTACGTCGCAAGGAGAAGCAGATGAACGCCGTCGACCACCGGCTGCTCGACACCGCCCGTACCGGCGACACCGAAGGAGTGCGGGCCGCGCTCGAGGAGGGGGCCCGTGTCGAGGCCCGCGACGAGGAGCTGCGTACCCCGCTGCTCCTGGCGGCTCTCGGTGACCATGTCGACGCGGCGCGGCTGCTGGTCGAGGCGGGCGCCTCTCCGGACGCGCAGGACAGCCGCGAGGACAGCCCCTGGCTGGTCACCGGGGTCACCGGCAGCGTGGCGATGCTGCGTGTCCTGCTGCCGGCGGGCCCCGATCTGACGCTCCGCAACCGGTTCGGCGGCATCTCGCTGATCCCGGCGAGCGAGCGCGGACATGTCGCCTACGTGCGGGAGGTGCTCCGTGCCACCGACATCGACGTCGACCACGTCAACCGTCTGGGCTGGACGGCCCTGCTGGAGGCCGTGATCCTCGGCGACGGCGGACGGGCGCACCAGGAGATCGTCGAGGTGCTGCTGGCGGCGGGCGCGACGCCGGGGCTGCCGGACGGCGACGGGGTCACGGCGCTGGAGCACGCGGAGCGTCGCGGCTTCACGGAGATGGTGGCGCTGCTCCGGGACGCGCACGGCACCGGGGACTCCCGGTGAGTGTCCGCAGGGCGGTGCCGGCGGTGGTTGCCGCCCTGCTGCTCGCGGGCTGTGCGACGGGCACCCGGACCTCAGCGGACGCGCCTGGGCCCACGCCCGAAGCGGGAGCGGGTACGGGCACGGCGCAGGGGCGCACACCGCACGGGACCCTCCTCGTCGCCGACTTCGGCGGTGACACCGTGACGTTCGTCGATCCGGGCCCGGGCCGGGACGCGGGCCCTCTCGGGTCGGTGGAGGCCGGCACCGCTCCGTACGGCCTGACCGTCGGCGAGGACGGCCGGGCCTGGGTGGCGACCGCCGAGGGGGTCGCGGTCATCGACACGGCGACGCGGACCCGTCTCGCCGTCATCCCGTACGCAACGGAATCGGGCCCGGTCACGACAGGCGAGTACCGGGGCGGCGGCATGGGCATCGCCCTCGCGCCCGACGGCGCGCACGTATACGTCGGCGTCAACGTCCCCGGCGGGAACGGGGTGCTGGAGGTCATCGACACCGCGACCCGCAAGGTCACCGCCACCGTCCCGGTCGGCCGCCGGCCCTTCGACGTCGACGTCTCGGCCGACGGCCGCGAGGTGTACGCCACCGGTCACGACTCGTTCGACGTGACGGCCGTCGGTACCCGCACCCTGGAGCCGCGGCGCATGGAGGTCGCCCCGTACGGCACCGAGGGGGGCCTCGGTTCGTGGCTGAAGCCGCACTACGCCGTGGTGCGCCCGTCGGACGGGAAGCTGCTGCTGCCGTTCGAGGGCGAGCGGCTCGCCGTTCTCGATCCGCGTACCGGCAAGGTCCGGACCGAGCGCATGACCGCCGACACGCACCAGCACGGCGCGGCTCTCACCCCCGACGGGACCCTCCTCGTCGTCGGTACAGGCCCGATCGCCGCGGACGACGAGGAAGCGTCCCTCACCGTTCGGACCCCCGACGGCGGGGAACGCACCGTCGCCCTGGACGGACCGCACGAGGACGTGGCCGTGTCGCAGGACGGCCGCACGGCGTACGTCACCGGCGGCTTCACCCGCGACGGCCACTGGAACGGCATCACGGTCGTCGACCTGGCCGGGGAAGGGGCCGGGAAGCCGTTCAGGATCGGTGCGGGCGAACGCCCCCTGGGCATCGCCGTCCTCTGAGCCGCCGGTCCACGAAATCAACCCGACATTCCACACATAGGATCACCGGTGTGGATCAGCGAACCCCGGTACGGAGTGCGGCGCCCGCCACCCTGCTGCTCGCCCTCCTGACCCTGGCCACCGCCTGCACGACGGACACCGGCGGGGTGCGGGGCACACCCGGCGCGGCAGGGCTGCGCGATCCGTACTTCCCCAGGCTCGGCAACGGCGGCTACGACGTCACGCACTACGACCTGACCCTGGCCGTCGACGCCGGGTCAGGCCTGCTGCGCGGTACGGCGGAGATCACCGCCCGCGCGACCCAGGACCTCAGCGCGTTCAACCTCGATCTGGCGGGGCTGGACGTCGGGTCGGTGACCGTCGAGGGAAGGCCCGCGGCCGTGAACCGGGCGGGCAGCGAACTGACGCTGCGTCCGGACAACGAGGTCGAGGACCGCCTGCGCAAGGGCAGGACGTTCCGTACCGTCGTCCGCTACTCGGGCGCACCTCGGACGTTCACCGATGCCGACGGGTCGAAGGAGGGCTGGGTGCGGACCGGGCGCGGGTCGGTCGCGCTCGGTGAGCCGACCGGTTCCATGGCCTGGTTCCCCGGGAACCACCACCCGAGCGACAAGGCCTCGTACGACATCAGGGTCACCGTGCCCGAGGGGTGGAGCGCTGTCTCCAACGGCGAACTGGCGTCCCGGCGTACGGCAGGGAGGCGCACCACGTTCCACTGGCGCACCCGTGAACCCATGGCGAGCTATCTCGCGACCGTCGCGGTCGGCCGCTACACGGTGAAGCAGTCGGCCACCGGGGACGGTATGCCGGTCCTCACCGCCGTCGACCCGGCGGCGGTGAGCGCGAGCGCCGCCGTGCTCGGCAGGATCCCGGAGGTCCTCCGGTGGGCGGAGCAGACGTTCGGCCCGTACCCGTTCGCCTCGGCCGGGGCGATCGTCGGGCTGAGCAAGGACTCCGACTACGCGCTGGAGACCCAGAACCGGCCGTTCTTCCCCGGCCCGCCCGACATCGGGCTGCTCGTCCACGAGCTGGCCCACCAGTGGTTCGGCAACTCCGTCACTCCGGAGAGCTGGCAGGACATGTGGCTCAACGAGGGCTTCGCGACGTACGCGGAGTGGCTCTGGAACGAGGAGCACGAGGGCGTTCCCGTCCGGGACAGCTTCGACGCGGCGTACGAGAACGACGCGAACTGGGCCTTCCCGCCGGGCGATCCGCCGTCCGCCGCGGAACTGTCCGGGCCTCCGGTGTACGGGCGCGGCGCGATGGTCGTCCACCGGATCCGGCAGCGGATGGGCGACGACGAAGCCTTCTTCGCCCTCGTGAGGGGCTGGCTGAAGGCCCACCGGCACGGCAACGCGTCGACCGAGGACTTCACCGCGTACGTGGAGAAGGAGTCCGGCCTGGATCTGACGGGCTTGTGGGACACCTGGCTCAACGGCAGGAGCCGGCCCGCCCGAGGCTGACCGGCTCCCGTGTCGTCGGGTCGGGTTACTTGACGTTGACTCCGGTCCAGGCGGCGTCGACGGCCGCGAGTTCGGCGCTGTCCGCCCCGAACAGGTCGGTCGCGGCCTTCTGTGTCGCGACGCGGGCGCCCGCGTAGTCGGTGGTCGAGGTCATGTAGACGGAGAGTGCCTTGTACCAGATCTGGTAGGCCTTCTGGCGGCCGATGCCGGTGACCGTGGAGCCGTCGGAGGTCGGCGAGTCGTAGTCGACGCCGTTGATGGTCTTCGCGCCGCTGCCCTCGGCCAGCAGGTAGAAGAAGTGGTTGGCGACGCCGGAGGAGTAGTGGACGTCCAGGTCGCCGACGCCGGAGTCCCAGTAGTCGGCCGAGCCGCCGTCCTTGCTGGGCTTGTCCATGTAGCGCAGGGGGGTGCCGTCGCCGTTGATGTCGATCTTCTCGCCGATGAGGTAGTCCCCGGCGTCGGTGCTGTTGTCCGCGAAGAACTCGACGGAGGTGCCGAAGATGTCGCTGGTCGCCTCGTTGAGCCCGCCGGACTCGCCGGAGTAGTCGAGGTTGGCGGTGGCGGCGGTGAGGCCGTGGCTCATCTCGTGGCCGGCGACGTCGATCGCGGTGAGGGCGCTCTTGTTGTCGGCCCCGTCGCCGTACGTCATGCAGAAGCAGCTGTCGTCCCAGAACGCGTTGACGTACGCGTTGCCGTAGTGGACCCGGGAGTACGCGGCCTTGCCGTCGCCGGCTATGCCGGAGCGGCCCAGCTCGGACTTGTAGAAGTCCCAGGTCGTCGCGGCGCCGTAGTGGGCGTCGACCGCCGCGGTCTGGCGGTCGTTGCCGGTGCCGTCGCCCCAGGTGTCGTCGGCGTCGGTGACGAGGTCCCCGGTGCCGCTGCTGCCCTGGTTGAGGTCGTACGTCTTGTGGCCGCCGCGCTCGCCGTCGGTGAGCTCGAAGCCCGAGCCGCCCGGTGTGGTCGTCAGGGTGACCTGGCCGCTGTACTGGCTGTTGCCGGTGCCGGTCTCGACGGCCTCGTAGCTGTGCAGCTTCTTGCCGGTCGTGGCGTCAGTGATGGTGTGGACCTTGCTGGGTGTGCCGTCCTTCTGCACACCGGACCTGACCGTCTCGAAGGCGAGGACGGGCTTGCCGCTGCCCGCCCAGACGACCTTGCGCGCGCTTGCCGCCGACTTCGCCTTCGGCTGGGTCGACGGCACGGCTATGCGGGCCTCGGTGGCCTTGTCCACGCCCTTGGAGCTGCCGTCGGACGCGGTGTGGGTGACGAGGTCGCCGCCGAGGACCGGGAGCCCGGCGTACGTGCGCTCGTAGCGGGTGTGCACGGTGCCGTGGGCGTCCTTGATCACGTCACGGACGATCAGTTTCTCCTGGCTGCCGAGGCCGAGGGACTCGGCGGCCGCGGTGGCGTCGGTCTGCGCGGCGCGGATGGCCGAGCTGCGCTGCGAGGCGGTGTTCACGCCGAGTGCGGTGGCGGATGCCGTGCGGGTGGAAGAGGCGGTGTCGTCGGGGGTGTTGGGGCCGGCCGTGGCCGAACCGGTCTGCACTCCGACGACGACCATCGCGGCAACTGCGGTCAGGGCAGCGGCGCGACGGGTGTTCATGTGGGGGGTCATGCCTTCTCCGTTGCTCGTTCCTGTGGGGGTTACGAGCGGAGAGCGTGCCACCGAATGAACGACTTTGACCGTGTCCCAACAATTGCCTCACAAGTTTTTGACCAGTTCTTGTCCGACTGGAGCGGGCTTGTGTCCGCTATGCGGCGGGTGGTGGACCTCGGGACGTCATGACGCACGGGAGCCCCCGGCCGAGGATTCGGCCGGGGGCTCCCGTGTACGAGCGTTCTACGTCAGAGGTTGACGCCGAAGTCCTGGGCGATGCCACGCAGGCCCGATGCGTAGCCCTGGCCCACCGCGCGGAACTTCCACTCCGCGCCGTTGCGGTAGAGCTCGCCGAAGACCATGGCGGTCTCGGTGGCGGCGTCCTCGCTCAGGTCGTAGCGGGCGAGCTCGGTGCCGCCGGCCTGGTTGATGATGCGGATGAACGCGTTGCGGACCTGGCCGAAGTTCTGGCTGCGGGTCTCGGCGTCGTAGATGGAGACCGGGAAGACGATCTTGTCGATGTCCGCCGGGAGGCCGGCCAGGTTGACGTTGATCTGCTCGTCGTCACCCTCGCCCTGGCCCGTGACGTTGTCACCGGTGTGGACGATGGTCTGGTCCGGCGTCGCCTTGTTGTTGAAGAAGACGAAGTGGCCGTCGGAGAAGACCTTGCCGGCGGTGTTGACCGCGATCGCCGAGGCGTCGAGGTCGAAGTCGGTGCCGGTGGTGGTGCGGACGTCCCAGCCGAGGCCGACCGTGACGGCGGTCAGGCCCGGTGCCTCCTTGGTGAGGGAGACGTTGCCGCCCTTGGACAGGCTTACTGCCATGGGAAGTCCCTTTCCTTCGTCGTGTGCGGGCTTCGTGCCATCACGAAAGCTACCCGTCACACGTCATAACGCAGGCAATAGACCACGAGGTTCCTGCTCGCTTTACTTTCTTTGCCGAACTTCTGGCCGAACGCCCGCAAAAGAAGGTGACGAACAGGCTGTGGGCCAGGGAACATGGGTGTCATGTCCGGGCCCTATGTCATCCGCGGTTCGGTCTCCCTGCCGGAGGCCGAGCTCATGTGGCGTTTCTCGCGGTCCTCGGGGCCCGGCGGGCAGCACGTCAACACCAGCGACACGCAGGTGGAGCTCCGCTTCGACCTCGCGGCGACCGAGGCGCTTCCCGAGGTGTGGAAGGCGCGGGCGCTGGAACGGCTGGCCGGCAAGCTGGTGGGCGGGGTCGTGGCGGTACGCGCCTCCGAGCACCGCTCCCAGTGGCGCAACCGCGAGACGGCCGCCGTGAGGCTCGCCGCGCTCCTGGCGGAGGCCACGGCGCCGCCGCCGAGGCCGCGCCTCAAGAAGAAGATCCCGCGGGGCATCAACGAGCGCCGGCTGCGCGAGAAGAAGCAGCGTGGCGACACGAAACGGGGCCGCTCCGGCCGCGACTGGTGACGGCCGCGTCCCGCCGCGCCGGTCAGCCCAGTCGGCGGTAGCGGCCCTTGAAGTACGCGAGCGGTTCGCCGTCCGTGTTCGGCAGTCCGGCGGTGAGCACCCGGCCGATCACGAGCGTGTGGTCGCCTGCCAGGACCCGCTGTTCCGTACGGCACTCCAGCGTCGCGAGCGATCCTTCGACCAGGGGCGCACCCGTCACCTCTCCCCGCACGTACGGGACGTCCGCGAACAGCAGCCGGTCGCTGATCCGGCCCTTCATGGCGAACCGGCCGGCGATCTGCCGCTGGCTCTCCGCGAGCACCGACACCGCCCACAGCGGCTGCTCGGCCAACAGGTCGTCCATCCGCGAGTCGTTGCGCAGGCTCACCATCACCAGCGGCGGATCCAGCGAGACCGAGACGAAGGCGGTCGCCGTCATCCCCACGTCCTCGCCGCGGCCGTGTTCGTCGAGCGGCGGTTCCTGGGCGGTGATCAGCACCACACCGGCGGCCAGTCGGGCCAGGGCGGCGCGGAATTCGTCGTTGCTCACCCCCTCAGCATGGGGGACGGCTTCGGAGCGCGGGGCGGGGGGAGTCTTCTGCAGCACATCCGGCACGCTAGTGCCGTACGGTGCGCGGTCGCATCGGTCCAGGGGACCAGCCGGGTCCTAGGACTCCCGGACCACCGGACCGTTCCAGGTCCGCGCGTCGCCGGCGACGCCGTGGATTTGCGTTCAGGAAGGGACAGGAGCCCCCGGGAGTGCGATCGTGGTCCTTTTATCATTCTGTTGTGACTTGAGTCACAGAGAGCAATATTTGTTGACCCTGTGTACCGGGTGCACAGCTCACTGTGATTCAGTGGCCGTGACACTGCAACAAGTACGTCGATATGAAACCTGGAGTTGCTGTCGAGGTCTCGGGGAGTGCGAGCAATGGAGGCCGAGTCGGAGCCGTACGTCCGCCTTGCGACCATGCGGCAGCTGCACCAGGCCGTCGCTGATCTCAATACGGCGCGGAGTCTGGCGGACACGCTGCAGACCGTGGCCGACGGCATCGTCGCCGGCCTCGGCTACGAACTGGGCTGTGTGAACCTCGTCCGGCCCGACGGTGACCTCGTCGTTGCCGCCTTCGCCGGCAACGCCGCCGCGGAAGCCCTGATCACCGGCCGTGTCGGCTCCCGGGAGTCCTGGGAACGCAGGCTGTCCATGGGCGAGGCCTGGGACGGGCTCCGGTTCATACCGCACACCGAGGGCTGGGTCCTCCTCGACGACGACGTACCGCAGTGGCACACCGAGGGCCCCGAGCCCCGCTTCGAGGACGAGTGGCATCCCCTGGACCGCCTCTACGCACCCATGTACGCCTCCGGCGGTGGACTGGACCTCCTGGGCGTCATCTCCGTCGACCGGCCCCGCAACGGCCGCCGGCCCGGGGCCTGGGGCCGTGAGGCCCTCCAGATGTACGCGTCCCAGGCCGCCATTGCGATCAGCAACGCCCGGCTCCGAGCAAACATGCAGCGTGCCCTGGTCAGGCTCGAACGGGAACAGCAGGCACTGCGGGCCAGCGAGGAATCCTTCCGCCAGGCGTTCGAGTACGCCCCGAGCGGCATGGCCATCGCCGAGATGGGCGGCGACCAGCACGGCAGGCTGCTGCGCACCAACGACGCGCTCTGCCGTCTCCTGGGCCGCCCCGCCTCCGTACTGCGCCGCTACTCCTTCGCCGACCTCGTCCACCCCGAGGACATAGGCACCCTTCTGCGGACCTCCGCCGAGGGCGGGCGCGCGGAGCTGCGGCTCAGCCGCAGGGACGGCACCTACCTCTGGGTCTCGCTGCGCAACTCGGTCGTCGCCGACACCGCCGACGGCCCGCGCTTCCTGCTCACCCACGTCGAGGACATCGAGGAGCGCAAGCGCAACGAGCTGAATCTCGCGCACCGCGCCTCGCACGACGCCCTCACCGGCCTGCCCAACAGTGCCGAGCTGCGCTCCCGGCTGAGTGCCCGGCTCTGTGAGAGGCCCCACTCGGTCGCGTCGACCGCGATCGAGGCACTGGACGCGGCGTACGGGGACGTCGAGTCCTCCCGTACGCACGGCTACCGCCCCGACGGGTACGAGGGCGATGTGGCCGTCGGCGGCGGCCCGTACGACCACCACGTGCACACGGTGGCGCCCGACATGGAGCGCGACGACGGGGCGAAGGGCCTCGCGGTGCTCTTCTGCGACCTCGACGGCTTCAAGTCGATCAACGACCGTTTCGGACATCACACGGGTGACGCGGTTCTCATCGAGGTGGCACGGCGGCTCACCACCTGCGTACGGGACGGGGACACGGTCGCCCGGCTCGGGGGTGACGAATTCGTCGTCCTCGCGGACGGTCTGGGGGCTGCAGATGCCGCAGATCTGGCCGTACGCTTGCGTAACGCCATCATTCCGCCCATCCGGGTGGACGGCCGGGCAGTCAGGGTCGGGGCGAGTTTCGGTATCGGCTGGGCCGAGTGCGGCATGACCGTGGAAGAGGTCCTGCGCTCCGCCGACCAGCGGATGTATGTGGAAAAGCGGTCCCGATCGAAGGTTCACCGCCGAGCCGGCTGACGTTCACGCCCCGGCAGTCCCCTTACCCCGCCCCGGTTTCCCGGTCGGTCGAGGGCAATTCGGCGCGTGCTCCGTTCGGGGTAGGCTCGGCCGGTCGGCGACGGCTGGCGACATGGTGAGGAGTGACCCAGGGATGACGGCCGGGAACAACGGCGCGAGCAAGCCCGAGGACGACGATCCGTTCGGCTATCTGTACGAGGACGGGCGCGCGGCAGGTGCCCAGCCGCCCGGACAGGGTGGTCAGGGTGGTTACGGCTACCCCGGACCGGCCGCACAGCCCGGCGTGCCCAGAACCTCGTACAACCAGGTGCGGACCGTCGGCGAGCGCCAGTACGGGCAGGTTCCGCCGCAGCAGGCGTACGGCCAGCAGGCCCCGCCGCAGTACGGGCAGCAGCCTCCGCAGCAGTACGGGCAGCCGAACGCGCAGTACGCGGCCCCCGAGACCTATCCGGGGGGTGCGGGCTCCTCGCAGGTCCCGCCGCACGGCGGTGGCCGGGGCTCGGGTCCGGGCCGGGGCGGCCCCAACACCAAGGCGCTGCTGATCGCGGCGGTCGCCGTGGTCGCGGTCGTGCTCATCGGCATCGGCGCCGCCCTGATGACGGGCGACGACGACAAGAAGGACGAGGCCGGTACGTCGGCGGGTCCGGCCGGTGAGGTCGAGGAGTCCCCGAAGACCGAGGACTCCGCGAAGCCTTCGCAGGAGCCCGTCGAGCTGCCCAAGCAGGACGCGGCGACGCTGTCCCTCGGCGGGACGGCCGCCCTGGACAACACGGTCAAGGGCGCCAAGGGTGCGAACGGCCAGTACATCAGCCTCAACGAGGTCGGCCGGTCGGCCACCTGGACGGTCGATGTGCCCGAGAGCGGCGCGTACACGCTCTACGTGACGTACGGGGTGCCGGGCAAGGACGCCAAGACCTCGCTCACGGTCAACGCCGAGCAGCCCCGCTCCATCAACATGAAGAACTTCGCGAAGGCGGCGGAGGGCGACCTGGAGAAGGGCTGGACGACCACGTACGCGTGGGTGCAGCTCAACAAGGGGTCGAACACGCTCATGCTGTCGTGCCGTGAGGGCGACCAGTGCGATGCCAACCTCGACCAGCTGTCGCTGAAGTCGGGTCACATCAAGTAGGCCCGTCCAACAGAACCACCACCGTCCCGGCCATCGCCCAGCGAGCCGGGACGCGGTGTTTTCCGGGTGGTTCAGGGTTCAGGCGGCGGGCGCGTGCCGCTCGACCGTGACGCGGGGCAGCAGGTCCTCGTACGCCGCGCGGTCGAACTCACCGGCAGCCGGGGCCAGTACGGTCGCCGTCGACAGCGCGACCGCCCGCGCCAGTCGGTCCGGCCAGCTCAGCCCCTCCGCGAGGCCGGACAGCAGTCCGGCCACGGCGGAGTCGCCGGCACCTGTCGGATTGCCGCGCACGGCGGACGGCGGCGCGGCCTGCCAGGTGCCCTCGGGGGTGACGGCGAGCAGACCGTCGGCACCCAGTGACGCGACGACCCCGGCCGCGCCGCGGCGGCGGGCGTCACGCGTCGCGCGCAGGGGTTCGCGTGCGCCGGTGAGCTGGGCGAGTTCGTCGGCGTTCGGCTTGATGAGGTCGGGCCGGGCCGCGATGCCGCGGCGCAGCGGTTCACCGCCGGTGTCCAGGAGGACGGGGACGCCGGCGCCGCGGGCGAGGCGGACCAGTTCGGCGTACGCCCCGACGTGTATGCCGGGCGGCAGGCTGCCGCAGAGGGCGACCGCCTGCGCTCCTGGGAGCAGTTCACCGTAGGTCCGCAGGAAGGTGGTCCACTCGTCGGCGCCTATGTGCGGTCCGGGTTCGTTGAGCTGGGTGGTGTCGCCGGTGGAGAGGTCGACCAGGGCGAGGGTGCGGCGGGTGTTCCCGGAGATGGTGACGAGCGCGTCGGTGGGGCGGTGGGGGAGTGCCGCGAGCAGGTCGCGCAGGACGGCTCCGGTGGTGCCTCCGGCGAAGCCCGTGACCACCGTGTCGTGCCCCAGCGCGGAGAGCACCCGGGCCACGTTGAGGCCCTTGCCGCCCGGGCGTTCGGACATCTCGCCGATGCGGTGGCTGGTGTGCGGGACGAGGGCGGGGACGGTGGACGTGAGGTCGAGTGCCGTGTTCAGCGTGACGGTCAGTATCACCTGTACCGGCCCCCGGTTCCTTGGTCGTTCGTCCCTGCGCGCCGTCTCCTCCGCGGCGCCGTCCCGACGATCATGTCAAAGAGACGGCGGCCGTCCCAGACCTCCGGGGCAACAGCCGTCTCTTCGTTACGTGTTCAACAGGGCGTCAACAGGAGGACGTCCTCGTGGAAACCCTCTCGGGTGTCCTCGTGGCCGCCTTCATCCGAGAGGGGGTTCGACGATCCACTCGCCCCTGCGCATGACGCCCTTGAGGGCGAAGTCCGCGTCCAGGACCACGAGGTCGGCGTCCTTGCCCGGGTCGAGCGAGCCGACCCTGTCGTACAGGCCGAGCAGCCGTGCCGGGTTGGCGGAGATGGACCGCACGACGTCCTCGACGGGGATCCTGTCGACGGTGACGGCCCTGCGGAACGCCGTGTCCAGGGTCAGCGTGGAGCCCGCGATCGAGCCGCCCTCCACCAGGCGTGCGACGCCGTCCTTGACCTCGACGGCGAGCGGGCCGAGCACGTAGTGGCCGTCGCCGACGCCTGCCGCGTCCATGGCGTCCGTGATCAGGGCGACCCGGTCGGCGCCCGCACGGTGGTAGGCGAGCTCCAGGGCGGCGGGGTGCAGATGCGTACCGTCGTTGATCAGCTCGACGGTGATCCGCTCGTCCTCCAGGAGGGCGGCGATCGGACCCGGTGCGCGGTGGCCGAGCGCCGGCATCGCGTTGAAGAGGTGCGTGGCGACGGTGGCGCCCGCGTCGATCGCCTCGACGGTCTGCTCGTACGTCGCGTCCGTGTGCCCGATGGCGGCGATGACCCCGTGCTCGGCGAGCAGCCGTACGGATTCGATCCCGCCCGGCAGTTCGGTGGCGAGGGTGACCATCTTGGCCGTGCCGCGTGCCGCGTCGAGCAGCTTGCGGACCTCGGCCGGGTCGGGGTGGCGGAGCAGTTCCTCGCTGTGGGCGCCCTTGCGGCAGGGTGCGATGAAGGGCCCCTCGAAGTGGATGCCGGCGAGCTCGCCCTGTTCCACCAGCTCGGAGAGCATGCCGGCCTGGCGGGCCAGGAAGTCCATGTCGCCGGTGACCGTGGAGGCGACGACGGTCGTGGTGCCGTGTTCGCGGTGGGTGCGCGCTCCCGTGAGGGCGTCCTCGGCGGTGCCGGTGGCGAAGGACGCGCCGCCGCCGCCGTGGTTGTGCATGTCGACGAAACCGGGGACCACCCAGTGGCCCGAAAGGTCGACGGTCCGGGCGCCCTCCGGCGTGCTGCCGGCGATCCGGGTGCCCTCGACGATCACCCGGCCGTCCTCGACCGTCCCGGTGGGAAGCACCACCCGGGCACCTGCGAGAACTGTGCTGTCTGCGCGTCCGGCCATCAGGCGGATACCTCCGTGGAGAGAAGATCCCAGGCGAGCAGCCCTGCGCCCAGGCATCCGGCGGTGTCCCCGAGGGCCGCCGGGACGATGTGAGGCAGCTTCTGGAACGTGACGCGTTCCTCGACAGCCGCACGCAGTGGTGTGAACAAGGTTTCCCCCGCCTCGGCCAGACCGCCACCGATGATGAGCGTGCGGGGGTCCAGCAGGGTCAGCGCGGTGACCAGTCCGGCGGCGAGTGCGTCGACGGCGTTCTGCCACACGCGCTGTGCGGCGGGGTCGCCCGACTCCACCGCTTTCGCGCAGTCCGCGGCGTCGGCGTCCGGGTCCCCGGACGCGGCGGCCCAGGCCCGGGTCACCGCGGACGCGGAGGCCAGGGTCTCCAGACAGCCGCGCTGGCCGCAGTTGCAGTCCGGGCCGTCCGGCCGGACCACGATGTGGCCGATCTCGCCCGCGTAGCCGTGGGCGCCCGCCTCGATGGTGCCCGCGATGCCGATGGCCCCGGCGATGCCGGTGCCCAGCGGCACGAACAGGAAGCGGTCCGCGCCCTTGCCCGCGCCGATCCGGCCCTCGGCGAGGCCGCCTGCCCTGACGTCGTGACCGAGCGCGACGGGCAGGCCGCCGAGCCGCTCGCCGAGCAGTTTCCGCAGCGGCATGTCCCGCCAGCCCAGGTTGGCGGAGTAGACCGCGATCCCGCGCTCGGCGTCGACGATCCCGGGCACGGCGACCCCGACGGCGACGGCGGGCGTACCGAACCGCTCCTCGCCGTGCGCGCGCAGCTCCGCCGCGAACCCGAGAATGGTCTCGACCACTGCATCGGTCCCGCGCTCGCGGCCGGTGGCCCGGCGCGCCTCGTGGAGCAGGGTGCCGTCGGCCCCGACCAGTGCGGCCTTCATTCCTGTGCCGCCCACATCGAGGGCGATGACGTGTCTCACGGGAGACAGTTTCGCCCGGCGACCCCTAAAAGGTCTAGTCCACTATCGTGGTTTGTTGACCATCCATACAAAATGACCTGTGTGCGCACCCTGCCCGTCCCCCTTCCGGCCGGCCCCGACGGGTCGGATAGATTGCCGAATCGATACTCCGGTGGTGTAGACCTCCGCAGTGGACGTGAGGCAGGATCGCGGCTCATCGCCGGATCGGTCATCGGTGCGAACCCAGAGGGATGGACAGGTCTGTGCAGCGGCGCTTGGTGGGTCTGACCGCGGTGGTGGCCGCACTCGGCATGACGGCAACGTTGTCCGGCTGCGGCACGGAGAGCGGTTCGGGGGATGTCACCCTGAAGTTCGTCGCGGCCGACTACGGCACGGGCGCGGAGAACAGCTCCGAGAAGTACTGGGACGACGTCGCCGGGAAGTTCGAGAAGGCCAACCCCGGCATCAAGGTCGACGTCAACGTCCTCTCGTGGAAGGACGTCGACCGTGAGGTCGCCGCCATGGTGAAGGCCGGCGACGCCCCCGACATCGCGCAGATCGGTGCGTACGCCGACTACGCCAGCGCGGGCAAGCTGTACAACGCCGACGAGATGCTCGCCATCCGCACCTCGGCCAACTTCCTTCCCTCGCTCAGCGACGCGGGCAGGGTCGACGGAGAGCTGTACGGTCTGCCGTTCGTGGCCAGCACCCGGCTGCTCTTCTACAACAAGGAGCTGTTCGCGAAGGCGGGCATCGACGCCCCGCAGACCTGGGACGACATCCAGAACGACGCCGCCGCGCTCAAGCAGCGCGACGTGAACTACCCCTTCGCCCTGCCGCTCGGCCCCGAGGAGTCCCAGGCCGAGACCATGATGTGGATGCTCAGCGGCGGCGGCGGCTACACCGACGACGTCGGTTCGTACAGCATCGACTCCCCGCAGAACATCGCCACCTTCCAGTGGCTGAAGAACAACCTCGTCGGCAAGGGCCTCACCGGCCCCGTCGCCCCCGGCAAGCTCGACCGGGCCACGGCCTTCGACGCCTTCACCAAGGGGCAGGTCGGGATGCTCAACGGCCACCCGACGCTGATGCAGGAGGCCGAGAAGAAGGGCATCGACGTCGGCATGGTCCCGCTGCCCGGGGTCAACGGACCCTCCAAGGGCTCGATGGGCGTCGCCGACTGGATGATGGGCTTCAAGGAGAACGGCCACCGCGAAGAGATAGGCAAGTTCCTCGACTTCGCGTACACGGACGACAACGTGCTGGCCTTCGCCGACCAGTACGACCTGCTGCCCGTGACCGGCAGCGCGTCCGAGGTGATGGAGGCGGACGAGAAGTACAAGGCGCTGTACGAGTTCCTGGAGGCGCTGCCGAACTCCCAGCTGTACCCGTTCGGCAAGACGTCCTGGGCGACGGCCAGCGAGGCGATCAAGGAGAAGATCGGCTCGGCGGTCGAGCCGGACGGCAACCCGGAGGGCATCCTCGGACAGATATCGGACGAGGCGCGCCGGGCCGAGGCCGCGGAGTAGGTTGGTTGATATGACCGCCGCCGCCGACGACCCGCTCCCCGACCAGGAGCGTGCGGTGCTGGCCCTGGAGCGGCGCTCCTGGGCCGGACCCGGCGCGAAGGAACGGGCGATCCGGGAACAGCTCGGCATATCGCCGGTCCGCTACTACCAGCTCCTCAACGCCCTGATCGACGACCGCCGGGCGCTGGCGGAGGACCCGGTGACGGTAAACCGGCTGCGGAGGGTCCGGGACGCGAGACGCGGACGGCGCTGAGCCCCCGCCCCGGCCGGACGGATGCTCCGCCGCCGGACGGGTTGATCGTGGCCCCACCACGAGCGCCCCGTCACCGATACGCTCGGAGCATGGGCAGCAACCCGGACCAACCCCTGCCGACCCCGTCCACCCAGGCCGGCCGTGAAGGCCTCGCCGCAATCCTCGCGCGCCCCGACCGCGCCGTGATCGCGCTCGACTTCGACGGCACCCTCGCCGACATCGTGCCCGACCCGGAGCAGTCCCGCGCCCATCCAGGCGCCGTACCCGCCCTCGCCGCGCTCGCGCCGCAGGTCGCCTCCGTCGCCGTGATCACCGGCCGCCCCGCAGGCGTCGCGGTCCGGTACGGCGGCTTCGCCGGGGTGCCGGGCCTCGACCACCTCGTCGTCCTCGGGCACTACGGCGCGGAACGCTGGGACGCCGTCACCGGCACCGTGCACGCCCCCGCCCCGCACCCCGGCGTCGCCGCCGTCCGTGCCGAACTCCCCGGCGTCCTGCACGAGGTCGGTGCCTGGCACGGCACCTGGATCGAGGAGAAGGGGCAGGCCGTCGCCGTGCACACGCGGCGCGCCGACGACCCGCAGGCGGCGTTCGAGTCCCTGCGCGAACCCCTCGGGCACCTGGCCGCCCGGCACGGGCTGATCGTCGAACCGGGCCGCCTCGTCCTGGAGTTGCGCCCGCCGGGCATGGACAAGGGAGTGGCGCTCGCGGAGTACGTGAGGGAGGCCGACGCCGAGTCCGTCCTGTACGCCGGGGACGATCTGGGCGACCTCGCCGCGTACGCGGCCGTCGAGAAGCTCCGCGCCGAGGGGCCGGACGGCACCCCGGGCCTCCTGGTCTGCAGCGGCACCGAGGTCCCCGAACTCGCCGAGCGTGCCGATCTGCTGCTGCCGGGCCCGGCAGCCGTGGTGGGCCTGCTGGAAGCCCTGGCCCGGCACCTGGGGAAGCCCCAGGGCGCCTAGAGGAGCGGGCCCGCCCTAACCCCGCAGCGCGTCCAGCTGGTCCAGGAACCACTGCTGCGGCGGCAGCGCGGTCGCCGCAGCGGCCAGCCGCTTCGTGCGCGCGCTCCGCTCGTCGTCCTCCATCGTCAGCGCCTCGTGCAGCGCCGCCGCCGTGGCCGACACGTCGTACGGGTTGACCACGAGGGCGTCCTCGCCGAGCTCCTCGTAGGCCCCCGCCTCCCGCGACAGCACCAGCGCGCAGCCGTTGTCGGAGACGACCGGGACCTCCTTCGCGACGAGGTTCATGCCGTCGCGGATCGGGTTGACGAGCGCCACGTCCGCCAGCCGGTACGCGGCGAGCGAGCGGGCGAAGTCGTCGTCGACGTGGAGGATGACCGGGGTCCAGCCCTCCGTGGCGTACTCCGCGTTGATCCCGTCGGCGACCCGCTGCACCTCGGCGGTGTAGTCGCGGTACACCGCGAGGTCCTGCCGGGAGGGGTAGGCGAACGCCACGTGCACCACCCGCTCACGCCATTCGGGGTGCTCCTCCAGCAGGGCACGGTAGGCGTGCAGCCCGCGGACGATGTTCTTGGAGAGCTCGGTGCGGTCCACCCGCACGATCGTCCGCCTGCCGGGACCCACCTGCTCCCGCAGCGTCTCCATCCGCTCGTCCACGTCCGCCTCGTGGGAGCGGCGGCGCAGGAAGTCCGCGTCGGCGCCCAGCCCGTGCACCCCGATCCGGGTGCGGCCGGTGCCGCCCAGGATCTCCGTGCAGCAGCTGATGAACGCGTCCGCCCAGCGGCGGGTGAGGAACGCGGCCCGGTCGGCGCCCAGGATGCCGCGCAGCAGCTGCTCCCCGATGTCGTCGGGCAGCAGCCGGAAGTAGTCGACGGGGGCCCACGGGGTGTGCGAGAAGTGGCCGATCCGCAGATCGGGGCGGAGCTCGCGGAGCATGCCGGGCACCAGAGACAGGTGGTAGTCCTGGACCAGGACCACCGCGCCCACGCCCGCCTCCTCGGCGAGGGCCTCGGCGAAGGCGCGGTTGTACGCCTCGAAGGACGCCCACTGCCGCCGGAACTCCGCGTCGAACACCGGCTCCAGCGGCGTCTGGTAGATCATGTGGTGGACGAACCAGAGCACCGAGTTCGCGATGCCGTTGTACGCGTCGTCGTGGACCCCGGCGTCGATGTCGAGCATGCGGACGCCGGGCTCCGACAGGCCGCGCCGGACCGCCTCGCGGTCGCCGTCGCCCAGGGCCGCGCACACCCACAGCTTGTCCTCGACTGCGCTCAGACCGGAGACGACGCCGCCCCCGCCGCGCTTGGAGTCGAGCGTTCCGTCCTCGCGCAGCGCATAGGACACGGGGCCGCGGTTGGACGCGACGAGGACCTTGGCAGAGTGCTCGGAGACCATGTACCCGAACCTAGCCCGTTCGGGAAGCCGCCAAACGCGAAGCCCACCGCGAAACATCACGCCGCGTGGCGGGACGCGTACTCCGTGATCTCCCGCATGGGCGGCCGCTCCTCGGTGTCCACCGCATGGGTGCGCGGTACGAAGCCGTCTTCGCCGCGTTCGAACTGGGTGAGCACGGGCCGCACCAGATGCCCCCGGGAGAGCCGCAGCTGGGCGGTGCGGTAGATCGCCGCCGCCATCCGGCCGAGCGCCTGGCCGTCCTGGTGGCGGTGTTTGCGTACGCCGACGTCCACCTGTGCCAGGGCGTCCAGGCCCACCGTGTGCAGGGCGTCGACGAGCAGGCCCAGCTCCACTCCGTAACCGACGGGGAAGGGGAGCCGTTCGAGCAGGGAGCGGCGTACGGCGTACTCGCCGCCCAGCGGCTGGACGAAGCCGGCCAGCTGCGGCCAGTGGAGATTGAGCAGCGGGCGTGCCACAAGTTCGGTGACCCGACCGCCCTGGCCTGCGGCTTCTCCCAGAGGGCGGTCGTACATGGCCTTGACGAACTGGACCTCGGGGTCGGTCAGCAGGGGGCCGACGATGCCGGAGACGAAGTCCGCGGAGAAGTCCTTGAGGTCGGCGTCGATGAAGCAGACGATCTCGCCGCTGGTCACCAGCAGTGACCGCCACAGCACCTCGCCCTTGCCGGGTACGGCCGGTATCCGGGGGAGTATCGCGTCCCGGTGCACCACCCTGGCACCGGCCCGGCGTGCCACCGCGGCGGTGGCGTCGGTGGAACCGGAGTCGATCACCACCAGTTCGTCGACGAGCCGGACCTTCTCCATCAGCTCGCGCCGGATCTCCTCGACGATCGCGCCGACCGTCTCCTCCTCGTTCAGGGCGGGCAGCACGACGCTCACCCGGGCGCGGTGCGGATCCCTCGCACGCGCGGCCGTGAGGCGGTCGAGCGGGCGGTCATCGGCCGACCAGGAACGCCTGGTCAGCCAGCGTTCCACCTCTTCCAGCACGGTCGATACTCCCTGTATGTGATCCATCTCGCGGTTCGGACGACTATCTCAATCGTCCGGGGCTTCGGTTACAGTCTTGAACAACGCGGATGACCCTCGCATGTCGGGGTCGGTCCGCGAATAAATGCCCGGATCGATGGTCCGGTGCCATAGCGCTCATCCAGAGGGACTGAGGGAACGGCCCGTTGAAGTCCCGGCAACCCTCCTGCCGACCGCGAGGTCACGGTAGGGAAGGTGCCAATTCCGTCTTGTGGCGAAATACGCCGCAAGGAAGATGAGGAGAAAGGGCCTCCGCCATCATGTCTGTTCAGACAGTTGCAGCGAACACCGATTCTTCTGCCGTGGACCTGGGTTCCGCCGCAGCACTTTCCTGCCGCGAATGCGGCGAGCGTTTCGAGCTCGGTCCCATCTTCGCCTGTGCGTCCTGTTTCGGGCCGCTCGAAGTGGCGTACGACCTGCCGAGCGGCTCCCCCGAAGAGCTCAAGAAGCGCATCGCCGAAGGCCCCGACAACATCTGGCGCTACGCGCCGCTGCTGCCCGTTCCGGCCGATGTCGCGAGCAAGCCCAACATCAACCCCGGCTTCACGAAGCTGGTCAAGGCCGACAACCTCGCCCGTGAGCTGGGCGTCACCGGCGGTCTGTACGTCAAGGACGACTCCGGCAACCCGACGCACTCCTTCAAGGACCGTGTCGTCGCGATCGCCGTCGAGGCCGCCCGCGCCTTCGGATTCACCACCCTCTCCTGCTCCTCCACCGGCAACCTCGCCGGTGCGGTGGGCGCCGCGGCGGCCCGCGCCGGCTTCCGCTCGTGCGTGTTCATCCCGCACGACCTGGAGCAGGGCAAGGTCGTCATGGCCGCGGTGTACGGCGGCGAACTGGTCGGCATCGAGGGCAACTACGACGACGTCAACCGCTTCTGCTCGGAGCTCATCGGCGACCCGCTCGGTGAGGGCTGGGGCTTCGTCAACGTCAACCTCCGCCCGTACTACGGCGAGGGCTCCAAGACCCTGGCGTACGAGATCTGCGAGCAGCTCGGCTGGCAGCTGCCCGACCAGATCGTCATCCCGATCGCGTCGGGGTCGCAGCTCACGAAGATCGACAAGGGCCTGCAGGAGCTGATCAAGCTCGGCCTCGTCGAGGACAAGCCGTACAAGATCTTCGGTGCCCAGGCCGAGGGCTGCTCCCCGGTCTCCACCGCCTTCAAGGCCGGGCACGACGTCGTACGGCCGCAGAAGCCGAACACGATCGCCAAGTCCCTCGCGATCGGCAACCCGGCCGACGGCCCGTACGTCCTGGACATCGCCCGGCGCACCGGCGGTGCCGTCGAGGACGTCAACGACGAGCAGGTCGTCGACGCGATCAAGCTGCTGGCCCGTACCGAGGGCATCTTCGCGGAGACCGCGGGCGGTGTGACGGTCGGTGTGACGAAGAAGCTGATCGACGCCGGCCTGCTGGACCCGACGCTGACCACCGTCATCCTGAACACCGGTGACGGCCTGAAGACGCTGGACGCCGTCGCCCCGACGACCGGCCTGTCGGCCACGATCCGGCCGAGCCTGGACGCGTTCCGCGACGCGGGCCTCGCCGCCAGCTGACCACCCGAGACCGAAGGAAGGCACCCCATGAGCGTCAAGGTCCGTATCCCCACCATCCTCCGTACCTACACGGGCGGTCAGGCCGAGGTCCCGGCCGAGGGCACGATCCTCTCCGAGGTCATCGAGTCCCTGGAGAAGGACCACCCGGGCATCGCCGCCCGCGTCCTGGACGACCAGGGCAAGCTGCGCCGCTTCGTGAACGTGTACGTCAACGACGACGACGTGCGCTTCGAGGGCGGCCTGCAGACGGCGACCCCGGACGGCGCCGGCATCTCGATCATCCCGGCCGTCGCCGGAGGCTGAGCCTCCTGTACGACTTCACAGCGTGAGCACCGTTGCCCCCTCCGCAAGAGAAGCGGAGGGGGCAATTCTGCATGGTTGAGCGGGGTACAGTTGGGGAAGTCCCCTCCGCTGCCTGTGCCGCCCGCATATGAGAATGCGCCCGGTCGCGATGAGAAGCAGCCAAAGTACGTGAACTCCTTGCGCCATAAGTGGCCTTTGTCAGGCCCGACTTGCCCTGGAATCTCACGAGTTCCACCTATCCGGGCGTTCAGCTGTGCCCAGAATTCTCGTCCGATTGCCCTGTTGCAGAGGGCAGTTGGGCAGATACATTCGGCCGCGGTCGACGCGTTCCGGCGCACGCCACCCTCTCCTGTCGGAGGGTGAGTTCTGACCCGGGCCCGCGAAGTGCGGTCCTGTGCAAGGGCCAGTAATAGGGGAGTTAGGCATGGCTCAGGGCACCGTCAAGTGGTTCAACGCGGAGAAGGGGTACGGCTTCATCGCGGTCGACGGTGGTGCGGATGTTTTCGTCCACTACAGCGCGATCCAGATGGACGGGTACCGCACCCTCGAAGAGGGTCAGCGAGTTGAATTCGAAATCTCGCAGGGCCAGAAGGGGCCGCAGGCGGACATGGTCAAGCTCGCCGTCGGCTGAGCTCGGCGCGGTCGGCCAACGACACTACTCACGCACGCAGGGCCCGTACCTCCGAAGAGGGGGTACGGGCCCTGCGTGCGTGCCGCACGCCCTCCCGGCGGTTGTCCACATCTGGAGGGGGACGCTTGCACTCGCAGGGGTCGAGTGCTAATCATTGGCGTTAGCACTCTCCAGGTGAGAGTGACAGAAACTTGGACCGGGCCGGTGAGGCCCGCAGGCTCACGGGGCAAGGAACCGCTGAGCACGCTGGCCGTCCGTCGCGGGCGCCTCTCGGTCCGGAGAAATCCACCCCTGTCCGGGAGGACCACTTCACATGGCCAAGATCATCGCGTTCGACGAGGAGGCACGGCGCGGTCTCGAGCGCGGGATGAACCAGCTCGCCGACGCCGTCAAGGTCACCCTCGGCCCCAAGGGCCGAAACGTCGTCCTCGAGAAGAAGTGGGGCGCGCCCACGATCACCAACGATGGTGTTTCCATCGCCAAGGAGATCGAGCTCGAGGACCCGTACGAGAAGATCGGTGCGGAGCTGGTCAAGGAGGTCGCCAAGAAGACGGACGACGTCGCCGGCGACGGTACGACCACCGCAACCGTTCTCGCCCAGGCGCTCGTCCGCGAGGGCCTGCGCAACGTCGCCGCGGGTGCCAACCCGATGGCTCTCAAGCGTGGCATCGAGAAGGCCGTCGAGGCCGTCTCCGCCGCTCTGCTGGAGCAGGCGAAGGACGTGGAGACCAAGGAGCAGATCGCTTCGACGGCCTCCATCTCCGCTGCCGACACCGAGATCGGCGCCAAGATCGCCGAGGCGATGGACAAGGTCGGCAAGGAAGGCGTCATCACCGTCGAGGAGTCCCAGACCTTCGGTCTGGAGCTCGAGCTCACGGAGGGTATGCGCTTCGACAAGGGCTACATCTCGGCGTACTTCGCGACCGACATGGAGCGTATGGAGACGTCGTTCGACGACCCGTACATCCTGATCGTCAACTCCAAGATCAGCAACGTGAAGGACCTCCTTCCGCTGCTCGAGAAGGTCATGCAGTCGGGCAAGCCGCTGCTGATCATCGCGGAGGACGTCGAGGGCGAGGCCCTGTCGACCCTGGTCGTCAACAAGATCCGTGGCACCTTCAAGTCCGTCGCCGTCAAGGCTCCGGGCTTCGGTGACCGCCGCAAGGCCATGCTCGGCGACATCGCCATCCTCACCGGTGGCACCGTCATCTCCGAGGAGGTCGGTCTCAAGCTCGAGAGCGCCGGCGTCGACCTGCTCGGCAAGGCCCGCAAGGTCGTCATCACCAAGGACGAGACCACGATCGTCGACGGAGCGGGTGACAGCGACCAGGTCCAGGGCCGCGTCAAGCAGATCCGTGCCGAGATCGAGAACTCCGACTCGGACTACGACCGCGAGAAGCTCCAGGAGCGCCTCGCGAAGCTGGCCGGCGGCGTGGCCGTCATCAAGGCCGGCGCCGCGACCGAGGTGGAGCTCAAGGAGCGCAAGCACCGCATCGAGGACGCGGTGCGCAACGCCAAGGCCGCCGTCGAGGAAGGCATCGTCGCCGGTGGTGGCGTCGCGCTGCTGCAGGCCACGGCCGTCTTCGAGAAGCTCGACCTGACGGGTGACGAGGCCACCGGAGCCAACGCCGTCAAGCTCGCGCTGGAGGCCCCGCTCAAGCAGATCGCCGTCAACGGTGGTCTCGAGGGTGGCGTCATCGTGGAGAAGGTGCGCAACCTGCCGATCGGTCACGGCCTCAACGCCGCGACCGGCGAGTACGTCGACATGATCGCCGAGGGCATCATCGACCCGGCGAAGGTCACGCGCTCCGCTCTGCAGAACGCCGCGTCCATCGCCGCGCTCTTCCTCACCACCGAGGCCGTCATCGCCGACAAGCCGGAGAAGGCCTCTGCGGCCGCTCCGGGCGGCATGCCGGGCGGTGACATGGACTTCTGATCCCTCGGGATCAGCAGCTCCTCGCAGTACCTGTACGACGCCGGCCCCCGGGATTCCTCCCGGGGGCCGGCGTCGTTGTGCCCCCTCGCCGGTACCGGATACTGATGGCCCCTGCACCCGTCCACGAGGAGCGCACACGGATGACCACCGACTCCCGGACCGGGCCGCCGAGTTCAGGCGACGAGCGCGAGACCCTGCGCGCCTTTCTCGACTACCACCGAGCCACCCTGGCCATGAAGTGCGAGGGGCTGGACGACGAGGAGCTGCGGAAGCAGTCGATGCCCCCGTCCACTCTCTCGCTGCTCGGACTGGTGCGGCACATGGCCGAGGTGGAACGGGCCTGGTTCCGCCGTGTGTTCGAGGACAACGAGGCGCCCATGGTCTGGTCCGACCGGATCGACTTCCAGGCGGCGTACGACGCGAGCGCCTCGACCAGGGAGGAGGCGTTCGGCGCCTGGGAGGCCGAGGTGGAGAATTCGCGCCGTATCGAGCGGGCGGCCGGGTCCCTGGACGTGCTGGGCCTCCAGCCGCGCTGGGAGAAGGAGGTGTCGCTGCGGATGGTGATGGTGCACGTGCTCCTGGAGTACGGCCGCCACAACGGGCACGCCGACTTCCTGCGTGAGGGTGTCGACGGCACCGTGGGGGCCTGAGCTCCGTCGTGGCGGTCCTGAGCTCCGTCGTGAGGGCCTGAGCTCCGGCACGGCTGCTCTGCGCCCGAACAGTGAACGCAAAAACATGACGTGACTCTGCATGTATTCATCATCGGTCAGAAAGGTTCTGGCAGAACTCTTGTGGTGGTGCTGCGGCGAGCCCTACTGTCGCCCCACCTTCCGAGAGAAACGGGCATGCGATGTCACGGAACATCACGGTCGCCGCGTTGACCGCCGCCGTTGTCGGACTGGGCGCCCTGAGCGGCGCCCCCGCGGCCGTGGGTGCGGAGGGAGAACGGGCCCCCGCACCCGCGGTGACGCGTGCCGCTCTCGATCCGGCGCTGGTCGCCGGCCGCGGTGCCGAGGTCCCCTTCGCCGAGCAGGAGGCGGAGAACGCCGCGACGGACGGCACGGTCATCGGCCCCGACCGCACCGCGTACACGCTGCCCGCCGAGGCCTCGGGCCGTAAGGCGGTCAGGCTGGCCCCGGGCGAGCACGTCGAGTTCACGCTGCCGGGCGCCGCCGACGCGATCACCGTGCGCTACAGCATTCCGGACGCGCCGGGCGGGGGCGGCATCACCGCGCCGCTCGATGTCGCCGTGAACGGCAAGAAGCGCTCCACGATGACGCTGACCTCGCAGTACGCCTGGCTCTACAACCAGTACCCGTTCACCAACGACCCCGGTGCCGGGCTGCTCCATCCGGACTGGTGGATCACCGAATGCGCGTGTGTCCCCAGCGGGACGACACCGGCCCCGACGATCACCAAGCCGTTTCGCCCGAACCACTTCTACGACGAGCAGCGCCTGCTGCTGGGCAGGAAGTACCGCGCGGGCGACACCGTACGGCTGACGGTCCCGGCTGGCAGCCGTGCCGCCTGGACGGTCATCGACGTGCTCGACTCCGAACTCGTGGGCCTCCCGCACATCGAGCTCCGGGCCGCGAACGTGCTGGCCTTCGGGGCCGACCCGTCCGGGCGGCGGGACTCCGCGGGTGCCATCGACCGGGCCATCGCCCACGCCAAGCGCAAGAACCTCCCGGTGTACATCCCGCCGGGCACGTACCAGGTCAACCGCCACATCATCGTCGACGACGTCACGATCAAGGGTGCCGGCAGCTGGTACACGAAGATCAAGGGCCGCGAGATCGCCCTCGCCACCCCGGCCGCCGACGGCTCCGTCCACACAGGCGTCGGCTTCTACGGCAAGGGCGCGGCCGAGGGCGGCAGCCGCAACGTCCATCTGTCGGGCTTCGCCATCGAGGGCGACGTGCGCGAGCGCATCGACACCGACCAGGTGAACGGCATCGGCGGTGCGATGAGCGACTCCACCATCGACGGGCTGCACATCCGCCACACCAAGGTCGGCATGTGGTTCGACGGCCCGATGTCGAACCTGAGGATCACGAACAACGTCATCGTCGACCAGATCGCGGACGCCATCAACTTCCACGGCGGGGTGACGGGCTCGACGGTCGCCCACACCTTCGTGCGCAACTCCGGCGACGACGGCCTCGCGATGTGGTCGGAGAAGAACGCCAACACCGGCAACACCTTCGCCCGCAACACCGTCCAGAGCCCGGTCCTCGCCAACGGCATCGCGATCTACGGCGGTACGGACAACACGGTGTCCGGCAACCTCGTCGCCGACCCCGTGCGCGAGGGCAGCGCCCTGCACGTCGGCGCCCGCTTCGGAGCGGAGGCGTTCCAGGGCCGGCTGGACCTCACCGACAACACGACGGTCCGCTCCGGTACGTACGAACTGAACTGGAACATCGGGCTCGGGGCCATCTGGTTCTACGCCCTGGACCGGGACATCGACGCCGACATCCGGGTGACGGGGAACAACTTCCTCGACAGCACCTACAACGCGATCATGCTGGTCACCGACTGGCCGGTGAAGGACACGTACAGGATCCGGGGCGTCCACTTCAAGGACATCAAGGTCGATGGCACGGGTACGTCGGTGGTCAGCGCCCGCGCGGCGGGCTCGGCGACCTTCGAGAACGTGGACGCGCGCAACGTGGGCGCGGTCGGCGTCAACAACTGCGGGTCCTTCAACTTCACCCCGGCCGGCTCCGAGTTCGCCCTGACCGACCTCGGCGGCAACGACGGCGGCGGCACCACGGGCGACTGGCTCGCGCCGTGGCTCCTGCCCAACACGATCACCTGCGACGACCGCCCGCCGGTCGTGGCACCGCCCGCGCCGGGAGCCTGGTGACCGCTTCGCGCCACTGCCCTTGCGCCGCCGTCGGATCCGACGGCGGCGCAACGCGTGGGGCCGGTGGTCAGGGGCGGTCGAGACCGCCGCGTGCGATGACGTCCGCGTACCAGCGGGCGCTGTCCTTCACCGTGCGGCGCTGGCTCGCGAAGTCGACGTGGACGATGCCGAACCGCTTGCTGTAGCCGTACGCCCACTCGAAGTTGTCCAGGAGCGACCACAGGAAGTACCCGCGCACGTCGATGCCGTCCTCGATCGCCCGGTGCACGGCCGACAGATGCGCGTCCAGGTACGCCACCCGCTCCGGGTCGTGGACCTGGCCCGAGGGGTCGGCGTAGTCGTCGTACGCCGCCCCGTTCTCGGTGACCATCAGCGGCAGGCCGGGCAGTTCCCCGCCGAGCCTGGTGAGGAGTTCGTGCAGGCCGTTCGCGTCCACCGGCCAGTCCATCGCGGTGCGCGGCCCGTCCGCGGGGGTGAACGCCACGTGCTTCTCGGCGCCCGCCCACGGGGACGGGGACTCCGACGTACCGGCGGAAACGACACTGGGGGAGTAGTAGTTGATGCCGAGGGAGTCCAGCGGCGCGGAGATGACCTCCAGGTCCCCGGCGCGGACGAAGGACCAGTCGGTGATCGACGCCGTGTCCTGCACCAGGTCCTGCGGCAGCCGCCCGTGGAAGACCGGGTCGAGGAAGATCCGGTTGGCGACGGCGTCGATCCGGCGCACGGCCTCGTGGTCCGCCGGGGTGTCCGTCAGCGGCCGCAGGGCGTGCAGGTTCAGGGTCAGTGACACCTCGGCGGAGGACGGCAGCAGGTTCCGCAGGACGCCGGTCGCGCTGCCGTGGGCCAGGTTGAGGTGGTGGGCGGCGCGCAGGGCTGCGAGGTCGCTCGTGCGGCCGGGGGCGTGGACCCCGTTCCCGTACCCGAGGAAGGCCGCGCACCAGGGCTCGTTGAGCGTCGTCCAGGTGGCCACCCGGTCGCCGAGCGCCCGCGCCAGGAGCTCGGTGTACTCGGTGAACCGGTGTGCCGTGTCGCGCTCCGGCCAGCCGCCCGCGTCCTCCAGCTCCTGCGGCAGGTCCCAGTGGTAGAGCGTCGCGACGGGCCGGATGCCGGCGCCCAGCAGTTCGTCGACGAGCCGCCGGTAGAAGTCCAGGCCGCGCTCGACGGCGGGGCCGCGGCCGGTCGGCTGGACCCGGGGCCAGGACACCGAGAAGCGGTAGTCGGTGACGCCGAGTTCCTTCATCAGCGCCACGTCGTCGGGCATCCGGTGGAAGTGGTCGGCGGCGATGTCACCGGTGTCGCCGTTGCGGACCTTGCCGGGGGTTCTGCTGAAGGTGTCCCAGATGGACTCGGTGCGGCCGTCCTCGGTGGCCGCTCCCTCGATCTGATAGGCGGCGGTGGCCGTCCCCCAGCGGAATCCGGTGGGGAACCGCAGCCCCGCCGCGGTGTTGGGGCGGGCATCGACAGCGGTCATGAGACAGGCACTCCAGGAGGTGAGGTGGGGTGGTGGGGGGAGGGCTCAGCCCTTGACGGCTCCCTGCATGATCCCGCCGACGATCTGCCGGCCGAGCAGGCCGAAGACCAGCAGTACGGGGAGGGTGCCGAGCAGGGTGCCGGCCATGATCACCGACTGGTCGTGGACGTAGCCGCCGCCGAGCTGCCGCAGGGCGACCTGCACGGTCGGCTCCTGCGAGGACAGCGCGATGATCGGCCAGAAGAAGTCGTTCCACGCGGTCATGAAGGTGAGCATGCCGAGCACCGCCATGCCGGGACGGGCGACCGGGATGACGATCGACCAGAAGATGCGCGCGGTCGACGCGCCGTCCACACGGGCCGCCTCGATCAGTTCGTCGGGCAGCGACTGCACCAGGTACTGACGCATGAAGAACACCCCGAAGGCCGACACCAGTCCGGGCAGGATCACGGCCTGGAGCTGGTTCACCCACTGGAGTTCCGCGATCAGCATGAACAGCGGGATGACGCCGAGCTGCGGCGGGATCATCATCGTGCCGATGGTGAGGGTGAGCAGTGCGCCGCGGCCCTTGAAGCGCAGCTTGGCGAAGGCGAATCCGGCCAGGGTGCAGCACAGCACGGTGCCGACCGTGATGGAGCCGGACACGATGAACGAGTTCAGCAGCGCCTTGCCGATCGCCGCCTCCTCCAGCACCGCATCGAAGTTCTTGATGAGGTTCGGGCCGGGCAGCAGGCTGGGCGGGACCTTCGCGAGGTCCGCGTTGGACCGGCTGGCGGCGACGATCGTCCAGTAGAACGGGAACGCCGAGATCAGCAGCGCGAAGCCGAGGATCAGGTAGGAGAGCCAGCCGCCCTGCATGCCCCGCGGACCTCGCGGCCTCCTGGGCCTGCCGGGCGGAGTCGTGGCCGGTACGGTCTCGGGCGCGGTCGGCTGTGCGGCGAGCGTGGTCATCGGCCGGCCTCCTTACGGGCACGGCGGCGCACGACCAGGGCGTTGGCCCCGACGAGCACCACGATCAGGACGAACATCACCCAGGCGATGGCGGCGGCCCGGCCCAGGTGGAAGAAGCCCCAGCCCTGCTCGTACATGTACAGGCCGAGGGTCTGGTACTGGTGCGCGATGCCGCCGGAGATGGACCCCTCGAAGAGCAGCGGCTCCCCGAACAGCTGGGTGGCGCCGATCGTCGACACGATCACCGTGAAGACGATCGTGGGCCGCAGGCCGGGCAGCGTGACATGGATGAACTGCCGCCAGCGCGACGCCCCGTCCATCTCCGCGGCCTCGTACAGCTCGCCGGGGATGGACTGCATGCCCGCCAGGTAGATCAGCGCGTTGTATCCGGTCCAGCGCCAGACGACGATGGTGGAGACGGCGATCTGCGAGGCGACCGTGCCGGTCTGCCAGTCCACGGGGCTGATCCCCACCAGCCCCAGCGCGTAGTTGATCAGCCCGAAGTCACGGCCGAAGAGCTGGGCGAACACCAGCGTCGCGGCGGCCACCGAGGTGGCGTACGGGAGCAGGATCGCCGTCCTGATGAAGGTGCGCCCGCGCAGCTTGTAGTTGAGCAGGTGCGCGAGTCCCAGGGCCATCGCGAGCTGCGGGACGGTGGACAGCACGCCGATGGTGAACGTGTTGCGCAGTGAGGTCCAGAAGTACTCGTCGGTGAACAGCGCCGTGTAGTTGGCGATGCCGCGCCACTCCATGTCGCCGCTCGTCTGCAGTTCGACACGGTAGAGCGAGACGAACGCCGTGTAGAGCAGCGGGAAGAGGCCGAAGGCGGCGAACAGGGTGAGGAAGGGGGCGATGAAGGCGTACGGCGAGAGCTTGTGCCAGGTGCGACGGAGGGAGGCGGTCCGGCCGTCTCCGGATCCGGGTCCGGGCGCCCGGGGCGCGGCCTTCGCGGTTGCGGTGAGGGTCACGGTGCGGCCCTTCGGGGAGAGGCGGGCGGGGGAGTCGGGGCGTTAGGGAAACGGAAGCCGGGGCGGGGGCCGGTCCGTCGTGGTGCGCGGACGGACCGGCCCCGGCGGGGCGGTGACGGGGTGTCACAGCCTTTGTGACGCGGTGACGGGGGGTCAGCCGATCACGTTCGCCACGCCCTTCTTCGCCGTCTCCCACGCCTTGGCCGACGAGGTGCCCTTGCGCTCCACCTCGCTCAGCGCGTTGGTCAGCTGCTGGGCCACGTTCTGGTCGTGCACACCCAGCACCTGGACCGGGGACGCCTTCGCCGCGTCACCGAAGATCTGGCCGATCGGCGCGTCGGTGAAGTACGGGTCCTTGGCGGCGGCGACCTTCTCGATCGCGCCCGTCGAGGACGGGAAGTTGCCCTGCTTCTCGAAGAGCTTGGCCTGCTGCTCGGGGGCGGTGAGCCACTTGATCAGCTCGTACGCCTCCTTCTTGTGCTCGGCCGCACGCGGGACCGAGAGGTAGGAGCCGCCCCAGTTGCCCGCGCCACCGGGCAGCTTGGCGATGTCCCACTTGCCCTTGCCCGCGTCACCGGCCTGGCCCTTGATGTAGCCGAGCATCCAGGCGGGGCACGGGATGGTGGCGAAGGACCCGGCGGCGAACGCCTGGTTCCACTGCGGCGACCACTGGTCGAGCTTGGCGCTGAGCCCGGCGTCGGAAGCCTTGACCGAGGTGTCCCAGGCCTGCTTGACCGCCGGGTTCTTCTCGTAGATCAGCTCACCGGAGGCGTCGTAGTACCGCTCCTTCTCCTGGCCGATCATGATCCCGTAGAGGCTGCCGATGCTGTCCAGCCAGGCGCTCTTGGCGGGGGCCTTCTTCTTGTACTGCTTGCCGAGCTCCAGGTAGCCGTCCCAGGTGGACCACTTCTGGGCGAGTTCCGCGCGGTCGGTGGGCAGCCCGGCCTGCTTGAACAGGTCGGTGCGGTAGCACATCGCCTCCGGCCCGACGTCGGTGCCGAGGCCGAGGATCTTGCCGTCCTTGGTGTTCGCCGCCGACCACTTGGCGTCGGCGAACTGGTCCTTGAGCTTGTCGGCGCCGAACTCCTTGAGGTCCACGAACTTGTCGGACTGCTGCTGGGTGATCGACGCGATCCGGCCCACCTCGATGCCCTGCACATCGGCGAGCCCGCCGCCGCCGGCCAGCCGGGTCTGCAGCGACTTCCAGTAGTCGGCCTCGTCCTGGGTGTCGCTCTGCTTGATGGTGACGCCGGGGTTGAGCTTCTCGTACTCCGCGTACAGCCCGGCCTCCTTGTAGCCGAACGATCCGAAGAGGTCGACGGTCAGCGTGACCTTCCCGTTCGCACTGTCGGAGGAGTCCGAAGTGCCGGATCCACAGGCGGCGAGGAGCGTTCCGGCGAGGACGACCGCGCCGAGGCGGACGGTGGCTCTCTTGGCGGCTCGGGCGATGGGCATGGGAAGCCTCCCTTGGCTTCGGGATGAACCGAGCGCTTTGAGAGCGCTCTCAAAACCTGCGTCTGGAGCGTCTCTCAGGGTTCTCCCGCCGTCAAGACTCGAACACATAACGGCTGCGCGTTACGCCCAACTACCGCCTGTGTGAGTTCTCTTGACACTTACGTTTCAGAAGTTTTACGTTCCTTGGCACTTGAGAGCGCTCTCGAAAACGCTCCCGCCCCCCATGACTCCGAGGTGCTGCCCATGCAAGCCAACCTCTCCAGATCTGCCGCGGCGACGGTCCTGGCCCTCGCCCTGGCCGCCGTGGCTCTGGGTCCCGCCGCTTCCCCGGCGGCAGCCGCCACCATCCCCGCCGGCTCCGGCAGTTACACCGACAGCCGCCCTGCCGGTACCTCCGGACCCACCACCAACACGGGCGCCCCCGTCACGCCCAAGCTCACCGCGGCGGCGAAGGACAAGCCGGTCCCCACCAACGACTGGTGGTCCTCCCTCGCCTACCAGCGCTACGGCGACAACCCGTACTCCACCCCGATGTACGGGCACCCGCTCACCTACCAGGCCACCTCGGGCGGCCTGGAGGTCGGCTACCCGACCGCACCCGCGGTCGTCGGCGACGGCCGCCAGTACGAGTACGCGCACAAGGCCGACCTCACCGTCGGACTCAACGGCCTCAACTCCCCGGACACCAAGGCCGACGACTGGTCCGACTGGACCGTCACCCCCTACTGGTCGGACGGCACCCGCACCCTGCGCACGACCATCGGGCACGGCATGCCCTTCGTGTACGCCAAGGGCTCCGGCGGCGACGCCCGGATCACCACGGCCGGCACCCCCACCGTCTTCGCGGACAACGGCAACGTCCTCGGCATCACGGTCGCAGGCCACCACTACGCGCTGTTCGCCCCGACCGGCAGCGACTGGAACGTCTCCGGCACGGCGATCACCGCCGGGCTCGGCGGCAAGGACTACTTCTCGCTCGCCGTGCTGCCGTCCACGGACGCGCTCGCGACCTACCGGAAGTACGCCTTCAGCTTCGTCACCGGCTCCAAGGTGGCCTGGGAGTCCACCGGCGGCACGGTCAGGGCGACCTACAGCCTGACCACGGAGGCCAAGGAGGGCACCGAACGCGGCACGGTCCAGGCGCTGTACCGCCACCAGTGGCTGCACACCTCCGACGCGCTCACGCCGTACACGTACGTCTCCCCGCGCGGCACCATGAAGGTGCGGGAGTCCGCCTCCTTCACCACCAGCCAGAAGAACCAGGGCGTGCTGCCCGCCCTGCCCGCGTCGAGCGGGGTCGACAAGGCCCGGCTGACCGGATACCTGAACGAGGTGGCGAACGCCTCCGACCCGTTCTCCGGGGCCAGTGACACGTACTGGACCGGCAAGGCGCTCGGCCGCCTCGCCCAGCTGGTGCCCGTCGCCGACCAGATCGGCCAGACGGGCATCCGGGACAAGCTCCTCGGCCTGATGAAGGGCCGGCTCCAGGAGTGGTTCACGGCAGGCGGGGCGAGCGAGTTCAGCTACGACAAGGACTGGAAGACGCTCACCGGCTACCCGGCCTCGTACGGCAGCGACACCGAGCTCAATGACCACCACTTCCACTACAGCTACTACGTGTACGCGGCGGCGATCGTCGCCCAGTACGACCAGGCATGGGCCGCCGACTCCGCCTGGGGCACCATGGTCAAGACCCTGGTCCGCGACACCGCCAACCCCAGCCGCACGGACGCCGCGTACCCGTTCCTGCGCGGCTTCGACGTCTACGCGGGCCACAGCTGGGCCTCCGGCCACCAGGGCTTCGCGGCGGGCAACAACCAGGAGTCCTCGTCGGAGTCCATCAACCTCAGCGCGGGCCTCGTCCTGTGGGGTGCGGCGACGGGTGACACCGGGCTGCGCGACCTCGGCAGCTACCTGCTGACCACCGAGTCGGAAGCGATCACGCAGTACTGGTTCGACGCCGACCAGCAGGTCTTCCCCGGCTCCTTCGGCCACGACACGGTCGGCATGGTCTGGGGCAGCGGCGGCGCGTACTCCACCTGGTGGACCGCGAACCCGGAGGAGATCCACGGCATCAACGTCCTTCCCGTCACTGGGGGTTCGCTGCACCTGGCCCGTGAGAAGGCCGCCATCAAGCGCAACATCGCCGAGATGGAGCGCGAGAACGGTGGACCGGCCGTCGAGTGGCGCGACCTGCTGTGGCAGTTCGAGTCGCTGGCCGATCCGGCCCTGGCGAAGGCCAAGTGGGACGCGGGCAACGCGGGCTACACCCCGGAGCAGGGTGAGTCCAAGGCGCACACGTACCACTGGATCACCACGCTCGACACCCTGGGCGCACCCGATCTGACGGTCAGCGGGAACATCCCGACGTCCGCCGTCTTCGCCAAGAACGGCGTCCGCACCTACGCCGCTCACAACTACGACTCCACCGCCCGCACCGTCACCTTCTCCGACGGCAAGACGCTCTCCGTGCCGGCCCGCTCCACGGCCACCGGCACGGGCGCCGGCGGCGGCGACCCGGATCCCGAGGAGCCGGGCCCGTCCACCGGCAACACCTTCCGGCTGAAGTCCGGCGGCACCCTCACCACCGCCACGGACGGCGCGGCGGGAGCCGACACGCTGGCCTCGGCGGACGGCGTCAACCGGGACGGCACGCCGTACAAGCCGACGGTCTACGAGGTCAAGAAGGTCGACGGGACTCTCGCGGCGGGTGCGTCCACCGCGTTCCGCCTCCGGGTCGACGCGGGTACGAAGGTCGGGCTCGCCCCGCAGGTCAGGGTCAGCTACGACCTCACCGGTGACGGCACGTTCGACCGGGTCGAGACCTTCCGCTACTTCGCGACCGACCCGGTCACGGGGTGGGAGGAGTACACCCAGGCGGTGGGCACCGCGGCGGTGACCGGAAGCCTGGGCAACCTCAAGGCCGGAACGGTCCGTCTGGAGATCTGGAACGCGCTGGGCAACGGCACGTCCCAGGTGCAGACCGGTACGGACGCGGCGGTCGTGAAGATCCCGTACGTCTGAGCGTGACCCTGTGCGGCGGGTCCCGGCCTCTCAGGCCGAGGCCCGCCGTACGAGTGTGGTCGGCGTGATCACCGAGTCGGGGGCGCCCGCCCCCGCACGGTCCTTGTGCAGACCGCGCAGCAGCAGCCGGGCCATCAGCCGGCCCTGGCCCTCGATGTCCTGGCGGACGGTGGTCAGCGGCGGGTCGCAGACCTCGGCCACCGAGTCCATGTCGTCGAATCCGACGAGTGCCACCTGCCCGGGCACCGTGATCCCGTGCTCGCGCAGCACCCGCAGCGCACCCGTGGCCATCAGGTCGTTGGCCGCGAACACCGCGTCCAGATCGGGCCGCCGCTCCAGCAGTTCCGACATCGCCCGCGCTCCGCTCTCCACGGTGAACGCCCCCTCGGCGACGAGCGTCGGGTCCATCTCCAGCAGGATGTCCCGGTAGCCGTCGAGGCGGTCCATCGACGAGGTCTGGTCGGGCGGCCCCCCGATGTACGCGATCCGCTCCCGCCCCAGATCACGCAGGTACTGCACGGCCACCCGCGCCCCGCCCCGGTTGTCGGCGTCCACGTACGGCACGGCCTGATCGCCCGGGGCCGCGGTCCAGCTCGGCCGCCCGCCGTACACCGTCGGAATCCCGGCCCGCCGGGTGATCGCGGGCAGCGGGTCGTCGGTGTGCAACGAGAACGCGAGGGCCCCGTCGACATGGCCGCCGGACAGATAGCGCGCGATCCGTTCGAAGTCCGCGGGCCCTTCCACGATCAGCAGCACCAGCTGGGTGTCGTGGGCGGCCAGCTCCTTGCTGATGCCGCGGAGCTGCTGGGAGAAGAACGGGTCCGAGAAGATCCGGATCTCCGGCTCCGCGATGACCACGGCCACCGCCCCGGTCCGCCGGGTGACGAGTGTCCGGGCGGCGTGGTTGGGGATGTACCCGAGCTCGTCGACGGCCCGGAGCACCTTGTCGACCAGCGGTTTGCGGACGCCCTCGCCCCCGTTGACGACCCTGGACGCGGTGGCCCGGGAGACACCCGCGAGCGCCGCGACGGCTTCCAGGGTGGGCCGGGACCCGGGATGCTGCTCGGCCAAGGCGGGCGCTCCTCGTTGCTGGGCGGCGGCACGGGCAGACGTGGCACCGCCGGATCGCCTACAGCCTAGCGCCGGGGCCGGTCAGCAGACTGAGAGCGCTTCCAATCGGTGTTCCGGGACGCCGGTGTCCCCGGTCCTCACCCGTCCGCGTGGAGTCCGTACATCCGGGCGAGTACCCCCACGGTGGCGGCCATGGCCCGGCGCAGCTCGTCCGGTGCGACGACCTCGACGTCGACACCGAGACGCAGCAGCTCGCCGCACGCGTGGGCGGTGCTCTCGGTCGGGATGACGGCCTCGACCCATCCGTCCTCGCCGACGGCGGTCGCCGTGGAGTCGACCGCCCGCACCACCTCCAGGGGGACGTTGTCGGGCAGGCGCCGGCGCCCCCGCGGAGACAGGCGGACGGTGGCCGTGCCCGTGTAGCGGCGTGCCTCGAAGTCGTCGAGGTAGCCGGCCCAGTAGGCACCCAGGTCGAAGTCCCGCGGCCGGTCGAACCGTTCGTCGTCCGTCACCGCGTCGAGGACCTGGCTGATCCGGTAGGTCCCGGTCCGGCCCTCCGCGGCGGCCACCAGGTACCAGACACCGGACTTGAGGACCAGGCCGTACGGGCGAAGCCGGCGGTACACCTCCTGCGGTGCGCGCCAGCGGCGGTAGCGCACTTCCACCACGCGCCCGGTGAGCGCCGCGTCGACGAACAGGGTCAGATACGGGGTCTGTTCGGGCTCCCGGTACCAGGCGGGCGCGTCCAGGTGGAACACCGCCGCGGACCGCGCCGCCTGCTCACCGAGTTCCGCCGGCAGCGCGGCCAGCAGCTTCAGCCGTGCCGCCGCCACCTCCGACGCGATCCCCAGGTCGGCGGCGGCGCCCGGCAGCCCGGCGAAGAACACGGCCCGCGCCTCACCCGGGCTCAACCCGGTCAGGCGGGTGCGATAGCCGTCCACCAGCCGGTACCCGCCCGCGCGGCCGGGCTCCGCGTGGACCGGAACCCCGGCGGCCTGGAGGCGCGCCAGGTCGCGGTACGCCGTCCGCACGGACACACCCAGCTCGTCGGCTATCCCCTGCGCGGGTGTGCGCCCGCGGGACTGCAGCAACAGGAGCACCGACACCAGCCGACCGACAGACATGGGCACATTCTCACCGGAAACCCTGACAGGCCCTGGCACACGGCCGTCCTACCGTCGGTCCACGCCCGCGGAAGACAACGGAACAGGAGCCCGCCGTGCCCCCTACGGACCCCCTCGCCGACCTCGTAGTGATCGAGCTGCGCCAGTACACGCTGCGCCCCGGGAGGCGCGACGAACTCATCGCGCTGTTCGACCAGGAGTTCGTCGAGACCCAGGAAGTGGCCGGGATGTCCGTGCTCGGCCAGTTCCGGGACCTCGACGACCCGGACCGCTTCGTCTGGCTTCGCGGGTTCCGTGACATGACGGCACGACACCGCGCTCTGACGGCCTTCTACGGCGGCCCCGTCTGGGCCGAGCACGGGCCCCGGGCCAACGCCACCATGAGCGACTCGGACAACGTCCTGCTGCTGCGTTCCCTGTCGGACGGGAACGCCTTCGCCGTCCCGTCCGGGCGGCCCCCGGTCGGTGCGCCGGCACCGGAGCGGTTCGTGTCCGGCACCGTGTGGTCCTTCCCTCCCGGACGGCACGACGGCGTCGCGCTGATCCGGGACGGTCTCCTGCCCGTCCTCCGCAGGACGGGCCACGAGCCGTTCGCCGCCCTCATGACGGAGCCGGCGCACAACACGTTCGCCGCACTGCCCGTCCGCACCGGAGAGAACGTCGTCGCGGTCTTCACCTCGTACCCGGACGAGAGCGCCTGCCGACAGCACCTCGCCGACGTACGCGCCGATCCCCTCGCACGGGACGAGATCCTGCCAGGCATCGAGAGTGAACAGACCGCGGTGCCCCAGGTACTGCGGCTGGCGCCGACAAGCCGCTCGGCCATTGCCTGATCTGTCTCGTCCGAGGGTGTCTCTGCCAGGCAAGTCACCCATTCGGGTGCAGGCTGCTCATCATCGGCGCAACAGGCGCCCAGTATGTGGCGCCTTGAGATGGTGGGCGAGGTCCGCGAGTGGCTGCTCTGCTTGAGGAAGGAGGACCGCGCAACAGCTCGGCTGGTCGGACAGGCGATTCAGGCCCTTGTCGAGGAGGGGCCTGATCTGGGGCGTCCCCTGGTGGACAGGATCAAGGGTGCGTCGCTGCACAACCTCAAGGAGCTCAGACCTGGGTCGAGCGGGAGCAGCGAGATCCGCATCCTGTTCGTCTTCGACCCTGAGCGCAGCGCAGTCCTCTTGGTGGTCGGAGATAAATCGGGACGATGGGCAGACTGGTACCGCAGGTCGGTCCCCGTCGCCGAAGAGCGGTACGGCGAGTGGCTCACACACGTGGCAGAACGGCGGAAGGGCAAGCCCGAATGAGTACTTTCCATTCCTGGGACGACGTGAAGCACGAGGTCTTCGACGCCGAGGATCTCGAAGCGATCGACCGAGGCGCCCGCCGGATGGTGGCGGAGGCCCGTGCGCATCGCCTGGTCGAGATGCGCAAGGAACTCGGGCTTACACAGACCGAGATGGCTGAACGCCTGCACGTGAGGCAGGAACGTGTGTCGGCCATTGAGCGCGGTCGGACGACTTCCGCCGAGGTGGGGACGATCGCGGCCTACATCGCCGCGTTGGGTGGCGAGTTGGAAATCGTCGCCAACTTCAACGGGTCCCGCGTCGTCATCGCCTGAGCCGAGCGCAACCTGGATGCGTCCGGGCATCTGGTTCGCTCGGCTCTCCGAGGTGATCGGCGCCGCCGTCGCTGAGCATCGTCAGGCGTCGTTGAAGGCCGCGTGCACGCACTTGCCGTCCGCGAGCGGCTCGGTGAACACCCGGGCTCCCAGGTCCTCCGCGATGTGCAGGCCCATGCCGCCGGTGCCGTCGGTCAGATCCGGGGCACGCGGGGCCGGTGGGGCGCAGGAACAGTCGGTCACCGCGATGTCCAGGGTGCCTGCGGCGGTGGTCAGGGTCAGGGTGCTGGGCCCGGGGGCGTACCGGACCGCGTTGGTGACCAGCTCGGACACGATCAGCAGGACGTCGTCACGGCGGCCCGGGTCGAGCGAGGGCCAGATCCGGTGGAGGAAGGCGACGGCTGCCCGGCGTGCGTGCGAGGGGGCTTCCGGGCCGGTCGGCAGGGGGATGGTCTGCGTGCCCAGCCGGCCGGGCGTGACGGGTGGGGGTGCGGTCGTTGTGGTCATGACGGTGTCCCGATGAGGACGCGGCGTCCTTGCGGGACGCCGGACGGAGTGGTGCCGGAGTGGACGACGGGGTTCCCGGGCCTCGGCCCGGGAACCCCGTTCTGAGCGGAGGGGATGCGGATCGCTCACCTGTGGTGGCAGTTCCAGTGGCCCTTGACCCAGTGCGTGTCCCAGTGGCCGGGGACGTAGACGTTCTTCCAGTGGCCCTTGTGCAGCTTGCCGTCGTGCTGCCAGTAGCCGGCGTGCGACTTGCCGTGGTGGTCCTTGTAGGCGGGGTGCCAGCTCTTGTGGTGCGAGCGGTACTCCTTGTGCCACTTCTTCTCCCAGTGGCCCTTGACCCACTTCTTCTCCCAGTGCCCCTTCTTCCAGGTGCAGCGGTCGTTGTGGTCGTGGTCGCCGGTGACGGACGAGGTCGCGGCCGTGGGGGCGGGGGCAGCGGTCGCTGTCCCGGCGGCGCCCAGGGCGGCACCACCGGCCAGCAGGCCGGCTGTCGCGGCTCCGGCCACCAGGCGGCGGACTCGGACGGAAACAGTCATCGGACTCACCTTCCTCTCGCTGGTCGGCCACCCGCGTCAGCGGTGTACTCCCGCATTCAGTCCGGGAATTCGGTTCCCGGTCTGGTCGGATTCGGATACGGCACCGAGGCCGTGAGTGGCTTTACACAAGGGATTCGGAGGCACCGGGGAGAAGGTTTGGGGTGAATCGCGAAAAATGTTCAGTTGCCCGTCTCAGGCCGGGAGATCGACCGAGCCGAACGGGACGGTGGTGGGCTGCGGGGACCCTCCGGCCGGTTCGACGGACAGGGCCACCGCTGTGGCATCGTCCACCGGCCCTTCCAGCAGGGACAGTTGACGCCCCGGGTTCCGGCTGAGCAGTCCGGCAGGCACGGGCGTTCCGTCCTCGATGAACCAGGCCTCGTAGACCTTGTCCGCAGGAAGCTGCGGCAGCCCGGACACGGCAAGCGTGGCCGCGTCCTCGCTGCGTGACACGGCGACCGTGGCTGTGCCGCCGCCGCGCAGCTCCTGCGTCTCGACCTGTACGTCGGGAGCCGTGAGCACCCGCGCCACGTTGTCCTGCCGCTCCTGTGCCCGCTGGGTCGCCGCGCGGGCGTCCTCCGCTTCCCGGTGCTGCCACGTGGCGACGCCGACGGCTGCCAGGACGGCCGCCACGGAGGCCGCGAGCGCCAGGCGCGGGAGCTGCCGCGCCTGGCGGGCCGTACCGTCGGCCTGCGGCAAGGGCACCTCCTGCGGCCCGGATGCCTCGTGCGGTCCGGGCGCCTCGTGGGGCCTGGGTACCTCGTGCGGGCCGGGTGTCTCCCGCGTCTCCTGCGGTGTGTCGGCCACCTTGCGCAGGATCTCCTCCCGCAGGGCGGCGGGCGGCGTCACCGCCGTCGCCCGCCCCAGCAGTGCGGCCGTGGCCTGCAGCTCGGCGACCTCCCGGCTGCAGGACGCGCACCACTCCAGATGTCGCTCGAAGTCCAGGCGTTCGTCCTCGGTGAGTGCGTGCAGGGCGTAGGCGCCGGACGACTCGTGCGGGTCCACGTGGCTCACGGTTTCGCTCCCAGGCAGTCGCGCAGCCGGATCAGTCCGTCCCGCAAGCGGGTCTTGACCGTCCCCAGCGGCACGGACAGTGACTGCGCCACTTCCTTGCAGGTGAGCCCTCCGTAGTAGGCCAGGGTCACGGACTCGCGCTGGATGTCGGTGAGGGCGCGTACGCAGCGGCGCACCTGCTGCCACTCCAGATGGGTCTCCACCCGCTCGGTCACCTCGTCGAAGGGCGTCCCGGAGTTCAGCAACGCGGCCTTGCGCTCGCGGTCCGCGCCGGCCTGTGCCGCCCGTACGCGGTCCACCGCCCTGCGGTGCGCCAGGGTCATGATCCAGGTCATCGCGCTGCCGCGCTCGGGCTTGAACCGGCCGGACGTACGCCACACTTCGAGCAGCACGTCCTGGACCACCTCCTCCGACTGCGCCGCATCCCGCAGCACCCGGTGAACGAGGCCCATCACGGGCCCGGCGGCCCTGTCGTAGACGCCGGTGAAGGCCTCCCGGTCCCCTTCGGCGGTCCAGAGCATGAGCTGGTCCAGATCGGGCTCCTCCGTCTGCTGCCCGACTTCCCCTCCGCGATCGGCGGATTGCACCTGGACACCTCGCTGACCTGTCGACGTGGGCACGGCGACCGCTCCCTGAGCGATATAAGCACCCAATGGCCACGAAGGCTCTGTATGTGTATCGAAGCGGTGAATTCCGGTCGCGGGGCAAGGCCTGCCCGGACCGTCGCCGCATTCTCTGTCATGACCCTGGCGGAACAGGCGATCCGCCCCCACAATGCTGTGGGAGCGCTCCCATATTGCGCTCCCACCTCGCGTTCCCGCCTCGTGCTCCCACCTCTGTGTTCCCGGCCCCCCACCCAGTCGACGAAAGGTCCTCCCGGTGAATGCCTCACCCCCCTCCGCGCGGCCCGCGCCCGCCCGATCCCGGCTCGGGCGGCGCGGGTTCGGAATGTCAGCCGCCGTCTTACTGTTCGCAGCGGCACTGGCGGTGCCCGGTACGGCCGGTGCCCAGGAGGCCGACCCCGGCCCCGAACAGATAGCCAACGGCGACTTCGCCTCCGGTACCGCCCCCTGGTGGTGGACGGCCAACACGTCCGGCGCCGTGACCGAGGGCCGGCTCTGCGCCGCGGTCCCGGCCGGCACGGTCAACCCGTGGGACGTCATCATCGGCCAGAACGACATCCCGATCGTGGCGGGCGAGAGCTACACGCTCAGCTACACGGCCACGTCGACCGAACCCCTCACCGTCCAGACCCGCGTCCAGGAGGCCACCGCTCCGTACGCCACGGAGCTCGCCACCGCCGACCCCGTCGGACCGGACGCCGTGACGGTCAGCCACGTCTTCACCGCCACGGCCGACCGTGCGGGCGCCCAGGTCGCCCTGCAGATCGGGGGCGGCGACAGCGCCACCACCTTCTGCCTCGACGACGTGTCCCTGCGCGGCGGAGCCGAGCCGCCCGTGTACGAGCCGGACACCGGGTCGCCGGTCCGCGTCAACCAGGTCGGATACCTGCCCCACGGCCCCAAGAACGGCACGGTGGTCACCGACGCCGACGCACCGCTTCCCTGGTCCGTGAAGGCCGCCGACGGTTCGACGGCCGCCACCGGAACGACCGTCCCGCAGGGAGAGGACCCGAGCTCACACCAGCGGGTCCACACCTTCGACTTCAGCGGCCTGACCACCGCGGGCGACGGATACACCGTCGAGATCGACGGCCAGGTCAGTGAGCCGTTCTCGCTGCGCGCCGACCTGTACGACAGCCTGCGCTCCGACGCGCTGGCGTACTTCTACCACAACCGGAGCGGCATCCCCATCGACGCCGACCTCGTCGGCGAGGCCTACGCGCGGCCTGCCGGACACATCGGTGTGGCGCCCAACAAGGGGGACACGGACGTCCCGTGCCAGCCCGGGGTCTGCGACTACCGGCTGGATGCGTCGGGCGGCTGGTACGACGCGGGCGACCACGGGAAGTACGTGGTCAACGGCGGGATCTCGGTGGCCCAGCTCATGGCCACGTACGAGCGAACCCTGACCGCCGCCGATGCGGAATCCGCGGAGTTCGGGGACGGTGCGCTGAGGGTGCCGGAGCGGGGGAACGCCGTACCGGACATCCTCGACGAGGCACGCTGGGAGCTGGAGTTCCTGATGCGGATGCAGGTCCCGGCCGGTGAGCCGCTGGCCGGCATGGCCCACCACAAGATGCACGACGCCGCCTGGACCGGGCTGCCGCTGGCCCCGCACCTCGACCCCCAGCAGCGTGAGCTCCACCCGCCCTCGACGGCCGCCACGCTCAACCTGGCCGCCGCGGCCGCCCAGTGCGCCCGGCTCTACGCCCCGTTCGACGCGGCCTTCGCGGGCCGCTGCCTGAAGGCCGCCCGGACCGCCTGGGCCGCGGCCGAGGCGCACCCGGACGTCCTCGCTGACCCGAACGACGGCACCGGCGGTGGCACCTACAGCGACGGCGATGTCTCGGACGAGTTCTACTGGGCCGCCGCGGAGCTGTTCACCACGACGGGAGAGGACGCGTTCCGTCAGGCCGTGCTCTCCTCCGAACTGCACGGCGACACCGACGCGGTCTTCCCGGCAGGCGGCGGCATCTCGTGGGCCTCTACCGGAGGTCTGGGCGTACTCACGCTGGCCACCGTGCCGAACGGCCTGACCACGGCGCAGCTCGGTGAGGTCCGCTCCGTCGTCACCACGGCCGCCGACCGCTACGCCGCGCAGTCCCGCGACCAGGTGTACGGGCTCCCGTACGCCCCGAAGGACGAGGACTACGTCTGGGGTTCGAACAGCCAGGTCCTGAACAACATGGTCGTGCTGGCCACGGCCCATGACCTGACCGGCGAAGCCGCGTACCAGGACGCGGTGCTGAGCGGTGCGGACTACCTCCTCGGCCGCAATCCTCTCAACCAGTCGTACGTCACCGGCTACGGCGAACGGGACTCCAACAATCAACACCACCGTTTCTGGGCGCACCAGAACGACCCGGACCTGCCCCACCCGCCGGCCGGCTCGATCGCGGGCGGACCGAACCTCACGGCCGTCGCCGCCGGTGACCCGGTCGCCGCGGAGAAGCTGGGCGGCTGCGCACCCGCGATGTGCTACCTCGACGACATCGGCTCCTGGGCCACCAACGAGGTGACCATCAACTGGAACGCGCCGCTCGCCTTCATCGCCTCGTACTTGGACGACGCCGGCGACGGACGGGGGACCGCGTCGCGCACGTGCGCGGTCTCCTACACCTCGCACCCCTGGAACAGCGGCTCGACGGTCACGGTGAAGCTCAAGAACACCGGCCCGGAGCCTGTTTCGCCCTGGCAGCTGACCTGGCTCCTGCCCGGCGAGCAGGCGGTCAGCCACACCTGGAGCGCCGAGTTCGACCAGCACGGCAGGACGCTCAGCGCCCGGCCGCTGTCCTGGAACCGGGTGATCGCGCCGGGTGCCACGGTCGACTTCGGGTTCAACACCAAGGCCTCCGGCGCGGCGGCCGCTCCCAGCGCGTTCAAGCTGAACGGCCGTTCCTGCAGCTCGGGCTGATCTCCCGCCCGCGATCGTGCCCGGGTGCGGCCCGCCTCCCGGCGGACACCGCGCCCGGGCGCCACGCGGCTGTCCATCCGGCTGTCACCCGTTCCGCAGGGGTGTGCGCCGGATGGCCGGGCAGTACCGGCCGTTCCTAGCCTCGGATCATGGTCTTCCGTCGCTTACGGCTGTCAACTGCCGCTCTGACACTGGCGCTGTGCGCCCTCCCGCCCGCCGCCGCTTCCGCCGCCCCGCGTAGCGGCCCTGCGGGTCCGACCCTGCAGCGCGACGCCGACGCGCTGCGCGATACCGGCGTGACAGGGGTGTCCGTCCGCCTGGACGCTCCGGGCGGAGCGGTCACGGCCGTATCGGGCGTCCAGGACCTGGTCGGCCGTGGCCCGGTCGTCGACGGCGGTCATCTGCGGCTGGGCAGCACCACCAAGACCTTCGTCGCCACCGTCGTCCTGCAACTGGTGGGTGAGAAGCGGTTGTCCCTCGACCGGACGGTGGAGGAGCTCCTGCCCGGCACCGTGTCCGGGGCGGGCAACGACGGCCGGACGATCACGGTCCGCGACCTGCTGCGGCACACCAGCGGCCTGCACGACTACATCGGCGACGTCTTCCCCGACCCCGGCCTTCGGACCTACTACGCCGAACGGTGGCGCGCCTACCGGCCCGAGCAACTGGTCGCCCTGGCGATGCGGCACGAGCCGGACTTCCCGGCGGGCACCCGCTGGGCCTACTCCAACACCAATTACGTCCTCGCCGGAATGATCGTCGAGGCGGTCACCGGTCGGTCCTGGGAGCAGCAGGTCCACGACCGCATCCTGCGCCCCCTCGGCATGCGCCACACGGACACGCCCGGCACCTCGCCCCACCTCCCGTACCCGCACACGGCCAACTACCAGCAGTTCGCCCAGGACGGCCCGATGACCGACACCACGATCCCCTACCGCCCCTTCGACAGCGGCGCCGACGGATCGATGACCGGTACGGCCCGCGACCTCAACCGGTTCTACGGAGCCCTGGCCTCCGGACGGCTGCTGAGGCCCGCGGAACGCGCCGAGATGCGCACGACCGTTCCGGTGCCGCCGGGGGCGGGCCACCCGGAGGGCACCCGGGACGGCCTGGGACTGTTCCTGACCCCGCTGTCCTGCGGCGGCGAGTACCTCGGACACGGCGGGAGCGGCTTCGGCTACGTCGTCCGGGCCGCAGCCACCGCCGACGGCCGCCGCACGGTCACCGTCTCGGCGCACAGCCGCTCCGCGGACCCGGTGGTGGCGGCCCGGCAGGAGGACGCACTGCGCACCCTCGTCGACAACGCGCTCTGCCGATGACGGACCGGAGGGAAGGCGGTTGAGGCGAGTGTTCAGCGCCGGGTGCGGGCCATGGACTCCTTGGCCCTGACGGTCCTGTCCTGCCGTGGCACGAGGCCCGCCCGGACCGCCGTCATCCGCTCGCGCACCCCGCTGGTGGGCACGGCTCCCGGGGGACCGGCGGGGGTGTCCAGCGGCTCTTCCCGGCACGGACCGCACCGGCCGCCGCGCAGCGCCTCGGGGCTGCCGGGCGCACGGCACACGCTGCACTCCAGGGTGCGCAGGACGGTCCGGGCGACCGGGTGGGTCCGCTCGGGCGGCAGCTTGTCGATGAGGCGGCGCCGGACGAGGGACGCGGGGTGGTGGACGACTGCGGGGAGCCCTTCGGTCAGGGCGCGCAGCGTTTCCGCCTCGGTGGCGCCCCGCTCGAACCACTCGCTGACCTGCGGCTCCAGGCTCACGCAGTCCGCCGCCGACAGGCTCAGCGAGGGTGCGGTACGGCCCAGGGCGGCCAGCAGGACGAACGCCCGCGAGCGCGTGGGGCGTTGGGTTTCCTGCGGTACGTCGCCCCGGGTGAAGGCCGCCCACCAGTCGTCGTCGCGAGCGGTCCGGGAGAAGAACGTCCGGGTGACCCAGAGCAGCACCTCCTCCGTCGCGACGCACTCACTGCCCCGGCGCAGATGCCCGGCGGCCTGGATCCGGTTGAGTGCGGTACGCAGGGCGCACTGCCCGTACGGGAGCCACTTGGCCAGCGTCTTCACGGAGTTGTCGGCGCCGTCGGGCAGCCGGTCGATGTACGCGGCGACGGCCGCCTCACGGGGCGGCAGCTGCGCGAAATCGCGCTCACTGCGGGGTCGTTGGTCCGGAGCCGAGCGCTTGCCGTAGCCGGGATTGGCCATCGGGTGCGGGGGCTCGTACGGGGTGGAGGGGGCAGCACTAAACTGGCTCGCAGCCATCGGATCGCGCTTTCGATCGAGGTGGTCAGACCCCTGTCAGGTGTTCCCGCACCGGGCGGGGGTCGCTTGTTATGCGGAACGCTAGAGCGTCGCCACCGTCCGTTGCAAGTCGGTCACGAAAAGTCAACCCGCCAGGCGGGGAGGGCGGGTGGGAAACAATCCCTCCACCCATTCCGCTGAAAGAGCGCTCGGAACTCGCCGCTTGAGCCCCGGTCCGGTGATGATCGATGAGTTTCTCCACGAACCGCAGTCAACCCTGTTGAGAATCGACACAAGAGACACCGAGACTTCTGGAGACCTTCGATGCGCACCCTGATCACCACCGCCTTCATCTCACTCGACGGCGTCGTGGAGGCCCCGGGCGGCGAGCCCGGCTACCGGAACTCGGGCTGGACCTTCAAGGACGTGGAGTTCCTCCCCGAAGCGTTCGAAATCAAGGGCCGGGAGCAGAAGGAAGCCGCCGCGATGCTGCTGGGCCGGGCCAGCTACGAGGCGTTCAGCCCGGTCTGGCCGGGCATGGAGGACTTCGCCGACTACAAGGTCATGCCGAAGTACGTCGTCTCCACCACGCTCTCCGAGGACGCGCTGGTCTCGGACTGGGGCCCGACCACGATCCTGCGCTCGCTCGACGAGGTCGCCGCGCTGAAGGAGACCGAGGGCGGCCCGATCATCGTCCACGGCAGCGCCGCCCTCAACCGGAGCCTCTCGGACGCCGGCCTGATCGACCGCTACCACCTGCTCGTCTTCCCGCTCCTGCTCGGCGCGGGCAAGCGCCTGTTCAGCGACACGGACAAGGACACCCAGAAGCTGCGGCTCGTCGAGCACGAGGCGTACCCCAACGGCCTGCAGAAGAACGTCTTCGACGTCGTCCGCTGACCGTTGCTCGCCGATCCGCCTAAGGGTGCTTGAGGCCGGTGACGAAGGCCGCCCACGCGGCGGTCCGGAACACGAGCGCCGGGCCGTCGGCCACCTTGGAGTCCCGGACGGGAACGATGCCGGGGTGGCCGTCTGCTACCTCCAGGCAGTTGCCGCCGTCCCCACCGCTGTACGTGGACTTCCGCCAGGTCGCGACTTCCAGGCAGTCACCGCCGCTTCCCCCGCTGTACGTGGACTTGTGCCAGGTCGCCGTGGACAGGTCGTAGTCAGAGCTGCTGATCTTCATGGGCGTAATCCTCCGCCACCAACTCGATCAGGGCCAGGGACGCTTCCGGTGACAATGCGCTGGCCGCAACGAGATCGTAGGTCAGTTCGTAGTGCCTGACGGTTGCCGGATCGTCCTGCAAGTGGCCTGTGCCCAGGCCCTGGAGGTAGGCGAGCGGAGGCGCGTCGGGGAACGACATCAGCTTCAGCTGGCCTTCGAGGGCCATATGCGCGCCTGCCGAGAAGGGCAGCACCTGGACAATCACCCGGTGCTGGTGGGCCAGCGCCGCCACGTGCTGAAGTGCGCCCGCCATCACTGCGGCCCCGCCCGACTTCCTGCGTAACACAGCCTCATCCAGAACCGCCCACAACATGGGCGTTGTTGGGTCGGCGAGGAGCTGAGCCCGCTCCAACCGCGCTGCTACCAGGTCATCGATCACAGCCTCCGTGGCCGTCGGCCGGTAGGCGCGGAACACAGCCCGTGCGTACCCCTCCGTCTGCAGCAGCCCCGGGATGAGTAGGGGTGCGTACTCCTTGATGGTGCTCGCAAGTCGCTCCGCCTCCGCCGCCTCCGCGAAGTGGTCCGGGTACTTCGACTGCTTCAGCGCTACGCAGTTCCGCGCGAAGAATCCGCCCGCGTTCAGCACCTCGTCCAGCTTCTGGGCCTGGTCCGCCTGCATCCGTCGCGTCCCCGCCTCCAGCTGGCCGATGAAGGAGCCGCTGACGAACAGGGGTATGCCCAGCTCGTCCTGGGAGAGGCCCGCGGTCTCTCGTCTGTGGCGGAGTTCGGCGCCCAGGAGGGCGCGGGGTGAGGACGAGGGATCGAGCTTCTTCGGTCCGGGCAAGGCGACTCCCTGTGACACACGTACGGGTGTTGGAACTGCACCTCTTCCACGGTAGCGAGGAATTGGACACGCTGAGTAGGCATGGCAACTACTCAGCGTGGAAATGGGGAAGATCATGATGACGGCTACAGAACGGCGCAAAGAGGCGGCAGGCAGAGTACGGGCGGCTGAGGACGCGGTGGCGCGCCTGCGGGCCGGGCTGGCGGGGGTCGGCGTGAAGCTGCCTTCGCTGCGGATCGACCTGGTGTCGTGCGCGGGCAGCGAGCCGGTGCCGCTGGTCGACCTGGGTCGCTGCACGATCGATACGGCCCTGCGGCTGAGTGCCGAGCTGGAAGAGAAGAAGCGGGAAGCGGCGGCGGCCCATGACAGTTGAAGGACTGGAACCGTGCCTGCCGGAACCCGGAACGTTCGCGGTGGACGGCCGCGACGGGCGGGTGGGCCGGGTGATGGGGCGCGTCGGACCGTACGTACAGCTGCGTCCGCCGGGCGGCGGTGCGGAGTGGGACTGCCCGCCCGAAGCCGTCCGGCCGGCCCCGCCGGGGCTGGTGCTGCGGGCCCGGGTGACGGAGATCAACCGGGAGGGCCGGTTGCCGTGACGGGGAGGGGCGGCCGTGCGGGCCCGGCCACAGCTGAACGGCGGGGGTCCGCCCGTGTGTCCGGGCCGGACCCCCGCCTCTTCAGCGGTGGTGCGTGGTCTCACATGAGGCGGTAGCTCGTGTAATAGCTGTCGAGCTGGGCGTGGTAGCCCGGATCGGTCGTGTGCCTGTGCCGGTTGAACTCCGGGGAGTCCTTGATCTGGCCCTTGGTCAGGTCGACGAAGATCGTGCGGTGTTCGGTGTCGATGCCCTTGACCGTGCCGGCGGGCAGGAGGACGTCCTTGCCGAAGATCCAGACGCCGGTGTCGACGACCAGGTAGGCCGAGCCCGCTTCGTCGGAATGCTTGTCGACCTTTCCTACGCTTCCGTCCGTCGCCTCGACCGAGTAACCGGTCAGGTCGGCGCCGGAGGTGTGACCACTTGTCGGTTGGTAACCCCACAGATGGTTGTTCATCATTGGCTCCTTTCGCGACGGGAGTTCGTGTGTACTCACTCGTGTTCCCTCATTCCGGGAAGCCACGCATGCCGTTCCACGGGAAATGAAGAATGCGGGTGGGCCCGGAGTCGGAGTCCGGGCCCACCCGCATCGTCATGTGCTGGTGAAGGCCTTCTACCAGCGGTACCACCGGCCACGTCGGCCGCCGCTCGCCGTCGGGCGGACGACAAAGCCGATCAGCCACACAGCCAGGACGATAATTGCAATCCACCACAGTGCCTTGAGTGCGAATCCGGCACCGAAGAGAATCAGGGCGAGCAGAAGAACGAGTATAAGGGGAACCATTGTTATCAACCTCCAAGACCTCTGGTGCCCTTGAAGTAATTACTTACACCCGGATCATCCATGGATTCTTCTCGGGACCGTCACGGGACGGCCGACGGTGGTGCGGGCGAAAGGCCCGTGGCCGCCATCGGGGGATGGCGGCCACGGGCCTTGTCCAGGTGGGCGGGTCGCGGCCCGCTCGGCATGTCGACTACTTGGGGTCGCGGTCGAACTGTGCCTTCGACCAGCGGTAGCCGAGGACGGTGAGGCCCAGGCACCAGGCGATGGTGATCCACCAGTTGTTGCCGATCTCGGTGCCGAGGAGGAGTCCGCGGAGGGTTTCGATGGCGGGGGTGAAGGGCTGGTACTCCGCGATCGGCTGGAACCAGCCGGGCATGGAGTCGACCGGGGTGAAGGCGCTGGAGATGAGCGGCAGGAGGATCAGCGGCATGGCGTTGTTGCTGGCGGCCTCCGCGTTGGGGCTGCCCATGCCCATCCCGACCGCGATCCAGGTGAACGCCAGGGAGACCAGCGCCAGCAGCCCGAAGGCCGCCAGCCACTCCAGGACGGTGGCATCAGTGGAGCGGAAGCCCATGGCCACGCCGACGGCACCGACGAGGACGACACTGATGATCGCCTGCAGCACACTCCCGGCGACGTGTCCGAAGAGCACGGACCCGCGGTGGATGGCCATGGTGCGGAAGCGGGCGATGATGCCCTCGGTCATGTCGCCCGAGACGGACACCGCGGTGCCGACCACGGTGGAGCCGATGGTCATCAGCAGGATGCCGGGGACGATGTAGGCGATGTAGGCGGAGCGGTCCCCGCCGCCGATGCCGGCGCTCATGGTGTCGCCGAAGATGTAGACGAAGAGCAGGAGCAGCATGATCGGGGTGAGCAGCAGGTTCAGGGTGAGGGACGGATAGCGGCGCGCGTGCAGGAGGTTGCGGCGGAGCATCGTGGACGAGTCGCGGACGGCAAGGGAGAAGGAGCTCATCGGACAGCCTCCTTGGGCTGGCTGGGCTGGGTGGGCACGCTTGCGCCGGTCAGGGCGAAGAACACGTCGTCGAGGTCGGGGGTGTGGACGGTCAGTTCGTCCGCCTCGATGCCGGCCGAGTCCAGTCGGTCGAGGATGGAGCGCAGTTCGCGCTGGCTGCCGTCGCTGGGGATCTGCAGGGACAGTGCCTCGTCGTCGCGGGTGATGTCGGTCAGGGCGGAGGTGGCGGAGCGGTAGGCGGCTGGGTCGGTGAAGCGGAGCCGTACGTGCCCGCCCGGGATGAGCCGCTTGAGCTCGTCGGCGCTTCCTTCGGCGGCGATCCTGCCGTTGTTCAGGACCGCGATGCGGTCGGCGAGTTCGTCGGCCTCCTCCAGGTACTGGGTGGTGAGGAAGACGGTGACGCCGCCCGTGACGAGCTCGCGGATGATCTTCCACATGTTGTGGCGGGAGCGGGGGTCGAGGCCGGTGGTCGGTTCGTCGAGGAAGATGATCCGCGGGTTCCCGACCAGGGTCATCGCGATGTCGAGCCGGCGCTTCATGCCGCCGGAGTAGGTGGAGGCGGGCTTCTTCGCGGCCTCGACGAGGTCGAAGCGCTCCAGGAGCTCGGCGGCGACCCGCCGGCCCTCCTGCTTGGACAGGTGGTGCAGGTCCGCCATGAGGAGCATGTTCTCCTCGCCGGTGATCAGCCCGTCCACGGCGGAGAACTGCCCGGTGACACCGATCGCGGCACGTACCGCCTGCGGGTCGGCGGCGAGGTCGTGACCGCCGACCCGGATCTCGCCGGAGGCGGGGTCGGGGGTGATGAGGGTGGAGAGGATCTTGACGGCGGTGGTCTTGCCGGCACCGTTCGGGCCGAGCAGGGCGAAGACCGTTCCTTCGGGGACGTTCAGGTCGACGCCGTCGAGTACGAGCTTGTCGCCGTAGGACTTGCGCAGCCCGTTCGCCGCGATGGCCAGGTTGGTCATGATGCGTGCTCCTCAGAGGCTGCGGGCGGTGATGTCGCCGTAGGAAGTGGTTGCGTGGATGTTCAGACCGGCGGTGCCGTCGGTGTTCTTGAGCGCGTTGTGGATCCGGCCGTAGGCGGTACCGGCGTCCAGCGAGGCGGAGACTCCGCGGGCGGCGCCGACCGAGATCTCGCCGGACTCGGTGCGCAGTGTGACTGTGCCGCCCATGGCCTCGGTGATGCGGAGGTCGCCCTTCTGGGTGCTGATCTCCGCGGGTCCGCCCAGGCGGCCGACCTCGATGCCGCCGGCGAGGAGGGTGAGGCGGGCGCTCGCCGTCTCGTCGAGCTTGACCGAGCTCTGCGCGCCCTCGAAGACCACGTTGCCGAGCCGTCCGACGCCCCGGAGTTCGGAGTCGGCGGCCTTCGCCTCGACGTCGGAGCCGGCGGGCAGCTGGATGGTGACCTCGACGGATCCGGAGCTGCCGAGGATCCGGTTCTTCGCCGGCGCGGCCCCGATCCGCAGGACGCCGTCGGCGTATTCGACGGTGATGCGCTCGGCCGCCTTGATGTCGCGGCTGTTCGAGGCGTCGGCGGGCAGGACCTCGACCGTGGTGTCGGCCCGGTCGGCGGCGATGAACCGGATGCGCCCTGCGGGGATGTCGAGGACGGTCGAGACCTGGTTGGGGGTGTCGAACTTCTGCATTGTTCTCTCCTTGGCTCCGTGTTTCTGATGAGTGAAACGCTACGTTGCGTTCGAAGTTCTGGCAACGCAATCGTTGCGCGAAATCGCCATCAGTACTGGTCAGAGTCAGGAAATCGTTGCAATGGCTTGTCCTCTAATGCAACAGCTGACACTCGTTGCGTTGCAATGGAATGAGTGTGAACGCTATGCTGGCGGCCTCAGGGAAGAACGAAGGAGATCGCGATGCCGGGAGGCAGGCTCACTCAGCAGGAACGCCAGCAGATCGCGCTGGGGCTGGCCGACGGACTCGCCTACGCGGAGATCGCCAGAGGGCTCGACCGTCCGACCTCGACGATCACGCGTGAGGTGATGCGCAACGGCGGCCCCACCGCCTATCGCGCCGACCTGGCCCACCGCGCCACCGAACGCCGCACCCATCAGCGAAGGCAGGCCGCACCCCGGGACCCGAAGGCATCCCCGCAGCCCTACGGACGCGACGCCGAAGCCGTGCGCGAGTACGAGGAGACGTTCACCGACGTCCTCATGCAGACGGGCCTGTCCAACAAGATGATGGCCCGGGTGCTGGGCTGTCTCTACACGACCGACGCGGGCAGCCTCACCGCGTCCGAGCTCGTGGAGCGCCTCCAGGTCAGCCCGGCGTCGATCTCCAAGTCGATCGCGTTCCTCGAGGGCCAGGGCCTCGTCCGCCGGGAACGCGACGAACGCCGCCGCGAGCGCTACATCGTCGACGACGACGTCTGGTACCAGTCGATGATGGCCAGCGCCCGGTCCACCGCCCAACTCGTTGAGACCGCACGGGAGGGCGTGGGCGTCCTCGGCCACGACACCCCGGCAGGTGTCCGCCTCGAGAACATCGCCCGCTTCCTCGACTTCGTCAACGAGAGCATCACCCGCGCCGCGGAGCAGGCCCGCGATGTCCTCTACGCGACATCGGAAGCGACCCCGGGTGCCACTGCCGAGCCGCGGTCGGACGACGTACAGCCGTCCTGAAAAACGCGCGTCGGCGGTACCCGGTCGGTTCGGACCGGGTACCGCCGACGGATCAGACGGGTGTGCGTGGGTGGATCAGACTCCGGCGGGTTCCTTCGCCGGGGCGCCCGGAGCGGTGCCCGGGTCCGTGGTGGGGTGGCCGCCCGTGGCGGCGACCGTCGACGGGACCGGTTCCTGGGAGACGTTGAACTCCGTCAGCAGGGCCTGGCTGAAGCCGAAGAAGTACGTGGCGACGAACCCGGCGACGTAGCCGACCGCCAGACCGCCCGCGTAGATCGCGATCGTCGAGCCGAGGCCGTGGTTGCCGTCCAGGAGCGGGAACAGGGCCCAGCCGGACGGGCCGATGGCCGTGGAGCCGACCGAGTCGCCGAGCTGGTTGAACAGGCCCACGAAGCCGCCGCCGAAGGCACCGCCGACACAGGCCGTGATGAACGGGCGGCCGAGGGGGAGCGAGACACCGTAGATCAAGGGCTCGCCGACACCCAGGATGCCTGCGGGGAGGGCGGACTTGATGGTTCTGCGGATCGACTCGTTACGGGGCAGGCGCAGGTAGACCGCGGCCGCCGCGCCGACCTGGCCGGCGCCGGCCATGGCGAGGATCGGGAGCAGGACGGTGAAGCCCTGCTGCTCGATGAGCGTGGTGTGGATCGGGATCAGGGCCTGGTGCAGGCCCAGCATCACCAGCGGGAGGAAGAAGCCGCCGAGCAGGAAGCCCGCGCCCGCGCCGCCCGTGGAGAGCAGCCAGTCGGCGAACGTACCGATGGCGGAGGAGACCTCGCCGGCCACGTACATCAGGCCGAAGATCGTGACGAGGCCGGAGATCAGGACCGTCAGGGTCGGGGTGACCAGGACGTCCAGGGCCTCGGGCACCCAGCGGCGGCACCACTTCTCCACGTACACCGCGAGGACCGCGGCACCGAGCGCGCCGAGGACGCCGCCCTGGCCGGGGGAGAGGGTCTGGCCGAAGGCGTCGATGTTCGCGACGCCGGGGAAGACGATGATCGCCGCGACCGCACCGCCCAGGATCGGCGTACCGCCGAACTCCTTCGCCGTGTTGTAGCCGACGAAGACCGCGATCAGCGCCATGAAGCCGGAGGCCATCGCGGCCAGGGCGGGCGTGACCGAGGTCAGCCAGCCGAGGTTCACCAGCAGACCGTTGAGGCCGGCGATGATGCCGCAGCCGATGAGGGCCGGGATCAGCGGGACGAAGACGTTCGCGATCTTGCGCAGGAACAGCTTGAACGGGGTGGCGTTCCTCGCCTTCTGCTGCGCCTTGATGGCCGCACCCTGCGCCGCCAGCTCCTCGGAGGTGTGGACGACGGGGGCGGCCGAGGCGCGCTCCTCCTCGACCAGCTGCTCGAACTCCGGGGTCACCCGGGCGACGGTGCCCGGACCGAGGACGATCTGGTACGTGTCGTCGTCGACCACGCCCATGACGGCCGGGAGGGCCTTGAGGGCGTCGTCGTCGACGAGCGAACGGTCGTGCAGGCCCAGCCGGAGCCGGGTCATGCAGTGGGCGATCGAGCTGACGTTCGCTGCGCCACCGACGAGCGGAAGGATCGCGGCGGCGGTGGCGCGGTTCTTGTCTTCAGTAGCCATGGTGCGTGGTGCCTTGCTGTGCGGGGGTGCGGGAGTGGTGCAGCGGGGGTCAGGTGGTGCGGACGGCCGCGAGGGCGGCGCGGAGGTGGCCGTGGGAGTCGGCCAGGAGCGTGGCGGCGGTGGGGCCGTCGACCTCGCCCAGGATCGTGAGGATGGCGTTCTTGACCTCGCCGTCGGTGGCGGCGAGCGCCGCCTCGATCTCCTGGTCGGAGGCGCCGGTGGCGAGGGAGACGATCCGGCGGGAGCGGGCGCGCAGCTTCTCGTTGGAAGCGCGCACGTCGACCATCAGATTCCCGTAGGTCTTGCCGAGCCGGATCATCGTGATCGTCGACAGCATGTTGAGGACGAGCTTCTGGGCCGTGCCCGCCTTGAGACGGGTCGAGCCGGTGAGCAGCTCGGGGCCGACGACGATCTCCAGGCCGTGTTCGGCGGCTGCGGCGAGCCCGGAGTCCGCGTTGCAGGAGAGACCGATGGTCAGTGCGCCCTTGGCGCGGGCGTGCTCGACGGCCCCGATGGCGTACGGCGTACGGCCGGAGGCCGAGATGCCGACCACCGTGTCGTCGGCGGTGAGGCCCAGCTCGTCCAGGTCCGCGGCGGCCAGCTCCTTGCTGTCCTCCGCGCCTTCGACGGCCTTGACCATGGCGGAGGGGCCGCCCGCGATCAGACCGACGACCTCGGACGGGTCGGTGTTGAAGGTGGGCGGGCACTCGCTGGCGTCGAGGACGCCGAGGCGGCCCGCGGTGCCGGCGCCCGCGTAGATCAGCCGGCCGCCGCGCGCCATGCGCTCGGCGGTGGCGTCGATCGCGGCGGCGATCTGCGGCAGCTTGTCGGCGACCGCTGCGGGGACGGTGCTGTCCTCGCCGTTCATGATCCGCGCTATGTCCTGCGTGGGGAGCTGGTCGATATCGGCGAGCTCGGGGCGGAAAGCCTCGGTGGTGAGCGTGGCGAGCTGGGCGCGCAGCTCGCCGTATCCGCCGGTGGCGGAGTCGGCGGTCGTGGCGTCGGTGTCGGCGGTGGAGGTCATGGACAGCGGCTCTGCTTTCTCGTTCATGTGCGGTTCAGCGGGTGCGGGTGCGGGTGTGGATCAGCCGGTGCGGGTGGCTCAGCGGGTGCGAGGGGTACGGCGGTGGGCGAGCGCCTCGTACGACGCGGCCAGTGCCGGGGCGGCCGTCTCGTAGGTGCGCTGGGCGACGCCTATGAACAGGCAGTCGACGACGAGGAGCTGGCTCGTACGGCTCGACATGGCGGCCGGCCGAAGCTCGCTCTCGCGGGCGGTGGACGTGGTCAGGACGTGGTCGGCGTACTGCGAGACCGGTCCGTCCGGACGGCCGGTGATCGCGATGGTCGTCGCGCCCCGGTCGAAGGCGACCCGGAGCGGCTCGATGACGTCACCGGTCGAACCGGAGTGCGTGATCGCGATGGCCACGTCGCCGGAGCGGAGCTGTACGGCATTGGTCACGGCGAGGTGCGGGTCCATGTGGGCATGGGCGATCAGCCCGATACGGAGCAGCTTCTGCGCCAGGTCCTGGCCGACGAGGGAGGAGGCGCCGACGCCGTAGATGTCGATGCGGCGGGCGGTCGCGGCGGCGGCGACGGCGGCGCCGAGCTGGACGGTGTCCAGACCGGCGGCGGTGTCGGCGAGGGTCTGCTGCTCGTCGTAGGCGAGCTTGGTCACGACGTCGGCGATCGGGTCGTCGACCGCGATGTCGGCGGTGACGGCCGGTGCGCGGCCGGACAGCTGGTGGGCGGCGAGGCCCGCGAGTGCCAGGCGCAGGTCCCGGTAGCCGGGGTAGCCGAGGAGGCGGGCGGTGCGGACCACGGTGGCCTCGCTGGTGCCGGTGAGTTCGGCGAGACCGGTGACGGTGAGGGCGGCGCATCCGGCGGGGTCACCCGCGACGGCTTCGGCGACCCGCTGCATGGAGCGGGTCATGGACGGGGCGAGGGTCCGCACCTTGGCCGCGAGTGCCGCCGGCGCGGGCGGGGAATCGGCGCTGAAACTTTCCTTCACGTCATTGGTCACATTTGAAAGATATTTTCAAGACGGAAGGCCGTCAACCCCCCTTTGGTCCCTACCTCTGAAGGATCAAGGCCAATGCCCGCGGTGCCCGGGTGACAATGGGGCTATGGAGTTGAACACCCTGGAGCAGGAGCTGCACACCGCGCGTGCGCTGGTGATGGCCGACCTCGTCGCGGGCGACGTCGCCGAGGCCGAGATCGTCTCGCTGGTCGAGGACGCGGTGACCCACCGGCGGTGGTGGGTCGAGCAGTGGCCCGAGGGCGTGTCCTTCGTCACCGGCCTGATAGCGCAGGACGTCCAGGACGCGCTGCTGGAGCGCTACGGCCGCTGGCCGCTGTGCCCGGTGTGCACGGAGGACGGGCCGCACGCGCTCGACGTGGAGCCGGAGCTCGGCCCCGATCCGCACTGGGTCTGCACGAAGGCGACCGTGTCCGTGGCGCCCGTGGGGGCGCTCGCCGGGGTGCTGGGCCGGTGACCGTCTATATCGACCCGCCCACCTGGCCGGGGCACGGACGCCTGTGGTCGCACCTGGTCAGCGACGTGTCCTTCGAGGAGCTGCACGCCTTCGCCGCCGGGATCGGCTGCCCGCCGCGTGCCTTCGAGCGCGACCACTACGACGTACCCGAGGCGCATTACGCGGACGCGGTGCGCGCCGGGGCGAAGGAGGTCGGCTCGAAGGAGATCGTGCGCCGGATCACCGCCGCGGGACTCAGGCGGCCGAAGGGGCGCCCTGCGCCGTCCGCTCCGCAGTGACCTGCGCGGGCACACCCGCGCCCGCACGTGCGCCCGTGTCCTTCCCGCCCGCCGCGATCCGCCGCGACGGCCTGCCGCCGCCGAGCCGCAGCGAGACCACCACGGCCGCCAGGCCGAGCACCAGCATCCCGGCTCCCGCCCAGGCCGTGGCCGGGAAACCGAAGTCCGCGTCGATGACCGTGCCGCCCAGCCACGGGCCGCTCGTGTTGCCGAGGTTGAACGCGGCCGTCGTCGTCGCACCGGCCAGCGTCGGGGCCACGCCCGCGACGTTGAACATCCGGGCGTTGAGCGCCGGGGCCGTGTAGAACGCGGACAGGCCCAGCAGGAACGCCAGGACGACCACCGCGATCGGGTTCGACGCGAACAGGGCCAGCGCCACGAGGAAGACAGTCGACGCCGTGATGCCGCTCAGCAGCACCCCGAAGAGGTGCGCGTCCGCGACCCGGCCGCCGATCGTCGTACCGATCACCGCACCGACCCCGAACAGTGCGAGCACCCACGGCACCCAGCCCGAGCTCAGCCCGGCGACGTCCGTCAGCAGCGGCGCGAGATAGCTGAACGCGCAGAAGACACCGCCTGCGGCGAGCGCGGTGATCACGATCGAGAGCCACACCTGGCGGTCCCGGTAGATCGCGACCTCGTGCCTGAGCTGCGGCTTCTTGTCCGGCAGCGGAATGCGCGGAATCCGGGTGGCGACCCCGGCCAGGGCCACGGCGGACGCCGCGCCCACCGCCCAGAACGCCGAACGCCAGCCGAAGTGCTCCCCGAGGAACGCCCCCAGCGGCACCCCCAGCACGTTCGCGATCGACAGCCCGCCGATCATCACGGCCATCGCCCTGGCCCGCGCGTTCATCGGCACCATCGCGATGGCGACCGCCGCCCCGACCGCCCAGAAGCCCGCGCACGCGAAGGCGCTCACCACCCGGGAGACGAAGAGCACCTCGTACGTCGGAGCCAGCGCGCCCGCGATCTGGCCCAGGCCGAAGACCGCGATGAGGGCGATGAGTGTCGTGCGGCGTGGCAGCCGGAGCGTGGCCACGGCCAGCAGCGGGGCGCCGACCACCATGCCGATCGCGAACGCGGATATGAGGAGTCCGGCCTGCGGAATCGACACATCCATGTCGTCGGCGATGGGTGGCAGCAGCCCGGACAGCATGAACTCGCTGGTACCGAGAGCGAAGACCGAGAGGCCGAGGATGTACACGGCCAGTGGCATGCGGGGACGGCTGGAAGCGGAGTCGGGCATGCCAGTCACCAACAGCGCCCCCGACCTGGGAATTCCCGCGTCTCAGTGGGTGAGCAGCTCCAGCTCCGTCGTGAGGTTCTGCCGGGCCCGCGGTTCCCAGGCGGCGACCCCGTGGGGCGTACGGAACAGCCGGGGCAGGCCGAGCAGCTGCCGAAGGACGGCGGCCCGGCCCTCACGGAACGCGTCGTCCGGCACGAAGCCGTACTCCTCGCGCACCTGTGCCGCGTACGTCCCGTACTCCTTCGGGGCCGCCGCCAGGATCGCCAGGTCCGCGTCGCACAGCACCTCGCCGTTCGTGTCGCCGTCCGCCGGGTCGTGGGTGACGGTCAGCCGGACCAGCCGGGCGACCTCGGCCGTGGCCGCTCCGGGGACGCCCGCCTCGGCCAGCGCGCGCTCGGCGAGGGCCGCGCTGCGTTCCTCGTTCTCGGTGCGGTCGGGGCGGTAGACGGCGTCGTGGAACCAGACGGCGAGGCGCACCACGTCAGGGTCGGCGGCGTGGCCGGCCAGGGTGTCGACGCGGTCCAGGACCTGGGTCAGGTGGGCGGTGGTGTGGTAGCGCCGCTGCGGTTCGGCCCAGCGGGCCAGGAGGTTGTCGGCGTACGGCAGCGGGTCGGGGCCGGGGGCTCCGCCCCGCGCGGCGACGAGGGCGTCCTGCCAGCGGCCGCGGAGGGTGTCGGCGGTGTCGGTCATGGGACGACCTTAGAACTGCCGGATCTTGTCGGTTCGCCGAACTCTCGTTAGCGTGCGGCCGTGAAGGAACCGGTGGACCCCACGCACATCCTGATGGATCTCAACGCGGACCTCGGCGAGGGGTTCGGGCGCTGGACCCTCACCGAGGACGAGGCGCTCCTGACCTGTGTCACCAGCGCGAACGTGGCCTGCGGCTTCCACGCGGGCGACGCCTCCGTGATGCGGCGCGTCTGCGACACGGCGGCGGCCCGGGGGGTACGGATCGGGGCACAGGTCTCCTACCGCGACCTCGCCGGGTTCGGGCGCCGGGCCATGGACGTGCCGTCCGCCGAACTCACCGCCGAGATCGCGTACCAGATAGGCGCGCTCCGGGTCTTCGCCGAGGCGGCGGGCTCCACGGTCTCGTACGTCAAACCGCACGGTGCCCTGTACAACCGCACCGTCCGGGACGACGAGCAGGCCGCGGCCGTCATCGAGGGCGTGCTGCTCGCGGGCGGCCGTCCGGCAGTCCTGGGGCTGCCCGGATCACGGCTGCTCGACCGTGCGGGTGCGGCGGGCCTGACGGCCGTCGAGGAGGCCTTCGCCGACCGTGCGTACACCCCGCAGGGCACGCTCGTGCCGCGTGGCGAGGAGGGCGCGGTGCTGCACGACGCGGACGAGGTCGTGCGCCGCAGTGTCGGCATGGCCGTCGAGCGGGCCGTGACGGCCGCGGACGGCAGCCGCATACCCGTCGGTGCGCGTTCCCTGTGCGTCCACGGGGACACCCCCGGGGCGGCGGCGCTCGCCCGACGGGTCCGGGCGGCAATGGAGGAGGCGGGCGTGTCCGTGCGGGCGTTCGCATGAGCGCGATACGGGTGCTTTCCGCCGGCCCCGGGGCCCTGCTGGTCGAGCTCCCCTCCCCGGAGGCCGCGGAGGCCTTCCACGCGGAGCTGCTGCGCCGCCGGGCGGACGGCGCCCTGCCCGCGGTGCGCGAGATCGTCCCGGGCGCCCGGACGGTACTGCTGGACGGGGTGGAGGACCGCTCACTGGCCGATCAGCTGCCGGCCTGGGAGATACCGCCGCTGCACCGGGGCGCCGGGGAGGTCGTCGAGATCCCCGTCGTCTACGACGGCCCGGATCTCGGCGACGTGGCCGAGGCCTGGGGCGTCGCCGTCGACGACGTACCGCTCATCCACGCCGGTACGGAGTTCCGGGTGGCCTTCTGCGGATTCGCACCCGGATTCGGCTACCTCACGGGGCTGCCGGAGCATCTGCACGTACCGCGCCGCGCCACCCCGCGGACCCGGGTACCCGCCGGCGCGCTGGCCCTCGCGGGGCCGTACACCGGCGTGTACCCGCGCCCCTCGCCCGGCGGCTGGCAGATCGTCGGCCGGATGCCGGAACCGGGCGCCCTGTGGGACCCGGCCCGCGAACCGGCGGCGCTGCTCGGCCCGGGGGTGCGGGTGCGCTTCGTGGCGGCGGGGGTACGCGGATGAGCCCCCGGCTCCAGGTGGTCCGGGCCGGGGCGCTGACGACCGTGCAGGACGAGGGGCGGACCGGCTGGGCACACCTCGGGGTGCCCCGGGCGGGGGCGCTGGACGGGCCCGCCCGGCGCCTGGCCAACCGGCTCGTCGGCAACGCCCCGGACGCGGCCGTCCTGGAGACCACGCTCACGGGCTGCGCCGTCCGGCTGTCCGGTACCCGGTCCGTGGCCGCCGTCGTCGGCGGCGCGGGCTGCCGGGTGACGGTGGACGGGCGGCCGGTGGCGTGGGGTGCGCCCGTGCGCGTACCGGAAGGGGCCGTGCTGGAGGCCGGGCCCGCGGTGCACGGCCTGCGCAGCTACCTGGCGTTCGGGGGCGGCCTGGTGCCGGAACCGGTGCTCGGCAGCCGCTCCGCCGACCTGCTCTCCGGGCTCGGCCCGCCGGTCCTGCGCGACGGTGACGTACTGCCCCTGGGCCCCCTGGGGCATGGGGGCAACTGCCCGCCCGCCGAAGCGGTGCCGTGGCCGGGTGCGCCCGCCGAACTGGTCCTCCCGCTGCACCTCGGCCCCCGCCACGCGTGGTTCACCGGGGCCGCGCTCCGCACACTGACGACCGCCGCGTACCGGGTCTCGGCGCAGAGCAACCGCATCGGACTGCGTACGGAGGGCCCCGCCCTGGAACGCGCCCGCGACGGGGAACTGCCGAGCGAGGGCATGGTGCTGGGGGCCGTCCAGGTGCCGCCGGACGGGCGGCCCGTGGTGTTCCTCAACGATCATCCGACGACGGGCGGCTACCCGGTCGTCGGTGTGGTCGCCGACTCGGCGCTGGCGGGGGCCGCACAGGCGGTTCCCGGGACGCGCGTGAGGTTCGTGCGGGCGTAGCGCGGGGGGAAGCCGTGCCCGTCGCACGTTATGTTCAGAACCCATGCGTTCAGATGGGGAGCTGCGCCCTCGGGGGACCGCCCCGTAGGCTGGTCATTGGACTAGACCTGCAGCCGCTCCGAAGGAATGGAACCCCATGAGCAACCGTGCAGTCCTGGAGGTGATCGCTCTCGACGCGGAGGACGCGGTCGCAGCTCAGGCCGGTGGTGCGGACCGCCTCGAAGTGGTCACCGACATGGCCGCGGACGGCCTGACACCGTCCCCGAAGACCCTCGCGGAGATCCGGTCCGCAGTGGACATCCCGCTGCGCGTGATGCTCCGGGTCGCTGACGGGTTCGCGGTCGGCGACATCGACGTCCTGGTGGACAAGGCGCGCGAGATGCGGGCCGAAGGAGCCGAGGAATTCGTGCTCGGCTTCCTCGACCGGGACGGCCACGTCGACCTCGTCGCCGTCGAGCGCCTCGTCGCCGAGCTGAACGGCTGCCGCTGGACCTTCCACCGTGCGATCGACCGGGCCGTGGACCGGGACGCCCTGCGCAAGCACCTCGCGGAACTCCCCGGCCTGGACACGTACCTGACGGCGGGCTCGGCGGACGGCGTCGACGCGGGCATTCCGACACTGCTGGCCGAGGCGGCTCGCGCGGCCTCGGGACAGCCCGGCTACGAACCGCAGATCCTCGTGGGCGGCGGACTGCGCCTGGAACACCTGCCGCGCCTGCTCGCCGCGGGCATCGACGCCTTCCACATCGGCGGGGCGGCACGGCCGGGCGGCTGGTCGGAGCCGGTGGACGTGGCGGCCGTACGGGAGTGGCGCGCCGTGCTCGACAGGTGAGGTGCGGCTGCCCGGCGCCCTGACCCGTGAACTCCGGCAGGCGCCGGGCACGTCACCCGTTCCGTCACTCCGGGAGTGCCGGGGCACTCGAACGGCACTTGAATGCTGAGTGTCCTGGTGCGCCGCTCCACCCCCGGAGTCCACATGCCGCTCTCCCAGTCCGTCCACGGCCGCGGTGCGCGGTCGAGCCGCGCGGGCGTGCTGCGCAGGACCGGGGAATGGTGCGCCCGCCACTTCGTGATCGTCATCGTCCTGTGGCTGGCCGCGCTCGCCGGGGGCCAGGCGCTGCAGCACGTGTACGGGGGCGACTACTCCGACGACTTCTCGATCCCCGGAACCCAGTCGCAGGACGGGCTGGATGTGCTCGAGGCGCACGCTCCCGCGGCCGGCGGCTACAGCAGCCAGGTGGTGCTGCACGATCCGGGCGGGCCGCTCAGCGCGGTCAGCAGCGAGGTCTCGACCGTCGTGGCAAGTCTTCAGAAGCTGCCGGACGTGCTGTCGGCCCAGAACCCCCTGTCGTCGGACGCCCCCGCCACCACGCCGAACGTCGGGCCGCTCTCCACCGACGGGAAGACGGCGTACATCACCGTCCGGTTCAGCGTGCAGCCCTCCACCCTGGGCGCCGGCTACCTCGACGGGGTGGACGCGGCGGTCCAGCCGCTGCGTGCCGAGGGCGTCGACGTGGAGTACGGCGGCCCGTTGGGCGAGCTGGCCCGGCCGGAGGCGAACGACCGGACGAGCGAGGCCATCGGATTCGCGGTGGCCGTTCTGGTTCTGCTGATCGGCTTCGGCAGCCTCCTGGCCGCCCTGCTGCCCCTGGTGACCGCCCTCGTCTGCGTCGTCTTCGGGCTGGCCCTGCTGGGGCTGCTGGCCGCCGCGATGACCTTCGCCACCGTCTCACCGACGCTGGCCACGATGATCGGGCTCGGGGTCGGGATCGACTACGCGCTGTTCCTCGTCACCCGGCACCGCCAGAACCTCATGGACGGCAGGGATCCGGTGACCGCCGCCGGGATGGCCACCGCCACCAGCGGGCGGGCCGTACTGCTCTCCGGGTGCACGGTGATCATCGCCCTCTGCGGACTGTGGGTCTCCGGGATCTCGTTCATCGGCAAGCTCGGCCTGGCCGCGGCCGTCACCGTGGTCACGGCCGTCCTCGGCGCCCTCACCCTGGTGCCGGCCATGCTCGGACTGATCGGGCGGCACATCGACCGGATCCACGTACGCAAGCCGGTCGCGGAGACGGAGGCGGACCCGGAGACGGAGTCGGAGGCGGACGCCGGGAAGGCCGCGCACGGCAGCGTCAGCGGCGGTACCTGGCACCGGTACGCGCAACGCGTCGAGCGCAGGCCGTGGTGGTTCCTGACCGGCGGCGTCGTGGTGCTGGCCGTCCTCGCCTTTCCGCTCTTCTTCATCCAGCTCGGCCACATCGGGGACGGCGCCGACCCCAAGTCCTTCACCGACCGGCGCGCCTTCGACCTGATGTCCTCGGCGTTCGGGCCGGGTTCGAACGGCCCGCTGACGATCGTGATCGACCAGAGCGCGGTCGCGCAGGACGACCGGTCCGCGCTGGAGTCCCAGGCCCAGCAGGCCCTGACGAAGGTGCCGGACGCCGCCCTCATCACCCCGCTCACCCCCACGTCGGACGGGGACGTCCTCACGGCCACCGCGTACTCCGTGGCCGCGCCGCAGGACGAGAGGACCACGGAACTGACCAACCGGCTGACGGACGACGTCCTGCCGGACGCGGTCTCCGGCACCTCGGCGAACACGTACGTCACCGGCACGACCGCCGCCCAGGTCGACTTCCTGGACATCGTCTCCAGCCGACTGCCCCTGATCATCGTGGTGGTGGTCGGCCTCGCCTTCCTCGTGATCCTGGCCGTGTTCCGGGGACTGCTCGTCGCGGTCAAGGCGGCGGTGCTCAACGTGCTGTCGATCGCGGCCTCGTACGGGGTCGTGGTGGCCGTCTTCCAGTGGGGCTGGGGCGGGCCCGCACTGGGGGTGTCGGGCGATGTCCCGATCGAGAGCTACGTGCCGATGATGATGTTCGCCATCGTCTTCGGGTTGAGCATGGACTACGAGATCTTCCTGCTGTCCCGGATCCACGAGGCCTGGCTGCGCACCCAGGACCCCAAGGCCAGCGTGGCGCACGCCCTGGAGATCACCGCCCGGGTCATCACCTGCGCGGCCCTGATCATGGTCAGCGTCTTCGCCGCGTTCCTGATCAGCGACAACATCGTCGTGAAGATGCTGGGCCTCGGACTCGCGGCGAGCGTGCTCATCGACGCCACCGTCGTCCGGCTGCTCCTCGTGCCCGCCGTGATGACCCTGCTGGGCCGTGCCGCGTGGTGGTCGCCGCGCTGGCTGGACCGGATCCTTCCGCGTCTGGACCCGGAGGGCGACGCCAAGGCCGACGGGTGAACCCGGGCCGGTGGCCACCGGCCCGGGTTCACGGGTTCACGAAGCCTCCCTCGCGGTCAGTGGCCCTGTCCGGCCTGCCGGCGGCGGCGCCGGCTCTGCGCCACGGCTCCTGCGGCGAAGATCAGGGCGGCGCCGGTCAGTGAGACCGCCGTCGCGGCGGGAAGGTAGCCGGCCGACGGGTCATGCGCGGAGGCCACCGGACCGGCCTCGTCGACCGGGACGGCGTGCCCGGCGTGCTCCGCGTGCACCGGTTCGGCCCGGGTCCCGGACTTCTCCGCGGCCGCCGCCAGTTCGCCGGCGGACATCCGGCTGCCGTTCATGCCGGTGACCTCGCCGCTGCCGCCGTCGAAGACGACGTCGGAGCAGGAGTAGAAGTTCTCCTGGCTGTCCGAGCGGATCCAGTGGATGAAGATCATGTGCTTGCCGGACTTGCCCTGCGGGAGCTGGAGGTTCCAGTAGTAGTTGCCGCCGTCCGAGCCGGCGCCGCCCGACTGCGGCGGGTTGTCCACGGTCTGGGTGAGCGTCAGGTCGCCCCACGCCAGGGGCTTGTCCGGCGTCCAGCCGTCCTTGGTGATGTAGACGTCGAACCTGCCCGGGTGTGCGGCCCAGTTGCTGTACTTGATCTGGGTGGTGGCGCCCGCGGTGAGGTGTGTCGTGGGCCAGTCGCTGCGGGCCGCGTTGTACGAGGAGAAGTTGTACGGGCCGTTGTGGCCGCCGCTGCAGAGCTCGCCGTCGGGGATGTAGCCGGTGGTCCGCCCGCCGCCGTTGGAGTCCAGGACGCCGAACCAGTTGTACAGCGGTGTGGTGCCGGTCTGCGCGACCGCGGCGGCACAGGCCGGGTTGGACGGGGTCTGGTTCCCGCTCGCGATCATGTCCTTGTAGCACAGGAAGCTGCGTGAGCCCGGCTCCATGGCGACGCCGTGAGCGGATGCGGGGGAGGGCAGGCCGGCCAGGGTGAGGCCTAACAGGCCCGCGCCCAGGAGGCTCAGCGCGCGAGGTGCGCGCATCGGGGACCTTCTGCGGAGGATGTTTCGCACAGCCATGAGGTTGATCTCCTTCGGGGGGATTCTCTGATGGGGCAGATAACCCTGGTGCCGGCGGAGCCGGCCGGTGCAGGTGGGGGGAGGGGAGGTGCAGGAGATGCGTGGGAGCGCTCCCAAAAACGTAGCGCGCGCCTGGTGGTCTGTAAACGCCCCGTGCGACGCCCGTCACAACTTCCCTTGCGCGCAGGGGACTTACGCCGTGCGGCGGGCAGGGCGGCGCGCCCCCGTGCCCGCCCTGCCCGCCGGTGCGCCGCAGGCCTACGCCAGCTGCTCCGGCAGCGTCGCGGCGTGCAGCACGATCAGGCCCGACACCGCACGGGTCAGCGCCACGTACAGCCGCCGCAGGCCCGTGCGTTCGTCGGGTTCGCCGTCGACCACCGCGGACGGTTCGTCCAGCACCACGTAGTCGTACTCCAGGCCCTTCGCCAGCGATGCCGGTACCAGGGTCAGGCGCGAGGCGGCCGTCGTCTCCTCGCCGGGGGAGAGGTACGCGTGGCCCGCCGCCGTGAGGGCGTCGGCCAGGGCGGGGATGCGGGCGTCGGCGGCGATCAGGCCGATCGAGCCCTCGTGGACCAGCGACTCCTCGCAGGCCGCGACCACCGCCGCGTCCAGGCCGTCCGGGGCCACCTCCCGTACGGCCAGCGAGCCGGGCGACTCACGCACGGACTCCACGGCGGCCAGGCCGGGCGAGATCGCGGGGAGCAGCCGGGAGGCGTACGCGATCACCTCGCGCGGCACACGGAAGCCGGCGGTCAGCTCCTCCACCACCGCGTCCGCCTTGCCGAGGTGGAACAGCGCCTGCGCCCAGCTCTCCGTCGACCACGGCGTCGTCCCCTGCGCCAGGTCGCCGAGCACCGTCGCCGAACCGGTCGAGCAGCGGCGTCCCACCGCCCGGTACTGCATCGGGGACAGGTCCTGGGCCTCGTCGATGACGACATGGCCCAGCGAGTGCGTACGGGCCACCAGGTCACCCGCCTCGTCGATGAGGACCGCGTCCGCCGCCGACCACTTCGCCGACTTCACGCTGCGGGCGGGCCTGGCCATGAGGATCTGCTTCTGCTCGTCCCCGGTGAGGATCCCCTCCGCGTGCGCGGCCAGGAAGTCGGGGTCCGTCAGGAGTCGCAGCACCAGCTTCGACGGCTCCACCGCCGGCCAGATCGCCTTCACGGCCGCCTTCACCGCGGGGGTCCGCGCCACCGCGTTCTGCACCCGGTCGTCCGGCGCCTCGCCCGCCTCCTCCATGCGTACGAGGACGGCGTGCGCGATGCGCTGCGGGAGCGCCTCGTGGGCTGCGCCGTAGCGCATGTCGCGGGCCAGCAGCTCGCCCACCATCTCCTCGATCTCGTACGCCGGTACCCGCCAGCGACGTGAGCCGCGCACCACCACGACGCCCTCCGTCGGCAGGGTGACGTGCGAGCGGAGCGCGCGCCGCAGGACCTCCGCCATCCGGGCGTCGCCCTTGATCACGGCGGCGGCGGCCTCGTCCGTGCCGCGCACCTCGACCTGCGCCGTCACGAGGTCCTCGACCGTCGCCTGCTTCACCTCCAGCTCGCCCAGCGCGGGCAGGACCTGCTCGATGTAGTGCAGGAACGACCGGTTCGGGCCGATGACGAGGGTGCCCGTGCGGGCGAGCCGCTCGCGGTGCGCGTACAGGAGGTAGGCGACACGGTGCAGGCCGACGGCCGTCTTTCCGGTACCCGGGCCTCCCTGGACGCAGACCGTCCCGCCGAGCCCGCTGCGGACGATCTCGTCCTGCTCCGGCTGGATCGTCGCCACGATGTCGCGCATCGGGCCGACGCGGGGCCGCTCGATCTCCGCCTGGAGGAGCTTGCTGGTCTGCTCGGTCTCCGCCGGGTCGGTGAGGTGCTCGTCCTCGTACGCGGTCAGCTCGCCGCCGGTGTAGCCGAAGCGGCGCCGGCGGTCGACGTCCAGCGGGTTGTTCCTGGACGCCTGGTAGAACGGCTGGGAGACCGGGGCGCGCCAGTCGATGACCATCGGGTCGCCCTGGGCGTCGTGGACGTGGCGGCGCCCGATGTAGAACTGCTCGCCCTCGGCGCCCTCCGCCTCCTGGGTGCCGACCGGGTGCCGGTAGTCGAGGCGGCCGAAGAAGAGCGGTGTGTGGGAGAGGTCGGCGAGCGCCTTGATGCGGTCGTCGATCTGGGCCTGCAGGACGGCGGCGTTGACCCAGTTCGCCGTGACATCGCGGATGTCGAGGGCCTGTACGTCCTCGCGCATGGCGCGCAGTGCGGCGCGGGAACCGGCGAGGTGGGCGCGTTCCCCGTCCAGTGGACTGCTGGTGTCTTCGCTTGTCTCTTCGTGCGCGGGCACGGTGTTGCCTCCGGCTTTTCAACGCAGGACGGCGGACCCGGCCCACTGGGCCGGGTCCGCTCAAGGACGTTCACAGGTGCGCACGCAGAGGAACGCGTGCGGCTGTTGTCGGCCGGTTTCCGTCCGGTCGGCGGCGCTCCCCCGGCTGCCGGCCGCTCAGGGAGGCGGGCCGGTACCACGGTGCGGGAGGCGGGCAGACCGGCGATTGTAGCGACCGCGGTCCGCAGCGTCGAACGATTAAGAGCGTTGTCCGTACGCCCCGTAGGGGACGGCATGCGACCTGCGGCCTACCCGCGCCCTCGCGCGCTTCCGTCCGCAGACCGATGCCGCCACGGGCGGGGGCGGCGCACCATGGAAGGCATGAGCACCGTTTATCTGAACCCGCGCAGGACCGGGCCCGCGCACGGCGCGACCGCGGCCACCGGTCACCCCCGACACCGCCTGGGCGACGCGGTGCGCGCCGTCACCGTCTTCGCGCGCACCGCTTTCGGAGTGGTCGTCCTCGGCGAGTACGCCGAGGAGGCGGGCATCGTCCGCCGCCACCGCTGAGTCAGTTGCCCGCCAGCAGCTCGTCCGCGTCGACGATCCGGTACGCGTACCCCTGCTCGGCCAGGAACCGCTGGCGGTGCGCCGCGAAGTCCTGGTCGATCGTGTCGCGCGCGACGACCGAGTAGAAGCGGGCCTCGTGCCCGTCCGCCTTCGGCCGCAGCACCCGGCCGAGCCGCTGCGCCTCCTCCTGGCGCGAGCCGAACGTTCCCGACACCTGGATGGCGACCGTCGCCTCCGGCAGGTCGATCGAGAAGTTCGCGACCTTCGACACGACCAGCACGCTGATCTCGCCCTCGCGGAACGCGCCGAACAGCTTCTCGCGCTGCGCGTTGCTCGTCTCGCCCTTGATCACAGGGGCGTTCAGGTGCTCACCGAGCTCGTCGAGTTGGTCGATGTACTGCCCGATGACGAGGGTCTGCTCGCCCTGGTGCTTCCGCACGAGCGCCTCGGTGACCTTGCGCTTCGTCGCGGTCGTCGCGCAGAACCGGTACTTCTCCTCGGTCTCGGCCGTCGCGTACGCGAGACGTTCCGTGTCCGTCAGGTTGACGCGGACCTCGACACAGTCGGCGGGCGCGATGTAGCCCTGCGCCTCGATCTCCTTCCACGGCGCGTCGAACCGCTTGGGCCCGATGAGCGAGAAGACGTCCGACTCGCGGCCGTCCTCGCGCACCAGCGTGGCGGTGAGCCCGAGGCGCCGCCGGGCCTGGAGGTCGGCGGTGAACTTGAAGACGGGTGCGGGCAGGAGGTGCACCTCGTCGTAGATGACCAGACCCCAGTCGCGGGAGTCGAACAGCTCCAGGTGCGGGTAGATGCCCTTACGGCGGGTCGTCAGCACCTGGTACGTGGCGATGGTGACCGGCCGGATCTCCTTGCGCGTACCGCTGTACTCGCCGATCTCGTCCTCGGTCAGCGAGGTCCGCTTCACCAGCTCGTGCTTCCACTGCCTGGCCGAGACGGTGTTCGTGACGAGGATCAGCGTGGTCGCCTTGGCCTCCGCCATCGCACCGGCTCCGACCAGCGTCTTTCCGGCGCCGCAGGGGAGGACGACGACACCGGAGCCGCCGTGCCAGAACCCTTCGACGGCCTGCCTCTGGTACGGGCGGAGCGCCCAGCCGTTCTGGTCCAGCTCGATCGGGTGCGCCTCGCCGTCGACGTACCCGGCGAGGTCCTCGGCCGGCCAGCCCAGCTTCAGCAGCGTCTGCTTGATCTGCCCGCGCTCGGAGGGGTGCACGGCCACGGTGTCCGGGTCGAGGCGTGCCCCGACCAGCGGCTGGACCTTCTTCGAGCGGAGGATCTCCTCCAGGACCGGCCGGTCGTTGGAGGTCAGCACCAGCCCGTGGACCGGGTGCTTGGAGAGGGTGAGGCGGCCGTACCGCGCCATCGTCTCGGCGATGTCGACGAGGAGCGCGTGCGGCACGGGGTAGCGCGAGTACTCCACGAGGGCGTCGACGACCTGCTCGGCGTCGTGCCCCGCGGCGCGGGCGTTCCACAGGCCGAGCGGGGTGAGCCGGTAGGTGTGGATGTGCTCGGGCGCACGCTCCAGCTCCGCGAACGGGGCGATCGCACGACGGCAGGCGTCGGACTGGTCGTGGTCGACTTCGAGGAGCAGCGTCTTGTCGCTCTGGACGATGAGGGGTCCGGTCACGCGCGTCGGCCCTTTCTGTTCTGCTTCTGCCCTGCTGCTGGAATCTGCCGCGGGGCGGCCGCGAACGGCCAAACGTCCAGTGTGCCGCATCGGGGGCGTGAGCGGGTGAGTCGTGTGACCGATCAGTCGGGCGCCCTCCGCGCCGGGCCCGACGCGCCTGGCCCGATGGCTACGGTGTCGCGTCGTCGGCCAGTTCCGCGACGCCCGTGATGCGGTGCAGCGGGTACGTGCGGACCTCGTCGGCCGTGTGGTCGTACGCCGTGACGAAGCCGCCCTCGACCTTGACCGGCGCGATCACGCGCTGGCTGGCCGCGCCGTCCGCGTTGACGTAGCCGATCCAGACCGCGGACCCGGTCATCGCGGCGGCCTGCACCGTGGCGAGCGTCTCGGCGGAGGTGGTGCGGGGGAGGGACCCGGCCGCAGCCGTGTCCGCGGAGTCCTTGTGGACGGCCCTCGCCGCCGAGTCACCGGCCCGGATGGCCCGTACCGCCGCGGTCAGCAGGGTCGCGTCCGGCACCGGCGGCCCCTCGGGGACGGGGGCGGGTGCCGTACGGGGCGGGGTGCGGCGGGCGCCCGCGCGGGTGATCAGGACATCGCCCTCGGCGGACTCGGCGGCCGGGGCGTACCCCATCTCGCGCAGCCCCTCCAGCAGCGAGCCCGGATCGGTCTGCGCGGCCAGGACCGTCGGTGCGAGGCGGCGCAGCCGCAGGGTGGCCGAGCGCTTGTCGGCGAGGATCTCGTTCAGCACGGCCTCGTCGTCGCAGCGCACGTACGCGGACGCGGCGCCGATCCGCAGATGGCCGTGGCGGCGTGCCACGTCGTCGATGAGGTAGCTCAGCGGCTGCGGCACCGGGGTGCGGCTGTGCGTCGCGAGGAAGGCGTGCAGGTCGGACGCGGCCTGGCCGGCGTCCAGGGCGCGGCGTACGGAACCGGGTGTGAAGCGGTAGACCGTCGCACCACCCTTCGACTCGATGTCCGCGAGCACGGAGAGCATCTCGGCGAGCGGGCGTTCCAGCGGGCCGGGTGCCACGGCCGTCAGGTCGGCCTGGAGCAGTACGTGGTCGAGCGGTTCGGGGATGAGCGGCGCGAGACGGTCGGCGGCCTCGTCCGGGCCCTGTTCGAGCAGCGCCCGTGCCTGGGAGGAGAGCGCCCCGCGGCCGGTGATGCCGAGCAGCTCCGCCTCGTTGACCGTCCACAGGGCGATCCGGGAGCGCAGGTCGGAGGTGTCCGAAGGAGCCGGTGCCGCGCCGGACGCGGCCGCACGGAGCGGCCGTTCCCAGCGGAGCCGGGCGAGCAGGGTCTGCGGGTCGGGGGCGGTGCCCGCAGGGAGCGAGGAGAACAGGGCCAGCACCCGGTGGCGTACCTGGGGCGCCGCCGAGCGGTCCAGCTCGGGGCCGAGTGCGGAGAGCGCCCGGCCCTTGGCGTCCTGGCCGCCGACCAGCCCCGCGGTGCGGGTGGCGGCGAGCCAGGCGGCGGCGATGTGGGTCCAGCGGTCCTGGGCGGGGAGCTCGATCCACTCGTCGTACGCGGGTGTCGCCGCGTACCGCTCGTCGGTCTCGCCGTCCGGGGCCAGCAGCCCTGCGGCGTACGCGAGTTCGACCCAGAAGGCGGCGATCGCCTCGGACACGTCGAGTGCGCTCGCGACCCGCTTCAGCTCGCGCACGCTCAGGCCGCCCGCCCGCAGGATGGCCGGACCGCCGTTGTTCCAGAGCTTCAGCAGCTCCTCGATCGTGGACAGGGCCGTGTGCGCCTGGCCGGCCGCCGCTCTGTCCACAGCCTGGGGATCGCGCTCGGCGGCATGGGCGAGGGCCGGGGGCACGGGTTCCGGTACCCGGTGGGCGCGGCCGGCCCGCAGGTGCAGCGCGGCCTCGCGCGGGAGTACGACGGTGCGCGTCGACACGGGCAGCAACAGCCCCCGGTCGCGCAGCCACTGCACGGGCGGGGTGGGATTCGGGGTCACTTCACCGTACGGCGGCCCCCACACCAGCCGGTCCAGCACGGACAGCGCCTCGGCGGGCGCGGTGTCCAGCAGATTCGCCATCCTGGTCCGGTCCGTGAAGAGGCCGGTCAGCGAGGCCACGGCGGAGACCGGATCGTGGGTGGCGGGCAGCCCGGCTGCGGTCAGGATCTCCTGCAGCCTGCCCGGCGACATGCCGGCCGTCGCCTCGGAGACGGTCGGGCCGAGACCGGTGGGGGAGGCGTGCTGCGGTGACGGGGCGAGCAGCTCGCGTGCGGTGCGCACGAGGTGCAGCCGCTCCTCCTCGCCCCAGACGAGGGCCTGTTCGCGCAGGGCCGCGAGGGCGGCAGGCAGCGCGGCGGTGATCGCGGCCCCGGAGTCGTCGCGCCCTTCGCCGTCCCCCTCGCCGTCACCGGTGAGGAGCGCGAGCAGGGTGCCGTACGGAGCCGGGTCCGGCGCCACGGCCAGGGCTTCCGCGGTCTGCAGGGCGAACCGGTCGAGGTGTTCCAGCGCGCGGACGACGGAGGCGCGCGTGCCGGCCCGCGTCGCCAGCTGGGTGATGTCGTTCGGCACGGGGCTGAGCAGGTCGGGGCGGGCACGCAGCAGCCCCGCCAGCGATTCGTCGCCCCGGGCGCGCAGAGCTTCGGCGAGCGTGCGCGGTGGTGTGGTCGTCCCCATCCGTCCCACGGTAGCCCCTGGAACGCTACCGTCGGGGCAGGGCGGGTAGAGGGAGAACGATCGCGTGGGCATCGAGAGCGACCAGCTTGTCTACGACTATCTGAGCCGGGTCGGTGACCTGGCGCAGCAGCAACAGCTGTCATCGGGTGCCCGGATGAGACTCGTCTCGGCACTGCGGGGCGAGATCGACCGGCAGCGCGGGACGGACGGATCGGACTCTCCGGCGGTGGTGCGGCGCATCATCGGCAGGCTCGGCACACCGGCCGAACTGGTCGCGGCGGCAGCCGAGTCGGGCGACGGGGCGGTGTCCCTGCCCTCGCCGCGGGCGGGGTCGGAGCCGGCCGCCGCGGAGCCGCGCGCGGTTCCCCGGCCACGGCGGGGGCTGCTCCGGAAAGACGCGTTGCGCAAGGGCGCGTCGGACGGGCGCGAGGCGCAGGAGGAGGCCGGGGGCGAGGGGCCGGTGCCCGGCTGGCCCTCGGCGTCGGCGCCGCACATGACGGGGCTGGCCGAGTCGGGGCCCCTCGACGGTGAACCCGACTGGTGGCGGATCGAGCCGGGACCCTTCGGCGAGGGCACATCGGTGCCGGGGTTCGTGGGCGGACTGGAGAGCCCGGAACTGCTGCGGCCCCCGAGGCCGGAGGAGGAGAAGCCCGGGGCCGGCGAGGAGGCCGAAGCGCCCGGGAAGGTGGCCGAGGAGGCCGCCGTACCCCGTCCGAGGCGCCTTCGGCTCCGCCGCCGCACGGTGGCCGCGCCCGCTCCCGCCGCCCCGGAGCCCGCCGTCGCGGCGAGGACGGCCCGCTTCGCGCATCCGTTCCTGCTGCTGTCCGCCGCGCTGCTGGTCGCCGGTGCCGTGCTGGGGTCCTGGGTCGCCCTCGCGGGCGGCTGGCTGCTCGCGTACAGCTCGCGCAAGCTCTCGCGCACGGAGGCGAAGTGGGTCGCGATGGGGCTGCCGGGTGCGGTGGTGGCCGGGGCCCTCGTCTGGCTGTGGGGGCGCATGGAAGGGCGCTGGGGGCAGCCCATCGCGGAGGGCGCGATGAAGGACGCGATGTCGGGTGTGTGGCCGGTGGTCGTCCGTACGGCGGCGGTGGCCTCCGCGCTGTACCTGGTGTGGCGGTCCCGGAGGCTGCCGGGCTGAGGTGCGGCGCGGGGCCGAGCGCGCCGCACCCGTCGCGGGGCGGCTACTTCGTCAGGTCGGCCCGCAGCTCGTCCAGGATCTTCTCCGCCGCCGTGTAGCCGATGCCCTGGATCCACAGCTGGTCGTCGACCGGGAACACCCTGCCGTTCTTCACGGCGGACATGTTCTTCCACAGGCCGCTGCCGACGGTCTGCGTCTGCTTGGACTTCTTCGCGTCGCCGTACGTCGAGTGGAAGACGGCATCGGCGTCCGCCAGGTCGATCTTCTCCGGGCTGACGTCGTAGGAGAAGCCGTCCTTCGCCTTGTCCGTGATCGCGGGGCGGCCCAGACCGACGTCGGCGAGGATCGTCGCGATGTAGTTCTGCTTGCCGTAGACGCGGATGTCCGCGCCCTCGACGAACCGCACCATGTTGACCTCGGTGGCCGCGGCCTTCGCCGCACCGCCGAGCGCCCGCGTGACCTCCGCGGTGTGCGCCGCGTAGGCGGCGGTGACCTTCCTCGCCTCGGCCTTCCTGCCCAGCGCGTCCGCGTGGACCTGGAAGTTCGCCTTCCACGGGTAGCCGGTGTTCTCCGTCATCACGGTCGGCGCGATCGCCGTCAGTTCGGCGTACTTGTCACCGTGGCGGATCTTGCTCGTCAGGATCAGATCGGGCTCGAGCGCGGCGATGGCCTCCAGGTTCGGCGTCATCATCTCGCCGACGTCCTCGATGCCGGAGACCTGGTCCTCCGACAGGTAGTCGAGGAAGCCCGACTCCACGTCCGCGTGCGTGGCGCCGACCGGCTTCACACCGAGGGTGAGCGCCGAGTCCAGCTCGGCGGTGTCCAGCACGACGACCCGCTTCGGCGCGTCGGGGACCGACACGTCGCCCATCACGGTCTTCACGGTGTGCGTGGACGCAGGCGGGCCGGCGTCCGGGCTGTCGGAGGAGCCGCACGCGGTGAGCGCGAGCGCGGCGGTCACGGCCAGTGAACCGGCCACGAGGCAGCGGCGTAACGGGGAGGTCGTCATAGCAGTGAGGCCTTTCCGGGAGCGGGCAGGGACGGGGACCAGGGTGCACCGGGCACGACGAGCGGTGAACCCGTCACCGGGTCCGGGACGATCACCGCCTCCAGCCCGAACACCTCGCGTACGAGTTCGGCGGTGACGATGTCTCCGGGGCGGCCCTCGGCGACGATCCGGCCGGCTTTCATGGCGACCAGGTGGTCGGCGTAGCGGGCGGCCTGGTTGAGGTCGTGGAGCACGGTGACGACGGTGCGCCCGCGGGTGCCGTCCGCCGCCGGGGCCGCGAGCCGGCGCACCAGGTCCAGGACCTCCACCTGGTGGGCGATGTCGAGGTACGTCGTCGGCTCGTCCAGCAGCAGCAGGTCCGTCTCCTGCGCGAGCGCCATCGCGATCCACACGCGCTGGCGCTGGCCGCCGGACAGCTCGTCCACCGACCGGTCGCCGAGCGCGGAGATGTCCGTGCGCTCCATGGCGTGCGTCACCGCGCGCTCGTCCTCGTCCGACCACTGCTGCCACCACCGCTGGTGCGGCTGGCGGCCGCGGGCGACCAGGTCGGAGACGGTTATCGCCTCGGGCGCCACGGGTGTCTGCGGCAGCAGTCCGACCGACTGGGCGATCTTCCTCGTGGGGATCCGGGAGAGTTCCGTGCCGTCCAGGAGCACGGAGCCGCCGGCCGGCTTCAGAAGCCGGCCGAGCGCCCGCAGGGTGGTCGACTTGCCGCAGGCGTTCGGGCCGACGATGACGGTCACCTGCCCGTCGGGAACGGCCAGGTCCAGCTCGTGCACGACCGTGCGGTCCTCGTAGGCGAGGGTCAGTTCACGCGCCGTCAGCCGGCTGGGCACGGCGTCCGTGAGGGGACCGGGGCCGGTCGTGCTCATGCGTTGCCTCCAGTGCGGCCGCCGTGGCCGCGGATGATGAGCCAGATCAGGTACGGGGCGCCGACCGCGGCCGTCAGCACACCCACCGGAAGTTCGGTGGGGGAGAAGAGCCTGCGTGCCAGGAGGTCGGCGAGGACGACGATCACGGCGCCGAGGAGCGCGGAGGACAGCAGCGGGATCTGCGCCGTACGTGTCATGCGGCGGGCGATCTGCGGGGCGAGGAGCGCGACGAAGTCGACCGGCCCCGCCGTTCCCGTCGCCACGGACGCCAGGACCACCCCGAGGGCGACGAGCCCGAGCCGCACGCGGCCGAGCCGTACGCCGAGCGCGGTCGCGGTGTCGTCGTCCATCGAGACGGTGCGCTGCGCCCGCGCCGCCCACAGCACGGCGGGCAGCAGGATCAGCAGCGTCCAGCCGATCGGGGTGGCCTCGTTCCAGCCGCGGCCGTTGAGGGAACCCGTCATCCAGATCTGTGCCTGCTGGGCGACCAGGTAGTCGCCCTTCGTCAGGAACAGGGTGGTCACCGACCGCAGGGCGATCGCGAAGCCGATGCCGATGAGGACGAAGCGGGTCGCGTGCAGCCCGCCCCGCCAGGCGAACACGTACACGAGCGCCGCCGCCGCGACCCCGCCGATGACGGAGAGGTACGGCAGGACGGTGTACGAGGTGACGCCGAAGGTCATCGCGCCGACCGTGAGCGCGCTCGCGCCCTGGCTGATGCCGATGATGTCGGGGCTCGCGAGCGGATTGCGGGCGACCGTCTGGATCAGGGCCCCGGCGATCCCGAAGGCCGCGCCGACGAGCAGGCCGACCACCATGCGGGGCAGCCGCAGTGTGCCCACGACCAGTTCGTCGGGCGACGGCTGTCCCAGGACGACCTTCACGACCTCCGCGGGGGCCACGAAGCTCTCCCCGGCGCAGAGGTAGGCGACACAGACCGCGGCCAGCAGCACGGCGAGTGCCGCCGCGACGGTCGCCGCCCGCCGGTGGAGCAGGAAGCGGGCGCGCTTCCCGGCGCGTACGACGCTGTAGCCCGCGGGCCGGACCCCGGCAGGTACGGGCACTGCCGTGTCCGCGCTCATGCGGGCACCGCCTTCCGGCGTACGAGGGTGACCAGGAACGGCACACCGATCAGTGCCGTCATCACACCGGCGGGGACCTCGCCCGGCGGGAGGACGATCCGGCCGATGACGTCGGACACGAGGAGCATCACGGGGCCGATGAGGGCCGCCATCGGCAGCACCCAGCGGTGGTCGCTGCCGACGATCGCGCGGGCGATGTGCGGAACGGCGAGGCCGACGAACGCGATCGGCCCGGCCGCGGCGACCCCGGCGCCGGTGAGGACGGTGGCGCCGATGCCGCCGACGATCCGTACGGTCGCGACGTTCTGCCCCAGACCCTTGGCGACGTCCTCGCCCAGTGCCAGCGCGTCGAGGCCGCGCGCCACCGACAGGACGAGCGCCACACCGAGCAGCAGGAACGGCCAGATCTGCTGGGCGACCTGGGCCTCCCGGCCGGCGATCGAGCCGACCTGCCAGAAGCGGAACTCGTCCAGGGCGGACGCCTTGGTGGTGAGCACCGCCATGGTCACCGACACCAGCAGCGCGTTGATCGCCGCACCGCCCAGCGCGAGCTTCACCGGCGTCGCACCGCCGCGCCCCCGGGAGGCGATGGCGTACACGGCGACGGACGCGACGGCGGCCCCCGCGAACGCGAACCACACGTACCCGGTGAGGGTGTGGACCCCGGCGTACGCGATGGCGAGCACGACGGCCACCGAGGCGCCCTGGCTGATGCCGAGGATGCCGGGGTCGGCGATGGGGTTACGGGTGATGCCCTGGAGTGCCGTGCCCGCGACGGCCAGCGCGGCGCCGACCATCAGCCCGATCAGGGTGCGGGGCACCCGCATCTGGCGGATGACCTCGGCGGCGTCGGAGTGTCCGCCGTGCAGCAGGGCGTCGAGGACCGCGGTCGGCGCGATGGTCCGCGCCCCCACGGCAAGGCTGAGCAGCACGGCCAGCAGCAGGGCGACGACGGCTGCCGCCGTGGCGCATGCGCGTCTGGACAGGCGTGGTGCGGCGGCTGGCATCGGGACCAATCGGGGGTGCGGCAGGGAGCGGCAGGGGTGCGGCGGGAGTGCGGCGGGGTGCGGAGAAAACGGACAAAGGGAGGTAAGGCTTGGCTAAGTCTAAGCAGCGCCGGAGATCGGGCGGCCCGGCCCCCTCGGCACAATGGCCTCATGCCTTCACACGCCCCGACGGTCGGCTTCGACCTCGATATGACGCTCATCGACTCCCGCCCCGGCATCAAGGCCAACTACCTGGCCCTCTCGGCCGAGACCGGGGTTCCCATAGACGCCGATCTGGTGGTGAGCCGGCTCGGGCCGCCCGTCGAGGACGAACTCGCGAACTGGTTCCCGGCCGATGCGGTCGCCACGACGGCCGACCGGTACCGCGAGATCTATCCGCAGCACGCGATCACGCCGACGTTCGCCCTGCCCGGCGCGCGGGAGGCCATCGAGGCCGTGCAGGCGCTCGGCGGACGGGCGATCGTCGTCACCGCCAAGTACGAGCCGAGCGCCAAGCTGCACCTGGCCCACCTGGGGATCGCGCCGGACGCGGTGATCGGCCGGCTCTGGGCCGAGGCCAAGGCGGAGGCGCTGGTGGAGCACGGCGCGCACATCTACGTCGGCGACCACACCGGAGACGTGCGCGGGGCGCGCGCCGCGAACGCCCTGGCGGTCGGCGTCACCACCGGCCCGTGCGACGCGGAGGAGCTGCGGAGGGCGGGCGCCGACGTGATCCTGCCAAATCTCACCGAGTTCCCGGCCTGGCTGCGGACCTACGCGGAACGCGCCTGACAGGCCCCGCTAGCGGACGGCGGCGCGCTTCGGCGAGTTCTTCCACGCCGACCGGACCACCCCCGCCGCGGCGATCAGGAAGCCCAGTCCCATCAGCATGCACACGGCATAAGCGACAGAGGGGAACGGATCGGTACCCAGGAACAGCGGGGCCACAGTGACCAGCGTGGCCAGTGCGCCGATGAAGAAGACGATCGCGCCGACCTGTACGAGCCGGTCGCCTGCGCCGGAAGGAGTAGTACTCACCCGGCCAGGGTAGTTCCCAGCTCGGCGGAACCATTCGGCGACGTCTTGTCTCCGGCTCCTGGGCCATTAGCCTTGGACCCGGCGGGTCATGGAGACCCGCTGTACTGCTATCCGGAGCCGTTTCACGGCTCTCCCGCGCACCGACGAGTACGAGGACGAGGACAGACGTGCCCACGGGTAAGGTCAAATGGTTCAATTCGGAAAAGGGCTTCGGCTTTCTTTCGCGCGACGACGGCGATGACGTCTTCGTCCACTCGTCAGTACTCCCGGACGGCGTCGACGCCCTCAAGCCCGGGCAGCGCGTCGAGTTCGGCGTGGTCGCCGGCCAGCGCGGTGACCAGGCCCTCTCCGTCGTGATCCTTGACCCCACCCCGTCCGTCGCGGCCGCACAGCGGCGCAAGCCGGACGAGCTGGCGTCGATCGTGCAGGATCTGACGACCCTGCTGGAGAACATCACGCCGAGCCTGGAGCGGGGCCGCTACCCGGACAAGGCCGCCGGCGCACAGATCGCGGGCCTGCTGCGGGCGGTGGCCGACCAGCTCGACGTCTGAGCGGGCACGGCCGGACGAGTCGCGCCGCCCGTTGTCGTCAACGGGCGGCGAACGCCAGTGCGTCCGGGGCCAGCGGCGGTACGAGACCCTCCGCCGCCGCCCGGGTCAGCAGCCCGCGGATCGCCGCGTAGCCGCTCTCGCCGAGGTCCGCGGTGAACTCGTTGACGTAGAGCCCGATGTGCTGGTCCGCCACGGCCGGGTCCATCTCCTGGGCGTGCTCCAGGACGTAGGGACGAGACCGCTCCGGATCGTCCCAGGCCATCCGCACCGACGTACGGATCGCGTCCGCCAGCTCCTGGAGCGCCCGCTCCCCCAGTGACCGCTTGGCGATGATCGCGCCGAGCGGGATCGGCAGACCGGTGGTCGACTCCCAGTGCTCGCCCATGTCCGCCAGGCTGTGGAGGCCGTAGTTCCGGTACGTGAAACGGGCCTCGTGGATCACGAGCCCGGCGTCCACACGGCCGTCGCGCACCGCGGGCATGATCTCGTCGAACGGCAGCACGACGATCTCACCCACGCCGCCCGGCACCACCTCCGCCGCCCAGAGCCTGAACAGCAGGTACGCGGTGGAGCGCTCGCTCGGGACGGCGACGGTCTTCCCGGTCAGGTCGGTACCCGGCTCCTTCGTGAGGACCAGCGGCCCGCAGCCGCGCCCCAGCGCACCGCCGCACGGCAGCAGCGCGTACTCGTCGAGCACCCACGGCAGGACGGCGTACGAGACCTTCAGGACATCCAGTTCGCCGCGCTCGGCCATGCCGTTGGTGAGGTCGATGTCGGCGAAGGTGACATCGAGGGCGGGCGCGCCGGGGACCCTTCCGTGCGCCCAGGCGTCGAAGACGAAGGTGTCGTTCGGGCACGGCGAGAAGGCGATGCGCAGCTTCGAGGGCTGCCCCCCGCCGGCGGCGTCAGTCACGGTTTCGGTCACGTCGGTCATGGTGGGTCCAACCTTCCACTACGGGTGCGAGCTTCCCGAACGCCCCGGTGAGCGCGGCCAGGGCCTCGCCGATGCGCCAGGCGTCCCGGTCGCGCGGTCCCACGGTGTTCGAGACGGCCCGGAGTTCGAGCACGGGAACGCCGATCCTGTCGGCAGCTTCCGCGACACCGAAGCCCTCCATGGCCTCGGCGACGGCTCCGGGATGTGCGGCCAGCAGCGCGGCGGTACGGGCCGCGCTGCCGGTCACGGTGGAGACGGTGAGCACGGGGCCCGGAACGGCGCCGGTGGCGGCCGCGACCTCCCGTACGAGGGTGTCGGGCGGCAGGAGGACGTCCCTGCCGAAGCCGAGACCGGTGACGGGTACGAAGCCGTCCGGGGTCTCGGCGCCCAGATCCGCGGCGACGATGCCGGTCGCCACGACGAGGGAGCCGACCGGGGCGGCGGGAGCGAAGCCGCCGCCGATGCCCGCCGATACGACGAGACCGTACGGCTCGGGCGCGGCGGCCAGGGCGAAGGCCGCGGCGGCTGCCGCGGCGGCCGGACCGACACCGCCCGCCAGGACGTCGAAAGGACCGGCGCTGTGCACCTCGGCGCCCGGCACCTCACGTATCTGTGCCGGACCCCCGAACGCGCGCGTGACCGCGTCCCGTTCGGCAGGGACAGCGGTCACGACAAGCACCCGCACAGCGGTGGTCCTCGGAGATCCAGGGGGATTCAGGGGGGTCAGGAAGTCTTCTTGAGCTGGAAGTGCCAGACGCCCGTGAGCTTCTGACCCTTCGCCTCCACGATGCTGATCTGCGTCTTGTCCGACGGCGTCTCACCCGTCTGGCTGGCGAAGAACGCGCTGCCGGGGATGGACCGGTAGGTCTTCTTGTACGGCTCCTGCTCGGCCTGCTGGCCGTTGATGAACAGGGTCCAGCCGACGTCCGCGATCTCGGGGTCGACGCCGAAGCGGACCTTGTCGTCCATCGCGACCTTGACGGACTTCTCCGCCTTCTTGTTGAGGCAGCCCTGGATCTCGGACTCCTTGAGCGGCTTGCCGTCGTTGTAGCAGGCCGCCTCGGTGCTCACCGAGTTGTCGCCGACCGTCACGGTGGCGAGCGGCGTCGGCTTGTCGCAGGCGGACAGGACAAGGAGTCCCGCGGACACGGCACCAAGAGCGACGCCGATTCGACGGCCCTTACCTGAGAAGAACGCAACGGTCATGGGCCGAAGGTTATCGGTCGCCCCGGCTCACGCCACGCGGGGGTGCGGCGAGCCGCGCCGCGCGGCACCCAGGAGACCCCGTACGGAGGCGCCGGCGCCGAGAGCGAGGATGCCCGCCGCGACGGACATGCCGAGTACTCCGTTGAGGGGGAGTGCGATACCGATGGCGCCGCCGACCACCCAGGCCATCTGGAGCAGGGTCTCGGACCGGGCGAACGCCGACGTACGCACCTCCTCCGGAACGTCACGCTGGATCATGGCGTCCAGCGACAGCTTCGACAGCGCCTGGGTGAACCCGGCGACCGCTCCGAGCGCGGCGACCATCAGGGTGCTGAAGAACACCGCGGCGAGCACGGCGACTCCGAGGGCCAGCCCCAGCACGGTCGCGACGATCACCTCGGGTCCGCGTGCCTTGAGCCAGGAGCCCACCGCCGTACCGAAGGCGTTGCCGGTACCGGCCGCCACGCCGACGATGCCGAGGGACACGGCGGCGCTCTGCCCGGCGAGCGGGTGCTCGCGCAGCAGGAACGCCAGGAAGAAGATCAGGAAGCCGGAGAGCGCGCGGTGCGAGGCGTTCGCCTGGAGGCCGTGCAGGACGGACGGCCCGACGGACCGCAGCCCCGGGGGTTTCCCCTTCTTGGCGCCGCCCTTCGTGCTGCCGTTCTTCCTGGTGCTTCCCCCCGGGCGCGTGTCGGCCGGGGGCTCCTCGCCGTGCGGGACGACGAGGCGCGCCTTGCGCTCGCCCTTCGCGGAGTCGACCTTGTGCGGGAGGGTGAACGCGAGGACGGTCCCGCCGATGAAGATCGTGCAGGCGCCGTAGAGCGGCCACGCCGATCCGATGCTCTGGAGTCCCGCTCCGATCGGGGCCGCCACACCCGTGGCCAGCAGACCGGCGAGGGTGACCCGGGAATTGGCCTTCACCAGCGAGAAACGGGGTGGCAGCAGCCGGGGTACGACGGCGCTGCGCACGACTCCGTACGCCTTCGAGCAGACCAGGACCCCCAGCGCCGCGGGATAGAGCTCCAGGCCGCCCGTCGCGACGGCGCCGGACATCGTCAGCGCGAGCACCGCCCTGGCGAACATCGCGCCGGCCATCGCCGCGCGGCGGCCGTGCGGCAGCCGGTCCAGGAGCGGACCGATCACCGGGGCGAGCAAGGTGAACGGAAGCATCGTGACGGCGAGGTAGAGGGCGACCCGGCCGCGCGCCTCGTCCGTAGGAACGGAGAAGAACACCGTGGAGGCGAGCGCGATGGTGATCATCACGTCACCCGCGCCGTTGACCGCGTGCAGCTCGATCAGCTTGCCGAGACCGGACTCCCCGGCTCCATGGGCGTGCGTCGCCTTCCGGATTCCCTTGGCGGTGCCGGTGAACGGGGTGTGCAGGGCATGACCCATCACCCGGCCCGCCCTGCGGAGCGGACCGGACCCGTCGGACGACCTGGCGGCAGCCACCTGGCCATAGTGCCCCACCCCCCGGCGTTGCGAACCATGATCGGGCGGGGGCGCGGCGCGGGACGCCCTGTCGGGTGAGTCGTCCACGGGATGCCCCCGAGAGAAATTCTGGCCGGGAGTCGCGGTCGATCCGTGCCGGATTCGCACGGGATCTGTCCCTCTCCGCCCCTGCTCAGCTGTGGATCCGGTGCTGTTTGGGGTGGGCAGGTGGGCTCGGGGCGGCGGAGAGGGTAGCGTGCGTAACGCGCCACCGGCGGTTGTTCTTGGCCGCGCGCCTCTCCGCGATCCCGCAGAATGGGTGGCAGAAGGCGCGCCCGAGGCAGGCACAACGGGTGTGGACGTCGACGCGGCCCCCAGGTCCGCTCCGCCCACAACTGTCATGGCCGAAATCGGACATCGATGGAGCTGCTGGCGCGCTCGAGACGGCGTATGGAGAGAAGCGAGACCTGTGAGTGCTGCGACGACGCGAAGCCGTACGGCCCGTACCCCCGCCCCTGACCGTCTGTGCGCCGAGGCGGTAGACCTCGCCCGCACCGCGGCCGAGGAGGCCGCCGCGCCCGGAGTGGTCGGTGAACACGTGGCCCTGGTCTCCGAAGGGGACCGGGTCGTCACGCACTACTTCGAGTGCAAGGAACCCGGCTACCGGGGCTGGCGCTGGGCGGTGACGGTCGCCAGGGCCTCCCGGGCGAAGAACGTCACCCTTGACGAAACGGTGCTGCTGCCGGGCTCCGACGCGCTCCTCGCCCCCGAGTGGGTGCCGTGGAGCGAGCGGCTGAGGCCCGGCGACATGGGCCCCGGCGACCTGCTGCCGACCGAGGCGGAGGACCCGCGCCTGGAGCCGGGTTACACCGGCGAGGACGAGCCCCTGCCGAACTCCCCGGTCTCCGACGTGTCCCAGGAGCTGGCGGCCCTCGTCGACGCGGAGGACGCGGAGCTGATGACGCGTCCCGGGGGGACGAGCCGCGGCTCGATCGCCTCGGTCGCGGAGGAGCTCGGCACGCGGCGGGCACGAGTGCTGTCCCGGTACGGGCTGCGGATGGCGGCCGACCGGTGGGACGAGGAGTTCGGCGCGAAGACACCGATGGCGCAGGCCGCGCCGGCGTCCTGTGTCACGTGTGCGTTCCTCGTTCCGATGACTGGCTCGCTGCGGCAGGCCTTCGGGGTGTGCGCCAACGAGTTCGCCCCGGCTGACGGCCGGGTGGTCTCGCTGTCGTACGGCTGCGGAGGACACTCCGAGGCCGCGGTGATGCCGAAGCCGCCGAAGCCGGCGCCGCACGCGCTGGACACGCTGCAGGTGGACGACTACCCGTTGCGTCCGGCGGACGACAGCGGGTCGGTCCCGGCCCAGGCGGACGGTCCCACGGAGGACCTGGGCCACTCCTGACGCTCCTGGCCGCTGGGGGTCCGGGCTTGCGGTGCCCGGGCGTCGCGCGGTCCGGGGTGCGTCGGTCACGGCTTTGTCCTCAATCGCCGGACGGGCTTGATGTGGCTGGACGGTTCCGGGGCATCGGACTCTCCGGCTGCTGGGTTCTGTCCTCAATCGCCGGACGGGCTTGGTGTGGCCGGACCGGATGGATCTGGCCGGACGGGCTTGGTGTGGCCGGACGGGCTTGGTGTGGGCGTCGGGTTCTGCGGCTTGAATGTGACGTTCCGGGCTGTGTATTTCAGCCCGTCCGGCGTTTGAGGACGGAACCCCTGCTCCGGGGCGGGGCCGGGCGGCCGGTGCGCTCAGGTGGGCAAACGCGGCCGGTCCCGTGCTCGGGGACGGAACCCTTGCCCGTGGAGGCGGCTCCGCTCGCGGTACCTTCGGGCGCACACTGGGCGTCACGGGTCACCGGAAGAGCGGAGTTACGAGCGTGAGCATGAATGCGACCGAGGGGGCCGATCCGTTCGGGACGGCACGGCTGCGGCGCGGCGTGCTCGACGCCTGGGGGGCGGGCCCCGCCCGTTTCCGGGAGGACGCCAACGCCGAGGAGGACCTCGTCCTCGGCGGCTACCGCGACCGCCTCGTCATCGAGCTGGCCCAGAACGCCGCCGACGCCGCCGCCCGCGCGGGCGTGCCCGGCCGGCTCCGTCTCACCCTGCACGAGGCCGGTGACACCCCGGCCGTCCTGGCCGCCGCCAACACGGGCGCCCCGCTGGACGCGACCGGCGTCGAGTCCCTGAGCACGCTGCGGGCCTCCGCCAAGCGCGAGGGCCACGAGTCGTCCGTCGGGCGGTTCGGTGTGGGGTTCGCGGCCGTGCTCGCCGTCAGTGACGAGCCCGCGGTCATCGGCCGGCACGGCGGCGTCCGCTGGTCCCTCGCCGAGGCCCGCGACCTCGCCCGGCAGGCCGCCGTGGGCAGCCCCGGACTCGGGGACGAGCTGCGCCGCCGCGACGGCCACGTACCGCTGCTCCGGCTGCCGCTGCCCGCCGAGGGTGCCGCACCCGACGGGTACGACACCGTCGTCGTCCTGCCGCTGCGCGACGGCGTCGCCGAGGACCTCGTCGCACGGCTGCTCACCGGCGTCGACGACGCGCTCCTGCTCACACTCTTCGGACTCGACGAGATCGTCATCGAAGTCCCGGACGGCGTACGGACGTTGCGTCGCTCGCAGCACGGCCCGTACACCCACATCGACGACTCCACGCACGGTACCCACCGCTGGCGCACCGTCGCCCACCACGGCCCGGTCGAGCCCGCCCTGCTCGCCGACCGCCCCGTCGAGGAGCGGCTGCGCCCGCACTGGTCGGTCACCTGGGCGGTGCCGGTCGGTGAGGACGGGGCGCCCGAGAACCCCCGTACCGCCCCCGTCGTGCACGCGCCGACGCCCACCGACGAGCCCCTCGGCGTGCCCGCGCTGCTCATCGCCTCGTTGCCGCTCGACACCACCCGCAGGCACCCCGCGCCGGGTCCGCTGACCGACTTCCTGGTGCAGCGCGCTGCCGACGCGTACGCGGAACTGCTCGCCGCGTGGGAGCCCGTGTCGATCACCACGATCGCGCTCGTGCCCGGCCCGCTCGGCAAGGGCCGGCTGGACGGTGCGCTGCGGGCCGCGGTTCTGGAGCGCCTGCCCCGGATCGCGTTCCTGGAGCCCGCCGCGCCCCGGGACCCGGCCGCCGAGCCCGACCGGTGGGCGGACTGGGAGGCCGCCGGTACGGATGCTCCCGGCAGCGCGACGACCGCGCTGCGGCCCATCGAGGCCGAGGTGGTCGAAGGGGTGGGTGCCGAGACCGTGAAGGTCCTCGCCGAGGTCCTGCCCTGTCTGCTGCCCGCCGGGCTCGAACGTCGCGTCGAGCTCCGTACGCTCGGCGTCGCCCGCGTCCCGCTGACCGAGGCCATCGACCGCCTGGCCGGTCTGGAGCGCGCCCCGGACTGGTGGCGGCGGCTGTACGACAGCCTGGCCGGGGTCGACCCCGACCGGCTGACCGGCCTTCCGGTACCGCTCGCCGGGGAGGGTTCGACCGAGGACGCGCCCCGCACGACCATCGGCCCCCGCCAGGTCCTCCTCCCGCTCCCCGACGCGCTGACCGCCCCCGTCCTCGCCCGGCTGGCCAGGCTCGGGCTGAAGGTCGCCCACCCGGACGCCGCCCATCCGCTGCTGGAGAAACTGGGCGCCCTGCCCGCCACCCCCCGGGCCGTCCTGACGACCCCGCAGGTGCGGGCCGCCGTGGCCGGCTCGCTGGACGCGGGCGAGATCTGGGACGAGGACGCCCTGGACGGCGACGAGCTCGCCGAGACCGTCCTCACGCTCGTGCGCGACGCGGACCTCGAACCCGGCGACGAGCCGTGGCTGGGGGCTCTCGCCCTGCCCGACGAGGACGGCGAGACCGCACCCGCCGGTGAGCTCGTGCTGCCCGGCAGCCCGTTCGCCCAGGTCATGCGCGAGGGCGAACTGGCCCTGTGCGACGGGGAGCTGGCCGAACGCTGGGGCGAACAGCCCCTCACGGCCTGCGGGGTGCTGGCCACCTTCGCCCTCGTACGGGCCGCCGATGTCGTCCTGGACCCCGACGAACTCGAGCCCCGCGACGGCGACTTCGCGGAGCCGGACGACCCCGGGCTCCTCGACGCCGTCGACGTGTGGTGCGAGGACGTCCTGGACCAGCTGCCCGACACCCCGGTGCCGCCCGTCGCCACCGAACTCGTCGCCGTACGCGACCTGGACCTCGTGGACGACGACGCCTGGCCGCAGGCGCTGGCGATGCTCGCCCGGCCGCCGCTGCGCGACGCGCTGACCCAGCCGGTGCGCGTCCTGCTCCCGGACGGTACGACGCAGTCCGTGCGCCCCTACACCGCCTGGTGGCTGCGCGACCACCCCGTGCTCGACGGCCGCCGTCCGGCGGGTATGCGCGCGGCGGGCGGCGACCCGCGCCTCGCGGGCCTGTACGACTCCGTCGACGCGACGGGCTTCGACGACGCGCAGGTGCTGCGTGCACTGGGCGTACGGACCTCGGTGGCCGCGCTCCTGGACGAGCCGGGCGGTGCGGCCGAGCTGCTGGGCCGGCTCGCGGACGAGGAGCGTCCCGTCGGCCCCGTGCAGCTGCACTCCCTCTACACGGCACTTGCCGAGCTGGACCCCGAACAGGTCACACTGCCCGACGAGTTGAGGGCCGTCGTCGACGACGAGGTACGGGTGGTCGACGCGGCGGACGCCGTGATCGCCGACGCGCCCGATGTGCTGCCGCTGACCGCGGGGCTCCCGCTGCTGCCGGTTGCTCCGGCCCGTGCGGCCGAGCTGGCGGAGCTGCTGCAGGTGCGGCGGCTCGGCGAGAGCATCGAGGCGGAGGTGACGACGGAGGGCGAGGAGCACCAGGTGCCCGAGTCGGTGCGGATCCTGCTCGGTGCGGGGACCCCTGACACGTACATCGAGCACGGTGAACTGCGCGCGGGCGGCGTCGAGCTGGACTGGCGCCGCACCCCGGACGGGGTGGTCCACGCCTCGACACTGGAGGGCGTGGCGGCAGGTCTGGCCTGGGCGGCCGGACAGTGGCCGCGCCGCTTCGAGGTGGCCGCACTGCTGGAGGACCCGTCCCGCACGGAGGAGCTGGCCCGGGACCGCTGGTTCGACTGAACCGTGTGATCTTCACGGGAAAGTCATTTTGTCGCACAACCATTCACATGTGGAACCCGTCTGGTCTGCTGAGTCACCAGACTCGCAGACCATATGGGGACCGTCGGCCTCACGACTTGCCACGGGCCCCCTTCTCCACTGGGGAACACATGCGTATTCGTGCCACTGTTGCCGTTGCCTCCGGCGCCCTGGCTCTGTCCGCTCTCGGCGTCCCGGCCGCGACGGCCGACGACGGCCGCACCTGGGCGCCTGACTTCGGGCTCTCCGCCCCGGAGCGGTTCTCCGATTCCGTGGCCGCCCGTTCGGTCACCGCCGACGACGACCTCAAGATCACCAAGGCGGTCGTGAACGGTGGCAAGCCCATCGTCGTGGGCACCACCGCACCGAAGAAGGTCACCGTCGCCATCACGGCCACGGACGACTCGGGCATCGCCGACGCCGGCACGATCCTGTGGATCGGCACCGACGTGGAGTCCGAGGACAGCTTCGGCTTCTCGCAGAACGAGGAGGCCGCCACGTGCAAGGCGGCCAACGCCACGACGTCCACCTGCACGCTCACGGTCACGGTCGACCCGGGCTGGCTGATCAACTCCGACGCGACCAGCTGGAAGGTCGGCGCCGCGGTGCTCAGCAAGGACGGCCAGGTCGTCCAGAACGACGCCTTCGCCAGGACGAATCTCCAGCGTCTCTCCAAGGTGACGGTCAACGCCGCCCCGGAGCCCGTCAAGAAGGGCGGGACCATCACGGTCACCGGCAAGCTGTCGCGTGCCAACTGGGAGACCGGTACGTACAAGGGCTACGCCGGCCAGGCCGTCAAGCTGCAGTTCCGCAAGAAGACCAGCAGCACCTACACGACCGTCAAGACCATCAAGTCGAGCAGCACCGGAGAGCTGAAGACCACCGTCAAGGCGTCCGTGGACGGCTACTGGCGCTACAGCTTCGCCGGTACGTCCACCACCCCGACCGTCACGGCCGCGGGTGACTTCGTCGACGTGAAGTAGCCGAGGGGCGACACCCTCGCGGATCTACGCGGGGAAGCGGCGGCCGACCAGCCTCCAGGCCAGTTCCAGGGCGGCCGCCGCGACCGCCGCGATCGCGACGGCCGTCCACGGCATGGACGCCCCCACCAGCTTCAGCGCGAAGAAGTCCTGGAGCCACGGCACCACCAGCACGATGAGGAAGCAGAACCCCATCGTCGCGACCAGGGCGACCCGCCACCAGGTGTAGGGGCGGGCGATGATCACCAGGACCCACATCGAGACCAGGAACAGGGTGAGCGTCGCCGCGCTCGTCTCGGCGTCCAGCGCGTCCTGCCCGGAGTACGCGTGCCGGGCCACCAGGTACGTGGTGAACGTGGCCGCCGCGGCGATGGTCCCGGACGGGATCGCGTACCGCATGACGCGGCGTACGAAGTTGGGCCGGGCCCGCTCCTTGTTGGGCGCGAGCGCCAGGAAGAACGCGGGGACGCCGATCGTCAGCGTGGAGAGCAGCGTGAGGTGGCGCGGCAGGAACGGGTACTCCACCTGGAAGCAGACCACCAGGATCGCCAGCAGCACCGAGTAGACGGTCTTCGTCAGGAACAGGGTGGCGACCCGGGTGATGTTGCCGATGACCCGGCGGCCCTCGGCCACCACGGACGGCAGGGTCGCGAAGCTGTTGTTGAGCAGCACGATCTGGGCCACGGCGCGGGTCGCCTCGGAGCCCGAGCCCATGGCGACCCCGATGTCTGCGTCCTTCAGCGCGAGGACGTCGTTGACGCCGTCGCCCGTCATCGCGACCGTGTGGCCGCGCGACTGGAGGGCCGCGACCATGTCCCGCTTCTGCTGCGGGGTGACCCGGCCGAAGACCGCGTTCTGCTCGATGGCGGTGGCCATCTCGTCCCGGTCGGCGGGCAGCCGGCGGGCGTCCAGGGTGTGCTCGGCGCCCGGGAGGCCCAGCTTCTTCGCGACCGCGCCGACGGACACGGCGTTGTCCCCGGAGATGACCTTCGCCGCGACGTTCTGGTCGGCGAAGTAGGCGAGGGTCTCCCCGGCGTCGGGCCGCAGCCGCTGTTCCAGGACGACCAGCGCGGTGGGTACGGCGCCGGTGGCGGCGTCCGGCGCGTCGAGCTCCCCGGGCACCCGGGCCAGGAGCAGGACGCGCAGGCCCTGTTCGTTGAGGTGCCCCGTCTCGGTGAGCGCGGGGTCGTCGGCGGGGAGCAGCACGTCGGGGGCTCCGAGGAGCCAGGCGGAGGCGTCCCCGTTGCCTTCGGCGAACGAGGCGCCGCTGTACTTGCGCGCCGAGGAGAACGGCATCGCCTGGGTGACCTTCCAGCCCTCGCCGTCCGGGTACGCGTCGATGATCGCCTGGAGGCTGGCGTTGGGCCGCGGATCGGAGGCGCCGAGGGCGCCGAGGACGCGGTGGACGTACCCCTCGTCGGAGCCGTTCAGCGGCCGTACCCCGGTGACGTCCATGCCGCCCTCGGTGAGGGTGCCGGTCTTGTCGAGGCAGACGATGTCCACGCGGGCCAGCCCCTCGATGGCGGGGAGTTCCTGCACGAGGCACTGCTTGCGGCCGAGCCGGATGACGCCGATGGCGAAGGCCACCGACGTGAGCAGGACGAGGCCTTCGGGGATCATCGGGACGATGCCGCCGACGGTCCGGGCGACGGAGTCCTTGAAGTTGTTGTCCTTGACGACGAGCTGGCTGATGATCAGCCCGATCGCGGTCGGGACCATCATCCAGGTCACGTACTTGAGGATGGTGCTGATGCCGCTGCGGAGCTCGGACTGGACGAGGGTGAAGCGGGACGCCTCCTCGGCGAGCTGCGCGGCGTACGCCTCGCGGCCGACCTTGGTGGCGGTGAAGGCCCCACCGCCCGCGACGACGAAGCTGCCGGACATCACGGGGTCGCCGGGGCGCTTGACGACGGGGTCGGCCTCGCCGGTCAGGAGCGACTCGTCGATCTCCAGGCTGTCGGCCTCGGCGACCACGCCGTCCACGACGGCCTTGTCCCCGGGCCCCAGCTCGACCAGGTCGCCGAGGACGATCTCGGACACGGAGACCTCGGCGGCGACCCCGTCCCGCCGCACCGTGGGTTTCGCCTCGCCGATGACGGCGAGGCTGTCCAGGGTCTTCTTGGCGCGCCATTCCTGGACGATGCCGATACCGGTGTTGGCGATGATCACGAAGCCGAAGAGGCTGTCCTGGATCGGGGCGACCAGCAGCATGATCACCCAGAGGACGCCGATGATCAGGTTGAACCGGGTGAGGACGTTGGCCCGGACGATCTCGGTGACGGAGCGGGACGAGCGCACCGGCACGTCGTTGACCTCGCCGCGCGCGACGCGTTCGGCGACCTCGGCGGTGCTCAGGCCGCCGGGGCGCAGAGGCTGTACGAGGCCGGGTTCCGGCTGCTCCCCTGAGGGTTCGAGTGCCCGCTGAGTCATGGTTCCGACCGTACGGGCGGAAGGAGTGATTCACCCGCCGGAGGCGCGAAGATCCGACCGGGGTACGAGACGCATGGTCCCGTGGTCGTACGTCGGCGCGGAGCGCCGGAGTGCGTCAGCGCTGAACGCCGCTGTCCGGGGTGTCCCGGTCGGCCGACGAGGACGCCTCAGCCGCGGCCCGCTTGATCGCGGCGTCCCGTCCCCGTACGTACCAGATGCCGATGAGTCCGAGACCGGCCCCGGCGAGGCAGGTCCACACCCACCAGGTGCTGCCGTGGTCGTCGAACCACCCGTAGAAGGGGAGCTGCACGAGGAAGAGGACGAACCAGAGGATCGTGCCCCCGGTGACGGTGGCGACGACGGGCCCCTCAAGGGGTTCGGGTGCCTCGTGCTTCGGTGTCCACTTCGCCATGGCCACAGTCTAGGGCCCTTCCGTTCGCACCCGGTCGGAGCGGTCGGTCGTGCAGTCGGCCCAAGGGTCTACGCGCGGAGATAGCGATATTCCGTTTATGTATTCATACTGAATCTGCTTACGGGTGTCTCGAATTATTCGTGTGAACATCCAAGACTGACTGGTTTCACCACCCCCTGGTTCCACCCCCTGGTTCTCATCCCCCGATGCACGACTGAAGGTCATACATGTCCCCCTCGGCCACCGCTCAGGTCGACCCCGAGCAGCCTCCGGCTCCGCAGCAGCCGCACGGCGGCCTGGACCGCTATTTCAAGATCTCCGAGCGGGGGTCGTCGGTCGCGCGCGAGATCCGTGGCGGATTCGCCACGTTCTTCGCGATGGCGTACATCATCGTGCTCAACCCGATCATCCTCGGCAGCGCGAAGGACATGTACGGGCACCAGCTCGACGGTGGCCAGCTCGTCACCGCCACCGTGCTCACCGCCGCGTTCTCCACGCTCCTGATGGGCGTCATCGGCAATGTGCCGATCGCGCTCGCGGCCGGCCTCGGTGTCAACACCGTCGTCGCCCTCCAGCTCGCCCCCCGGATGAGCTGGGCCGACGCGATGGGCATGGTCGTCCTCGCGGGCATCGTCGTGATGCTGCTCGTCGCGACCGGTCTGCGCGAACGCGTGATGAACGCCGTGCCGAAGTCGCTCCGCAAGGGCATCGCGATCGGCATCGGCCTGTTCATCCTGCTGATCGGCCTGGTCGACTCGGGCTTCGTCTCCCGCATCCCGGACGCCGCGCACACCACCGTGCCGCTCCAGCTCGGCAACGACGGCCACCTCAACGGCTGGCCGGTCCTGGTCTTCATCCTCGGCACGCTGCTGACCCTCGCGCTGATCGTCCGCAAGGTGCCGGGCGCGATCCTGATCTCCATCGTCGCCATGACCCTCGTCGCGCTGTTCATCGACGCCGTGGCCGGTCTGCCGGCCGGCGCCTGGGGGCTGACCGTCCCGGAGTGGCCGGGCAATCCCGTGGCCTCCCCGGACTTCGGGCTGATCGGCCAGGTCAGCCTGTTCGGCGGCTTCGAGAAGGTCGGCTACCTGACCGGCATCCTCTTCGTCTTCACCGTGCTGCTCTCCTGCTTCTTCGACGCGATGGGCACCATCCTCGGCGTCGGCGACGAGGCGAAGCTGATGGACAAGGACGGCCACTTCCCGGGCATCAACAAGGTGCTGTTCATCGACGGCGTCGCCGTCGCCGCGGGCGGCGTGAGCTCCTCCTCCGCATCGACCTGCTTCGTGGAGTCCACGGCGGGCGTCGGTGAAGGAGCCCGCACCGGACTCGCGAGCGTGGTGAGCGGGCTGCTCTTCACGGTGGCGCTGTTCCTCACACCCCTGGCGACGATGGTTCCCTCGCAGGCCGCCACCCCGGCACTGGTCGCGGTCGGGTTCCTGATCCTCGCGGGCTCGGTCCGGGACATCGACTGGAACGACTACACGCTCGCGATCCCGGCCTTCCTCGCGATGCTGATGATGCCGCTCACCTACTCGATCACCAACGGCATCGGCATCGGCTTCATCACGTTCTGCGTGCTGCGCCTGGTGGCCGGCCGCGGCCGTGAGGTCCCGGTGGCCATGTACGTGGTGTCGGCGGTCTTCGTCTTCTACTACGCGATGCCGGCCCTCGGCCTCACGTAGCCCCCGGCGGGAGCGACCACCCCTACGGGGCGGATCTCCGTCATGTGACCCGGTCGGCCGGGTCCGCGTGACGGGGGTCCGCCCCGTAGAACTTTTGCGTCTCGTCGACGGCCGCGTTGAAGCGCTCGTCGAAATCGTTGCGGATGAGCGTCTGGACCACGTAGTCCTGGACGCTCATTCCGCGTCTGGCGGCGTGCTGGCGGAGCCGGTCGAGCAGCTCACCGTCTATGCGCAGGCTGAGCACTGTCGATCCCATGCCAAGCAGGGTCGCGGCACGTGTGGCCTTTTCGAGGTGCTTTCCGCCCCATACTCACTCGTTTGGGTGATCAATTCCTCGCGCGCGTACCACCGAGTGGTCTTTAGTGTAGCTAATGAGTTAGGCTAATAAACATGCCTGACCTGATCCACGACGGCGACAGTGCCGCCGCCGTGAGCTCCATTCGCTCCGCCGTGATGCTGCTGGGCCGGCGCCTCAAGCACCAGCGTGTCGACGAGTCGCTGAGCCCCACCGAGATGTCGGTGCTCGGCACTCTTGCCCGTTGCGGTTCGGCCACCCCCGGTGAGCTGGCCCGCAAGGAGCACGTGCAGCCGCCGTCGATGACCCGCATCGTCGCCCTGCTGGAAGCGAAGGGACTGGTCAGACTGGAACCGCACCCCGATGACCGTCGGCAGAAGATGGTCAGCCGGACCGAGCAGGCGGAAGCCATGCTCGCGGAGAGCCGCTCCAAGCGGAACGCCTGGCTGGCCGACCTCGCCGAGGGCCTGGACGAGGACGAGTGGGAGAAGCTGCGGGCCGCCGCGCCCGTGCTGGAGAAGCTCGCCCACCTCTGACCCCGATCGGGCGCGCAGGCCGGCAGTCCCGCGTGCCCGCTGTCACGTCCCCGTCAGTCCGTACGTCGTATATGCCCGAGGAGGCGAACCCTTTTGAGTACGGGATCCGGAGCAGACTCCGCCCCCGCACCGACTTCCACCCACGAGAGCAAGACCGGCGGGACCTTCTCGTCGCTGAAGATCCGTAACTACCGCCTGTTCGCCACGGGCGCCGTGATCTCCAACACCGGTACCTGGATGTCCCGCATCACGCAGGACTGGCTCGTCCTGAGCCTCACCGGGTCCGCCGCCGCCGTCGGTATCACCACGGCCCTCCAGTTCCTCCCGATGCTGCTCTTCGGCCTGTACGGCGGCGTCATCGCCGACCGGCTCCCGAAGCGGCGTCTGCTGCTCATCAGCCAGGCCGCGCTCGGGCTGTGCGGTATCGCACTCGCCGTGCTGACCCTCTCCGGCGTCGTCCAGGTCTGGCACGTCTACCTGATCGCGTTCCTGCTCGGCATGGTGACCGTCGTCGACAACCCGGCGCGCCAGTCGTTCGTCTCCGAGATGGTCGGCCCCGCGCAGCTGCGCAACGCGGTCAGCCTGAACTCGGCGAACTTCCAGTCCGCCCGGCTGATCGGCCCCGCAGTCGCCGGTGTCCTGATCACCACGGTCGGCAGCGGTTGGGCCTTCATGTTCAACGGGCTGTCGTTCCTCGCCCCGCTCATCGGCCTGCTGATGATGCGGACGAGCGAGATGCACGCGTCGGTGACCGTGAAGCGTGCCAAGGGCCAGCTGCGCGAAGGCCTGCGCTATGTCTCGGGCCGCCCCGACCTGATCTGGCCCATCGTCCTGGTCGGCTTCGTCGGCACGTTCGGTTTCAACTTCCCGATCTTCCTGACCGCCTTCGCGGACGAGATCTTCCACGGCGGTGCCGGGATGTACTCGTTCTTCAACATCCTGATGGCGGCCGGCTCCCTGGCCGGGGCGCTGCTCGCCGCCCGCCGCCGCTCCTCGCGGCTGCGGATGCTGGTCGCCGCGGGCACCGCGTTCGGCCTTCTGGAGATCGCTGCGGCGCTCTCGCCGTCCGTCTGGCTGTTCGCCCTGCTGCTGGTCCCGATCGGCATGATCGGTCTGACGACCAACATCATCGCCAACACCAGCGTCCAGATGGCTGCCGACCCGGAGATGCGGGGCCGGGTGATGAGCCTCTACATGATGGTCTTCGCCGGTGGTACGCCGGTGGGCGCCCCGATCGTCGGCTGGATCAGCGACGTCCACGGCGTCAGGACCGGTATGGCGGTCGGCGGGGCACTCTCGATGACGGCCGCGATCGGCGTCGGCATCATGCTGGCCCGCGTCGGCGGCCTGCGCCTGAAGGTCGACCTGCGACCGGGACACCCGCATGTGCGGTTCGTCCCCCGCGAGCAGTTGGCCACGGCGGCCTGATCCGCCCCGAAAACGCCGCCCTCCCCCCACCGGGGAGGGCGGCGTTTTCCGTCGGGCCCGGTCCCGGGACACGCCGGGACGCTGGGACACTCACCGCATGAGCAGCCAGAGACTCTTCGCCGCCGTCCTGCCGCCCGCCCCCGCCGTGCGGGAACTGGCCACCGCGGTCGCCTCGCTGCACGCCCTGCCCGGCGCCGTGAATCTGCGCTGGACGGCTGTGGAGGGCTGGCACTACACCCTGGCCTTCCTCGGCAACGTGGACGAGGAGCTGCTGCCGGAGCTGTACACCCGGCTGGAGCGTGCCGCGCACCGGACCGAGCCCTTCCCACTGCGGATCCACGGCGGCGGCAGGTTCGACGGGCGGGCCCTGTGGGCCGGGGCCGCGGGCGGGCTCGACACGCTGCGGCTGCTGGCCGAGCGGGCCGACGCCGCCGCCCGCCGGGCCGGGGTGCCGATGGAGGAGCACCGCCGCTACACGCCGCACCTCACCCTCGCCCGCAGCCGCGTCCAGACCGATCTGACCCCGTTCACCGCGGCGCTCGACGGCTTCGAGGGCGTCCACTGGGAGGCCGGTGAGCTCAGCCTCGTACGCAGCAATCTGCCTGTGGACGGGGTGGTGGGGGAGCAGCCCAGGTACGAGGTGGTGCAGGCCTGGCCGCTGGGGAGGTGAGCGGGCCGGTTACGCTCTTCGGGTGGACCCGAAGACCAGAAACCGCATCATGGCAGCCGTGCTCGTACTGATGTTCATCGTTGTCGCGGCGGCGGCCGCCCTCGGGGGCTGAGCCCGGCGAGGACGGCCGTACAGGAGCGGCGCCGCGCCCCCTCGGTCCGTGGACGCACCTGTGTCAGCCCCTGCGCACTCCTTCCGCGAGCTCGCCGGCCAGCGACCGTACGGCGGCCAGGCCGGCCGGCAGATCCGGCGCGTCGAGCAGCAGCTTCACGAACGCCGAGCCGACGATCACACCGTCCGCGAAGCCCGCGACCTCCTTGGCCTGGACGGCGTCGGAGACGCCGAGACCGACGCAGACCGGCAGCTCGGTGGTGGCCCGGGTGCGGCGCACCAGCTCCTTGGCCTGCGCGCCCACGGACGCGCGGGTGCCCGTGACGCCCATCAGCGAGGCGGCGTACACGAAGCCGGAACCGGCTTCGGTGATGGTCGCCAGGCGTTCGTCCTTGCTGCTGGGAGCCACGACGAAGACGGTCGCGAGACCGTGCTTCTGCGCACACTCACGCCACAGTGCGGACTCCTGGACCGGCAGGTCGGGCAGGATGCAGCCCGCCCCGCCGGCCTCGGCCAGCTCCGCCGTGAAGCGCTCGACGCCGTACCGGTCGATCGGGTTCCAGTACGTCATGACGAGCACCGGGGCCCCCGTCGCCGCGTGCGCCTCGCGGACCGTACGCATCACGTCGGCGATCTTCACCCCACCCCGCAGCGCGATGTCGTCGGCGGTCTGGATGACCGGGCCGTCGAGCACCGGGTCGCTGTGCGGCAGGCCGACCTCGACCACGTCCGCGCCGCCCGCGATGACCGCCTTGACCGCCTCGATACCGCCGTCGACGGTCGGGAACCCCGCCGGGAGGTAGGCGATGAGGGCTGCCCGGTCCTCGGACCTCGCCTTGGCGAGCGTGTCGCTCAGCAGCTGGATGCGTCCCCTGGTGGCGGTGGCCGTGCTCACTTGTTCTCCCCCTCGGAGTCGTACAGGCCGAAGTAGCGGGCGGCGGTGTCCATGTCCTTGTCGCCGCGGCCGGACAGGTTGACCACGATCAGGCCGTCCTTGCCCAGTTCCCTGCCCAGGTCGAGGGCGCCGGCCAGGGCGTGCGCGGACTCGATCGCCGGGATGATGCCCTCGGTGCGCGACAGCAGGAGCAGGGCCTGCATGGCCTGGTCGTCGGTGATCGCCCGGTACTCGCCGCGCCCGGTGTCCTTGAGGTACGAGTGCTCGGGGCCGATGCCCGGGTAGTCGAGGCCCGCCGAGATGGAGTAGGGCTCGGTGATCTGGCCCTCCTCGTCCTGGAGGACGTAACTGCGCGAGCCGTGCAGGATTCCGGGCTCGCCCGCGGACAGGGTGGCCGCGTGCTCGCCGGTCTCGATGCCGTGCCCGGCCGGCTCGCAGCCGACCAGACGGACGCCCGCGTCCGGGATGAAGGCGTGGAAGAGGCCGATGGCGTTGGACCCGCCGCCCACGCAGGCCACAGCCGCGTCGGGCAGCCGTCCCGCGTGCTGCAGGATCTGACGGCGCGCCTCGACCCCGATGACCCGGTGGAAGTCGCGGACCATGGCGGGGAAGGGGTGCGGGCCGGCGACCGTGCCGAAGAGGTAGTGCGTACGGTCGACGTTGGCGACCCAGTCGCGGAACGCCTCGTTGATGGCGTCCTTCAGCGTCCGGCTGCCCGACTTCACGGCGATGACCTCGGCGCCGAGCATCCGCATCCGGGCCACGTTGAGCGCTTGGCGCTGCGTGTCGATCTCGCCCATGTAGATGGTGCATTCGAGGCCGAAGAGGGCACACGCGGTGGCGGTCGCGACACCGTGCTGGCCGGCGCCGGTCTCCGCGATCACCCGGGTCTTGCCCATGCGCTTGGTGAGCAGCGCCTGGCCCAGCACATTGTTGATCTTGTGTGAGCCGGTGTGGTTGAGGTCTTCCCGCTTGAGGAAGATCCGTGCCCCGCCCGCGTGTTCGGCGAAGCGCGACACCTCGGTGAGCGGATTCGGCCGGCCCGTGTAGTTGACCAACAGGTCGTTCAGCTCGTCGGCGAACGCCGGGTCCGACCTGGCCTTGTCGTACTCGACGGCGACCTCGTCGACCGCGGCGACGAGCGCCTCGGGGATGAACTTGCCGCCGTACGCGCCGAAGTAGCCCTCGTCGCTGGGGACATGCCCCTTCGGGGCGGGAATGAACGAGGTGGCCGGCGCACCGGTCGTGGTCGTCATGACCTCTCCTGAGTGGTTCCGTGGGCGTGCGAGTTCTTCAGTTCCGCCACCGCCGCCGCCGGGTCGGCCGACCGCATCAGGGTCTCTCCCACCAGCACCGCGTCCGCCCCGTCGGCGCGCAGCCGCCGGGCGTCCGCCGGGCTCCGTACGCCGCTCTCCGCGACGAGCACCCGGTCCGCGGGCACCTGCGCCCGGAGCCGGCCGGTGAGGCCCAGGTCGATCCGGAAGTCCCGCAGATCGCGGTGGTTGACCCCGATGTTGAGGGCGCCCAGCGCGAGCGCGGTGCGCGCCTCCGCCTCGCTGTGCACCTCCACCAGGATGTGCAGGCCCTGGCCCTGGGCGTACGTGTACAGCTCGGCCAGCCGCTGCTCGCTGAGGGCGGCGACCACGAGCAGGACGGCGTCCGCCCCGTACGCGCGGGCCTCGGCGATCTGGTACTCGTCGACGATGAAGTCCTTGCGCATGACGGGGAGGTCCACGGCCTCCCGTACGGTCGCGAGGTCCTCGGGGCGGCCGCCGAAGCCCTCGGTGTGCGCGAGGACGGACAGCGCGCAGGCGCCGCCGGCCTCGTAGCGCCGGGCCAGTTCGGCGGGCCGGTAGTCGTCGGTGAGCGGGCCCTTCAGCGGGCTGCGGGGCTTGAGCTCGGCGATGACGCCGAGCCCGGGTGCCCGCAGGGCCGCCCCGAAGTCCCGTACGACGGGGGCGGTCCTGGCCCTGTTCTCCACCTCGGCCAGGGGGAACTCGGCTCGGCGGGACGCCGTCTGACGGTGCGCGGCCTCGATCAGCTCCCCGAGCAGGCCGGGCATGACGGTTCGGCTGGTCAACGTGGTGCTCCTTGTTCGCGTCGCGGTGTCATGCGGCGGCCCGGGCGACCGGCCGGGCGCCCGCCGCCACCCAGTTGTCCAGGACGGCGGCCGCGCGGCCGCTGTCGATGGCCTCGGCGGCCCGGGCGATGCCCGCCGACCAGTCCTCGCACCGGCCTGCCGCGCGCAGGGCGGCGGCCGTGTTGAGCAGGACGATGTCCCGGCGCGGGCCGGGTTCGCCCGCCAGGATCCGGCGGACGGTCTCCGCGTTGGCAGCGGCGTCGCCACCCCGCAGGTCCGCCAGGGTGGCGGGGGCGAGGCCCAGGTCGGCGGGGTCGAGCCGGTAGGAGGTGGTGGTGCCGGCGGTCAGTTCCACCACGCGCGACGGCGAGCAGGTGCTCAGCTCGTCCAGGCCGTCGTCGGCGCAGAACACCAGGGCGCGCTCGGTGCCGAGCCGGTGCAGGACCTCGGCCATCACTTCGAGCAGGGCCGGGTCGGAGACCCCGAGGGTCTGGTAGCGGGCGCCGGCCGGGTTGCAGAGCGGTCCGAGGACGTTGAAGACGGTCCGTACGCCCAGTTCCCGGCGGGGTCCGGCCGCGTACCTGAAGGCGGGCTGGAAGACCGGCGCGAACAGGAAGGTGATGCCGACCTCCTCCAGACAGGCCGCGGCCTGTTCCGGACCCAGGTCGATGCGTACGCCCAGTGCTTCGAGGACGTCGGCGCTGCCGCAGGCGGAGGAGGCACTGCGGTTGCCGTGCTTCGCGACGGGGACCCCGCAGGCGGCGGCGACGACGGCCGCGGTCGTCGAGATGTTGAAGGTGTCGTGACCGTCGCCGCCGGTGCCGCAGGTGTCCAGGACCCGGCCGTCGCCGGTCAGCCGGGCGCCGAAGGCGCGGGCCGTGGCGACCAGTCCGACGATCTCCTCGATGTCGGCACGCCGGGCGGACAGCGCCATGGCGAAGCCGGCTATCTGGCCGGGAGTCGCTTCTCCGCCGAGTACGGCGGCCATGGCCCGTCCGGCCTGTTCACGGGTCAGCCGGCCGCCCTCGGCCAGCGTGCGCAGAGCGGTTTTCACCGGACCCCCTCAAGTGGGTGTGAGTGGAAGTGTTCGACGGACTCGACGAAGTTGACGACGATGCGCATGCCCTGCTCGGTGAGGACGGACTCGGGGTGGAACTGCACCCCGTACGTGGGGTGGGTGCGATGGCGCAGACCCATGACCGTGCCGTCCTGGGCCCAGGCGTTGGCGAGGAGCTCGTCGGGCATGGTCACGAGGTCGACGGCGAGCGAGTGGTAGCGGGTCGCGGTGAACGGGTCGGGCAGGCCGGCGAGGACGCCGGTGCCGTCGTGCCGTACCTGTTCCGTCTTGCCGTGCACCGGGCCCACCCGGACCACCTCGGCGCCGAACGCCTCCGCCATGGACTGGTGGCCGAGGCAGACGCCGAGGAGGGGGAGCCGGCCGCTGAGGTCGCGGACGGCGGCGAGACTGATGCCGGCCTGGCCGGGGGTGCCGGGGCCGGGTGAGATCAGGACGGCGTCGTGGGCGGCGAGTTGCCCGGTGGTGACGCTGTCGTTGCGGTGGACGACGGGTTCGGCCCCGGCCTGTGCGAGGTACTGGACGAGGTTGTAGGTGAAGGAGTCGTAGTTGTCGACGACGGCGACGCGGACCGGCGCACGGTTGTGTCGGCTCATGTCGACGCCTCCGCCCGTTCCACGGCGGCGAACAGGGCCTGCGCCTTGTTGAGGGTCTCGCGGTACTCGGCGGCCGGGTCGGAATCGGCGACCACCCCGGCACCGGCCTGGACCCAGGCCTTCCCGTCGGCGATGACCAGGGTGCGCAGGGCGATCGCCGTGTCCAGGCTGCCGCCGGTGCCGATGAAGCCGAGGGCACCGCCGTACACGCCGCGCCGCTCTTCCTCCAGCTCGGCGATGATCTCCATGGCCCGGATCTTGGGGGCGCCGGAGACGGTGCCCGCCGGGAAGGTGGAGCGCAGCGCGTCCAACGGGGTGCGGCCGTCGGCGAGGTCTCCGCTGACGGTCGAGGACAGGTGCATGACGTGCGAGTAGCGCTCGACCTCCATCAGCCGGTCCACCCGCACGGTGCCGGGCGCGGCGACCCGGCCGATGTCGTTGCGGCCGAGGTCCACGAGCATGACGTGCTCGGCGCGTTCCTTCTCGTCGGCGAGGAGTTCGGCTTCGAGTGCGGCGTCGGTCGCGGCGTCGGTGCCGCGCCAGCGGGTGCCGGCGAGCGGGCGGGTCTGCGCCCGGCCGTCCTCGACCTTCACCAGCAGTTCCGGCGAGGCGCCGATGACGTGCCTGCCGCCGCCGAGGGCGAGGTGGAACATGTACGGCGACGGGTTGACGGCGCGCAGGTGGCGGTAGACGTCGAGGGGTTCGGCGGCGAGCGGCTTGCTGAACCGCTGGGAGAGCACGACCTGGAAGATGTCGCCGGCCCGTATGTACTCGCGGGCGGTGTCGACCATGCCGAGGAAGCGCTCCTCGCTGGTGTGCGCGTGCCAGGCGGAGCGGTCCTGCTGTTCGGCGGTACGGGCCGGTGCGAGCGGCCGCGTTCCGGCGCTGCCCGGACCGTGGTGGCGGTGCGGCTGGTCGCCGAACAGGTGGTCGCGGGTGGCGGTGAGCCGGCCGACGGCGTCCTCGTACGTCTCGGCGGCGGTGTCGTGGAGCGTGGTGATCAGCAGCCGGCGGGTGGCGTGGTCGAACACGACCAGGTCGTCGGCCTGCAGGAACACCGATTCGGGCATGCCGGGACCGGGTCCGGGGGCTGTGGGGAGGCTCTCGAAGTGGCGGGCGCTCTCGTAGCCGAGATAGCCGACTGCGCCGCCGTGGAAGGGCGGCAGCCCGGGGACGCGCGCGACGTCACGGTCGGCCAGCGGCCGCAGTGCGACGAGCGGGTCGCCGTCGCCGAGCGGGACGGGACGGGTGCGGTGCGCGATGTACGAGTAGCGGCCGACCGCGATGCTGTTGTCGGTTCCGATGACGCTCTCCAGCAGCAGACCGGGCTCCTCCAGACCGGGGCCGCACAGCCGGGCGAACGCGGTGACCGGGGAGAGGGTGTCGGCGAGCAGCTCGATGTAGAGCGGAACGTAGGCGTGCGCGGCGGCCAGGACACGTGCCGCGTCAGGGCCGGGGACGACGCCCGCGACGACAGGGGCGGAGACGGCGACGGGAGCGGTCATGCGTCGGCCTCCGTCTCCCGGAGTGGGTCCGTCGTACGGTCCACGACGGCTTCGGCCCGGTCCAGGGCCTGCCCGCAGGCGCCCTCGTCCGGTCCCACGGCGACCAGCGCGGCCAGCCGCGGGATCGCCTGACGGGGCGGCAGCAGCAGCCGGTCGCCGGGCTCGGCGAGGACGGCGGTGTGCGCGATGCCGGGTACGGCCGCGGCCGCGGTGAGGTCGAGCGCGCGGGCGTGGCCGTCGGTGCCGGAGTAGACGAACCGGATCTCGGCGGTGAGATCGCGGGTCGGGGTGAGGTCGGGAAGGCGGCCGAAGGCCAGTTCGGCGGCTGCCCTCACCAGGTCGATGCCGGTGGCGAAGGCGCTGATGAAGGGAATCAGGTCGCCGCCGAGGCGGGCATTGAGCTCGATGAGGCGCGGGCCGCGCGAGGTGAGGCGGACCTCGGCGTGGGTCACGCCCGTGGTGACGCCGAGTACCCGGTGGGCGCCGGTGACCAGTGCGCGCACCTCGTCAGTCCACGGTTCGTCGTACGAGGCGGCGACGAGGTGGCCGACCTCCTCGAAGTACGGCGTGAATCCGAGCCGCTTGCGGGCGATGTGGACGATGTGGACGGCACCGTCGTGGACGGCGCTGTCGATGCTGATCTCGGGGCCGTCGAGGAACTCCTCGACGAGGATGCCGTGGCCGGTGGGGAGCGTGGCGAAGGCGGCTCCGTCGGCGAGCGCGAAGGCCTCCCGCACCTGACTCTCGTCGTCGGCGCGGGTCACACCGATGCTGCCGGCCAGGGCGCGGGGCTTGAGGACGACGGGGTAGCCGAACTCGTCGGCTGCGGCGACGGCTTGGTCCGCGTCGGTCACGAGCCGGTGGCGGACGGCGCCGAGGCCGGCATCGGACATCAGCGAGCGGGTGGCGTACTTGTCACGGCAGTGGCGGGCGGCCTCGGCCGACAGCTGCGGCAGTCCGAGCTTGGCCGCGGCCTCGGCGGTGGCCTCGACCGCTGTCTCGTCCCAGGTCAGGACGGCGACGGAGGGGTTGCCGGGGCCGGCGAGGGAGAGGACGGCGTCGGCGATCGCGAGCGGATCGGACAGGTCGGCGACGATGTACGAATCCAGGTACTCACGCTGCCAGGTCGGCTCGGCGGACAGCACCGCGGAGAGGGTGTAGCGCGCCTGCAGGGACTGGAAGGAGTACTCGCGGTACGGGCGGCCGCCGCTGCCGACGACGACCAGGCGCTCGGCGGGGACAGGCGCGGACTGCGGGGACGGTGCGGTCATGGCTGCTTCCTCTCAGACCTGCGCGGGGGCGGCGTCGGTGTCGGCGAGCAGCTTGGCCACCTCGTCGAGTACGCCGCCCAGTTCGACGGCGAGGCCCTCCGGGGCACGGAACCCGTCGGGACCGGTCAGCTCCGCGATGCCGGGGACGGAGATGCTGCGCTCGGCGGCGCGGAAGCCGATGCGGGTGAGGATCGGGCGGATCGCCTCGACGGCGGGTACGCCGCCCGAGGGGCCGGCCGTGTAGCTGAGGAGGGCGACCGGCTTGTCCTGCCACTCCTGGTAGAGGAAGTCGATGGCGTTCTTCAGCGGCGCGGTGAAAGTGCCGTTGTACATCGGCATCACGAAGACGTAGGCGTCGCCGCGGGAGACCGTGGCGCTCCAGTCCTTGGTGTGCTGGTGGACGTACGCGGCCTCGGAGGGGTGCTCGGGCTCGTCGAAGAAGGGCAGGCCGATCTCGGCGAGGTCGACGGTCTCGATGTCGAAGCTGCCGTGCCGACGGGCTTCCTCGGCGGCCCAGGCGGCGACGGCGGGGCCGACGCGGCCGGGGCGGGTGCTGGCGACGATGAACTGCAGGCGGGGCATGGCGTGTTCTCCCTTGTGGACGGTCCGGTGTCACCGCGGATCGTCCGGAGGGGCGCAGGCCTCCTGAACTGCTAGTAGGTAAGCAGCAGGCCGAGCGGTGCGCAACCGTGCCAACCCCCGCCCCTGCCGTTTCGTCCGGGTCCGGCCCATTATGGCCTCCGGGAACCCCCTGGCGTATTCACGACAGCCGTAAACGCGCAGCCCGGCCGACGGCGCCGGCGGCCGACGGCGGTGCCACAGTGAAATCACGTCACCGCGGATCGATTCCACCGCCTGAAACCCGCAGCTTCCCGATCGTGCGAGCTCTGCCGAACACACGAGTTCCCCGACCGCTTTCGATTCTTCGATCCTCCACCTTCCTCAAGTTCCCTGAATTTCCCCGGCTTTTCGGCGCCGCCGTGATCCGGCACGCCCCGATCCGGAAGAAAAGGAGACCGCCCATGGAGAATTCAGCCACCGTCCGCTACCTCACGGAATCAGCGAATCCGGACAGCGGACTACGCACCCTGACCTCGCGGACCACCGTCCCGGCGGAGTACGGCAAGGCTTACGGGCACGTCCTGCTGCCCCGCCCGATCTTCGTCTCCGAGCGGGAGATCGGCGCCTTCGCCGACGACCTCGCGGCGGTCTTCCGGATCCTCGTCTCACTGCCGGGCCGCTGCTTCGACGGCGACCTGAACCGCTACGGCGCGGCCATCGGGCTGCCCGAGGAGCTCGTCGAGGTGATGAGCGAGGGCGCGACCGGCGACCCTCTGCTGTACGCCCGCGCCGACGCCTTCCACGACGGCACCGGCTTCCGGCTGCTGGAGCTCAACGTCGGCAGCGAACTCGGCGGCGTGGACAGCGCCCAGCTCAACCGGGCCTTCCTCGAAGTCCCCGCCTTCCGCGCCTTCGCCGAGGCCAACGACCTCGGCCACACCGACACCATGGACCACCTCGTGGCCGAGCTGCGTGCGGCGGCCGCCGGGGTCGAGGGCGCCGACCCGGTGAGCCCGGTGGTGGCCCTGATCGAGGGCCCGGACGCGCTCGGCGACCACAACAGCGTCTTCCTCTCCATACAGGAGGACATGAGCCGCCACGGCATCGAGCTGCTGCTCGGCGAGATCCAGGAGCTGACCGAGGAGACGGACGGCAAGCTCGCCCTGCACGGCCGCCCCGTCGATGTCGTCCTGCGCTACTTCGCCGCCGGCCAGATCGCCGGCCACCCGGTCGCCCGCGCCGCCCTGACGCGGCTCAACCAGGCCCACGCGGCAGGCCGCACCGCCCAGTTCACCCCGCTCGAAGGAGCCCTGTTCACCAGCAAGGCCGCGCTCGGCCTGCTGCACCTGCCGGCCGTCCGCGCCGCGCTGACCGACGCCGAGCGGGAGCTGGTCGACCGGGTGCTGCCGCGCACCTGGGTGCTCGGCACCGAAGGCTCCGACGACGCCCTCGCCCACGCCCGTGCGCACCGCGCCGCGCTCGTCCTCAAGCCGGGCATCGGGTACAGCGCCGACGGCGTGGTGATCGGCCGCGATGTCACCGACGCCCAGTGGGAGGAGGCCCTGGAGGCCACCGCCGTACGGGACTACGTCGCGCAGGAACTGGTCGTACCGGCCCTGGAAACGGTTGTCGATCCGGAGACCGGAAACACCGGGGAATGGGTCGCGAACTGGGGGATTTTCGTCACCCCCCAGGGATTCGGTGGCGCATTCTGCCGCGCCCTGCAACCGCGGGACGGTGCCGTGATCACGTACGCGAATCCCGGAACCCGCGGCACCTGTGTATTCACCTACCCGGAAGCCGAATTCGAGGAGTCCCGCATATGACCGACCGTCCGCACATTGTCGTGATCAACCGCTGGCGCGAGCGATACGCAGAATTCACCAGTTATATCGACCATGCCGAGAACCGGGTCAGTTATGTGACCACCGAGGTCGGCACCGGCTCCGTACCGGCCCAGGCCCACGAGGTCGTGCTGGTTCCCGCCACCGACGACCTGGAGCGGGTCCGTACCGAGGTCCGCGCGCTCGCCACCCGGCACGGCGCGCCCGCCGCGATCGTCGCCCTCAAGGAGGACGACCTGCTGGTCGGCGCCGCACTCCGCGAGGAGTGGGACGTCCCGGGCCCCCGCCAGCCGTCGCAGATCGTCTTCCGCGACAAGTACGTGATGTGCCGGGCCGTGGCGGACGCCGGCCTGGACGTACCGGACTTCGCCGCCGCCACCGACACCGCCGCGGTACTCGCCTTCGGCGCGGCAGCCGGCTGGCCGGTCATCGTCAAGCCGCGCACCGGCAGTTCGAGCGCCGGCGTGGTCCGGGTCGACGGCCCCGAGGACGTCACCGGCCTGGACCTGGACAGCGAACCGATGCTGGTGCAGGCCTTCGTGGAGGCTCCGATCTCCCATGTGGACGGCGTCTTCGACGGGCAGCGGCTGCTGGCCTGGCGGGCCTCCCGCTACCTCAACACCTGCCTGGGCTTCCGCGGCGGTACGTTCCTCGGCTCCGTCGAGATCGACGACCCCGAGGTCAACGCGGCCGTCGACCGCGCCGCCACCGCCTACCTCGGCGCGCTGTCCCCGGGCCGCGCCACCGTCTTCCACCTCGAACTGTTCCTCGACCGCGCCCCGGACGGGAGCACCGTCTGCCGCTTCCTGGAGTGCGGTGCCCGCGTCGGCGGCGCCGAGATCCCCTTCCTCTGGCGCGAGGTGCACGGCTACGACCTGATGCACGCCGCCTGGCAGCTGCAGCTGGACCGCCCGCTGCCGCCGGTGCCGCCCACCGCCGCAGCGCCGTACGCCGCCGACGAGGTGGCCGGCTGGATGCTCATGCCCGCACCGGCCGAACGGCCCTGCCGGATCACCGAGTCCACCTCCATGACCGGCCGCGCCGAAGGCCCTTACGCCGAGGTCGTCCTGCACCCGGGCGAGGTACTGCCCGACGCGGACGCCTACTACGAGCACGTCGGCGGCCGCTTCCGCTTCCGGGCCGCCGACGGCGCCGCCACCGAGGCGGCCATCACCGCCACCGCCACGGACTTCCGGGTGCGCGCCGAGCCGCTCGCCCTGTCCACCACGAACGCCTGACTGGAGCACCGTGTCCAAGGACTACTCGGTTCCCGTACTCGAAGGAGAAGGGGACAACGACTACACGCGCTACATGCGGACCGACACGCTGCTGTCGCTCCAGCGCCGCCCGGAGGACATGATCCACCGGGACGAGATGCTCTTCCAGGTCGTCCACCAGTCGACCGAGCTGTGGCTCAAGCTCGCCTGCTACGAGGTCGCGGAGGCGGGCCGGCAGATCGACGCGGGGCAGCCGGACACCGCGGCCAGGCTGCTCGCCCGCGCCTCTCTCGGCGTACGGATGACCGCCGACCAGCTGGAGATGATGCGGCACCTCGCCCCCTCGGACTTCCAGATCATCCGCACCGTCCTCGGGCACGGCTCGGGCTTCGAGTCCCCGGGCTGGAAAGAAGTCCGGATGGTCAGCCAGGACATCGACAAGTCCTTCCGCCGGCTGATCGAGGCGCGCGGCACCGACCTCGTGGAGGTCTACCGCAGCGGCCACGACACCGCCGACTACCGGCTGGCCGAGGCGATGATCGACTGGGACGAGCGGATCTCGCTGTGGCGCACCCAGCACTACAAGATGGTCACCCGGGTCATCGGCCACTCCGTGGTCGGCACCAAGGGCGCGCCGAGCGACTTCCTGGCCACGCTGATCAGCCACAAGTTCTTCCCGCAACTGTGGGAACTGCGGACCGAGTTGACCCTGTCCGGTCCCATGGGTGACGACGAACCGGCTCCCGAGTACGCCGCGGAGGCCGCGCCGCCCGTCTGCCCGATGACCGGAGGCGGCAGCGCGCCGCCCGCCGGGACGAGCACGGCATGAGCCGCGGCAGCGCGGCCACCGCGCCCGCCCAGACCACCGCGCCGGCTCCGGCCACCACGTCGGCTCCTGCCACCGCGCCCGCTCCGGCCACCCCCGACCGCCTCGTCGGGGACGTCACGGCCGCCGCATTCCGCCGCGGCTTCCCGATGCTGGAGCGGACGGTCCACCTGGCCAGCTGCAGTCTCGGTGCCCGGTCCGACGCGGTCGACGAGGCGCTGGAGCGGATGCAGGAGGCCATCACGGCCCACGGCGCACCCTGGGGCCGGTTCGAGCAGGAGATCGAGGAGGCCCGGCAGCGCTTCGCGGACCTGATCGGCGCCGGTCCGGACCAGATCGCGATCCTGCCCAACGCCTCCGTCGGCGCCTACCAGGTGGTCTCCACACTCTCGCTGGAGACCCGGGTCGACATCGTCACCACCGTCGAGGAGTTCCCGTCCGTCGCGCACGTCTGGCTCGCCCAGCGGCCGCGCGGCGCCCGGGTGATCTTCACGGGCGACCAGGCCACCGGCCGCATCCGGGCCTCCGACTACACGGCGGCCATGGGCGACAGCACCGCGCTGGTGTCGGTCCCGATGTCCACCTACCAGTTCGCCGAGCGGCCGCCGGTCTCGGAGATCGTCGAGGCCGGCCGGTCCGCCGGGGCGCTGACCTTCGTCGACGCCTACCAGGCCGTCGGCGTCATGTCCGTGGACGTCGCCGACATCGGCTGCGACTACCTCGTCGCGGGGACGATGAAGTACCTGGCCGGACTCCCCGGCCTGGCCTTCCTCTACGCCCGCGCCGGACTGACCAGCGATCAGGACCCGCAGCTCACAGGCTGGTTCGGGCGCGTGGAGCCGATGGCTTTCGACCCGCTGCGGCTGGACTTCCCGGCCATCGCCCGGCGCTTCGAGACCGGCACCCCGGCGGTGCCCGCCGTGTACGCCGCCAACGCGGCGCTCGGCCTGTTCCGGGGCGTCGACATGACCGACGTACGGCGCCACGTCGGTGCCCTGACCGACCGCACCGCGCGCACCCTCACCGCCCAGGGCGAACGGGTCCGCAAGGCCGAGAGGCCGGAACTGCAGGGCGCCCACCTCGGCCTGTACGACGCCGACCCGCGCGCCCTCGCCGGCTGGCTCGCGGGCCAGGGCATCGCCGTCAGCCCACGCGGGCCCGTCGTGCGCCTGTCCTTCCACTACTACAACTCCACGGACGACGTGGAGGCCCTCTGCCAGGCCATGCGCGAGTTCCGCGCACTGACCGGCCCCGCCCTCACCGTCCCACTCCCGAAAGTGAGACCCGCAGCGTGAAAGAGCTGACCGACTGGCTGACCGATCCCGTACCCAGCCGCTTCCCGTACCCCGCCGTGACCCACGAGTTCCACCGCGTCGGCAAGCACTTCGTCCCCGACGAGATCCTCAAGTCCCTGGCCCTGGCCAGGGAGCGGCTCGCCCCCGAGGCGCCGACGCCCGCCGACGCGGCGGACCGCCTGCTGCTCGACCGTTTCCTGGACACCGCGCTCGACAAGTGGGACGGCCGGTACGACTACCCCTCGTACACCTCCCTCAGCGTGCTCGGCCTGCCGACCGCCGACGACGGGCCGGCAGCCGCCGAGGCCGCCCGGGTCACCCGGGACCGGCTGACCGTCCAGCTCCTGGCCGACCTCCTGCGGTTCGAACTGGCCGCCGCCGAGGGACGCACCGAGTGGCTCCCGGAGATGCGGCCCGACGCCCGGATGGTGGAGAAGCGCTGCCGGCTCGCCGTCCGGGTGGCCAAGCCCGCGCTCGCCAGGCTCGGGTACGGCGAGCGGCTCACCGCCGCCGAACCGGTTCAGCAGGCCGCCCAGCTGTGGGAGCTGGCCGACGCAGAGCTGCTGGACCCGCGCGAGCGCCAGGTGCTGAAGCTCAGCATGCTGCCGGTCTACATATCGCACGACGAGCACATGTTCATCCGCGTGCTGCAGACCTTCGAGACCACCTTCGCGCTGCTGGCCCTGAGCATCCGTACGGCCATCGGCGACCTGGACGACGCCCGGACAGGGGACGCCACCGGGCACCTCGCGGTCGCCGAGACCGTTCTCGCCGAGTCGGCACCGCTGTTCTCGCTGCTGGCCACCATGCAGGTCGAATCCTTCCGCGTCTTCCGGGACTTCACCGACGGCGCGAGCGCCATCCAGTCCCGCAACTACAAGCTGGTCGAGTCCCTGTGCCGGGTGCCCGACAAGGACCGGCTCGACTCGCCCGCCTACCGCTCCACCCCCGAGGTGCACGAGCGGGTCCTGGCCGGCCAGCCCACCCTCGACGAGGCCTGCGGCGCCGCCCTCGCCGACCCCCGCTTCAGCGCCGCCGACCGCGAGCGGCTGACCGCCTCGATGCTCGGCTTCGCCGGCTCGCTGCGCCGCTGGCGCCAGACGCACTACCGGATCGCCGTCCGGATGCTCGGCACCCGCTCCGGCACCGGCGCGACCGAAGGCACCCCGTACCTCAGCTCGGTACGGAAGATCCCGGTCTTCCGCAGCGTCACCGAGGCCCCTGACACGGACACAGGAGCCCGTACCGAAGCCCTCACCGGCACCGCACCCCGCACAGAGAGCGAAGAGACAGCATGAGCAGCGACCTGATCCCCGTAGGCATCGTCGGTGCCGGTCCCGTCGGCATGACCCTGGCGGCCCGCCTCGCCTCCTTCGGCATCCCGAGCGTCCTCTTCGAGCGCGACCCCGAGCTGCGCAGACAGGGCTCCAAGGCGTGCCTCATCCAGGGCGACGTGCTGGAGACCCTCGACAAGTTCGGCTGCGCCGAGACCATCGGCGCCGAGGGCGTCACCTGGACCACGGCCCGCACCTATGTGCGCGGCAAGGAGATCCGCGCGGCCGAGTACACCCGCCGGATCGGCTACGGCCCGTTCGTGAACATATCCCAGTACCGGATCGAGCAGCTTCTGCTGGAGAAGGTCGAGGCCGACCCGCTCTGCGAGGTCCGCTGGGCCCACGAGATCACCGGGGTCGAGCAGGACGGCGACACCGTCACCGTCTCCGCCGACACACCGGACGGCCCGCGCGACTACCGCTGCCAGTACATGATCGCCTGCGACGGTGTCCGCAGCCCCGTGCGCACGTTCACCGGCGTCGAGTGGACCGGCTACAGCCACCGGGACCGCTTCCTGATCACCGACCTGAAGGTGAAGCTGCCGCTCGCCAAGGAGCGCCACTTCCACTACGACCCGCCCTTCAACCCGGGTCGCCAGCTGGTCATGCACCCGCAGCCCAACGACATCTGGCGCATCGACTGGCAGCTCGCCCCCGAGACCGACATCGAGGCCGAGCGCGCGGACGGCCGCTTCGACCGGCGGGTGCGCGCCGTCATCGGCGACGTCGACTACGAGATCGACTGGCTGTCCACCTACCGCTTCCACCAGCGCGTGGTCGAGAAGTTCCGCATCGGCCGGATCTTCTTCGCCGGCGACTCCGCCCACTCCCTGCCGCCGTACGGCTCCCGCGGCATGAACAGCGGTATCCAGGACGCCGACAACCTCGCCTGGAAGCTGGCCCTGGTCATGCAGGGCAAGGCCGGGGACTCCCTCCTCGACACCTACCACGACGAGCGCTACGCGGCCGCCAAGGAGAACCTCGCCGTCACCGAGGCAACCATCAAGTTCATGGTGCCGCCCAACCTGGTGCGCCGTCTCGCGCGCAAGGTACTGCTCACCCTCTCCCAGCCGTTCCAGGGAGCCCGCGACAAGGTCAACAGCGGCAGGATGGCCGAACCGCACACGTACGTCGACTCGCCCGTGATCCAGTCCGCCGAACTGCACCCGCTGCTGGGCGCCTTCGCCCCCGACGCGCGGATCACCGCCCCCGGCGCCGCCCGCATCCGCCAGCTGTACGGAACCGGGTTCACCGTCCTCCACTTCGCCCAGGACCGGGCCGCCGCCCGCGCCTTCGCCGAGCGGGCGCTCGCCGACACCCGCGGCCTCGACACCGACCTGGTCGTCGTCCTGCGCGAGGGCGAACTCGCCGTCCCGACCGCCGGACCCGCCGACGACATGCCCGACGGCGTCACCGTGCTCCGCGACCGCGACAGCGTGCTGCGCGAGGCGTACCGGGCCCCCGAGGGCACCTGCCTGATCGTCCGGCCGGACGGACACATCGGCGCCGTGGCCGACACCGCCAGGCCCGAGCTCTTCGCCGCCACACTCGCCCGCTGCGCCGAGGCCACCACGCCCGCCCGCGAGCCCGCCCGCGAGCGCGTCGCAGCCGCTGCCTGACCCCTCTCCCCTTCCCGTATCCCGCATCAGGAGTACGAAGTGACCACACCCCAACTTCCCACTCACGCCTGGCTCAACGGCACCATCGTCGACTGGGACCAGTGCACCGTCCACGCCCGGTCCCAGGGCGCGTTCTGGGGCGCCAACGTCTTCGAGGGGCTGCGCGCCTACCGCCGCCCCGGCCGGAGCGGTCTCGCGGTCTTCCGCATCGACGAGCACCTGGCCCGGCTGCGCCGTTCGATGAAGAGCCTGCGGATGGAGATCCCTTACACCGACGACGAGCTCAAGGCCGGTGTACTCGACGTCCTCAAGGCCAACGCGTTCGAGGAGGACGTACACATCTGCGTCGTCGCGTACTTCAACATGGGCCCGAACGCGGACCCGCTCAGCCACACCGACGACGCCGGCGTCCACATCACCTCCACCCGCGCCCCGCGCGGCCGGGGCTTCGAGGGCGGTCTGGCCGCCACCGTCTCCTCCTGGCGCCGCATCAGCGACGACTCCATGCCGCCGCGCATCAAGGCGGGCGCCAACTACCACAACAGCCGTCTCGCCCACCACGAGGCCATCCGCAACGGCTACGACACCACGCTCCTGCTCAACCAGCGCGGCAGCGTCTCCGAGGCCCCGGGCTCCTGCGTGGCGATGCTGCACGAGGGCAAGCTCATCACCCCGCCCGGCACCAGCGGCGTCCTCGAAGGCATCACCGTCGCCACCGTCGGCGAGCTCGCCCGGAAGGAACTCGGCATCCCCATGGAGCGCCGTGAGATCGACCGCACCGAGCTCTACACCGCCGACGAGATCTTCGTCGCCGGCACCCTCGCCGAGGTCGCCCCCGTCACCAGCCTCGACCGCATACCGGTCGGCGACGGAGCCCCGGGCGTGATGGTCCGCAAGCTCCAGGACCTCTACGACTCGGTGGTCCGGGGCGAGCACCCCGACTACCGGCACTGGTCCACCATCGTCCAGACCACCGGGGAGAAGTGACATGACCTCCGCCGTGGACACCCAGCCCTCCAGCCCGACCGCCCCCCTGCTGGCCGGCCTGCTCGACGGCTCCGTGGAAGTCGTCGACCTCACGTCGCCGCTCAACGAGGAGACCCCGCTGATCCAGCTCCCACCGGAGCGAGGCCAGCCATGGGCCTTCGAACGGGAGGTGATCAGCCATTACGACGAGGCCGGACCCACCGTCTACTGGAACAACATCCGCCTCTCCGAGCACACCGGCACCCACTTCGACGCCCCCATCCACTGGGTCACCGGCAAGGACCTCGACGACGTCTCCCAGGTACCGCCGCAGCGCCTGGTCGCCCCCGCGTGCGTACTGGACTTCTCCGCCGAGGCCACCGCCGATCCCGACTTCCTGCTCCAGCGCCACCACGTCGAGGCATGGCAGGAGGAGCACGGCCCCCTCATCGCGGGCGGCTGGCTGCTCTACCGCACCGGCTGGGAGTCCCGACAGGGCTCCCAGGACGACTTCCTCAACGGCCGGCACACACCCGGCATCTCCACCGAGTGCGCCCGATGGCTGGCCGAGGAGACCGGGATCATCGGCGTCGGCGTGGAGACCGTCGGCACCGACGCAGGCCAGGCCGGCGAGTTCGGGGACCAGCCCTACCCCTGCCACTGGTACTTCCACGGCGCGGACAAGTACGGCATCACCCAGCTGCGCAACCTGCACCGGCTCCCTCCCCGGGGTGCCGTGCTGATCACCGCGCCGCTGCCCATCGTCGGCGGTTCCGGCAGTCCGGCCCGGGTGCTCGCCCTCGTGACCCGCTGATCCCGCTGATCCCAAGGAAGGTTCGTACACCCATGCTCCGGACGCCCGACGGTCTGGCCGCGCTACGCCGCAGGTCGGTCAACCGCATCCTGGTCCTGCACGGCCTGTCGTCGTTCTGCTACGGCATGGTCTTCCCGTTCATCGGCATCCATCTGGCGGCCCAGCCCGACATCGGCACCGCCGGGGTCGCCGTCTACTACGGCGTCTCCGGCCTCGCCAACCTGGCCGTCTCGCTGCTGCTCGCCTCGGCGGCGGTCCGCTTCCCCCGGCACGCCCTCGGCATCACCGGGCTGCTGCTCTGGCTCAGCTGCTTCCTGCTCCTGACCCAGGGCCACAACCTCGTCACCGCCGGGGCCGCGGCGGTCCTGGGAGGCGCCGGCCAGGGCTGCTTCATGGCCGCGATCATCCCGATCGTCAACTCCCTGGTTCCGCCCCAGGAGCGCCGGCAGGTCTTCGCCCGCCGCTACCAGATCCTCAACGCCACCCTCGCGGCCGGCTCGCTGCTGGCCGGCCTCGTCCTCACCGTCTTCTCCCGCGACGCGATCACCTGGCTGCTCATCGCGAACGCGCTCGGGTACCTTCCGGTGGCCCTCGCGCTCGGTCTGGCCCGCAAGGTCCCCGAGATCGCGGAGCCGACGGAGACCGCCGGGACCAGTGAGACCACCGAGGCGAGTGAGACCGCTGAGACCGCCGACGCGGAGCCGGCCGGGAAGTCCACCGGCGCCGCCGCCCACGCCCTGGGCACCGGCATGCTCATCAAGGCCGCCCTCGGCGCCGCACTCTTCCAGTTCGGCGCCTACCTGATCGGCTACAGCCAGTTCGAGGCCACCGCCCCGCTGGTGGCCGACCACCTCATGGACACGGGCATCGGCTGGATCTCCGTGATGCTCACCCTCAACGTCGTGGTCATCGTGTCCCTCCAGCGGCCGATCACCAAGCTGCTGGAGAAGCGCCCCGAGGAACACGGTCTGCGCATCGCGGTCGCCCTGTGGGCCGCCGGCCTCCTGGTCGCCGGTTTCACGGCCTTCGGCCCGGGCCCCGTGAGGCTCACCGGACTGCTGGCGTACGCCGTCCTCTTCGCCCTCGGCGAGTGCGCGTACTCCTGCTCCTTCCATCCCTGGCTGATCTCCAAGGTCCCCGACCGCGAGCTCACCCGCGCCAGCGCCCTGTGCAACTCGATGATGGGCGTCGGCATGTTCTTCGGCCCCTCGATCGGCGTCGCGCTGATCTCCCTGGACCACGCGGCCTGGGTCTGGCTGCCGCTCGCCGCGCTCTGCGGTCTCGTCGCCCTCACCACCTTGCGCCGCAGGACCCGCACCACCACCTCCGCCCCCACGGATCCGGATCTCGTACCCGCCGGCTGACCGGCACCGGCCTCACCGCGAAGACCACGGACCGCAGGACAACGAACCGCAGCACAACGGACCGCAGGACAACGAACCGCAGGACAACGAACCGGAAATGGAGCGCCCAATGTCCGACGACGTCGCCACCCTCGATCAGCAGATCATCCAACTCGTCGGCCGCCGCGCGGCGGCAGCCCGCAAGCAGACCCACGCCCGCGTGAGCTCCGGCAGCTCCCGGACCTCGCTCGCCGAGGAGAACGCGGCCATCGACCGCTACAGCGAGGAACTCGGCAGGCCCGGGGTCAATCTGGCCCTTCTGGTGCTCGGCCTCTCCGACCGGATGCCGGCCCGGTGATCCCCGTCGACGCCGCCGCCCCCGCGCGGGGCCTGCGCTGCTTCGTGTACGCCCGCGGCCCCGGCCCGGACGGGCGGCGGCCCTGGCTCCTGGGCGTCCTGCCCGGCGGCGGCCTCGAACTGCCCAGCGAGGACTGGCCCGGGAGCGCCGACCCGGCCGACGCGGCGCTGGAGGCCGTCGCCCGGCTCACCGGCCGGGCCGCTCGCCTGGTCGCCCCGCCGGTGCCGCCGCTGGGGCAGGCCGGAGTGAGTGAGCCGATGTTTCCACCGCCGTGGTGGATCCGGGCGCCGCACAGCGGCCCCTACGAGACCGAGTACGAGTACGTGATGACGCTGCCCGGCGCCCCGCCGGCCGGCCTGGCCTGGGTGGAACTGGCCGACGCCCAGGCCCGGGCACACGCCGAGGACGACGAGAACCTGCATCTCGCGACTGCGCTCGGCACTGTCCTGGAGTCGCTGCTCGAGGAGACGATCACCCCGAGCGTGGTCCGGGCGATGACCGTCGGATACAGCCGCCGGGGCGTCGGCCGGCCCAGGAGCAGGGCCGCCGCGCCGTGGTGAGCCGCCCGCCGTGCCCGCACCGGGCTACGCGGGCGGAGCACCGCCCTTGTCCAGACCGATCAGATAGCCGGTCTGGAAACGGCTCTTCGCGTCGAGGGAGCGCATGATCTCGGCGACGTGGCGTTGCACGGTCCGCACCGACATGCCCAGCCTGCGCGAGATGACCTTGTCGTCCAGCCCCTCGGTCAGCAGCCGGACGATCGACTGGCGCAGATCCTCGGAGACCTGTTTGGCCCACTCGCGGTCGAAGCCCACCGGGAAGGGTTCGGCTGCCCGCCAGGCGGTCTCGAAGGAGGACACCATGAACGCCACGAGGTTGGGCTCGTACACCACGAGAGCGTGGGCCGAGTCGCCCTGCACGCTGACCACGGCCGCTTTGCGGTCGTAGATCAGCATCCGGTCGGGGCCGTCCGCCAGGGTCCGCACCTCGGCCCCGCGCTCCATCATCCACTCGGCGAACTCCACCGTGTGCTGGCTGTAGCGGGCCGGGTGCTGGTAGATCGAGCGGCTGCTGACTCCGCGTTCCAGCAGCCGCCCCATGCTGCCCCGCGCTTTGAGCAGCGCCTCGGGGTCCCGGGCGCCCCCCGGCTGCACATGGAGCGCCTCGGTCCGGCAGCTGTCCGTCAGCTGGTCGATCAGCCGCCGTACGTCGGCGATGTCGGTCAGCAGCTCCACTTCCTTGGCCTGCTGGCGCTGCTGGCCGTTCTGGTAGCAGGGGCCCAGCGCGGCGAGGGCCGTCCGTATCCGCTCGACGCTTTCCGACTGCTGCCGTATCTGATGCTCCATCGGCCACAGCAGCTGGCCGGCCGCGAACTGCGGTGAGACCACGGTGAGCCGGTCCGGGCAGTCGGCGTCCCGCCGCAGCAGCCGCAGGGCCTCCAGCCGCCGCACGGCCGTGACCAGCTCCTTCTCGTCCAGGCCGAGCGCGCACTGGGCTTCGGACGGGGTGAACGAGGCAACCCCGGTTGCGTACTCATAGAGCCTCAGGCCGTCGGGAGTCAGCTCCGCATCCGGGGCCCCCTCCTCGAAGTGCTGCATTGCCGTCCACCCTTCGTGTTTGCGACAGGCGTGAATAACCCGGGTCAGATGCCCTGCCGCGCTGCTCTCAATCGCGGGAAGCTGAAGTCGTCGAAGGCAGCCGGAACTCGGCCAAACCTGACACAGCCGCTCGACCGCACGACGACGCACAGCGACGCCCCGTCCGGCCCTTCTTCAGGACTCTCACCAAAGGACACTCCACATGCAGTCGTTCTCTGCTCGCATCGCCCTGATCGCCTCCGGCTTCGCCGCGACCCTGGCGCTCATTATCGGTCAGTCCGTCATGGAGTCCACCCCTGTCCGGTCTGTTGCCGACAACGGCTGGTCCAAGCCCGTCCCGGTGGTTCTGCAGGACGACAACGGCTGGTCGGCGCCCGCCCCGGCGGTCATGCAGGACGACAACGGCTGGTCGGCCCCCGCCCCGGCCGTCACGCAGGACGACAACGGCTGGTCCTAGAAGCGTCATTGCGAATGATCGACAGCGGTCACGAGCGATCGGAGATCGTGTGTGACCGGCAGGCCCGTCCCCACCGGACGGGCCGTGCCCATTGGGACGGCGGTGTACGGCGGTACTTGCCTGGAGTGGGCTCGAAGCAGTTGGCTTGTGACCCATGAAGTACACGCAGCTCGGACGCACCGGACTCAAAGTCAGCCGACTCGTCCTCGGCACGATGAACTTCGGTCCGCAGACCGACGAACCGACCAGCCACGGCATCCTGGACGCCGCCCTCGACGCAGGTCTGAACTTCGTGGACACCGCCAATGTCTACGGGTGGGGTGAGAACAAGGGCCGTACCGAGGAGATCGTCGGCACCTGGTTCGCGGAGGGTGGCGGACGTCGCGACAAGACGGTCCTCGCCACCAAGGTGTACGGGAACATGGCCGGTGACGGAGCCACCGTATGGCCCAACCACGACCGGCTCAGCGCGGTGAACATCCGCCGGGCCGTGGACGCTTCCCTCAAGCGCCTGCAGACCGACTACATCGACATCTACCAGTTCCACCACATCGACAGGCACACGCCGTTCGAGGAGATCTGGCAGGCGATCGACGTCCTGGTCCAGCAGGGCAAGATCCTCTACGCGGCCTCCTCCAACTTCCCCGGCTACAAGATCGCCCAGGCCAACGAGCTGGCGAAGGCGCACGGCCGTGTCGGCCTCGTCAGCGAGCAGTGCCTGTACAACCTGGCCGAGCGCCGCGCGGAGATGGAGGTCATCCCTGCCGCGCAGGAGTACGGCCTCGGCGTCATCCCGTGGTCGCCGCTGCACGGCGGCCTGCTCGGCGGTGTGCTCAAGAAGGAGGCCGAGGGCAAGCGCCGCAAGGACGGCCGCTCGGCGAGCGCGCTGGAGCGCACGGAGGTCCGTGAGCAGGTCAAGGCGTACGAGGACCTGCTGGACAAGCACGGTCTTGAGCCCGGCGAGGTCGCCCTCGCATGGCTGCTGACCCGGCCCGGAGTGACCGGCCCGATCGTCGGCCCGCGCACCCAGGAACAGCTGGACTCGGCGCTGCGCGCCCTCGAACTGGAGCTGAGCGAGGAGATCCTCGCCTCTCTGGACGAGATCTTCCCGGGTCCCGGCCCGTCCCCGGAGGCCTTCGCCTGGTGATCGACCGGTCCTGGGCGCCGAGGCCGCCGCCCGCTCCGGCGGGCGGCGGCCTTCGTGCGCCTGCGCCGTGCTCGGCTCACCCCCGCAGCGCGAACCTGTCCAGCGCCGCCAGCACCGCGCGGCTGGTCGCCGGGCCGCCCAGGTGGCCCGCCGCGTCGATGACCGTCAGCTCGGCGTCCGGCCACGCCTTGGCCAGCTCCCACGCCGTGGTCAGCGGTCCGCCCAGGTCGAAGCGGCCGTGCACCAGGACCCCGGGGATACCGGCGAGGCGGCCCGCGTCGCGGATCAGCCGGCCCTCCTCCAGCCACGCCGCGTGGGCGAAGTAGTGCGAACAGATCCGGACGAAGGCCTCCCGGGCTCGGTCCGGCCGGCCGCTGTACGGGGCCGGTCCGGTGTACGCCTCCATGGACAGCACCGCGTCCTCCCAGGCACACCAGTCGGCCGTCGCCCCGGCCCGTACGTCCGGGTCGGGGCTCTCCATCCGGCGGGCGTACGCGGCGACGAGGCCGTCCGGCCCCTCCGCCTCCGGGACACCGGCCCGGAACAGGTCCCAGGCCTCGGGGAAGATCTGCCCCGCGCCCCGGTACAGCCAGTCGATCTCGCTGCGCCGGGTCGTCGTCACCGCGGCGATCACGATCTCCGAGACGTGCTCCGGGTACTGCTCCGCGTACGCCAGGATCAGCGTGGAGCCCCAGGAGCCCCCGTACAGCAGCCACTTCTCGATGCCGAGCCGGGTGCGCAGCAGCTCCATGTCGGCGATCAGGTGGGGTGTCGTGTTGTGCCGCATGTCGGCGGCCGGGTCGCTCGCGTGCGGGGTGGAGCGGCCGCAGTTGCGCTGGTCGAACAGGACGACCCGGTACAGGTCCGGGTCGAAGTACTGCCGGGCCCAGGTGCCGCACCCCGAGCCCGGACCGCCGTGGACGACGAGGGCCGGTTTGCCGGCCGGGTTGCCGCAGACCTCCCAGTACACGAGGTTGCCGTCGCCGACGTCGAGCATGCCCCGGTCGTACGGCTCGGTCGGCGGGTACTTCTCGTCCGGCGCGCGGTCCACAGCGGGTCCCCTCGGCTCGACGGCGTCGTGCGAAGGGGACAGCGTAGTCAGCCCGTTCGCGGCACCAGGACGAGCCGCCCCCGTACGCCGCCCTCCGCGAGACGGCGGTACGCGTCGGTCGCCTCCTCCAGGGGGTAGGTGCGCGCCACCCGCGGTGTCAGGACGCCCGCGTCGACCAGCTTCACCAGCTCGGCGAGCCGGTTGCCGTCGGCGGCCACCTCCACGACCTGGACCCGGATGCCCCGCACGCCCGGAGGGCCCGCCTGCGGGATGACGCCCACGTAGTCCCCGTCGTCGCGGACGTACGCCAGCGCGTCGGCGCCCAGCACGGCCGCGTCCAGTACCGCGTCGAACGGGCCCGCCGCCGCGCCGCGTTCCACGAACCGGTCCGCGCCGAGGGACCGTACGAGCTCCTCGTCGGCGGCTCCGGCCATCCCGGCGACCGTGATCCCGGCCCGGTGGGCCAGCTGCACCGCGTATCCGCCGACCGCACCCGCCGCGCCCGTGACCAGCAGCGTGGACCCGGGAGCCAGGTCCAGCAGGTCCAGTGCCTGCGCGGCGGTCAGGGTGTTCAGCGGCACGGTCGCCGCGTGGGCCGCGTCCACCGAGGCCGGGGCGGGCGCGACCGCGGTGCTGTCCACCACCACGTACTCGGCCTGGGCCTTGGCCGGCGCCGGTCCGTACGCCAGCGCCACCACCTCGGCCCCGGCGGCGAACGGCGCCCCCGCGCCCACCGCGTCCACGGTCCCCGCCACGTCCCATCCGAGCCCCAGCGGCCCGTCCTTCGGCAGCGGGACGAGGAAGCCCCCGCCGTACGCCGCGTCCACCGGGTTGAGGGCTGCCGCGGCCACCTTGATCCGCACCTGGCCGGGACCCGGCTCGGGCAGCGAGGCCTCCACGACCTCCACGGCCTCGGGCCCGCCGAACCTCTTGACCACCACTGCACGCATGTCTGTCTCCCTGATTCCCCGGGCGCGGGGGCCCGTGAACGGTGCGGGTTTCTCCCGCCCCACAAACCTAGGAAGAGTTACTCTCTTTCGGTAAGTACGTACTTCGAGGTGCGTAGGCCACCCACAGGTAGGACCGGAGGCAGCAGGCTCATGGCGACACGCACCGCGGCCCAGCGCCGCGAGGAAGCCCGATCCGCGTACGACGCCTTCCTCAGGGAATGCCCGACCAACCAGCTGCTCGGCCGCCTGAGCGACAAGTGGGTCAGCCTCATCGTCAGCGCCCTGCGCGAAGGTCCGATGCGCTACAGCGACCTCGGCCGCAGGATCGCCGGGGTGAGCCAGAAGATGCTCACCCAGTCGTTGCGCTCGCTGGAGCGGGACGGCCTCGTCACGCGCACCGTCACGCCGACCGTGCCCGTCCGCGTCGACTACGAACTGACGGAGCTCGGGCACAGCCTGAGCGGTCTGCTGGCCGCGGTGAAGACCTGGGCCGAGACCAACTTCGACCGGGTCCACGAGGCCCGGGAGCGGTACGACGAGGAGGCGGCGGCGTGAACGCCACTCCTCGGGTGCTTGCCGTACTGGACGAACTGCTCGCCTCCGCCGCCCCCGGCGGACGCGGCGCCCTGTGGCACCTCGCCGAGCAGGGGCGGGAGCTGGACGCCAACGTCGTGCGACTGCCGCCGCACGCCGGAGTGGGCGAGCACCAGGAGGACGTCCTGGACGTGCTGCTGGTGGTCCTCGCGGGCGGCGGGTTTCTGCGTACGGGCGGCGACACCCTGGACCTCGCCCCGACCACCGTCACCTGGCTTCCCCGCACCTCCCGCCGCGCCCTGGAGGCGGGGCCGGACGGGCTGACGTACCTGACGGTCCACCGCCGCCGTCCGGGGCTGGCGATCAAGCCGGCCGTCCCGGCCCCGGCGGCGGCGTACGAGGGCGGCGAGGCCCCGTGCATGCTGGACCTGGTCTGCCCGGAGTGCGGACGGCTCTCGGCGGACCGCAGCCCCAAGTTCTGCAGTGCCTGCGGGGAGCCGTACCCGGGGTAGCGTCGAGGTCGACCCGCGAGCCGCCAGTGGTTGATCTTGGTGCCGTTCTCGCAGGGGAGGCACGCCGCGTCAGTGGTCGGCCCCGTGCCCGTCGTGCGCAAAGGGACCGGGGCCTGTCCGGAGCAGCGTGCCGGTCCCGTGGGAGGTGGGCGCTGCTGCCCGGTCGGTGGGGAACCCGTCCGCGCCGTACAGGACGAGGGCCCAGGCCAGGCAGGCGAAGGCCGCCGAGTGCAACAGCGCGCGCACGATGTTCCAGGTGACCCAGGCCGCCTCGAACCGCTCGCGAACGGCGGCCAGGTTTCCGATGGAGCCCGGGTCGCCGGCCCGCTCCAACTGGTCGTTGAGCGGGACGTTGACCGCGACGGTCACCGCGAACGCGACCAGGTAGAGCACGAGCGCGGCGACGAGCCAGGGCAACGCCGGCCGCCCGTGACCGCGCCAGGCGAGGAACACCGCCAGGGCGATCAGCGGGATCGACCCCATGAACGGCAGCATGAACACAGGGTTGAGGATCGACTTGTTGATGCCTTGCATCGTCGCCACGAGCGTGTGGTCGGAGGTACTGCGCAGCCCCGGCATCACGGCGTAGGCGAAGGCTGCGAACAGCCCCGCCATCAGGCCGGAAGCGAGGACGGAAGCGAGCAGGGTCCCGGTCTGGAGAGTCTTCACGAGGTGGCCTCGGGGGTCCAGACGCCGGTGGTCGCGGCTTCGGCGGCATGGTCGGTGAAGTCGCGGGCCGGCCGGCCGAGAACCTGCCGGACGCCGTCACCGAGATACGCGTTACGGCCGTCGAGAACACTCGTGAACAGGTAGGTCAGCAGGCCGGTGACGTCGGCGGGGGCGCCGTGCGCGGCGAGCTCGGCGGCGTAGGCGTCCGCAGGGACCGTGGCGTAGCCGATCTTGCGGCCGGCCGCCGCTCCGATCGCGGCCGTGGCCTGCGCGAAGGTGAGCAGTCGGGGGCCGGTCAGGTCGTAGGTGCGGCCTGTGTGCCCGCCTTCGGCGAGGACGGTGGCGGCGACCTCGGCGATGTCGTCGGCATCGATGAACGGCTCTTCGACGTCCCCGACCGGCAGTGCGAGCTCCCCGTCGAGGATCGGACCGAGGAAGTCTCCCTCGCTGAAGTTCTGGGCGAAGAACGCGGCACGCAGGACCGTCCACTCCGCGCCCGAGGCCGCCAGCGCCTTCTCGCAGGCCTCGGCCTCCGGCTCGCCGCGCCCGGAGAGCAGCACCAGACGGCGTGCTCCGGTCCGTACCGCAAGTTCGGCGAAGGCGCCGATCGCCTCGGGGGCGCCGGGGACGGCGAGGTCAGGCTGGTAGGAGACGTAGACGGCGTCCACACCGGCAAGGGCGGGCTGCCATGTCGTGGAGTCGTTCCAGTCGAAGGGGATCCCGCCGGACCGTGAGCCGATCCGGACCACGTGGCCGCGACCGGTCAGCTCCCGTACGACACGGCGTCCGGTCTTACCGGTCCCGCCCAGGACCAGGGTGAGTGCGGGAGAAGTCATGGTGATCGCCTCGGCTTTCGTGGATGGCGCTTCGGTGACCGCGTTCCTGCGGTGTGCTCAAGCCTCGACCACCCGGGGGTCGCCATCAACTGCCATTCCTGCAAGGATCGTTGACCTGTGGGTTGACGATAGGGGGAGTCGTGGAGCGGCGTGAGATCGAGATCTTCCTTACGGTCGGCGAGGAGCTGCACTTCGGGCGCAGCGCCGAGCGACTGCACGTCTCGGTGGCCATGGTCAGCAAGACGGTCCAGAAGCTGGAACGGTCGGTCGGCGCGGCCCTCTTCGAGCGGACCAGCAGACGGGTGGCCTTCACCGCGACCGGGCGACGCCTCTTCGACGACCTGAAGCCCGCGTACCAAGAGGTCCTGGACGCCTTCGCGCGAGCGGTGGCCTCGGGCCGGGGTGTTGACGGCGTGCTGCGCGTCGGGTTCCTGGGGACGGCCACCGCACAGTTCGTGATGCGCGCGGCGGAGCTGCTGCGGACCCGGCATCCGGGATGCGAGATACGGCTGCACGAGAGCCGCTTCGCCGACGGGACGGCGCCACTGCACGACGATGTGATCGATGTCCTGCTCATCGACAATTTCGCGGTACCGGTATCGACGCTCGCACCCGGCCACAGCGCGGGCCCGATGCTGTTCCGGGAGGCGCCGATGCTCGCCGTCTCGGCTCGGCATCCGCTGGCGCGGCGGGACGCGGTGGAAATGACGGAGCTCGCCCGGTACGAGGTGCTGCGGCCGCGGGCACCCTCGGGACAGGCGGAGGGGACGTCCGCTCCCGGGCGGGCGGCCGGGAGGCCCGTCCCCGGGCAGGCGGCCCGATGGGCCGCTCCCGAGGGCGCGGAGCGGTTGTTCGCTCCGGGGCAGGCGGATTCCTCGTTCGCCCCCGGCAGAGCGCCGGAGGGCCGGGGCTCCGGGCGGAGCACGGAATTCGGCAGCATCCAGGAGATGTGGGCGCTGGTCGGCGGAGGCCACGGGGTCTTCCCCGTCCCGTCCCACGCGAGTGTGTACGACGCTCGCCCCGACGTCGCGTTCGTCCCGATCAAGGGCGCCCCGGCGTACGAATGGCGCCTGATCTGGCTCTCCGCAGCGGACAACAACCGCGTCCGGGCCTTTTCCGAAGCGGCCTGCGGCTACGTGGCGGCGCACCCCGATCCACTGACCGCGACCGCGTAGGCGGTTCGCTTGGACGTGACACCCGCGCTCACCGCGCGCCTGCTCCAGCAGCACGCCATTGGGCTGCTGGAGGCGATGGCCACCCGCGATACCGCGGTCCTGTGCGGCTCCCAGGCTCAGGCGATCGCGCCGGCCAGCTCGGTCGCGCCCGACTCCGTGCCGTCCGCGTACACGACGGTGAAGCGGTAGAAGAGCGTGGTCGCCTTCGGCTGGTCGGCGTCGTGCCACGACATGGGGTAGGAGATCTCGCCCGTGCCGAGCAGGTCGAACGTCCCTGTCGCCGGGTTCCAGCGGCGGACGTTGAACCCGGTGGCCTCGCTGCCGTTCTCGTTCGTGGTGTCTTCGAGGTACAGGTTGAAGTCTCTCGGCCCGTTGGGGTGGATCCAGGTGAAGGGCGAGCCGGTGGCGGGCGGGGCGGTCGGACGGAGGTCCAGCTCGGTGACGCCGGTGACGGTCGCGCCTGTGTCCGGGGTGAGCTGGTTGCCGTACTGGTCGACGCCGACGACGGCGTAGCGCACCTGCTCACCGTCGGCGGGTGTCACGTCGTGCCAGGTCGTCCCCGTGAGCCACGGGCGCTCGTTCGTACGGTCGCCCACCGGGGTCCAGTTCCACTGCCCGTCGGCGAACGCGCCGCGCAGCACCCGGTAGTGGTCGAGGGACGGGTCGCCGCTCGCCTTCCAGGAGACCGTGACGCCGTTCTCCTTCGGGACCGTGGTGACGCCCTCGATCGCCGCGGGCGAGGTCGTGTTGCCCGCGACGGTGACCGGGAGGTCGGCGGACGAATGGCCCGGGTTGCCCTCCCAGTCCTTGGCGACCACCCAGTAGTAGTAGGTGGTGCCGGGCTTCACGGTGTTGTCGACGAAGGTGGTGGTGCCCTTCAGCCCTTGGGCGACCTCCCACACCGTTATTCCGGAGGCGCGCGGCTTGAGCGCCCGGAAGACCGACCAGCCCGCGAAGTCGGAGCTGGTTCCCCCGGAGGCGTCCCAGGTGACGGTGACGCCGGTCTCGCCCTCCGTGACCCGGGTGCCGAGCGGGGTTTCGACCGGGCCGGTCAGGTCGTCGCTGTAGTACATGGCGGTGCCCGAGGCCGGGGACTCGTTGCCGTGCGTGTCGACGGCGGTGACGACGTAGTAGTAGACGTCACCGGTCTGCGGCAGCGGTCCGCTGTACCCGCCGCCCGTGGAGGCCAGCCGGTTGGCCGGGGTGAGGGCGACCGGTCGGGAGGTCGAGCGGTAGACCCGGTACTCGGCAAGGTCGGGCTCGGTGTTGCTGTCCCAGTAGAGGGTGATCTTGGTGGGGCTGCCCATGGCCCAGTTGTCCTCGACGCCCTTCGGGGCGGCGGGGGCGATGCGGTCGACGGTGGTGATGCCGAGGTCCGCGGTGCCCGAGGAGGTGTTGCCGGCCTTGTCGTAGGCGCGGACCTCGTAGTAGTAGACGTTGCCGTCCTTCGGGACGGTCGTGTCGGTCCACGAGGTGGCCGTCGTGGTCGCGAGGGGCTTCGTGGGGTAGACGGCACCCTTCAGCCGGCGGTACACGCGATACCCGGCGAAGTCCATCTCCTTGTTCGCTGCCCAGCTGACCTTCGTGGACGTGGTCGCCGTGCTGTAGGCGACGGTGGTCCCGGCGGGGACGAGCGGCTTGACCTTGTCGACGGTCGCCGTGGTGCGCGGCGTGTACGCGAACTTGACGTTCGCGGCACCGGTCCAGTTGACGAAGTCGACGCGGAGACTGTGCCTGCCCGAAGGGATGGTCAGGTTGACGGTCTTGGAGACGGTGGTGGCGACGTTCTTCCACACGTCGACCTTGCGGACGCCGTCGACGTAGACGCGGATGCCGTCGCGGGAGGACGCGGTGAAGGCGAAGGGCCCGCCGGAGCCGAAGTCGCGGGTCATGGACCAGCGGACGCCGAAGTTGTTGGCGGGCATGCCCTTGTAGCCGGGTGCGCCCGTGCCCCAGTTCTGGTCGATCACGGAATCGCAGTCCGTGCCCTTGGGGGTCCCGGTGAAGGTGGTGTTCGCGTAGAACGTCCGCGTGAAGACGGGCGATGCACAGGTCACGGCGGCGGACGCGGGGGTGGCCGCGGTGAGCAGGCTGCCCGCGGTGGCGAGTACGACGGCGCTCGCGGTGGCGACCGTCGTTCCTCTGGGTCGGTTCATGCGTTCCTTCGGTCTTGATCGTGCGGGGCAGCATGCGACTGCCTCGGAAGATCAAGACTCGTGAGGAACGCGCTTGGTTGTAGGCCGCAGGGAGAACCGGCGCAGGTATTGCCCGACCTCGCTGCCGACCTCCCTGCCGGGCCCCCTGAAGGCCCACCTCCACAGGGTGAGGCTTCGAGTACGCCGGGCTCGCATACTCGACGTCATGAACGGAAACGGGCAGCTTTCCGACTTCCTCCAGGCCCGCAGGGCCCAACTGCGCCCCGAGGACATCGGGCTGAAGACGTACGGAGAACGGCGCCGCGTCCCCGGGCTGCGCCGGGAGGAGCTCGCGATGCTCGCCGGCATCAGCGCCCCCTACTACTCCCGGCTCGAATCGGGGCAGTCCCGCAACGCCTCGCCGGAGATCCTCGACGCCATCGCCGCCGCGCTCCGGCTGGACGAGTCGGAGCGGGCACACCTGCACGCGCTGGCGCGCACACCGCGCCGCAGCCGGCCGGCCGCACAGCCCCGCGTCGAGCGCATGACAGCGGCCACGACGGCGATGCTGGAGGCGTTGGGCGACACGCCCGCCGTCGCCCTCGACCGCCGTGGCTCCGTCCTCGGGTGGAACCGGACGGGCCACGCACTGTTCTCCTGCCATCTGGACCCCGACAGCCCGGCCGATCCGGCACGGCGCCCGAACATGACGAAGTCGGTGTTCCTCGACGCGCACACCCGCGAGCTCTACGCGGACTGGCCGGCCAAGGCGAGAGCGGTGGTGGGCAGCCTGCGGATGACGGCGGGCCGGTACCCCGACGATCCGGGGCTCGCCTCGCTGATCGGTGAACTGACCATGCGCAGCACTGCCTTCGCCCGGCTGTGGGCCCGCCATCGCATCGTTCCCTGCGATGTGGCCGACTACGAGATGCGCCACCCGCTGGTCGGCACGCTGACGGTCAACCAGCAGACGCTGCAGAGCCCCGGAGGCGAGGGCCCGCGCATCGTCGTCGCCACGGCTCCGCCGGATTCCCCCGCGCGTACGGCCCTGGCGCTCCTGGCCAGGACCACGGCTCCGCCGGTCCCGGGGACGCCCGCCGCACGCGTGCCCACGAGTTCGCCCGGGGCGGCCGACGGCCGGTGACATGCCGCAGATGGCGCAATGGAACCCCTGGGACGCCGGGCTGGGTCACGCTGTGGTCGTTCGGCCGCTGTCACGTCGGGATCCCGCGGGTGTCCGGTGCGGCAGGTTTCGCCGGACCGCTGGTGCACAAGAGGCGAAGGGCGTCGTGAAGCACTCCGGGATCGACTACGAGGCGGTTTTCCAGGCCTTGCCGGCCGCGGCGGCCCTGCTCACCGCCGACCTGGTGTACGCCGACGTCAACGAGGCGTATCTGCGCGCGTCGGGGCGCACCCGTGGCCAGATCGTCGGCCGCTACATGTTCGATGTGTTCCCCGACAACCCCAACGATCCCGCCGCGACCGGCACGCACAACCTCCAGGCGTCGCTGCTGCGGGTGGTGGCCACCGGGGAGCGCGACGCCATGGCGCTGCAGCGCTACGACGTCGAGGACCCCGACCGGCCCGGCCGGTGGGAGGAGCGGTACTGGAGCCCGGTCAACGCCCCGGTCCTCGGCCCGGACGGGCGGGTGGCCCTGGTGCTGCACCGGGTGGAGGAGGTCACCGAACTGATCCGCGCCCGTGGCGGGCGGTTCGGCGGGGACCGGACCAGGGCGCTGGAGGCCGAGCTGTACACCCGCGCCCGGGAGCTCCAGGAGGTCAACGAGCGGCTGCGCCGGGCCCACGCCCGCGAACGCGAGGTCGCCCTGAGCCTGCAGTCCGCCATGCTCCCCGCGCCCGGACCGCTGGGCCGCCGCCGGGGCGCTGTGCGCTACCAGCCCGCGGTCGGGTCCCTGAACGTGTGCGGCGACTGGTACGACCTGGCCGAACTGCCCGGCGGCCGCTTCGCGGTCGCGGTGGGCGACGTCGTCGGCCACGGCCTGACCGCGGCCGGCGTCATGGGACAGCTCCGCAGTGCGCTCAGCGCGGCCGTACGTGTGGCCGACGGCCCCGCGGCCGCCCTCGACGCGCTCGGCCTGTACGCCCGCTCGGTGGAGGGTGCCGAGTCCACCACCGCTCTGCAGACGGTGATCGACTGCGAAAGCCGCACCGTCACCTACAGCAGCGCCGGTCACCCCCCGCCCGCCCTGCTGCACGCCGACGGAACCGTCGAGTTCCTCGACCGGGCCACCGACCCGCCGCTCGGCGCCCGCTTCGAGCACATTCCGAGAATCCAGGCCGAAGCGTCCTTCTCCGAGGGCGCCAGCCTCGTCCTCTACACCGACGGGCTCGTCGAACGCCGCCACGAGGACATCGACACGGGCCTCCACCGGCTCGCCGACTGCCTCAGCCGTCACCGCCGGGCCGATGCGGACACCCTCGCCGACACCCTGCTGGCAGAACTCATTCCCCCGGGCGGCAACACGGACGACACCGCCCTGGTCGTCGTCGGCCTGTGACCGTCAGCCGAGGCCACCGTTGCTCATCAGCAGCTGCCCGTTGACCCACTGTCCCTGCGGGGAGCACAGGAAGTCCACCAGGTGCGCGGTGTCCCGCGGGGTGCCGAGGCGGCCGAGCGGAGTGGCCCCGGCGAGCCCCTCCCGCGCCTCGGGGGACATCCAGCCGGTGTCCACAGGACCGGGGTTGATGACGTTGGCGGTCACGCCGAGGTGGGCGAGCTCGTGGGCGGCGGCCAGGGTGATGCGGTCCAGGGCGCCCTTGCTCGCCCCGTAGGGCAGGTTGCCGACTGTGTGGTCGCTGGTGAGGGCGACGATCCGGCCCGTGCCGGGAGTGGCGCGGAAGCGCAGCCCGTACTCGCGGATCAGCAGCCAGGTGGCGCGTGCGTTCACGGCGAAGTGCCGGTCGAAACTCTCGAGGGTGGTGTCGAGCAGCCCGGAGTCGACGGACTCGGCGTGGCACATCACGAGTGCGGTGACGGGGCCCAGCAGGCGTTCCGTCTCGTCGTAGACGCGTGAAGGGGCGTCCGGATCCATGAGGTCCGCCTCGATCGCCGCGGTGGCCGCCCCGTGCGCGGCGAGTTCCTCGGTGATCGCCTCGGTGGCTCCGCTCTCGGCGCCCCAGGCCATGCGCCGGTCGTACGGTGTCCAGTAGGTGCAGGCGATGTCCCAGCCCGATGCCGCCAGTTGCCGGGCGATGCCCGCGCCGATGCCGACGGTGCGGCCCACGCCGGTGATCAGCGCGAGGGGGCGGGCGACGGGCCGGGTCTCGTCATTGTTCGTCACAGGTCGGAATGATCAGGGCATCCCCGCGGTCCGCGCAACCACCTTATGAAATGGGCCCCTTCACCTGCTGCGTGACCCGGTCGGGGTCTCAGGCCAGGGAGAGGAACAGCTTCTCCAGGCGGGCGCGCATCCGCTCCTTGTCGGTGCCCGTCGGCCCGTCCTCGGCCAGGCACTGTTCGAGGCCCGTGGCGATGATCGCGAAGCCGGCCCGGTCCAGGGCGCGGGACGCGGCGGCGAGCTGGGTGATCACGTCCTCGCAGTCCCGGCCCTCCTCGATCATCCTGATGATCCCGGCGATCTGGCCCTGGGCCCGGCGCAGCCGGTTGAGGACCGACTTCAACTCGTCGCCCGCCATCTCGAGTTCCACGCTTCGTCCTCCATCAGTCGGCAGGCTTCTCCCACACGGAGACGTGCCGGCCGCTCTCACTCGTGAAGGGCTCCCGGGCCCAGCCCTCCCACCGCTCACGCAGGCGCAGTCCGGCGAGCTGCGCCATCAGGTCGAGCTCCGCGGGCCACACGTACCGGAACGGGATGTAACGGTACTCGCCTCGGCCGTCCTCGACGCGGACGTAGTTCGAGCTCACCGCCTGTGTGGCGATGTCGTAGGAGTCGAACGCCCACCGCGTCGGGCTCACATGGAACGGTACGACGCTCTGCCCGGCGGGCAGCTTCCTCAGCTCGGGCACCATGACCTCGATGACGAAGGTGCCCCCGGGCGCCAGGTGCGCGGCGACGTTGCGGAAGCAGTCCACCTGGGCCCGCTGTGTCGTCAGATTCATGATCGTGTTGAAGACCAGGTACGCGACGCGGAACGTCCCGTCCACCTTCGTCGTCGCGAAGTCGCCGATCGTCACACCGATGGATTCCGCGTCGCCGCCGGGCTTCTCCCGCATGCGCGCCACCATCGCCCGCGACATGTCGATCCCGTGGACCGGAACGCCGCGCTCCGACAACGGCAGGGCGATACGCCCCGTCCCGATGCCGAGTTCGAGCGCCCGCCCACCGCCCGCGAGCCCCGCCAGGAAGCCGGCGGCGGCGTTCACGGCTTCCGGCCGGAACATCTCGTCCTCCGGGTCGTCGTACGTGGCGGCGACCTGGTCGCCGAAGTAGCCGTCCTCGTCATCCATCGCGCGACCGTACTGCGGGGGCATCGCCCGCGCCTGCCATTTGTCTCGGGCCACCGAGTCCGAACGTACGATCAACAGCCCTCTCCTTAAGCTGATTTAGTCGGCAATTGCGCGGCGAACCGTCCGCTCGCCCGGTGGGGCGGGAAGAATGGCGCAGGCGCCACGGAGAGGTGAGGAAGCCCTCTCCCGCGCTCGCGACCCCGCTCAGCCGCCGCCGCGAAAGCCGGAGATGTGGCAGACGAAGGAGGACCCGTGATGAATGTTTCGGTGGATCAGCTGACCGGCACGGTCGACAGGGCACGTACCCGGGCCCGTGGGCAACTCCTCGACGCGGGGCGGGAGCTCTTCGGCGTCTACGGCTACGCGGAGACGTCGGAGCAGGCGCTGTGCGAGGTCGCGGGGGTGCCGGAGGAGGTGCTCTGGGAGGAGTACGGCTCCCGGGAGGGCGTGCTGATCGCCCTGCACAACGAGGTGACGACCAACGGGCTGCGGGCGGCGGAGAGTGCCCTGCTCTCGGAGGGCATGGACGACTGCCCGGTGGCACAGCGGTTCCGGATCCTCTTCGACGCGTACGTGACCGCGGTGACCCGGGACCTGCGTGAGGCGCGGGTGACGTTCGTCGAGGTGCTCGGGGTGAGCACGGCGGTGGACGAGCACTGCAAGCGGTGGAGGGACCTGTGGGCCGACTTCCTGACCGGCGAGGCCGAGCGGGCGGCGGTGCGCGGCGAGGCGGAGGAGCGGGACCACCGGGTGGTGGTGATGGTGATGGTCGGCACGGTCCACGAGCTGATGGCCCACCACAGCCGCCGCCCCCGCAGGGCCCGGCCGGAAGAGGTGTCGGCGGAACTGACGGAGCTGGGGCTGGCGATGCTGGGGATTCAGGGGGCGGGCGGGTAGGGCGGCCTGTTCAGAGGCCGCGGTAGACCTCGCGCCGATTGCCCACCGCCAGGACCCACAGAATCAGCTGGCCGTTCTCGACAGTGTAAACGGCGCGGTATTCGCCGATGCGCAGTCGCCACCGCCCTGGGTGACCTTGAAGGGCCTTGATGTCGAAGGCGCTGGTGTCTCCGGCGTCGAGGGCTTTCTGGAGGTCGCTGAGGCGCATGAGGATGCGCAGGGCGTCCTGGCGAGTGATCTTGAGTAGATCTCGCTGCGCGTGAGGTGTGAACCGCGTGAGGTACCCCATGGGTCAGGGTGCCGAGCGGATGAGAGCGGCCATCTCCTCCAAGGAGAGTGAGCCTTCCGTGCCCTCGGACTCGGCTTCGTCCGCGAGCCGGTTCAGCCATGCGTCCTCGAGCCGATCCGCGGCCTCGCGCAGGCGGCGGTATTCGTCGATGTCGACCAGTACCGCTTCGCTCTTTCCACGTCGCGTGATGATGGTCGGCGTGGCGTCGCGGCGAGCGCGGTCTATCACGTCCGCGAGGTGCCGACGGACTTCCGCCATGGACTCCGTAACCGGTTCACTCATGTATTCAAAGTAACAGATGTACATCTGGTCCACGAGTCTGGACCTTCCGCGCGGGGGCGGGTCAGAACCTGATGCGGGCGGCTACGGGCAGGTGGTCGCTCCCCGTCGCGGGCAGCGACCGGAGCTCGGTGACCTCGGCGGAACGGGTCAGGATCTGGTCGATCCGGGCCAGGGGCAGCTTCGCGGGCCAGCTGAACGCGAAGTCCGTGTCCGGCCGGTTCATCCGCGAGGTGACCGGCTCCAGGCCCCGGTCGTCCAGCGTGCTGTTGAGGTCTCCGAGGAGGATCACCCGGTCCAGCGGCTCGGCGGCGATGGCTTTGCCGAGGAGTACGGCGCTCTCGTTCCGCCACCCGGCGCTGAAGCCGCCGTTCAGGCCCAGCCGGACCGAGGGAAGGTGCGCGACGTACACGGCGGCCCTGCCCTGCGGGGTCGCGACGGTCGCCCGCAGCCCCCGGTCCCAGCCCTCGCCGACGGCCTTCGGCCTGATGTCCACCTGTCGTACGTCGGACAGGGGGTACTTCGACCAGAGCCCGACCGTTCCCCGGGTCGCGTGATGCGGATAGTCCGCCTCCAGGACCGCTCGGAAGGCCGGGAGTGCGGACGGCGTCAGCTCCTCCAGGGCGATGAGGTCCGGCCGGGCCCCGAGCAGCGCGCGTGCGGTGCCGGAAGGGTCCCGGTTCACGTCGCTGACGTTGTGCTGGAGCGCCGTGAGTTCGTCGTCCCCGGGGTCGTGACCGGAGAACAGCAGTCCGCCGAAGAGCACGCCCCACGCGACCGCCGGCAGCAGCAGTGCGGTCAGGGCGACGTAAGAACGACGCAGGAGGGCCAGGACGAGCAGGACGGGGACGGCCAGGCCCAGCCAGGGCAGGAACGTTTCGAGGAGGCTGCCCGCATGGCCGGGCAGCTCGGGGACGGCGGAGTGGAACGCCAGGAGAAGGGCGACCAGGACGGCGAGCGGCCCGAGGGCCCGCCCCCGCTTCCACCCCCATGGAGGCCTGCTGCTCTCCGGCTTCGTCATCGCCCCGCCCGGTTCCGTCGGCACCTCACGCCGTGGCCGGACGGCACGGCGTCGCACGATACGACGACGCCGTGATCACCGGTCCGGTTCCGGGCCTGCTCGACCGCACGTCCCCACGCAGCAGCGGACGAAGTCCCGGACGACGGGATCAGCGTCGTCGGGCGGGGCCCAGGCGACACCGACCTGGCTGGGGCTGACGCCGGTGACGGGGCGGTACGTGACCCCGGGGCGGGCGTAGAAGCGAGCGGCGGAGGCGGGGGCCAGGGCGATTCCGTAGCCGTTCGCGATGGCGCCGAGCCAGTCGTCGGGCTGCTCGGTGACGGCTCCGATGCGGACCGGGTGGCCGCGGCGTTCTTCGGTGGCCAGCCAGTAGTCCCGCCAGCGGCCCGGCCCGGGTGGCGCCGCGACGAACGGCTCGTCCCAGAGGTCGCGGAAGGCGATGCGCTCGCGGTCGGCGAGGGGATGGCCTGCGGGGAGGGCGACCCAGCGGGCTTCGGTGAACAGCACCTCGACGCGGAAGGACTCCTGGCCGGGGAAGGGCAGCCGCAACAGGGCGACGTCGACGTCCCGCTCGGTCAGACCGGCGCTCGGGTTCCCCCACGACGCCTGCCGCATGTCGGCCTTCCATCCCGGCCGGAGCCGGGAGAACGCGGCGATGATCCGCGGAGTGTCCTCGTTGGCCGCGCTGGCCAGGGTGCCGATACGCAGCACCCGGGCCGACCGGCCGGCTGTGGTCTTCGTGTCCCGGAACATCCGTTCCCAGTCGGCCAGCAGGGCGGGCACTCCGGCTGCCAGAGTCCGGCCCGCCTCCGTGAGCGCCATACCGGCGCGCGACCGCGTGAACAGCCGCACGCCGAGCAGGGTCTCCAACTGCTTGATCTGCTTGGTCAGCGCGGGTTGGGACACGAAGAGCCGTGCGGCTGCCCCGGTCACGCTGCCTTCCTCCGCCACGGCCACGAAGCAGCGGAGCAGGCGGGTGTCCACATCCATGCCGTCAGGTTATAGACACAGGTATTGGCGGAGCGGGAGAAGGCTGGGGAAGGCTGGACCGGCGGGCCGGACGAGAGCCGACGGCGGCTCGTGGACGTCATCCTGCAATCGGCCGAAGGGGAGCCCTGTGTTCATCGCCTATGTGATCGTTGTCGTCGTCACGATCGCGGCCAACGCCGGGGTCGCGGCCGTGGACGTGCTGCGGCCCGCCCTTCCCCTCGCCAACTCGGCGGAGGTCGGTGTGCCGCCGTCCTGGCTTCCGTGGCTGGCCGCGCTCAAGGCCGCCGGAGCGGCCGGTCTCCTGCTCGGGCTGCTGGGCGTCCCGTACCTGGGCACAGCAGCCGCGACAGGACTCGTCCTGTTCTTCGTCGGCGCTGTCGCGGTCCACATCCGCAGCCGTGTCTTCCACAACTTCGCGTTCCCGGCAGGCTACTTGGGGCTGGCCGTCGCATCCCTCGCCGCGTGCCTGCTCGTGGCGCCGTAGCAGGGACAGACCTTCGGCGATCCGTGCCGAACGCGGCTCAGGCCGAGGCCAGGGCTCCCGCGTACGGTCCGCCCACGCCCCAGGACTGGTGCATCGCGTCCGCGAAGGCTCCGGCCAGTCTGTGCTCGCCGGTGGGGCCGGGGTGGGTGCCGTCGTACGTGTCCGTGTGGATGTCGTAGCCCGCCGGGTGCGAGGCCAGCAGGATCGGGGACGACGGGTTGTCCAGGTCGGCGACGGCCTTGGCGAGGAGCAGGTTGAAGCGGTCGCACTCGGCGGCGAAGGGTGCGTCCGACTCCGCCCGTATGTTCGGTATCACGGGAAGCAGGACCATCCTGACGTTCGGGTTCGCCGTCCGGGCCGCGGCGATGAACTCCCTCGCGTTCAGGGCCGTCTGCTCGCTGTCCGTGTAGAAGCCGAGGTCTATCAGGCCCAGTGAGACGAGCAGGACGTCGGCGCGGGCCGCCGTGACCGTGTCCGCGATGACCGGGGCCATGTGGAGCCAGCCCTCGCCCCAGCCCGCCAGGTGCCGCCGGGCGTGGGCGGGGAAGGCCGGGTCGCCGTAGGCGCAGGAGTGCGGGGCGTTCGCCGCGATGTCGTACAGCTCGGTGCGCGGACCGGTGATCGCGTAGCCGCCGTCGCCGAGGGTCGCTTCGAGGTGCTGCCACATGCGGTAGCGCCAGGTGAAGTCGCCGGCACTGCCGATGGTCATCGAGTCACCGACGAAGAGAAAACGCATGGCGACATCATGGCGGATCACCGCTCCGGCCTGCGACGTGACAGTGGACACTTGTGCCATGAGATCGCTGCTGACAGTTTCCGCCGCCGCCACCCTCCTGTTCCTCACGGGTGCGGCGCCCGCTGTGGCGGACGACGGGGACGGGGCGGATCAAACCTTCACGATCGAGGACTCCCGGATCACCGAGTCCAGCGGCCTCGCGGCCAGCCGCGCCCACCCGGGCATCTACTGGACGCACAACGACAGCGAGGACGGGCCGTACGTCTACGCCGTCGACTCCCGGACCGGGAAGACCGTCGCGAGGATCACCATGCAGGGGGTGGGGGCGCCCCGCGACGTGGAGGCGATCTCGCTCGGGCCGGACGGGAACCTGTACGTCGGCGACATCGGCGACAACCTCGACGGCTCCTGGGACCACGTCTGGATCTACCGCTTCCCCGAGCCGAAGCGGCTCGCGGACGCCACCGTGCGGGCAACCCAGTTCGACGTGAAGTACGCCGACGGGGCCCGCAACGCCGAGGCGCTGATGGTCCACCCGAAGACCGGCCGGGTCTACATCGCGTCGAAGAACGAGGACGGCGGCGGGCTCTACGAGGGGCCCGCGAAGCTGTCGACCGGTGGGGCCAACGTGTTCCGGCGGGTCGGCGAGGTGCCGTGGGTGACGGACGGGGCGTTCTCGCCGGACGGGCGGGAGCTGGTCCTGCGCTCGTACTTCAGCACCAGGGCGTACGCCTTCGAGGGGGGCAGGCTCGGCGAGGACCACGCGGTGAGCGTGCCGCTCCAGGGGCAGTCCGAATCGGTGACGTACACGGCGGACGGCTCGGCGATGATGTTCGGCTCCGAGGGCGAGCGGAGCGAAGTGGTGCGGGTCGACGTCGAGGGCGGCGGGAGCGGCGGGGGCGGGAGCAAGGCGCCCTCCCGGGAGGGCGGGGCGTCCTCCTCCGGTACGGGAAGCGGCGCGGGCGGTGACGGGACCGGGAAGGGCACCGTGACCGGGGGAGCCGTGGTGCTCGCGGTCATCGCGCTGGCCGTATTCGGCTTCAGGCGGCGGCGCGGTTAGAGCGCGCGCGAGGCGCCGTTCGTTCAGTACTCCGGCGTGAGCGGGCGGAGCTCGTAGTGCAGTGTCCGGTCCCTCTTCAGCCGGTGGGCGAGGGGGACGAACACACCGTGCAGCGCCGGGTACTTGCGGGAGAGGGTCCGGGCGGCGTGGGTGTTCTCCTTCGACCCCTGGGCGAGGAGGCGCGCCGAGGCACCGACCGTCGGTCCCGTCGGCGCTCCCCGCACGGTGCACGGGGCGATCTCCACCACGGGGTGGTTGCGCATCCGGTCGACCTTCCACGCCGAGGAGAACGTACGGATGTAGGCGTGGTCGCCCTCGACGGCGATGCTGACGGGTGTACGGGCGAGCGATCCGTCCGGCCTGCGGCTGCTCAGCAGGACGGTGTACTGCTTCACGAAGGGCTCCAGCTCGTGGATCGTGTCCATATGTCCCATGGTCCACGGATCGGGCGCCGTGTCATCCGCGTGCGCGCTGCTCCACGAGGACTTCGAAGCCGTCGATGAGGCGGCCGAGGCCGAACGCGAAGTGATCGAAGTCGGCCCCGAACGCGTCCTCGGACAGCGCGGCCATGTACGGGTACTCGCCGCTGAGCATGGCCCGCTCCAGGTAGGGGCGCTGGCCCTCCCAGAAGGCGGCGTCGCTCAGGCCCGTCTGCTGGGCGGCCTCCGTCGCGTGGTTCTCCGTCCGGGCGAGGCCCTCGACGAAGCTGTTGACCGTGATGATCACGCCGATCAGCTCGGGGTCCCGCAGTCCCATGCCCCTGAGTCCGGTCAGGGCGAGCTCCAGGCCGCGCAGGGCGCTGGGGCCCAGGACCGTGCGCGCCTGGTTGATCTTGAGGAGCCAGGGGTGCGCGCGGAGGTTCTCCCGGTAGGTGTGGGCCATCGCGTCGACGGCCACCCGCCAGTCGGACGGCACCTGTGAGGCGTCCGCCGAGAGCGGTTCGCCGAGGACCCGGTCGAGCATGAGGTCGAGCAGTTCGGCCTTGCCGGGGACGTACCGGTAGAGCGACATCGTGCCGGTGCCGAGCTCGGAGGAGAGCCGGCGCATCGAGAGAGCCGCGAGGCCTTCCGTGTCGGCGACATCTACGGCGGCGGCGACGATCCGGTCGAGCGTGAGGCCCGGCTTGGGGCCGCGGCTGGGGCGTTCGCCGGTGCCCCACAGGAGTTCGAGACTGCGTCCGATGTCGCCGCTTCCGGTGGTCGTGCCGTCCGTCGCCGCTGTCGGTCCGCTCTTCGTCATGGGCTCAGGGTAATCCCCTGAACAGGAACTGGGTACGGTGTACTCTCATCTGGGTACGACGTACTCAGTTCTTCGTGGTGAGGGGAGTGAGCCATGTCCGCGTCCGGATATGCCGTGCTGGCCGAAGGGGTCGTGAAGCGCTACGGGGCGAAGAAGGGGGTGGCGGAGAAACGGGCGCTCGACGGATTCGACCTGGCAGTCCGCCCGGGCACCGTCCACGGCCTGCTCGGGCCCAACGGGGCCGGCAAGACCACCGCCGTCAGGGTGCTCGCCACCCTCCTGCGGTTCGATGGGGGCCGGGCCGAGGTCGCGGGCCTGGACGTCGCGCGCGAGCCCCGGCGCGTACGGAGCAGGATCGGGCTCACCGGGCAGTACGCCGCCGTTGACGAGGTGCTCACGGGCCGGCAGAACCTGGAGATGTTCGGCCGCCTCTTCCACCTGGGCGGGACCGGGGCGCGGAAGCGGGCCGGCGAACTGCTGGAGCGGTTCGACCTCGTGGACGCCGCCGACCAGGGGGTCAAGGCGTACAGCGGGGGCATGCGGAGGCGGCTCGATCTCGCCGCCTCGATGATCCTCGCGCCCACGGTGCTGTTCCTGGACGAGCCGACGACCGGGCTCGACCCGCGCAGCCGGGGCGAGGTGTGGGGCGCGGTACGGGCACTGGTCGCCGGCGGTACGACGGTCCTGCTGACCACGCAGTACCTGGACGAGGCCGACAAGCTCGCCTCGCACATCACCGTCATCGACCGGGGCCGGTCCATCGCCGACGACAGCCCCGACGGGCTCAAGAACCGGGTCGGCGGCGACCGGATCGAAGTCGTCGCCGCCGAGGCGGCCGACATCCCGGCCGTGGTGAAGGCCGTGGACCGGGTGGCCGGCGGCGGACCGGTCGTGACCGACGAGGCGGACCGCCGGGTGCACGCCCAGGTCGCGGACCGGGTGGCCGCACTGACCGAAGTGGCACGCGCCCTCCAGGACGAGGGGATCGCGGTCGAGGACATCGGGCTGCGCAGGCCCAGCCTGGACGACGTGTTCCTGCGCCTGACGGGACACGGGGCAGAGGCGGACACCGGGGCGGACTCCGGAAACGACACGAAGATGGAGGTCGCGGCATGACCGCGCTCGAACTGCCCGCCCGCACCGGCCCCGAGCGGAGCCGGGCCCTCTGGGCGCTCGTCGACACCTGGAACGTCACGAGGCGCAGCCTCACCCACTACCAGCGCCAGCCCGTCGCCATCATCTGGCAGCTCGGCTTTCCCATCGTGTCCGTCCTGCTGTACGGGTACGTCTTCGGCAGCGCGATGAAGGTGCCGGGCGGCGGCGACTACCGGGAGTTCCTGATGCCCGGCATGTTCGCCACGACCATGACCATGGGCTTCATGAACACCGCGATGGCCGTGGTGACCGACTCCGGCAAGGGGGTCATCGACCGTTTCCGCTCGATGCCGATGGCCCCGTCCGCGGTCTCCGCCGGCCGCGGGGTCGCCGACCTGGTGGTGGCCTGCGCCGAGTTGACGATCCTGGCCCTCACCGCACTGGCGATCGGCTGGCGCGCGGGCGGCAGCCCGATGGAGGCCGTGGGCGCGTTCGGGCTGCTTCTGCTGCTGCGCTTCAGCCTGATCTGGGTGGGCGTCTGGCTGGGCCTGCTCGTCCCGAACGCGGAGTCGGCGGGCGGCCTGTACGCCATCGCCTTCCCCGTCACGATGATCTCCAGCGCCCTGGTCGCCCCCTCGCTGATGCCCGGCTGGCTGGGCACGGTCGCCGCGTGGAACCCGGTGTCCTCGACGGTGACCGCGTCCCGGGAACTGTTCGGCAACCCGGTGGCGAGCGGCGGCACATGGGTCGAGGAGCACGCGCTGCTGATGGCGCTGGGGTGGCCCCTGGTGATCACGCTGGTGTTCCTGCCGCTGGCGGTACGCAGGTTCCAGCGGCTCAGCCGCTGACCGGGCGGCACGGGGCCCGCGTAGGGTCGGGCCCCATGCCGGACAACGGGCCCGAAGCCTTCTCCACCAGCCGACTCGACGCGCTGCCGCTCGACGTCGCGCACGCGGACGAGATGACCGCCGTCCTCGCCGACCCCGCCCTGTACACGTACACGGGAGGCGCCCCGGAGGACACGGACACCCTGCGCGCCCGCTACGCCCGCCAGAGCGCAGGCTCCCCGGACCCCGCCGAGCAGTGGTGGAACTGGGTGCTCCGGGTACGTGCCGACGGGTGCCTGGCCGGCTACGTACAGGCGACCGTGCGCGGTTCGCGGGCCGAGATCGCCTGGGTGGTCGGGGGCGCGTGGCAGGGCCGGGGGTACGCGAAGGAGGCGGCGGCCGGACTCGTCGAGCACCTGCGGGACGAGGGCGTCCGAACCGTTCTCGCGCACGTCCACCCTGGCCACACGGCATCGGCAGCGGTGGCCACCGCGGCGGGGCTCGCCCCGACCGACGTGTGGGAGGACGGCGAGGTGCGCTGGCACAGGGACCTCACCGACGGCGGCGCCCCGCAGGCCGAACAGCCGGGGTGAGCGCTCCGGGTCGGTGCGTCCTGCCTGCTCCGGTGCCATGCTGGAAAGGAGGTACGGAGGTCACGATGGGCTTCTACACGGAGCAGGTCGTGCCGAGGATCGTCAACGTCGCCTGCGGGATGAAGACAGCAGCACCGCTGCGGCAACGGGTCTGCGAGGGCCTGAGCGGCACCGTCGTCGAGATCGGCTTCGGCTCGGGCCACAACGTTCCCTTCTACCCGGAGGCCGTCGCCGGTGTGGACGCGGTCGAGCCCTCCTCGGTCGCGTGGGAACTCGCCGGCAAACGCATCAAGGCGTCGGGCGTCCCGGTGCGGCGCGCCGGTCTGGACGGTCAGTCGCTGCCGTTCGAGGACGACAGTTTCGACGCCGCCCTGTCCACCTGGACGCTGTGCACCATCCCCGACGCCGCCGCCGCCCTGCGCGAGGTGCGGCGCGTCCTCGAACCCGGCGGGGAACTGCACTTCGTGGAGCACGGGCTGGCCCCGGAGGCGGACGACAACGTCCGCCGGTGGCAGCGACGCCTCGATCCGCTGGAGCAACGGATCTTCGGCGGGTGCCATCTCACCCGGCCGATCGTCGACCTGCTGACGACCGCCGGATTCAAGGTGACGGAACTCGACGTCTTCTACGAGAAGGGCGCCCCGAAGGTGATGGGCGCCGATTCGCTGGGCGTCGCACTGTCACCCTGACGCCGGTCACCCCGCGGAGTAGGGTGTCCGGCCATGACCGAACCCGCCTTCCTGACGACCACCCGCGCGTCGTACGACGCCTTCGCCGACGAATACGCCGCACACTTCCAGGACGAGCTCGCCGCCAAGCCCATCGACCGAGCCGTACTGGCGGGCTTCGCTGAACTCGTCACTGCCGAGGGCGGTGGGCCCGTGGCCGACGTGGGCTGCGGAACCGGACGGGTGACGGAGCATCTGCACGCTCTGGGTGTCGACGTGTTCGGCATCGACCTGTCTCCGGGGATGCTCGCGGAGGCGCGGCGGCACTACCCGGATCTGCGGTTCGAGGAAGGGTCGATGCTCGATCTGGACCTGCCGGACGGCGGGCTGGGCGGGCTGCTGGCCTGGTACTCCACGATCCACGTACCGGACGAGCAACTGCCGCAGGTCTTCGCCGAGTTCTACCGGGTCCTCGCCCCCGGCGGTCACCTCCTGCTCGGGTTCCAGGCAGGCGAGGAGGTGGTGCGCCGGACGGATGCGTGGGGGCGCGACATCGAACTCGACTTCATCCGTCGCCGACCGGAGCGGATGGCGGAGCTGTTGGTCACGGCCGGCCTGACGATGAAGGCCCGGACGGTGCGGGAGATCGACGAGGAGAGCGCCTTCCCCGAGCCGACTCCCCAGGCCTTCCTGCTGGCCCGCAAGCCCAGGTAGCGACAGGTGTTACGCGCGGGGCCGGCCGGCCGCCACCAGCTCCGCCACGTCGAGCGTCACCTTGGCACCGATGGAGTCGGGGAGCTCGGCTGTCTGGCCGGGGGCGTAGACCTCATGGCTGTCGTATGTGCCGTCGGCCGGCTCCGTCAGTACATGCACGCGGCCGTGGCGGCGGTCGAGGATGACATAGACAGGGATCTTGGCATAGGCGTAGGCGGAGACCTTGTTACGGAGGTCGTTCTGATAGTTGCTGGAGGTGACCTCAAGGACCAGGCGGAAGACACTGGGGTCGTAGGTGGCGTTCTCCGCCGGGTGCTCCCGGTAATCCGCGTCGACCAGGGCGAGGTCGGGGATCGCATAGTCCTGTGGCCCACTGGGCAGCCAGATTCCTGGTCCCTGAAGGACTCTGGACTCCTCGCCATGCAGCCCCGTAGCTCCGAACGCGAGCACGAGTGTGGTCAGCGCGTCGGCGTGCGGGCCGTCCGGGGATGGGGCAACGGTGATGACGCCTCCGATGATCTCGACGCGGTAACCCGGCGGGAGCTGCTCCGAGAGCCGGTTGGCGCTCTCGAGCAGAGATTCCGGCTCACCGTCACAGGGGTGCTCGACTGCTGCTGCAGACATTGCGGGCCTCCTGGAATGGCTGGTGTCGAGACCATCAGCGTAGGGCGGTTCGTCCCGCAGGCGGTGCGCCACCCGGTCGAGTGAAGCAGAGACGGCCCCGCACCCGTGAGGGGTGCAGGGCCGTCCCGTACGCGTAACCGCTACAGCTTGTCGATCACGTAGTCGATGCAGGCCGTCAGTGCCTGGACGTCCGCCGGGTCGATCGCCGGGAACATCGCCACGCGCAGCTGGTTGCGGCCCAGCTTGCGGTACGGCTCCGTGTCGACGATCCCGTTGGCGCGCAACACCTTGGCGACCGCGGACGCGTCGATCTCGTCCGCGAAGTCGATCGTGCCGATGACCTGCGAGCGCTTCGCGGGGTCGGTGACGAACGGGGTCGCGTACTTGGACTCCTCGGCCCAGCCGTACAGGTTCTGGGAGGAGGCGGCCGTGCGGCCGGTGGTGAAGTCCAGGCCGCCCTGGGCGTTCATCCACTTCAGCTGCTCGTTCAGCAGGAAGAGCGTGGCGAGCGCCGGGGTGTTGTACGTCTGGTTCTTCAGGGAGTTGTCGATCGCCGTGGGCAGCGAGAAGAACTCCGGGACGTGCCGGCCGGAGGCGTGGATCCGGGCGGCGCGCTCCAGAGCGGCCGGGGAGAACACACCGATCCACAGGCCGCCGTCGGAGGCGAAGGACTTCTGCGGGGCGAAGTAGTAGACGTCCGTCTCGGTGATGTCGACCGGCAGGCCGCCCGCACCGGAGGTGGCGTCCACCAGGACGAGTGAACCCTCGTCGGCGCCCGCGACCCGCTTGACCGGGGCCGCGACACCGGTGGAGGTCTCGTTGTGGGTGAAGGCGTAGACGTCGACGCCCGCCTCGGCCTTCGGGTCCGGGTGGGTGCCCGGGTCGGAGGCGATGACGGTGGGGTCGGCCAGCCACGGGGCGAGCTTGGCCGCCTTCGCGAACTTCGACGAGAACTCGCCGAAGTTCAGGTGCTGGGACTTGTTCTCGATGAGCCCGTGCGTCGCCACGTCCCAGAAGGCGGTGGAGCCGCCGTTGCCCAGGATGACCTCGTAACCCTCGGGGAGGGAGAAGAGGCTGCGTACGCCGTCACGTACCTCGCCGACCAGGTTCTTGACCGGGGCCTGGCGATGGGACGTACCGAGCAGAGAGGTGCCGGTGGCGGCCAGCGCGTCGACCGCCTCCGTCCGCACCTTGGAGGGTCCGGCGCCGAAACGTCCGTCGGCGGGCTTGATGTCAGCGGGAATCTGGATATCGGCCACGGTCCGGAGCGTAGTCCCTCGGGGACACGGCCAGGGACCGTGTCCGTCGGATGAGACGCGCGCTCCGGCCCGTGGACGGCCGATGCGGTGGGGAAGATCAGCCCAGGTCGACCGGGAGCTCGAACAGGTCGTTCTGGGTCACGATCGGCTTGTTGCGGAGCTCCGAGGCAGGTACGGCCAGGTCCAGGCCGGGGAACCGCTCGTACAGCGCCGGGAGTGCCACCCCGGCCTCCAGCCGGGACAGCGCCGCACCCGGGCAGACGTGCGGGCCGTGGCCGAACGCGATGTGGCGGTTCGGGGAGCGGGTGGCGTCGAAGTCACCCGCGGTCGGCCCGTACTGCTTCTCGTCCCGGCCCAGCGCGCCGAAGGAGACGATCAGCGCCTCACCCTTGGGCAGCACCTTGTCGCCGACCTCGACGTCCTCCGTGGCGAACCGGATCAGGACGTGCGAGGTGGGCGTGTTCCAGCGCAGGGTCTCCTCGATCACGTTCTCCCACGGGATCTCCCCGCTCAGCACCCGCTTGCGCTGCTCGGGGTGCGTCTGGAGCGCCTCGACGACGTTGACGACCAGGCTGATCGTCGTCTCGTGACCGGCCGCGATGATCAGCTGCAGGGTGTTGACGATCTCCTCGTTGGTGAGGTGGTCGCCCTCCTCGGAGGCCGCGATCAGGGCACTCGTCAGGTCGTCGCCCGGGTTCGCCCGCTTGTCGTCGACGATCTTAGTGAACAGGGCGCCGAGGTCCGCCATCATCTGCGGGACCTCCTCCGGCGGCGTCTGCGTCGAGAAGAACTTCTCGAACAGCTCCTTGAGCCGGGGGTGGTCGGCCGCGTCCACGCCCATCAGCTCGCTGATGACGTTCATCGGCAGGGGGTAGGCGAACTCCGCCTTCAGGTCGACGGGCTCGCCCTTCGGCAGCGCGGCCAGCCGGTCCAGGCTCGCGTTCGTCAGCGCCTCGATGCCCGCCCGCAGCCGCTCCACCCGCTTCACCGTCAGCGCCTGTGCGACGAGGGCACGCAGCCGTCGGTGCTCGGTGCCGTCCACCGTGAGCATCGAGCGGCCCGGGTTGGCGAGACCGATCAGCGGCCAGTCCATCGGTATCTCGCCGCGCTGCCACGCGTTCCAGACGTTGATGTCCTTGACCACCCGGCTGTCGGTGAGCAGCTGGCGCGCCTCGGCGTGATGCGTCACCGCGTAGCAGTGCACCCCGCCGGGCAGCTCCACCTCGGCCAGCGGGCCGGCCGCGCGCAGCGCCGAGCTCTCCGAATCGAGGTCGGCGACAAAGGGATCGAGGACGATCCGGGTCATTTCTGGCCTCCAAGGGCGGGAGTGGGCGTGAACTGCACCGGCAGGTCCGTCAGCCCACGCAGCCACGGGGACGGGCGCCGGGTGAGCTGGTCCGCGGGGACGGCGAGGTCCACGTCCGGAAGCCGGTCCAGGAGCACCTCGATCCCCGTACGGGCGATGACCTCGGCCGTCTCCTGCGCGGGGAAGGGGCAGCGGTGCTCCCCGTGCCCGAAGGAGAGGAAGGCGTTGTTGCCGCCGGTGAGCGTGGAGCCGTCGGTGCGCACCTGCGGGTCGCCGTTCGCGGCGGCGATGCCGAGGATCAGCAGGTCGCCGGAGCGGATGTGACGTCCGCCGAGGTGGGTGTCGCGGGAGGCCCAGCGGCCTGCCACGTTCTGGGTGGGGGTGTCCTCCCAGAGCACCTCGTTCATGGCCTCGGCGACGCTGTGCCGGCCGCCGGACAGCGAAGCGGCGAAGCGGTCGTCGGTCAGCATCAGCCGCAGCGAGTTGCCCATCCAGTCGGCGGTCGCCTGGTGGCCCGCCGCCATCATGACCATGAGGTCCTGGGCGACCTCCTCGTCGGTGAAGCCGCCGGGGTCGTTCAGCATCCTGGTCGCGACGTCGTCGCCCGGCTCGGCGTGCTTGTCGGCCAGGAGCTGGAACATGGACCCGCCGAGGAGCTGCTGTCCGGCGAGGGCCCGCTCACGGCCGTCGATCATGTCGTTGAGCGCGCCGACGAGGGCGAAGCCGACCTCGTTGCCGAACCCGTAGAGCTTCGCGAGGATCAGGGCGGGCAGCAGCATGGCGTACTCGGCGATGATGTCGGTCCGGCCGGTGGAGCAGAACCGGTCGATGAGGCCGTCCGCGAACTCCTCCGCGTACCGCTTCAGCTCGAACGGGTCGACGCCCTCCAGCGCGTTGCTGATCATCGCGGCGCGGACGCTGTGCCGTTCGCCGACCGTGTAGAGGATCGAGGGCTGCTTGCGGCCGATCATCGGGAGCAGGGGCCAGGTGTCGGGGATGTTGTCCCACTGGTTCCACAGGTCGGAGTCCCGGCTGAAGAGCACCGGGTCGTTGGTGACCTGGTGCAGCTCGCGGTAGCCGAGGATCAGCCAGGCGGGGACGTCGCCGTCGAGCACGACCGGAGCCACGGCGCCGTGGTCGCGCCGCATGTCCCGGTACAGCCGCACGGGATCGGTCTGGAACCGCTCTCCGGACAGCGGGACGGAACCGTGGGACACGGGGCACTGGGTCACAGCGTGGGCTCCGGGGTCTTTGCGGCCGCCGCCGAAGCCGTGCTTCCTGCCAGGGCCGCCTCGGCGGTCCGGGATCGGGCGACGGAGAGTGCGTGGAGGTGCTCGACGAGCGTGATCAGGACGTACTTGCTGGAGGACCGGTCCCGGGCGTCGCACTCGACGAGCGGAACGTCGGGGGAGAGGTCCAGCGCCTCGCGTATCTGCTGCTCGGTGTGGAGCGGGCCGCCGAAGTCGTTGCACGCGACGATGAACGGCGTGCCGTGGTGCTCCAGCCGGTCGATCGCGTACCAGGAGTCGGCGAGCCGCCGGGTGTCGACGAGTACGACGGCACCCAGGGTCCCGGAGAAGAGGCGGTCCCACAGGAACCAGAAGCGTTCCTGTCCGGGCGCGCCGAAGAGATAGAGGACCGAGCGCTTGTCCAGCGTGATCCGGCCGAAGTCGAAGGCGACCGTGGTGGACGTCTTGGACTGCACACCGTCGAGGTGGTCGACGGCCTCGCCCGCGCGGGTCATGGTCTCTTCGGTGTTGAGCGGACGGATCTCGCTCACGGAACGGACCATGGTGGTCTTGCCGACCCCGAAGCCGCCCACAACGACGATCTTCAGTCCGTTGTCGGCTGTCGCCTGCAGGGCGGCACGGTCAGAGGTTGCGGAGTCCAACGAGCACCTGTTCCAGGGTGTCGGTGTCGGGGAGCCGGTCCTCGACACGGGCAGTACGGGGATGGCGGGCGCTGATCCGGCCGGTGTCGAGCAGGTCGCAGAGCATGATGCGGACGATGCTGACGGGCAGATTCAGGGTTGCCGAGATTTCGACGACGGCGGTGGGGCGCCGGCACATCCGCAGGATCGCGACGTGCTCCGACTGCATACCGGGGTTCGGGTCGCACTCGGCGACCACGAGCGTCACGAGGTCGAACGCGGCCGAGTCGGACCGGCTGCGGCCACCGGTGAGGGTGTACAGCCGGTCCGGGTCGTCGTCGCGTCCGGGGCGGGGGCGCGGCGCCGACGTCATACGTCCGCGGTTTCCGCGGCGGTGGCCGCTGCGTCGTCCACTTCTACGGGAGTGCGGGGCGGGGCGACGAGGTACTCGCCGAGCTGCTCGACGAGTTCGCTCATGTTGTGGCCGACGAGGCCGACGTCGGACTCCTCGGCGGCCACGACCGCGAGATGGGCGCCGGCGCCCGCCTCGACGATGAACAGCACACCGCCGTAGAACTCTGCCATCGCGGACCGCACGCCACCCGTGCCGTCACCGAACTCGATGGACGCGCCGTGCGACAGGCTCTGGATGCCGGCGGAGATCGCGGCCAGCTGGTCGGCCTGGTCGACGGAGAGCTCGGGCGTACGGCACAGCTTGAGGCCGTCCCGGGACAGGACGAGGGCGTGCCGGGCGCCGGGCGTGCGGTCGAGCAGCCCCTCCAGCAGCCAGTTGAGCTTCTCGTCGGTGGTCGCGGTCATCGGGTGTTGCCTTCCGGGTGCGGGGAGTTGGCTCGTACCGCCTGGCTGAAGGTGCTGAAGCGTGCTGCCTGGACCTTCGGGTCGGTGGTACGGGGCCTGGGGGAATCGGCTCCGCCGGGGGTGGCATTGCCGGTACGGGATTCGGCGGCGGCCAGGGTGCGGCCTCGGCGGCGCTTGGGCAGGCCGCTGTCACCGAACTGGGGTACTGCACCGGTGGATTCGGAATCGGAATCCGTCGAGGACCCGGGTACGGGCTCGGGGGAGCCCTGGTCCTGCCTGTCCGCCGCGGGGGCGGCGGACGGTGTCGCCGCCGTTGCGTGGTCGGGCTCCGGCTCGGGGCGGGCGGCGGGCACGGGGGCCGGCAAGGGAGTACGGGAGATGAGCTCCTGCGGCAGCATCATCAGCGCGCCCGTGCCGCCGCGCGCGGACGGCCGGAAGGAGACGGTGAGGCCGTGCTTGCGGGCCAGCCGTCCGACGACGGCGAGGCCGAGCCGGGTGCCGGACAGGGCCGTGAGGTCCTGGTTCTCGGCGGACACGGCACGCTCCGCACGGCGCAGCTGCACATCGCTCATCACCAGACCGCTGTCCTCGACGGTGACGACGATGCCGGCCGGGACCTCCTCGACGTACACGTGCACCTCGGCCGTGGGCGGCGAGAAGTTGGTGGCGTTGTCGAGGAGTTCCGCGAGCGCGTGCATGACACCCTCGGCGGCGTGACCGGCGATCGCGACGTCACTCGTGGAGTGCAGGCGGATGCGCTGGTAGCTGCCGATACGGCCCATCGCGCCGCGCAGGATCGACTCCATGACGATCGGCTTTGCCCAGCGGCGCCCGGAACGCGCGCCGGTGAGCACGGCGATGGAGTCGGCGAGACGGCCCGCCTGGGCGGTGCGGTGGTCCAGGTGCAGCAGATCGCCGAGGACGTCCTCGGCGGTGTGGCGGTGCTCCATCTCGCGCAGGTCGGCCAGCATGCTCGTGGCCAGGGCCTGCATCCGGCCGGCGGCGTTGGCGCAGGCGGCGACCGCTGCCGCGCGCTCGGTCTCACTGCGCCGGGCACGGGCGGTGAGCCGCTCGGCCTCGGCGCCGAGGCGGGCGCTCTGCTCGGAGGCGTCGGCGGTGACCCGGGCGACCCGGTCGTGCGCCTCACTGGTGACACGGGCGGTCTCGGCGGCGGCCGCGGCTCTGATGCGGGCGGTCTCCGCGGTGTAGCGCTGGGCCTCCGAGGCGGAGGTCGAGACGAGGCGGGAGGTCTCGGCGGTGAAGCGTTCGGCGTCGGCGGCCCGCAGGGCACGCAGGTTGCGCGCGGCGGCGAGCGTACGGACCGTGATGGTCGCCGCGGCGCACAGCAGCACGGCAGCTGCGACCGCCCCCCAGATGACTGGGGTCCGTACCGAGGTGGGTGAGGCGGCTGCCGCCCACAGGCACAGGGAACCGGTGACGGCTGCCGATATCAGCAGGGCGAGTGCGGTTGGCCGGAGTGAAGGGCGCAATCGGAGTCCTCGGGGCGGACGGTTCGGGGCGGGGGCAGGGACAATACGGACGCTTCGGTGCGGCTGTGTTGAAAGAGCCACAACTGGAGCTGATTGTTCCTGATCAAGTCACGCCAACTATAGGAGAATTGACGAGTTGTTTGGGGATTCCTTGTGGTCACTTCTGTTTGAAATCTGGTTCGGAAGGTGCCTCGTCCGGGCGCTCCGGGCCTCGCGTGCCGGATGAAACGGCGTGGCGGGTGGGGAAGTGGTGACGAATGTGGCGGTATGTCCCCTGTGCGGAGCTTGATTTGTCACGATCGTCGCTCACAGGCGAACGGGCAGCTAGTGTGAGCGCTCCGGTGCGGCCGACCTCGCAGGTCGGGCGCACTGCCGTATGACACACCGAGCGCCTTGAGGGGGAGGCGCCGCGTGGGCCCCGACGGAGGACGCAGGCAACCGTGGACGCGCAAGGCCGTGGGCGGGACGAGGGTATCGACCCCGCAGACCAGTGGGTACTCAACCCGGACACCGGTGATTACGAACTGCGACTGACCCCCTCCACAGGGCGATCAGCCGCACCGGCTTCCCCCCGAAGCAGGAGATCCGGAAGCGGCACATCCCAGGGCGCCGCATCCGCGCCCTCCCCGCGCCGCCGATCCGGCCCGGCGGCACCGCCGGACGAGGAGCGGACCTCCGTACCCGGGCAGCGCGGCGGACGCAGGTCCGGCCGCGGGGACCGGGACGACGCACGGGAGCCGGGCGGTCGCGCCGCGGGCCGGGCGGCAGGGCCGTCGACGGGCCGCCGCAGGCCGAAGCCGAAGAAGTCCGCCAAGAAGAAGGCTCTGGTCTGGACGGGCGGCGTGCTGGCGTTCCTGCTGGTCGGCGTCGGTACCGCGGGCTACCTCGTGTACCAGCACTTCAACGGCAACATCACCTCCGTCTCCAGCGACGGTGCCGGCACCGGCGGCTTCAGCAAGGACCGCCCGATCAACATCCTGGTGATCGGGACCGACAAGCGGACCGGCAAGGGCAACGAGGGCTACGGGGACAAGGGCAGCGTCGGCCACGCCGACACCACGATCCTCTTCCACGTCTCCAAGGACCGTACGAACGCGACCGCGCTGAGCATTCCGCGCGACCTGATAACGGACATCCCGGACTGCCCGACGGACCAGAGCGACGGCACGACCAAGGACATCGCGGGAACCCCGGACAAACGGTTCAACGAGAGCCTCGGGCAGTCCGGGCGTACGCCCAGCTGCACCATGCGCACCATCACGGAGATCACCGGGATGAAGGTCGACCACTTCATGGTGGCAGACTTCAACGCGGTCAAGACCATGACCGCGGCCGTCGGCGGCGTGGACGTCTGCCTCGCCAAGGACATCGACGACCCGGACTCCCACCTCAAGCTCGACCAGGGCGAGCACACCCTCGACGGTGAGCAGGCGCTGGCCTTCCTGCGGACCCGGCACTCGGTCGGATTCGGCGGCGACCTGAGCCGGATCGAGATCCAGCAGCAGTTCCTGGGCTCGCTGATGCGGAAGCTGAAGTCCAACGAGACCCTGACCAGCCCCACGAAGATGTGGAGCCTCGCGGAGGCGGGCACCAAGGCGCTGACCGTCGACGACAAGATCAGTGACATCAACCAGCTCCGCAAACTGGGCATGGAACTGGCCTCGGTCGACCCGAAGAACATCACCTTCACCACGGTGCCGGTGATAGACAACCCGACCGAGAAGGTGAAGGCCACGGTCGTCCTGGACGAGACCAAGGCCCCTCAGGTGTTCTCGATGATGCGCGAGGACGTCTCCTTCACCGCGGTGGAGAAGCAGGAGAAGGCCGCGGCCAAGGCCAAGGACGCCGCCAAGCTCAAGGGCGAGATGGCCGACCCGGCGGACGTGCGGGTCGACGTCTTCAACGGCGGGGCCCCGGCAGGGTCCGCGCAGGAAGCGCTGGACTGGCTGCAGAACGAGGAGGGCGTGCTCAAGTCCGCCAACCAGGCCAACGCACCCGAGAAGGTGGCGAAGACCCAGCTGGTCTACGCCCCCAACCAGGCGGACCAGGCACGCCGGCTGGCCGACCTGATGGGCCTGTCGGCCTCGGCCCTGAAGCCGACGACGACGGACGCGGGCGCGATGGACCCGATGGTGCTGACGCTGGGCCCGGACTTCAAGGAAGCGGGCACCCCGCTCGCGGCCCCACAGAAGGCCCCGAAGGACATCCAGCAGGTCCAGGCGGACAAGGCGGTCTGCGCCAAGTAGCGCCACAGGCGGCCCGGTCCCGCGCGGGACCGGGCCGCCTGTGCGGGTTCCTGGCCGTTCCAGCCCGTCCGGCGTTCGAGGACGGACCCGGTGCTCCGGACCGGGGCGCCCGTGCAGGGCCCCGTCCACACCTGACCCGGCACACTGCGCACCGCACGCGCGCTACGCGTCCACCCGCACCCCGTCCGCCGCCCGGATCACCGCCGCGGCCAGCCGCTCGTTCTCCGGCGCGGGCCCGCCCGGCAGCGCGAACCGGCGTCGCGTGTAGCCGTAGGCCACACCGTGGACCGGGTCGGCGAACGCCTGCGACCCCGCGGCCCCCGCGTGCCCGAACGCCCCCTCGCCCAGGAACGGGTAGGGCACCTGCGACGCCTCGAAGCCGACCGTGAAGGGGTTCGGTTCTCCGGTCACCACGTCGGTGCCCGTCCACCGCACCCGGCCGACCTCGGCCAGCATGTCCGGCTTGAGCAGGGGTGCCCGGCCGTCCACCTCCGAGATCGCCGCCGCGTACATCCCGGCCAGCCCGCGCGCCGATGCCACCCCGCCGGCCGAGGCCTGGCCGAGGGCGCGCACGGCACGGGTGTTGGCGAACTCGACCAGGTCGAGCGGCGGGTCCGACGTCCAGCCGAACGCGAGCGCCATCAGGCCCTCCGGGTCCACGGGGTTCGCCTCGGCCTCCGCGGCCTGCTCGGGCGTGGGCACGCCGGGCCGGATGGCCACGTACCGCGGTTCGAGCGCCTCGGGCAGTCCCAGGTGGAAGTCCAGACCGTACGGGGCGCGCACCCGCTCCTCGAACAGCTCCTGGACCGACCGCCCGGTGGCCCTGCGTACGACCTCACCGGTGAGGGCGCCGATCACCAGCGCGTGGTACCCGTACGCCGTCCCCGGCTCCCAGAACGGCCGCTGGCCGGCCAGCCGCTCGGCGAGTATCCGGTCGTCGGCCAGTTCCGCGACGCCGAGTCCGCCGTCCGCCCAGACCACCCCGGAGCGGTGCGAGACCAGCTCGTGCAGGGTCAGCCCGCCCTTGCCCTCGGCGGCGAACTCCGGCCAGTACGACGCGACCGTCCGGTCCAGGTCCAGGACGCCGTCCTGGACGAGCAGGGCGAGGACGAGGTGCGCGGCGCCCTTGGTGGAGGAGTACACCGCGGGCAGCGAATCCCCGGCGATCCCCTCCCCGGCCCACAGGTCCACCACCCGGCGGCCGTGGTGGTGGACGGCGAGCTGGCCGCCCGGCTCGGTGTGGTCCTCGGCGAGTACGGCGGCGAACTCCTCCCGTACGCCCTCGAAACCGGCCGCGACCGTGCCGTACACGGTGATGGTCCTGTCCTCGTCCGACATGGCATGCCCCCGGAGTGATCGGTTCGGTTGGACTGTGCTCAGCTGCCAACTGCCGCACCCCGGCGCTTCATTCCCCGCGGTCGACGATCTCCCGTGCGAGCGCGACCAGTTGCGGCAGGGCCGGGTGGCCCGGCCCGTCCCGCCGGGCCAGCAGGACGGGCAGCGGCGGGGCGTCGTCGAGCGGCCGGTACGCGACCCCGGCGTGCGGGTGCATGTCGGCGGTGGACGCGGCGGAGACCCCGGCCCCGCGTCCCGCGGCGATGGCGGTGAGCCAGTCGTCGGTGTTGGCGACGGTGAGCGTGGATACGGGCCGCGCGTGCGGGGGCCACAGGCCGAGCGTGGTGGTGCCGGAGACGGTGTTCAGGACGACGGCACCGCCGGCCAGGTCGGCGAGTGACAGCGACCGGCGGGCGGCGAGCGGGCCGTCGGCGGCGACGGCCGCGACCCGGTCCTCGGTGAACAGCAGCTCGGTGACGAGCCCCGGCGCGTCCACCGGCCCGCGCAGGAGCGCCGCGTCGACCTCGCCACGGGTCAGGCCGGCCGTACGGTCGTCGATCCGCAGCAGTTCGAGCGGGGTCTGCGGGTGGCGCTGCTGCCAGGTCCGCAGCAGGGGTGTGGTGTACGGGCCGAACGCCGACCAGGCGTGCCCGAGCCGCAGCGGCCAGTTGCGCAGCCGTCCGGCGTCGACGGCCTCGTCGAAGGCGCCGACCGCGGCGGCGGCCTTGTCCCGGAAGAGGACGCCCTCGGCGGTGAGGGCGAGATGGTGCGTGGACCGGTCGACGAGCCGAACGCCCAGGTGCTTCTCCAGGGCCGCGAGCGTCCGGGAGGCGACGGGCTGGGTGAGCCGGAGCCTGGAGGCGGCCCGGGTGACGCTGCCCTCCTCGGCGATCGCGAGGAAGGCCCGGAGGTGCCGGAGCTCGATACCGCGTCCGCCGCCTCCGCCACTGCACTGTCCTGTGCTCATGCGTGGGGAGCATAACGGGAGCGCAATCGGCATTTCACGCACGGCGCGCGCGTCTCTACGGTGAAGGGGCGAGGCCTGAACGGGTAGTGCCGTACTGTGGACCTGCTAGTGCACTCCACTGAACTTTTCGAGAGGTCCAAGGTGAACGACCAGCGCAGTGCCGCAGAGCCGGCCGCAGCCGTCGCCGTACCGGAGGCGGTGGCCGCGCTCGACGAGCCCGGCCACGGCCGCCCGGGCCGTCCCGGCGCCCGCAGGGCGGCCCTGGTGCCGGTCGCGCTGGTGGTCGCCGGCGGGCTCTCCGTGCAGTTCGGCGCGGCGGTCGCGGTCCTGCTGATGCCGAAGGCCGGCGCACTCGGCGTGGTCACGCTGCGCCTGGCCGCCGCCGCGCTCGTCCTGCTGGCCGTCTGCCGTCCGAAGCTGCGCGGGCACTCCCGGGCGGACTGGGGCACGGTCGTGGCGTTCGGCATCGCGATGGGCGGCATGAACACGCTCTTCTACCAGGCCGCCGACCGCATCCCGCTGGGCGCCGCCGTCACCCTCGAGGTGCTGGGTCCCCTGGTCCTCTCCGTCGTCGCGTCCCGCCGCCTGGTCAACTTCGTCTGGGCGGGCCTGGCCCTCGGCGGCGTCGTCCTGCTGAGCGGCGGAGGCTTCGACCGCCTGGACCCGGTCGGAGCGGCGTACGCCCTGGGGGCGGGCGCGATGTGGGCGGCGTACATCGTCTTCAGCGCACGCACCGGCCGCCGCTTCCCGCAGGCGGACGGCCTGGCCCTGGCCATGGTCGTCGCGGCGGTCCTTTCGCTCCCGCTCGGCATCATGGAGGCCGGTTCGAAGCTCCTGGTGCCGTCCACGCTGGCCCTGGGCGCGGCCGTGGCCGTGCTGAGCTCGGTCCTCCCGTACACCCTGGAACTCATGGCCCTGCGCCGTCTGCCCGCACCCACCTTCGCGATCCTGATGAGCCTGGAACCCGCCATCGCCGCCACGGCGGGCTTCCTCATCCTCGACCAGGCGCTCTCCACGACCGACGCCCTGGCCATCGCCCTGGTCATCGGCGCCAGCATGGGTGCGGTGCGCGCCGCGTCGCGCAGAGGGACCATGGAAGGGAGCTGAGGAAGGGGGCCCGCCCATGGGATCCACGAAGGGAACCGATGAGTACGACGGGCTGTACGCGCACACTCCCTCGCAGGCCGAGGGTGACCGCGACGAACCCGCCGGGAGCAGCCGGGCCTCCGAGATCCACCCGGACGTTCCACGGACCGAACCCTCGCAGGCCGAGGGCGACCGCACGGAGTAGGCGCGGGCTCAGGCGTCGACGGGCAGGATGCGGAACGCGCTGAGACCGGGTGTCAGAGGGGTGATGGCCCGGAAGTCCCGCTGGTCGAGGGTGAAGATGCGGTCGGTCCTGTACCGGTCCGCGAGGACGACGCCCACCGCGTCCGCGAGGTCCAGCCTCAGCCCCTCGTACTTCTGGCGTACCTGATGGGCTGCGCCGAGATCTGCGGGCTTCAGCTCGGCCAGCCTGTACTGCCCGTCTGCCATACGGGAGTTGAGCGCCTCCATCACCTGCATCGCAGCCGGGAAGCCCAGATCCCGGTGCACCAGGTGATCCAGTTCGGTGACGACGAGAGGTGAGATGGCGAGCCTCTCGTACTCGAGGATCCGTGCGGCCTCGGGATGCTCCGGCTGTGCCGCATCGAAGGCGGCGAACAGGGCGGACGTGTCGGCAACGATGATCAACGGCGTGCCGCTCGTTCCTTGATGTGCTCGTAGACGCTGTCGTCCATCGCTTCGGGGCTGAGCGGGCGCCCACTGTCGAAGACCGGAAGGCTGCGGGTCCCCTTGGGGCGCTCGGCGTTCTCGAGGAGCAGCGCGATGCCCCGCCTGATGAGCTCGGCCTTGCTTATCCCGGTGGCGGACGACTCGGCGTCCAGCCGTACTTCCAGGTCCTCGGGAAGGTACACGGTCGTCTTTATCATGCCTCACAGGGTACCACCTGCCATATGTAGGGCACCCGATCTCGCCATCCGGGTGACCCGCCGACTCGGCCGCCCTGCCGCGGGCCTACGGCTGTTCGACCGCGTCGAAATACAGGCTGTCCGTCGACGGGTCCAGGAAGAACCGGCCACCGGTAATGCCCCCCGTGCCGGGAGCCAGCAGGAGCCGGTCGAAGGCCGCACTGCTCATCCACCGCGCCTTCCCCGGCAGGAACTGGGTCAGTGCGTCAGGCACGTCCGCCGGATCGGCGGGCGCGAAGGCGTACGAAGGCGTCGCCACGATCGACGCGCCCGTGCCGACGGGCAGCCGTGCCACGCCCACCACCCGGTAGCGCGCGTCCGGGTTCGGCAGGAACTCCCGGCTCCGCTCGGCCTCGTCGGGGTCGTACGCCAGCCAGTGCGGGTCCGACAGCCGTCCCGCCTCGCCGAACTGCTCCTGCAGCGGGGCGACATCCGTGAGCACCTGCTCGGCGTCCTGCTGCGCCTCCGTCGGGCCGCCGAGGGCGTACACGCCGCCGCCGACCGCGACGGCGGCAGCGGCCCCGACACCCAGCGCGAGCCACGCCCGCCGGCTCACTCCACCCGACCGCTCCATGACCATCAGCCCCCGCTCCGCGTCCCCCGCATCTGCGGGCAGCCCACGGTAGACCGGACGGGACCGTGCGTAGGCGCCTTTGACCGTCGGCTACGTTCCGGAGCCATGAGCGACAGCGTGTACGTGGGCAACGCCGGCCGGGACGCGGCACTCGACCAGGGATGGCTGCTCGGGCATTTCAAGGACGCCGGTGATCCCCGGCGCAGTGAGGCTCTGGAGATCAAATGGGGTGTACACCCGCGCGGCGACGAGCGGGCCCGGTGGGTGACCGGCGAGGAACGCACCGCCCTGCTGGTCCTCATCAGCGGCCGGTTCCGCGTCGAGCTTCCCGGGAGAAGCGTGCTGCTTGCCCGGCAGGGTGACTACGTCGTCTGGGGTCGGGGCATCGACCACTCCTGGTACGCGGAGGCGGAGTCCGTGGTCCTCACCGTCCGCTGGCCCTCCGTCCCCGGCTACCGGGTGGACGGCGGCGCCTGATCGGGAGCGCTCATTTCCGCATTCCGTGCGCCCGGCCGCGTGGAGGTGCCGACAACCGCTCCCGATTCCGGAGGGGTCTCCGCGGGAAAATAATGCAAGCATGCTTGCTTGTTTTCTGGGGCGCTGGCATGCTCCGGGGCACACCGCCACGCCCCCAGGGAGCGCACCGTGTCCGATGCATCGGCCGTGACAGCCGCCGTACTCGAGGATCTGCGTCAGGAGAGCGACGAACTCGACCTGCTGGTAGCCGGACTGAGCGCGGAGGGGTGGGCCGGGCCGACGCCCGCCGTCGGGTGGACCGTCGCCCATCAGATCGCTCACCTGAACTGGACCGACGAGGTCGCGCTGATCGCCGTCACCGAGCCCGACGCCTTCGCGGCCGAGGTCGACAGGGCGGTCGCCGACCCGGAGACCTTCGTCGATCAGGCAGCCGCCGAGAGGGTGGCGCTCCTGCCGCCCGATGCCCTGCTCGTGCAGTGGCGGGAGGACAGGGCGCTGCTTCACACGGCGCTGCGCGACGCGCCCGCCGGGGCCAGGTTCCCCTGGTACGGGCCGCCCATGAGCGTCGCCTCGATGGCGACCGCGCGGCTCATGGAGACCTGGGCGCACGGGCAGGACGTCGCCGATGCCCTCGGCGTGACACGGAAACCGACCGCGAGGCTGCGGCATGTCGCCAGGATCGGGGTGCGGGCCCGGGACTACGCCTACTTCGTGCGCGGCGAACAGCCTCCCGCCGAGCCGTTCCGGGTGGAACTGGAGGGGCCGGACGGCGAGTTGGCCGTCCACGGGCCCGAGGACGCCGCGCAGCGCGTGACCGGGCCCCTGCTCGACTTCTGCCTGCTCGTCACCCAGCGCGCCCATCGCGACGACCTCGCCCTGCACGCCGTGGGCGCCGACGCCGAGCGGTGGCTGGACATCGCGCAGGCCTTCGCCGGGCCCGCCGGTCCCGGGCGCCCCCGGCAGGGGGACCGATGACGCGACCGCTGCGCATCGGCAACGCCTCCGGCTTCTACGGCGACCGCTTCGACGCCGTACGGGAGATGCTCACCGGCGGTCCCCTCGACGTCCTGACCGGGGACTACCTCGCCGAGCTGACCATGCTGATCCTGGGGCGCAGCCGGCTGAAAGACCCCGAACGCGGGTACGCGTCCACGTTTCTGCGGCAGTTGGAGGAGAACCTCGGGCTCGCCCACGAACGCGGCGTGAAGATCGTCGCCAACGCGGGAGGGCTCAATCCGTCCGGGCTCGCCGACGCCGTGAGGGAGTTGGCCGACAAGGTGGGCGTGCCCGTACGGGTCGCACATGTCGAGGGCGACAGCCGGCCCGTGCCCGACGGATTCCTCACCGCCAACGCCTACCTCGGCGGCGCCGGGATCGCCGCCTGCCTGCGTGCCGGGGCCGACATCGTCGTCACCGGACGCGTCACCGACGCCGCCCTCGTCACCGGGCCCGCCGCCGCCCACTTCGGCTGGGGCGCCGAGGACCACGACGCCCTCGCCGGGGCCGTCGTCGCCGGTCACGTACTGGAGTGCGGGACCCAGGCCACCGGCGGGAACTACGCGTTCTTCGGTGATCACGACGTGCGCAGGCCCGGGTTCCCGCTCGCCGAGATCCACGAGGACGGGTCGAGCGTCATCACCAAGCACGACGGTACGGGCGGTGTCGTCGACATCGGCACCGTCACCGCCCAGCTGCTGTACGAGACCGGCGGGGCCCGGTACGCCGGACCGGACGTCACCGCCCGGCTCGACACCGTACGGCTGACGCAGGACGGGCCGGACCGGGTACGGATCTCCGGGGTGCGGGGCGAGGCGCCGCCGCCCACGCTCAAGGTCGGGCTCAACCGGATCGGCGGCTGGCGCAACGAGGTCGTCTTCGTGCTGACCGGACTCGACATCGGGGCCAAGGCACAGCTCGTGCAGGACCAGTTCGCCGACGCCCTGGCCCGCGGCGGGCGGCGGCCCGCCGAGGTGCGGTGGGAGCTGGCCCGTACCGACCGGGCCGATGCCGCGAGCGAGGAGACCGCAAGCGCCCTGCTGCGGCTCGTCGTCCGCGACCGGGACGCGGAAGCGGTCGGGCGCGCGGTGTCCGGGGCGGCCGTCGAGCTGGCGCTCGGCAGCTACCCCGGCTTCCATGTGACAGCCCCGCCCGGGAAGGGCGCGCCCTACGGAGTGTTCGAGGCCGCGTACGTACCGGCCGACGAGGTCGGGCACGTGGCCGTCCTGCCGGACGGGGAGCGGGAGGCCGTGCCCCCGGCCGTACGGTGCAGGGCGCTCGAAGAGGTCGAGGAGCCCGGGCTCCCGGAGCCGCTGCCCCCCGGCCCCACCCGCTCCGCACCGCTCGGCCGCGTCGCCGGAGCCCGCAGCGGCGACAAGGGCGGTGACGCCAACGTGGGTGTCTGGGTACGCAGCGACGACGCGTGGCGGTGGCTGGCCCACGAGCTGACCGTCGCCCGCTTCCAGGAGCTCCTCCCGGAGACCGCCGGGCGCACCGTCGTACGCCACGTCCTGCCGAACCTGCGGGCGCTGAACTTCGTCGTCCACGGCCTCCTCGGCGAGGGCGTCGCCGCTCAGGCCCGCTTCGATCCGCAGGCCAAGGCGGTGGGGGAGTGGCTGCGGTCCCGTCATCTCCCCGTCCCCGCAGCGCTCCTGGAAGAACCGGAGGTGACCGCATGACCGTCCTGCCCACCGCACTCGACACCGCCGGGCCCGACTACGCCGCCCACCGCGAGGCCATGCTCGCGAAGCTCGCCGAGCTCGACACCGAGCACGCCAAGGCCCTCGCGGGCGGCGGCGAGAAGTACGTGGCGCGGCACCGCAAGCGCGGCAAGCTGCTGGCCCGCGAGCGGATCGAGCTGCTGGTCGACCCGGACACCCCGTTCCTGGAACTGTCCCCGCTCGCCGCGTGGGGCAGCGACTACGCGGTCGGCGCCTCGCTCGTCACCGGGATCGGGGTGGTGGAGGGCGTCGAGTGCCTGATCACCGCCAACGACCCGACCGTACGCGGCGGTGCCTCCAACCCGTGGACGCTCAAGAAGGCCCTGCGGGCGAACGAGATCGCCTTCGCCAACCGGCTGCCCTGCATCAGCCTGGTCGAGTCGGGCGGGGCGGACCTGCCCTCGCAGAAGGAGATCTTCATCCCGGGGGGCGCGCTGTTCCGCGACCTCACCCGGCTGTCGGCAGCCGGGATCCCCACCGTCGCCGTCGTCTTCGGGAACTCCACCGCCGGTGGCGCGTACGTCCCCGGCATGTCCGACCACACGGTCATGATCAAGGAGCAGTCGAAGGTCTTCCTCGGCGGCCCGCCGCTGGTGAAGATGGCCACCGGCGAGGAGAGCGACGACGAATCGCTCGGCGGCGCCGAGATGCACGCCCGCACGTCCGGGCTCGCCGACCACTTCGCGCTCGACGAGCACGACGCGCTGCGCCAGGCCCGCCGGATCGTCGCCCGGCTGAACTGGCGCAAGGCGCACCCCGATCCCGGGATCGTGGAGCCGCCGAAGTACGACGAGGACGAACTCGTCGGGATCGTCCCGGGTGACCTCAAGGTCCCCTTCGACCCGCGCGAGGTCATCGCCCGGCTCATCGACGGATCGGACTTCGACGCGTTCAAGCCGCTCTACGGGACGAGTCTGGTCACCGGCTGGGCGCGGCTGCACGGCTATCCGGTCGGCATCCTCGCCAACGCCCAGGGCGTGCTGTTCAGCGAGGAGTCGCAGAAGGCCGCGCAGTTCATCCAGCTCGCCAACCAGCGCGACATCCCGCTCCTGTTCCTGCACAACACCACCGGCTACATGGTCGGCAAGGAGTACGAGCAGGGCGGCATCATCAAGCACGGCGCGATGATGATCAACGCGGTGTCGAACTCGAAGGTCCCGCACCTGTCCGTGCTGATGGGAGCCTCCTACGGCGCCGGTCACTACGGCATGTGCGGCCGCGCCTACGACCCCCGCTTCCTCTTCGCCTGGCCCAGCAGCAAGTCCGCCGTCATGGGCCCCCAGCAGCTCGCCGGCGTCCTGTCGATCGTCGCCCGCGCCTCCTCCGCCGCGAGGGGCCTGCCCTACGACGACGAGGCCGACGCGGGACTGCGCGCCATGGTGGAGCAGCAGATCGAGTCGGAGTCGCTGCCCATGTTCCTCTCGGGGCGGCTGTACGACGACGGGGTCATCGACCCGCGCGACACCAGGACCGTCCTCGGGATGTGCCTGTCCGCGATCCACACGGCACCGGTCGAGGGCGCCCGCGGCGGCTTCGGCATCTTCCGGATGTGAGGCACAGATGATCACCACTCTCCTTGTCGCCAACCGCGGCGAGATCGCCTGCCGGATCTTCCGCACCTGCCGTGAACTGGGCATCTCCACCGTCGCCGTGTACTCGGACGCGGACGCCGGAGCCCTGCACGTACGCGAGGCGGACAGCGCCGTGCGCCTCCCGGGGGCCGCACCCGCCGATACGTATCTGCGCGGCGACCTCGTCGTCGCCGCGGCCCTCGCGGCGGGCGCCGACGCCGTGCACCCCGGGTACGGCTTCCTCTCCGAGAACGCCGGATTCGCCCAGGCCGTGCAGGACGCGGGCCTCGTATGGGTGGGGCCGCCGGTGAAGGCCATCGAGCTGATGGCGTCCAAGACCCGGGCCAAGGAGCTGATGGCCGCCGCCGAGGTGCCTCTGCTCGCCCCCGTCGACCCGGGCCGCGCCACCGCCGAGGACCTTCCGCTGCTGCTCAAGGCGGCGGCGGGCGGCGGCGGACGCGGGATGCGGATCGTACGGGAACTCGCCGACCTGCCCGGTGAGTTGACCGCTGCCTCCGCGGAGGCCGCCTCGGCCTTCGGGGACGGCGAGGTCTTCGCCGAGCCGTACGTCGAACGCGGCCGGCACGTCGAGGTCCAGATCATGGCGGACGACCGGGGAACGGTGTGGGCGCTCGGCACCCGCGACTGCTCGCTCCAGCGCCGCCACCAGAAAGTCATCGAGGAGGCCCCCGCGCCCGGCCTCGACGACGCGCTGCGGCAGCGGCTGCACGACGCCGCGGTCGCGGCCGCGCAGACGGTGGGCTACCGGGGGGCGGGAACGGTCGAGTTCCTCGTATCGGCCGAAGGGCGCCCGTACTTCCTGGAGATGAACACCCGCCTCCAGGTCGAACACCCCGTCACGGAGGCGGTGTTCGGGCTCGACCTCGTCGCCCTGCAGCTCCGGGTAGCGGAGGGCGGACCGCTGCCCGCCGCCACGCCCCCGGAGTCGCACGGGCACGCCGTCGAGGCCCGGCTGTACGCCGAGGACCCCGCCGCCGGCTGGCAGCCGCAGACCGGTGCGCTGCACACCCTGGAGGTGCCGGACGAGCCCGGGCTGCGCCTCGACACCGGATACACCGGCGGCGACACCGTCGGGGTGCACTACGACCCGATGCTCGCCAAGGTCATCGCGCACGCGCCGACCCGTACCGAAGCCGTACGCCTCCTCGCCCGCGCCCTCGAACGCGCCCGCATCCACGGGCCGGTCACCAACCGGGACCTGCTCGTACGGTCCCTGCGCCACCCGGACTTCACCGGCGCCCGGCCGGACACCGGCTTCTACGACCGGCACCTCGCCGCCCTCACCCCCGGGCCCGACGCCGGGGAGCAGCGCCTCGCCGCGACCGCCGCCGCCCTCGCCCGGGCCGCCGACCGGCCCGCCTCGGGCCCCGCCCGCTTCGGCGCCTGGCGCAACCTCGCCTCCCGGCCCCAGGCCAGGAGCTACCGCGGCGAACCCGACGGCAGCGAGCACGAGATCACCTACCGGACCGGGCGCGGCGGACTCCAGCCGGAATCCGGCGAACGGGTCGTCTCCGCCGCACCCGGCAGCGTCCGTCTCGAAACGGGCGGCGTCACCCGGCACTTCGCCGTCGCCGAACACGACGGGCGCGTGTACGTGGACGGCGACCGCGGCTCGTACACCTTCACCGCCCTGCCCCGCTTCACCGACCCCACCGAACGCACCGAACCCGGCTCCCTGCTCGCGCCCATGCCCGGCACCGTCGTCCGCCTCGCGGACGGGCTCGCACCGGGCGTGGCCGTCGAAGCCGGACAGCCGCTGATCTGGCTGGAGGCGATGAAGATGGAGCACCGCATCCTCGCCCCGGCCTCCGGCACCCTCACCGTGCTCCACGCCGCCCCCGGCCACCAGGTCGAGGTCGGCGCCCTGCTCGCCGTCGTCACCGAACCCGCAGACACGGGATCCGCCGCACCGGATTCCGCCGCACCGGAGGAGAACGCATGAGCACCGTCCTCGAAACCGAAGAGCACAAGGCGCTGCGCGCCGCCGTCGCCGCACTCGGCACGCGTTACGGGCGCGACTACATGACCTCCGTGATCCGCGAGGGCTCCCACCCCCACGAGCTGTGGAGCGACGCCGCCAAACTCGGCTACCTCGGCGTCAACCTTCCCGAGGAGTACGGCGGCGGAGGCGGCGGCATGGCCGAACTCTCCATCGTCCTGGAGGAGCTCGGCGCCGCCGGATCGCCCCTGCTGATGATGGTCGTGTCGCCCGCCATCTGCGGCACCGTCATCGCCCGCTTCGGCACCGGGAGCCAGAAGCAGCAATGGCTGCCCGGCCTCGCCGACGGCAGCCTCACCATGGCCTTCGGCATCACCGAACCCGACGCCGGGTCCAACTCCCACCGCATCACCACCACCGCCCGTCGCGAGAGCGGGGGAGGCTGGGTCCTCACCGGCCGCAAGGTCTTCGTCTCCGGCGTCGACATCGCGGACGCCACCCTCATCGTCGGGCGCACCGAGGACGCGCGTTCCGGCACGCTCAAGCCCTGCCTCTTCATCGTCCCGCGCGAAACCCCCGGCTTCGGCCGCTCGCAGATCGACATGGAACTCCACGCACCGGAGAAGCAGTTCGAGCTGACCCTCGACGACGTACGGCTGCCCGCCGACGCGCTGGTGGGTGATGAGGACGCCGGACTGCTCCAGCTGTTCGCCGGGCTCAACCCCGAGCGGATCATGACGGCCGCGTTCGGCATCGGGATGGGGAGGTACGCGCTCGGCAAGGCAGTCGAGTACGCGCGCACCCGCCAGGTGTGGAAGGCGCCCATCGGTGCCCACCAGGCCATAGCCCACCCGCTCGCCATCGCCCACATCGAGCTGGAACTGGCCCGCCTCATGATGCAGAAGGCGGCCCGGCTGTACGACGAGGGCGACGACATCGGCGCCGGCGAGGCCGCCAACATGGCCAAGTACGCGGCCGGCGAAGCCTGTGTGAAGGCCGTCGACCAGGCCGTCCACACCCTCGGCGGCAACGGCCTCACCCGCGAGTACGGCCTCGCCTCCCTGATCACGGCGGCACGCGTGGCCCGCATCGCGCCCGTCAGCAGGGAGATGATCCTGAACTACGTCTCCCACCAGTCGCTGGGACTGCCGAAGTCGTACTGAGGACGCACGTGGTCCAGGGTCTCCCCATTCCGTACGGCAGGGGCGATTCTGTCTCTTCACACCCGCGTGGCGGCCCCGCTCCTCGGAGCGGGGCCCCGCGCCCGCCGCACCGCGACGACAGGGGACCGCCATGGTGTTCCGCAGTGAGTACGCAGACGTTCCGGCCCTCGACACACCCATCCACGAAGCGGTACTGGGCGACGCCGCCGCATTCGGCGACACGGTCGCCCTGATCGACGGTACGAACGGCCTCTCCCTCACCTACGGCCAGCTCGACACGTTCCACCGCCGCATCGCCGCCCACCTCGCCGAAGCGGGACTCCGCAAGGGCGACGTCCTCGCCCTGCACAGCCCCAACACGATCGCCTACCCCCCGGTGTTCTACGGGGCCACGCGCGCCGGAGCCTCCGTCACCACCGTGCACCCGCTGGCCACGGCCAAGGAGTTCGCCAAGCAGCTGAAGGACTCCGCCGCCCGCTGGATCGTCACCGTGTCCATGTTCCTGGACGTGGCCCGCCGGGCGGCCGAACTCGCGGGCGGCATCCAGGAGATCTTCGTCTGCGACCAGGCCGACGGGCACACCTCCGTACTCGACATGCTGGGCTCCACCGCCCCGGAACCCGAGATCGCGTTCGACCCCGCCGAGGACATCGCCGCCCTCCCGTACTCCTCCGGGACCACCGGAACCCCCAAGGGCGTCATGCTCACCCACCGCTCCATCGGCACCAACCTGGAGCAGTTGCGCCCCTTCATCCCCATGGGCCCCGGCGACAGCATCCTGGCCGTCCTTCCCTTCTTCCACATATACGGGCTGACCGCCCTGATGAACGTCCCGCTGCGCTGCGGAGCCACGGTCGTCGTCCTGCCCCGCTTCGACCTCGACCAGTTCCTCGGCGCCATCCAGGAGCACCGCATCAGCGGGCTGTACGTGGCCCCGCCCATCGTCCTGGCCCTCGCCAAGCACCCGGCCGTCGGCAACTACGACCTGTCCTCGCTGCGGTACATCGTCAGCGCCGCCGCCCCCCTGGACGCCGAACTCGCCGCCGCGTGCTCGGCCCGCCTCGGCCTGCCGCCCGTACGCCAGGCCTACGGAATGACGGAACTCTCGCCCGGCACCCACGTCGTGCCGCTGGACGCCGAGAACCCGCCGCCCGGTGCCGTCGGGAAGCTGCTGCCCAGCACCGAGATGCGGATCGTGTCGATCGAGGACCCCGGCAAGGACGTCGGTACAGGCACCGACGGTGAGATCCTCATCCGCGGCCCCCAGGTGATGAAGGGCTACCTCGGACGCCCCGAAGCCACCGCCGAGATGATCGACGCGGACGGCTGGGTGCACACCGGGGACGTCGGCCGTGTCGACGCGGACGGCTGGCTGCACGTCGTCGACCGGGTGAAGGAACTGATCAAGTACAAGGGCTACCAGGTCGCACCCGCCGACCTGGAGGCCCTGCTCCTGACCCACGAGTCCGTCGCGGACGCCGCCGTCATCGGGGTGTACGACAGCGAGGGCAACGAGATCCCCAAGGCCTACGTCGTACGCCAGCCCGCCGCCCAGGACCTCACCGCCGACGACGTCATGGCGTACGTCGCCGGGCAGGTCGCCCCGTACAAGAAGGTCCGGCGGGTGGAATTCATCGAGGCCGTACCCCGCGCGGCCTCGGGCAAGATCCTCCGACGGGAACTGCGCGACAGGGAGAAGCAGCGATGACCCTTGCGGAACGTGCCCACGAGCGGGGCATCACCACCCTCACGCTCGACTCCCCGGCCAACCGCAACGCCCTGAGCGCACGGCTCGTCTCCGAACTGGCCGGGGCACTCGACGACTGCGCGGCGGACGACACCGTACGGGCGGTGATCCTCACCCACACCGGCAACACGTTCTGCGCGGGCGCCGACCTCACCGCGCCGGCCGACCCGCACGCCTTCGTCGCCCTCATGCGGCGCATCGTCACCCTGCCCAAACCGGTCGTCGCCCGGGTCACCGGGCACGTCCGGGCCGGCGGGCTCGGGCTGCTCGGCGCCTGCGACATCTCGGTCGCGGGCCCCGACTCCTCCTTCGCGCTCACCGAATCACGCCTCGGCCTCGCCCCGGCAGTCATCTCCCTGCCCCTGCTGCCCCGCCTGGACCCCCGCGCGGCATCCCGCTACTACCTCACCGGGGAACGCTTCGACGCGGCGGAAGCCGCGCGGATCGGTCTCGTGAGCCTCGCCGCCGAGGACGTGGACAAGGCGCTCGTACCGGTACTGGACGGACTGCGCAGGGCGTCGCCGCAGGGGCTGGCCGCCTCGAAGGAGCTGGCCACGGCTACTGTGCGGGAGAGTTTCGACCAGCACGCAGAAGACCTCATCGCCCGCTCGGCGGCCCTGTTCGCCTCCGCCGAGGCACGGGAGGGGATGACGGCCTTCCTCGAACGACGGGACCCCGCATGGGTGTGGTAACGCCCCCGAACCCGAAATCCCCCAAGCAGGACAGGAGCCGGGCCACCCGCCAACGGCTCCTGGAAGCGGCGGTCGCCTGCCTCGCCGAACACGGCTGGGCAGGCTCCACCGTCTCCGTCGTCGCCGAACGCGCCGGGGTGTCGCGCGGCGCCGCCCAGCACCACTTCCCCACCCGCGAGGACCTGTTCACCGGCGCCGTCGAGTACGTCGCCGAGGAACGCTCGGCCGCCCTGCGCGCCCTGCCCGTCCAGGGCCGCCCGGCGGTGCTCGCCGCCATCGTCGACCTCTACACGGGGCCGCTCTTCCGCGCCGCGCTGCAGCTCTGGGTCGCCGCGTCCAACGAGGAGCAGCTCCGTCCCCGCGTCACCGAACTAGAGGCCCGCGTGGGCCGTGAGACCCACCGCATCGCCGTCGAGCTCCTCGGCGCCGACGAGAGCAGCCCCGGAGTCCGCGAGACGGTCCAGGGCCTCCTCGACATGGCCCGCGGCCTCGGCCTCGCCAACGTCCTCACCGACGACACAGCCCGTCGGCGCAGGGTCGTGGCCCAGTGGGCGGCGCTGCTGGACGAGGCGCTGGGGCCCGCTGTCAGTCCTGCCCCGTAGCGTGGAAACCACCGATCGGCGGGCTGATCGCAGGGCCGGCCGGCACTGACAGCGGGGGCTTGAACATGAGCGCGGAGCATGTCGTCGGTCTCGTAGGAATGGTCTTGATCATCGCGGCCGCAGTGGCCCTTGTGGTGATTCTGCGGAGCGGATCCATCCTGCGCCCTGTGGTCGTGTACCCGTTGTGCGCCACGTGCGGGCACGCACAGCCCGAGCACTCCCGAGGCAGGGCGACCGAATGCCATCACGATTACGGGCACCACACCTGGAACAACGACAGCTACGGCAACAGCCAGCAGAAGTACGGCGACAGGTGCGGCTGCACCGAGTTCCGGCACAAGGACAACCTCGACCTGCCGGAACTGGGACTCCCGCGCACCCACCCCGACGCATGAATGGCTCAAGGGGGAAACCGCGCCCACGCCTGCGCGCGGTTCCCCCCTTGAACAGGCCGGCCTCGCCGAGCAGCCAGGGCAGAAGAGATGTCGACCCCGCGGTGAGCAGCGGAACGTGGCGCCCCGCTCCCGTCAGTTCCCCAGGTCGGCGAGCTGCTCGTACCCCGGGATCTCCTGCGGGTTGCGCGAACCCGGACCGACGTACGTCGCCGAGGGGCGCACCAGCCGGCCCGTCCGCTTCTGCTCCAGGATGTGTGCCGACCAGCCCGCCGTACGGGCGCAGCTGAACATCGACGTGAACATGTGCGCCGGGACCTCCGCGAAGTCCAGCACGATCGCCGCCCAGAACTCGACGTTCGTCGCCAGCACCCGGTCCGGGCGCCTGGCGTGCAGCTCCTCGAGGGCGGCCTTCTCCAGCGCCTCCGCCACCTCGAAGCGCGGCGCCGCCAGCTCGCGGGCCGTACGCCGCAGGACGCGGGCGCGCGGGTCCTCGGCGCGGTAGACGCGGTGGCCGAAGCCCATCAGCCGTTCGCCCTTGTCCAGGGCCTTCTTCACGTACGCGGTGGCGTCGCCGGTCCGCTCGATCTCCTCGATCATGCCGAGGACCCGGGACGGGGCACCACCGTGCAGCGGACCCGACATCGCGCCCACCGCACCCGACAGCGCCGCCGACACGTCCGCGCCGGTCGACGCGATGACGCGGGCGGTGAACGTCGAGGCGTTCATGCCGTGCTCGGCCGCAGAGGTCCAGTAGGCGTCGACCGCCTTCACGTGCCGGGGGTCCGGCTCACCGCGCCAGCGGATCATGAACCGTTCCACGACGGACTGTGCCTTGTCGATCTCGCTCTGCGGAACCATCGGCAGCCCCTGGCCGCGCGCCGACTGGGCCACGTACGACAGGGCCATCACCGCGGCCCGCGCCAGGTCGTTGCGGGCGGTCTCCTCGTCGATGTCGAGCAGCGGTTTGAGACCCCACACGGGCGCCAGCATGGCGAGCGCGGACTGCACGTCGACACGGATGTCGCCGGAGTGCACGGGGATCGGGAACGGTTCGGCGGGCGGCAGGCCGGGGTTGAACGCCCCGTCGACCAGCAGACCCCAGACGTTGCCGAACGACACATGGCCGACGAGGTCCTCGATGTCGACGCCGCGGTAGCGGAGCGAGCCGCCTTCCTTGTCGGGCTCGGCGATCTCCGTCTCGAACGCGACGACTCCTTCAAGTCCGGGTACGAAGTCGGACATCGGGCGGCTCCCTCGGCTCGGCGGCTGTATGCAGGCCACGGAGGCCCGCTCTCGATACTGGCGGGTACCCACGATGCGGGGAAGGGTGACATCCCGCACAGCACCGGGTTGCTCCGGCGGGCGGTTGTGCCCCCTACCGGCCCGGCACACCGACCCGCTGCGGCAGGATGGCCCCGTGCCCACAGCTGATGCCACTCCGTCTTCCGCTTCCGCCTCCTCTCGCGCCTCTGCCTCCGATTGCACCACCGATCCGGCCGCGATGCGCGAGCAGTACCGCTCCGAGGACTTCACCGAGAAGGACCTCGCCGCCGATCCGATGGACCAGTTCGCCCACTGGTTCCGCCAGGTCGCCGGGGGCGGCGCACTCCACGAGCCGAACGCGATGGTGGTCTCCACGGCCACGCCCGAGGGCCGGCCGTCCTCCCGCACGGTGCTGCTGAAGCACTACGACGACCGCGGTTTCGTCTTCTTCACCAATTACGGCTCCCGCAAGGGCCGGGAGCTGACCGCGAACCACTACGTCTCGCTGCTCTTCCCCTGGCACCCGCTGGCCCGCCAGGTCATCGTCACCGGCACCGCGGTCCGCGTCGGCCGCGAGGAGACGGTCGCCTACTTCCGTACCCGCCCGCACGGCTCCCAGCTCGGCGCCTGGGCGAGCGAGCAGTCCACGGTGATCGGCTCCCGCGAGGAGCTGGTGACGCGCTACGAGGAGCTGGCCGCCCGCTACCCGGAGGGCGAGAAGGTCCCCGCACCCCCGCAGTGGGGCGGCTTCCGCGTCGTACCGGAGACGATCGAGTTCTGGCAGGGCCACGAGAACCGGCTGCACGACCGGCTGCGCTACGTACGCGAGGGCGAGGACTGGACCGTGGAGCGGCTCTGCCCGTAGGGCCCTGGGCCCCACCGGGCCCCGGACACGCAGAAACCCGCAGGCTCTGGTCCCTCCTTGCGGAGGAGCCGGCCGGACTTACCGGCGAGCCTGCGGGTCGGTGACTGCTTGGGTTTCGGCAGACAGCCTGCCGAGGTGCACTGTGTGCGACGACGGGCTGTCAGCCCGCAGCCACCTCACGAATCCGATAAGACTGCACTTTTCGGATCACCTCCTTTCGACGTGTGACCACAGCCTAGGAACCCGTCCCGGGAGACACAAGCCATTTATCGGGGATCGGATGGCCGCCGGATTTCGCGGAAGTGGCTGTGCGGTGGCTCACGTTCGAGTTCAATGGTCTGACGTGCGGCAATGCGGAACACGTCCTGCGGGGGGTACGGAGTGAGTGCTTCCAGGAGCAGTGGAACCACCGACGCGCTCGGACCCGACGAGGACCCCGAGCCGGACCCCGGGCGCGAGCCCCGTGCGGTTGCGATCCCCGGGTCCCAGTTGCTCGCGGCGCTGCTCGACGGGATGGACGCCGCGCTCTGCGCGTTCGACGCCCACGGCACGATCACCCACTGGAACCGTGAGGCCGAGCGGATTCTCGGCTGGTCCGCCGGGGAAGCCGTGGGGCGGAGCGGATTCGCCGGGTGGGCGGTGCGGAGCGCGGACGCGGGGGACGTGCAGGGCCGGCTGATGTCCGCCATGGACGCCCCCGGGCGGCAGGTCCACGAGTTCGCGCTGCTGCGCAAGGACGGCGGGCGGGTGCTCGTACGGACGCAGTCCTCCGGGGTGCGCGGCGAGGGCGGGAAGCCGGCCGGGGTGTACTGCGCGTTCAGTGAGGTGCACGCGCAGATCGATCTGGAGCGGTCCATCGCGCTGAGCGAGGCGTTGTTCGAGGACGCGTCGTGGGGTGTCGTCCTCGTCGATGTCGATCTGCGGCCGACCGTCGTCAACTCCTACGCCGCGCGGGCGCTGGGAGGCGGGCGTACGGCGCTGCTGGGACGTCCGCTGGGCGAACTGGTCGTCCAGGGGGTCGAGGACCTGGAGGGCGCGCTGCAGCACGTGCTCGCCGAGGGGTCGCCGCCCGCGCCCGCGGAGCTGTGGGTGACGCTCAGGACGGCCGAGGGCGACCGGCGGCGCTGCTGGCGCAGCGGGTTCCTGCGGCTGGCGTCGCCCCTGGCCGAGGAACCGGTCCCGCTGGGGGTCGGCTGGCTGTTCCGGGACGTGACGGCGGCGAAGCTCGCGGAGCAGGAGGCGGACCGGGTGCGCTTCCGGTCGAACCAGCTGCACCGGGCGGCCCGCCAGGCGGCCGAGTGCGAGGACCCCATGGAGGCGGCGACCTCCTCGCTGGACTTCGCCCTGGCCGGGTTCGCCGACCATGTGGTGGTCGATCTGCTGGCGGGGGAGCGGCTGGTGCGGGCCGCGGCGACGCCGGCCGACGCGCCGGGCCCGTGCCTGCCGGTGTCGGGCGGCTCGATCCCGGTGCGGTACGGGCCGGGGCACCCTGCCCTGCAGGCGGTGGAGCGTACGGGCTCGGTACGGGCCAGCGCGCGGGCCGGGGCGGGCGAGGAGTGGGCGGTGGAACGCCAGTGGCCGCGGGATGCGGTGCACGCGCTGTGCGCGGTGCTGCGGAGCCGGGGGCGGACGCTGGGCGTGGTGACGTTCCTGCGCTCGGGGAGCCGCAGCGCGTTCGAACGCCCGGACGCGATGTACGCGGAGAGCGTGGCGGTCCGGGTCGCCTCGGCGGTGGACCTGGCGCGCCTGACCGCCGGCGGCGGCGACCCGTCGGGCGTGTGAGGACGGAACCGTGCACCCCGGTCCGGGGCGCCGCTCCGCGCCGCTCGGTCCGTGGCACCGCTCAGTGCCGGTAGAAGATCCGGTCCCCGTACTCCCGCATCACGCGACCGTTCCACTCGTGCCCGCCGTCCACGTTCCCCGACCGCAGCAGCGGCGGCTCGATCCCCCGGGCGACCAGCTCCTCCGCGGCGGTGGCCATCATCGCCTGCATCAGCGCACTGGTGACGACCGTCGACGCGGGCGCGAACGGCGCCTCGATCCCGTCCGCCGTCAGTTCCGCGTCACCGATCGAGATCTTGCTGTCGAGGACGATGTCGCAGTGGTCCCGCAGGAATCCCCCCGAGGTGTGCCGCGACCGGGTGCCCGTCGCGTACGCGACCGAGGTGACGCCGATGACCGTCAGCCCGAGCGCCCGGGCGTTCTGCGCCATCTCCACGGGCAGCGCGTTGCGCCCCGACAGGGAGATGATCACGAGGAGGTCGCCGGACGTCGCGGGGCTGGAGTCGAGCACGGCGCTCGCGAGACCGTCCACCCGCTCCAGCGCGGAGCCGAGCGTGGCCGGCATGACGTCGACGCCGACGGTGCCGGGGACGGCGAGCAGGTTCATCAGGGCGAATCCGCCCGCCCGGTAGACGACGTCCTGTGCGGCGAGGGAGGAGTGCCCCGCCCCGAAGGCGAAGAGCCGGCCGCCCGCGGCGACGGTGTCGGCGATCGCGGCACCGGCGGCCGCGACGGCGGCGGACTCCTCGTCGCGCACACGCTCCAACAGGCCGATCGCTGCGTCGAAGAACTGACCGGCAAGCGTGCTGTCGCTCATCGAGGAGGCCTTTCCTACGGGGTGGGGTGTCCGTGCCGCGGATCACGTTGCGGTCTGGACCAGTGGGCTGTCAATACCGCTCCGGTGCACCGGCTGCCGCCGCGGCGGCACGGTTGTCGTTGCTATGCGTCAGAATTGGTGCAGGGCCATCGCACGACGACTTCATGTCACAGCATCGAGGGGCACGTATGTCCGGACTGATCGATACAACGGAGATGTATCTCCGCACCATCCTCGAGCTCGAAGAGGAAGGCGTGGTCCCGATGCGCGCCCGGATCGCGGAACGGCTGGACCAGAGCGGTCCGACGGTCAGCCAGACGGTGGCGCGCATGGAGCGGGACGGGCTCGTCCAGGTCGCGGGTGACCGCCATCTGGAATTGACCGACGAGGGGCGCCGCCTCGCGACGCGCGTGATGCGCAAGCACCGGCTCGCCGAGTGCCTGCTCGTCGACGTGATCGGTCTGGAGTGGGAGCAGGTCCACGCCGAGGCCTGTCGCTGGGAGCACGTGATGAGTGAGGCCGTGGAGCGCCGGGTGCTGGAGCTGCTGCGGCACCCGACGGAGTCTCCGTACGGGAACCCGATCCCGGGCCTGGAGGAGCTGGGCGAGCAGGCGGAGGCCGATCCGTTCCTGGACGAGGGCATGGTGAGCCTGTCCGAGCTCGACCCGGGCGCGGAGGGCAAGACCGTGGTGGTGCGCCGGATCGGTGAGCCGATCCAGACGGACGCCCAGCTGATGTACACGCTGCGGCGGGCGGGCGTGCAGCCCGGCTCGGTGGTCAGCGTGACGGAGTCGCCCGGCGGCGTGCTGGTCGGTTCCAGCGGTGAGGCGGCGGAGCTGGACTCCGAGGTCGCCTCGCACGTCTTCGTCGCCAAGCGCTAAAGGCCTGGCCAAGGCTTCGCCGGGGCCTCTTCGGGGCTTCGGCGGGCAGGGCCTCGACGGCCTTGCGATTGCAGTCGCGGATGCAGATGCACGTGCAGAAGTGGACCAGTAAAGCCCGCTTTCTGTTTTCCGTCCGGAATCGCAGCGCCCGGGCGAATCGCGTGCCAGGCTGTGGCCAGGCATATGACCTGAGAGTGTCGGCAGAGCCTGCCGCGCGGTCGGGGAGGGAGCAGGGAATGCGCCCGTCGTACTGGCATGTGCACCGCGAGGTGGCTGCCGCGCTCCCGGGCGCCCTGATGGCCGTACGGCGCGGGTGGCGCGCCCCGGCAGCTCCGCGTGAGCGCGGACCGATCTGTTCCGGAACAGGGGAAGGCCCCGGCGCCCGAGGGCGCCGGGGCCGGTCCTCCCCTGCGCTGACCTGGAGCCCCGAGCTCTCAAGGTCAGTCCCCACGGACCCCTGTCCCCGAGCGGTCCGCTTCCCGCAGAAGGTCTCCCCGCAGTGGCGGGCGTCAATCCTGGAGGGCTGTCACTCGAACGTGGGGTGTTACGAGTCGGAACCCGATTTTCGAATAAAGGTTCGATAGTCTGGCGGAGGCGACCACACGGTGATCGAGGACCAGAAGGGGGTGCCAGAACCTATGGTGCGGCGCATTGATGTGACCGGATCCGACGGCGTACGCCTTGCCGCCTGGGATTTCGCCGATCCGCCCAAAGGGCGCGCGGAGGCCGAGCGCGCCCCCGGGATCTTATTGCTCCACGGGCTGATGGGACGCGCCACGCACTGGTCCTCCACAGCCCGCTGGCTCTCCGAGCGGCACCGGCCCGTCGGCCTCGACCAGCGCGGGCACGGCCGCAGCGAGAAGCCGGCCGAGGGGCCCTACACCCGTGACGCGTACGTCGCCGACGCCGAGGCGGCGATCGAACAGCTCGGTCTCGCGCCCGTCACCCTCATCGGACATTCGATGGGCGCTCTCACCGCGTGGCAGCTCGCGGCCAAGCGCCCCGACCTCGTCAAGGCCCTGATCATCTGCGACATGCGGGCCTCCGCGCTCGGGGCCGCCTCGCAACGGGAATGGGAGGACTGGTTCGACGCGTGGCCGGTCCCCTTCGCGACCCTCGCCGACGTACGGAAGTGGTTCGGCGAGGACGACCCCTGGGTGGAGCGGCCCAATCCGTCCCGCGGTGAGTTCTTCGCCGAGGTGATGGCCGAGCGGTCCGACGGCTGGCGCCCCGTCTTCTCCCGCCGCCAGATGCTCCGGTCCCGGGCGACCTGGGTCTACGACGCCCACTGGGAGGAGCTGGCGCAGGTCCAGTGCCCCGCCCTGGTCCTGCGCGGCCTCGACGGCGAGCTCGGCCGGGCCGAGGCCCAGGAAATGGTCCGCGTCCTGCCGCGCGGGCAGTACGCGGAGGTGGCCGATGCCGGCCACCTCGTCCACTACGACCAGCCGGAGGGCTGGCGCACGGCGGTGGAGCCGTTCCTGGAGCAGCTCGCCGAGGACTTCCGGGACGACAGGGAGCCCGTCAGCCCCTGACGGGCCGACTGCTCCGGCGGCCCGGCCCCTCAGCCCTTGCTGACCGCGGTCAGGATCTCCGGGAGCCGGTCCGCCGCGCGGGGCGCGGCCAGCCGTACCCCCAGCCACCCGATGAAGGCCCCGTACACCGTGCCCACGGGCAGCACCAGCCACAGCCAATCCCGCAGTCCGGCCGTGTGCAGCCAGATCGTCAGCCCGATCACGGGCCCGCAGAGCAGTCCGGCCGTCACCATCCCGCCGAGGATGGAGATCCAGGCCAGCCCGCCCTGCCCCGGCGCCACGTTCTTGAACGCACCGTCCTGCGGGATCGAGTAGGGGAACAGCACCGAGGCCATGGCGCCCGTCGCGAGCATCCCGCCCAGCAGGGCGAACGACAGCCCCAGACCCGCCGGCAGCGTCGCCCAGTCCCCGAGCACCGCCGCGTTCACGACCGTCACCAGAGCCGTGTACGGCAGGGTGATCAGCAGCAGCGCCAGTGCCCGCGCCCGCAGTTCGAGGTAGGCGTCCCGGGGCGAGGAGATCGTCTGCGCCACCATCCAGAAGGCGGAGGTGTCCTGCCCGAACTGGTTGTACATCTGCATGCCGAGCATCCCCGCCGCGAAGGAGGCGAGGTAGACCGAGCCGGTCCCCTGGACCGCGTTGAGCACCGGCACGATCAGACCGATCGCCAGTGCCGTCACCCAGGTCGCCTTCGTCTTCGGGTCCCGCGCGATGTACCGCAGACTCCGCTCCATCACCGTCCCCGTACGCCCCTCGGGAAGCAGCGCGAAGAGTCCGGAGCGGCCGGCTCCGGACCGCTTGGAGGCAGGCTCGGCGGCGGCGATCGTGGAACCGTCCGGTGACGTCATCAGCTTCACCAGGCTCCGTTGCCACAGCCACCCCAGGGCACCCAGGGCGAGCACGGAGAGCAGCAGTTGCGCGAGAGCCGTCCCGTACGCCCCCTCGGACGCGGACCCCACCGCGCCGAGTGCCGAGGCCGGCGGCAGCCAGCGCACCACGTCCGCGAGCGGTTCGAGCGAGGACAGCCCGCCCGCCCGGCCCAGGCGCTGCGCACCGAAGTTGACGAACTGGATGCCCACCCCGATCACCAGCCCGCTGAGCACCGCGAGATCGCGGCCCTTGCGGGAGGTCAGCAGCCGGATGTTGGCCGTGGCCACGGACCGGGCCAGCGCCACGCAGACCAGCAGCGTCAGCGGTACGGCGACGACCGAGGTCACCACCGCCGCCCAGCCCCGTGCCACGGCGATCACCGAGCCGAGAACCAGGGCGAGTGTGAAGAGCGGCCCGATACCGATCAGCGAGGCCACCAGCAGCGCCCCGATCAGCGGGCGGGGCCGCAGCGGAAGCATGACCAGCCGGCTCGGGTCGAGGGTCTCGTCGCCGCTCGGGAAGAACAGCGGCATCACCGCCCAGCCGAGCGCGACCACCGCGGTCATCAGGACCACGAGGGTCTCCGCCTGGGCGTTGCCGCGCAGCACGACCAGCCCGATCACCTGGCCCACGGCGAGCAGCACGGTGACGACGAGGGACGCGACATAGGCGGCCCGCCGCCCGGACGACTGGCGCAGACCGTTGCGCAGCAGCGTCAGCTTGAGTTGTACGAAGACGGGGACGAGGCCGTGGCCACCGACGGCCGGGACGGTGGACCCCACGGGTGCGTCGAGCACGGTCATCGGGTGCCGCCCAGCCAGTCCAGGGACTCCCCGGTGTCCCGGCTGCCCGCGCCGACCAGTTCGAGGAACGCGTCCTGCAGCGAGGACGCGTCGCCGCGCACCTCGGCCAGCGTGCCGTGGGCCCGGATCCGGCCCGCCGCCATGACGGCCACCCAGTCGCAGAGCGACTCGACGAGCTCCATCACATGGCTGGAGAAGACGACGGTGGCGCCGGAGCGCGTGTAGCGCTCCAGAACGCCGCGAATGGTCTGCGCCGACACCGGGTCGACGCCCTCGAACGGCTCGTCGAGGAAGAGGACTTCGGGGTTGTGCAGCAGCGCGGCCGCCAGACCGATCTTCTTGCGCATCCCGGTCGAGTAGTCCACGACCAGCTTGTGCTGGGCACCCGCCAGATCGAGCACGTCGAGCAGCTGGGTGGCCCGCTTGTCGACCTCTGCGCCCGGCAGGCCGCGCAACCGCCCGATGTACGCGAGGAGTTCACGCCCCGAGAGCCGCTCGAAGAGCCGCAGTCCCTCGGGAAGCACCCCGATCCTTGCCTTCACCGCTACCGGGTCCCGCCAGACGTCGTGCCCGCCGACCTCGATCTTCCCCATGTCCGGCCTGAGCAGCCCGGTCACCATCGAGAGCGTGGTGGTCTTGCCCGCGCCGTTGGGGCCCACCAGGCCGACGAACTTGCCTGCGGGCAGCTCGAGATCGATCCCGGCGACCGCGACCTGTTCGCCGAACCGCTTCCACAGCCCCTGTACCCGCACAGCGGGCGCGCCCACCACCGCGCCGGAGATGACCGTGTTGTCCGTCACGGTTCCGCTGTCCGTGTCCGCATGGTCCGGCATGCCACTGCCTTTCGGTATCCCTGCTCGTGGGGACACCCTACGAAAGGCGCGTCCGGGCGTCGGCGGCCTCCCGTGCGCAGGCGTAGGCGAGGGGGCTGATGAGCTCCGCCGCGTCCGGCAGCCACCGGTTGCTGTGGGTCGGCCGGCGGGCCCACTGGACCGCACCGCGCCCGCCCACGCGGGTCGGCGGCCCGGCCACGTAATCGCCCTCGCCCCGGCCCACGAGGTCGATCGCCGCGGCGTCCCAGCCCAGGTGCCCCACGAGATCGGGTGCCTTGGCCGCGGCGCCGGGGAGCACGAAGAACAGCATGCGGCGGTCGGGGGTGCACGTCACCGGGCCGAGCGTGAGGTCCATCCGCTCCATCCGGGCCAGGGCCAGGAACCCGGCGGACTCCGGGACGTCGAGCGCGTCGAAGGCGCGACCGGTCGGCAGGAGCACCGAGGACTTCGGGTGCTCCACCCACATCCGACGTGCGGCCGCGGCGCTGCCGGTGGCATGCCCGGCCCAGTCGGGCCGGGTGGGATGGGCTCCGGGGGAGGGACAGCCGGCGTCGCCGCACGAGCAGCGTTCCATCCCCTCCACCGCTTCGAGCCAGGTGCCGGGAAACACGTCCCAGTGCCGCTCCTCCGCGTACCGCGCTGCGGCGTCGAGCAGCTGTTCACCTCGCTGTTGGGGGACCTGTGCGGCTTCCGTCACTCCGATGGGCTCTTCCACGAAGAACACAACTACCGCCGCCACCTGGGGTTACGGGCGTGGCGCAGTGGGACACGGCGGATCGATCCTGCATATGGGGCGCACGGAGGCATGGGCGGGGGCGCGCGTGAGGCAGTGCACCGATGTGCGGGTAACCACTGCAGGACTGTGCCAACTCGCTACTGCTCGTACCCAATGCAGATGAATATGCGCATTTCTTGTGTATGTGCCGGGCAGTGATCCCTTCATTGATCACTGCGGTCTCAGGGGGAAAAATGGCAGCCAGGCCTCTCGTCGCCCGTCAGCCGAACGAACGGCTTCAGACGCTCATCCAGGAAGCCGCCTGTTCCAACGCGGGCCTCGCACGTCGCGTCAACATGGTCGGGACGGAGCGCGGGCTCGACCTCCGCTACGACAAGACCTCCGTGGCCCGCTGGCTGCGCGGACAGCAACCGCGTGGCAGGGCACCGGGAATCATCGCCGAGGCGCTCGGCCGCAAGCTCGGCCGTACGGTCACGATCGACGAGATCGGCATGGCCAACGGCAAGAACCTGGCCTCGGGAGTGGGCCTGCAGTTCGCGCCCACCGTGCTCGGTGCGATCGAGCAGGTCTGCGAGCTGTGGCGCAGCGACGTGGGGCGCCGCGACCTGCTCTCCGGGTCGGCCGTGGCAGCCTCGGCGCTGGTCGAGCCCAGCCGGGACTGGCTGATCACGGGCGCCGACCCGCAGGTGGCACGGACGGCGGGTGCCCGGGTGGGCATGCCGGACGTGGAGGCGGTGCGGGCGATGACGGCCGCGCTCGTCGACCTGGACCACCGCTTCGGCAGCGGACATGTGCGGCCCGTCCTCGTGCACTACCTCAACAGCGTGGTGTCGGGGCTCCTTTCGGGGGCGTACCGCGAGTCCGTCGGCCGGGAGCTGTTCGGCGCGGCCGCCCGGCTCACCGAACTGGCCGGGTACATGGCCGTCGACACCGGTCAGCCGGGGCTGGCCCAGCGGTACTACATCCAGGCGCTGCGCCTCGCCCAAGCCGCGGGCGACCGGGCGTACGGCGGCTATGTGCTGGCCGCGTCGATGAGCCATCTCGCGGCCCAGCTCGGCAATCCGCGCGAGATCGCGCAGCTTGCACGGGCGGCGCAGGAAGGTGCGCGGGGCCGGGTGACGCCGCGCGCGGAGGCGATGTTCCACGCGGCGGAGGCCCGGGGGCACGCGCTGATGGGGGATGCCCGCACCTGCCAGGTGGTGGCGGGCCGGGCGCTGACGGCACTGGAGCAGGCCGACCCGGACACGGGCGACGACCCGTCCTGGATCGCGCACTTCGACGCGGCCTACCTCGCGGACGAGCTGGCGCACTGCCACCGCGACCTCGGGCAGGCGGAGCCGGCCGCGCGCAGGGCGAAGGAGGCTCTCGCGGCCCTCCCGGAGTCCCGGACCCGCCGCCGCGGGATCGGGCTGGTCCTGCTGGCCACCGCGCAGGTGCAGCAGCGTGAGGTGGAGCAGGCGTGCCACACGGGCCTGCGGGCGATGGAGCTCCTGGGCACGGTGCGCTCCAGCCGGGGTGCTGAATATCTCGATGACCTCAAGCAGCGGCTTCTGCCGTACGGGGAGACGCCCGCGGTCCGGGAGTTCGGCGCCAGGATGGAGCTTCAGGCCGCCTGAGCTGCCGATTCTTCGAGTCCGCCATGAACAGCGCCGGAAGCGGGCTGCGTGTTACCGGCTGTGTGAAGGGGTGGTGAGCGCTCCTGGGCGCTTGGCGTGGGGCGGCAGCCACCCGATAGCGTGAGCCGACGATTCCATAGGTTCACACGTAGGAGTCCCGGTGACGCAGAGCGGACAGGGTGACGAGCGGCAGCTCCCTGCTGTACGGCCCGCGCACGAAGGTGTCGTGCTGCCCGCGGAGGGCGGTGCCCCCTGGACCGCGGGAGGGCCCGCAGGCGGCCCGGCGGCCGACCAGGCCGCCCCCGCGGGCGGGCAGCCGTGGGGCCAGCCCTGGGGGCCGCAGGACGCGCACCAGGACGGCACGGCCCCGGGGCAGCTCCCGCCGGAGCAGCACCAGCCGGGTGCGTACGCACCGCAGCACGGGCAGTACCAGCCCCAGCAGCAGCAGTACGCCGCCCCGCAGGACCCGTACGCGCACCGGCAGGACCCGTACCAGCAGCCGTACGCCCAGCCCCTGCCGCCCGAGGCCGTACCCGGCATGGGAGCGGGCGGGGACGCGGACGCCACGCAGTACATCGCGCCCGTCCCCGGGGGAGCCGGTCCCGGTGGCCTGCCGCCCGAGCACCACGCCGAGTCGACCCAGTACCTGGGGCAGACGTCCCAGCCCGCCCAGGCGGGCGACGCGGACGCGACCCAGTACATACCGCCGGTGCCCGGTGGAGCTCCGTACGGCATACGGCCCGGGGCCCCGGGCGACCGGCAGCCGCCCGCGGAGTTCGACAGCCTGTTCCGCAGCGAGGAGCCGGCGGGCGCCACGCAGCAGATGCCCCGCTTCGACGCCGGTCAGCAGCAGCCGCGCCACCAGCAGCCCGGCCGGCCCTACCAGGGTGCGCACGGGCAGCCGCAGCCGCCGCAGGCCCAGCAGCCCTTCCCGCCGGGCATGCAGGGCGCGCAGGAGCCGCCGGACTACCAGGGGCGTGGCGGGCAGGGCGGACGGTCCTCGCACATCAAGCTGATCGCCGCGGTCGTCGTCGGCTGTGCCGTCATCGGGCTCGGTGCGGGCGCGCTGATGAGCGGCGGCGACGAGGGCGGCAAGGACGACAAGCAGCCGGTGGCCGCGCAGAGTTCACCCGCCGCCGGGGAGCCGACCGCCAAGGCGGCCGACCCGGCGGAGCCGCAGGCCCAGGCGCTGGACAAGCTGCTCGCCGACAGCAACAACAGCCGTGCGGCGGTGATCGGCGCGGTGGAGAAGATCAAGAGCTGCCGGGCGCTGGACCAGGCGGCCGCCGATCTCAGGGGCGCCGCAGCGCAGCGCCGCGATCTGGTGACCCGGCTCGAAGGGCTGTCCGTGGACCAGCTGCCGAGCCACGCGGAGCTGAAGTCCTCGCTGACGAAGGCCTGGCAGGCGTCGGCGGAGGCCGATGACCACTACGCCGCGTGGGCCGGCCAGGCGAAGAACAAGAAGGTCTGCAAGGGCGGCAAGGCCAGGTCGACCGATGAGACGGCCAAGGCCACCGCGTCGAGCGGTGAGGCCACCCTCGCGAAGCGCGAGGCCTCGGGGCTGTGGAACTCCATCGCCGAGAAGTACAGCCTGACCAAGCGCGCCCCCACCCAGCTCTGAGGGGCACGGCCCTCGGGCCCCGGCTCCTCGGCCGGGGCCCTTCGGCCGTACGTCAGACCATGCGGCGGGCGTCCATCAGGGTCTCCGTGACGTCCACGAAGCCCTTCTTCTGGGCGACCAGGCGCCCTTCGCGCACCACCTGGAACGTCACCTGCCCGTTGACGATGCGCGGATACCCGGGCGAGCCGATGGTGTCCGCCCAGCGCCAGCGCAGGACCGGTGTCAGGCCGCCGGTGTCCACCTCGGCGCCCCGGTTGAGTGCGACCGCCAGGCTGCTCGCCGTGATCTCCGGCCGGTCCATCGCCTCGACGACCTTCCTGAGCGCGGTGTACGCGATCCACGTCGTCTGCACGCCGGTGTCCTCGGGGTCGATCCGGTTGTCGCCGAAGGCGTACTTCTCGATCACTCCCCGCATCTCGGCCCAGCGGGCATCGCCCGAGTCCGGGTACCAGCCGGTGACGTACGCGCCCTCGAACGGACTGTTCCGGCCGCCCGTACGGTCGATGAGCGGCTGCCCGATGCTGCCGAGCACGGAGGAGATGCGGACCTCGCTGTCCTCCGGCTCCAGACGGCGGAACGAGTCGAAGAACGTCTCCGTGCGCTCGCCCAGCACCGCGGTCACACAGCCGTCGTCGGCCTGCTGGAGAGCCTTGGACGCCTGCGAGTCGTACGACGTGGCCCCCTCGGGAGCCCTGATGTCGTAGGACGCGGGCCGGTCGGCCTTGGAGAGGCTCGAGTCGACGAGCGAGGGCATGCCGTCACCGACCAGCGAGTCGGGCCGTACGAGCGACACCTTGTCGCACGTGGCCGCCAACTGCTGCCCGTTGCCCGCGAGCAGGGCCGACTGGCCGCCGTTGACCGGGTAGGAGAGATAGCTGACGAACTCGTCGGCCGAGGCACCGTAGCCGCCGATGTACGGAATGCCGGCGGCCTCCAGAGGGGCCAGGAAGGACCGGCCGTGCCTGCTGTACGAGCCGACGACCGCGACCGCGTTCTCGTCGACCGCACGCCGGGCGCACTTCGCCGCGCCGCGCGAGGTGTCGTCCTCGTTGCAGGTGATCACCCGCAGCTCGTGACCGTCGATGCCGCCCTGCTCGTTGATCCAGCGGCCGTAGGTCCTCGCCATGGCAGGCATGCCCGCCATGTTCACCGAGTCGGCGCCGGTCGCGTCGGGGGCCCAGGTCATGACGGTCACGGGCTCCCTGGAGCCCCCCGAGACTCCAGGGATCACCCCGCAGCCGGATATCAGCAGCGCCCCTGCCGCCGCCGTACACGTGAGGACTTTGTAGGGGCGGGGGGAGGTGAGGCGTCGCCATCCGGTCATGGGCATGAACTTTTCCGCCCCAGGTGTAACGCCGCAGTGTGCTCCGTTCAACGCTCGGTGACGTAAAGATGAATTACAGGGGGCTGTGTGCACACGGGCGGAGGGAACGTACGATCGACAACCGTGCAGCAAGGTTCGGAGAACACTTCCCGTCGCGGCCGTCGCTCCTCCACCATGGGCGACATGCCGCTCAACGACATGCCGTGGTGGCGCTGGCGCAGCAATGTGCGCTCGGCGCTGCACATGCTTTCCGACCCCGTCTTCCACCATGAGTGCTGGCTGGCCGGCCGGGAGGGGTACGGCGACGTCACCGACGCCGTGTACCGCCTGGTCGAGGACACCTGGCTGGACAACTGGTCCGCCGAGAAGTACGTAGGGACGATCTTCCGCGACTCGGCCGAGGCCGCCCTCGTGGACGTCGCCGCGCTGCGGGTGCTGCGCATCATGCACCAGGTCGGCGCGGACGCTCCCGTCTCCGTCTACCTGGAGCACCAGGGCTGGCCCGAGGCCGTCGCGGCCGCTCGCGAAGCCCATGTGATGCTCGCCACGAACGACGCGGAGGACCCGGACATTCCCCCGCGTTCCCTGGACGTGCTCCGCATCATGACCAGATCGGCCTGACCCGGGAAGGGTGTGGCACCCTACGGGAATGACCGCGCCGCAGCCTGCCGAATCCGTCCCCGCCGCTGCCTCGGACGCCTTTGCCGAGCAGTACGTCCTCACGCTCTCGTGCCCCGACAAACAGGGCATCGTGCACGCCGTGTCGAGCTATCTCTTCATGACCGGCTGCAACATCGAGGACAGCCAGCAGTTCGGCGACCACGACACCGGTCTCTTCTTCATGCGGGTCCACTTCTCCGCGGACGTCACGGTGAACGTGGACAAGCTGCGGGCCAGCTTCGCCGCGATCGGCGACTCGTTCCGGATGGACTGGCAGATACACCGCTCCTCCGACCGCATGCGGGTCGTGCTGATGGTCAGCAAGTTCGGGCACTGCCTCAACGACCTGCTCTTCCGCTCCGGCATGGGGGCGCTGCCGGTCGAGATCGTGGCCGTCGTCTCCAACCACACGGACTTCGCCGAGCTCGTCGCCTCGTACGGCGTTCCGTTCCGGCACATCCCCGTGTCCAGGGAGAACAAGGCGGAAGCCGAGGCGCAGCTCCTCGAGCTCGTACGCGGTGAGAACGTCGAGCTGGTCGTGCTGGCCCGCTACATGCAGGTGCTCTCCGACGATCTCTGCAAGCAGTTGAGCGGCCGGATCATCAACATCCACCACTCCTTCCTGCCGAGCTTCAAGGGCGCGAAGCCGTACCACCAGGCCCATGCGCGCGGAGTGAAGCTGATCGGTGCCACGGCGCACTACGTGACCGCCGACCTCGACGAGGGGCCGATCATCGAGCAGGAGGTCGAGCGGGCGGGCCACGGCGTCACGCCGGACCAGCTCGTCGCCATCGGGCGCGATGTGGAGTGCCAGGCGCTGGCGCGCGCGGTCAAGTGGCACGCCGAGCGGCGCATCCTGCTCAACGGCCGCCGTACGGTGGTCTTCGCCTAGGGCCTCTGGATCATGCCGGGCTCGCGGGGTCCGGCCTGATCCAAACGAAAGACCCCAGCGCCTGACCGGTTCACAGCCGGCTGAGGGACGCCGCGGCGAACAGCACGTCGCGGATCGCCTCGCGGTCGCCCTCCTGGCCCGCCGCGGCTTCCACCGGCGGGACATGTCCGGCGACCAGCCGGCAGAACTCCACGCCGTCGAGTGCGACCTGCGCGACCGTGTGGTCGGGGGAGCCGACGGCGGCCGGTGAGTCCAGCGCGATGTACCAGTTGCCACCGCCCCGGCCCTCGACCTCCAGGTGGAGGGACCGGCCCGGGGATCCGGCCGTGACCAGCTGCCGGGCGGGCGCGGCCAGCCCGGCGCGGCGGCGGCCCGCGAGGGTGGCGGGCAGCAGCCGGGCCGCCAGGTCGATCATCCGGTGGAGATGGGCGGCGGCGGGCGGCTCGTACGGGTAGTCCACCGCGTCCGCGATGTCGCCGCCGTGCACCCAGCACTCGAAGGCCCGCTCCAGGAGCGAGTCCTGCAGCGGGAGGGCGAAGTCCCCGTACGGAACGGACTGTTCCGCGACACCGCGGCCGGCGAAGGACACCGTACGGATGAGGGTGTGGCTCTGGTCGCGCCAGGGTTCCCGGACGGCCCGCGTGGGCGGCCTGAAAGCGGCTGACCAATACGTTTCGGTGCGCTCCGTCGGCGACAGGGGCTTCACACCGGCTCCGAGCGGGTCGTCGAGCCCGAGAGCCGTGGAGACCAGGCCGTCCACGGCCATCAGATGGGCGATCACTCCGGCCACCGTCGTCTTGCGGTTGACCTGGCGCTCGCCCTCGAACCACTTCAGCCGGACCGGCGCGTGCCACTCGGAGTCGCCGATGTCCCGGAGCAGGGCGTCGAGCCTGGCGGTCTCCGCGTCGTAGGGAGCGGCCCAGGCCGGGACCGGGATCTTCGCCGGGCGGCGGCCCAGACAGCCCTCCAGAACCCTTGCCCGGAGCATCGGATCCAGGTCCAGGCTGACGTCGCTGTGCAGGAGCCCCACGGCGTCGCGCAGCCGCAGCGCCTCCTCCGCGCAGGGTGCGCACACGGTGAGGTGGTCCTCGACCGCGGCGGTCTCCTCGGCCGAACAGGCGGCCAGGGCCCAGGCGCCGAGAAGGGACTTGAGCACCTTGTGGGAGAGGGCCGGAGGGCCGGGCTCCGGGGGAGTCATCGCCGTGAGGTCCTCGCTGTCGTCCGCGGCGGCCCGTGGTCCGGGTATGCGCCGCGCGCCCAGGTTCTCCCCGTCGCGGCCGTTCCCGTCGTTGCCCCCGGTCACAGCGCCCGCCCGTATCCGGGCGGTGAGAAGCCTTCCAGCGGACGGTTGTTCGCGGTCGAGAGCAGCTGCAGCCCCAGGCGCAGCCGGCGCCGGGCCTCGTCCCCGGTGACACCGAGGTCGGCCGCGGTCTGCCGGTAGTCCCGGCGCTGGATGTACGCGAGCTCCAGTGCGGCGCGCAGCGGCGCGGGCATCGACGCGACGATGTAGTCGGCGCGGGCCGCGGCCGTGGCCCTGCGCACCCGCTGCTCCAGCTCCTCCGCCGACAGGGTGCCGTCCTGGCCGCCGGAACCGGCCTCGTCGTCATCGACGTCGTCGTGTGCCCTGCGGAGCCACTGCACGGACCGGTGATGGGTGAGCCGGGTCACCCAGGACCTCATGGAGCCCTGTTTGGGGTCGTACGCGTCGGGGTTCTCCCAGACGTAGCCGAACACCTCGCGGGTCACCGCGTCCGCGGCTTCCTCGTCGTCGAGCATCCGGTGGGCCTGGCTGTGGATGAGCGCCGCGAACCGGTCGTAGAGCTCGCCGAGAGCCGCCGCCTCGCCGCGCGACAGCCGCTGTTGCATCCGGCGGTCCCAGCGGGGTGGTGCGTCCTTCGCCATCGTGCCCCCAGCCCTGTGCCCCTCGTCACGTCGAATGTAGTGGCCGCTGTCGGCCGTGCACGCACCTTTCCACCAAGTACGTCCCTCGAGTGGCGCCGGATGATAGGGAATACGTCACGCGTTGCCGTTTCCGGGCAGGGTAAACGGACTTCAAGTGATCATTTCTGGATGAAACCAGCGCCGGTCCGGTGGGCGGGCGGTGTTTCACGGGCGGCGGACGGGGGCAGCCGCGAGGAGGAACGGAAACTTCCGCATCCTCGGGATTCCCCGGAACGAGAGGCCCAGTCGCGTGACGCTGAAGGTGGACGAGACCGAACAGGGCGAGTGGACCGTGCTGCGGATCCGGGGCGAACTCGATCTGGTGACCTCACCCGTCGTACGCCAGTCCGTCCACGGGGCGGTGGCCGAGGGCCAGCACGACGTGGTCCTCGACCTCTCGGGCGTCCTCTTCTGCGACTCCAGCGGTGTCGGCGTGCTGATCGCATCCCGCCGCCTGATGAAGTCCTGCGGCGGCCGGCTGCGGCTGATCCTCCCGGCCAGGGGCGCGGAGGACGGCTCGCACGTCAACAAGGTGCTCGGTGCCCTGGGGGTGCGCCGCCTCTTCGAGGTCTACCCCGACGCCGAGGCCGCCACGGACGAGGAGTCCCGGCCCCTCACGGCGTGACCTCCTGAGTTAAGACCAGGTTGTAACACCGGCTGAGGGCTTTAGTGACACGTGACGCCGTTCGGCGTCGTACGCTCCCCGCATGGACAGCGCAGAGTACGAGCGCAAGATCGCGCACCGCTTCGCCGCCTTCGACCAGGACGGCAACGGCTACATCGATCGCGCCGATTTCAACGCCGCGGCATCCCGTCTGCTCACCGAGTTCGGTACGACGGCCCGCTGCGACAAGGGGCAGGCCCTCTACACGGGCGCCGAGGCCTTCTGGCAGGGCATGGCGGGCATCGCCGATGTGGACGGGGACCAGCGTGTCACCCGTGAGGAGTTCGTGGGCGGGGCCGTGAAGCGGCTGCGTGACAGCCCCGAGCGCTTCGCGGAGATCGCCCGCCCGTTCCTGCGCGCGGCGATCTCCGTCGCCGGCGGAGCGGAGTCCGCCGGCTCGGCGTCCGCCCCTGTGGCGGCCGTGGAGCGGGCCCTGCGGGTCCTGGGCGCCGAGGACGCGGTCGCGGGCGTCGCGGCCCGGAGCCTGGACGCCGACGGGGACGGCCGGATCGCCGAATCGGACGCGGTGGCCGCGTTCGCGGCGTACTTCACCGTGATCGAGCCGGACGCGTAGGAACTCCGCTCAACACGCCCAACCGCACAAGCAGTTCGCGCCGGGCCCGCCGCATCGACCGCGGTGGGCGGGCCCGGGGGTCCCGGGCTGGTGGGGGGCGGAGCGGACGCGTGCGGGCGGCGGGGTGCGGGGTGACGCAGTGCAGCCGATACCGGGTTGTGTCCTGGTCCGACTCGTCACCGGGCGGAGTCGTCCACCCGGCTCGGGTACGCTCCGTTGGATGCGAGTGGTTCTGGAACCGAGGGATCCGGATGTGGCCTGTGCGGCGACTCCGGGCCGGGAACGGTGCCCTGCTCGTGACCCACGGAGATGCGCCGGGCCTGCCGGGGAGTCAGCTCCCTCGGCGTCGACGCGCTCCTGTTCGACTCTCCGCAGCGTGCGTCGCACAGTATGCACCACGCGTACTCCTTCGCGCTGGAATATGCCCGAAGCGCTTGTTGCGGTGACTGTACGTCAACCATGCTGTCTCGCAGGGGAGTCACGTTCCGTGACCCTGAGGAGGCGCGAGGCGATGTGTCCGCCGGTTCGGATGGTGTGAGCGGTGCAGGTGCTTCAGGTTCAGCTGGAGGTCGGGCCGGATCCCGCAGAGGTGGGGAGGGCCCGCAGATGGGCGCGGTCGCGACTGGTCGGGTCCGGAATAGAGGACGATGAGCCGCTCGCCGAGACGCTCATCCTGCTGATCTCGGAGCTCGTCACGAACGCGGTGGTCCACACGGGCTGCCCGGCCGTGCTGCGGATGCTGTTCGGCTCCTCGGGATCGACCGGGACGGTGCGGGTCGAGGTGGCCGACACCAGCTGTTGTCCTCCTCAGCCGCGTCACGCCGAGGGCGAGGACACCAACGGCCGTGGCCTGGAGCTGGTCGACGGCCTGGCGGACCGCTGGGGCTGGCTGCCGGAGGGCGCCGGGAAACGGATCTGGTGCGAGGTCGACCGGGGCGGCCCCGTGATGGTCCCGGTGATCCAGGAACAGCCGGGCGACCTCGCGCGACGGGCCAGTCTCTGAGGACGGCGGCCCGTGTGTCCTAGCGTCCCTGCCCGGGGACCGTCGAGCGGAACGTACGCCGGTACACCGTCGGCGACACCCCCAGCGCCGCCTGGACATGCTGCCGCAGGGACGTGGCCGTACCGAACCCCGCGTCCCGTGCCACCTGGTCGACCGACAGGTCCGTGGACTCCAGCAGCTGCCGCGCCCGTTCCACCCGCTGCTGGGTGAGCCACTGCCCCGGGCTGATGCCGACCTCCTCGCGGAAGCGGCGGGTGAACGTCCGTACGCTCATCGACTCCTGGTGCGCCAGGTCGCGGAGCAGGATCGGCTGTTCCAGCCTGCCGAGCGCCCAGGCCCGCGCGCCGGTCGTCGTCGCGAACTGCGTCTCGGGGACGGGCCGCTGGATGTACTGGGCCTGGCCTCCGTCGCGGTGCGGGGGGACGACGGTGCGGCGGGCGACGTCGTTGGCGACGGCGGTGCCGTGGTCGCGGCGCACGATGTGCAGGCAGAGGTCGATTCCGGCGGCGACCCCGGCGGAGGTCAGGACGTCGCCGTCGTCGATGAACAGGACGTCCGGATCGACGCGGACGTTCGGGAAGAGCCGTTGGAAGTGGTCGGCGGAGGACCAGTGCGTGGTGGCGGGGCGGCCGTCGAGGTAGCCGGCGGCGGCCAGGACGTAGCCCCCCGTGCAGATGGAGACCATCCGCGTACCCGGCCTGATGTACGCGAAAGCGGCGGCGAGCTCGTCGGTGAGCCTGCCCTCCGAGTACACCGGGCCGAGCTCGTACGAGGCGGGGACGACGACCGTGTCCGCGGTCGCCAGTGCCTCGGGGCCGTGCTCGACGACGATGCTGAAGTCCGCGTCGGTGGCCACCTTGCCCGGCGGGCGGACGGAGCAGGTCACGACGTCGTACAGTTTCGTGCCCCTGTTGAGGGGCTCGGAGCTCAGTGAACGGCCGAAGATCCGCTGGGGAATGCCCAGTTCGAAGGGGAGCAGCCCGTCGAGGGCGAGTACGACGACGCGGTGCGGCATGCGGATTCCTCTCCCACGGCCGGCTTGCTGAGACCTTAGGGGTGATAGGTGTCATCGACGTGAAGGAAAAGTCGGCGGGCCCCGCATTCATTCCCTCGGTGGCCGGTTCCCGGGCGGTGGCGGCGGCAGCAGCTCTTGTGACGGTGGCGGCGGGGCTCGGCGTGCGGTCCGTGGCGGGCGGTGAGCTCGCGAAGTACGCGGGGGACGCGCTCTACACCGTACTGATCCACGCCCTCGTCCTGTTCCTCGTGCCCAGGGTGCGGCCGCTGACGGCTGCGGGGTCGGCCCTCGCGTTCAGCTGGGCGGTCGAAGCGGCGCAGTTGACGGGGGTCCCGGCCCAGCTGTCCGGGCGGAGCACGGTGGCCCGGCTGGTGCTCGGCTCGACGTTCAACGCCCCCGACCTGTTCTGGTACGTGGTGGGAGCCGCCCTGGCCTGGGCCGTGCACACCGTGTACCGGAACAGGTCCGGCGCCTGACCGTACGGAGTGGGCGGCCCGATCCCCGGTGGCCCGATCCCTGCGAAGGGTGTCTGTCCAGCCACTCGTACGGGGGGCGCGGCCCCCGGATGCTGGCTGCGTGACACAGACAACCGAAAGCGCCGCCAGGGACGACGACCGTCGGACCACTCCCGCCGACGCACCCCGCCGTTCCTCCCGCCCGCGCATCCACCGGGCATGGATCGTGGCCGCCGTCACCTTCGTGACGATCATCGGCGGGGCCGCCTTCAACTCCCTCCCCGGCCTCCTCATCGACCCCCTCCACACGGAGTTCGGCTGGTCGCGCGGGGAGATCGGCCTTGCCGTCTCGATCGACATGGCGCTGTACGGGCTCACCGCGCCGTTCGCCGCCGCACTCATGGACCGGTTCGGCATCCGCAGGGTCGTGGTGGTCGCGCTGAGCGCGGTGGCCGCCGGGGCGCTGGCGAGCGTCTGGATGACGGCGTCCTGGCAGCTGATGATCTACTGGGGCCTGCTCGTCGGCCTGGGTACCGGCTCGATGGCCATGGCCTTCTCGGCCACCGTCACCAACCGCTGGTTCGTCGCCCGCCGGGGTCTGGTCACCGGCATCCTCACCGCGGCCGGCGCCTCCGGCCAGCTGGTCTTCCTCCCCCTGTGCGCCTGGATCGTCGACGAGCACGGCTGGCGGCCGGCCTCGGTGACGGTCGCCCTCGCCGCGCTCGTCGTCGTCCCGTTCGTCTGGCTCCTGATGCGGGACCACCCGGCCGACGTGGGGCTCGCTCCGTACGGCGGTCCGTACGTGGAGAAGCCGGCTCCCGCGGTGGGCGCGGCGACCCGTACCGTACGGGTCCTGCTCGACGCGGCCCGCACGGGGCCGTTCTGGCTGCTGGCCGGCTCGTTCGCCATCTGCGGCGCCTCCACCAACGGCCTGATCCGCACCCACTTCGTGCCCTCGGCCCACGACCACGGCATGGAGATCACCGCGGCGGCCTCGCTGTTGGCGGTCATCGGGATCTTCGACATCATCGGCACGGTATTCAGCGGCTGGCTCACGGACCGCTTCGACGCCCGCAGGCTGCTGGCCGTCTACTACGCGCTGCGGGGCATCTCGCTGCTGTTCCTGCCGATGCTGATGGCACCGGCCGTGCACCCGTCGATGCTGTTCTTCATCATCTTCTACGGTCTGGACTGGGTCGCCACGGTCCCGCCGACCCTGGCCCTGTGCCGCGAGCACTACGGCGAGGACAGCGCGATCGTCTTCGGCTGGGTGCTGGCCTCGCACCAGGTGGGCGCGGCCCTGGTCGCGTTCCTGGGCGGCGTCGCACGTGATGTGTTCGGTTCGTACGACGTGGTCTGGTACGCGTCGGGGGCACTGTGCGCGTCGGCCGCCCTGATGGCGCTGGTGATCCGGCGGAAGCCTGCCGACGGCGCGCTGAAGGACGCGGCCGTCGGCTGAGGCGGGAGCCCGTGGCAGGCCCCGCCGCGCGAGCGGCTGCCCGGGTCAGCGACTGCGGGCCAGCCGTCCGGCGATCTTCCGGGCGTCCAGGGCCATTTCGCGGAGGTTCCCGCTGATCGGATTGGTGAACCCGGTGAAGTAGAGGCCGGGTGCCTGTCGCGGGCTGTGGGCGCCGTGGACCACGGGGCGGCCGCGGGCGTCCAGTACGCCGAGGTGGCCCACCAGGTCCTCCAGGGCCCGCCGGTACCCGGTCGCCGAGATCACCGCGTCCGGGGTGATCCGGGTTCCGTCGGCCAGCACCACCGTGTTCTCGTCGAAGGACTCGACGGCCGCCACGGGGACCACCCGGCCGCGCTTCACCGCGTCGATCAGGCCGACGTCCTGGACCGGGATCGCGCCCTCCTTGACCCGGGAGTACAGGCCCGTTTCCGGTCGGGGCAGTCCCTGCCCGGAGAGGTCGGGGACGGAGATGCGGGACAGCAGGCCACCGGCGCGGTCGACCAGGCGGACCGGCAGTCTGCGGACCAGGACGGCGGTCGCCTGCGCCGGCCAGCCCGCCGTCGAGCGGCGCACGATGTGCGGCGTGGTGCGGACCGCGATCCGTACCCGGGAGGCGCCGCCCTCCACGAGGTCCACGGCGATCTCCGCCCCGGTGTTGCCGATGCCGACGACGAGGACGTCCCGGCCCGCGTACGGCGCCGGGTTGCGGTACTCGGCGGCGTGCGTCAGTTCGCCGGTGAAGGTGTCCGTGCCGGGCCAGTCGGGTGTCCGCGGGGTGTGGTTGAAGCCGGTGGCCACGACGACGGCCCGTCCGGTCAGCATCCGGCCGCCGGTCGCGGTCAGCTGCCAGCCGGTTCCGTCGGCGGCCGGGTCGATCCGGTTCACCTCGACGCCCGTCACCACCTCCAGCCCGTGGTGCTCGGCGTACTTCTCCAGGTAGCGCACCACGTCGTCGCGCGAGACCCAGCGCCCGAACCGGCGCGGCATCGCCAGCCCCGGCAGAGCCGACCAGCGCCGGGTGGTGTGGAGGTGCAGCCGGTCGTAGTGGCGGCGCCAGGACGCCCCGACGGCACCGGACTTCTCCAGCACCACGGCCCGTACTCCCTGTTCCCGCAGGGTCGCTGCGACGGCGAGGCCGCCCGGCCCGCCGCCGATCACATAGACCGGCCGGTCGTCGGTGCGGTCGATGGAGGAGGGGAGAACGGGGCCACCGGCGGTGGATGTGCTGTCTGACATGTTCCGGAGCGTAATCCGGCGTTCACTTGATGGGTCTCGGTCAAGACCGGAATCGGTTGCGAATTGATCACGGATGCGTGGTTGCTGTGCGTTCTGGGGCTGATTTCGGCTGCGCCTGCACACAAGCGTTCACGGAACCGGTGCGGTGACTACGGCCAGAGCAGTTCGCGGGTCCACGTGCCGCCGGCCTCGCGGCGGTAGCGCAGCCGTACGTGCCGCCGCTGCGCGTCGCCCTGGAAGAACTCCGCCTCCTGGGGCTCGACCACATAGCGCGTCCAGGTCTCCGCGTCCGCGTCGGGCTCGGCCCGGGCGCGTTCCCAGGCGGCCTCGGAGGCCCGGACGAGCTCCTCGTACGAGGCGAGCACCTCGCTCTGCGAACCCGTCAGCGCGGCGGCCAGCGCGCCGGTCGACCGGGCGTGCAGATCGGCCAGGCTCTCCGCACGGCCCACGGGGGTGACCGTGCCCCGTACCCGGATCTGGCGCCCCTGGGCGGGCCAGTAGAAGTTGAGGGCCGCGTGCGGGCGGGCCGCGAGCTGGCGGCCCTTCTCGCTGGTGGAGTGCGTGGCGAAGTGCCAGCCGCGCTCGTCCGCGTCGTGCAGCATCAGCGTCCGCACGTCGGGCCTTCCCTCGGCGTCCACGGTCGCCAGGGTCAGGGTGTGCGGTTCCGTCTGTCCGGCGTCCACCGCCTCGGCGAACCAGGTGTGGAAGAGGGTGAGGGGGTCGGCGGGTGCGGTGGACGGGTCGAAGCGGGGGAGGGTGACGTCCCAGACGCGCTGGGCGTGGAGCAGGTCGCGGAAGGCCTTCTGTGCATCGCTCATGGATCCATTCCACAGCTTTGCGGGGCCGTTCGCCCAGTGGGGTGCGGGAACGCCGACGGCGGACCACGTGGGGAGTGGTCCGCCGTCGGTGAGACAGGACGGGGGGCGCCGCGGGGTGGCCGCGGGTGCCCGGCGTGTGTGGGGGGTCCTGGCCGGCGCCTACCTGACCGGCTTCTTGCCGGTGATACCGAGGTGTACCAACAGGGCGAGGTTCGGCCGGAGTTCGGCCTGCTTCACACCCCAGGTCGTGAAACCCTTCTGGTGCGAGGCGACCGCGGCCAGCATCACGACCATGGAGCCCGCCACCGCGGCGGGGCTGACGTCCTTGTCGACCTTGCCCTTGGACTGGAGCTCCTTGACCGAATCCGTCAGGGAGTTGGTGACCGAGTTCAGGATCTTCATGCGGATCTTGTTGAACCGCTTGTCGCCCTCGGCCGCACCGAGGTCCACGACGCGGAGGATCGCGTCGTTGCGCCGCCAGAAGTCGAGGAATCCCTCGACGAGTTCTTCGGATGTCTGCCAGCCGGCCTTGCCGATCCAGGAGCGGCCTGCGACCAGTTCGGTCAGGCCGGCACCCTCCTTGGCCATTTCCTCGGCGACTTCGAGGACGGCGCCCTCGACGTCGGGGAAATACTGGTAGAAGGTCGCGGGTGAAGTCCCCGCCTTCCGGGCCACGTCGATGACCTTGACGTCCCGGTACGGCGAGGAGCTGAGCATCTCGCTGAGGCAGTCGAGCAGCTTCTGCCGCGTCGCCTGACCGCGCCGACCAGCCACGCGGCCGTCGACGGTGCGTACTTGTCCTGTCATGCCGTCAGCTTACCGAGGGGTGATCGGAGCGCGATTTGACCGACTGCAAATGGGGAACGCCCCAGTGCCGGCGGGGTGCACGGCGCTTTTTCGCGGGGGCGGGCCCGGTCCGGAGGAAGGTGATCCGGGGTGGGTGCGGAGCCGGCGGACGAAGGTGAACCGCAGCTGCCGGCGCGGTGGGAGCTTCCGGTGTGACGGTCTTATCAACAGCCTGTGGATAACTTCGGTGGACAACTTTCGTCCACGAGGGGCGCAGAACCTTCACGATTCGGGCGAATGTTCTATTTAGGCGCGTCGGGATGCTCGGGGCGCGCCACGCGGCACCCGACGTTACGTTGACTGTGACGGGCGTCACCGCTACGGAAGGACCCGGGCCCATGGCCGTATTCGCGCAGTCGGCGCCGTGCTGGGTGGATGTGCAGCTCTCCGACCTCGAAGCCGGCAAGCGCTTCTACGGCGGGCTCTTCGGCTGGACCTTCCGGGCGGGTGACGGCATGCCCTTCGCCGACGCCTTCAGCGACGGCAAGCTCGTCGCCGCACTCGCCGCCAAACAGGACGGCCGCATGCCGACCGCCTGGGGCGTCTACTTCGCCACCGACGACATCCTCGCCACCGTCGCCGGGATCCGTGAGGCGGGCGGCCAGGTGATCACCGAACCCGTCCGGGCGGGCCGGGCCGGTGTCCTCGCCCAGGCGGCCGATCCCGGCGGCGGGGTCTTCGGGCTGTGGCAGGCGGGGGACAGGGCCGGCTTCGAGAAGCAGAACGAGCCGGGGTCCTTCTGCTGGACCGAGGTCTACACCCGGCAGCCGGAGCGTGTGGACGCCTTCTACGAGGAGGTCTTCGGCTTCCAGGGCACGGCCCTCGACGAGCCCGAGGGCGGGGGCGGCGACAGCGATGTGCTCGGTACGGACTTCCGCATGTGGTCCCCGGCCGGCAGTGATCCTGGGCCGGGCACCGCGATCGGCGGACGGAGCGTCATCACGGACGCGTTCCCCGAGATGATGCCCAGTTACTTCCTCAACTACTTCGCCGTAGCCGACTGTGTCCGTACGGTCGAGACCGCCACCCGCCTGGGTGGCCGGATCTCGGCTCCCCCCTTCGACATTCCGTACGGGCGCATGGCGGTCCTCCAGGACGACCAGGGCGCCGCTTTCGCCGTACTGCAGCCGACCGAGCTGTTGCCGTAGCTGTTGCCGCGGCTGTCCTGAAAGGGGTGGAGTGCCACAAGACACCCCGATCCGCCCCCGGGTTCGCAACCGGGGCCTGAGCCAGGAAGAATCAGGGTGCGCACCGCCAGGTGGTGCCCAGTGGTGAGACGCTGCACAGGGCGGGATTTCGCGGGCTTCTGTTCCTGAGGTCCGTACGGGGAGGTGGCAGGCAAGTGGTGGAGCAGCTGACGCAGCATGACCCGAGGCGGATCGGCCCGTTCGAGGTGCTGGGACGACTCGGGGCCGGCGGCATGGGGCTGGTCTATCTCGCGCGCTCGGCGTCGGGCCGGCGGGTGGCGATCAAGACGGTACGCACGGAATTGGCCGAGGACCAGCTGTTCCGGGTCCGTTTCACGCGCGAGGTGGAGGCCGCCCGCGCGGTGAGCGGCTTCTACACCGCCGCCGTCGTCGACGCCGATCCGCGTGCGGCGGTGCCGTGGCTGGCCACCGCCTACGTCCCCGCCCCCTCGCTCGAGGAGATAGTGAGTGAGTGCGGGCCGATGCCGACGCAGGCCGTGCGGTGGCTGGCCGCGGGCATCGCGGAGGCCCTGCAGTCGATCCACGGGGCCGGACTGGTCCACCGCGACCTGAAGCCGTCCAACGTGCTCGTGGTCGAGGACGGGCCGCGGGTGATCGACTTCGGTATCGCGTCCGGGGTCTCCAACACCCGGCTGACCATGACCAACGTCGCGGTGGGCACTCCCGCGTACATGTCTCCGGAACAGGCCCGCGACTCGCGGAGCGTGACGGGGGCGAGCGATGTGTTCTCGCTCGGCTCGACCCTGGTCTTCGCGGCGACGGGACATGCGCCCTTCCACGGGGCGAATCCCGTCGAGACCGTGTTCATGCTGTTGCGGGAGGGGCCCGACACGGAGGGGCTGCCCGACGACCTGCGTCCGCTGATCGAGTCCTGCATGCAGATGGACGCGACGCGGCGGCCCAGCCCGGCCGATCTGCAGGCCCAGCTGGCCCCGCACCTGTTCGCCTCCGGCAGTGACGACAGCGGTACGGCGTCGGCGTGGCTGCCACCCCGGGCGACCGCGATGATCGAGCAGCGCAGGGGCGGCGGCCGCACCGCCGCCGTGCCCGCGCCCGTGGTCGCGCCGCCCCAGCAGCCCGGCCCGCCGCCCCCGGGTGCCGACTGGGACGGTGCCTGGCGCGCGGGCGGCGACGTACGCACCGCGCCCGCGCCGTCGCGGGTGGGGGCACCCGCGCCCGACGGCGGCCCGGTGCGGCTGCCCGGCGCGCAGGTGCCGATCGGTCCGGGCCCGCGCCCGGTGGACGTACGGGGCGCGGCCGCCGCGCACGCGGACCCGGCGACCGGCTGGGTGCGCCCGCCCGCAGGGCTGAACGGCGCGGCCGGCGGGGCCGCCCCCACGGCCCCGGTGCCCGCCCCCTCGCCCGCCCCGGACGCGGCGCCGGACCGCTGGCGGCCGTGGCGTTTCCGCATGTCGAACGATGTGTGGGGCACACCCGTCGTGGTCGGCGATCTGCTGTACGTGACGTCCTTCGAGGTCCACGCGCTGGATGTGGGCAACGGGCGCCGCCAGTTCAAGACGCGGGACGTGGCCTGGGCGATGGCCGTCGACGGGGGCAGGATCCATGCCTCGGACGGCCCGTCCCTGTACGCGCTGGACGCGGCGACCGGCGCCGAGCGGTGGCGGCTGCAGACGGACGCGTGGGTGTACTCGCTGAAGGCCGACCGCGGCACGGTCCTGACCGGGACGCGCGGGGGTGGCGTACAGGCGTGGGAGGCGTCCAGCGGCGAGAAGCTGTGGGAGGCCCGGGGCGTCCAGAGCGACTTCGAGACGCCCGAGGCCGGGCCGGTGATCCACGACGGGACGGTCTACCTCTGGCAGGACGCGCGGCTGCGGGCCGTCGACGCCCGGACCGGCACGGAGCGGTGGTCCTACCCCATCGGCGACGCGGCCTCCTGCGGCGGTGTGCCCGTACGGGTGACCCCGGCGCCGGACGGCTTCGTGTACGTCGCCGCGGGAACCCGGGTGCTGGCCGTGGACACGGTCTCGGGCCGGGTGCGCTGGCACTTCGAGTCGCCGGCCGCCTTCCTGTCACCGCCCGCCTTCGCGCCCGGACCCGCGGTCACCGGGGGCGGGGTGTACCTCGCCGACTACCTCGGCACCGTGTACGCGCTGGACGCCTCCACCGGCAAGGACCGGTGGCGGATCGCGACGGAGGCCCGGCAGTCGATCGAACCCGTGCTGGTCACGGCGGGGAACGTGCACGTCGGCAGCGGTAGCGCGCTGTACACGCTGGACGCGGTGACCGGCACGCCCAAGTGGCGGTTCGCGGCGGGCGGCGACGTGGTCGGCGCCCCGGTGGTCGCGGACGGCCGGGTCCACTTCGGCTCGGCGGACCACGTGCTCTACACACTGGACGCGGCAGGCGGCCAGCTGCGCTGGAAGCTCGCCACGGGCGGCGAGATCACGGGCTCACCGGTCGCGCAGGCGGGTGTCGTCTACGCCTGCAGCAAGGACCGGTGCGTGTACGCACTGGACGCGCTGAAGGGAACGGGGACGGGGAGCCGGGCGGCACGGACGTAACCCGGCACGCCGCACGGGCGTCTCACGGGCGGGGCGGGGGGTAGCGGCCGTCGTCCTCGTCCTGGACCGGGTACGGGGCGGTGTCCTCGTCGGACCGGCCCCGGTGCTGGCCGGTCCCCGGCCCCGTGTACGGGTGCGCCTCCGGCTCCGGCCACGGCGTCGTCTGCGCCGACATCCCCGGCTCCTGCGTCGGAGGCCAGGTGTCCGGATGGTCGTCCGGCGGTACGGGATACGGGTCGAGGTCCTCACGCGGTGCCCGTACCTCCCGCCGCCGCCCCGACATCACGAGGGCGCCCAGCAGGAGCAGCACACCGCCCGCGGCCGCCTGTGCCACCCCCATCCGCAGCACGGACCCGTCGCCGCCCACGGTCAGGCTGCCCGTCGCCTGCCCCAGGCGGACCATCCACAGCACGGTGAAGCCGAGGACGATCAGGCCCGCCACGGCCACCACCCAGCGTGAGCGGAGCACCACGCCCACCACGGTCACCAGGGCGGCGAAGAGGAACGGCAGCAGGATCGAACCGAGCACGGCCGACGAGGTGGTGCTGATGCCGTCGAACAGGTCCTGGACGCGGTAGTCCCGGCCGAGGCGGCCGTCGTACCAGCTCTGGAAGGGGCTCTGGACGGCGGCCGCCGCTCCTAGGAGAGCAAGGACGGAGCCGAGAACATTGCGGATCATCGTCAGCCTCCCGGGCCTGTGCGCAGGCACACAACCACACCGCTCTCGGCCTCGACGCTACGCCCGGCCTCTCACCCGTGCCATCGGAGACCATTGCCAGACCGTGACAGGGCCATGACTGGACTGCGGGTCCGCGGCGGGAATGCTGTGCGTTACGGTGTCGCGCGGCTGTGCGGCGTCCGGACGGCCGACAACAAACAAAGGGGGGCTGCATCGATGATGCGGCGACGTATGAGGTTCGCGGCGGTACTGGTCGTGGTGGTGCTCGCACTCACCGGATTCTCCACCTCCAGCAGCGGCGGCAAGGGCGGCAAGAGCCGCAGCAAGAGCAGCAGCTCGGGCGGCGGATGCTCCAACTCGAAGAAGAGCAACGGCGGTTATCACGACTACGACGACGACTACGACAGCTCGTCGAGTAGTTCGTCCGGCGGCTCCACCTACTCCACGCCGACCCCCACCGCGACCGCGACGGACGCCCCCGACGTCCGGGTCGTCCGCTGCGCCCAGCCCCGCAAGGGCAAGCGCAAGGCGGTCACCACGTCGACGGTCCAGATCCGGTCGACGGCGACGGGCACACACACGTACGACGTCGATGTGACGTTCCTCGACGCGAGCGGCAACACCGTGGACACCGGTGAGACCACGGTCGAACTCGACTACGACCAGGCGCAGACGCTGGCGGTCCGCATGGACAGCCCGCGGACCGTCTCCCGGGTGAAGCGCTGCCTGGTCACCGCGGAACTGCGTTACTGAATCCTGTTCCGGACATGCAGCGGCCGCGACGGCACCCCCTCCGCGCCGCCGCGGCCGCTCCCCGTGCGTCGTGAGGTCTAGTTGGCCGGCTCGCCGGTGGCGTGCGCGTCCGCCGGCTTGAGCGGCGAGCCCGTCGCGTGGGCGTCCAGAGTGGTGATCTCCTCGCCGGTGGCGTGCGCGTCAGCCGGCTTGAGCGGCGAACCGGTCGCGTGGGCGTCCTGAGTGGTGATCTCCTCGCCGGTGGCGTGCGCGTCCGTCGGCTTGAGGATGTCGCTCTTGTCGGCCATGAGGTTCAACTCCTGAAAAAGGTCTGACAGCGGATGGATGGGCCCGCCCGGCGGTTCCCCCGTGGATCGCCGGGCGGGCCTTCCAGGGCCGTTCACCTTAGTGGTGTGGCCACTCGGCAATCCGTCTGCCCCCCGACGCGACGGATCGATGAGTAAGAGAGTGCCGTGAGGCGATAAACGATTGATGAACGCCGGTCAGGAAGCCCTGGCGACCGGGGCCGGTGCCAGCAGGGCGCGTACCGAATCGGCTTCCGGCGACCCCAGTTCGTCGAAGATCGAGAGAGCCTCGTTCCAGCAGACCTGTGCGCGGTCGGTCTGCCCTATGCCCGCGAGCCCCCGCCCCAGCGCGGTGAGGACGTTCGCGCGCCGCCAGTCGCCGCCGATGCCCCGCAGGATCACCAGCGCCTGCTCCGCATGGGACGCCGCGTGGGCCGGCTGGCGGATGGCGAGGTGCAGCTCGGCCAGCCGGAACAGGGTCATTCCGTGCCACAACTGCTGGCGGCTGTCACGGAATATGGCCATGGCCTCGGTGAGCGCCTGCTGGGCGAGGCTCGTCCGGCCCGTGCCGGTGAGCGCCAGTCCCAGCGCGTACTTCCCGTTGGCGAGGCGCAGGGCCAGACCCGAGGCGTCCGCCTCGTAGATGCCGACGCCCTGCTGGGCGAGGTCCACCGCACTGGCCGTTCGCCCCGTGGCCAGGTGGACCCGGGACAGGTTGCACAGGGCCGAAGCCTCGCCCGGCTTGTTGCCGTCGGCGCGGAAGGCGGACAGTGCCTGCGTCAGGTGGGCTTCGGCATCGGTGTGCCGGTTCTCGTAGAGGGCGACGATGCCTCGTTGGTTCGGGACCTGCGCCAGCGAAACCGGGTCGTCGGCCAGCCGGCCGAGTTCGAGAGCGCGCCTGGCCTCGGTCTCCGCCTCGGCGAACCGTCCGGAGACGCTGAGGACATGGGTGAGCATCGTGCGGGCGCGGCCTTCGGCCCGCGCGTCCCCCGCCGCCCGGGCCGCCTCGCTCACGGCTTTGGCCGCAGTGGCGAACTGATGGGAGTTCGCGCCTGATTCACCCAGATCGACCACGGCCATGAGCAGGTCGGAAGCCCGCCGGGGCATGCCGGATCCGGCCGACTGGCGTGCGCAGGCCAGCAGTCCGCTGGACTCCGAGAAGAGCCAGTCCAGCGCGGTCTCGCGGACCCGGAAGGTGAGACCGGGGTACTCGGTGCGCGAGAAGTGGTCGAGCACCCGCTCCCCGGGCCGCTCCAGCGCGTACACGCCGGCCGCCGTCGCCAGGTAGAAGTCCAGCAGCCGCGACAGCGCCAGCTCCCTTTCCACCGCCGGATGTTCGTCGCGTTCCGCGCACGCACGCGCGTAGAGGCGCACCAGGTCGTGGTAGCGGTAGCGGCCCGGTGCCGCCGACTCCAGGAGGCTCGTGTCGACCAGGGCCTCCAGGAGGTCCTCCGCCGCGTGCGTCTCCAGGTTCAGGAGGGCCGCGGCCGCCGCGAGGGAGATGTCCGGGCCGTCCGCCAGGCCCAGGAGGCGGAAGGCGCGGGCCTGCTGGGGTTCCAGCTGGCCGTAGCCGAGCTCGAAGGTCGCCTTCACCGCGAGGTCGCCCGCCTGGAGCTCGTCCAGCCTGCGGCGTTCGTCGGCGAGCTTCGAGGCCAGCACCGAGACCGTCCAGGTGCGGCGGGCGGCCAGCCGGGACGCGGCGATACGGATGGCCAGGGGCAGGAACCCGCACGCGGCGACGACGTCGAGGGCGGCCTCGCGCTCGGAGGTGACGCGTTCGTTGCCGACGATGCGGGTGAAGAGCTGCAGGGCCTCCTCGGGGGACATCACGTCCAGGTCCACCAGGTGTGCGCCCGCCAGGTCGACCATGCGGACCCGGCTGGTGACCAGGGCCGCGCAGCCCGCCGTGCCGGGGAGCAGGGGGCGGATCTGGGCCGCGTCATGGGCGTTGTCCAGGAGGACCAGGATGCGGCGGCCGTCCAGGGTGGAGCGGTACAGGGCGGCCCGCTCGTCCAGGGAGTCCGGGATCGCGGAATCGGGGGTGCCCAGGGCACGCAGGAACGACCCCAGGACCGTCTCCGGTTCGGCGGCTCTCGCGCCCGCGCCCTGGAGGTCCACGTACAGCTGGCCGTCGGGGAAGTGCGGGCGGGCCCGGTGGGCCACGTGGACGGCCAGCGTCGTCTTGCCGACGCCGCCGATACCGGCCAGTGCGGAGACGGCCATGACGCAGCCCTCGGCGGTGGCGAGCCGGTCGCCCAGCTCGGTCACGAAGGGGGCGCGGCCCGTGAAGTCCGGGACGGTGGCCGGGAGCTGGGCGGGGCGGACCGGGACGGTGGCGGGGGCCGGTTCGTCGACCGGGCGGGCCAGTTCCTCGTCGGCCTGCAGGATCCGCTGCTGGAGCTGGGCCAGTTCGGGGCGCGGGTCGACACCCAGTTCCTCGGCGAGCAGCCGTCGGGTGTCCGCGTACACCGCGAGCGCCTCGGCCTGGCGGCCGCTGCGGTACAGGGCGACCATCAGCAGTTCGCGCAGCCGCTCGCGCAGGGGGTGCGCGGCGGTGAGTGCGGTCAGCTCAGAGACGGCCTCGGCGTGGCAGCCGACCTCCAGGTCCATGTCGAGCCGGGTCTCGGTGAGCTGGAGACGCCATTCCTCCAGGCTGGTGCGCTGGTTCTCCGCGTACGGGCCGGGCACCGAGGCGAGCGCCTCGCCGTCCCACAGGCCGAGCAGCTTGTTGATCAGGGTGCGGGCCTGGCAGCGGTCCCCGCCGCCGCGCGCCTTCTCCGCCTCGGCGGCCAGGTCCTGCGCGAGCGTGAGGTCGAGCGCCTCGCGGCTGATCCGGATCGCATAGCCGCCCGACTCGCTGACCAGGGTGTCCTGGCCCAGGATCTTGCGGAGCCGGGACGCGTACGTCCGTACCGCCGCGAGCGCCTGAGAGGGAGGGTCGTCGCCCCAGAGGGCGTCGATGAGCTCGGCGGCGGTGGCCGTGCGGCCGTCGCGCAGGAGCAGGGCGACCAGCAGGGCCCGTTGCTGGGGCGACCCGGACGCCAGGGCCTCTTCGCCGCGCCAGGCGCGAACGGGACCCAGCACGGCGAAGCGCAGTTCGGTGCCGGCCGTCCGTTCTTGCGGAGCACGTTGCTCCGGAACGCGCACACGAGGTCCGTTGTCGCGGTCCATTGATGCCCCCTGTCCTGCTTGCCCCGCCGGTCCTGCCGATCGTGCTCTGCTCCGTGGCGCTGGTATCGCGCTCAACAGTCTGCCTTGTTATAGGCGGACTCGTCAGCAGTGGGTGACGCTCTGCACAAGGCCTCGACAACGATTCGGGGACGGCGGCCTTTTCGGACATGTGACGCCGCGTCGGACGGAGCTCCCCGGGCACGCCGACCGGGGTGCCGGCACCGTCGGCGCCGCAGGGGCGCGGCACCGGTCGGTGGACGAAAGGCAGGAGCCCCGCTCCTCCGCCGGGGCGGGGGAGCGGGGCTCCTTGGGTACTGCTGACCGGCCGCGATCGGCCGACCCGGGCAACTAGGCCGGGGTGACGTTCTCAGCCTGCGGACCCTTGGGTCCCTGAGTGACGTCGAAGTTCACGACCTGGTTCTCCTCGAGAGAGCGGAACCCGGACGCGTTGATCGCGGAATAGTGAACGAAGACATCCGGGCCGCCGCCGTCCTGGGCGATGAAGCCGAAGCCCTTTTCAGCGTTGAACCACTTGACGGTTCCGGTAGCCATAAGCCCTCCTTGGGCCAAAGGGTTGCCCTGCTCCAGAACCTGCAAACAAGTCTGAAAACTACAAAAGCCTGCGGGTTACATGCTCCGCAGGCTCTGTACTGCAAGGGAAACCAAACTGCAACTTGCGGGCGAGCCTAGCACGCAGTCTGCGGGGAGCGGTAGAGGGAAAGATCACTTCACTCGGATGTTTGGCGGACGTGCGCTCGAGGCCATGAAGGGGTCCCCGAAGGGGGTGCCGGAGGAGGCCCGGGGAGCCGTCCGGGCGCCCCGATGGTGCCCGCCCGGGGGCGCAGGTCTAGCCTCGCGATGTGGACAATTCAACCGTCTCTCCCGTAGAAGGCGACGACCGTCGCAGCAGGCCGCGCGTCGGCCACATCCAGTTCCTCAACTGCCTTCCCCTCTACTGGGGCCTGGCACGGACGGGAACCCTGCTCGATCTGGAGCTCTCGAAGGACACCCCGGAGAGACTCAGTGAGCAGCTGATCAGGGGCGACCTCGACATCGGTCCCGTCACCCTGGTCGAGTTCCTGCGCAACGCCGACGACCTGGTCGCCCTCCCCGACATCGCGGTCGGCTGCGACGGGCCCGTGATGTCGTGCGTGATCGTCTCGCAGCTTCCGCTCGACCGGCTCGACGGGGCCCGGGTGGCGCTCGGCTCGACCTCCCGTACCTCCGTACGGCTCGCCCAGCTGCTGCTCGCGGAACGCTTCGGGGTCACGCCCGACTACTACACCTGCCCGCCCGATCTCGGCCTGATGATGCAGGAGGCCGATGCGGCCGTGCTGATCGGCGACGCCGCTCTGCGGGCCAACCTGCACGACGCCCCGAGGCTCGGACTGCAGGTCCACGACCTGGGCAAGATGTGGAAGGAATGGACGGGGCTGCCGTTCGTCTTCGCCGTCTGGGCGGTCCGCAAGGACTACCTGGCCTCGCACCCCCTGTATGTGGAGAAGGTGCACGAGGCGTTCCTGGCCTCGCGTGACGTCTCGCTGGAGGAGGTCACGAAGGTGGCCGAGCAGGCGGCGCGCTGGGAGGCGTTCGACGCCGAGGTGCTGGAGCGCTACTTCACGACCCTGGACTTCCGCTTCGGCCCGGACCAGCTGGCCGGGGTGCGCGAGTTCGCCCGCAGGACGGGACCGACGACCGGATTCCCCGCGGACGTGACGGTCGAGCTGCTCGGCGGCTGACCCGGGCGCGACGGGAATGGTGCGGGAATAGGTGAATCCCGTACCTTCCCGGGTCGGCCGGCCGTTTATCGGTCTCCGTGTACGGAGGCCGCCACCGGCATTCCCTTCCGGCAAAGGGATGAATGGGCGGGGGCCCGCCCTGTGCACCCGAAGCCGAATAGCGGACAACCTCCGGAACGCATCCGGCCTGCGTCCCGGTATCGCGCGGATGAACGGCGTATTCGCGCCTTTCACTGTGGCGAAAACCGCCCTTCGTGCCCTTAGGGGCGAAATCGGCAGAAGGGTTCTCAGTGACCGCATGACCTGTGCGCCCTAGGCTGCGGTCGGAGGTCCCAAAGGCCCACAGGGGGAGACCGTATGCAGCCGCTGGAAGCCGGCGAACCGCACAGCATCGGCGCCTACCGGCTGCTCGGCCGGCTCGGGGCCGGCGGCATGGGCCGCGTCTATCTGGGCCGCAGCGCGGGCGGACGCACCGTGGCGGTCAAGGTCGTCCACCCCCACTTCGCCCTCGACGAGCAGTTCCGTGCCCGGTTCCGGCGCGAGGTCGAAGCGGCCCGACGGCTCGGAGCGCAGTGGACGGCCCCGGTCCTGGACGCCGACCCGGACGCGCCCGTGCCCTGGGTGGCCACCGGTTACGTCGCCGGGCCGCCGCTCTCGGACGCGGTCACCCGGCACGGCCCGCTGCCCGAGTACGCGGTACGGACCCTGGGTGCCGGCCTCGGTGAGGCGCTCGACGCCGTGCACGCCCACGGCCTCATCCACCGGGACGTGAAACCGTCCAACGTCCTGCTGGCACTCGACGGCCCCCGGCTGATCGACTTCGGGATCGCCCGTGCCCTCGGCGCGACCGTCTCCCTCACCTCCACCGGGGTCTCGGTCGGCTCGCCCGGCTACATGGCGCCGGAACAGATCCGGGGCCTGGACATCTCCGGCGCCGCCGACGTCTTCTCGCTCGGGGCGGTCCTCGCGTACGCGGCGACCGGCAACGCCCCCTTCGCGGGCGACTCCTCCGCCGTACTCCTCTACAAGGTGGTGCACGAGGAACCCGAACTGGGCGACCTGGAGGGCGAACTGCGCGAACTGGTGGCCGGGTGTCTGGCGAAGAACCCCGGTGACCGGCCGGCCCCGGCGGAGCTGGCCCGCAGGCTCGCGCCGGGCGGGGCCGCCGCGCTGGTGACGGCGGGCTGGCTGCCGAACTCCCTGGTGCGCGAGGTCAGCCGGGCCGCGGTGGCACTGCTCGACCTGGAGCCGCAGGAGACCCCGGTCCAGTCCGGCCCGGTGCCGTTCAGCAACGCGTCACTGGGGAACGCGGCGCTCGGCACGTTCGGCCCGCCCCTCGCGCCGCCCCCGCCGTCCCTGCCGCCGCGCACCGGCGGGTCCGAGGGCCCGGCCGGCAGGGAGAGTACGGCCGGTCCGGACAGCGGTGACAGGACCGGCGTGCCCGGGCAGCGCGGATCCGGCGGTCGCGTCGCCGTCAGCGTGAGCGCCGACTCGCAACCCGGTGCGGGCCGGGGGCGGCGGGTGAGCTGCACCGTCGCGCTGGCCGTGGCCGGAGCACTCGCCGCGGTGACGCTCGGCACGGGGATGCTCCAGGACCTGCTGCAGGACGGCGGCGCCGACAGCCACAACGACGGAGCCGCGAAGCCCCCGGCCGCCACCGCGTCGAAGAGCCCGGGAACGACCGCCCCGGAACCGACCGCCACGGGCGGCGGTCCGGTGAGCACGCTGCCCGAGGCGTTCGCCGGCACCTGGCAGGGGCCCACCACCGAACGCAGCGGCCTGCCGCACGGCACGGTCACCGCCGTCTTCACGGAAGGCAGGAAGGGCGAGGACGTCGTCCGCCTTTCGCACCGGCTCGATGTGCTCGGAACGACCGTCGAGTGCAAGGGCATCGGCCGGTTCGTCTCCGGTACGGCAACGGAGGTGAGGATCCGGGAACGCACCGACCCGGACAACGCCGACAGCGCCCTGTGCACCGGCGGCGACGCCGATCTGGTCTTCACCCTCACCGGCGACAAGCTCGGCTACCGCTCCCAGGAGGAGGCCGCCGGCACCCCGAAGGGCACGCTGACCCGGTCCGACGCCTGACTCCGGCAGGGCCTGGCGTAGGCTGGATCGGTCCGTGGATCCGTAGAGAAACCGCCGAAAGGTGACAGCCCGGTGACCGAGAAGGCCGACCTTCAGCCCGTCCTCGACCGCGCCGCCGAAGGCGGGCGGATCTCCCCGGAGGAGGCGCTCGACCTGTACCGGTCGGCACCGCTGCACGCGCTGGGGGTGGCGGCCGACACCGTGCGCCGCCGTCGCTACGCGGGTACGGAGCACATCGCGACGTACATCATCGAGCGCAACATCAACTACACCAACGTGTGTGTCACGGCCTGCAAGTTCTGCGCCTTCTACGCAGCGCCCAAGGACACCGACAAGGGCTGGTCCCGCGATCTCGACGACATCCTGCGCCGCTGCGCGGAGACCGTCGAGCTGGGCGGTACACAGATCATGTTCCAGGGCGGTCACCACCCGGACTACGGCGTCGAGTACTACGAGGAGCACTTCTCCGCGATCAAGAAGGCGTTCCCGCAGCTGGTCATCCACTCGCTCGGCGCCTCCGAGATCGAGCACATGGCGCGCATCTCCGGCGTCTCCGCGAAGGAGGCCATCCAGCGCATCCACGCCGCCGGCCTCGACTCCTTCGCCGGTGCCGGCGCCGAGTTGCTGCCTGCCCGGCCGCGCACCGCGATCGCTCCGCTCAAGGAGTCGGGCGAGCGCTGGCTGGAGATCATGGAGATCGCCCACGGCCTGGGCGTCGAGTCCACCTCCACCATGCTGATGGGCACCGGCGAGACCAACGCCGAGCGCATCGAGCACCTGCGGATGATCCGTGACGTACAGGACCGGACGGGCGGCTTCCGCGCCTTCATCCCCTACACGTACCAGCCGGAGAACAACAAGCTGAAGGGCCAGACGCAGGCCACGCTCTTCGAGTACCTGCGGATGATCGCCATCGCCCGGCTCTTCCTCGACAACGTCGCCCACATCCAGGGCTCCTGGCTGACCACCGGCAAGGAGGTCGGCCAGCTGTCGCTGCACTACGGCGCGGACGACCTCGGCTCGATCATGCTGGAGGAGAACGTCGTCTCCTCGGCCGGCGCCAAGCACCGCTCGAACCGCCTGGAGATCATCGACCTGATCCGCAAGGCGGGCCGGGTACCGGCGCAGCGCGCCACGACGTACGAGCACCTCGTCGTCCACGACGACCCGGCGAACGACCCGGTCGACGAGCGGGTCGTCTCGCACATCTCGTCCACGGCGATCGCGGGCGGCACCGCCCACCCGGAGCTGAAGCTCCTCGACGCCAACTGATCCTGCCGTGCTGACGATTCATGCCGCCGACGCGGTCCTCGGCGCCCCAAAAGGGGCGGATTCCGTGGCCGTGGACGGCGGCTTCGTCGTCTCCGTGGGCTCGTACGGGGACGTCACCGGCGCCTTCCCGCAGGCCAGGGTGCGGCGCTGGTCCGGGCTCATCACGCCGGGCCTGGTGAACGTCTCGGCGCCCGCCCTCCTGGAGGCGGCCTACCACCCCGACCCGCGCGAGGCGGACGAACTGGGCACCGTCCCGCTGACCGGCGACGCGGTCGCCGCCCTCGGGATGGACGACGCCCGGTGGGGCGCGAGTGCCCGGCGCGGGCTGCAGCGGATGCTCCGGCACGGAACGACCGCCGTCGCGGGCACCTTCACCCGGCCCGCCGTGCGCACGGCGGTCATGCGCTCGGGACTCCGCGTCCACGCACCGGCCGAGGGGGACGCGGACCGGCCCGTGTCCCTCGATCCGCTCGCGGGGGCACGGGAGCCGGCGAGGGCGTTCGGCGGGCCGCCGGTCATCGGCGGCGCCGCCGACCTGGCGGTGTTCGACGTGCGGGACGCGGCGGAACTGGCCAGGGTGGGCGCGGGCAGCTGTGTCGCGACCGTTCTCGGCGGGCGCCTGGTCTTCCGCAGCTCATGACGGCCTGCCCCCCGCTCCGTACGTGGAGGTCAGCGCGCGGACGGGCCGCCCAGGTACTTTCCGTCGGAGGTGTAGGGCCAGGCGTTCGACACGCATCCCTTCAGGCCCTTGATCTGCTGCATCATCGCCGGAGCCGGGCGCCCGGGGCCCGGGCAGGTCTCATGGCCGTGGCCCAGCCAGTGGCCGACCTCATGGTTGATGATCAGCGCCCGGTACTCGGCCGGCGAGCCGTCGAATGTCGGTGAACCGAGCTGCCAGCGCCGCAGGTTGACCATGACGTCCTTGTCGCCGCGGCAGTTGAGCTCGCCGCGGGTGTTCAGGTCGAAGGTGCCGCACAGCCGGTCGGTGGTGTCCGGTGTGCCGATACGGATCACCAGCCCGGCCGAACTGTCGGTCACCTGGCGGAAGGAGCGGGTTCCTCCCCTGCTCCAGCCGCGCGGGTCGGCGAGGATCGCGGCGACGTCCTCGGCGGCCCGGTCGGGATCGACTCCGCTGCCGTTCTCCACCTCGACACGGTAGGGGTGGCCGCTGCCCGCGGCCGTGACGCCCTTCCGGGCGACCGTGAAGGTGCCGGGGCCGGACTCGGGCACCTTCGGCACCTTAGGCGCACCGGACTTCTTCGCGCTCCGGGAGGGCCCGGGAGAACGGGGGGAGGGGGGAGCCGCGGCCCGAGGGCTGTCCGGGGCCTCGGGAGTCCTCGCGATGAGGGAGGGGACCGACGTGACCGCGGGCGGCGGGGCCGGAGCGGCGGTCGGCGGGGCGGGTTGCCGCCACGGGTGGTTCAGGTAGAGGAAGACCGAGGTGACGGTGCCGACGAAGGCAGCCAGAAGGACCAGCGAGCGTCTCTGCCTGCGTCTTCGTCGAGCGCGGGCCTGCTGCCGGGACCGTCGGGGCCGGCCGGGAGCTGCCGCTCCCGGCGGGCGGCGGGTGGCGGCGCCCCGTATTCGGTGACCTGTCTGCGTGTTCACGGTGCGTCCGTCCGTCAGTTCGTCTGTCCGTGCCGGGTGGTCGTCGGGGAATGCCCGCGGGACCGCGTCCTCGCCCCGCAGACCGGGGATCAACCGCCCCGGACGCTCACCTGTTTCTCGAGCAGCGGGTGCTCGTCCGCGTACCGCACGACGTCCAGCAGCCCGCTCTCCCTTACCCCGTCGAGGAGTTGCTGCGCGGTCACCGGTGCGGACCTCCCTGTCCGCTCGTCCGGGGCGATCTCCAGCCGGACGTCACTGCCCTTGTAGGTGAACGCCATCGAGGTGGCGTTGGTTTCCATCGAGCCCGAGGCGCCGACCCGGATCCTCACTTCCGTACCGGCCTCCAGCTCCACCGTCCCGCACGTCATCGCCTTCTCCGGAATGCTCGTGCAGGGCCCCTCGGCCACACCGTCGTCCGGCCGCACCGCGAACGTCACACGGAACAGGTTCCCGTCCTTCTCCCCCTGGTAGGCGACGACGGAGGAGTCGAGCGGACGGATCGTCCCGACCGCGTCCGGCAGCGCCCCGTCCAGGACGGCTGCCGTCCACTGCTGGAACTCCTCGAACCGCTTCCGCTCGGCGCCGGACAGACCGTTCAGGCTCCCCTCCTCGGGCTCGCCCGAGGTGGCCTCCACATGCACGGGCGTGCGGTACGGGGCCGGGGGGCCCGTACCGGTGGCCGCGACACCGGCCTGCGGGCCGCCGCCCGGCAGCGCGACCGCCCCGAGCGCCGCCAGCCCGGCCACCCCCAGGGCGCTCGCCACGACCGTCAGCCGCGCCCGGGTCCGGCGCCGCCGCCCCGACGCGGCGGCGGCCGCGGTCAGGTCGGGCAGCGGCGGCAGGTCGTCGACCGCATGCTCCATCGCGTCCCTGAGCAGGGAGACATCGTTGCTCATCGCGGATCCTCAGCTCTCGGTTGTGTAGACGTGGGCCGGCCCCAACTGCTCCCGCAGCCGCGCCAGTGATCGCGAGCACTGGCTCTTGACCGTGGACTCGCTGCACCTCAGGAGTTCGGCGACGGACTCGACGCTCAGGTCCTCCCAGTAGCGCAGCACGACCATCGCCCGTGCCCGGGGCGGGAGTCCGGCCAGTGCGGCCAGCAGCGTCACCGTGAGCTCGGGGCCGACGGCGGCACGCGGGGTGTCGACCGGGGTGTGGGCGAGAAGATCGCGGATCCGGCGTCGGCGCTCCGCGAGATAGGTGCGCGTCAGCACGGTGCGCGCATAGGCTTCCGGGTACTGGGCCGTGCTCGCCCGCCGCCAGTGCTGGAACAGTTTCGCCAGCGTCGTCTGGGTCAGATCGCGAGCACCCTCCGCGTCACCGCAGAGCAGATACGCCGTCCGGTAGAGACGGCGCTGGCTCGCCCGGGCGAATTCCTCGAAGCTCGTGGAGCCGGCGGAATCCCGGCTGTGGGCGGTGGACATCTGCCTCCTCTCTCCGGTTCTCGGTGGTCTCACCCTGTTACTGAGTGCCGCCGGGCCCAAAAGGTTGAAGCGGCTCACGCCGCCGTGAGACGTCGGCACCGGGGCTGCTTGAATGGGAGGGTGACCCGAGCATCCCTGGACAAGCAGCCGCACGAAGTCGCCTCGATGTTCGACGACGTGGCGGCGAACTACGACCTCACCAACGACGTGATCTCCCTCGGGCAGGCCAGGCTCTGGCGCAAGGAGGTCGCGAAGGCGGTGGACGCGCGCCCGGCGCAGAAGATCCTCGACCTGGCCGCCGGAACCGGCACCTCCTCGCAGCCCTTCGCCCGGGCGGGCGCCTACGTGGTGCCCTGCGACTTCTCGATCGGGATGCTGCGGGTCGGCAAGGAGCGTCACCCGTGGATGCCGTTCACCGCGGGCGACGGTACGAAACTCCCCTTCAAGGACGAGACGTTCGACGCCGTCACGATCTCCTTCGGGCTGCGCAACATCCAGGACACCGACCAGGCGCTGCGCGAGCTGTACCGGGTGACCAAGCCCGGCGGCCGGGTCGTGATCTGCGAGTTCTCGCAGCCGACGTGGGCGCCGTTCCGCAGGGTCTACAGCGAGTACCTGATGCGGGCACTGCCGCCGGTCGCCCGCACCGTGTGCACCAACCCGGACGCGTACGTGTACCTCGCCGAGTCGATCCGCGCCTGGCCCGACCAGGCGGGCCTCGCGGCCCGGCTGCAGAAGGCCGGCTGGTCGGACGTCGCCTGGCGCAACCTCACCGGTGGTGTGGTGGCACTGCACCGGGGTGTGCGCGACTGAACCCCGGTACCTGCGGATCGGGCCCCGGACGACCCGGCCCGGCCGCCGGGACCGCCCCGGCCGGGCACCCATAGACTGCAAGCGACCGGTGCCGCGCGGCACGCGATTTCGAGTCTTCGGGAGATCCGACCGTGACCGAGCAGCCCCTCTCCGAACACAGCGCGGACGTGATCGTCGTCGGGGCGGGCCCAGCCGGCTCCACGACCGCGTACTACCTCGCCAAGGCCGGACTCGACGTACTCCTCCTGGAGAAGACGGCGTTCCCGAGGGAGAAGGTCTGCGGCGACGGCCTCACCCCGCGCGCCACCAAGCAGCTCGTGTCCATGGGCATCGACATCTCCGAGGAAGCCGGCTGGCTGCGCAACAAGGGCCTGCGCATCATCGGCGGTGGCGTCCGCCTCCAGCTGGACTGGCCGGAGCTCGCCTCGTTCCCGGACTACGGACTGGTCCGCAAGCGCGACGACTTCGACGAGACGCTGGCCCGCCAGGCGCAGAAGGCCGGCGCGCGGCTGCACGAGCGCTGCAACGTCGGTGCGCCGATCCTCGACGAGCGCACCGGACGCATCACCGGCGTGACCGCCAAGGTCGGCGAGGAGAAGACCCCGGTCACCTTCCACGCCCCCCTCGTCGTCGCCGCCGACGGCAACTCCACACGGCTCTCCCTCGCCATGGGCCTGCACCGCCGTGAGGACCGCCCGATGGGCGTCGCGGTCCGTACGTACTTCACCTCGCCCCGCCACGACGACGACTACCTGGAGTCCTGGCTGGAGTTGTGGGACCGGCGCGGCGCCGAGGACCGCCTGCTGCCCGGCTACGGCTGGATCTTCGGCATGGGCGACGGCACGTCCAACGTCGGCCTCGGCATCCTCAACTCCTCCTCCGCGTTCAAGGAGCTCGACTGGCGCGAGGTGCTCAAGGCCTGGTGCGCCTCCATGCCGGAGGACTGGGGCTACACCCCGGAGAACATGACGATGCCGATCCGCGGCGCCGCGCTCCCGATGGCCTTCAACCGCCAGCCGCACTACACCAAGGGCCTGCTGCTCGTCGGTGACGCGGGCGGCATGATCAACCCGTTCAACGGCGAGGGCATCGCGTACGCCATGGAGTCGGGCCAGATCGCCGCGGACGTCATCGTCCAGGCCCACGCCCGCGCCACCCCCGCCCAGCGCGAACTGGCCCTGAACAACTACCCGAAGGTGCTCAAGGAGACCTACGGCGGCTACTACACGATGGGCCGCGCCTTCGTGAAGCTGATCGGCAACCCGAAGATCATGAAGATCGCGACCCAGCGGGGGCTGACCCACCCCCTCCTGATGAAGTTCACGCTGAAGATGCTCGCCAACCTCACCGACCCGACGGGCGGCGACGCGATGGACCGCATCATCAACGGGCTCTCGAAGGTCGCACCGAAGGCCTGAACCGGGGTCCGCCGGAGGGTGTGACCCGGACCCTGTGTCCGGCCGCGGGCCCGGTGTAGGTTGCGGACCATGCGGGCCATGGGGGAGTGGAGCGCCGGCGCGTGCCGTCGGCTGGGTACGGCCGGATCGGCCGGGGTCGCCCTGGGCGGCTGGGCCGTCGGCACACTGCCGGCCCGCGACCCGTGGGGGCTGTGGGTGCCTCACGGGGCCGCGGCGGGCGCCGTGGGGTACTTCCTGGCGTACGGCGGGCTCACCCTGCTCGTCGTCGCCTGGTGGCAGTACGGCAGGGCCGGCGCCTCCGTGCGCGACACGCTCCGCACCCTCGTCTGCTGGGCGGCCCCGCTCGTCCTGGCCCCGCCGCTCCACAGCGCCGACGTGTACAGCTACATAGCCCAGGGTGCGATGGTCCTCGAAGGCCACGACGTCTACAGCGCCGGGCCGTCGGTACTCGACCCCGCCGGGCCGGGCGGCGACGCCGCGGCGAGCGTCGGCGGCCACTGGACCGACACCCCGGCCCCGTACGGCCCGTTCTTCCTCATCCTCGCGCGGGGTGTCGCATGGGCGACGGGCGGAACGATCGTCCCCGCCGTGCTGGGCATGCGGATCATCGCCCTGGGCGCGCTGGCGCTGATCGTATGGGGCCTGCGGCACCTCGCCCGGCAGCACGGCCGCAGCGAGAGCGCGGCCCTCCGGCTGGGCGCGCTCAACCCGCTGCTGCTCGTGCACGTCGTCGGCGGCATGCACAACGACGGACTGATGATCGGCCTCATGCTGGCGGGCGCGGTGCTCGCCCTGCGCGGGCGGTGGATCACCGGCGCGGCGCTCATCGGCCTCGCCGTGATGGTGAAGTCCCCGGCGGCCGTGGCGCTGTTGTTCGTCGGCGTCGTGGTGGGCCGGGCGGCGACGGGGTCCGTCCTGCGCCGGGCGGCGAAGGGGCTGCTGGCGCCCGGACTCGTCGCCGGGGCGGTCGTGGCCCTGGTGACGCTCCTGGGCGGCACGGGCTTCGGCTGGCTGGGCACCCAGGGCGTCGCCGGACGCATACACACCGCGCTGTCGGCCAGCAGCGACCTCGGCCTCGGGCTCGGCGAGCTGCTGCGGCTGACCGTCGGCACCGACCCGGACCCGGTGAAGTCCGCCGTGCAGAACCTGGGTCTGCTGGTGGCCCTCGTGCTGATCGTCCGCCTCGCGTGGCGCTCCGCGGCCGGCCGTACGGAACCGGTCCACGCCCTGGGGGTCGCCCTGGTGACGCTGGTGGCCCTCTCCCCGATGGTGCAGCCGTGGTACCTGCTGTGGGGTACGGCGGTGCTCGCCGCCACCGCGTGCGAGGGCCGGATCCGGAACGTGGTGACCGTGCTGTCGGCGGCGCTCGTGTACGAGACGCAGCCCTCCGGCTCGACTCCCGTGTACGGATTCGTGCTGGCGGGCCTCACCTGCGTGGCCGGGGTGCTGCTCCTGCGCCGCGAGGCGGCCACGCGGGAGTTGCCCCGGGTGCCGTCGCAGCGCAGGCCCGAGGACGCCGTGACGGACGCGGAGGCGGACATGCCGGCCGCCTCGCACTGACCGGCACCGGCGCACACCGACGGGCCGTCACTCCCGAGCGGGGGAGTGACGGCCCGCGGCCGTACTCAGATGTCCGGTCTACCGGAGCTTGTGAATCAGAGAACGCGGACCGCGCCCGACGGCGGGTCGTAGTCCAGGGACTTCTGCACCACACCGGTGCTGGAGTTCTGCGCACCGACGAACTGGCCGCCGCCCACGTAGATCCCGACGTGGTACGCGCTGCCCGCGCCGCCCCAGTACAGGATGTCGCCGGGCTGCAGGTTGCTGAGCGAGACCTGGGTGCCCGCCGTCGACTGGCTCTGCGAGACACGCGGCAGGTCGACGCCCACCGTGCGGAACGCGGCCTGGACGAGGCCCGAGCAGTCCCACGAGTTGGGGCCGGTGCCGCCGGAGACGTACGCGTCGCCGATCTGCGACTGGGCGAACGCGACGACGGACGCCGCGGAGCCCGTGGCGTTCGACGAGTAGGAGGGGGAGTCCGAAGAGCCCGAGGAGGCGCTGAGCGTGGTGCGCTCGGAGGTGCGGGAGGCGCGCTCGGCGGCCTCCGCCTTGGCCTTGGCGGCCGCCTCTGCCTTCTTCTTGGCCTCTGCCTTGCGGATCGCCTCGGCCTTGGCCTTCTTGGCGGTCTTGGCCGCGGTGGCCGCCGCTGCGTCCTCGTCGGCCTGCGTCTCGAGGTCGAGGGCGACCTGCTGCGTGGCCTGTGCGGACGCGGCGACTGCGGTGGAGAGCCCGGCGGTGATCGTGGGCATCTCGATGGTCTGGGTCACCGGCTCGGCCTGCGCCGGGCCGGCGGCACCTGCGACCGCGATGGTGCTGAGGACGCCACCGGCAACTCCGGCGCGCAGCGCCGTCTTGGAGGCGCTTTGGCGGGGCTTCCGGTGGCTGGGTATGTGAGCGGTGTGGGACATGGGTACTAGCGCTATCAGGGCTGTAGGGGTCCCATCAAGAAACGTGTGTTGCGACACAGTTACGTTCGGAATCTTTGAATCCGCTTATTTGAGGCCTTTATTGACGCCGTAACGGGCAAACCGGGCACCCGTCATCACGGCCGTGATCACGGAGTTTCAGCAATACGCCCGAATTGCCCGTCGCTTACCATCCGTTCACACCGATGGCCAAGCCCGCTTTTGTTGAAGCGTTGGTGGAGTGATGCAGGTCACAGTATGACTCCCGCGTGAGAGGCAACCGCGCGACCGCGTCCCGAGTGGGGGGCGGAATCGGCCGGCCCCTTCCGGCTCGATGGCCTATTGGTGAGTCATGTCCGTTTGTTCCGGGTCGGGTCGGCGCCCGGTCGGTGTCGGGTCGGCGTCCGGTCGGCACCTCGCCGGCGCCCCTTCGGTATCCCGCCCGCGATCCCCCGGTGTCCCGTCCGTGGTCCGTCGGCGGTCAGCACTCTGTTCGGGGGCCGTGCGTCCGGTAGTTCGTGAATGCGTGCGCATTGTCCACATCGGTACCCCGAGCCCCACGTCCGGGTGGCTGCCGGACGGTGCCGATTCCTATATCACCGGCGGAGCGTCCATCGCCAATTTGCTTGTAGTGGCTGTCGATTGATAGTGCCATGCGCCTTTGACCAGCGGTAACGCCACCGGATGTCACGTCTCGTAGCTACTCGGCCGCTTCGCGTACGAAGATCACCGCTCATCCGACTTCATGATCGTTCGTCAGGTGGTGGAGATCACAAAGACGGTGGCGTACCCCGTGTCGCAGATCACAGGACGGCAGGCATAGGATGCGGGGCAGTCGGGCTTGTGAACTGCCTCACATGTGCACGATCTTGGTGAGGTGGCGAGCCGGTCGCCCGATGCGGTCCAACGGTCAAGGACGACTGGAAGGAGCGAGGAGCGTGAATGCCTACGCGCCCATCCTCGTGCTCGGCGCCCTCGGGGCAGGCTTTGCGATCTTCTCCGTGGTCATGGCCACGCTTATCGGGCCAAAGCGGTACAACCGAGCAAAGCTGGAAGCGTACGAGTGCGGTATCGAACCCACCCCCACTCCAGCTGGAGGCGGCCGGTTCCCGATCAAGTACTACCTGACGGCGATGCTGTTCATCGTCTTCGACATCGAGATCGTCTTCCTCTATCCCTGGGCGGTCACCTTCGACGCCCTGGGGATCTTCGGGCTCGTCGAGATGCTGCTCTTCGTGCTCACCGTCTTCGTCGCCTACGCGTATGTGTGGCGCCGGGGCGGCCTGGAATGGGACTGAGGGGCTGAGGGGCACACCATGGGACTCGAAGAGAAGCTGCCAAGCGGCTTTGTGCTGACCACTGTCGAGCAGGCCGCCGGCTGGGTACGGAAGTCGTCCGTCTTCCCTGCCACCTTCGGCCTCGCCTGCTGCGCCATCGAGATGATGACGACCGGAGCCGGGCGGTACGACCTGGCCCGTTTCGGGATGGAGGTCTTCCGCGGATCGCCGCGGCAGGCGGATCTGATGATCGTCGCGGGACGGGTCAGCCAGAAGATGGCGCCCGTCCTGAGGCAGGTCTACGACCAGATGCCGAGCCCCAAGTGGGTCATCTCCATGGGGGTTTGTGCGTCATCGGGCGGTATGTTCAACAATTACGCCATTGTGCAGGGTGTTGATCATATTGTGCCGGTCGATATCTATTTGCCGGGATGCCCGCCGCGTCCCGAGATGCTGATCGACGCCATCCTCAAACTCCACCAGAAGATCCAGGGCTCCAAGCTCGGGGTCAACGCGGAGGAGGCCGCCCGCGAGGCGGAGGAGGCGGCCCTCAAGGCACTCCCCCTGATCGAGATGAAGGGGCTGCTGCGGTGAGCGACGAGCAGAAGAACAACGGAGTGCCCGCGCCGCGCGAGGACTCCGGCGACGTCATCGGCGTACGCAAGGGCATGTTCGGTGCCAACAACGGCGGCGACACCTCGGGCTACGGCGGACTCGTCCGCACCGTGACCCTGCCGGGTGCCTCGTCCCGCCCCTACGGCGGCTGGTTCGACGAAGTGGCCGACGAGCTGGAGGGGGCCCTGGAGGAACAGGACCTGCTGCCCGCCAACGCCATCGAGAAGACGGTCGTCGACCGGGGCGAACTCACCTTCCACATCGCCCGCGAGCATCTGCTCACCGTGGCCCGCACCCTGCGCGACGACCCCGCCCTGAGGTTCGAGCTCTGTACGGGCGTGAGCGGCGTGCACTTCCTCGGGGACAAGGGCCGCGAGCTGCACGCGGTCTACCACCTGAGGTCGCTCACCCACGGGCGGCTGATCCGCCTCGAGGTGTCCGCCCCGGACAGTGATCCGCACATCCCGTCCCTCGTCGCGGTCTACCCGACCAACGACTGGCACGAGCGCGAGACCTACGACTTCTTCGGGCTGATCTTCGACGGGCACCCCGCCCTCACCCGGATCATGATGCCGGACGACTGGCAGGGCTTCCCGCAGCGCAAGGACTATCCGCTCGGCGGCATCGCCGTCGAGTACAAGGGCGCCCAGATCCCGGCTCCGGACCAGCGGAGGTCGTACAGCTGATGACCACTCCCCACGCAACACCCCGTGCCACGACCGAGGGGACTGTATATACAGTCACCGGCGGCGACTGGGACGAGGTCGTCGAGTCCGCGGCCAAGGCGGACGACGAACGCATCATCGTCAACATGGGCCCCCAGCACCCGTCCACGCACGGCGTGCTGCGGCTGATCCTGGAGATCGACGGCGAGACCGTCACAGAGGCCCGCTGCGGCATCGGCTATCTCCACACCGGCATCGAGAAGAACCTCGAGTTCCGGAACTGGACACAGGGCACCACCTTCGTCACGCGCATGGACTACCTGACCCCGTTCTTCAACGAGGCGGCGTACTGCCTCGGGACGGAGAAGCTCCTCGGCATCGAGGACCAGATCCCCGACCGGGCCACCGTCCTGCGCGTGCTCCTGATGGAGCTCAACCGGATCTCCTCGCACCTGGTGTGCATCGCCACCGGCGGCATGGAACTCGGCGCCACGACGATCATGATCTACGGCTTCCGCGATCGTGAACTCGTTCTCGATCTCTTCGAGCTGATCACCGGCCTCCGGATGAACCACGCGTTCATCCGGCCCGGCGGCCTGGCGCAGGACCTGCCCCCGGGCGCGGTCGACCAGATCCGCGAGTTCATCAAGACCATGAAGAAGAACCTGCCGGAGTACGACAAGCTCGCGACCGGCAACCCCATCTTCAAGGCCCGTATGCAGGACGTCGGCTACCTCGACCTGACCGGCTGCGTGGCGCTCGGCGCCACCGGCCCGGTCCTGAGGTCCGCCGGACTCCCGCACGACCTGCGCAAGAGCGACCCGTACTGCGGCTACGAGAACTACGAGTTCGACGTGCCCACCGCGGACACCTGCGACGCCTACGGCCGCTTCCTCATCCGCCTGGAGGAGATGCGCCAGTCGCTCAGGATCGTCGAGCAGTGCCTGGACCGGCTGGAGCCGGGCCCGGTCATGGTCGCCGACAAGAAGATCGCCTGGCCCGCGCAGCTCGCGCTCGGACCCGACGGACTCGGCAACTCGCTCGACCACATCAAGAAGATCATGGGCACCTCCATGGAGGCCCTGATCCACCACTTCAAGCTGGTGACCGAGGGCTTCCGGGTCCCGGCCGGACAGACGTACACGGCCATAGAGTCCCCCAAGGGCGAGCTCGGCGTGCACGCGGTCTCGGACGGCGGCACCCGGCCCTTCCGGGTCCACTTCCGCGACCCGTCCTTCACCAACCTGCAGGCCATGGCGGCGATGTGCGAGGGCGGCCAGGTCGCCGACGTCATCGTCGCTGTCGCGTCCATCGACCCCGTGATGGGAGGCGTCGACCGGTGACCGCATCCAATCAAGAAGTCAGCCTGGGGATGCCGCAGCTCCCCGCCCCCGCCTACCCGGCCGAGGTGCGCACCCGGCTCGAAGCGGACGCGAAGGAGGTGATCGCCCGCTACCCCGGCAGCCGCTCCGCGCTGCTGCCGCTGCTGCACCTCGTGCAGTCCGAGGAGGGGTTCGTCTCCCGTACGGGCATGGCGTTCTGCGCCGAACTGCTCGGCCTCACCACCGCGGAGGTCACCGCGGTCGCCACCTTCTACTCGATGTACCGGCGCCGGCCGAGCGGCGACTACCAGGTCGGGGTCTGCACCAACACCCTGTGCGCCGTCATGGGCGGCGACGCCATCTTCGACCGGCTCAAGGACCACCTCGGCGTCGGCAACGACGAGACGACCGAGGACGGCAAGGTCACGCTCGAGCACATCGAGTGCAACGCGGCCTGCGACTTCGCGCCCGTCGTGATGGTCAACTGGGAGTTCTTCGACAACCAGACGCCGGAGAGCGCGACGCAGCTCGTCGACGACCTGATCGCCGGCCGGACCGTCGAACCCACCCGCGGCGCCCCCCTGTGCACGTACAAGGAGACCGCCCGCATCCTGGCCGGCTTCCCCGACGAGCGCCCCGGTGCCGTCGAGGCGACCGGCGGAGCGGGTGCCGCCTCACTGGTCGGGCTGAAGCTGGCCAAGGGCGAGGCCGCCCCGCAGCCGCGCGTCGTCGCCCCGCGGGGCGAGGCCCCGAGCGACCAGCCGCAGAAGGGTGCCGAGCACCTCAGCTCGCACGACGCGCCGCAGCAGACCTCGGCCTCCGACCCGGAGCACCCGGCCGGGCCCGCCGCCGAGGAGGGGGAGTGATGACCTTGGCAGCCGAGATCGACAAGAACGGGACCAGCCCGGAGAAGCTCCTGGCACCGGTCCTCTCCGCCTTCTGGGACGAACCGGAGTCCTGGACGCTGGACACCTACCGGCGTCACGAGGGCTACGAGGGCCTGCGCAAGGCGCTGGCCATGTCGCCGGACGACCTCATCGCGTACGTCAAGGACTCCGGTCTGCGCGGGCGCGGCGGCGCCGGATTCCCCACCGGGATGAAGTGGCAGTTCATCCCGCAGGGCGACGGCAAGCCGCACTACCTGGTCGTCAACGCCGACGAGTCGGAGCCGGGAACCTGCAAGGACATCCCGCTGCTCTTCGCGAACCCGCACAGCCTCATCGAGGGCATCGTGATCGCCTGCTACGCGATCAGGTCGTCGCACGCCTTCATCTATCTGCGCGGTGAAGTCGTCCCCGTGCTGCGGAGGCTGCACGAGGCCGTGCGCGAGGCGTACGAGGCGGGGTACCTGGGGAAGGACGCCCTCGGCCCCGGGCTCGACCTGGAACTCACCGTGCACGCCGGTGCCGGTGCGTACATCTGCGGTGAGGAGACCGCGCTGCTCGACTCGCTCGAAGGACGCCGCGGCCAGCCCCGGCTGCGTCCCCCCTTCCCCGCGGTCGCCGGTCTGTACGCCTGTCCCACTGTGGTGAACAACGTCGAGTCCATCGCCTCGGTTCCCGCGATCCTGAACAAGGGCAAGGACTGGTTCAAGTCGATGGGCAGCGAGAAGTCCCCGGGCTTCACGCTGTATTCGCTCAGCGGGCACGTCACCAGCCCCGGCCAGTACGAGGCCCCGCTCGGCATCACCCTGCGCCAGCTGCTCGACATGAGCGGCGGCATCAGGGCCGGCCACCGGCTGAAGTTCTGGACCCCCGGCGGCTCCTCCACCCCGATGTTCACCGAGGAGCACCTCGACGTCCCGCTGGACTACGAGGGCGTCGGCGCCGCCGGCTCCATGCTCGGTACCAAGGCGCTGCAGTGCTTCGACGAGACCACCTGCGTGGTGCGGGCCGTCACCCGCTGGACCGAGTTCTACGCCCACGAGTCCTGCGGCAAGTGCACGCCATGCCGTGAGGGCACCTACTGGCTCGTCCAGCTGCTCCGCGACATCGAGGCCGGCAAGGGCGAGATGGCCGACCTCGACAAGCTGAACGACATCGCCGACAACATCAACGGCAAGTCGTTCTGCGCCCTCGGTGACGGCGCCGCCTCGCCGATCTTCTCCTCGCTGAAGTACTTCCGCGAGGAGTACGAGCAGCACATCACGGGCAAGGGCTGCCCCTTCGATCCTGCCAGGTCGACCCTCTGGGCCGACGACAAAGACGACAAGAACGCTCACCGGGGGGTGAACGCATGACAGTCACCACGAGTGCGCCCTCCGGGGGCGGCGAGGCGGCCATCCCGCCCGAGGACCTGGTCACGCTGACCATCGACGGCATCGAGATCAGCGTCCCCAAGGGCACCCTGGTCATCCGCGCCGCCGAGCTCCTCGGCATCGAGATCCCGCGCTTCTGCGACCACCCGCTCCTCGACCCGGCCGGCGCCTGCAGGCAGTGCATCGTCGAGGTCGAGGGCCAGCGCAAGCCGATGGCGTCCTGCACCATCACGTGCACCGACGGCATGGTCGTGAAGTCGCAGATCACCTCGCCGGTCGCGGAGAAGGCCCAGAAGGGTGTGATGGAGCTCCTGCTCATCAACCACCCGCTGGACTGCCCGGTCTGCGACAAGGGCGGCGAATGCCCCCTGCAGAACCAGGCGATGTCGCACGGCGGCGCCGACTCCCGCTTCGACGGGAAGAAGCGCACCTTCGAGAAGCCCGTCCCGATCTCCACCCAGGTGCTGCTGGACCGCGAGCGGTGCGTGCTCTGCGCGCGCTGCACCCGGTTCTCCAACCAGGTGGCGGGCGACCCCATGATCGAACTCATCGAGCGTGGCGCGCTCCAGCAGGTCGGTACCGGGCAGGGCGACCCCTTCGAGTCGTACTTCTCCGGCAACACCATCCAGATCTGCCCCGTCGGAGCGCTCACCTCGGCGGCGTACCGCTTCCGCTCCCGGCCCTTCGACCTCGTGTCGACGCCGTCGGTGTGCGAGCACTGCGCGGGAGGCTGCGCGACCCGCACCGACCACCGCCGCGGCAAGGTCATGCGGCGGCTCGCCTCCAACGACCCCGAGGTCAACGAGGAATGGCTCTGCGACAAGGGCCGCTTCGGATTCCGCTACGCGCAGCAGCGTGACCGGCTCACCACTCCGCTCGTACGCAACGCGGACGGGGTGCTCGAAACGGCGAGCTGGCCCGAGGCACTGGCGGCAGCGGCAACCGGTCTCTCGGCCGCCCGCGGCAGGGCCGGTGTCCTCACCGGCGGCCGGCTCACCGTCGAGGACGCCTACGCGTACAGCAAGTTCGCGCGGATCGCCCTCGGTACGAACGACATCGACTTCCGCGCCCGGATCCACAGCAGCGAGGAAGCCGACTTCCTGGCCGCGCGGGTGGCAGGTCGCGGGCGAGACCTGGACGGCAGCGGAGTCACGTACACCTCGCTGGAGAAGGCCCCGGCGGTCCTGCTGGCCGGTTTCGAGTCCGAGGAGGAGGCGCCCGGCGTCTTCCTGCGGCTGCGCAAGGCCCACCGCAAGCACGGGCAGCGGACGTTCGCGCTCGCCTCGCACGCCACGCGCGGACTGGAGAAGGCGGGCGGCACCCTGCTCCCCGCCGCCCCCGGTACCGAGACCGAGTGGCTGGACGCGCTCGCGGGCGGAGTCGGACTGGAGGGTGACGGTGCCCTCGCCGCCGAGGCGCTGCGCGGTGAAGGCTCGCTGATCGTGGTGGGCGAACGGCTCGCCGGGGTCCCCGGTGCGCTGACCGCCGTCGTACGGACCGCCGCCGCCACCGGTGCCACGCTCGTGTGGATTCCGCGGCGGGCCGGCGAACGCGGTGCGGTGGAGGCGGGCGCGCTCCCGTCGCTGCTGCCCGGCGGCCGTCCGGCGACCGACCCGCGGGCCAGGGAGGAGGTGGCGTCCGTCTGGGGCGTCGCCGAACTCCCGTCCCGCTTCGGCCGAGACACCGGCCAGATCGTCGAGGCCGCGGCCACCGGCGAGCTGGCCGCGCTGCTGGTCGCCGGTGTGGACCCCGAGGACCTGCCCGACCCGGCCGGTGCCCTCCGGGCGCTGGACGAGGTCGGCTTCCTGGTCTCGTTGGAGCTGCGCCCCGGCGCGGTCACCGAGCGGGCCGACGTGGTCCTGCCCGTCGCCGCGGTCGCGGAGAAGCCCGGCACGTTCCTCAACTGGGAGGGCAGGGCGCGGATGTTCGAAGCCGCGCTGAAGCCCGAGCAGCTGCCGCGCACACTCTGCCCGACCGACGCGCGGGTCCTGCACATGCTCGCCGACGCGCTCGACGTGCACCTCGCACTGCCGGACCTGAGGGCGGCGCGGCGCGAGCTCGACCGCCTCGGTGGCTGGCAGGGCACCCACGCCGAGGACCCCCGGGCGACGTCCCGGCCGGTGCCCGGCGCCGGTGACGGCGAAGCCGTACTCGCGGGCCACCGGATGCTGCTCGACCGGGGCCGGCTGCAGGAGGGCGACGAGGCGCTGGCCGGTACCCGGCACGCGGCCGTCGCACGGCTCTCCGCCGCCACCGCGGCCGAGACCGGGGTGAAGGACGGCGACCTGCTGGCCGTCACCGGACCCGCCGGCACCACCGAACTCCCGCTGGCGGTCACCGACATGCCGGACCGGGTGGTGTGGGTGCCCCTCAACTCCGTCGGCCGGGGCGTTCCCGCCGACACCGGAGTACAGCCGGGCGGACTGGTCCGGATCGGTCCGGCCGCCGGAAGCCCCGCAGAGACACCGGAGGTGCGAGCGTGACTGGCCTCGCTCAACTCGCCGCGGCACCGCACGGCGCCGTACTCGCCGCCGAGGACCTCTCGATGTTCGGCACGGACCCGTGGTGGCTCGTCGTCGTCAAGGCGGTCTTCTGCTTCGCGTTCCTGATGGTGACCGTGCTCTTCTCCATCGTGTGGGAGCGCAAGGTCGTCGCCTGGATGCAGCTGCGCATCGGCCCGAACCGGCACGGCCCCTGGGGCATGCTCCAGTCGCTCGCCGACGGCATCAAGCTGATGCTGAAGGAAGACGTCATCGTCAAGCGGGCCGACAAGGTCGTCTACGTCCTGGCCCCGATCATCGCCGCCGCACCGGCGTTCATGGCGATCGCGGTGATCCCGTTCGGCCCGTCGGGCAACGAGGTCTCGATCTTCGGGCAGCGCACGACGATGCAGCTGACCGACCTGCCGATCGCGATGCTGTACATCCTCGCGGTCGCCTCCGTCGGCATCTACGGCATCGTGCTGGCCGGCTGGTCCTCCGGATCGACGTACCCGCTGCTCGGCGGTCTGCGCTCCTGCGCCCAGATGATCAGCTACGAGATCGCGATGGGCGCCGCCTTCGCCTCGGTGTTCCTCTACTCCGGGTCGATGTCGACCTCGAAGATCGTGGAGGCGCAGGAGGACCGCTGGTTCATCATCCTGCTGCCGGTCTCCTTCATCATCTACGTCGTCACGATGGTCGGGGAGACCAACCGCGCCCCGTTCGACATGCCGGAGTCCGAGGGCGACCTCGTCGGCGGCTTCAACACCGAGTACTCCTCGATCAAGTTCGCGATGTTCATGCTCGCCGAGTACGTCAACATGGTCACCGTCTCCGCGGTCTCCGTGACCCTGTTCCTGGGCGGCTGGCGGGCTCCGTACCCGATCAGCACCTTCTGGGAGGGCGCGAACCACGGCTGGTGGCCGATGCTCTGGTTCGTCATCAAGGTCCAGCTGCTGCTGTTCTTCTTCATCTGGCTGCGCGGCACCCTGCCCAGGGTCCGCTACGACCAGCTGATGAAGCTCGGCTGGAAGGTCCTGATCCCGGTCTCCGTGGTCTGGCTGATGCTGGTGGCCACGGTCAGGGCGCTGCGCAACGAGGGCTACGACTTCTCGAAGATCGTGCTGTACGTCGCAGGGGCCGTGATCGCGATCCTGCTGATCTCCTTCGTCGTGGACATCTTCCGGGACCGCAAGGCGAAGGAAGCCGAAGCGGCCGCCGAGCCGGAGCCGGCGTTCGACCCGATGGCGGGCGGATTCCCGGTACCGCCGCTGCCCGGGCAGAGCCTGCCGCCGGTACCGCGCCGCAGGCCGCGCCGCGAGCGGGAGCTCGTTGTCAGTGGCGGACCCGATACTCAGAGTGACGAACACGCGAGTGACGGAAAGGAGGCTGACGGTGTCTGAGTCATCAGAACCCTCAGGGGAGAAGTTCCAGAATCCTGTGGCCGGCTTCGGCGTGACCTTCAAGGCCATGTTCAAGAAGCGGCTGACCGAGCAGTACCCGGAGACGCCGAAGGTGACGGCGCCGCGCTTCCACGGCCGGCACCAGCTCAACCGTCACCCCGACGGCCTGGAGAAGTGCGTCGGCTGCGAACTGTGCGCCTGGGCGTGTCCGGCGGACGCCATCTACGTGGAGGGCGCGGACAACACCGAGGAGGAGCGCTACTCCCCGGGGGAGCGCTACGGCCGCGTCTACCAGATCAACTACGCGCGCTGCATCCTGTGCGGGCTCTGCATCGAGGCGTGCCCCACCCGGGCGCTCACGATGACCAACGAGTTCGAGCTCGCCAACACCACCCGCGAGAGCCTCATCTACACCAAGGACGAGCTGCTCGCGGGGCTGGAGGAAGGCATGGTCGACAGCCCGCACGCGATCTTCCCCGGCATGGACGAGCAGGACTACTACCGCGGTCTCGTGAGCGAGGCCGCACCCGGTACGGAGCGTCAGACCGCCGTCTCCAAGGGCGAAGCCGACAAGGAGGTGGACGCATGACCTCCGGTCTGGCCGCCGCGGCCTCCACGACCTCCACCCCCGAGGCCGTCCAGTTCTGGCTGCTCGGCACCGTCGCCGTCATCGGCGCGCTCTCCACCGTCCTGATGAAGAAGGCGGTGCACAGCGCACTGTCGCTCGCCGGCACCATGATCGTGCTGGCGGTCTTCTACCTCGCCAACGGCGCCTACTTCCTGGGCATCGTCCAGGTCGTCGTCTACACCGGCGCGATCATGATGCTGTTCCTCTTCGTGGTCATGCTCGTCGGCGTCACGGCGGCCGACTCGCTGAAGGAGACCATCAAGGGCCAGCGCTGGCTGGCCGCCGGATGCGGACTCGGCTTCGGCGTCCTGCTGATCGCCGGCATCGGCCAGGCCTCCCTGGCCGGCTTCAACGGCCTCGGCGCGGCGAACGCCCAGCACGGCGGGAACGTCGAGGGCCTCGCCAACCTCATCTTCACCAAGTACGTCTTCGCGTTCGAGATCACGGGCGCCCTGCTCATCACGGCGACCGTCGGCGCGATGCTCCTGACGCACCGCGAGCGCACCGAACGCGCCAAGACGCAGCGGGAGATGTCCCAGGACCGGGTGCGCAGCAACCACCTCCCGCCGCTCCCCGCCCCGGGTGTCTACGCCCGGCACAACGCGGTGGACATCGCCGGACTGCTCCCGGACGGCACCGCTTCCGAGCTCACCGTCATGCAGACGCTGCGCCGGCGCGGCCAGATCCGGGACGTGTCGACCGAGTCGCTCGCCGACCTCAAGGCGCTGGAACAGCGCTCCGGGGAACGGCTGGGCCGTGACCACGAAGAAGAAGGGGAGGAGGTCGCCAAGTGAATCCGGTCAACTACCTCTACCTCGCGGCCCTTTTGTTCACGATCGGCGCCTCCGGCGTCCTGATCAGGCGGAACGCGATCGTGGTGTTCATGTGCGTGGAGCTGATGCTCAACGCCTGCAACCTCGCGTTCGTCGCGTTCTCCCGGATGCACGGAAACCTCGACGGCCAGATCATCGCCTTCTTCACGATGGTCGTCGCCGCCGCTGAGGTCGTCGTCGGGCTCGCGATCATCGTGTCGCTGTTCCGCTCCCGCCACTCGGCCTCGGTCGACGACGCCAGCCTGATGAAGCTGTAAGGGGTCGGAATCGTGGAAAACCTGATTGCGCTGCTGGTCGCGGCGCCCCTGCTCGGAGCGGTGGTCCTGCTGTGCGGGGGCCGCCGGCTCGACCGGGCCGGCCACTGGCTCGGCACGCTGTTCTCCGCCGCGGCCTTCGTCGTCGGCGTGGTGCTGTTCATCGACATGCTGGGCAGGAGCGCCGACGACCGCGCCCTGCACCAGATGCTGTACAGCTGGATTCCCGTCGAGGGCTTCCAGGCCGACGTGGCCTTCCAGCTCGACCAGCTGTCGATGACGTTCGTCCTGCTGATCACGGGTGTGGGCACACTGATCCACATCTACTCGATCGGCTACATGGAGCACGACGAGCGCCGCCGCCGCTTCTTCGGCTACCTGAACCTGTTCCTCGCGGCGATGCTCCTGCTGGTCATCGCCGACAACTACCTGCTCCTGTACGTCGGGTGGGAGGGCGTCGGTCTGGCGTCGTACCTGCTCATCGGCTTCTGGCAGCACAAGCCCAGCGCGGCCACCGCCGCCAAGAAGGCCTTCCTGGTCAACAGGGTCGGCGACATGGGCCTGTCGATCGCGATCATGCTGATGTTCACCACCTTCGGCACCTTCGCCTTCGGACCGGTGTTCGCCGCGACCGACGGGGCGAGCGAGGGCAAGCTGACCGCGATCGGCCTGATGCTGCTCCTGGCGGCCTGCGGCAAGTCCGCCCAGGTCCCGCTGCAGTCCTGGCTCGGTGACGCGATGGAGGGCCCGACCCCGGTCTCCGCCCTCATCCACGCCGCCACCATGGTGACCGCGGGCGTCTACCTCATCGTCCGCTCCGGCGCGATCTTCAACGCGGCGCCCGACGCCCAGCTGGTCGTCGTGGTCGTCGGTGCGGTCACGCTCCTCTTCGGTGCGATCGTCGGTTGCGCCAAGGACGACATCAAGAAGGCCCTCGCCGGGTCGACCATGTCGCAGATCGGCTACATGGTCCTGGCCGCGGGTCTCGGCCCCATCGGCTACGTCTTCGCGATCATGCACCTGGTGACGCACGGCTTCTTCAAGGCCGGTCTCTTCCTCGGCGCCGGTTCGGTCATGCACGGCATGAACGACGAGGTCGACATGCGGAAGTACGGCGGCCTGCGGAAGTACATGCCGGTCACCTTTATCACCTTCGGCCTCGGCTACCTCGCGATCATCGGCTTCCCCGGCCTGTCCGGCTTCTTCTCCAAGGACAAGATCATCGAGGCGGCCTTCGCGAAGGGCGGCACGGAGGGCTGGATCCTCGGCTCCGTCGCCCTGCTCGGCGCCGCGATCACCGCGTTCTACATGACGCGGGTGATGCTGATGACGTTCTTCGGCGAGAAGCGCTGGCAGCCCGACGCGGAGGGCCACGACCCGCACCCGCACGAGTCACCGAAGTCGATGACGATCCCGATGGTGGTGCTGGCCTTCGGGTCGGTCTTCGCCGGAGGCTTCTTCTCCATCGGCGACCGGTTCATGCACTGGCTTGAGCCCGTCACCGGACACGACCACGGACACGCACCCGTCAGCGCGACCACCGTCACCGCCGCCACCATGGTGGTGCTCGTCATCGGTGTCGCCATCGCCTGGTTCGTGTACGGGCGCAGGCCCGTCCCCGTCGTCGCCCCGCGCGGCTCGCTGCTCACCAGGGCCGCCCGTCGCGACCTCTACCAGGACGACTTCAACCATGTGGTCCTGGTCCGCGGCGGCGAGCACCTCACCCGCTCCCTGGTCTACGTCGACCACACCCTGGTCGACGGCGTCGTCAACGGCACGGCCGCCTCGATGGGCGGGCTCTCCGGCCGGCTGCGCAAGCTGCAGAACGGCTATGCCCGCTCCTACGCGGTCTCGATGTTCGGCGGTGCGGCGGTCCTCATCGCCGCAACCCTGCTGATGAGGGCGGTCTGATCACATGTCCTTTCCCCTCCTGACAGCGACGGCGGCGCTCCCGGCGATCGGCGCGATCGCCACCGCCGCCGTCCCCGCCGCACAGCGCACCGCGGCCAAATGGCTCGCGCTGATCGTCTCGCTCGGCACGCTCGTCCTCGCGGGCATCGTGTTCGCCCGCTTCGAACCGGGCGGCGACCGCTACCAGCTGACCGAATCGCACGCCTGGATCAAGGACTTCGGCGTCCGGTACGAGCTGGGCGTCGACGGCATCGGGGTGGCGCTCCTCGCGCTCACCGCGCTGCTGATCCCCTTCGTCATCCTGGCCGGCTGGCACGACGCCGACCCCCTGGAGACGAAGTCCTCCCGCTGGAGGCCCACCCAGGGCTTCTTCGCCCTCATCCTGATGGTCGAAGCGATGGTGATCCTCTCCTTCGAGGCCACCGACGTCTTCCTCTTCTACATCCTCTTCGAAGCCATGCTCATCCCGATGTACTTCCTCATCGGCGGCTTCGGGGACCGGGCGCACACGGGCAGCGACGAGAACGCGGCGGCGCAGCGCAGCTACGCGGCCGTGAAGTTCCTCCTCTACAACCTGGCCGGCGGGCTGATCATGCTGGCCGCCGTCATCGGGCTCTACGTGGTCGCGGGGAGCTTCTCGCTCTCCGAGATCGCCGAGGCCCGGGCCAACGGTTCGCTGGAGATGGCGAGCAGCACCGAGCGGTGGCTGTTCCTCGGCTTCTTCTTCGCCTTCGCGGTGAAGGCCCCGCTGTGGCCGCTGCACACCTGGCTGCCCAACGCCATGGGCGAGGCGACCACCCCGGTGGCCGTCCTGATCACCGCGGTCGTCGACAAGGTCGGCACCTTCGCGATGCTCCGCTTCTGCCTCCAGCTGTTCCCGGAGGCCAGCAAGTGGGCGACGCCGGTGATTCTCGTCCTCGCGCTGATCTCCATCATCTACGGGGCGCTGCTCGCCGTTGGCCAGCGCGACATCAAGCGGCTCATCGCCTACGCGTCGATCTCGCACTTCGGCTTCATCGTGCTCGGCATCTTCGCGATGACGAGCCAGGGCCAGTCGGGCGCCACGCTCTACATGGTCAACCACGGGCTCTCTACGGCCGCGCTGATGCTGGTCGCCGGATTCCTGATCACGCGGCGCGGCTCGCGGCTCATCGCCGACTACGGCGGGGTGCAGAAGGTGGCACCGGTGCTGGCGGGGACGTTCCTCATCGGTGGTCTCGCGACGCTGTCGCTGCCCGGCCTCGCCCCGTTCGTCAGTGAGTTCCTCGTCCTGGTCGGCGCGTTCAGCGCGTACCCGGTGGTCGGCATCATCGCGACCGTCGGCATCGTGCTCGCCGCGCTGTACGTCCTCGTCCTCTACCAGCGGACGATGACGGGACCGGTCACGGAGGCGGTCCGGAGCATGCCGGACCTCAAGGTCCGTGAACTGGCGGTCGCCCTGCCGCTGATCGCCCTGCTGATCTTCCTGGGTGTCTTCCCGAAGCCGCTCACGGAAGTCGTCAACCCGGCAGTGCAGCACACCATGCACGACGTACAGAAGAAGGACCCCCAGCCCGAGGTGGAGGCCGCCAAGTGAGCGCAACAGCTGTCCACAGCCTGTGGACGACGGCGGGCGGCGGGGTGACAACGGCTGCCGCGGGCGACAAGTTCACCGCGCCGACCATCGAGTACGCCCAACTGGCGCCCGTCCTGATCGTGATCGGCGTCGCCGTCCTGGGAATCCTGGTGGAGGCCTTCGTCCCGCGCAGGGCCCGCTACACCACCCAGGTCTTCCTGACGGTCGTCGCCCTCGGTGCCGCGTTCGCCGCGGTCCTGGGGCTCGCGGCCGACGGGTACGCGGGGAAGAACGCGCAGATCGCCGCGATGGGCGCCGTCGCCGTCGACGGCCCCGCGCTGTTCCTGCAGGGCACCATCCTGCTCGTCTCGATGGTCTCCGTCTTCACCTTCGCCGAGCGGCGCCTGGACCCCGCCGCGCACGGCAACCGCGTGGACTCCTTCGCCGCACAGGCCGGTTCGGTCCCCGGCAGCGACGGCGAGAAGGCCGCGGTCAAGGCCGGGTTCACCACGACCGAGGTCTTCCCGCTGGTCCTCTTCTCCGTCGCCGGCATGCTGGTCTTCCCGGCCGCCAACGACCTGCTGACCCTCTTCATCGCGCTCGAGGTCTTCTCCCTCCCGCTCTACCTCCTGTGCGCCGTCGCCCGCCGCAAGCGGCTGATGTCGCAGGAGGCCGCGGTGAAGTACTTCCTGCTCGGGGCCTTCTCCTCGGCGTTCCTGCTCTTCGGCATCGCCCTGCTCTACGGATACGCGGGCACCGTCTCGTACGCCGGTATCGCGAACGTCGTGGACGGCACCGTCCAGGAGATCAACCCGGCGCTCGCGGACACCATGGGCAACGACGTGCTGCTGCTGATCGGCGGCGCGATGATCCTGATGGGCCTGCTGTTCAAGGTCGGCGCGGTCCCGTTCCACATGTGGACCCCGGACGTGTACCAGGGTGCGCCGACGCCGGTCACGGGCTTCATGGCGGCGGCGACGAAGGTCGCCGCGTTCGGCGCCCTGCTGCGCCTGCTGTACGTGGTGCTGCCGGGTCTCACCTGGGACCTGCGCCCCGTCATGTGGGGCGTCGCGATCGTCACGATGCTGGGCGGCGCGATCGTCGCGATCACCCAGACCGACATCAAGCGGCTGCTGGCCTACTCCTCGATCGCGCACGCGGGCTTCATCCTCGCGGGTGTCATCGCGGCCAGTCCGGAGGGCATCTCCTCGGTCCTCTTCTACCTCGGCGTCTACTCCTTCGTGACCGTCGGCGCCTTCGCCGTCGTCACCCTGGTGCGGGACGCGGGGGGCGAGGCGACGCATCTGTCGCAGTGGGCCGGTCTCGGCCGGCGCTCGCCGCTGACCGCGGCGGTCTTCGCCGTGTTCCTGCTGTCCTTCGCCGGTATTCCGCTCACCTCGGGCTTCTCCGGGAAGTTCGCCGTCTTCAAGGCGGCGGCGGACAACGGTGCGGGCGGCCTGGTCGTGGTCGGTGTGATCTCGTCGGCCATCGCCGCGTTCTTCTACATCCGCGTCATCGTCCTGATGTTCTTCAGCGAGCCGAAGGCCGATGGCCCCACGGTCGCCGTCCCGTCCCCGCTGACGATGACGACGATCGCGGTCGGCGTCGCGGTCACCCTGGTGCTGGGCCTGGCCCCGCAGTACTTCCTGGACCTGGCGAGCCAGGCGGGAGTCTTCGTGCGGTAACCGCGTGAGAAGCGCTGCGACAACGCCGGACGGGCCCTGGAAGTCAAACCCGTCCGGCGTTGTCGTACGTGGCGCCTATGGTTGCTGTGGACGGTTGGACAGCGACACGGACGGCACGGACGGGCGGAACGGAACGATGAGTGTGACGACCGAGAGCGCCGCGCAGCAGACCCTGCACCGGGTGTTCGGGTACGAGGCGTTCCGCGGCGAGCAGGGTGCGGTGATCGAGCACGTGGTCGCCGGCGGCGACGCGGTCGTGCTCATGCCCACCGGCGGCGGCAAGTCCCTCTGCTACCAGATCCCCGCCCTGGTCAGGCCGGGTACCGGCGTCGTGGTCTCTCCACTGATCGCTCTCATGCAGGACCAGGTGGACGCCCTGCGCGCGCTCGGTGTCCGCGCCGGCTTCATGAACTCCACGCAGGACTTCGACGAGCGCCGCTCGATGGAGGCCCAGTTCCTGGCGGGCGAGCTCGACCTGCTGTACCTGGCCCCGGAGCGGCTGCGCCTGGACTCCACCCTCTCGCTGCTCGCCCGCGGCGAGATCTCCGTCTTCGCGATCGACGAGGCGCACTGCGTCGCCCAGTGGGGCCACGACTTCCGCCCCGACTACCTGGCCCTGTCCGTCCTGGGCGAGCGCTGGCCCGACGTACCGCGCATCGCGCTCACGGCCACGGCGACCGACGCCACGCACCAGGAGATCACCCAGCGCCTGGGCATGCCCGAGGCCAGGCACTTCGTGGCCAGCTTCGACCGGCCCAACATCCAGTACCGCGTCGTGGGGAAGTCCGACCCGAAGAAGCAGCTGCTCACCTTCCTCAAGGAGGAGCACCCCGGGGACGCGGGCATCGTCTACTGCCTGTCGCGCAATTCGACGGAGAAGACCGCCGAGTACCTCTGCCGCAACGGCATCGAGGCCGTGCCGTACCACGCGGGCCTGGACGCCTCGATGCGCGCCGAGCACCAGTCGCGCTTCCTGCGCGAGGAGGGCCTGGTCGTCGTCGCGACCATCGCCTTCGGCATGGGCATCGACAAGCCCGACGTGCGCTTCGTCGCCCACCTCGATCTGCCGAAGTCCGTCGAGGGCTACTACCAGGAGACAGGACGCGCGGGCCGTGACGGTGCGCCCTCCACGGCCTGGATGGCGTACGGACTCCAGGACGTCGTCCAGCAGCGCAAGCTGATCCAGGGCGGCGAGGGCGACGAGGCGTTCCGGCGCCGGGCCGCCGCGCACCTCGACTCGATGCTGGCGCTCTGCGAGACCGTCCAGTGCCGCCGCGCCCAGCTCCTGACGTACTTCGGCCAGGAGCCCGGCTCCGAGAGCTGCGGCAACTGCGACACCTGCCTCACCCCGCCCGAGACCTGGGACGGCACGGTGGTCGCGCAGAAGCTGCTGTCCACCGTGGTCCGGCTGAAGCGGGAGCGCGGGCAGAAGTTCGGGGCCGGCCAGATCATCGACATCCTGCTGGGCCGCAAGACGGCGAAGATCATCCAGTTCGACCACGACCAGCTCTCGGTCTTCGGCATCGGCGAGGAGCTGGCCGAGGCGGAGTGGCGTGGTGTGGTGCGCCAGCTGCTGGCCCAGGGGCTGCTCGCCGTCGAGGGCGAGTACGGCACGCTGGTGCTGACGGAGGAGAGCGGTTCCGTGCTCGGCCGGGAGCGCGAGGTACTGCTGCGTAAGGAGCCGAAGAAGCCGACGGCCAAGTCGGCGAGGGGCGAGCGCAAGGGCAAGTCGGCCGCGGCCGTGGCGGACCTGCCGGCCGAGGCCGTCCCGGTCTTCGAGGCGCTGCGTGCCTGGCGCGGTGCCCAGGCGAAGGAGCTGGGCCTCCCGGCGTACGTGATCTTCCACGACGCGACGCTGCGGGAGATCGCCGCGCTGCGCCCCGGTTCGCTCGCGGAGCTGGGCGGGATCAGCGGCCTGGGCGAGAAGAAGCTGGCGACGTACGGCGAGGGCGTCCTGGAGGTGCTGGCCGGGCTGGGAGACGTCGAGCCGGGCGCCGACAGTGCCCCCGCCGTGCCGGAACCGGTGTCCCGGCCCGCCGCCGCGGTTCCGCCGCAGCCGGAGGCCGCACGCGCCGCGGAGCCGGTGCGGGCAGAACGGGCGGATCAGCACACGGATGCGCACTTCGGCTGGGACGAGGAGCCGCCTGAGTTCGACTGAGCGCGTGACGGGCGGCGACGGCCTACTCCGGCGTCGCCCGGCGTCGCGTGACGATCGCGGTCAGGTCGAGATCGACGGGGAAGGGTGCGGAGACCTTCATCCGGTCGTGGAAGATCCCGGTGGATGTGTACGCGCCGGTGGCGGGTTCCAGCTCGAAGACGTACACGACTGCTCGGCCGTCCTGGTTCTCCACCCGCCAGTAGTGCGGGATCTTCGCCCGCGCGTACTTCACCGGCTTGGTCTCCCGGTCACGGGTGACGGACTCGTCGGACACGACCTCCACAGCCAGCACCACACTCTGCGAGGGGAACCGCGTCTGCCGCAGACTCTCGACCGCGTCCGCACGCACGACGACCACATCGGGCTCGGGCCGGTTCTGGAAGTCGACGTCGATGGTGAATTCGCGAAAGACTTCCAGGTCGAGCGGTGCGAGCGACTGCAGCTGCCACTTCAGGTAGTCGATCGCACGCTCATGGAAAACGGTCTGCGGACTCACGAAGACAAGGCTCCCGTCGATCAGCTCCGTATGCGGAGGCAGATTCGGAAGCGTGTCCAGGTCATCAGCGGTCCATCCGCCTGCGGGCGGAACCGCCCACCGCGGCTCAGGTGCCTCGGGTCCGACGCTCATCAGTGCTCCCATACGAAGGAGTCTCGTGGGCCCGTCCAGCGTATACGGCGGGAACTGATCAGGGCCGCCCAGACGTGTGCACGAGTTACGCGCCGTTGACCACCGCTCCCCTCGCCGCGTAGGCGCGCACGTCCGCGTCCGGGTCGGTGAGCACTCCGGCCAGGGCTTCCCGGGCCGCGTCGTGGGCCGTGTGGTGCAGCAGAGCCAGGACCGCCGCCTTGCGCACGTCGGCGTTCGGGTCGCCCAGGGCTCCGGTCAGCGGGCCGATCGCGGAGTCCGGGGCCGCCGAGGAGAGCGCCGTCGCCGCCCCCGCGCGTACCTGCCAGGCCGGACCGGAGAGGGCCGTGACCGCCGTCGCGGCGTACGGCGCGGGGCACCCCGTCGCCGCGAGCGCGGCCAGGGCGGCGGCGCGGACCAGCGCGTCCCCGTCCTCCAGCAGCGGGGTGAGCGGCTCCGGGGCGGGGGAGTGCGTCGCGGCCAGCCCCTTCGCCACGGCCACCCGGACCTCGCGGGACGGATCGGCCGCGGCCGCAGTCAGGTACTCCACCGCGTCCACTGAGACGAGAGCCCGGACGGTGTGCAGCCGCACGTCGATGACCGGGTCGCCGAGTGTGCGCGCGTACAGGTCGGCGTCCCCCAGCCGCAGCGCCCGCAGGGTGTCCAGCGCGGTGGCCCGTACGACCGGGTCGTCCGAGCCGAGCGCCGTCACCAGCGGTGCGCGCAGGGCCGGTTCGGCCGGCAGGACCTCAACCAGCTCCCGCAGGGAGGCGGCGGCCGCCGCCCGCACCGACGGCGCAGGGTCGGCGAGCGTCCCGGCCAGTGCCGGACCCGCACCCTGCGGCGTCGACTCGGTGAGCGCGGCCACGGCCGCCCGCCGGACCGCCGGGTCCGCGTCGGCCAGGTACGGGGCGAGGACCGGCAGGTCCGGCTGGTCGTCGGCGAGCGCGAGGAGTTCCAGGATGCGGGGGGACGGGCCGGACGGTACGGGGGCAGCGGCAGCGGGCGCCGGGTCCGCCGCCGTCCGGGAGCCGGACGACGGGGCCACGTCCCGCCGTCCCGCTGTCGCGACCTGCTCCGCCGCCACCTCGCCGATCTCGCGCGAGGCCCCGCCCACGGGGGCGAACCCCTCCACGGGCACGAGGTAGGGAGCCACCGGCCTCGCCGTGAACTCCATCGCTCCCGATGCGGACTTGCGCAGGTCCAGGTGGTGGAACCAGTCCGCGTCGTCCCGCTCGGGATGGTCCGTACGCTCGTGGTACAGGCCCCAGCGGGACTCCGTGCGGGCCAGCGAGGAGCGCGCCGCCATCTCCGCGCAGTCCCGGATGAAGCTCACCTCGGCGCACCGCATCAGCTCGTGCGGGGTCGTCGCGCCCATCTCCGCGATGTCGGTCCGCATCCGCTCGAACGCCTCCAGCGCGAGCGAGAGCCGCGCCCCCGACTTGGGCGGGGCCACGTAGTCGTTCACGAAGCGGCGCAGTTTGTACTCGACCTGGGGCTGCGGCGGCCCCTCCGGGTTGTGCAGCGGCCGGTAGATCAGCTCGTGGGCCTCGCGCAGCTGCTCGGCGGGCAGTTCGCCTTCGTACGCCGTGAACTGCGAGGCGTCGGCGCCCGCGAGGTCACCGAAGACGAACGCGCCGATCATGTAGTTGTGCGGGACGCAGGCCAGGTCTCCGGCGGCGTACAGGCGCGGCACCGTCGTACGCGCGTGGTCGTCGACCCGCACGCCGGAGGCCGAATGGCCGCCGCACAGGCCGATCTCGGAGATGTGCATCTCGATGTCGTGGGTGCGGTAGTCATGGCCCCGGTTCGCGTGGAACGTGCCGCGCGTGGGCCGTTCCGTCGTGTGCAGGATGTCTTCCAGCGCGCTGACGGACTCCTCGGGGAGGTGGCTCAGCTTCAGGTACACCGGCCCCCGGTCCGAGGCGACCTCCGCCGCGAACTCGGCCATCATCTGCCCCGACCAGTAGTCGGAGTCGACGAACCGTTCGCCGTGCCGGTTCACCTGGTAGCCGCCGAACGGATTGGCGACGTAGGCGCAGGCCGGACCGTTGTAGTCCTTGATCAGCGGGTTGATCTGGAAGCACTCGATGCCGGTCAGCTCGGCGCCCGCGTGGTACGCCATGGCGTAGCCGTCCCCGGCGTTGGTCGGGTTCTCGTACGTCCCGTAGAGGTAGCCGGACGCCGGCAGTCCGAGCCGTCCGCACGGACCGGTGGCCAGGACGACGGCCCCGGCGCGGACCGTGACGAACGCTCCCGTACGGGTGTTGAAGCCCGCCGCCCCGATCGCCCGGCCGTCGTCACCCGTCAGGATCCGGACCGGCATCACCCGGTTCTCGATCCGGATCCGCTCCCGCATCTCGCGGCGCCGCAACTGCCGGTAGAGGACCTTCTTGACGTCCTTGCCCTCGGGCATCGGCAGCACGTACGCGCCGGAGCGGTGGACCTGGCGGACGGCGTACTCCCCGTGCTCGTCCTTCTCGAACTTCACCCCGTACGACTCCAGCCGCTGCACCATCGGGAAGCCGAGTTCCGCGGTCCGGCGGACGGTGGACTGGTCGACGATGCCGTCGTTGGCGCGGGTGATCTCGGCGACGTAGTCGTCGGGTTCGGCGCGGCCCGGGATCACGGCGTTGTTGACGCCGTCCATCCCCATGGCGAGGGCGCCCGAGTGCCGGACGTGCGCCTTCTCCAGCAGCACGACGGACGCGCCGTGCTCGGCGGCGGTGAGGGCCGCCATGGTGCCGGCCGTGCCGCCCCCGACGACCAGTACGTCGCAGGAGAGTTCCTCGGCGTCGGCGAGGGCGGGGATCTGCACGGTCATGCCTTTCAGTGGGCGGGAGTGAGCGATTCGAGGACCTCGCGCCGCAGCGCGACGGTCGCCGGGTCGGAGCGCGCGGCGCGTTCGCGCGGACGCGGTACGTCCAGGACGCGCCCGGTGGGCAGCAGTGCCACCCGGTCGCCGAGGAACAGCGCCTCGTCCACGTCGTGCGTGACGAAGACGACCGTGGCGCCCGTGCCGTGCAGGACATCGACGAGCAGCTGCTGCATCCCGGCCCTGGTCTGGGCGTCCAGCGCGCCGAAGGGCTCGTCCATCAGGACCGCGCGCGGTTCGGCCGCCAGGGCGCGGGCCAGCTGCACACGCTGGCGCTGGCCGCCCGAGATGCGGTGCGGGAGCTTCGCCCCGTGGTCCTCCAGGCCGACCCGGGCCAGCCAGGACTCGGCCCGGCGCCTGCGTTCGGAGCGCGCCACGCCCCGGATGGCGAGGGGCAGTTCGACATTGGCACGCACCGTGCGCCACGGCAGCAGCGCGTCGTCCTGGAAGACGAGGGCCCGCTCGGCGCGCGGTGCGGTGATCGGCTGGCCGTCCTGCGTGACCTGGCCGCCGAGCGCGGGCAGCAGTCCGGCGAGGGTGCGCAGGAGCGTGGACTTGCCGCAGCCGGACGGGCCGACGACGGCGAGGATCTCACCGGGTACGACATCGAGGTCGATCCCCTCCAGGACGGGTGCCCCGGCCCGGCCGAGCACGGCACCGCGCAGGGTGAGCCGGACGCCCGGGGACGTGGTGGTGGTCATGGGTGCACCCGCTCCTTGGCCAGGGGGGCCGGCGCAGCCGCCGGGGATACGGACCGGGGCCGGTGCCGTACGGGGGACGGGGGACGGTTCTCCGTACGCGGCAGCCACCGTGTGAGCCGGCGGCCCAGCAGTTCCACCGCCGTCGAGGTGATCCACCCGAGGAGGCCGATCGTGGCCATGCCGACGAAGACGCCCGGGTAGTCGACGACCGTGTAGTCCTGCCAGGTGCGGTACCCCACCCCGTACTCGCCGGAGATCATCTCGGCGGAGATCACACAGATCCACGACACCCCGATGCCGACGGAGAGCCCGCCCAGGATGCCGGGGAGCGCGCCGGGCAGGACGACGGAGCCGAGGATCCGCCACCGGCCGCCGCCCATCGTCAGGACGGCCTCCTCCCACACCGGGGTGAGGGCGCGCACCGCGTGCCGGGTGGAGACCATGACGGGGAAGAACGCCGCGGTGCACGTGATGAAGACGATCCCCTGCTCGTTGCTGGGGAAGAGCAGGATCGCCACCGGCACGAGCGCGATCGCCGGGACCGGGCGGATCACTTCGAGGACCGGGCCCAGCAGGTCGGAGGCCAGCCGGGAGCGGGCGACGGCGGTGCCGACGGTGATGCCCAGGACGGCGGCCAGGGCGAAACCGGTGACGATCCGGGTCAGGCTGTCGGTGAGGTCCTGCCAGTACGCGTCCGTGCCGAGCCGGTCGCCGAAGGCGCGCGCCACATCGGTCACCGTCGGGAACTGCTCGAAGCGCAGCCACAGGTTGATGTCGAAGGCGGTCAGCAGCTGCCAGATGCCCAGGGCGGCCACCAGCGACAGGGCCCGCAGCGCGATCGACCACCGGCCGCTCATGAGACGCGGGCCCGGTCGAGCGCGGTGGCGTACGAGACGATCCGGGCGCCGGGGTGGGTGGCGACATCGGCGCGGGCCGCGGATGCGGTGACGTACGGCCGCAGTGCGGCGCCCTCGGACACCCAGACCGCCCGGTCGGCGAACCACAGCGTCCCGGTCTTCGCGTCGGGGACGTACGCGGCGCGGACCTGCCCCGGGTGCGCGGCGGCGTACCGCAGGACCTCGGTGGGGGTGGCGAACGCCGACGTGGTGTCCTTGCCCTTCAGCCAGACCTCTCCGCCGCGTGCGGCGGGCGGACCGGCCGCCTGCGCCTTCGCGTAGGCGGAGCCGTGCACCCGCTTCACGTACTGCTCGTCGACGAAGGCGTCCACGTCCACGTCGCCGACCAGCTTCGCCGAGCGCAGCACGGGGACGTCCTTCTTGAGCGCCGCGACCAGTGCGGGTTTCACGGTGGTGTCGAACGTCGCGATGCCCTGGGAGCCGTTGTAGAGGTGCACGACCTCGGCCGGCAGGCCGGTGGCCTTCGCGACCGACTCGGACGACGCCACCGGGTGCTCGTGCAGGTAGTCCGTCGCCCGGCCCTGCGCCCGCAGGAAGTCCTCCAGCACGGCGGGCCGCCGCTTCGCGAACTCCTCGCGGACGGTGACCCCGTGGAAGGTCGGAAGATTCAGCTCCGCCCCGTCGTAGAGGGCCTTCGCCCGTCCCTGGAAGGCCAGCAGTCCGGGCCAGGCCACGAACTGCGACAGGGCGTCCGCGCTGCCGGCCTGGAGCGCGGACGCACCCACCGCGGGCTGCTGGTTGAGCTTGCGGATGTCCTTCTCCGGGTCGATCCCGGCCTGTTGGAGCGCGCGGACGAGCGTTCCGTCGGCGGCTGATCCGACACTCGTGGAGACCTTCTTGCCGCGCAGGTCCTCCAGCGAGTCGAGGTCCGAACCGGGCGCGGTCACCACGGTGTTGAGCCCGCCCCGCAGGTTGTACCCGGTGACCGAGACGAGTCTGGTGGGGCGGTTCAGCTGCTTGCCGCGAGCCGCGTTGATCAGCAGAGGGAAGTCGCCCATCGAGCCGATGTCGATCTTCCCGGCGGTCATCTGCGCGGTGATCGGCGCGCCGGTCGCGTAGTCCTGCCACTTCACCTTGTACGTGACGCCGTCCCGTTCGCCGCGGGCCCGCAGCTCTTCCTCGAAGTAGCCGAGGGAGCGCAGGAGGGTGCCCGCGGTGACGGTGTTGATGGTCCTGGACTGATAGCCGACGGTCACCGTGACCGTGTCGCCGTCACCCGCGCTCGCTTCGCCGCCGCAGCCCGCGGTGAGCGGGACGAGAGTCGCGGCGGTGAGCAGGGCGGCGGCGCGGATTGCCGTGCGTCGCATGGGAGGAATGGCCTTTCACCGGAGGAGGTAGGGCATGTTGACCGTCACCGCGTCGGTGGGACACCGGGCCGCGCACGGGCCGCAGTACCAGCACTCGTCGACATGCATGAACGCCTTGCCGCTGTCCGGGTTGATGGCGAGGGAGTCGAGAGGGCACATGTCGACGCAGAGGGTGCAGCCGTCGATGCACTTCGACTCGTCGATGGTCACGGGCACGTCGGCCCGCTGGGGCGCCAGAGGCATGGCGGTCTCCAGGAAAGAGGGGAAGGAGGGGTCTCAGTCCGACCTGTGCAGCAGGCCGCTCATGCTGATGCGGTCACCGCGGAACCGGATGAACTCCAGGTCCACGGGCCGCCCGTCACAGAGGTGGGTGAGGCGTTCCAGCATCAGGACGGCGGCGCCCTGCGGGGTCTCCAGGACGGCGGCGGAGTGCGCGTCGGCGTTGACGGCCTCCAGGGTGATCTCGGCGGTGCCGAGCGCCCGTCCGGTCAGGGATTCCAGCAGCCGGAAGACATCGGTGTTCTCCAGGTCGCAGCCGAGCAGCCCGGCGCCGATGTCCATCGGGATGTACGTGAGGTCGAGGGACAGCGGCAGCCCGTTCAGCAGCCGGCGCCGCTCGATGTAGAGGACGTCGGTGTGCTCGGCGATGCCGAGCCGCCGCGCGACGGGTCCGGGGGCGGCCACGGGGCCGACGGTACGGACCTCGTTGGTGACCCGGCCGTGCTCGTGCAGGGTCTCGGCCAGACCCTGGAGCCGGTCCAGGCCGTGCGAGTACTTCTCGCTGACGACGACGGTGCCGACGCCGGGCTGGCGTTCCACCAGACCCTCTGCGCGCAGCAGGTCGAGGGCCTGGCGGACGGTGTTGCGGGAGACGCGGTAGTCGGCGCCGATGGTGTCCTCGAACGGCAGTACGCCGCCGGGAAAGCCGCCGGTGCGCACCTGGTGGCGCAACAGGTCGGCCAGCAGCCGGGCATGGTCCGCGCGCAGCCGGCGCCGGCGGGCGGCGGCGACGGGCACGGTGTGCTCACGGATGCGATCGGCTGGCATGCGCTGGACCATACCGACGGGGTCCCCGCGGTGGTGTTGCCGCAGTGTTGCGCCACTTCCGGCCCCGGTCAGCGGAGCTGTGACCTGCGGCTTTCCTTTCGGGTGACGAAGATCTGCCACCCGGGACGACCACCCCTCGGACACCGAGGGGGTGTCGGCCCGCCTCCTCGGACACCCGGGGGTTCAGTCGCCGTCCCCGCCTCCGCCCCCGCTGACGCCTCCGCCGTTCTGGCCGGACTTGTCCTGGCGCACGTTGCGGTGCACCGCCAGTGCCGGCCACTCCTGGCGGGCCAGTGCCCGCACGGCCGAGCGGGTCCGCCGGTCGCCCTGCCTGACCGCGGACGGCAGCTCCACCGCCGCGGCGACAGCCGCCAGCAGCCTGTCGCGGCGGTCGGGGAAGCCCGCCCCGCCGGCCGCCGCGAAGTGCTCCCGTATGTGTGCCGACAGGCCTCCGGGGCCCGGGAGGTGGCGGTGGTAGGGCAGCAGGCCGAGGAAGCGGCGGGTCTCCCTGCGCAGGATGCCGCGCTGCACCAGGGCTTCGAGATAGAGGCCCTCGGCCTGCCGCCCGGCGTGCCGGACCCAGCGCCTGGCCGACACGCCCCCGTGGAACCGGCTCTTGCCGGGCGCCGGCAGGCTGCGCAGGAACACCGCGAGCAGCGGGTCCGGCGGGTCCAGCGGATTCGCCACGTGCACCCTGCCGTGCTCCTCGGTGATCCGCCCCTGGAGCTCCAGTTCGGCCAGTACGGCCCCGGCCAGGCCGTACTCCAGGTACCTGCCCCGGCACAGCGGCTTGCCGCGCACGGGGTCCAGGGCGAGCAGCAACAGCTCCTCGGGGAGTGTCGGCCGTTCGTTCACGCCGCGGGCACGATCCGGCCGGTGACCTCGCCGAGGCCGACGCGCGTGCCGTGCGGCCCGGGGGCCCATGCGGTCAGGGTGACCGTGTCGCCGTCCTCCAGGAACGTCCGCTTGCCCTCGGGCAGGTCCAGCGGATCGCGGCCGTTCCAGGTGAGTTCGAGCAGGGAGCCGCGCTCGCCGGGCTCGGCGCCGCTGACGGTTCCGGAGCCGTACAGGTCACCCGTGCGCAGGGAGGCGCCGTTCACCGTCATCTGCGCCAGCTGCTGCGCGGCCGTCCAGTACATGGAGGAGAACGGCGGCCGGGAGACGGGCTGTCCGTTGATCTCGACCGAGATCCGGATGTCGAAGCCGCCGGGCTCCTCGTCGTCCGCGTCGTCGAGGTAGGGGAGCAGCTCGAAGTCCCGGGCGGGCGGAGCGGTCCGGGCCGCGTCCAGGGCTTCCAGCGGGGTCACCCACGCCGAGACGGAGGTGGCGAAGGACTTGCCGAGGAACGGGCCGAGCGGCACGTACTCCCAGGCCTGGATGTCCCGCGCCGACCAGTCGTTGAGCAGGCAGAGACCGAAGACGTGCTCGCGGAAGTCGGCGAGCGCGACCGGGGTGCCCTGCCGCGAGGGGACGCCGACGACGAAACCGACCTCGGCCTCGATGTCCAGCTTCACCGAGGGGCCGAAGACGGGGGCCGGGTCGGTGGGCGCCTTGCGCTGCCCGGAGGGGCGCACCACCTCGGTACCGGAGACGACGACCGTGCCCGCCCGCCCGTGGTAACCGATCGGGAGGTGCTTCCAGTTGGGCGTGAGGGCCGCACCGTCGGGCCGGAAGATCCGCCCGACGTTGGTGGCGTGGTGCTCACTGGCGTAGAAGTCGACGTAGTCCGCGACCTCGTACGGCAGGTGCATCGTCACCGCGTCCACCGGATGCAGCAGGGGCTCTATGTCCGGGCGGTGCGCCGGGACCGTCACCCAGGCGGTGAGCGCGCGGCGCACGTCCCGCCAGGCGGTGCGGCCCGCCGCGAGGAGCGGCGTCAGGCTGGGCCTGGCCAGCAGCTGGGCGTACGGGGAGCCGAGCGCGTGCGCGGCGGCCCCGGCGTCCAGCACATGCGCGCCGATGCGGACGCCGACCCTGCGGTCGTCCGGGTGTTCGGGGGTGGAGAACACTCCGTACGGAAGGTTGTGCGGACCGAAGGGGTCGCCCTCGGCCAGATCGAGCGGGCTGCTCTCGGGCATCTGTTGCTGCCTCGCTTTCCAGGTCGCTTGGGGGACACGTTACGTCGGCGGTGGCACCCCGCGGCAGTGTCTCAACTATGCGTAATGCCCGGAAAGTTCCGTCGTACTCCTGTATGGCCGTCGCCTTCATCCCGCCGTGCGCGGGATCCTCTTCTCCCAGGTCCGGTGGAAGACGATCTCGTCGCCGTCCCTGCACACCACCTCGTTGGACGTGATGAAGTCGTCCGCGTCCGCGCTCGTCTCCGAACGCGACTCGATCCTCACGTCCCAGGACATCTCCGGCCGGTGCAGCCGGATCTTCCAGTCCGAGCGTGCGGCGGCCGAGAGCGGGTCGTCCTCGCGGATCGTGTACGTCTCGACCGCGTCCTCGGTGAACTCCAGCCCGTCCGGGTAGACACGCGTACCGCCGTAGCGCGGGTCGACCTCCAGACGCCATTCGCCCTTGGCCACATCGCGGACCACCAGACGCTCCGGGCGCTCCTCGTCGAGCGTGACCGGAAAGACGACGCCGAGGGGCTCCGCCTGCTCCGGCTCGCCGAAACTGATCGCCGGGTCCTCGGTGTGCCTGCGCACCGGGAGTTCGACGAGGCTGCCGTCCGCGTCGAGCGTGAAGCCGTCCGAACCGGCCTGCGGCCAGATCCACGGCCAGTACGAGGACGAGACGGCGAGCCTGATCCGGTGGCCGGGCGGGAAGGTGTGCCCGATGCCGTTCAGTTCGAAGGTCACGTCCTCGGTCTCCCCGACGGGCCAGTCCTCCGACCGGTCGCGCCCGTGGCGCGCCGCCAGGTTCAGAACACCCCGGGTCACCAGGGTCGAGGCACCGTCCGGGGCCACGTCGCAGAGCCGGACGATCGCCTGGCCGCGCGGCACGTCCATCCGGATGCGGAGCTTCACCCGGGGCCGGCCGAGGATCTCGATGGGAGCCTCCTCGACGGGGAACTCGAAGCACACCGACTTGGCGTCCTCGTCGCGCTGGTCGGGCGGCAGGTCGGCGGCGTTGCCGAAGGGGAAGAAGCGGCCCGCGTCCAGCCCGGTCTGCTGCGGCGAGCGGACGGTCTGCGGACCGCCCTGGAGGGCGTACGCCACCGGCGCGACGTTCTCCGACGGCCAGTCCGCGTCGCCGACCCAGCGGCCGGGCAGCGTCTCGTAGACGGTCGCGGGAGGGTGCGAACCGCTGATCCAGGACCGCAGCAGGGGCTCGTTCATCACCCCGGTGTCCTTGTCCTTGAGGTGCTGGTCCCACCAGCGCAGGGTCTCCTGCAGGAAGCCGATCGCGGGCCCCGGGGGCAGCCCCCGGTCCGGGTACTGGTGCGACCAGGGGCCGATCAGCCCGCGCACCTTCGCCGGGTCCAGGTGCTCGACGAGCCGCAGGACGGTGTCGCGGTACGGGTCGTGCCAGCCGCCGACCGCCAGGACGTGGGCCTTGACGGCGCCGTAGTCCTCGCAGACGCTGCCGTGCTTCCAGTAGTCGTCACGGGTCTGGTGCGCCAGCCATGTGTGGATGAACGGGTCGACGGCGTCGAGCCGCTTCAGCCACATGCCCTTCCAGTCGTCGCCGACGTCCGCCGGGTCCGGCGGACGGCAGACGAAGGCCAGCATCGTGGCGGCCCAGGCGTGCATGTCGACGGCGAGGACGGAGCCGCCCATGTAGTGGACGTCGTTGTCGTAGCGGTCGTCGGCCGAGCAGACGGTGACGATCGCCTTCAGGGGCTCCGGGGCCAGGGCGGCGATCTGGAGGGAGTTGAAGCCGCCCCAGGAGATGCCGAACATGCCGACCCGGCCCGAGCACCACTCCTGCTGGGCGAGCCAGTGCACGACGGCCACCCCGTCGGCGAGCTCCGTCGCGTCGTACTCGTCGCCCGGCATGCCCTCGCTGTTGCCGTGCCCGCGCACATCCACCCGTACGGAGGCGTAGCCGTGGCCCGCGTACCAGGGGTGGCGCTGCCAGTCGCGCGGGGCCGTCCAGTCGCTCAGCCGGTAGGGCAGGTACTCCAGCAGCGCGGGCACCGGTTCGTCGGTGACCGGCCGCCAGATCCGCGCGTACAGCTCGGTCCCGTCCGACAGGGGGATGTAGAGGTCCTCGTGGGTCGTCTCGTAGGGGAATTCGGTGCGGATCTGCATGGCGGTACCTCAGTGGACGGGGTGCATGGTGCGCTTGAGCCAGGGAGCGGCGGCGAGGACGGCCACACCGGCCGCCACCGCGATTGCGCCATTGACACCGAAGTAGGCGGGGTTGGAGACCTCGCCGTACAGCTTCACGATCTGTGCCTGGATGCCGTTGGCGAGGGCCAGGGACAGGAACCACAGCGCCATCGTCTGGCTGGCGAACGCCTTGGGGGCGAGCTTCGTGGTGGCGGACATGCCGGAGGTCTCCAGCAGGATGTCGCCGAGCCCGAGGAGCAGGTACGAGCCGACGATCCACCAGGCGGCCATCCGGTAGGTGTCGTCGGCGTGCCCGGAGGTCGGCACGACCATCAGGAGGAACGACAGACCGCCCAGGATCACCCCGAACGCGATCTTGTTCGAGGCGTGCGGCTGGCGCGGGCCCATCCGGGCCCAGGCCGCGGCCACGACGGGCGCCAGGGCGACCTCGAAGGCGCCCAGCGCGGAGGCGTACCAGCTCGCCGGGAAGTGGAAGCCGAAGATTTCCGTGCGGGCGTTGGTCGAGGCGAGCAGCATCATCGTCGAGTACGCCTGGAAGAGGATGAAGTTGAAGACGACGGACGCCAGGAAGAGCACGACGTACGGCCGCAGCCTGCCGCGTTCCTCCGGAGTCACCCGGGGGCTCCGGAACATCACCACGAAGTACACGACGGGCGTGATCACCGACACCAGGGTGAGCACGTCGACGAAGCGGTCCATGGTCAGCCACCCGGACAGCGCAAGCGCCGTCGCCACGAGGGCGACCACGACGACGCCGGCCACGATCGTCAGCACGGCCCGACGCATCGGACCGGGCGCCAGGGCGAACTCCGCCGCGTGCTTCCGCCCGGCCAGGTGACGCCGGCCCAGCACGTACTGGATCAGGCCGAGCGTCATGCCGAACGCGGCGGCCGAGAATCCCCAGTGCCAGCTCGCGTGCTCGCCGAGCCAGCCGGTGACCAGCGGTCCGGCGAAGGCGCCGATGTTGATGGCCATGTAGTAGAGCGCGAACCCGGCGTCGCGGCGCTGGTCCTCGGTGGCGTAGAGCTTGCCGACCATGGAGGCCACGTTCGGCTTGAGCAGGCCCGTTCCCGCGCTGATCAGGCCGAGGCCCACCCACGTCATCGTGGCGGTCGGCACGGCCATCGCGTAGTGGCCGCACGCGATGAGGATGCCGCCGTACAGGACGGCGCGGTACGAACCGAGGATCCGGTCGGCCAGCCAGCCGCCCGCGACGGAGACCAGATAGACCAGCGTGCCGTAGGCGGCGGACACCGAGGCGGCGGTGCCCGGGTTCATGCCCATGCCGCCGTTCGCGACCGTGTCGGCGAAGAAGAGGACCAGGATGGCCTGCATCCCGAGGAACGAGAACCGCTCCCAGACCTCCAGCCCGGACAGGGTCATCAGACCCCGCGGATGGCCGAAGAAGGCGTGGTCGTCCCCGGGCGGCGGGTGGTCCGGCTCGACGTCGGTAGCGGTGTGGGACAAAGCGGCAACTCCTGATCGTATGACCTGATCCCGAACATACCGGCGATGGCGGGAAGGCGCCCACGTTGATCCAAAGGCGACCGGATACGCTGAGTTGAGTGAGGACAGCGACACATCGACATTCCGTGTGATCGTCAGCAGACAGGAGATCCCCTCGTGACCGTCGTCGGGCCGTTCGGACTGCGCGTGCGGGACCAGGCTCTTGAGGCCGATGTCCAGACCGGTTTGGCCGCTGTCGAGGCGGGGCTGCTGGATGCCACCAAGAGCGAGGTCCCGTTCATCACGGAGGCCGCACAGCACCTCGTGAGCGCGGGGGGCAAGCGGTTCCGTCCTCTGCTGGTGATGCTGGCGTCCCAGTTCGGTGACCCGGACGCGCCGGGAGTCGTTCCCTCGGCCGTGGTCGTCGAACTGACGCACCTGGCGACGCTGTACCACGACGACGTGATGGACGAGGCGGACGTACGCCGCGGGGTGGACAGCGCGAACACCCGCTGGGGCAACTCCGTCGCCGTCCTGACGGGCGACTTCCTCTTCGCCCGCGCCTCGCACATCCTGGCCGACCTCGGACCCGAGGCCGTACGCATCCAGGCGGAGGCGTTCGAACGCCTCGTCACCGGCCAGATCCTGGAGACCGCGGGACCGCGCGACGGCCGCGACCCGGTCGACCACTACATGGACGTGCTCGGCGGCAAGACCGGCTCGCTGGTCGCCGTGTCCGGACGGTTCGGCGCCATGATGGCGGGCGCGGACGAATCGGTCGTCGACATCCTCACCCAGTACGGGGAGCGGCTCGGCATCGCCTTCCAGCTCGCCGACGACGTACTCGACATCGCCTCCGACTCCCACGAGTCGGGCAAGACGCCCGGCACGGACCTGCGCGAAGGCATCCCCACCCTCCCGGTACTCCATCTGCGCGCGCAGGCGGCGGCCGACGGAAAGCCGGACGACCTGGAGCTCGTCGCGCTCCTGGACGGCGACCTCGGCGACGACGACCGGCTCGCGGAGGCGCTGCGCAGGCTGCGCGCCCACCCCGCGCTGGAGCAGGCGCGGCGGGACACCATCCGCTACGCGCAGGAGGCGCGGGCGACCCTGGCACCGCTGCCCGAGTGCTACGCGAAGGCCGCGCTCGAAGAGCTGTGCGACGCCGTGGTGCACCGCGCGGGCTGACGCCGGCCCGGTTCATCCCCTACTGGATGGCGGACCCCGGACCCCCCGGTGTCATACCGGAGGGGTAGGCACAGTTGCTCCCGCGGGCTGACGCATGTTGCCGCCCGATTTGGTCAGATGGAGAACAACCACTCCTGACCACATCGGGTGAGAATGGCGGCAGGGAGTGGACAGAGTGCAACCGGACGGAAGCCGCCGACCACGGAGGTAGGGCACACATGGCACCGAACGACAGCGCAGAGACCAACGGCGAGGCCACGGGCACTGTCGTGGGCCGCAGGAAGGCCGCACGCTACATCGTTCCCGTCGCAGTGGCGGGGGTGGCCGCCGCGACGATCGGACTCGTCCCGGCGCTCGCCAGCTCCGGGGACCCGGAGCTGCCGAAGATCACCGCGCAGGAACTCATCGAGAAGATCGCCGCATCGGACGAGGAGCAGCTCTCCGGCACGGTGAAGGTCAGCACCGACCTCGGCATCCCGTCCCTCGGCGGACTCGCGGACTCCTTCGCCCAGGGCGCGACCGGTACGGACAAGGGGGACGCCGGCACATCGAGCGCCGCGCCCGAGGCGAAGCTGATGGAGCTCGCCTCCGGGACGCACACGCTGCGGGTGGCGGCCGACGGCCCCGACAAGCAGCGCCTGTCGATCCTCGGCGAGGCCTCCGAGTACAGCATCGTCCACAACGGGGACGATGTCTGGGCGTACGACAGCAAGTCCAACGAGGCATACCACGCGCAGGGCGAGCAGGGCGACCGCGCGGGCGGGAAGGCCAAGGAGCACAAGGCGCCCGGCGGTGTCCCGGCCACGCCGAAGGAGCTGGCCGAGGAGGCACTCGCCGCAGCGGGTGACACCACGTCGGTCACGGTCGACGGCACGGCGCAGGTGGCGGGCCGCGACGCGTACCAGCTGCTGATCAAGCCCAAGCAGTCCGGTTCGACGATCGGCTCCATCAGGATCGCGGTGGACGCCGAGAACGGCGTACCGCTGAAGTTCACCCTGTCGCCGAGCAGCGGCGGCAAGGCCGCGATCGACGCCGGTTTCACGAAGGTCGACTTCAAGAAGCCCGACGCGTCCTCCTTCTCCTTCACCCCGCCCAAGGGCGCGAAGGTGACCGAGGCCGACGAGCTGCAGGCCGAGGCGGAGAAGAACGCCAAGGCGGACAAGGTTCCGGAGGACCTCGCGGACCTGGAGGACTTCAAGGGCCTCAACGTCATCGGCGAGGGCTGGAACGCCGTCGCCGTGATCGACACCCCCGGCGGCAAGGGCCTCGCGGGGCTTCCCACGGAGGGCACCGGATCCGGTGATGTGCCGGAGGGGGCCATGCAGTTCCTGGACGCCCTCGGCGACAAGGTCACCGGCGACTTCGGCTCGGGCACGGTCTTCAAGACGCGCCTGGTCAACGCCCTGGTGACGGACGACGGCAAGGTCTACGTCGGCGCGGTCACCAAGGACGCGCTGGTGAAGGCCGCCGACACCGCCAAGTAGTACGCGCCGTACGTACCGCCCCGCCGTACGCTCCGTACGGCGGGGCGGCCCGTTCACGGACGGCAGCCCCACGGCGGCGAGTGGGAAGGGACCGGGAGTGCGCATGACCGACACAGCGGCCGGGCCGGTGGAGGCGGGACCGGGGCCGGCCCCCGTCATCGAGACCCGCGGCCTCACCAAGCGCTACCGCGGCGGCCAGCTCGCCGTGGACGGACTCGACCTCAGCGTCCCCGGCGGCAGCGTCTTCGGCTTCCTCGGCCCCAACGGCTCGGGCAAGACCACCACCATCCGGATGCTCATGGGCCTCATCGACCCGACGTCGGGCACCGCACACGTCCTCGGCAGATCCATGCCCGCCGCCTCCCGCACCGTGCTCCCGCAGGTCGGCGCACTGATCGAAGGGCCCGCGCTGTACGGGTTCCTGAGCGGCCGCGACAACCTCCGGCGGTACGACTCCGTCGACCCCTCCGCCGATCCGCGCACCCGCCGCGCACGCGTCGAAGGCGCCCTGGACCGGGTCGGCCTCGGCGCCGCGGCCGGCAAGAAGGCCAAGGCGTACTCGCTCGGCATGAAACAGCGCCTCGGGCTCGCCGCCGCGCTGCTCCAGCCCCGCAGACTCCTCGTCCTGGACGAGCCGACCAACGGTCTCGACCCGCAGGGCATGCGCGAGATCCGCTCCCTGATCCGCGAGCTCGCGGCCGAGGGCACCACCGTCTTCCTCTCCTCCCACCTGCTCGACGAGATCGAACAGGTCTGTACGCATGCCGCGGTGATGGCCCGTGGGCGGCTCCTCACGCAGGGCCCTGTCGCCGAACTCGCGGCGGGCACCCGCGGCCGGCTCTCCGTCACCACCCCCGACCCGGGCGCCGCCGCCCGCATCCTCCGGGAGCACGGGGCGAAGGGCCTCCTGAGCGACGGGGACCGGGTCAGCGCGGACGCGCCACCGGGCGAGGTCGAACTGGCGGACCTCAACGCCGCCCTGGTGCGCGGCGGAGTCCGCGTACGGTCCTTCGGCGTCGAACGGGCCTCGCTCGAGGACGCCTTCGTCGCACTCACCGGAGAGGGATTCGATGTCGCAGGCTGAACTCACCACGGCGGCCGTACCCCGCACCCCGCGCAGCCCGCTGTGGACGCTGGGGATCCTGCGCTCCGAACTCACCACCACGCTCCGTCGCTGGCGCACCCTGGCGCTGCTCGGTGTGCTGGCCGCCGTACCCGTGCTCATCGGGATCGCCGTGAGGATCGAGACGAGCGACGGCTCCTCGGCGGGCCCCGGCGGCGGGGGCGGCGGGCCGGCGTTCCTCGCCCAGATCACCAACAACGGCCTCTTCCTCGTCTTCGCGGCCCTGTCCGCGACGCTCCCCGTCTTCCTCCCGATGGCGGTCGGGGTCGTCGCCGGCGACTCCGTCGCGGGTGAGGCGAGCGGCGGCACCCTGCGCTACCTTCTGGTCGCCCCGGCGGGCCGGACCCGGCTGCTGCTCGCGAAGTACGCCTCGGTGCTGGCGTTCTGCCTGGTCGCGACGCTGGTCGTGGCGGCATCAGCACTCGCGGTGGGTGCGCTGCTCTTCCCCGTCGGCGAGGTCACCACGATCTCGGGCACCCGGATCGGCTTCGGCGAAGGACTCGTGCGGGCCGGTCTGATCGCGGTGGCGGTGGCGGTGTCCCTGACGGGATTCGCGGCGCTCGGCCTGTTCGTCTCGACGCTCACCAACAGCGGGATCGCGGCGATGGCGGCCACCGTGGGGGTGCTGATCACCGTACAGATCCTGGACGCGATGCCGCAGCTGGACGGGATCCACCCGTATCTCTTCCCGCACTACTGGATGTCCTTCACGGACCTGCTGCGCGACCCCGTCTACTGGGACGAGATGGCCAGGAACCTCGGACTGCAGGGAGCGTACGCGGCGGTGTTCGGCTCGGCGGCCTGGGCGCGTTTCACCACGAAGGACATCACTGTCTGAAGGCGGCTCACCGGGGGCCGTCCGCGCCGTCGGCCGGTCGAGCCGTCCCCCGATCGGCTCGTCGCGGCGCAAACGGCACGAACGGAAAGAAGTACGGAACGTCACGACACGGTACGTTCCGTTTCTTCCAGGTCATTGTTCGACTTCTGGCGACGGGCTGTCAACAAGCAGCGGCGCGAATCCCCCTATGCTCACCGAATGATCACATCGCCGAGTTCCCTGCGCCGCAGTGAGCGATCACGACGGGCGACTCTGGACGCGGCCATGGAGCTGTGCACGGAGAAGGGGTACGGACGGGTCACCGTCGAGGCCATCGCCGCCCGCGCCGGGGTGAGCAAGAAGACGATCTACCGCTGGTGGCCGTCAAAGGGTGCGGTGCTCCTCGAGGCCTTCACCGAGGCGCTCGTCGGTGCGACGCCGTTCGTCGACACCGGTGACATCGCGGCCGATCTCCGGACCCACATCAACAGCGCGGTGAAGCTGATGTCCTCGCCGCCGTACGGCCCCGCCTACGCCGGGATCCTCTCCGAGATGCACCATGACGACGACCTCGCGGTGGCGGTCAGGGAGCAGCTGGTCGACCCGCGGGTCGAGCGAGCCGTGGGGCGGCTGCGCCGCGCCCAGGAGCAGGGCCAGATTCCGGAGGGCGCCGATCTGCCGCTGGCCGTGGAAATGCTCTACGGGCCCGTCTACTACCGCCATGTGCTGCGCAAGCCGGCTCAGGACGACGCGACGGTCGTCGCGTTGGTGGCCCATGTCCTGCGGTCGCTGGGCGCCGGGGCGGAACCGGCCCGTGCGTCGGGACCTGAGGCGCCCGGGCCGGAAGGGAGCGGCGCGGAGTCGTCGCGACCGGAGGTTCCCGGCCCTGGGGATCCCGGCCCCGAGGGGCCGGACCCCGAGGGGCCCGGCCCGGACCGCGTCAGCTGAAGAAGGTCTTGGCCCGGGTCAGCGCCGCGGTGTCGGACAGGACGTCACCGGGCTTGCTGCCGTTGCCCAGCAGTACCCCGCCCCACCGCATCCCCAGGTACTGACCGGAGATCCTCAGGGTGCCCGCCAGCGGCTCGGCGACCGCGGGATCAGAGTCCGCGAGTGCCGTGACCCCCCACAGGGTCTTGCCGGCCATCCGCTGCTTGAAGTCGACGCCGGGCAGCCTCAGCCAGCCCGACCAGTGGTCCAGGTAGCGCTTGGTGGAGGTGGAGACCGAGTACCAGTACAGCGGCGAGGCGATGACCACGTCGGTGGCGGCGAGCGTGGCCTCCAGCAGCGTCGCGGCGTGCCCGGTCGGGGGCAGGTGCTCGCCGTCCGCGTGCCTCAGGTCCTCGAAGTCGGGCAGCGGCAGGTCCCGCAGGTGCAGCCAGCGCTGCCCGGCATCGGCCGGGAGCTGCTCGGCGGCGAGCCGGGCGAGCGTCTCGGTGTTGCCGTCGGCGCGGCTGCTGCCGAGCAGGAAGAGGAAGCTGCGCGTGGCCATGATGGTCCCCCAGTTGACGGCGTGCGACTGTTACCTGCGTCCGCATTATATGCACGCGCATGAAAATGGGGGAAGGTCGCTCAGCCGTAGTCGCTCAGCCGCTCAGCCGCTCAGCCGCTCAGCCGCTCAGTCGCTCAGCCGAACAGTCGCTCCAGGACAGCCGCGACGCCGTCGTCCTCGTTCGACAGAGTCACCTCGTCCGCCGCCGCCTTCAGTTCGGTGTGGGCGTTGGCCATCGCAACCCGGTGGCCCGAACGACGGAACATCGGCAGGTCGTTGGGCATGTCGCCGAACGCCACCGCGTCGGCGGTGTCGCAGCCCAGCACCTCTGCCGCCAGTGCGAGCCCGGTCCCCTTGTCCACGCCGTACGGCGCCAGCTCCACCGTGCCCGGCCCCGCCATCGTGACGGTCGCCAGATTCCCCACGACCCCGCGGGCCGCCGCCGCCAGCTCGTCGTCCGTCAGCTCCGCGTGACGCACCAGGACCTTGATGATCGGTGCCGCCCACAGCTCGCTGCGGCGCTCCGTCCGCCGGGCGGGCAGCGAGGGGTGCGGCATGCGGTAGCCCGGCTCGATCAGGGTGCGGCCTTCGGTGCCGTCCTGGTCGACCGCGGCGAAGACCGGCCCGACCTCGGCCTCTATCTTGCCGAGCGCGGTGTCGGCCAGTTCCCGGTCCAGGGTCACCGAGCTCAGCATGCGGGCCGACCCGGCGTCGTACACCTGTGTGCCCTGCCCGCAGACCACGGGGCCGTCGTAGCCCAGGTCCGCGAGCAGGCCGCGTATGCCGGGCACCGGCCGGCCCGTGACGATCAGATGCCGCGCACCGGCGGAGGCGGCGCGGGCGAGGGCGGCCCGGGAGCGGGGGCTCACGGTGTCGTCGGGACGCAGGAGGGTGCCGTCCAGATCCGTGGCGACGAGGGTGTAGGCGGGTGGCGTCAGCATGGGGGTCAGCCTAGGGAGATCGGCTTCCGGCCGTACCCCGCTGACCTGCGCGGACGGTCAGCCCTGTCATTGGACGCAGAATTCGTTGCCTTCCGGGTCGACGAGTACTTGCCAGGACCCGGAGGGTTCGTCGACGATGCGCAGCACGCTCGCGCCCAGCCCCACCAGGCGTTCCACCTCCGCCTCGCGCTGTCCCGGGGGTGTGTGTACGTCCAGGTGGAGGCGGTTCTTCACCGTCTTCGGCTCCGGGACGCGCTGGAAGAGCAGCCGGCGTCCGAGGCCCGTGCCGCTCTTGTCCTCGTGCGGATCGTCGGGGTGCCGCACCGCGGCGAGGTCGCGCCAGGCCCGGCGCCCGTGGGACTCGGTCGTGAGGGACTCGTCCACCGCCCCGAAGCCGAGCAGCTCCTCGATCAGGACGCTGTGGTCCTCCACCGCGTATCCCAGCGTCTCGGCCCAGAAGTCGGCCTGGGCGTGCGGGTCCTGGGCATCGATGACGACTTTCCAGTGCAGGGTCATGGAAACCGTTTATAGTGGTTACATGACTGCGTCGGCAACAGGCACGCCGGAGCCGGGGCTGATCCTCCGCACACGGCAGGGCCGTTCGTACCGGTTCGATCCGGGTGCCCTGTGTCTGGAGCTGCTGCTCACCAGCGATCCGGGCGGCGTGCCCTGGCACTACGAAACGCTGCACGAGCCCGCCGACCTGGCCCGATGGGCCGGCGAGAGTCGGCTGCCCGGCGGTCCGGTGCTCCTGGCCGGCGAGGCGGAGCTGGCCCGCGCCCATGAACTGCGCGGCGCGCTCTGGCGGATGACCCAGGCCCGCGCGAAGGGACTCGCCCTCGCACCGGCCGACATGGACGTGGTGAACGCGGCCGCAGCCGAGCCCCCGCTGGTGGCCCTGATGACGGTCGGCGGCAGCCGGGAGTGGGCGCCGGGGGCCACCGGAACGGCACTCCTGTCGACGGTCGCCCGGGATGCCGTGGAGCTGTTCACCGGCCCGTACGCCACCCGGATCCGCGAATGCGAGGCCCACGGGTGCGCCCTGCACTTCGTCGACACCTCCCGCCCCGGCAGGCGGCGCTGGTGCGCGATGGGCCGCTGCGGGAACCGCCACAAGGTACGGGCGCACCGCGCCCGCCACACGGAACCCGGCGACGCCGGGGAGTGAAGGGAGAGGCATGATGCCGACCGGACTCACACAGGATGCCGGGTGGGAGATCGGGGTCTCCAGGACCCTGCCCAGGACCGCTTCGGCCGTCTGGGAGTTCATCGCCGGCGACGAGGGCGTGGCCCTCTGGCTCGGCTCCGCGTCACCGCTGCCCACCGAGAAGGGCGCCCCGTACCGCACGGCCGGCGGCGTCGAGGGCGAGATCCGCAGCTACCACCCTGGCAACCGCATCCGGCTGACCCACGGCTCCACGACGGTCCAGGTCACGGTGTCGCCCAGCCCGGAGGACAGGGCGGTACTCCGCTTCCACGAGGAGCGTCTGACGAGTGCGGAGGAACGCGAGGAGCGGCGCGCCCACTGGCAGCACGTGATGGACCGGGTCGCGGCCGCGCTCGGCTGAGCCGTCCTACTCGGGCGGGCAGGTCCTGCAGACGTGCCCGTCGAGCGCGGTCAGCAGCTCCTGGGCGGACTCGCGGACCGCTGGATCGCCGTCGCCGGTGAGCCGCAGGGCCGTCGTCCGGCCCGCCAGGACGGCCAGGTGGGCGTCCCTCGTCCACTCGGGGTGGTGCGTGTGCCCGTGGGCGAGGATCGTCCGCAGCAGTCCGAGCACTCCGACGCGGTCCTTCACCGACTGCGTCGCGGCGAGCTCCCACAGGAACGGCACCGTGGCGACCGTCGAGTCGAAGACGGCCAGAGCGCCGATCCACTGCCCCAGGTCGCTCAGCGCGTCCTCGGCGGACTCGCTGTCGCCCCAGGCGATCCGCGACAGCATGCCGGGGACCTGGGAGGCGGAGCCGCCCGCATGGCGCAGCTCATGCCACTGAACGTGCCTCATGTCCCCCAGAATCGTCCCCATCCCGGGCACTCAATCAGCCTTTGCGTGTGCCGTCCACCATGCATGCCACACCCACCCGGTCCGACGCCATGATCCATACGGAACTCCCTAGCGTTCCGCCAGGGCGGCGCGTGCGTCGTAGCCCGCACGGGCCGCCGCGATCTCGTCCTGGTGCTCCTCGGTCCAGGTCACCAGGGTGCGGATCGTGGTGTGCAGCGTGCCGCCGAGAGGCGTGAGCTCGTACTCCACCCTGGGCGGTACCACCGGGTGGACCGTCCGCTCGATGAGTCCGTCGCGCTCCAGCTGGCGCAGGGTGACGGTCAGCATCCGCTGGCTGATGCCGTCGATCTCCCGCTTCAGCTGGGTGAAGCGGAGCTTGCGGCGGTCGAGCAGCGCGATCACCAGCAGGGACCACTTGTCGGCGACCCGGTCCAGGATCTGCCGCACCTCGCAGCCCTCGCGGGTGTCCCACTGGAAGGGGTCGGGATCGCCTGCCGTCGTGTGCGGCTCCGGCGGGAGCGTGGTCACGGTGCCTCCGGGGTGCCTCGGTGACTTTGAAGTGCCTTCTTCCATAAAGCCCCATGCTGGCGCACGCTTTCCATGGTTACAAGAGGGAACTGACCCTCCTGTTCGTAACCGCACCTGCCCCGTACCGCTCCACGCCCTCGGGGCCTCGCAGCACTCCGGACCACGACAAGGGGACTCCTGTGTCTGTCGCCGCACCCAACGCACCCGCACTGTCCGCCCGCGCCTGGGCCCTGCTGCTCGTCCTGTGCGGCACGATCTTCCTGGAGGGCATCGACGTCGCCATGCTCGCCGTGGCCGTCCCGTCCATCAGGGCCGACCTGGACCTGTCGACCGGCACCGCGGCGTGGGTGATGAGTGCCTACGTCCTCGGCTACGCCGGCTTCACCCTCCTCGGCGGCCGCGCGGCCGACCTGCTCGGCAGACGCCGGATGTTCCTCGTCTGGCTCACCGTGTTCCTGCTCTTCTCCGGTCTCGGGGGCCTGGCCACCGAAGGCTGGATGCTGATCGTGGCCCGCTTCGTCACCGGCGTCGCCGCCGCCTTCATGACCCCCGCGGCCATGTCGCTGATCACCACGTCGTACGAGGAGGGGCCGCAGCGCAACAAGGCCCTGCTGGTCTTCGCCGGCACCGCGGCCGGCGGCTTCTCGCTCGGCCTCGTCATCGGCGGTCTGCTCACCCAGCTCGGCTGGCGCTGGGTGTTCTTCGCACCCGTGATCCTCGCCGCGGGCATCCTGCTCGCGGCAGTCCGTACCGTCCCCGTCGAGCCCAGGCCCGTGCGCACCGGCGGCTTCGACCTGCCGGGGGCCGCGACGGCGGCGGGCGCGATGCTGCTCCTGGCCTTCGGGATCGTGCGCCTGGAGCACGCGGCCGAGGGCTGGGCGCTGCCGGCCGGGGCCTTCGCGGCCGGACTGCTCCTGGCGGGGCTCTTCGTGCTGATCGAACGACGGGCCTCCGCCCCGCTCGTCAGGCTCGCGATGCTGCGCAGGGCGTCCATGATCCGCGCCGACCTCGGGGCGCTCCTCTTCGTGGGCTCCTTCTTCGGCTTCCAGTTCGTGGTGACCCTGTACCTCCAGGAGCTGCGCGGCTGGTCCTCGCTTCAGACCGCGCTCGCCCTGGTGGTGATGGGCGCCGACGCGGTCCTGGCCCCGACCCTGACCCCGCGCCTGGTCAACCGCTTCGGCAACGCGCGGGTCATCCTCGGCGGCTTCGTGCTCGCCATCGCCTCGTACGGGCTGTTCCTGCCGATCGGGCTCGACTGGACGTACCTCGCGATGTTCCCGACCCTGATCCTCACCGGAACAGCCTTCGCGCTGGCGTACGGTCCGCTGTCCATCGCCGCGACCGACGGCGTGCCCGACGCCGAGCAGGGGCTGGCGGGAGGACTGCTGCACACCTCGACGCAGTTCGGCTCGGCGGTCGGCATCTCGGCCGTGACCGCGGTGTACGGCGCCGTCTCGGCCGGAACGGACGGTTCGGCCGCCGCCACGCTGACGGCCTTCCGCGCGGCACTGGTGGTGCCGGTGGTGATGGTGGTGCTGGGCGCGCTGATCACGGCGTACGGCCTGCGCACGGGGAGGCGCAAGGCCGGCCCTTCGGGCGGACCCGCCGCACCGGTGCACGCAGGGGAGCCGAGGGCCACCGAAGGAGCCGGGGCCTGAGCGGGGGAGTCGGAGCGGGTACCGGATCCACCTGGCCCCCCCGGTCAGGAAGCCGGTGCCCGCTCCGCGGCCGCCGCGCCCGAATCCGTACCGGCAGACGCCCCCTGCGTCGTGCCGTGCACCGCATCCGGCGTCGGAGCGGCGCTCGTGTCTACCGGCGCCCCGGCCTCGGCGGCCAGAACGGCGAGGCGCAGCGCCTCGGCCCGTGTCCGTCGGGCCGTCCGCAACGCGTCCCAGGTCAGCAGCATCAGCGCCACCCAGACCAGCGCGAATCCGGCCCACCGCTCGGGCGGCATCGCCTCATGGAAGTACAGGATGCCGAGCCCGAACTGGAAGACCGGAGCCAGGTACTGCAGCAGGCCGAGCACGGACAGCGGCACCCGGATCGCCGCCGCACCGAAGCAGACGAGCGGGACCGCCGTCACGAGGCCTGTCGCGGCCAGGAGCGCCCCGTGTCCCGCGCCCCCGACCAGGAACGTCGTGTCACCGCGCGCGGCGAGCCACAGGAGGAAGCCGAGCGCGGGCACGAACAGCACGGCGGTCTCGGCGGCCAGCGATTCCAGGCCGCCCATGTTGACCTTCTTCTTCACCAGGCCGTACGTCGCGAAGGAGAAGGCCAGGGCCAGCGAGACCCAGGGCGGCTGCCCGTAGCCGATCGCCAGGACCAGCACCGCGGCGAAACCGGTCGCCACCGCGGTCCACTGCACGGGCCGCAGCCGCTCACCGAGCAGCAGGACGCCCATGGCGATCGTGACCAGCGGATTGATGAAGTAGCCGAGCGACGCCTCGACGACATGGCCGTTGTTGACGGACCAGATGTAGATGCCCCAGTTGACGGAGATGACCGTCGCGGCAATCGCTATCAGGCCCACCTTCGCGGGCTGCCTGAGCAGTTCGCCGATCCAGGCCCAGCGGCGCAGGGCGAGCAGCGCGATGCCCACGACACCCAGCGACCAGACCATCCGGTGAGCGAGGATCTCCATCGCTCCGGACGGCTCCAACAGCGGCCAGAACAGGGGCACGAGGCCCCACATCCCGTACGCGCCGATTCCGTACAGCAGGCCTGCCCGCTGTTCGTTCTTCCCCTTCACGGGCCCTCCCGGCGCTCCTGCGTCGGCGATCGGCCGACTGCACGACGGTAGCGCCGGAAAGGCCCCGTGTCATAGCCGTCTCACGGAAACACTCGTGACAGGGCTACCGCCGGTCGTTCACCCGGCGGAGACCGCGGCCGCCACCGTCCCGGCGAGCGGGGTCGTCGGCCGGCCGATCAGGCGGGCCAGGTCACCGCTCGTACCGGCGAGGAGTCCGCGCCCGATCGCCTCGTCGACGTCGACGAGGATCGCCGCGAGGCCCTCGGGCAGCCCGGCGCCGACGAGGATCTCCCGGTGCGCGGCGGCGGGCACGTTCGTGTACACGATCTCCTTGCCGGTCGCGGCGGCGACCACGGCGGCGTACTCGGCCAGGGACCAGGCGACATCGCCGCTCAGCTCGTACGCCGTGCCGAGGTGGCCCTCGCCGGTCAGTACGGCCGCCGCGGCGGCGGCGAGGTCGGCACGCGAGGCGGACGCGATACGGCCGTCACCCGCGTTGGCGACGACGGCCCCGTGCTCCAGGACGGGCGCGAGGTTGTCCGTGTAGTTCTCGGTGTACCAGCCGTTGCGCAGGAGGGTGTACGGGAGTCCCGAGTCGAGGATCAGCTGCTCCGTCACCTTGTGCTCGGCGGCCAGCTGGAAGTCCGCGTCCGGCCCGCCCAGCACACCGGTGTACGCGAACTGGGCGACGCCCGCCGCCCTCGCGGCGGCGATCACGGCCGTGTGCTGAGCCACCCGCCGGCCGATCTCGCTGCCGGAGACCAGCAGCACCCGGTCGCCTGCCCGGAACGCATCGGCGAGGGTCTCCGGCCGGTCGTAGTCGGCGATGCGGATCTCGACGCCGCGGGCGGCGAGGGATGCGGCCTTCTCCTTGCTGCGGACGACGGCGGCGATCCCGTCCGCCGGCACCGTGGCGAGCAGCTGCTCGATGACGAGGCGGCCGAGCTGTCCGGTGGCTCCGGTGACGACGATGCTCATGGGGGTTCTCTCCTGGTGGCGCTGTTACTGATGCGAGGGGGGACAGCACTCACCATAGGAGCGGCACTAACTACAGGAAAGTACCCACTTTGAAGTAAGGTACTGGCATGAAGGTAAGCATCCTGGACGAAGTGGGCGGTAGGCGCCCCGACGTCAACCAGCAGAACTGCCCCTCCCGGCTGGTCCTCGAGCACATCACCAGCCGGTGGGGCGTGCTCGTGCTGGCCGCGCTCCTGGAGCGCTCCTACCGGTTCAGCGAACTGCGCCGCGAGGTCGGAGGCGTCAGCGAGAAGATGCTGGCCCAGACCCTGCAGACGCTGGAGCGCGACGGCTTCGTGCACCGGGACGCGAAGCCGGTGATCCCGCCCCGCGTGGACTACTCGCTCACCCCGCTCGGCAGGGAGGCCGCCGACCAGGTCTGGGCACTGGCCCGCTGGTCCGAGCGTCAGGTGGACAAGGTCGGGTCGGCGCGCGCGGCATACGACGAGGCCCGGAACCAGTCGGCTCCGGGCCCCGGCGAACAGGCGTGACGGCGGATCAGCCGATCACGGTCCAGGTGTCGTTGCCCGCCAGCAGGGTGCTCAGGTCACCCTTGCCGTGTTGTTCGACGGCGGTGTCGAGCTGGTCGGACATGAGGGTGTCGTAGACGGGTCGCTCGACGCTGCGCAGGACACCGATGGGGGTGTGGTGGAGGGTGTCGGCGTCGGCGAGGCGGGACAGGGCGAAGGCCGTGGTGGGGCTGGGGTTGTGGGCGTCGTGGACGAGGATGCGGGACTGGTTGTCCTCGGTGACCGCGACGACTTCGAGGTCGCCGGTGACCGGGTCGCGGACGACGCCCTTGTGGCCTTCGGCGCCGAAGCGGATGGGCCGGCCGTGTTCGAGGCGGATGACGGCTTCCTCGGCCCGGTCCTTGTCCTTGAGGGCGTCGAAGGCGCCGTCGTTGAAGATGTTGCAGTTCTGGTAGATCTCCACGAGTGCGGTGCCCGGGTGGTCGGCCGCCGCGCGCAGCACGCTGGTGAGGTGCTTGCGGTCGGAGTCGACGGTGCGGGCGACGAAGGACGCCTCGGCGCCCAGTGCGAGGGAGACGGGGTTGAAGGGGGCGTCGAGGGATCCCATCGGCGTGGACTTGGTGATCTTGCCGATTTCGGAGGTGGGGCTGTACTGGCCCTTGGTCAGTCCGTAGATCCTGTTGTTGAACAGGAGGATCTTGAGGTTGACGTTGCGGCGCAGGGCGTGGATGAGGTGGTTCCCGCCGATGGACAGGGCATCCCCGTCGCCGGTGACGACCCAGACCGACAGGTCGCGGCGTGAGGTGGCCAGCCCGGTCGCGATGGAGGGGGCGCGGCCGTGGATGGAGTGCATCCCGTAGGTGTTCATGTAGTACGGGAAGCGCGAGGAGCAGCCGATGCCGGAGACGAAGGTGATGTTCTCCTTCGCCAGCCCGAGTTCGGGCATGAACCCCTGCACCGCCGCGAGAACCGCGTAGTCACCGCAGCCCGGGCACCAGCGCACCTCCTGGTCGGACTTGAAGTCCTTCATGGACTGCTTGCCCTCGGCCTTGGGGACCAGGTGGAGGAGTTCGTTGGTGTCAGGCATCGATGGCCTCCTTGAGGGCTGTGGCGAGCTGCTTGGCCTTGAAGGGCATTCCGTTGACCTGGGTGAAACTGCGGGCATCGACCAGGTACTTGGCCCGGATCAGGGTGGCGAGCTGGCCGAGGTTCATCTCCGGGACGACGACCTTGTCGTACCGCTTCAGCACCTCGCCGAGGTTCTTCGGGAACGGGTTGAGGTGACGCAGGTGGGCCTGCGCGATCGGCTCACCGGCCGCCCGCAGCCGCCGTACCGCCGCGGTGATCGGCCCGTACGTCGAACCCCACCCCAGCACCAGGGTGGCGGCCCCCGCCGGATCGTCGACCTCCAGGTCCGGCACCGTGATCCCGTCGATCTTCGCCTGGCGGGTACGGACCATGAAGTCGTGGTTGGCCGGGTCGTAGGAGATGTTCCCCGTGCCGTCCTGCTTCTCGATCCCGCCGATCCGGTGCTCCAGCCCCGGCGTCCCCGGCACCGCCCACGGACGGGCCAGCGTCCCAGGATCCCGCTTGTAGGGCCAGAACACCTCCGTACCGTCGGCCAGTTCATGGTTCGGGCCCGTCGCGAACTGCGTCCGCAGATCCGGAAGACTGTCGATCTCCGGGATCCGCCACGGCTCCGAACCGTTCGCCAGATACCCGTCCGACAGCAGGAACACCGGAGTCCGGTACGTCAACGCGATCCTCACCGCGTCCAGCGTCGCGTCGAAGCAGTCCGCCGGCGTCCTGGGAGCCACGATCGGCACCGGAGCCTCACCGTTGCGCCCGTACATCGCCTGCAGCAGATCCGCCTGCTCCGTCTTCGTCGGCAGCCCCGTCGACGGACCACCCCGCTGGATGTCGATGATCAGCAACGGCAACTCCAAAGACACCGCCAGACCGATCGTCTCCGACTTCAGCGCCACACCCGGACCCGACGTCGTCGTCACCCCGAGGGAACCACCGAACGCCGCACCCAGCGCCGCCCCGATCCCCGCGATCTCGTCCTCCGCCTGGAACGTCCGCACACCGAAGTTCTTGTGACGCGACAGCTCATGCAGGATGTCCGACGCAGGAGTGATCGGATACGAACCCAGGTACACCGGCAGATCCGCCAGCCGCCCCGCCGCGATCAAACCGTACGACAACGCGAGATTCCCAGAAATATTGCGGTACGTACCCGTCGGGAACGCCTGCGTCGCAGGAGCCACCTCATAAGAGACAGCGAAGTCCTCCGTCGTCTCACCGAAATTCCAGCCCGCCCGGAACGCCGCCACATTCGCCTCGGCAATGACCGGCTTCTTCGCGAACTTCGACCGGAGAAACTTCTCCGTACCCTCCGTCGGACGGTTGTACATCCACGACAACAACCCGAGCGCAAACATATTCTTCGACCGCTCGGCCTCTTTACGGGAAAGCCCGAACTCCTTCAAAGCCTCGATCGTCAACGTCGTCAACGGCACCGGATGCACGTTGTACGCCTCGAGCGACCCGTCCTCCAACGGAGACGTGTCATAACCGACCTTCGCCATCGGGCGTTTCGTGAACTCATCCGTGTTCACGATGATGTCCGCCCCGCGCGGAACATCGGCGATGTTCGCCTTGAGTGCGGCGGGGTTCATCGCGACCAGGACGTTCGGTGCGTCGCCCGGGGTCAGGATGTCGTGGTCCGCGAAGTGCAGCTGGAACGACGACACACCCGGCAACGTACCGGCAGGCGCCCGGATCTCGGCCGGGAAGTTCGGCAGCGTCGACAGGTCGTTCCCGAACGACGCCGTCTCCGACGTGAACCGGTCACCCGTCAATTGCATGCCATCACCCGAGTCACCCGCGAAGCGAATGATCACCCGGTCCAGACGGCGGATTTCCTTCTCAGCGGCGCCCGGTTGATCTGACTGGGGGGCGCGTTGCTCCCCGACGACAGCCTCGCTGGCCTCATCGGTCTTTCCGGCTGGGCTACTGACCTGGCTGGTCACTGAACTGGACCTCCCTCGGGGCGGCGGCTCGGGACCGGCCGGCCCGCCGGCGGTCCAGGCCCCACCCTACTTCTGTAAGGGTCGCCTTCTTTGGACCGATCATATGGTGGACGTGTTTTTGGGACACGGATTCGTCACGCTTTGCCATATTTCTCGGACCCCCCGGCCGTCGGATGAACGCCTTCGGCACTCATCCTTTCGTTCCAGGCCTGGGATTTCGCTCCACTGCCACTACATCGTCGGATCACTACGACTTGAGATAGGTGAGAACAGCCAGAACACGCCGGTGATCTCCATCACTGGGTGACAGCCCCAGTTTCTGGAAGATGTTGCTGACGTGCTTCTCCACTGCGCCGTCGCTGACCACCAGCTGTTTGGCCACCGCCGAATTCGTCCGCCCCTCCGCCATCAGACCGAGGACCTCCCGCTCGCGCGGGGTGAGCCCCGCCAGCACGTCCTGCTTGCGGCTCCGGCCCAGCAGCTGCGCCACCACCTCGGGGTCCAGCGCGGTCCCGCCCTGGGCCACCCGCACCACGGCGTCCACGAACTCCCTGACCTCGGCGACCCGGTCCTTCAGCAGGTAACCCACCCCCCGGCTGCTGCCGGCCAGCAGCTCGGTGGCGTACTGCTCCTCGACGTACTGCGAGAGGACCAGCACCCCGATGTCCGGGTACTCCTTGCGCAGCCGCACCGCGGCCCGCACCCCCTCGTCGGTGTGGGTCGGTGGCATCCGCACATCGGCGACCACCACATCGGGCAGCGCGTCCTGGGCGGCGAGGTCGCTCACGGTCTTGATCAGCGCCTCGGCGTCCCCCACCCCCGCGACGACGTCGTGCCCGAGATCGGTCAGAAGCCGGGTGAGTCCCTCCCGAAGCAGTACTGAGTCCTCGGCAATGACAACCCGCACTCGTTCCTCCACGACGCTGTGTCCCCCACTGTCCATGTTCAACGTTTGATGGTGATCCGTGCGTACGCCGCCGAACGCGCCGTCCCCGCGACGCCAAGCATCCCAGGATCGACGCCCGGACGGGCCGTACAAGCAGCTTTCGTCCGCCGCACGCCGAGCGCAGCGCCCCGGGCCGCCGTCGAGGCGGCCGGGGCGCTGCGCTGGAGTGGTTCGTGCGCGGCGGGAACTCTCAGCCCCGCCAGGGCAGCTCGGCCGTGACCGTCGTCGGGCCGCCGGCGGGGGAGTCCACCACGAGGATGCCGTCCACCGCGTCCAGCCGCTCGGTCAGACCGGCCAGACCACTGCCCGACGTGAGGTCGGCCCCGCCGCGCCCGTTGTCCGTCACCTGGAGCATCAGCCGGTCCGCGGCACGCCACACATCGACCCCCGCACGGGTGGCCCGCGCATGCTTGCTGACGTTCTGGAGGAGCTCGGAGACCGTGAAGTACGCGATGCCCTCGATCGCCTGGGCGGGCCGCGACTCCAGGTCCACGGACACGTTCACGGGGACGGTGCAGCGGGAGGCGATGGCGGAGAGGGCCGCGTCCAGGCCGCGGTCGGTGAGGACGGCGGGGTGGATGCCGCGGGCGAGGTCGCGGAGTTCCTGGAGGGCGACCTTCACTTCGCCGTGGGCTTCGTCGACCATGCGGGCGGCTGCTTCGGGGTCGGCGGTCAGTTTCTCCTTGGCGAGGCCGAGGTCCATGGCGAGGGCGACGAGGCGGGCCTGGGCGCCGTCGTGGAGGTCCCGTTCGATGCGGCGCAGGTCCGCGGCGGCCGTGTCCACGACCACCCCGCGGTCGGACTCCAGCTCCGAGACCCGGGTCGCCAGCCGCGAGGGGCCGAGCAGGCCGCCGACCATCACCCGGTCCACGGACGCCAGACCGCGGATGATCCACGGCGTGACCAGGACGAGGACCAGGCCGAGACCGCTGGTGACCGCCATCTCGAAGGCGGAGTCGAGGTAGATCTGATGGGTGCTGTCGCCGTACAGCTGGACCCCGTCGATGCCCGCGTACGCCGGGAAGACCCAGCGCCACAGCGGATAGGTGAACATGGCCCACCCGTACGTCCAGAACGTCACCGAGACGACGAAGGCGAACAGCGCCCACGGGAAGTGCAGCAGGGCGTAGAGCAGATGCCGCCAGGACACCCCGCTCTTCAGTACCGCACCGACCCAGGACATCAGGCCGCCCGTCCTGCCCCGTACCGGCGCGGGATCGGCCACGTCCAGCCTCAGCAGCCCACGGGCGCGGACACGCTCCATCGCGCCGAAGCCGCGGCACATGACCAGACCCGCGGCGAGTATCGGAATGCCGAGGAAGGTGATCAGCATGCCCAGGCCCAGCGACATCATCGTGATCGCGAAGCTGAACAGCACCACGCTGATCGGCAGGCTCAGTACCAGATAGGCGAGCTCGCGCCACGTCCGCGCCTCGAAGGGCGCGCGCAGGGCCGCCGGGAAGAAGTGCTTCTCCGGGGGGTAGCCGCCCGATCCGGCACCGGGCCGGTGGTGGTCCCGTGTGTCCGGTCCGTATGCCGTGGCCATCAGTGGCGTCCGTCCGTTTCTTCTGGGCGGGAACTCCCCGCTTCTTCTGAGCGGGAGCTCCCCGCGGGCCGATACAACGGCTGGTATCTCAAGACTGCTGCGCCGGGAGGATCCGCACCATGAGGACGGTCTCCGTATCCGGCCGGGGGTTTTCCCCACCCCTCCACCACCGGAACGCCGTCAGAGGGTCTTCGACGCGGCTGCCGTACGGTCGCGCCACGGCAGCTCCGCGGTGACCGTGGTTGGCCCGCCCTCCGGAGAGTCCAGCACGAACAGCCCGTCGACCGCGCCCAGCCGCTCCGCCAGCCCCGCCATGCCCGTGCCGCCGTCCAGCCGCGCACCGCCGACCCCGTCGTCCGTCACCTGGATCAGCAGCCGCTCGTGCGAGCGCCACACCTCGACGGACACCGACCGGGCGCGGCTGTGCTTGCTGACGTTCTGGAGGAGCTCGGACACGGTGAAGTACGCGATGCCCTCGATGGCCTCCGCGGGCCTGCCGGGCAGCTCCACGGACACGTTCACGGGGACGGTGCAGCGGGAGGCGATGGCGGAGAGGGCCGCGTCCAGGCCGCGGTCGGTGAGGACGGCGGGGTGGATGCCGCGGGCGAGGTCGCGGAGTTCCTGGAGGGCGACCTTCACTTCGCCGTGGGCTTCGTCGACCATGCGGGCGGCTGCTTCGGGGTCGGCGGTCAGTTTCTCCTTGGCGAGGCCGAGGTCCATGGCGAGGGCGACGAGGCGGGCCTGGGCGCCGTCGTGGAGGTCCCGTTCGATGCGGCGCAGGTCCGCGGCGGCGGTGTCCACGACCACCCCGCGGTCCGACTCCAGCTCGGCGATCCGGGCCTCCAGCTCGTCGGAGGGGGAGAGCAGCCCCCGCACCATCGCCCGGTCCGCGTTCGTCAGCCCCCGCGCGATGTAGGGAAGCACCGGCCAGAGCACGAAGAGGCTCACCAGCGTCACGGCGAACGTCGCCACACCCCACGGCAGCCGCATGAACGAGAACAACAGCGCCCGCCAGCCCACCGGATCCCTCAGCCCCGACCACAGCCAGGAGAAGAACCCCCGGTCGCGGCGGCTGCGCGGCATGGGGCTCGGCTCATCGATCCGCACCCCGAGCATCCCCCGCGCACGCGCCCGCTCCGCCCGGCCGAGCCCGCGCGCGCCCTGCAGCCCGAGGGCGAGCAACGGCAGACCGACGACGGTGACGGAGAGCCCCACGCCCACACCGATCAGGAACACGGTGTAGACGAATCCGGCAATTGCCATCGGAAGGTTGGCCAGGAGATACGCGATCTCCTTCCACGTCTGCCGGTCGAAAGCGAAGCGGGCGGGCGGCGGACGGTCGTTGTCCGGCAGGGAGGGGCTCATGGTCATGGACCCAGCCTGCCGGGCGGAACCCGCGCACGCCATGGGGTTCGTGGGTGGGGCGAAGTAGGGATAACCCCACCACTTGTCCGACGCGGCTGCTTACCCTCTCTTTAACAGGGCCTAGACTCCCGTGCGTACAGACGTCGGACAGCTGAGGGAGCGAGGGGCGGACGTGGCGGACGTGCCGGGACCGACCGTTCTCGCGTCGGACTACTTCCAGAGCTACTCAGTGGTCGGACTGCTCGCCCTGGTCGGCGTGCTGTTCGTCGCCGTCGCCTTCGGGGCCGGCCGACTGCTCAGGCCCGTGGTCCCGACGCCGGAGAAACTTCTCACCTACGAGTGCGGCGTGGACCCCGTGGGGGAGGGCTGGGCCCACACCCAGGTCCGCTACTACGTCTACGCCTTCCTGTACGTGATCTTCGCCGTCGACTCGATCTTCCTGTTCCCGTGGGCAACGGTGTTCGCGGCACCCGGATACGGTGCGACGACGCTGGTGGAAATGTTCATCTTCCTCGGTTTCCTGGCCGTAGGACTGCTCTACGCATGGAAGAAGGGCGTCCTCGAATGGGCGTGACGAGCCGGCCGAACCCCGAACCTCCCGTTCCGCTGCCCGATCCGACGCTGCTGCCCGAGCCGAAGAAGCTCGGTGTGCTGTCCCGGCTCGCGCCCGAACCGATGAAGGTGGTCCTCAACTGGGGCCGCCGCTACAGCCTCTGGGTCTTCAACTTCGGACTCGCCTGCTGTGCCATCGAGTTCATCGCCGCCTCCATGGCGCGCCACGACTTCATCCGGCTCGGCGTGATCCCGTTCGCCCCCGGCCCGCGGCAGGCCGACCTCATGATCGTGTCCGGCACCGTGACGGACAAGATGGCCCCCGCGGTGAAGCGGCTCTACGAGCAGATGCCCGAACCGAAGTACGTCATCTCCTTCGGCGCCTGCTCCAACTGCGGCGGCCCCTACTGGGATTCGTACTCCGTGACGAAGGGCGTCGACCAGATCATCCCCGTCGACGTGTACGTACCCGGCTGCCCGCCCCGGCCCGAAGCCCTGCTCCAGGGCATTCTCAAGCTCCAGGAGAAGATCGCCCGCGAGTCGCTCGCCGAGCGGTACGCCACCGAGGACACCGCCCGCCCCTCGACCGCCGCGCTCCGCAGCGGTCTCGTCGCCGCCCCGAAGGCACCGGGGGAGGAGCAGAAGTGAACGCCGCGGACACGTACGACCGGCTGCCGGATGCCGTCGCCGACATCTTCGGCGAGGACGCCACGGCTGCGTACGCGTACGACCTGCTGACCGTCGACGTTCCCGCCTCCTCGTGGATCGCCGCCCTCGAAACGGCCCGCGACGAGCTGGGCTGCGGCTACTTCGACTGGCTGAGCGCGGTCGATGAGCCGGGCACCGGTTTCCTCGTCTGCGCCCACGTCGCCGCGCCGAGCAGCGGCCGGGTCCGGCGCCTGCTGGTGCGTACGACGGTCCCGCACGAGGCGCCCGCACTGCCCAGCGCGATCGACGTGTACGCGGGTGCGGCCTGGCACGAGCGCGAGACGCACGAGATGTTCGGCGTCCGCTTCGAGGACCACCCGCATCTGGTTCCGCTCCTGCTGCCCGAGGGCTTCGAAGGCCACCCGCTGCGGAAGGACTTCGTCCTGGCCGCCCGGGTCGCCAAGGCTTGGCCGGGCGCGAAGGAGCCGGGCGAGTCCGAACACGGCGGGCCCAAGCGGCGCACCATGCTGCCGCCGGGCGTCCCCGACCCCAACGAGTGGGGCCCGCTCAAGGGCCAGCTCCCGCCTGCCCCGGCCCGCCCGGCCAGGGGTGCCCGGGCGGCGGGCGACCGTCCTGTACGCAGGGCCCGCACCGCGGGCGAAGGCTCGGCGGCGCAGCGCCCCGCGGCGCCGGACGCCGCGGCGGGCACGACACCGGATGCCACGACACCGGATGCCACGACACCGGATGTCACTGCGCCGGATGCCACTGCGCCGGATGTCACGGCGACTCCGCAGGCCGCCCCGCCGCGTCGGAGCCGCAGTGTCTCCCAGGGGTCGGCGAGCCAGTCGGCGGAGCCTGCCGCCCCGGCCACCGAGCCTCCAGCTCCGGCCGGGCCGCCGCCGGCCACCGGTGGGGAGACCGCACCGCCCTCCGAGGCGGACGCGGCACCTGCACCGGCTGACGCCGGGCCCACAGACGCCGAGCCCACAGACGCCGGGCCCACAGACACCGGGCCCACGAGCACGCGTGCGCCTCGTGCCGTCCGCAGCACGGACGCACCCTGGCACCACGCACGCCCTGCCTTCGACGAGGCGGGCAACGGCGCCGCGGACGCACCCGAGCCCGAACCCGCCGCCCCTGCGCCGGACGCGGGCCCCGCTCCGGAGGCTGCTGCGGACCGGGCCGCGGGGGCCGGGACCACCGAGGCCGAAGAGACCGGGCCCGAGGCTGAAACGGACCCCGAGCCCGAGCCGGGCCCCGAGGCCGAACCCGACCCCGAGCCAGACCCCCGAACCGACCGTCCCGCCGGAGGCGATACCGCGTGAACGACGTACTCGACGTCGCCATCCGGCTCGTCATCGTCTTCGCCGTGTTCATGGTCGTCCCGCTCGTCGTGGGACAGGCCGAGCACAAGGTGATGGCCCACATGCAGGGCCGGCTCGGCCCGATGTACGCGGGCGGGTTCCACGGCTGGGCCCAGCTCGTCGCGGACGGCGTGAAGTTCGCACAGAAGGAGGACGTGGTCCCGGCCGACGCCGACCGCCGCATCTTCCAGCTCGCCCCCGCCGTCGCCCTCCTCCCGTACCTCCTCGTGCTCGTCGCCATCCCGATCGGGCCCAGTGAGGGCGCGGTCGGCCAGGTCGTCGACGCGGGCATCTTCTTCGTGCTCGCCGTCATGGGCATCGGCGTGCTCGGCTCGCTGATGGCGGGATGGGCCTCGGCCAACAAGTTCTCGCTCCTCGGCGGCCTCCGCACCGCCGCGCAGCTCCTCGCGTACGAACTGCCGATGCTGCTCGCCGCCGCCTCCGTGGCCATGGCGGCCGGCACCGTCTCGCTCCCCGGCATCCTGAACGCCTTCGAGTGGTGGTGGCTGCCCTGGCAGATCGTCGGGGCCCTGGTCTTCTTCGTGGCCGGTCTCGCCGAACTCCAGCGTCCGCCGTTCGACATGCCGGTGGCCGACTCCGAGATCATCTTCGGTGCCTACACCGAGTACACGGGCCTGCGCTTCGCCCTGTTCCTGCTCGCCGAGTACGCCGGAATCGTCGTCCTGTGCGGGCTGACCACCGTTCTCTTCCTAGGCGGCTGGCACGGCCCGCTCGGTGCCGACGGGCTCGGCTGGGTCTGGACCCTGCTCAAGGTGGCCGTCCTCGCCTTCGTCGTCATCTGGCTCCGCGTCACCTATCCCCGTCTGCGCGAGGACCAGCTGCAGAAGCTCGCCTGGACCACGCTCATCCCCCTCGCTCTCGCGCAGATCGCGCTCACCGGCATCGTGAAGGTGGCGATCAACTAGTGCCTCCGATCCCCGGCTCAGGCCTGGCCAAGGGTCTCGCCGTCACCCTGCGGACCATGACCAAGCGCACGGTCACCGCCCAGTACCCGGACGTCCAGCCGGAACTGCCGCCCCGTAGCCGCGGCGTCATCGGGCTGTTCGAGGAGAACTGCACCGTCTGCATGCTCTGCGCACGCGAGTGCCCCGACTGGTGCATCTACATCGACTCCCACAAGGAGACCGTGCCCGCTGCCGCCCCGGGTGGCCGCGAGCGCAGCCGCAACGTCCTGGACCGGTTCGCGATCGACTTCGCCCTCTGCATGTACTGCGGTATCTGCATCGAGGTGTGCCCTTTCGACGCACTCTTCTGGTCACCGGAGTTCGAGTACGCCGAGACGGACATCCACGAACTCACCCACGAGCGCGACAAGCTCCGCGAATGGATGTGGACCGTGCCCGAGCCGCCCGCGCTCGACCCGGGAGCCGAGGAGCCGAAGGAGATCGCAGCCGCCCGCAAGACGGCCGAGAAGCTCCAGGCGGCCCAGGAAGCGGAACAGGCCGTCGCCGACCAGGCCACGGGACAGGACGCGGGACAGAACGCGGCACCGGACGTCGAACAGGGGGGACAGGAGTGAGCCTCGCAGCGGCCGCCGGTCACCCCGGCTTCCTCTCCCCGACCGGCGTCGAGATCGCCTTCCTCCTCGTAGGACTCGCCACCTTCGGCGCGGCGCTCATCACCGTCACCACCAAGCAGCTCGTGCACGCCGCCCTCTGGCTCGTCGTGGCGCTCGGCGGTCTGGCCGTCGAGTACCTCCTGCTCACGGCCGAGTTCATCGCCTGGGTGCAGGTGCTGATCTACATCGGCTCCGTCGTCGTCCTCCTCCTGTTCGGGCTGATGCTCACCCGGGCCCCCATCGGCCGCTCACCGGACGCAGACTCGGGCAACCGCTGGGTCGCCCTGGGCGTGGCCGTTGCCTCGGCAGCCGCCCTCGTCTGGGTCGTCGTGGACGCCTTCCGTACGACCTGGATCGACCTGGACGGACCGGCCCAGGGCTCTACCGAGGCGTCCGGCGAGTTCCTCTTCCGGCACTGGGTGCTGCCCTTCGAGGCGCTCTCCGTCCTGCTGCTCGCCGCCCTCGTCGGCGCGATCGTCCTGTCCCGCAAGGACCGAGAGGACAAGAGCTGATGCACCTCGCCTATCCCGCCGTGCTCGCCGTCCTCCTCTTCTGCACCGGGCTGTACGGAGTCCTCGCCCGCCGCAACGCGATCCTCGTACTGATGTCCGTCGAGCTGATGCTCAACGCCGTCAACCTCAACCTGGTCGCCTTCGACGTCTGGCTCCGGGACGCGCTCCACTCCGGCCAGGCCCTCACCCTCTTCACCATCGCCATCGCCGCAGCCGAGATCGGTATCGGCCTGGCGATCGTCCTGGCCGTCTACCGCAACCGGGGCAGCTCGGACGTCGACCGCCTCCGCGACACCGCGGAGACCGACGAGGCCGAGACGCTCCCCGGCGACGAGGACACCGACGACGCCGCCCACGGCACCGCAGACCCGGCCACTGCTCCGGCAGGGAAGGCAAAGAAGGCAGAGGCCACCGCGTGACCACCACGACCCTCGCCGTCCTCGTCCCCCTCCTCCCGTTCCTGGGTGCCGCCGCCGGACTCCTCCTCGGCAGGACCGGCTACGCACGCCCCCTCGCCGTACTGCCCACGCTCGCCGCAGGCGTCATCGCCGTCGTCGTCGCCGTACGCCAGGGCGGCGGCCCGGCCGTCGTCGCCGCGACCGAACTCACCCCCACGGGCTCGGTCCCCATCGACCTCGCCCTGTACCTCGACGGCTTCGCCGTCCTCGTCGCCGTACTCGTCGCACTCGTCGCCACCTGTGTGCAGATCTACTCGACGGCCTACCTGCGCGACGACGCCCGCTACCCCTCGTACGCGGCCCTCGTCTCCCTCTTCACCTCCGCGATGCTGCTCGTCGTCTACTCCGGCGACCTGATGGTGCTCCTGGTCGGCTGGGAGATCATGGGCATCTGCTCGTACTTCCTGGTCGGCCACTACTGGGAGACGCCCGAGGCCCGCGCCGCCTCCCTCAAGGCCTTCCTCGTCACCAAGCTCGGCGACGTCCCCTTCCTCATCGGCCTGTTCGCACTCGCCGCGGACACCGGTACCTTCCGCATCACCGGGATCCTCGGAGCCGTCGCCAACGGCGGACTCGACCACCCCACCCTCATCGCCCTGCTGCTCCTCGCAGGCGTCGCGGGCAAATCCGCGCAGTTCCCCCTGCACACCTGGCTGCCCGACGCGATGGCCGGCCCCACCCCGGTCTCCGCGCTCATCCACGCCGCGACGATGGTCGCCGCCGGTATCTACTTCGTGGCCCGGCTCCTCCCCGTCTTCGCGGAATCCGGCGCGGCCCTCGTCGTCCTCGCCGTGATGGCCGCCGTCACGATGATCGGCTCCGGACTTGCCGCTCTGGCCCAGGACGACATCAAACGCGTCCTCGCCTACTCGACCATCGGACAGCTCGGCTACATGTCCGGAGCCCTGGCCGTCGGCGACAGGGGTGCCGCCGTCTTCCACCTCATTTCGCACGGTGCGTTCAAAGCGGTCCTCTTCCTCGCCGCGGGCGTCGTCATCCACGCCGCGGGAACCAACTCACTGGCCGCCATGTCCCGCATGGGCGGCCTGACCAAGCGCATCCCCGACGCGTACTGGACGATGACCGTCGCCCTCCTCGCCCTCGCCGCCATCCCCCCGTTCGCCGGCTTCTTCTCCAAGGAAGCCGTGCTCGTCGCCGCCGAGCACACCGCCTTCGGCGACCGTGACGTGGCGCCCGCGGCCGCAGGCTGGACGATCCTCGTCGCCGGGCTCCTCGCCGCTGTCCTCACCGCCGCCTACGCCACCCGCCTGTGGCTCCTCGCCTTCCGCGGGCGCGGCACCGAGGCCCCGGACCACGGCAAGCAGCCCGTCGCGATGACCTCCGTGCTCTGGGTCCTCGCCGTCCCCACGATCGCCTTCGGCCTCACCGTCGGTGTCATCGCCGACTGGTTCGACGGACACAGCCTCACCCCGTCCCTCACGACCGCCGTGCTCTCCACCGGGGTAGGCCTCGTCGGCGGACTCGTCACCTACGGGGCCTGGCGCCACACCATGGCGATGGCCGACCGTCCCCCGGTTGGCGCCGTCGCCGCCCACCCCGACGCGGAACCCGCCCTGGTGGAGGTCGAGGCGATGACCTCCCACACCGCCGCCTACGGCACCATCGCGGACGCCCCCGACCCCTCGGACCCCGGCCGTCTCCTGCTCGGCCCCCTCCACCGGCACGCCGTCACCGGCTTCCACCTCGACGCCCTGTACACGAGGGCCTTCGTCCGCCCCGTCCAGGAAGCCGCCCGCCTCGTCCGCTTCCTGGACCGCGAGGTCGTCGACACGTACGTCCGCGCCTCGGGCAGCATCGCCCGCGGGCTCGGCACCGTGGTCCGCCGCGCCCAGACCGGCAACGTGCAGACCTACCTCGGCGCGCTGCTCGCCGGATCCCTTGTCCTGGCGATCGCCGCCGTCGTCTTTGCCAACGTCAACGCCGGGGCGTGAACCGTGATCGATATCAGCGCATCCGTGATGCAGTTCCTTCTGGCGTTCATCGTCGTCGGCCCGCTCGTCGGTGCCGTCGCCGCGCTCCTGCCCGCCCCGCCCGGACTCAAGGGCAAAAACCCCGACCAGGCCGTGCTCCGCCACGGCGTGACCGTCACCGGCGCCGTCCTCGTCGCCGCACTCGTCCTGGCCGCCGGCTTCGACCACGACCACCCGTCGAAGATGCAGGCCACCACCGACATCAGCTGGATCCCGGCACTCGACGTCCGGATCCACCTCGGCACCGACGGCATCTCGCTCCCCCTCCTCGTACTGACCGCGCTGCTGACCTTCCTCTGCGCGCTCTACAGCTACTTCAAGCTCCCCGCAGGCCCCTCCCCGAAGGCCTTCGTCGCACTCGTCCTCGTCCTCGAGTCCGGCACCCTCGCGACCTTCGCCGTCCTCGACCTGCTGCTGTTCTTCCTGGCCTTCGAGATGGTCCTCATCCCGATGTACTTCCTCATCGCCCGCTGGGGCGGCGACCGGAAGCAGCCCGCCGCCTGGAAGTTCATCCTCTACACGCTGCTCGGTTCCGTGCTCATGCTGCTGGGGCTGCTCCTCATCGGACTGAAGAGCGGCACCTTCGACATGGTGGCACTCGCCACTGACAACGGCCGTGGACTCACCGCATCCGTGCAGGTCATCGCCGTACTCACCATCGGTGTCGGCCTCGCCGTGAAGACGCCGATGTGGCCGCTGCACAGCTGGCTCCCCGACGCCCACACCGCGGCGCCGACCGTCGGATCCGTCCTCCTCGCCGGCGTCCTGCTGAAGATGGGAACGTACGGCTTCGTCAGGATCCTGCTCCCCATCACGCCCGACGGGATGCAGACCTTCGCGCCCTACCTCGCCGCGTTCGCCGTCGTCGGAATCATCTACGGATCCCTCGCCTGCCTCGCCCTCGCCCGCCCCGGCGCGAAGGGCGACCTCAAGCGCCTCATCGCCTACTCCTCCGTGGGCCACATGGGCTTCGTACTCCTCGGCATCGCGACGATGACCCCCACCGGCGTCAACGGCGCACTCTTCGCCAACATCGCCCACGGCCTCATCACCGGACTGCTGTTCTTCCTCGTCGGCGCCGTCAAGGACCGGTACGGCACGGCGGACCTCGACACGCTCGCCGGAGCCACGGGAGCCGCTCTGTACGGCCGGGCCCCCCGTCTCGGCGGCCTTCTCGCGTTCGCCGCGGTGGCCTCGCTCGGCCTCCCGGGCCTCGCCGGATTCTGGGGCGAGATGCTCACCCTCTTCGGCGCCTTCGACCCCGCCGAAGGACTCAGCCGCCCCGCCTTCCTCACCTTCATGTCCATCGGCGCCTTCGGCACCCTGCTCACGGCCGCGTACATGCTCATCGTCGTACGCCGCGTGTGCATGGGCGGGACGCCCGAGACGGGCGGTGACCGCGAGGAGCAGCCCCCGGTGGCCGACATCCAGAGCTACGAATTCGCCGCCTGGACCCCGCTCGCCGCCCTCACCGTCCTCGCCGGACTGTGGCCCGCCGTCCTCCTCGGCCTCACCGACCCGGCCGTGCAGAAGCTCCTCGCAGGAGGCAAGTCGTGACCGTGGCAGCCGACAGCGCAACCGGGGCGGCAAGCCTCGTCCAGTCCGTCGACTGGCTCGCGATCGCACCGCCCGTCATCGCCGCCGTGGTGGCGCTCGCCGTCCTCGTCGCCGACCTCTTCGTCAGCGAGCGACGCAAGCCGCTCCTCGGCTACGGAGCCGTCGCCGGACTCGTCGCCGCGCTCGCCCTCCTCATCCCGCTCCGCGCCGGAGACCGCTCCACCTTCTGCCTCACCGGGGGCACCCAGGCCTGCAGCTACACCGCCGACCACTTCGCCCTCGTCATCCAGGCCCTCGTGCTCGGCGGAGCCCTGCTCACCGCGCTGCTCTCGATCGGCGACACCCGCAAGCTGCCGGCGGGGGAGTTCTGGTTCCTGCTGCTGTCCTCCGCGGCGGGCGCCGCCCTCCTGCCCGCGGCGCGCGACCTCGCCACCCTCGTCGTCGCCCTCGAAGTCGCCTCGCTCCCCGCCTTCGCCCTCGTCGGCATCAAGCGCGGCGACCGGCGTTCCTCCGAAGCCGCGCTGAAGTTCTTCCTCTCC